>JAQBPX010000034.1 GCA_028287305.1 Gemmatimonadota bacterium
GAAGGAGAGTGATCGCATCGCCGCCGTCGTCGGCAACCTGCGCACACTCGGCGCCGACGCCGAGGAGCTCGAGGACGGCTTCGTTGTGCGCGGCACGCGTCCGACACTGCGCGGCACCGTGATCACGCATGGCGACCATCGCCTGGCCATGGCGTTCGGCATTCTCGCCACGCTGCCCGGCAACGAGATTGCCATCGACGATCGCGACTGCGTCGCGGTGTCGTACCCGGGGTTCTGGAACGACCTCGAGGCCGTGACGCGCCCGTGAGCACGCTGCCGCGCACCGTCATCGCGATCGACGGTCCGGCCGCCTCGGGCAAGTCGTCCACGTCGCAGTGGGTTGCCGAGCGGCTGGGCTTCCTGCATGTCGATTCGGGATCCCTCTACCGCGCACTCACCGCGGCGCTCTTGCGGACCGGACGACCCCCCGATCGCTGGACGTCGGGCAGCATGGTCGCGGAAGGGGCGAGGATCGCCCTGCGTCCGGAGCAGACCTCCTTCACGGCGCTCGTGGACGGCCGGCCGGCGGAGGAGGAAATCCGCGGCAGCGCGGTGACGGAGCATGTGTCGCAGGTTGCCCGGGTACCCGAGGTGCGCGCCTGGGTCAATGCGCGCGTGCGGGAGGCGGCGGTGGAGCACGACGTCGTCGTCGACGGACGAGACATGGGCACGGCCGTCTTTCCCGATGCGTCGCTCAAGATCTTTCTCGTCGCCGACCCGTGGGAGCGCGCCCGCCGCCGTCTCACCCAGCGGCTCGGCCGGCGGCCGACGGACGACGAGATCGCCGGGGAGACCGACCTGATCGTGCAGCGCGACGCGAAGGACGCCACGCAGACCGTCCAGGCCAAGGACGCCGTGCTGCTGGACACGACGTACCTCACGCAGGCGGAGCAGGTGGAGCGCATCGTCGCCCTTGCTCGCGCCGTAAGTCACCGTCCCGGCGTCACTTAAGGTTGACGTCGGCACGGAGCCGGCGTAGATTCACAGGTTCGCTCTCATTGTGCTACCGGGCTGACCGCCGTGTAGCTGTTTCTGCGTCGCCCCGCCTTGGTGCGATGGCAGCCCCCATGACTCGCCGCGGCGAGCGAAAATATCCGCGATCTAGGAGATTCTTCTTCAAGTATGACTGAGCTCGACACCCTCACCGACAAGGCGGCACTGACGGCTCGCGAGAAGCGCGATGCACAGCGCGCGCAGCTTCGCCCCCTTGCCAACCTGCGTCCGGAACTCGTCGACGATGAGGGCTACTCGCCCGACGAGCTCGAAGCGATGATGGAGATGTACAACGGCACGATGGCGTCGATCGACGAAGGGGAGATCGTCAAGGCGCGCGTGCTCGAGATCCGCGACAACATGGTCGTGCTCGACATCGGCTTCAAGTCGGAAGGCAGCGTTCCGCTCGAAGAGTTCAAGGACTTCCCCGACCTCAAGATCGGCGACGAAGTCGAAGTGCTCCTCGAGCACCTGGAAGACCAGGAGGGATCGGTCGTCCTCTCGAAGAAGAAGGCGGACTTCATGCGCGTGTGGGAGCGCATCCGTCTGGCCTACGAGAACGATCAGCCGGTCGAAGGCACGCTCGTCAAGAAGATCAAGGGTGGCGTCGTCGTCGACCTCATGGGCGTCGACGCGTTCCTCCCCGGCTCGCAGATCGCCCTGCGGCGCGTGCCGAACATCGACGAGCTCCTCGGCCAGAAGTTCGAGTTCAAGATCATCAAGCTGAACAAGCGCCGCCGGAACATCGTCGTGTCCCGTCGCGTGATCCTGGAGAACGAGCGCGCCGGCAAGCGCGAGAAGCTCATGAAGGAGCTGGAGAAGGACCAGATCCGGAAGGGCGTCGTCAAGAACATCACCGACTTCGGGGCGTTCATCGACCTCGGCGGCGTGGATGGACTGCTGCACATCACGGACATGTCGTGGGGCAGGATCTCGCACCCGTCCGAGCTCGTTTCCATTGGTGCCGAGCTTGAAGTGAAAGTTCTGGATATCGACTGGCAGCGCGAGCGCATCTCGCTCGGCCTCAAGCAGCTCCAGAGCTACCCGTGGAAGGACGTCGCCGAGAAGTATCCGGTCGGCACGCGGGTGCAGGGCAAGGTCGTCAGCATCACGAACTACGGCGCCTTCATCGAGCTCGAGCCGGGCATCGAAGGGCTGGTGCACATCAGCGAGATGAGCTGGACGCGCAACGTGCGGCACCCTTCGAAGCTGGTGAGCATCGGTGAGACTATCGAGGCGGTGGTGCTCAAGGTCGATCCGAACGAGGAGAAGATCTCGCTCGGCATGAAGCAGACGGAGCAGGATCCGTGGGTCGTGCTGCCCCTCAAGTACCCGGTGGGCACGCGCATCAACGGCAAGGTCCGCAACCTCACGTCGTTCGGCGCCTTCGTGGAAATCGAGCCCGGCATCGATGGGCTCATCCACATCTCCGACATGTCGTGGACGAAGCGAGTCCAGCATCCGTCCGAAGTCGTGAAGAAGGGAGACGCGGTCGACGTCGTCATCCTGAACATCGACTCCGAGAACAAGCGCATCTCGCTCGGCCTCAAGCAGGCCGAAGAGGATCCGTGGCTCCGCATCGGTGAGACGTACCCCGTCGGCACCGACCTCAAGGGCACCGTGGTCCGCCTGATGGACAAGGGCGTCGTGGTCGACATCGGCAACGACATCGAAGGGTTCGTCCCGATCTCGCAGCTCTCCCCGGACGGCAAGACGATCGACAATCCGGCGGACGAAGTCTACGAGACCATGAACCTCGAGATGCGCGTGCTGGAAGTGGACCCGATTCACCGTCGCATCGTGCTTGGAGTCACCGCCGTGCCGGCCGATCAGCCGCCGCGCCCGGAGACGCCGTCCAAGGTGCTCCCGATGGAGTCCGAGGAAGAGGGGATCGTGATCCCCGACATCTCCGACCTCGACGTGGACGCGGACGACAGCGAGTAGGCTCATCGCTCCAGCAGGAACAGGACGCCCCGCCGAACCGGCGGGGCGTTCTTTTTTCAAGGTGCATGGGAATTACTGCCCGCGTATTCGTGTTAGCCGCGAAGCGGCTTGGTGATATTCGTGGCAAAAGCTGTTGCTGTTCGGGCGCCTGCCGTCACCCAGCGTCCGCCGAGATCCCCCTGGTTACGACACTGTCATTTTGGGTGCAGGTCTTTGTCACGTGGCCGGTCGCATACTCGTGCAACCTCAACTGCCGACGATGCACACCTCCCCATGGCCCGTCAGCACCCAGGCGCCGATGAATGACGCCGGCGAGCTCGCTCGCCAGCTCGCCCCCTTCGCCGCGCTGCTCAAGCGCAGCGAGAATCGTCGTGCCCTCGAGGCCTACGTCCGGGGCCTGGCGGCGAGCATTCCGAGCAAGACCGCAAGCGGCATTGCCGCGCACGACGCCGGCACCAGCTCGCAGCGGCTGCAGGAATTCCTCACCCGCACCGCGTGGGACGAGGAGCGACTCAACTCCTTGCGCATCCGCACGCTCGTGGGCAGCGCGGAGCAGTCGAGTGACGAGGAGGGCGTGATCGTCATCGGCGAGGAGCTGCTGCGGAAGACTGGGTCCAGCTCCGTGGGCGTCGCGCGCCATCGCACGGGCGGCGCGCGCGCGCTCAACGCACAGCGGCTGGTCACGGCGCACTACGCCGGCCGCTCTGGCAGCTGGCCACTCGGCGCCCGCCTCTACCTGCCCGCGGAGTGGGCGGGCGACGCGGCACGCCGCACGCGCGCCCGCATTCCCGCCAGCGTCTCCTACGCCTCGCCGGGTGCCATCGCGCTCGACCTGGTGGATGTCGCGCACGGCCTCCGCGTGCCGGCCAGCGCGGTGGCGGTGGATGCTGCCTTCTCCACGGACTCGCTGTTGCTCGACGCACTCGAGCACCGCAACCAGCGCTACCTCTCGCAGCGCGACTCGTCCCTCACCGATGCCGCTTCGCTGCGCGGCGCGCGCTGGACTCCCGTGGACGAGGGCGCGGCGGCCGCGGGCGTGCGTCCACGCGAGATCGCCCGCATTCGCCTCTCGCGCATCACGGCCGCGCGACGACCGGCCGACAGGCCGGGCTACCTGTTCGGCGTGCGTGACGCAGGCTCCGCGCACGAGGCCAGCTACTACTACGCCTGGGGAATGGACGAGCTCTCGAGCGCGTCGCTCCTCCGCCTTGCAAGCCGGCTCGATGCGCGCCGCAGCTTCTACGAGGAGGCGCGTGGCCAGCTGGGCCTCGAGGACTACGAGGGGCGCCTCTGGCCCGGCCTGCACCGCCACATAGCCCTCGTGATGCTCGCGCACACCCTGCGACGTCACCTCACGTAGCGCCCCATCCGGCTGGTACGCGGTAGCCCCGGGCGCTAGCTTCTCCCGCTTATGACCATGCGAGAGAAGCTCGAGCTCCTCGAGCGCCGGCGGGCCGAGGCAGAGCTCGGTGGTGGCGAGGCGCGGCTCAAGGTTCAGCACGACAAGGGGAAGCTGTCGGCCCGCGAGCGCCTGGACCTGCTCCTCGACGAGGGCAGCTTCGTCGAATATGACCGCTTCGTGGTGCACCGGTCCTCCGACTTCGGCCTGGAGCAGACGCGCGTCTATGGCGACGGCGTGGTCACCGGCTACGGCCGCATCAACGGTCGCCTGGTCTACGTCTTCTCGCAGGACTTCACCGTGCTCGGCGGCTCCCTCTCGGAAGCATTCGCCGAGAAGATCTGCAAGGTGATGGACCTGGCGATGCGCAACGGCGCCCCCGTCATCGGACTCAACGACTCGGGCGGCGCGCGCATCCAGGAGGGCGTCGTGTCGCTCGGCGGCTACGCCGACATCTTCCTCCGCAACACGCTCGCCTCGGGCGTGGTGCCGCAGATCTCCGCGATCCTCGGCCCCTGCGCCGGTGGCGCGGTGTACTCGCCGGCGATCACCGACTTCACGTACATGGTGCGCGGCACGTCGTACATGTTCGTCACGGGCCCCAACGTCGTGAAGACGGTGACGCACGAGGACGTGACCATGGAGCAGCTCGGCGGCGCCGACACGCACGCCGGCGTCTCAGGTGTCGCGCACTTCGTGCATGACTCGGAGCCCGCGTCGCTCGGCGCCATTCGAGAGCTGTTCCGGTACGTGCCGCAGAACAACCTCGAGGAGCCGCCGCGGGGAACGGGGCGTGACCCGCGCGACCGTCGCGACGAGGCGCTGCTCGACGTGGTCCCCGACCACCCGAACAAGCCGTACGACATGCACGACGTCATCCGTCGCGTGATCGACGACGGCGAGTTCTACGAGGTGCAGCCGGACTACGCGGGGAACATCCTCTGCGGCTTCGCGCACCTGGGTGGCTTCAGCGTGGGCATCGTCGCCAACCAGCCCGCGGTGCTGGCCGGCGTGCTCGACATCAATGCCTCGCTCAAGGCCGCGCGCTTCATCCGCTTCTGCGACTGCTTCAACATTCCCATCGTGACCTTCGAGGACGTCCCCGGATTCCTCCCGGGCACCGCGCAGGAGCACGGAGGCATCATCAAGCACGGCGCCAAGCTGCTCTATGCATACTGCGAGGCCACCGTTCCCAAGCTCACCGTGATCACGCGCAAGGCATACGGTGGCGCGTACGACGTGATGTCGTCGAAGCACATTCGCGGCGACTTCAATGTTGCATGGCCCACGGCGGAAGTGGCGGTGATGGGCCCGAAGGGCGCGGTCGAGATCCTCTTTCGCAAGGAGATCGGCGAGAGCGATGATCCGGCGAAGGCCATGGACGAGCGAGTCAACGAGTACACCGAGAAGTTCGCGAATCCCTACGTGGCGGCGGGCCGCGGCTACGTGGACGATATCATCGACCCGCGTGACACGCGCCCGCGCCTGATCGACGCACTGGAGACGCTGCGCACCAAGCGCGACCGGAATCCGCCGAAGAAGCACGGAAACATCCCGCTCTGATGCTGAAAAAGGTCCTGGTGGCGAATCGGGGCGAGATCGCGCTCCGGATCATCCGCGCCTGCCGCGAGCTCGGCATCCGCAGCGTGGCGGTCTACAGCGACGCCGATGCCCGCGCCCCGCACGTGCGCGAGGCGGACGAGGCGGTGCACATCGGCGCGTCGCCGTCATCCGAGAGCTACCTGGTGGGGGAGCGCCTCATCCAGGCCGCGTTGCGCACGGGAGCCGACGCGGTGCATCCGGGATACGGCTTCCTCTCCGAGCGCGAGTGGTTCGCGCGCGCGGTGCGTGACGCAGGCCTCGTCTGGGTGGGCCCGCCCGCCGAGGCCATCGCCGCGATGGGCAGCAAGACCGCGGCGCGCACGCTCGCCATCGCCGCGGGCACTCCCGTGGTGCCGGGTACCACGACCGCGCTCCGCGATGCCGCCGAGGCAATGGAGGTCGCGCGCACCTTCGGCTACCCCGTGCTGCTCAAGGCCGCAGCGGGCGGCGGCGGCAAGGGGATGCGCGTGGTGCGCGCCGAGTCAGAGATCGCCACTGCGCTGGAGCAGGCGCAGCGCGAGGCGAAGAATTCATTCGGCGACGACGCGGTGTACGTCGAGAAGTACATCGAGGGTCCACGGCACGTGGAGATCCAGGTGCTCGGCGACATGCACGGCACCATGCTCCACCTGGGCGAGCGCGAGTGCTCGGTGCAGCGTCGGCACCAGAAGATGATCGAGGAAGCCCCCAGCGTGGCGGTATCCCCCGAGCTGCGCGCGCGCATGGGCGCCGCAGCAGTGGCGGCCGCGAAGGCTGCGGGCTACGTGAACGCCGGCACCTGCGAGTTCCTGCTCGACGCGAAGGGGGAGTTCTACTTCCTCGAGATGAACACGCGCATCCAGGTGGAGCATCCCGTCACCGAGCTCGTGACCGGGATCGACCTGGTGCAGTGGCAGCTGCGCATCGCGAGCGGGGAGAAGCTGCCCTTCGTGCAAAGCGAGATCGTGCCGCGCGGCTGGGCGATCGAGTGCCGCATCACCTCGGAGGATGCCGCGAACGGCTTCCTGCCTTCCACGGGCCGCATCTCCTATCTCAAGGTGCCCTCGGGTCCCGGCGTGCGCTGGGACGGCGGCATCGAGGAGGGGAGCGAGGTCGGGCTGTTCTATGACCCGATGCTCGCCAAGCTCATCGTCTGGGCGCCCACGCGCGAGTCCGCGGTGGAGCGGATGCATCGCGCGCTGCTCGAGCTCACCATCGAGGGCGTGGAGACGTCGCGCGACTTTCACGTGCGCGTGATGGAGGACGCCGACTTCAAGGCGGGCGCCATCGAGATCCAGTGGCTCGAGCGGAGGCTTCCGTCGCTGATCGCGGTTGCGCCCACCGCCGAGGAGGTCCGCATTGCCGCCATCGCGGGGGCGCTGTTCGCGGAGCGCGATCGCAGCGCGCCGCCGGTCGCCGGCACCTCGGCGACCAGCGCAGCGCCGGCGACGGAATCATCGAACTGGCTGCGCACCGCCCGCGCCGAGGGGCTGCGATGAGCGACGGCGACGCAACCGGCGAGGTGGAGATCGCGAGCATCGCGGCGGGCGGAGAGGGCGTGGGACGCACCGAGGGGCTGGTGCTCTTCGTGCCGCGCACGGCGCCGGGCGATCGCGTGCGCGTCCGCTACCGCACCGGCAAGCGCTTTGCGCACGCGCGCATGGAATCACTGCTTCAGCCGAGTGACCGCCGCGTGGAGCCTGCGTGCGGCCACTACGTGGTGGACCGTTGCGGCGGGTGCCAGCTGCAGCACCTCGCCTACGACGCGCAGCTCGATGCCAAGCGCGGGATCATCCGCGATGCCATCGTGCGCGTGGCAAAGCGCGACGCGGGCCTGCCCGACGTGCGCGAGAGCGACCGTCCCTGGCGCTACCGTCGCAAGCTCACCCTGGCCATGCGACTGGTGAGCGGACGCTGGGTGATGGGGCTCCATCGCTACGATGATCCGGTGGGAGTCTTCGATCTTGCCGACTGCCCAATCACCGAGGAGCCGGTGCTCGAGGCATGGAAGGCGATACGAGCCGCCAGCGAGTTCCTTCCTCGCGTTCCAGCCCTTCGCGGCGCCGTGCAGCTCGGCGCCGAGGGCGCGTCGGTGCTCATCGAGGGCGCGGGTGCGTGGCCCGACCACGAGCGCTTCTTCGCGGCGCTCCCGGGCATCGTCGCGCTCTGGTGGCAGCCCGAGAAGTCGCGCCGCCGCCTGCTGCACTCACGGTCGCTGGATGGCTCGCGCACCGGCGCATCGTTCACGCAGGTGAACGAGAGCGTGGCCGGCCGCCTGCGCGAGCACGTGCTCGGCCTCGCCCGCGCAATCGCGCCGGAAACTGCCATAGACGCGTACGCGGGAATGGGCGACACCGCCGTTGCGCTGGCGGCGATGGGCGCGCGCGTCACGGCGATCGAGCTCGATCGCGAGGCTGCCGCGCGCTGCGCCGAGCGCCTGCCGCCGGGGTCGCGAGCGATCGCGGGGGCGGTCGAGCGCGAGCTCTCCGGCGCCCTGCCCGCTGCGCTGGTGCTGGTGAACCCGCCGCGGACCGGGATGGATGCGCTCGCGTCGCAGGTGCTGCAGGATGTCGTCGTCGCCCCCAGGTCGCTGATCTACGTGAGCTGCGATCCCGCGACGCTCGCGCGCGACCTGGCGCGCATGCCGCGCTATCGCATCGTCTCCATGCTCGGCTTCGACATGTTTCCGCAGACGGCGCACGTCGAGACCGTCTGCGAGCTACGGCCGGAGGGCGCGTGAAGTACATCGTCAGCGTGAACGGCGAGGATCACGAGGTGCTGCTCGACGGCACTCACGTCACCGTCGGTGGAGAACTCTCGTCGGCGCACGTGACCGAGCTCGAGGGAACGCCCATCCGGATGCTCACGATCGGGAACACCGTGCATCGCGTGGTCGCGCGGCGCACGGGCCCGCGCGGATCCTACGACCTCTGGATCGACGGCCATCGCTTCGCTGTCGAGGCACTCGACGAGCGGTCGCGCGCCATCCGCGAGCTCTCGCGCAAGTCGCAGGGCGCACTCGGCCCCGCGCCGCTCATCGCACCGATGCCCGGCCTGGTGGTGCGCGTGAACGTGGCGGTGGGCGATGCGGTCCAGGCAGGGCAGGGACTGGTCGTGATGGAAGCGATGAAGATGGAGAACGAACTGCGCGCGCCCGCCGCCGGCACCGTGCGGCAGGTGCATGCGACGCCGGGCACCGCCGTCGAGAAGGGAACCGTCCTCATCGAACTCGAATAGGAGACCGTCGCATGAACAGCACGCGAGCCTCGATCCTGGCGCTGTCGTTCTGCACGCTCGCGACTGTCGCGGGCGCGCAGGCGAACACCGACGTCTACCTGCTTCGGCTGCCGGCCACGCGCGGGGAACCGCTCGCGGCGCCGATGAACCTCACGAGTCGCGTCGGCTACGACAACCAGCCCGCCTTCACCGCTGACGGCAAGTCGCTGCTCTTCACGAGCACGCGCGAGGATGCGCAGGCCGACATCTGGCGTGTGGACCTGGCGACGAAGGCGACCACCCGCGTGACGACCACCGCGCCCGTGAGTGAGTACTCCGCCACCCTCACTCCAGACGGCAAGGGGTTCTCCATGATTCGCGTGGAGAAGGACTCCACGCAGCGACTCTGGCGCACGGGGTTCGACGGCACCGGTGACGCTCTCGTGTTCGAGCGGATCAAGCCCGTGGGGTACCACGCGTGGGTGGACGACCACACGCTCGCGCTGTTCGTGCTCGGCAATCCAGCCTCATTGCAGGTGGCCGATACGAAGACCGGCGAGGGTCGAGTGGTCGCGCACAACATCGGCCGGTCGCTGCTGCGCGTGCCGGGCTCGCGCCGCCGCATCTCGTATGTCCAGCTCGACTCGGCGCGCGGTGCCTGGCTGACGTCGCTCGACCTCGATGCGACCAACGCCGCTCCCGTCACGCTGGTGGCGATGGCTCCCGGCGCCGACTACGTCACGTGGACCTCCGCCGACCACGCCCTGAGCCTCAGCGGCAACACGCTGCTCGAGTGGTCCACCGGCGACGCCCAGTGGCGCCCCGTGGGAACCATTGCCGGCGTGCAGAAGGCGAGCCGCCTCACCGTGAGCCCCGACGGCAAGTGGCTCGCCTTCGTAGCCGAGCCGCTGCCGTAGCAGTTCCCGAGCCCCCAGCTCCCGAGCTCCTCACTCCCCGCTGTTCCCGTGGCGGATCTGCTTCCCCTCAGCGAGGTACACGGCGTCCTCGCCGATGTTGGTGGCGAGGTCGGCCACGCGCTCGAGGTTGCGGCTCACCAGGAGCAGCTCGAGCGAACCGTTGATGGTCCGCGCATCGCCCATCATGTGCGTGAGCAGGATGCGGAAGATGGAGTTGTGCATCGCGTCCACTTCATCGTCGGCGCGGCACACGGCGCGGCCCAGCGCGCCGTCGGAGCGCACGAGCGCCAGGAGGGCATCGCTGAGCATCCGGCGCGCGCGTCGTGACATCTCCGTGATCTCGGGCATTGGCGTCACGATGCTCGGCGTCGCCAGCAGCCGGAGCGTGCTCTGTGCGATGTTCACTGCATGATCGCCCACGCGCTCGAGGTCGCTCGAGACCTTGATCGCGGTGATGATGAAGCGGAGGTCGCGCGCCATGGGCTGCTGTAGCGCGAGCAGCGCGATCGCAGCTTCCTCCACCTCGAGCTCGAGTGCATCGAGCGCCGCGTCGCCCGCCACCACCGCCTCGGCCTTGGACAGGTCGCGCGTGAGCATGGCATCCACCGACTGGTCGAGCAGCGCCTTCGCCTGCTCCGACATGTCGAGCAGTCGCTGCTTGAGGTGCGACAGCTGGTCGTGAAAGTGACGGAACCCCTCGGTGCCGGTCATCCGAACCTCCCCGTGATGTACGCCTCGGTCTGTTCCTGCGCCGGGCTGGTGAAGAGCTGCTGGGTGGGCCCGGCCTCGATCAGGCGGCCGAGATAGAAGAATGCTATGGAATCCGCGACGCGACCCGCCTGTTGCAGGTTGTGCGTGACGATGACGATCGACAGGTCCTTCCTCAGTTCGTAGAGGAGTTCCTCGATGCGCTGCGTCGCGATGGGGTCGAGCGCGCTCGCCGGCTCGTCGAGCAGCAGCACCTCGGGATCGTTGGCCAGCGCCCGCGCAATGCAGAGCCGCTGCTGCTGCCCACCGGAAAGGCCGAGCGCCGACTGGCGAAGCCGGTCGCGCACCTCCTCCCAGAGCGCGGCGCGACGCAGCGAACGCTCCACGATGCCATCGAGCTCCTCGCGATCGCTCACGCCATTGATCTTCGGGCCATACGCCACGTTGTCGTAGATGGACTTCGGAAAGAGATTCCAGCGCTGGAAGACCATTCCCACCCGTTGGCGCAACCCCACCACGTCCATGGACCGGTCGTGGATGTCTTCCCCGTCGAGCGCGATCAGTCCCGTGTGGCGCGTGCCCGGCAGGAGCTCCTGCAGCCGGTTGATCGAGCGCAGGAAGGTGGACTTGCCGCATCCTGACGGCCCGATCAGCGCCGTGATCTGCCGGTCGGCGATCGAGAGCGTGATGTCGTGCAGCGCCTGCTTTTCCCCATACCAGAAGGAGAAGTTCTCGGCGGCAACCGTCATCCGAACCGGCCCGTGATATAGGCCTCGGTGCGTGCGTCGGTGGGTGCCGTGAAGATCGCGCTCGTGGCCCCAACCTCCACCAGCTCGCCGGCGAGCATGAAGGCGGTTCGGTCGGAGACGCGCGCCGCCTGCTGCATGTTGTGTGTCACGATCACCACGGCGACGTCGGCGCGGAGCTCGTACACCAGCTCCTCCACGCGCATCGTGCTCGTGGGATCGAGTGACGCGGTCGGTTCGTCGAGCAGCAGCACCTCGGGCTGCGTGGCCAGGGCGCGCGCGATGCAGAGCCGCTGCTGCTGGCCCCCGGACAGCATCACGGCGCCCTGCTTCAGGCGGTCCTTCACCTCCTCCCAGAGCGCGGCGCGACGCAGCGCCTGCTCCACGATCTCGTCGGTGCCGCTGCGCGTGGGACGGTCCGCGCGCGGAAGAATCTTGAGGCCCGCTGCCACGTTGTCCCGGATGGACATGGTGGGGAAGGGAGTGGGTCGCTGGAAGACCATCCCGATGTGACGGCGCACCGTGACCGCGCTCATCCCCCCACTGTACACGTCCGTGCCCGAGAAGAGCACCTCGCCCTCGGCGCGCGCGCCCACCACCGTCTCGTGCATCCGGTTCAGGCAGCGCAGGAGCGTGCTCTTGCCGCACCCCGACGGGCCGATGATGGCGGTCACCTGGCGATCGTACACTCGCAGTGCCGCATCCTTCACCACCCGCGTCGCGCCGAAGAAGGCGTCGAGCCCGCGCGTCTCGAGGCGCACGTCGCTCAACGCGATGGCGGAGTGCTCGCCCGTCTGCGGGCGCAGCGTCACGCCCATCGCGAGTTCAGTCATGCCCGCGACCATACCGGCTGCGCGTGGCGAAGCGGGCGCTGACGCTGATGACGAGGACGAGCGCAATGAGGACGAGCGCGCCGGCCCAGGCCTGGGCGTGCCAGTCGTCGTAGGGACTGATCGCATAGGAGAAGATCTGCAGTGGCAGCGCCGCGATCGGCTGCCCGGGGGAGGTGGACCAGAACTGGTTGCCGAATGCCGTGAAGAGCAGGGGAGCGGTCTCGCCGGCGATGCGCGCCACCGCCACCAGCGCGCCCGTCACGATCCCGGGTAGCGCCGAACGCAGCACGATCGACAGCGACGTGCGCCAGCGCGTATACCCGAGCGCCAGCGCCGCCTCGCGCAGCGAGACCGGCACCAGCCGGATCATCTCCTCGGTGGTTCGCGCGACGATCGGGATCATCATCACGGCCAGCGCGATCCCACCGGCCAGCGCCGAGAAGTGGTGAAAGGGGCGCACGAGCAGCTGCCAGGCGAAGATCCCGACCACGATGGACGGCAGGCCGTTCAGCACGTCCGAGAGGAACCGCACCACGTTGGCCACGCGCGTGCCGCGCTGCTCGGCCAGGAAGAGTCCGGCGCCGATCCCAATCGGGAGGCCGATGGCGGATGCGATCGTGATCAGCATCAGCGTGCCCGCGATGGCGTTCGCCATGCCACCGCCTTCCTCGCCCACGGGCTTCGGCATGCTGGTGAAGAAGTGCCAGTGCAGGGAACCCACGCCCTGCCGCAGCAGGTTGGCGAGGATGAAGATCAGCGGGAGCGTCGCCGCGGCTGCCGCCAAATAGGTGAGCACGATCATCACTGCGCTCACCACGCGGCGACGCGTGACGTTGCGCGGCACCCGGCGCCCGCCGGGCACGACCGCCGTGGATTGCGTCATGCGGTGCGCTCTCCCGCCACGCGCGACACCAGCCACCGCGCGAGCAGGTTGACCACGAGCGTGATCGCGAACAGGCCGGCGCCCACCGCCATCAGCGCGGAGATGTGCATGTCGTTCGTCGCCTCGCTGAACTCGTTCGCGATCTGCGACGCCATCGTGTAGCCCGGCGAAAAGAGCGACGCCGAGATCTCGTGCGTGTTGCCGATCACCATGGTGACGGCCATCGTCTCCCCCAGGGCGCGCCCCAGCCCGAGGATGATGCCGCCGATGATCCCCGATCGCGCGTGCGGAAGCACGGCGTCGCGGATCATCTCCCACCGCGTGGCACCGAGAGCGAGCGCGGCCTCGCGCTGCGAGCGCGGCACGGCCAGCAGCACCTCGCGCGTGACGGCCGCGATATAGGGCAATATCATGATCGCGAGAATGATCCCCGCAGCGAGCATGCTGTTGCCGTAGGCGGGACCGCTGAAGAGGGGCGTGTTGCCCAGCTTCAGCGTGTCGGCCAGGAACGGCATCACTGTCTCCCGCAGCCAGGGGATCAGCACGAGGATTCCCCAGAGCCCGTAGACCACGCTCGGGATTGCCGCGAGCAGGTCGACCAGGAACGCCACCGGTTGCTGCAGCCAGCGAGGCGCGAACTCGGAGAGGAACAGCGCGCTTCCCACGGCGAGCGGCGTTGCCAGCACGAGCGCGAGGATGGACGATACGATGGTGCCGTACACCGCGGGCGCGGCGCCGAAGTCGCCGTTCACCGCGTCCCACGCGCTGCGCGTGAAGAACGCGATGCCGAAGCGGTGCAACGCCGGCCAGCCGGCGCGCACCACTTCCACGGACACCAGCAGCAGCAGCAGCGGAACCACCATGGCCATCGCGGCTACCGTCACCCGGTAGGCGCGATCGCCCGCATCGGCAGTGTTCACTTCGCGGGGGACGGGGTGATCGAGTCCAGTCGCGCGAGCACCGCGCTCGCGATCGCCGCGGGCAGGGGCGCGTAGTCGAGGGCCGCCGCCGACTTCTGTCCATCCGTGAGTGCCCAGCGAAGGAAGTCGGTGAGCTTCTTCGACTTCACCGCGTCGGTCGGCGTGCGATAGAGCAGGATCCACGTCATGGACGAGATCGGATAGGCGCCGGCGCCCGGGGCATTCGCGATCGAGACGCGGTAGTCGGTGTTGGCGGGGAGCTTCGCCGCCACGCCTGCTGCGGCGGCCGTCGCCGACTCAACGCTCGGCGTCACGAAGTCGCCGTTCGCATTCTTCAGCGCGGCAACCGGCAACGCGTTCTGCTTCGCGTACGCCAGCTCGACGTAGCCGATCGCCCCCGGCGTTCCCTTCACCTGCCCGGCCACGCCGTCGTTTCCCTTGCCGCCCAGGCCCACCGGCCACTGCAGCTCCTTCCCCTTGCCCGGTGCCTTGGCCCATGCGGCGCTCACCGCGCTCAGGTAGTCGGAGAAGATGAACGTCGTGCCGCTGCCGTCACTGCGGTGCACCACGAGGATTGCCTTGTCGGGCAGCGAGACGCCGGGATTGGTCGCGACGATGCGCCCGTCGTTCCACTTCACGATGTGGCCCGCGAAGATGTCGGCCACCACGTCACCCGTCAGGCGGAGTGGAGCGGTGATGCCAGGCACGTTGTAGGTGACGGCCACTGCACCCAGCACCATGGGCACGTGCATCACGGCGCCGCCCTTCGCCTTGGCGATGTCATCATCGGTCATCGGCGCGTCCGAGGCGCCAAAGTCCACTGTGCCTTCCTGCAACTGGCGAATGCCGCCGCCCGACCCGATCGCCTGGTAGTTGATCTTCACGCCGCTCTTCGCCGCGTAATCGGTGATCCAGCGCGAATAGAGAGGGTTCGGGAAGGTGGCGCCCGCGCCGTTCAGGTCCACGCCCCCTGACGCATGCTGCGCGGCGGACCCGCTGTCCGAACCGGCGGGCTTCGAGTCACCGCCGCACGACGCGAGCATCGCGGCGCCGAGGAATCCAACGTAGAGAGCCTTCACTGTGTATCTCCGTCGCTGAGTGAGCGAACCAGGAACAGAGGAAGGCTCTCCAGCGGCTGTTACGGTTCGTGTACCGACACGTAACAGCCGTGTAACGGAGGTCCGTCAGCGCGTGGCGAGCACCCGCACGCTGGCGAGCCGGGCAATGACGCTCTTCGCCATGTCGGTGGGCAGCGGCGAGTAGTCGAGCGCTTCCACGTACGACTGGCCCTTCGTGAGCGCCCAGGTGAGGAAGTCCGTGAGCTTCTTCGCCTTCTCGCCATCGGCCTGGTTCTGGTAGACCAGGATCCAGGTGAAGGAAGAGATCGGGTACGCGGCCTTGCCCGGGGCATTCACGATCGAGATTCGATAGTCGGACTTCAGCGACAGCTTCGCGGTCTTGCCGGCGGCCGCGGCGGTCGCTCCCGCCACCGACGGCTCGACGAACTCGCCATCGGCGTTCCGGATCGCGGCGTACTGGAGCTTGTTCTGCTTGACGTAGGCGAGTTCCACGTACCCGATCGACCCCGGCAGCTGCCTGACCTGTCCGGCCACGCCCTCGTTGCCCTTGGCGCCGAGTCCGACCGGCCACGCCACGTCCTTGCCGCGGCCGGGACCTGCCGCCCACTCCTTGCTTACCGATGCCAGGTAGTCGGTGAAGATGTACGACGTCCCGCTGCCATCGCTGCGGCGTACCACGAGGATGTTGCGGCTCGGCAGCGCCACGCCGGGATTGAGCGCGGCGATGCGCGCGTCATTCCACTTCGCCACCTTGCCGAGATAGATCGCCACGAGCGTGGCACCGTCGAGGCGCAACGGCTGCCGGACCTCGGGCACGTTGTAGGTGACCGCGACCGCGCCGATCACCGTCGGCACATGCAAAATGCGTCCGCCCTTCGCCTTCGACATCTCGTCGTCGCTCATCGGGCCGTCGGTGGCGCCGAAGTCCACGGTCTCCTCGGAGATCTGGCGGATGCCTCCACCGGAGCCGATCGACTGGTAGTTGATCTTCACGCCCGTCTGTCCGGCGTACGTCGAGAACCACTTGGTGTAGATCGGGAAGGGAAAGGTGGCGCCGGCGCCGGTGAGGTCCACGCCCTGTGCGTGCGCGCCTCCGGCGAGCGTCGCGAGCCCGAGGCTCGCGACGAGGATGATATTCTTCATGGTGTCAGGGAATCAGAAGTTGATGATGACGTGCGCGAAGTACGTCTTGCTGTCGACGGCGCTGCTGCCGTTCTTCGGCTCGACGTCCTGGTAGTCGAACCACAGCTGTGACTTCTTGTTCATGTCGAGGCCGAAGCCTGCCACATAGCGGCGCTCGTGCGCGGCCTTGTTGTTGTCGGGCTTGAAGTCATCGGCGCGCAGTACCACGTTCACCGGCCAGCTCGGCAGCGACTCGAAGTACGTCAGCGGCTTCACCACCGTATAGAGGCTGCGCAGCGAACCCGTGCGGTCCGTGGAGGCTGGCACCACGTCCACGGCGACGTTGGCCGTCTCGATCACGTCGGTGCGCTGCGCCAGTTGCAGCCCGATCACGATGCGTGGGTCCTTCACGCCGACGTGCACGCCGTAGCGGTCCTTCGCCAGCCCGGTGCCTACCGGCTTCACCGTGCCGTTGCCGCGGAAGTAGTCGCTCGCCCTCGTGCCCTTGTAGTACCAGGGCGTCACCGCGAAGGTGCGGAAGAAGCCCACGTGATTCATGAGGAGCGGCGTGAGCGTGAGGCGCGCGCCGAAGTCCTTGAAGCGGTCGGTCTCGCGCGTGGTGTAGCCACCGCCGTTCCAGGTGCCGGCGTAGAGCTCACCCATCCTGTTCGGCAGCGTCACGAGCGTGGCGGCGCCCACGTCGGCGGACGAGAAGAAGCCGTTCGACTCGGTCGGCGAGTTCGTGATGCCGCGCGGCCAGAAGGTCTCCTCATAGTCGATGATCGGCGTGTGCAGCATGCCGCCGCGCACGACCATCTTCCATTCGCTCACGTCGATGTCGCGGACCAGGTCGTACTGGAAGTAGGCGTACTTCGCGCGCAGTGCCCAGCCGCGGTAGTACTGGTCCCTGGTGGAATCGCGCTGCTGGTAGACGTCGGCGGTGATGCGCCAGGTGATGTGGTCGCCGGCGGCGCCGCGGAAGGTGAGGTACGCGCGCTCCAGCTCGAAGCGGTTCTGCGACCGCTCGGCCTTCGATCCGCCGGTCTGGTAGTTGACGTACATGACCCCGGAGAAGTCGAAGGGCAGCGCGGCCGCGGGGGCCGGCGCCACGGGGGCGGGAGGAATGACGGTGTCGCGGGTCGCCTTCGTGGTGTCCTGGGCCCGGAGCGCCGGAGCGAGCGCGAGCGTGGCCAGGGCGATCAGTCGGAAGCGGATGCGCATCAGTGGGCGAGTGGGTAGGGTATTCGTGGCGAACGGAGGGATAATCGGACTGCCCCGTCACGAACAGGCAGGCGCCATGTAACGACGGGGAAACGAACGGCGGTGGCTGGCCCGCAGGCCCGCGGGCCCGCGGGCCGGCCGTACCGCAGTTCTGTAGGTTGCACAGCCGCAACTGCTTGACTAGCTTTCGAGTCTGTCCAAAACACCCCTCGGGGGGCCGAGACCCGGGTTGCATTCCGCACCGGTGAGGCGCCGTTCTTCTGTGAGCTCCACCAGGATGAAGACCTACACCGCTACTCCGGACGATATCCAGCACCACTGGTTCATCGTCGACGCCGAAGGCATGGTCCTCGGCCGCCTTGCCACCGAGATTGCCAAGATCATCCGCGGCAAGCACAAGCCCATGTACACGCCCCACATGGACACGGGCGACAACGTCATCGTCATCAACGCGAGCAAGGTGCGCGTGACGGGACGCAAGGCCGAGCAGAAGGAATACTTCCGCCACACCGGCTACATGGGTCACGAGCGCTTCACGTCGTTCGCGACGATGATCGCCAAGCACCCCGAGCGCGTCATCGAGAAGGCCGTCTACGGCATGCTCCCGAAGACCACCCTCGGTCGCCAGGTCCTCCGTCGCAAGCTTCGCGTCTATGCGGGCGCCGATCATCCGCACGTCGCGCAGCAGCCGACGTCGCTTTCCTTCCAGAAGAGCGAGGCCTAACCCATGGCCGCTGAAAACCAGGTCCATACCATCGGCCGCCGCAAGGAAGCCGTCTGCCGCGTGTACCTCACGCCCGGCACGGGGAAGTGGGACGTCAACGGCCGCACGCTCGGGGATTACTTCCCGCGCTCGGGCCTCGTCTCCGCCATCCAGCAGCCGATGACCGCCACCGACAACCTCGGTCGCTATGACGTGAAGGCGAACCTCGAGGGCGGCGGCCTCACCGGACAGTCCGGTGCGCTCCGCCTCGCCATCGCCCGCGCGCTCGTCAAGATCGATGAGGGCCATCGCCGCAAGCTTCGCGACCTCGGCCTCCTCACGCGCGACGCACGTGCCGTCGAGCGCAAGAAGCCGGGCCGTCCGAAGGCTCGCAAGCGCTTCCAGTTCTCCAAGCGATAGCCGTACCCGCTGGGAAGCGGCGCATGCCGCTTCCCAGCGCTGCAGTTCATCTCTCAAGCCTTCCCGAGCTCTCGTTGGTGCCGGCAATCTCCGGTCGACGACGAGCAATGACGAAGGGCCGACGACTCAACCAAACCGAGGCATTACCAGATGGCCGACAACAAGCCCACGCTCGAGGAGCTCCTCGCGGCGGGTGTCCACTTCGGGCACCAGACCCGACGCTGGAATCCCAAGATGCGCCAGTTCATTTTCGCTGAGCGCAACGGGATCCACATCATCGACCTGCAGAAGACCCTCCGCCAGCTCGAGATCGCGCAGAAGCTCGTGCGCGATGTCGTCATGCGCGGCGAGCACGTCCTCTTCGTCTGCACCAAGGAGCAGCTCACCTCGATCGTCAAGAGCGAGGCCGAGCGCGCCGGCGCCATGTTCATCACCGAGCGCTGGCTCGGCGGCCTCCTGACCAACTTCCAGACGGTCAAGAAGCAGCTCCGCCGCATGAAGGACCTCGAGTCCGGCTCCGAGTCCGGCGGCGACTTCGAGAACTACACCAAGAAGGAGCAGCTCATGCTCACGCGTGAGCGCGAGAAGCTCTCCAAGTACTTCAGCGGCATCTCCAAGATGACGCGCCTCCCGGGGCTGATGTTCGTCATCGACTCCAAGAAGGAGAAGATCGCCGTCGCCGAAGCCAAGAAGCTCGGCATCCCGATCATCGCCATCGTGGACACGAACGCCGACCCGGACCTGATCACGGTCCCGATCGCCGGCAACGACGACGCCATCCGCTCCGTGGAGCTGATGACCAAGTCGATCGCCGACGCGATCATCGAGGCGCGCATGGCCGCGCCCAAGCACGAGGAGAACGAGGAAGGCGAGAGCTACACCTACTCCTCCGACCGCGGCGCCGAGCCGGCGGGCGAGGGCGACGACAAGAAGCGGAAGCGCCGCCCGCGCCGCCGCCGGGCCAAGCCGGAAGCCATCGCCGCGCGCCTTCGGGCGCCGGGCGAGGCCGGTGAAGCGGGCGACTCCGCGGACTCCGCCGACGCTGGCGATGCCGACGCAGGCGAGGGTGACGAGGGCGGCGAGGCCGAGTAACCGGCCCGCCCCTGCACCGAACCCGTTACACTAGTACACGCCGCCGGGCTCCCGGCGGCGTTTCCACGACACGACTCCAGAGCAGGCAGAACCGATAAATGGCATTCACGGCGAAGGACGTCTCCGAGCTCCGCCAGCGCACCGGCGCAGGCATGATGGAGTGCAAGAAGGCGCTCGAAGAGACCGACGGCAACATCGAGAAGGCGATCGAGCACCTCCGCACCAAGGGCATCGCCAAGGCCGAGAAGCGCGCGGGCAAGCAGACCAGCGAAGGCGTGGTCGGCAGCTACGTCCACCACAACGGCAAGGTCGCCGTGCTGGTGGAAGTGAACTGCGAGACCGACTTCGTCGCCCGCACCGACGACTTCAAGAACCTCGCGAAGGCGATCGCCGAGCACATTGCCGCCGCCGCGCCCCTGGGCGTGGACAAGGACAGCGTGCCCTCCGACAAGATCGAGAAGGAGCGCGCCATCTTCGAGCAGCAGGTCCGCGAGGCCGGGAAGCCCGAGGCCATGATCGACAAGATCGTGACCGGGAAGATCGAGGCCTACTACAAGGACGTGGCCCTCATGCACCAGGCATGGGTGCGCGAGCCGAAGAAGACCATCGGCGACCTGGTGAAGGAGACCTCCGCCAAGGTGGGCGAGGCGATCGTCATCCGTCGCTTCACGCGCTTCCAGCTGGGCGAGTAACCGCATCGTGGCCGACCTGAAGTACTCCCGCGTCCTCATCAAGCTCTCCGGCGAGGCACTCGCCGGGGACCGCGGGTTCGGCTTCGACTTCGAGACCATGAGCCGCCTCGCCGACGAGGTGGTGCAGGTGGTGCAGCTCGGCGCCGCCGTCGGCCTGGTGGTCGGGGGCGGCAACATCGTGCGCGGCGGGCAGCTCGCGCAGATGGGGATGGAGCGCGTCGGCGCCGACTACATGGGCATGCTCGGCACGGTCATCAACGCGCTGGCGCTCCAGGACATCCTGGGCCGCAAGGGCGTGGACGTCCGCGTCATGACCGCCATCCGGATGGAGGAGCTCGCCGAGCCCTACATCCGCCTGCGCGCGCTCCGCCACTTCGAGAAGGGGCGCACGGTCATCTTTGCCGCCGGCACCGGGAACCCGTACTTTTCCACCGACACCGCCGCCGTGCTCCGCGCCATCCAGATCAAGGCGCAGGTCATCATCAAGGCGACGAGTGTGGATGGGGTGTATTCGGCAGACCCCAAGAAGGACCCGAATGCCACGCTTTTCGAAGAGATCAGCTACCGCGACGTCATGCTGCAGGACCTCAAGGTGATGGACCAGACCGCCGTCACCCTGTCCCGCGAAAACGCGCTGCCGCTGATCGTACTCAACATTCACCGCCCGGGCGCCATCGCGGACGCGGTTCGCGGGGAGCGCGTGGGGACCCTGGTCCGATGACACCGATCCAGCAGATCCTGAAGGACTGCCGCTCCGGCATGGAGAAGAGCCTCGACAGCACGAAGAAGGAGTTCGCGTCGATCCGCTCCGGCAAGGCCTCGCCCAACATGCTCGACAGCGTGCGCGTCGAGATGTATGGCTCGATGCTCCCGATGAACCAGGTGGCGCAGGTCTCCAGTCCCGAGCCGCGCGTGCTCATCGTGACGCCCTTCGACAAGGGGCAGATGAAGGCGGTCGAGAAGGCCATTCGCGAGTCCGACCTCGGCCTCGATCCGGCCATCCAGGGCGGGGTGCTTCGCGTGCCGCTGCCCTCGATGAACGAGCAGCGCCGCAAGGAGCTCGTGAAGGTGGTGCACAAGTTTGCGGAAGACGGCAAGATCGCCGTTCGTCACTCGCGCACGCATGCACGCGACCTCCTCAAGAAGCTCACGGGCGTCTCGGAAGACGACGTGAAGCACGCCGAGAAGGACCTCCAGAAGATCCACGACGACACCATCCACAAGATCGACGAGTTGATCAAGGCCAAAGAGGCCGAGATCATGGAAGTCTGACCGGCTTCCCCGTGAACTTGCGGCGGCACCCGTGAGCGACGAGCTGCTCGCGCGCATTCGCGTGCACGGCGAAGTGCCCCGGCACGTCGCGATCATCATGGATGGCAATGGGCGATGGGCACGCGAGCGCGTGATGCCGCGCCCGTTCGGCCATCGCGCCGGCATGCAGTCCGTGCGCGACGTGGTCGAGGGCGCCATTGCCGTGGGACTCGAGCACCTGTCGCTGTTCGCGTTCTCGCAGGAGAACTGGCAGCGCCCGCTCACCGAAGTCTCGGCGCTCATGTCACTCCTCGAGGAGTACATCGCGCGCGAGGCGGATGAGCTGCAGGCGCAGGGCGTGCGCGTCCTCATTCATGGCGACCTGGCGCGCCTCACCGCGCCCGCGGCGGCGGCAGTCGCCCGGGTCACCCGGCAGACCGCCGCGTGCACCACCCTCACGCTGCACCTGTTCATTTCGTACGGCGGTCGTGCGGAGCTCGTGCGCGCCGCGCGCGCCGTGGCCGCGGACGTCTCCTCCGGCGCGCTGGCGCTGGAGGACGTGAACGAGGACGCGATTCGCGTGCGGCTCTACACGGGCGAGACGCCCGACCCGGACCTGCTCATTCGCACGAGTGGCGAGCAGCGGCTGTCGAACTTCCTCCTCTGGCAGCTCGCCTACACGGAGCTGGTGCTCTCGCCGGTGCTCTGGCCGGACTTCCGCCGCGCGCAGCTGTTCGAGGCGATCCTCGACTATCAGGCCCGCGACCGCCGCTTCGGGCGCGTGACCGCCTGATGGCCATTTCCTCGGAGCTCGGCAAGCGGGTCGTGACTGCAGTGCCCGCGGCGATCGTCGCCGTGTGGGCGGTGTTCGCGGGCGGCGCGCCCCTGGCTGCGCTGCTCGCCATCGCCGCGGCGCTCTCGGCGTGGGAGCTGTTCCGCATGGCGCGCGCCGCGGGGCTCACCCCGTTCGCCGTCGGCGTCGCGCTCGCGGGACTCGTGCCGCTCGTGGTCCACGCGCGCTATCTCGCCATCTGGGAGCCGCACCTCACCCTGCTTGCCCTGGTGGTGCCCGCGCTGCTCACGATGGCGCTCTTCTCCCGCGGAACGGACGCGAAGCCCTTCAGCGCCGCAGCGGTCACGCTCCTCGGCATCTGCTATACGGGGGGCATGCTCTCGTTCGCGTACGCGATCCGCTATCACGATTACGCGTACGGCGACGTGGTGATGCGCCTGGCCGGTCGCGAGGTGCATGTCGCGTCCGGTGGCTTTCTGCTCGTGCTGCCGGTGCTGCTCACGTGGGCGACGGACATCGGCGCGTACGCCGTGGGGCGCACGGTCGGCGGGGCGAAGCTCATGCCGAGCGTGAGCCCCGGCAAGACGCGCTCCGGTGCGATCGGCGGCGTAGTGACGAGCGTGCTGGTCGCGTGGTTGTTCGTGCGCTACTCGCTGCAGCCGGCGGCACAGCTGTCGTTCACGCCGCTCGGCATCGTGCTCTTCGGCGTGGGCGTGAGCGTCGCGGGCCAGGTGGGTGACCTGGTCGAGTCGCTGCTCAAGCGCGAGGCGGGCGTGAAGGACAGCTCGTCGCTCATCCCCGGACACGGCGGCGTGCTCGATCGCATCGACTCGCTGCTGTTCGTGCTGCCGGTGAGCTACGCCCTGATGGGCTGGCTGCTGGTCCCGGCGCCGCGCTAGCGCGCGGGCACGCATGCAGCGCGTCGCGATCCTCGGTTCCACCGGCTCGATCGGCACCACCGCGCTGCGCGTGCTCGCGCGACACGCCGACCGCTTCCAGGTCGCCGCGCTCACCGCGAACAGCAACGCAGCGCTGCTGCGCGAGCAGGCGTCGCAGTTCAGGCCCGCGTTCGTGGGGTGCGTGGACCAGTCTGCGGAGGGCGCGGGCGACTGGCAGCGCGGGTCGCAATGCCTGGTGGAGGCGGCGAGCCGCGAGGACGTGGACATCGTGCTCAACGCGGTCGTCGGCGCGGCGGGGCTCGACGCCACGCTCGCGGCGCTCGCGGCCGGCAAGCGCGTGGCGCTCGCCAACAAGGAGTCGCTGGTGGTCGGCGGCGAGCTCGTGGAACGCGCTCGCGCGCAGGGTGGGGGAACGCTCGTCCCCGTCGACAGCGAGCACTCCGCCATCCTCCAGTGCCTCGCAGGGCGCGCGCCGCACGAGGTGCGACGCGTGGTGCTCACCGCCAGCGGCGGGCCGTTTCGCGAGTGGAGCGCGGCGCGCATCGCGAGTGCCACGCGCGAGGACGCGCTGCGTCACCCTACCTGGAGCATGGGGCGCAAGATCACGATCGACAGCGCGACGCTCGCCAACAAGGCGCTCGAGGTGATCGAGGCGCACTACCTGTTCGGGCTCTCGTACGACCAGGTGCAGGTGGTGGTGCATCCGCAGAGCATCGTGCACTCCTTCGTGGAGTTCATCGACGGCAGCGTAGTGGCGCAGCTGGGCGTGCCAAGCATGGAGCTGCCGATCCTCTACGCGCTCACGCATCCGGACCGGCTCGAGGATTCGGGGGTACCATCCTTCGACCCGGTGGCGGCATCGCCGCTCACCTTCGAGCCGGTTCGGCTCGATGCCTTCCCGGCGCTCGCGCTGGGCATCGGTGCGGGACGGAGCGGCGGCGCGGCGCCGGCGGTGTTCAATGCGGCGAACGAGCAGGCGGTGGCCCTCTTCCTCGAGGGCCGCATCGGCTTCGGCGGCATTGCCGAGGCCATCGGGTCCGCGCTGGCCGCGCTCGGCGGCGGGGCACACGACACGCGTGAGCAACTGCTCGCGGCCGACGCGGCCGCGCGGCGACACGTACGGGAGCAGCTCGAGGCCACAGCATGTTGATGACCATTCTCGCGCCACTGATCGTCTTCGGCCTCGTCGTGTTCGTGCACGAGCTCGGGCACTTCATTGCCGCGAAGGCGCTCGGCGTCTATGCGCCCCGCTTCTCGATCGGGTTCGGCCCGGCGCTCTTCAAGCGCAAGCGGGGCGAGACGGAGTACATCGTGGCGGCGCTGCCGCTCGGCGGCTACGTGCGCATGGCCAGTCGCCATGACGAGGAGTCCGCGATCCTCGAGGGCGGCAACGAGGAGCAGCTGGCGGTGGAGCGCAAGGCGAGCGGCGACTGGGATCCGGAGGCGATGATCCCCTTCGGTCCGAAACCGGTGCCCGAGGACCGCTGGTTCGAGTCGAAGCCGCTCTGGGCGCGCGTGATCATCCTGCTCGCCGGCGTCACGATGAACGTGCTGCTGGCGTGGGTGGTGCTCACGTCGCAGGCGCTCTACTTCGGCCGCACCACCGTGCCCACCACGGAAGTGGGCGCCGTGCGCGCGGTGGCAGCCATGCCGCAGCTGGCGACCGCGCTGCAGAAGGGCGACACCGTGCGTCGCGTGAACGGGGTCGAGGTGCACAGCTGGAACGAGGTGCAGCGCCAGCTGCTCGCTGCGCGTGACTCCGTCTCGTTCACGACGCAGCGCGGCGTGACCGCCGTGCCGATCGGCGTGGACGGTTCGGCACTCGAGCAGCTCGCGAATGCGTTCGACTTCCACGTGTCCACCGTGCTCGACTCCGTGCTCGCCGGCCAGCCGGGGGCGAAGGCGGGGCTGCAGCGCGGCGATCGCGTGGTGTCCATTGCCGGGCAACCGGTCACGGACTGGAGCGACCTGGTGCAGCATGTGTCCTCGTCGCCCGGCGTGCCGCTCGCCTTCGTGATCGACCGCGGGGGACAGCAGCAGGCGCTCACGATCACGCCGCGCGCCTTTGCGGAGCGCGATGCGGCCACTGGGAAGCCGAAGACGATCGGCCGCATCGGGGCCATGCCGAAGAGTCCGGCAGTGCGCGAGCGGATGGGCCTTCTGGATGCGATCGCTGGCGGAGCGCGCGGGACCGTGGCGATTGGTGCGACCGTGCTCGGCACGGTGCGCGACCTGGCCACCCACCGCGTGTCGCCCAAGCAGCTGGGAGGTCCGGTCGCGATCGCCCGGGCATCGGTCGCGGCGGCGCAGGATGGCCTGGCCACCCTCTTCCGGCTGATCGCACTGCTCAGCGTGAATGTCGCCATCCTCAACCTGCTGCCGATCCCGATCCTGGATGGCGGGCAGATCCTCATCAACGTGCTGGAAACCGCGAAGGGCGGGGCGTTCAGCATGCGGACCCGCGAGTGGTTCCTGCGGGTCGGGCTGGCCTTCCTGGGGCTGATCTTCGTGCTGGTGATGTACAACGACATTGCGCGGCTGGTGCACGACCTCCAGCAGCGGCTGTTCGCGGGCTAAATCCGCATCGTTCCTCCCTTTACACCGTTGGCAGCCCCGGTTACTTTTACAGACTGTAACCGAATCGACCCTTCGCATTCCGTCCATTCCGGGCGGGCAACAAACGACGTCATGGCTTTCGAAAAAGCTCCTACGATCCAGAAGTACCAGTCGCATGAGACCGATACCGGCTCTGCGCGCGTGCAGGTGGCGATCCTCACGAATCGCATCAACTACCTCACGGATCACTTCCGCGCCCACAAGAAGGACCATCACGGCCGCCGTGGCCTGTTGAAGATGGTCGGGCAGCGTCGCCGCCTCCTGAACTACATGAAGCGGACGGACGTATCCGGATATCGGCAGATCGTCGAGGAGCTCGGACTCCGCTACTAAGTCATGACGTGCACATCGCGCGGGCGCATCCATTGCGGCCCGCGCGATTTGCTATTCCCGAGGCCAAAAACAAAGCAATGCAACGCATCGAAAAGACATTCGCAGGTCGCCAGCTCATCATCGAGACTGGACGCATGGCCAAGCAGGCCGCCGGCTCCGCCCTCGTGCAGTACGGCGACACGGTCGTCCTCGCCGCCGTGACGGTGAGCGACAAGGTCAGCACCCTCCCGTTCTTCCCGCTCACCGTCGAGTACCGCGAGAAGACGTACGCCGCGGGCAAGATCCCCGGCGGCTTCATCAAGCGCGAAGGCCGTCCGAGCGACGGCGAGATCCTGTCGGCACGCATCATCGACCGCTCGATCCGCCCCCTGTTCCCGGAAGGCTTCCAGAACGAAGTGCAGGTCTTCGTCTACGTGCTCTCCGCCGACCAGGAGAATGACGCCGACGTCCTCGGCCTCGTGGCCGTGTCGTACGCGCTCAACTCCTCGCGCATCCCCTTCGCGGGCCCGCTCGCCGGCGTTCGCGTCGGCCGCCTGCAGGAGCACTGGGTGCTGAACCCCACCTTCCAGCAGCTCGAGTTCTCCGACCTGGAGCTCGTGGTCGCCGGAACGAAGGACGCCATCATGATGGTCGAGGGCGGCGCCCTCGAGGTCTCCGAGCAGGACGTGGTGGACGCCCTCGGCGTCGCGCACGACGGCATCGGTGAGCTGATCGGCATCCAGGAAGAGCTGTTCAAGAAGGCCGGCCGCGCCGACAAGATGGCGTGGACCAGGGCGAAGCCCGCCGACGCACTCGTCGCGCGAGTCAAGGAGCTCGCCGAGGGCAAGATCGTCGAGGCGCTCAGCCAGAAGGACAAGCATGGCCGCATCGAGGCCGTCGAGAAGGTGAAGACGGAAGTCGCCGCGCTGCTCCTCACGGAGTTCCCGGACAACGGCAAGGACATCGGCAACCTGGTGGGCGACGTCGAGTACAACTCGCTCCGCAACCAGGTGCTCTCCACCAAGAAGCGCGTGGACGGGCGAGCCACCAACGAAGTCCGCCCCATCACGATCGACACCGGCCTCCTGCCGCGTGCGCACGGCTCGGCGCTCTTCACGCGCGGCCAGACGCAGGCGCTCGTCGCCGTGACGCTCGGCACCGCGAAGGACGCGCAGCGCCTGGACTCGATCGACGAGGCCAAGGAGCAGAGCCGCACCTTCATGCTCCACTACAACTTCCCGCCGTTCTCCACCGGCGAAGTGCGCCCGATGCGCGGCACCTCGCGCCGCGAGATCGGCCACGGCAACCTGGCCGAGCGCGCGCTGCAGTCCGTGCTGCCGGCATTCGAGGAGTTCCCGTACACGCTTCGCATCGTGTCCGAGATCCTCGAGTCCAACGGCTCGTCGTCCATGGCCTCCGTCTGCGGCGGCTCGCTTGCGCTCATGCAGGCCGGCGTGCCGATTCACGGCGCCGTGGCCGGCGTCGCGATGGGCCTGATCAAGGAAGGGAAGAAGTACGCGATCCTCACAGACATCCTGGGCACCGAGGATCACCTCGGCGACATGGACTTCAAGGTCGCGGGCACCGAGAACGGCATCACGTCCATCCAGATGGACATCAAGATCGAGGGGCTCGACCTCAAGATCATGACCGAGGCGCTCGCGCAGGCCAAGGAAGGCCGCCTGCACATCCTCGGCGAGATGAACAAGGCGATGTCGACGCACAGCGAGGAGCTCTCGACCTACGCGCCGCGCATCGTGACCGTGATGATCAACCCCGAGAAGATCGGCGACCTGATCGGTCCCAAGGGCAAGACGATCCGCGGCATCCAGGAAGAGACGGGCGCCGAGATCACCGTGGACGACACGGGCACCGTCACCATCGCCGCCGTCGGTGGCGAGGCGATGGAGCGCGCGCGCCAGATGGTTCGCGCCATCACGGCCGAGCCGGTGGTCGGCGACACGTACGAAGGCACCGTCAAGAGCACGACGACCTTCGGCGCCTTCGTCGAGATTATGCCGGGCACGGAAGCGTTGCTGCACATCTCCGAGATGCGCCATGGCCGCACTGAGCGCACCGAGGACGTGGTCAACAAGGGCGATCGCGTGACGGTCAAGCTCATCGAGAAGGATGAGCGCGGCCGCCTCCGCCTGTCCATGAAGGCGCTACAGCCGAAGCCCGAGGGCATGCCGGAGGATTCCGGCACCTCGAGCGGTGGCGAAGGCTCGTCTGAGGGCGATGCCCCTCGCGAGCGCAGCGAGCGTCCTGACCGCGGCGGTTCGCGCGGCCGTGGCCCGCGTGGTGGTGGCTCGCGCGGTGGTTCGCGCGGCGAGGGACGCAGCGAGTCGTGAC
This sequence comes from Gemmatimonadota bacterium, assembly GCA_028287305.1. Classification (GTDB taxonomy): domain Bacteria; phylum Gemmatimonadota; class Gemmatimonadetes; order Gemmatimonadales; family Gemmatimonadaceae; genus JAQBPX01. The sequence goes on from JAQBPX010000034.1 coordinate 28,693, forward strand.
CGGTCGCGCCCGCTCCGACACGGAGTTCCGGCGCACGATCCTCCCGAATGGACTGACCGTACTCTCGGAGCACATGCCGGGAGTACGGTCAGTTGCCTTTGGGGCCTGGATTCGCGCGGCCTCCATTCACGAGGCGCCCGAGGTCATGGGCGTCTCGCACCTGCTCGAGCACATTGTGTTCATGTGAACGCAGACCCGGAGCGCGAAGCAGCTCGCACTCGAGCTCGAGGCGCTGGGGGGCTCGCTCGACGCGTTCACCTCGCGTGAGCACACCGCCTACCAGGCGCGCGTGCTCGACGAGCACCTCGAAATAGCCGCCGACGTCATCGGTGACCTGGTGTTCCGCCCGCTGTTGCGGCCGGAAGACCTCGCACTGGAACGCAAGGTGGTGCTCGAGGAGATCGGGATGGTGGACGACACCCCAGATGACCTGGTGTTCGAGCTGCAGAACGATCGCCTCTGGGGAACGCACCCCTACGGGTACTCGATCCTCGGCACGCGCGACACGGTGGCGAACCTCACGGTGGAGCACCTGCGTGCGCTGCACGAGCGCGCATACGTGCCCGCGCAGGTCGTGGTGACCGCGAGTGGCAACGTGGACCACGACGAGCTGCTCGCGATCCTCGAGCGCACCGGCTGGGCCTCGCTGCCAAGTGGTCCCTCCGAGCGGCTCGTGGCGCCGCCCGCGCTGTCCATGCCCCCCATGCGCGAGCACGTGACGCGCGAGGGCGCGCAGGCCCACATCGTGGTCGGCTCGCAGACCGTTCCGTACGGCCATCCGCATCGCCACGCACTGGTGCTGCTCAGCACGATGCTCGGCGGCGGCATGAGCTCGCGCCTGTTCCAGCGCGTGCGCGAGGAGCTGGGGCTCGCCTATTCCGTCTACACCTTCCAGTCGTTCCACGCCGACGTCGGCATGCACGGCGTGTACGTCGGCACCGCGCCGGACACTGCAGACGAAGCGCTTGCCGCCATCGAGCAGGAGTTGACGCGCGTGGCGGAGGAGGGGCTGCCGGAGGAGGAAATCGCGCTCGGAAAGAGCCAGCTCAAGGGGCAGCTGGTGCTGTCGCTCGAGAGCGTGAGCGCGCGGATGTACCGCCTGGCGGGCGTCGAGCTGTACAATGAGCCGCACCGCAGCGTGGACGAGCTGCTGGCGCTCATAGACGGCGTGGACGCGGAGACGATCCGCACCGTAGCCGCCGAGTTCTTCGTGCCCGAGAACCAGACCGTGGTGTCGCTGGGGCCGGACGAGGAGTAGGCAGGGGGCACCAGCAACGGCAACAGCAACGGCAACAGCAACGGCAACAGCAACGGCAACAGCAACGGCAACAGCCTTGGCAGGGACAACGGCGGACGAGAAGCTGGACAAGGGTGGATAATGCAGAAGAAGTAGTCCGTACTGGTCCAGCAGTCCTCCGCCTTTGTCCTCGCTGCAGTTTTGCCTATGTTTCATCCTCGTACAAATTCACACTCTACGTGCAATCGCCCATGAAGATCGGCGTCCCGAAGGAGATCAAGACCAACGAGAACCGCATCGCGCTCGTCCCGGCAGGGGCTGAGGCGCTGGTTGCCGCGGGCCACCAGGTGATGGTGGAGACCGGCGCGGGGCTCGGCAGCGGGTTCACCGACGAGGCCTATACGTCCGTCGGTGCCACCGTCGGGGACGTCGCGACCACCTGGTCGCAGTCCGACATGATCATGAAGGTGAAGGAGCCGATCGAGCGCGAGTGGCCCCACATGAAGCAGGGGCAGCTCATCTTCACCTACTTCCACTTCGCCGCTGACGAGAAGCTCACGCGCGCGCACATGAAGCAGGGCCCGGTCTGCGTGGCCTACGAGACCGTGGAGCTGCCCAGTCGCGAGCTGCCGCTGCTCACGCCCATGTCCGAAGTCGCGGGCCGCATGGCCGTGCAGGAAGGCGCCAAGTACCTCGAGAAGCTCTACGGCGGGCGCGGCGTGCTGCTCGGCGGCGTGCCGGGTGTGCCGCCCGCGAAGGTCGTGATCCTCGGCGGCGGCATCGTCGGGATCAACGCGGCCAAGATGGCCGCAGGCATGGGCGCGAAGGTCACCATCCTCGACCTCTCGCTCGAGCGGCTGCGCTACCTGTCCGACGTCATGCCGCCGAACGTGTTCCTGATCTACTCGAACCGGCAGAACGTGCTCGAGGAGATCTCGAATGCGGACCTCGTGATCGGTGCGGTGCTGATCCCCGGCGCCGTGGCTCCGAAGCTGATTCGCAAGCAGGACCTCAAGACCATGCAGCCGGGCTCCGTGATCGTGGATGTCGCAATCGACCAGGGTGGATGCGTCGAGACCATCCATGCGACCACGCACGAGAACCCCACGTACGTGGTGGATGGGGTGATCCACTACGGCGTGGCGAACATGCCGGGCGGCGTGCCGCGCACCTCCACGCTCGCGCTCACCAACGCCACGCTGCCGTACGCGCTGCAGCTGGCGAACAAGGGCTGGAAGAAGGCGCTCAAGGAAAACCCGGCACTGCTCAAGGGCCTCAACATGGCCGAGGGCAAGATCACCTACGGCGGCGTGGCCGAGGCGTTCGGGCTGGAGTTCCACGATCCGTCCACATTCCTGGCGTAAGGCACAATTGCTGCCGAGCGGAAGGCCGTGACGCTTCCGCTCATTCTCTGCTGGCACAAGGTCGAGCGCCGCGGTGAGCTCGGGGTAACCCGTGTCTCGCCGCGGCGCTTCGCGCGCCAGGTCGAGCGGCTGGCGCGCGCCGGCTATCGCACGCTTACGCTACATGAACTGCTCGCCTGCGCGCGCGGCGAGCGCGCGGCCGCGCCGTACGAGCTCGCGATTACGTTCGACGACGCCTACCGCGGGCTGCGTGAACACGCCTTCCCGGTGCTGCGCGCACACGGCTTCGGCGCGACTGTTGGAGTGATCACCGACTACGCGGGCAAGCTGAATCGCTGGGACGTGGCCTACGGTGGCCGGCGCTTCGCGCACCTCGCGTGGCGCGACATGCGTGCGTGGCAGGCGCGAGGCATCGAGTTCATCTCGCACAGCGCGTCGCACCCGCGACTCACCTGGCTGACCGATGGCGAAATCGAGCTGGACCTCGCACGCTCGCGCGACGTGCTGCGCGGGGAGCTCGACGTCGACCCCGTCGCCGTGAGCTACCCCTTCGGCGCCGTGAACGCGCGCGTGGCCCTCGCTGCGCAACGTGCCGGGTTCACCGCTGGCTTCTCGCTCGGCACTACGTTTACCGGCGACGCGATGATCATCCCGCGCGTGCCAGTCTATCTCTGGACGCCACCGCGACCGGGCTCACTCGGCGCGCTCGAGCGAATGGCCGGTACGCTCGCCAATCGCTGTGCGGTGGGCACCACGCTCATACGAAGTACTTGGCCAGTACCGGCAGCAGCGAGGGTTGGCTGATCAGCGCGTGCGTGAACACGCGGCCCACGGTTCGCTTCGCGGGCGGAATGCCGCGAATGGTCTCCGCGAGCCGGTTGTAGAAGCCGTCGTCGAAGCGCTCGAGCGCCGACTTCACCCGATAGAAGCGCTCGTGATCGGCGCCGAGCAGCGCATGCCATTCACGCGGGTACGCGGAGAGCGCGTCCGCAGACACGTTGTCCCTTGCCAGCGCGGCGACCGCGGTGCGCGCCGCGATGCGCGCCGCCTTCATGCCGGTAGTGATGCCGCCGCCCGAGAGCGGATTGACCTGGTGGGCGGCGTCGCCGCAGAGCATGATGCCGTCGGCCACGATGCGCTTCGCGGTGGTGGCGACGATCACGCCGCCCACCGTGTACGACGTCGTGATGCCGGTGGGGAAATACGCCTGCATGTAGCGATCGAGCCATTGCCGCGCCGACAGTCCCGATGCGCCGCGCGCCACGACCCCCAGGCCGACGTTGGCCACGCGCTCGCCCTTCGGGAATACCCACGCGTATCCCCCAGGAGCCACTTCGTCACCGAAGTGCAGGTAGATCGCATCGGGGTCGAAGTCCACGGCCTGCACCACGTACTGCGCGCAGCTCTCCATGTCCCGCGCGGCCACGCGCACGTCGATCCCCGCCCATCGGCCCACCATGCACTCCACGCCGTCGGCACCGATCACTACGCGCGCCTCGATCGTCTCGTCGCCGCGTGAGCCTCGCGTCTGGACCACCCAGCGGTCGCCCACGCGCTGCATGGAAGTCGCCTCGGTGGAGAGCCGGATCTCGGCTCCCGCCTGGCCCGCCTCCGCTGCCAGCGCGGGCTCGAAGCGGGTCCGGTCGAGCACGTAGGCGGGATCGCTCTGGACCTCGACCTCCGAACCGTCCGGCGCCCGGAAGATCACCCGGGTGATCTTTCGCGAGATCCAGTCGGCCCCAGTGGGATCGATGAACTCGGCCATGCCGGCGTGGCCCACGCCCTCGCCACAGCGTACGGGAGCGCCGACGGCGCGATCCCGCTCCAGGAGCACCACGTCGAGGGAGGGGGCCGCCGATGCGACCTCCCGGGCAGCAATGAGGCCTGCAGGCCCGCCCCCAATGACGAGCACGTCTACGCGGCTCACGAAGCCGGCCCCCCGATGGTGGCGGAAGGCGAGGCGGCGAGGGGAATCATCACCAGCGCCGACACCGGGCAGGGCGCGATGCACTTCCGGCAGCCGGTGCAGGTCTCCGCGTCCACGACCAGTCCCTCACGTCGCATGACGATCGCGCTGGGAGGACAGAGGGCCACGCAGAGCCCGCAGGCATCGCAGCGAAGGGCCTCGACCACGGCGACTTCCAGCCGTTTCGGTGACGGCGCGGGGCGGGTTCCAGGATGCATTCAGCCGAGGCTAGGAGGTGGCGTAGGTTGTGTCAAGCCAATATCTTGCTGTCAGTGTGGCGGCAGCGCGGAACGACCGTGTTCGCCGCCCCTTTTCGCTGCACAACACGAGCCGCCCGATGCGCTGGCCTTTTCGACTTAGCAACTTCGTCCCCCCGAACGCGATCGGCGTCGACCTCGGGACCGCCAACACGCTGATCTACGTGAAGGGGCAGGGTATCGTGCTCAACGAGCCCTCCGTAGTTGCGCTGGATCGCGAGACCAAGCGCATCAAGGGCGTGGGGCTCGAGGCGAAGCGCATGCTGGGCCGCACGCCCGAGAACATCATCGCGGTGCGTCCCATGAAGGACGGCGTGATCGCCGACTTCGACGTCACCGAGAAGATGCTCCGCTATTTCCTCAAGCTGATCATCGACGACAAGTTCCTCAAGGTGAAGCCGCGCGTGATCGTGTGCGTGCCGAGCGGCATCACCGAAGTGGAGAAGCGCGCGGTGCGTGACAGCGCGATGGGCGCGGGCGCGAAGGAAGTGTTCATGGTCGCCGAGCCGATGGCCGCTGCGATCGGCGTCGGCCTTCCCGTGGAGACGCCCACCGGCAACATGGTGATCGACATCGGCGGCGGCACCACCGAGATCGCCGTCATCGCGCTCTCCGGCATCGTGAGCGACACGTCCATTCGCGTGGGCGGCGACGAGCTCGACACCGCCATCGTGCAGTTCCTCCGCAAGAACTACAACCTGCTGATCGGCGAGGCCACTGCCGAGCAGGTGAAGATCAACATCGGCTCCGCCGCGCCCGTGGGCGAGGAGCGCGAGATGGACGTGAAGGGACGCGACCTGGTCTCCGGAATCCCGAAGACCGTGCGCGTGCACTCGAGCGAGATCCGCGAGGCGCTGCAGGAGCCCGTGCAGCAGATCGTGGACGCCGTGCGCCGCGCGCTCGAGATCACGCCGCCCGAGCTGGCGAGCGACATCGTGGATCGCGGCATCGTGATGACCGGTGGCGGCGCGCTGATTCGCGGCCTCGACCTGCTGCTCAGCCAGGAGACCAGCCTGCCGATTCACGTCGACGAGGATCCCCTGACCTGCGTGGTTCGCGGCACCGGGCGCATCCTGGACGACGAAGAGAAGTTCTGGTCCGTCCTGAGCACCTGACGCCCCGTGGCCCGGAACGCCCGGTACAGCAGCCGCGTCGACATCATCGCCTTCATCGGCTGCATGCTGCTGGCGCTGATCGCCAACGTGCTCCCCGCCAACCTGCGTGACCCGCTCGCCGGCACGCTGCGTCGCACCTTCGTCGCGCCGCTGATCACGCTGCAGCAGGGCGCGGAGCGCTGGCGCTACGCCTGGCTCGAGCGCGACCGCCGCGCGGTGATTCGCGACACGATGTCCATGCGCGCGTTCAAGACCACGGAGCTCGAGGTCGAGAACGACCGCCTGCGTCGCCTGCTGGGTCTCGGCGCCAAGATGGAATGGGGCTTCATTCCCGCCGAGGCGATCCACTCGCCGGGTCGCGTGGAGGATCCCATCACCACGCTCACGCTCACCGCGGGCTCGAACTCCGGCATCCAGCGCTACAGCCCAGTGGTCGCGCCGGAGGGCATCGTCGGGATGGTGCAGACCACCGATCCCACGATGAGCATCGCGATCGCGTATTCGCATCCGGACTTTCGCGTGAGCGCGATGAGCGCAGACGGCTCGGCGTTCGGCATCGCGTATCCGCACCTCGAGGCTGGCCCGCAACGCTACCTGCTCGAGCTGCGCAACGTGCCGTACCGCACGTCGCTCAAGCCGGGCACCGTGGTGTACAGCTCCGGCCTCGGTGGCACCTATCCCCGCGGCATCCCGATCGGCACCGTGCTGCGCGAGATGAAGACGACGGAAGGCTGGTCGCGCACGTACCTCGTGCAGCCGGCCGTGAACCCGGCGCACGTGACCAGCGTGATGATCCTGCGCCCGCAGCGCATCGCGCAGTCCATCGACAACGTCTGGGCGCGCGTGAGCGCGATCGACTCCGCCACGCGCGGCGTCGCCGCCGCGGGCGATTCACTGGCGCGCCAGGCGGCGCTCGCGGAAGCAGCCGCGCGTCGTGCGGCGCTGGACTCTGCGCGCGCGCGCAATCCTGGCGACACCACGCGCGTGGACAGCGCGCAGGTGGTGCCGCCGGTGCGCACCGACACCACGCGTCCACGCCCCCGTCCCCGGCCGCGCACCGACTCCACCGCTCGCCCGCGCCCGGACAGCACTCGCCGTGACTCACTGAGACCAGCGGGAGGACGCCCATGAGCTGGTCCAGCGTTGTTCGCACGGTGATCGCGTGTGCCGTGTTCGTGGTGCTGCACTACACGCTGCGTCCGCTCCTCGGATGGCGCGCCTCGATCGACTTCCTCATCATCGCGCTGCTCTTCGGCGCGGTGCGGATGCGGCCGGGCTTCGCCGCCGTGTACGGCTTCCTGCTCGGGCTGGTCGCCGACTCCCTCGGCCTCTCGGCCTTCGGCGCTGGCGCCGTGGGCATGACGCTCGTCGGCTTCTCGGCATCGTGGCTGAAGGCGGTGTTCTTCGCTGACAACCTCGCGCTCAACGCGTTCTTCCTCTTCATCGGGAAGTGGACGTTCGACCTGGTGTACCTGCTGCTCGAGCGGCGGATGCACGGCATGGAGCTCGTGACGCAGGTCTTCGTGTGGAGCTCGCTCGCCGCCGCGGTGACTGCGGGCGCGGGCGTGCTCGCCCTCACGCTCCTCAAGCCGCTGGTCGAGGCGCGCGCGACGTGAGCTTTCACCCGAACGACGTCGTCCGCCGCGGCCGCGCCGCCACGATCATCGTCTGCGGGCTGATGTTGTTCCTCACGGGCGCATTCTTCCGCACGCAGATCCTGCGCGGCCAGCAGTGGGTGCTCCAGTCCGAGGAGAATCGCCTCCGCGAGGTGCCGCTGCCGGCGCCGCGCGGCACGATCCTCGACCGCAAGGGCGAGATCATCGCCGAGAACATCGTGGGCTACACGGTCTCGATCCTCGGCCAGAAGGAAGACTCGCTTCGCGCCACCATGAAGCGGCTGGGCGGGCTGGTGACGCTCTCACAGCCGCAGATTGACCAGGCCGTGCGCCGCTACAAGCGCGCGCCCAATCGTCCCACGGTGCTTCTGTCCGATGCGAGCTTCGACGTGATCTCGGTGCTCGAGGAGCATCGCGTCGAGTTCCCCAGCCTCATCATCCAGTCCTCGCCGAAGCGCTTCTATCCCGACGGGCCCTCCGTCGTGTCGTTCACCGGCTACACGGGTGAAATCAGCGAGGCCGAGATGGCCGCGCCCGAGTACCAGGGCTACAAGGCCGGCCAGCAGATCGGCAAGCAGGGACTCGAGAAGCAGTACGAGTCGCACCTGCGCGGCGTGGAAGGCTCGCGCTTCGTGGAAGTGGATGCGCGCGGCCGCGTGCTCAAGGAAGCGGGCGCGCGTGCCGACCAGGTGCCGCGCGGTGGCGAGGTGCTGCAGACCAACATCGACCTCGACCTCCAGCGCTACGCCGCATCGCTCTTCGGCGACACGCTGCAGGGCGGCGTGGTGGCACTCGACCCGAAGACTGGCGAGGTGCTCGCCCTGTACTCGGCGCCGAGCTTCGATCCCAACCGGTTCATCGGCGGCATTCCCGCCGACTACTGGAACGAGCTGCGCAACGATCCGCGGCGCCCGCTCTACAACAAGGCGCTACAGGGACAGTACCCGCCCGGTTCCACCTGGAAGCTGGTGACGTCGATCGTCGCGCTCGAGGGAGGCATCGCGAAGATGTCCGACCACATGCCGATCCCGTGCACCGGCGGCATGCAGTTCGGCTCGCGGTACTTCCGCTGCTGGGACAAGCGAGGGCACGGTTCGGTGGACCTCACCGGCGCCATCTCCAAGTCGTGCGACGTGTATTTCTACCAGCTGGGGCTGCGCATCGGCCTCGCGCGCTTCCTGGCCGGCGGCACCTCGATGGGCTTCAACCAGAAGGCGGGGATCGACCTGCCCGAGGAAAAGCGGCCGCGCTGGCCCGAGACGGTGGACTACTACAATCGCCGCTACGGGCCGCGCAACTGGACCAATGCCGTCACGCTCAACCTGTCCATCGGGCAGGGCGAGAACGTGCAGACCATCCTCAGCATGGCGCGCTTCTATACCGCGCTCGCCACGGATGGCACCGCGGCCAAGCCGGAGATCGTGAAGGGACATCCGGAGCGCAAGGCGCTGTATCACCTGTCCCCGGCGGAGCAGCAGGAGCTGCGGCTCGCACTGGCCAGCGTGGTGTCGTCGAGCGGCACGGCGAACTCGGCCCGCATCCAGGGCGTGGTGCTCGCCGGCAAGACGGGCACCGCCCAGAGCGGGCGCCATGTCAACGGCGTCGAGCTCAATCACGCCTGGTTCGTGGGCTTCGCGCCGGCGGACGACCCGAAGATCGTGGTGGCCGTGATGCTCGAGTACGTGCCCTTCCACGGCACCGTGTCGGCCGGCATCGCGTCGAAGATCATCGCGCACTACCTGAAGGTCGTGCCGATCTCGCTGATCAACACGGAGGGCTGATGCGCCGCAAGCAGGCGATCGACGTCCCGCTCATCGCGACGGCGATCCTCCTCTCGCTGTACGGCATCGCCATCGTCTACTCCGCGGGGCAGACCGACTTCCCCACGCGAGTCGCGACGGCCTATCGCGCGCAGCTCGTGTGGTTCATGGTGGCACTCGTGGGCGCGTACTTCATCAATCGCGCGTCGCTGCGACTGCTGGAATGGCTCACCACGCCGCTCTACGCGCTCACCATTTTCCTGCTGCTGCTGATCCTCGTGGGCTTCGGCTCGGGAGGCGGCACCGCGGCGAGCGTCAAGGGATGGCTGACCATCGGTGGCGTGCGACTCGGGCAGCCGGCGGAGCTCGCGAAGCTCACGGTGATCCTGATGCTCGGCAAGGTGCTCTCGGCGAGCAAGGAGCCTCCCAAGTCGCTCATCGACCTCTGGAAGCCGGCGCTCGTGGTCGGCGTCCCATGGCTGTTGATCATGGCGCAGCCCGACCTCGGCACCGGCATCGTGTTCGTGGGGATCTTCTTCGCGATGCTCTTCTGGTCGGGCATCAGCTGGCGGCTGCTGCTGCTCATCGCCAGTCCGGTGATCTCCCTGGTGCTCGCGTTCAACACGAGCCTCTGGGGCGCCTGGTTCCTGCTGCTCATCGCGCTGGTGCTCTGGTACAAGCCGTACCTGGCCGAGGGCGTGATCCTGGTGGCGGCGAACGTGATCATGGGCGTGGTGGCGCCACTCCTCTGGGATCGCCTCGCGCCTTACCAGCAGAATCGCCTGCTCGTGTTCCTCGATCCGAGTATCGACCCGCGCCGCTCCGGCTACCACGTGATCCAGTCGCAGGTGGCGATCGGGTCGGGTGGGCTCTTCGGCAAGGGGTTCACCCTCGGCACGCAGAAGCGCCTGGCGTTCCTGCCGGCGCAGCACACCGACTTCATCTTCTCGGTCGTGGGCGAGGAGCTCGGCTTCGTGGGCGTGACGCTCGCCTTCGCGCTCTTCCTCTCGCTCTTTTTGCGCGTGGTGCGCATCTCGGAGCGCGCGACGGATGCCTACTCCAGCCTGGTCGCGTTCGGCCTGCTCGCGAGCTGGTTCGTGCACGTGCTGGTGAACGTGGGCATGACGCTGAACCTGATGCCCATCACCGGCATCCCCCTGCCGTTCTTCAGCTACGGCGGCTCGTTCATGCTCGCGAGCTGGCTGGCCATCGGGATCCTGGCTCGCATTGCCGCTGAGGGACGGGGGCGGGCGGGGATGCTTGCCATCTAGGTACTTAGTACTCAGTACTGAGTACTAAGTACTGAGTACGTAGCATCCGGACCCCGGCTAAACGCTTGCCCCACGCGGCGTTACACGCCATTTTTATGAATGGCCTGGTTCCGCAAGGAGAAGAAGCCCCGTCGTCCGGTGCGCGAGCGCCTCGAGATCCCCGCAGACGCGTGGGAGAAGTGCGAGGCGTGCGCCCATACCGACCTGCGCGAGAAGTTCGTGCGCAACTTCAACGTCTGCCCCAACTGCGACTTCCACCGCCGCATAAGGGCCAACGACTACTGCACGATCCTCCTCGACGAGGACACCATGGAGGAGCTGGAGGTCGACCTCCGCTCCACCGACCCCCTCGGCTTTCCCGAGTATCCGGCGCGCCTCAAGCGCGCCCTCGAGAAGGCTGGCGACAGCGACGCCCTCTTTGCCTGCGCGGGCACCCTCGACGCCCTCCCGGTGAACCTCGCCGTGATGGACTTCTCCTTCATGGGAGGGTCCATGGGCTCCGTGGTCGGTGAGAAGATCGCCCGCCTCGGCCAGCGCTCCCTCGAGCGGAAGTACCCCCTCATCGTGATCTCCGCATCCGGCGGCGCCCGCATGCAGGAAGGCGTGCTCTCGCTCATGCAGATGGCCAAGGTGGCCGCCATCCTCGCGCAGCTGGCCGAGCGCCGCATCCCGTACATCTCGATCCTCACGAACCCCACCACGGGCGGCGTGAGCGCCAGCTACGCGATGCTCGGCGATGCGATCCTCGCCGAGCCCGGCGCCGTGATCGGCTTCGCCGGTCCCCGCGTGATCAAGCAGACGCTGGGACAGGACCTGCCCGAAGGATTCCAGACGTCGGAGTTCCTGCTCGACCACGGGATGCTCGACTCGGTGGTGCACCGCAAGAACCTCAAGCGCACCGTGGGCCAGCTCCTCCGCCACATGTCGGGCCGTCCGGCGGTCGCGGGGTGGAGCGCAGTCTGACCTCCGTTCAGGAGGCCCTGCAGTACCTCTTCTCGCGAACCACCGGTGGTGTACGGCTCGGGCTCGAGCGCACGCGCGCGCTGCTCGCGCAGATGGGCGACCCGCACCTCGCCTATCCGGTCTTCCATGTGGCCGGCACCAACGGGAAGGGAAGCACCATCGCGACTGCCTCGGCCCTGCTGCGCTCGCGCGGGCTTCGAGTTGGTGTCTACACGTCGCCGCACCTCGTCGAGTTTCGCGAGCGCATCCTCGTGAACGACACGCCGATCGACGAGCAGGAGATCGTCGAGTTCGTGCAGCGCTGGACGCCCGAGATCGAGCGCCTGGAGGCCACCTTCTTCGAGGGCACCACCGCACTGGCGTTCGCGCACTTTGCGCGCGTGGGCGTCGACGTCGCCCTCATCGAGACGGGACTCGGCGGCCGCCTCGACTCGAGCAACGTGGTGGATCCGCTCGCTGCCGCTGTCACGAGCATTGGCTACGACCACATGGAATACCTCGGGCACACACTCGGGGAGATCGCGGCCGAGAAAGCGGGCATCTTCAAGCCGGGTCGGCCCGCGATCATCGGCGAGTGGAACCTGGAGCTGCGCGCGCTGCTCGCGTCGCATGCACGTGCCGCAGGAGCGAGCGACATCCGCATCGTCGCCGACCAGGTTGCGATAACGGACGTCGTGGTCGATGGCGAAGGCACCTCCTTCACGCTCGAACGACGCGGGTCCACCGCGCGCCTGCGAACCCCACTCGCCGGCATTCACCAGTCGCGCAACGTGGCGCTCGCGATCGAGATGCTGGACGCCGCGGGCGACCCGTGGCGCATGTCGCTGGAGGAGGCGGCGCCGGCGCTCGCCGACACCTTCATCCCCGGGCGATTCCACCGACACGGCAAGTGGATCTTCGACGTCGCCCATAACGCCGACGGCGCGCGCGTGCTCGCCGGCACCATCAGGTCGGTGGCACCGGCGAGGCCGCTCTGGGCCGTGCTCTGCGTGCTCGGCGACAAGGACTGGCGCGCCATGGCAGCGCAGGTGAGCACGGTGGTGGACCGCATCATCCTCACCAACGCGCCCACGGCGCCGGAAAGTCGCGCGTGGGACCTGGATGAGGTCGAGCGCGTCCTGGTGGGCGAGGAAATGGTCGTCGAGGTCATTCCGCACTTCGAAACGGCGCTGCGGCGCGCCGAGGCCGCAGCCGCCACCGTGCTCGTCACCGGCTCCTTTCACACCGTGGGCGATGCCATGGCGCGCTTGCAGCTGTCTCCTTTCTCACGGTAACTTTGGTCATGAGCAAGGCCGCACTCCCAGGATTCCGGGACTTCTATCCCGCGGAGTTCGCCGAGCGGGCGCTGATCTTTCGCGCATGGCGCGAAGTGGCGCGCCGCTATGCCTTCGTCGAGTACGACGGACCTCCCCTCGAGCCGCTCGAGCTCTACACGAAGAAGAGCGGCGACGAGATCGTCGGCCAGCTCTACAACTTCACCGACAAGGGCGGTCGCGAGATTTCCCTCCGCCCCGAGATGACGCCGAGCCTCGCGCGCATGGTCGGCGCGCGCGCGAATGCGCTGCGCAAGCCGGTGCGCTGGTTCTCGATTCCGCAGCTGTTCCGCTACGAGCGACAGCAGCGCGGCCGCCTGCGCGAGCACTTCCAGCTCAACGTGGACATCATCGGCGAGGCCGATGTCACCGCCGACGCCGAACTGCTCGCCGCGGCCATCGACATCATGGCGGAACTGGGCCTCGGCCCCGCCGACGTGCGCGCTCGCGTCTCGGATCGCCGCCTGCTGCACGCCATCCTGCTGTCGCTCGGCGCCGCCGAGGAGCAGGTGAATGCGTACTACGGCGTGATCGACAAGTTCGAGCGCCAGCCGCGCGAGCTCTCGCACGAGAAGATGACGTCGCTCGGCATGAGCGACGCGAACGTCGCGCGCCTGTTCACGCACCTGGGCCCGACCAGCGTGCAGTCGTTGCGTGAGAGCTTTCCCGACGCAGCCGTGCTGGAGCAGCTCGACGGAATCGCGCGCTATCTCGGATACCTCGACCGGCTGGGCGTGGGCGAGTGGGTCGTGCTCGACCTCACCATCGTGCGCGGCCTGGCCTATTACACGGGCATCGTCTTCGAGCTGTTCGACGCGAAGGGTGAGCTGCGCGCGATCTGCGGCGGCGGGCGATACGACAACCTGCTCGGCGCGCTCGGCGGACAGGACCTCCCCGCGCTCGGCTTCGGCATGGGTGACGTGGTGCTCGGCGAGCTGCTGCGTGAGCGCGGGCTGATGACGCCTCCGAGTCACACGGCCGAGTTCTGGGTGGCCGCCGAAAACGCCGAGCGGCTGCCAGAGGTGATGGAGGCTGCCCGGGCCCTGCGCGACGCAGGTGGATCGGTGGAATACGCGCTCCGTTCGCAGCAGCTCCAGAAGCAGAAAAAGGCCGCACAATCCGCCGGCGCTGGCTATTTTGTGACATTGGGCGAAGGCCCGGGATCCATCGCGTCGATCCAGTCGCTCACGGCCGCGAGCGCCCCATCGGGGATCGAGTCCGCAACCACGATCGACGCACTCTGCCAGTTGCTGGCAAGCCGCACGTCATCCGAGTCCGACTGAGAACATGGCCGACGACAAGAAGCTGACCACCCGCGCCGCCGACTTCAGCGCGTGGTACAACGAGACCGTTCTGAAGGCCGAGCTGGCGGACTACTCGCCCGTGCGCGGCTGCATGGTCATCCGGCCGAACGGCTACGGGATCTGGGAGCGCATGCAGCGCGCCCTCGATGACAAGTTCAAGGCGACCGGCCACCAGAACGCCTACTTCCCGCTCTTCATCCCCGAGAGCTTCCTCCAGAAGGAAGCGGAGCACGTCGAGGGGTTTGCCCCCGAGACGGCAGTCGTCACGCACGGCGGCGGCAAGAAGCTCGAGGAGCCCCTGATCGTCCGGCCCACCTCCGAGACGATCATCTATCACATGTTCGCGAAGTGGACGCAGAGCTATCGCGACCTGCCGATCCTCATGAACCAGTGGGCCAACGTGGTCCGTTGGGAGATGCGCACGCGCCTCTTCCTGCGCACCACCGAGTTCCTCTGGCAGGAAGGGCACACCGCCCACGTCACGCACGACGAGGCGGAGGAAGAGACGCGCCGCATGCTCGGCGTGTATCGCGACTTCATGGAAGGCTGGATGGCCATGCCGGTCATCACCGGACAGAAGACGAATGCCGAGCGCTTCGCCGGCGCGCTGCGCACGTACTCTTGCGAGGCGATGATGCAGGACAACAAGGCGCTGCAGGCCGGCACCTCGCACAACCTCGGGCAGAACTTCTCGAAGGCGTTCGACCTGAAGTTCCAGGCGGAGCATGGCGGCACCGAGTTCGCGTGGAACACCAGCTGGGGCGTGTCCACGCGACTCGTCGGCGGGCTGGTGATGACGCACGGCGACGACAACGGCCTGCGCACGCCGCCGCTGCTCGCGCCCATTGAGCTCGTGATCGTCCCGATCTATCGAACCGATGAGGAGCGGAGCGTGGTGCTCGAGGCGGCGCATCGCATCCAGAAGTCACTGTCCGACTGGGAGCGTCGCGACATCGCCCGCATCCGCGTGCACGTGGACGCGCGCGACGGCATGAAGCCTGGCGCCAAGTACTACGAGTGGGAGCTGCGCGGCATTCCGCTGCGGCTCGAGATCGGGCCGCGCGACCTGCTGAAGAACGAGGCGGTGCTCGTGCGTCGCGACACGCGCGCCAAGACGCCGGTCTCGCTCGACACGCTTGGCGAGGAAGTGGCGGAGATGCTGTCGCGGGTGCAGCGCGAGATGCTCGAGGCGGCGCGCGAGCGCCTCGACGCGAGCACGGTGCGCGAGCGGATCTCGTACGACCAGTTCCGCCAGCTCATGGAAGGACCCGGCGGGTTCGTGTACGCCGGATGGTGCGAGGGCGCCGAGTGCGAGGCGCAGATCAAGGAAGAGACGAAGGCGACCATTCGCGTGCTGCCGGACGAGGAGTTCCGGTCGGCCGACGCTCCCGCGACGTGCCTCAAGTGCGGCAAGCCGGCGACCGCCGAGGCGGTATGGGCCAAGGCGTACTGACCGCCGGCTTCTCTCGCGTGGACAACGCCCTTCATTGCGAGGGCGTGTCCGTCGAGCGGATTGCCGGCGAGGCAGGCACGCCACTCTTCGTCTACAGCGCGGCCACGATCCGCGATCGCTTCACGCGGCTCGATGCCGCGCTGGAGGGAGTGCCGCATCGCCTGCACTACACGCTCAAGGCCAATGCGAATCGCGCGATCCTCGAGCTGGTGCGCTCCATGGGCGGTGGCGTGGACGTCGTCTCCGGCGGCGAGCTTTATCGCGCGCAGCAGGCAGGATTCCGCGGCGAGGACATCATCTTCGGAGGGGTGGGGAAGACCGCGGCCGAGCTGCGACAGGCAGTGGAGGCCGACGTCCTCTTCATCAACGCCGAGTCGGAGGCCGAGGTTCGGCTGCTCGACTCGATCGCCGGTGAGCTGGGGATGCGCGCGCGCCTCTCGCTCCGTGTGAATCCCGAGATTACCATCGAGAGCGCCCACGAGTACATCAAGACGGGCGAGAAGGGGCACAAGTTCGGGATCCCCTACGACGACGTGGTGCACGTGGGCAAGGTTGCGCTCCAGTGCCGCAACCTCACGCTCGTGGGGCTCGACATGCACCTCGGCTCCCAGCTCTCGCGCATCGATCCATATCGCGCCGGCACCCAGCGCCTGGTGCAGCTGCACTCGGAGCTGGTTGCCCTCGGCGCGCGCGACATTCGCTGGCTCGACATCGGCGGTGGCCTGGGCGTTCGCTACGACAGCGAGGAGCCGCCCGACCTCGGGCGCTTCGGCGAGGAGGTGCTGCCGCTGGTGGAGGGCACCGGCCTCACGCTCGTGATGGAGCCGGGCCGCTTCATCGTCGGCAATGCCGGGATGCTCGTGGCGCGCGTCCTCTATCGCAAGCGCAGCGGCGGAAAGGACTATGTGATTGCGGACGCCGGCATGACCGAGCTGCTGCGTCCGTCGCACTACGGCGCCTACCATCGCATCGAGGCCGTGATACGCAGCGGCGACACGGCGCGCGTGGACGTGGTAGGCCCGATCTGCGAGAGCGGCGACTTTCTCGCGCTCGACCGGGAGATGGACCAGGTCGGGCCCGGAGACCTGCTGGCCATCTACGACGTGGGCGCCTACGGCGCCGTCATGTCATCGAACTACAACGCACGCCCGCGCGCGGCCGAGGTCATGGTGGATGGTGACCGCTGGGCACTCGTCACGGAGCGTGAGTCATTGTCCGATCTCGTGCGACACGAGATCGCCACCCCATCCTGGAGAAGCTGATGCGTGTCGGAATCCTTGCCGACAGCCACGATCGCGTCCCCGCGATCGCCGAGCTCGTGCGCCGCATGGCCGCTGCCGGGATCAGTACGATCCTGCACGCCGGTGACTATTGCTCCCCCTTCGCGCTGGCGCCGATCGCCGATGCGCACATGTCACTCGCCGGCGTGTTCGGCCGCAATGACGGTGACCCGCAGGGATTGCTCGCTCGCGCGCAGACCGGCTTCGGCGTCGAGATCTTCGAGTCGCCGCACAGCTTCGAGATCGGCGGGCACCAGGTACTGCTCGTGCACGACATCGCCGAAGTGCAGGCGCGCTCGCTCGAGTCGCACGGCGTGGTGATTCACGGCTTTACCCATCGCCAGGAGATGAAGACGCGCGGCGACACGCTGCTGCTCAATCCCGGCGAGAGCTGTGGCTGGGTGTATGGCACGCCGCAGGCGGCGATCCTCGACCTGCAGACGAAGAACGTGGAGTTCCTCACCCTCGACGCCTCCGAGTGGACCAGGTGACGGCGCACTCGCGCATCCTCATCATCGACTACGGGTCGCAGTTCACGCAGCTGATCGCCCGTCGTGTGCGCGAGGCGCGAGTGTACTCCGAGATCCATCCACCCACGCGTACGCTCGAGTGGATCCGCGAGTGGAAGCCCACCGGCATCATCCTCAGCGGGGGCCCGAGCTCCGTGTACGAGAGCGACGGACCCTCCGCTGACCGTGCGCTGCTCGACGTCGCGCCGATCCTCGGCATCTGCTACGGGATGCAGCTCGTCGCGCACCTCGAGGGTGGGCAGGTTGTGGGAGCAGGGAAGCGCGAGTACGGGCGCGCCGACGTGGAGGTCTCCGATCGCACGGGGCTGTTCGCGGGCTTCGACCAGGGCGAGCACACCACCGTCTGGATGAGCCACGGCGATCACGTGGACGCGCCGCCGGCAGGCTATGTCGTCACCGCTCGCAGCGGCAGCGTGCCGATCGCGGCCATGCGCCACGAGAGCAAGCCCATTCACTGCGTGCAGTTCCATCCCGAGGTGGCCCACACGCCGCGCGGGGCGGAGCTGATCCACAACTTCCTCTTCGCCGTCTGCGGCGCGAAGCCCGACTGGACACCCGGCAGCTTCATCGAGGACGAGATTCGTCGCGTGCGCGAGCGCGTGGGAAGCGACCAGGTGATCTGCGGCCTCTCCGGCGGCGTGGACTCCTCCGTGGCTGCCGCGCTCGTGCACCGCGCCGTGGGCGATCAGCTCACCTGCATCTTCGTGGATACCGGCCTGCTGCGCCGCCACGAACGCGAGCAGGTGGAGCGCACCATGGGCAAGCACCTCGGCATCCGCCTGATCGTCGTGGACGCGAGCGACCGCTTCCTCTCGGCGCTCGAGGGCGTGTCCGATCCCGAGCGCAAGCGCGTGATCATCGGCCACACCTTCATCGACGTGTTCGAGGACGCCGCCAAGGACGTGGGCGCCAGCGTGAAGTGGCTGGTGCAGGGCACGCTCTACCCGGACGTGATCGAGTCGGCGTCGCCCAAGGGGGGGCCGAGCGCGACCATCAAGACGCACCACAACGTGGGCGGGCTCAAGCCCGACATGCAGTTCAAGCTGATCGAGCCGCTGCGCGAGCTGTTCAAGGACGAGGTCCGGAACGTGGGACGCGAACTCGGCCTTCCCGAGGAGATGGTGGGTCGCCATCCCTTTCCCGGGCCCGGCCTGGCGATTCGCGTGCTCGGCGAGATCACTCGCCCGGCGCTCGAGGTCCTGCGGTCGGCCGACGCCATCTACCTGGACGAGATCCGCAGCGCCGGCCTCTACAATGAGATCTGGCAGGCGTTCGCGGTGCTGCTGCCGGTGAGGAGCGTGGGCGTGATGGGTGACGGTCGGACCTACGAAAACGTCGTAGCTGTGCGGGCCGTGACCAGCACCGACGGCATGACCGCCGACTGGTACCACTTCCCCCACGAAGTGCTGGGGCGTATTTCCAGTCGGATCATCAACGAAGTGGACGGCGTGAACCGCGTCGTCTACGACATCAGCAGCAAGCCGCCCGCGACGATCGAGTGGGAGTAGGCAGGACCGAGGAGGACGCAGCATGACCGGCACGCATCACCGCCAGACCACGCCCGTGTACGGCGCCGCGCTTCGCGACATCATCGTGAAGACGGACAGTGTGCGCTGCCGAAACTGCGACGCTCCGCTGCATGGATCGTACTGCTCGCAGTGCGGGCAGGAAGCGAAGCCCGCGGACCCCACCGTCGGCGCGATCGTCGGCGAGCTGTGGAGCGAGTTCGTGCAGGTGGATGGCAAGGTGTTGAACACCCTGCGCGCGCTGTTCAAGCGCCCCGGCTTTCTCACCACTGAATACCTCGACGGCCGACGCGCGCGCTACCTCTCGCCTCTGCGCCTGTACCTCTTCGCGAGCGTGGCGTTCTTCGCACTGAGGGCCGTGCTGCCGACCACCGGCTTTCACCTGCAGCTCTCGCGCGACAAGCAGCTGAGCGAGAGCCAGTTCAACGCGAAGCTCGACACCCTCGCGCAGGTACTGGGCGAGCCGGGCGAGCGCATTCGCCGGGGATTCGTCCGCGGCACCAAGGACGACCAGGCGCTGGACTCGACCTTCTTCGCCGCGCTGCCGCGCGGAATCTTCCTGCTCGTGCCGTTCTTCGCGCTGCTGGTGGGCCTCGGCTTCCGCGGGGCAGGGCGCCACTATCCCGCGCACCTCGTATTCTCGCTGCAGCTGCACGCCTTCTTCTTCGCGATGTTCGCGGCCGGCCTGCTGGCGGCGCTGACGCCGTTCGGCGTGAACCTGGCGCTGCAGCTCGCGATCCTGGTGTGGTCCACGATCTACACCGAGCGCGCCTTCGCCGCGGTCTACGGCGGATCGATCGGCAAGAACCTGGTGAAGACCGTGGGCATCACCGTGGCCTACTCGTTCGGCCTGTTCGCGCTGGTCATCGCCCTGATCTTCTGGACGGTGTATGCGTTGGGGGCGTGAGGTGATCCGGGAGTCATGAAGTCCGAATGCAGCGCGGCGGCAATACGGCATTGATCGGCAGTACACACGAATCGCTGAGCCCATGACTAGCCACATCTCCGCCGCTGGGAACACAGTGGTGCCGGCGCTGCTCGCTTTGGAGGCACTCGGCTTTCGCGTCGAGGTCACTGCCGGTGCACAGTCCAGTTGCCAAGCCTTTCGCGGAGACGAGAGCTACTCCGCCGGCGACCCGGTGACAGTCCTTGGGCTCGTCCGCCTCGTTGAGCTCAGAAGCTGGGATTGGGAAGCGAGCGACCGCGATATCGATCTCACCTTGAATCGGTTCGCGCTCGGGGGCTGACCTTCCAGCGGACCTCGCGGACTAGCAACACTATCTGTGACGCTCGCAACCGACGTTGGACCCTAGGCGCAGCGCTACAATCGGACTGAATGCCCACTCAACGAGATCTCTCGTTACTGCTCGATGACCTTTGTTCATCGCTAGGAATCTGCCTGGCGCCCGAGCAGCGGGCTGCCCTTGTTTCGACGGTGCCGGCCACTGCAGGTGCCTTCGTTGAGGCCGTCGTGCGAGCGGAGGGTCTCGCCTTGCGCGCGCTGGATGCGCGCCTGGCGCGGCAGATCGAGTCCAAGGTTGCGGTCACCTTCGCTCGCGATCACGTTGATGACGCCTAGCGTTGCGCTGGATCAACTGGAATTAATTGTGGCTTCTTCGTTCAACTCCTCCGCGCGAAGCTGCGGCGTTGCACCACAGCAGGCGACCTCTGGAAACGATCGATGAGAGACGTTCCACAGCGCATTACCGTGGAGAATTCTACTGATCGTCCGCTCATGTTCATTCTGGAGCCGTGGGCCAACGAATATCCCATGGCACCGGGCGAGCGTTTTGTCGTAGAGGGCAACGGACCAGAGGGCGGAACTTTCTCAATCGAGTCGACGGAGGATGGAGAGAACGTGGTTGTCTGGGCGTGGGACGGTTCGGATGCCCGAGTCCTCCGAGAGGATGGTACCGTTGTCGCCGACTGGACGGAGCTTCGCGTACCCAACTTTCAAGAACTCGATCGGCAACGCGATGGCTCGAATCAATGAAGAGCCTCTTCCTCGCAGTCCTCATGAGTGCGATCGCAGTCGCACCAATTGAGGCGCAGGCGAAACCTTCCGCGCCCGTAACACTGATCGCGAGTCTTTACGCCGCATTCGCCTGTGAGGCCGTCGTCGATGCACCGGGCTGCGATAGCACGCATGAACTCATGGACCAGCCCAAGCCTGTTCTTGCAAGGTATTTCGACGCGCAGATGGTGCGGCTGTGGCTGGCCGATCGCAAGTGCGCCGCGCAGTCACGCGAGATCTGCAGCCTGGACTTCGCACCGATGTGGTCCTCGCAGGATCCGATCGGGACCACAGTCAGAATTCTGCCGACCAACGACCCGAGACTCGTCGATGTCGAGCTGCTGAGTCCTCAGGGCAAGACCAGGCAGCTGTTGCGGTATACGCTCGTGAAGACGCCGCAGGGTTGGCGAATACACGACATCTCGCTGGGGAAGGAGTGGTCGCTCCTTGC
The DNA here is from genome assembly GCA_028287305.1 of Gemmatimonadota bacterium. Taxonomy (GTDB): domain Bacteria; phylum Gemmatimonadota; class Gemmatimonadetes; order Gemmatimonadales; family Gemmatimonadaceae; genus JAQBPX01. The sequence continues at coordinate 50,113 of JAQBPX010000034.1, forward strand.
ATTGCTTTCACGCAAGCCCTAGGTGACTTCCTCGTGAAAGAAATAGTACTGCAATATTTCTTCAAGGGACACGCCACTGCTCAGGAACTCGCGACTGACGTATCAGGCGCCTTCGATAGAACGACTGATCCCGGAGGAACCATCCTCTCGCAACTTCGCGCTGTCGAGATGAACCACGAGTTCACCGTCGATCCGGGGCACCTGATCAAGCTCGTCGACGCCGTTCAGGCGGGAGCTCTGGATCTCGATGCGCTCGATACAATCTGCTTCTGCCTCGAAGCGTCGGGCAATTTCACCTGGGATGCCGACACGCCCGATGGAGAGCGCGTCGCGAATGGCCTCTTCTGGCTCGGCAGCCCCGAGGTCAACTATGCGTTGACCGAGTCAGTGATGGCGAAGATTCGCGACTACCTGGTAACCGGCAGGGAATCGTTCACCGACGATGACCCTCGGTCCCCGGCGGAAGGCTAAACGCCCTTCTCCTCGAGCAACGCCAGAAACTGCTTCGGCTCGGTCAGTCCCAGCAGGCGCTCCGGCACGTCGGGCTCCTTGCTGAACTGGGCGATCTTGCCGAGCACCGGCAGGTACTGGTTCGACACCTCGAGCGGCGGCGCGACGATCAGGAAGAAGAAGTGCACCGGCTTCTCGTCGATCGCCTTGAAGTCCACGCCATTCGGCTTCCGGCCGAACGCGACGCGCAGCTTGTTCACCACCAGCGAGCGACAATGCGGGATCGCGATGCCGCGACCGATCCCCGTCGACCCCAGGTTCTCGCGGCGCTTCAGCATCTTGAAGAGCATCCCCTCCGACTTCTCGTCGAGCTTCAGCAGGGCGATGAGCTCCTTGAGGATCTCATCCTTGCCGGTCCCTTCGAGGTCGAGCTTGATCGCGTCTTCGCTGAAGAACTCGCGCAGTTCCATCGGGGCACCTGGTTCGTGGGTTCGAAGGCGGAACATAACCGACGGCCCGAAGGGGGTCAAATGCTGGCGTTGCTTGCACTTCCGCGTTTGGCTAACTTGGTGGAGTGAACCGCTTTCCGTTCCCCGTTGAGGCCGACGTGCCGCTGTACCTGGCACCCATGGCCGGCGTGTCCGAGTCGCCCTTCCGGCGCCTCTGCCACCGCTATGGCGCCGACGTCGTGGTCACCGAATTCCTCTCGGCCGAAGGCATCCGCCGGGAGAACCCCGCCACCATCTCCAAGCTGCGCTTCGGCGCCGATGAGCACCCGGTGGGCGTCCAGATCTTCGGCGCCGAGCCCGACGCCATGGGCGAGGCCGCTGCTCTCGTCTCGGACGTGTTCCACCCCGACTTCATCGACATCAACTTCGGTTGCCCGGTGAAGAAGGTGGTGCGTCGCAACGGCGGTTCCGGCTGCCTCCGCGACCTCGACCTGGTGCAGCAGGTGATCCGCGCCGTGAAGCGCTCCACCAGCCTGCCGACCACGGTCAAGATCCGCAGCGGCTGGAACGAGGAGATGCGCGATCCGGTCACCATCGCACTGCGCTGCCAAGATGCAGGCGCCACCGCGCTCGCCCTCCACCCGCGCACGCGCACGCAGATGTACACCGGCCACGCGCACTGGGACGAGATTGCCGCGGTGAAGCAGGCGCTCGACATCCCCGTGATCGGCAACGGCGACATCAAGACCGCCGAGGACGCCTTCCGCATGCTCAACGAGACGCACTGCGACGCGATCATGATCGCGCGCGGCTCCTTCGGGCAGCCCTGGATCTTCAACCAGGTGAAGGACCTCATGGCCGGCATCCCCATGCGCCCCGCGCCCCCCGTGGAGGAGCGCTTCGCGATCGCGCTCGATCACGCGCGCATGGTGCAGGGTTACGAGGCCGATCCCACCGGCGCCGCGCTCGAGTTCCGCAAGCACCTCGGCTGGTACGTGAAGGGCCTCCCCGGTTCGGCGGAGCTGCGCAAGAAGCTCCACGCCGTGACGCACTTCGACGAGGTCGAGGCGATCTTCACGAACTACCTGGCGAATCGCGAGCGATTCACGGAAGAGCAAGAGGCGGCCTGACCGTGCGCCGCGAGCAGGTGGAACAGTTGCTCGCACAGGTGAAGGGCGGTGAGCTCGACGTAGCCGCCGCGCTCGACCGGTTGTCCTTCGCGCCCGCCGAGAGCCTGGGCTACGCCACGATCGACCATCATCGCGCGCTCCGCCAGGGATTTCCCGAGGTCATCTTCGGGGAGGGGAAGGACGTCACCCACCTCGTGGGCATCGCCGAGCGCATCGCCGAGCGAGGCGACGGATTGCTCGTCACGCGACTCGCGCCCGCAGCGGCGCCGGCACTCTCCGCGACGATTCCGGGCATCGAGCTCAACGCACTGGGACGCACGGCGTATCTCGCCCCGAAGGTGCCCACGCCGGCGGGCACCGGCACCGTGTTGGTCGTCACAGCCGGCACCTCCGACCTGCCGGTGGCCGAGGAAGCGGCCGTCACGAGCACGGCGATGGGTGACAGCGTCGCGCGTCTCACCGACGTAGGCGTCGCAGGAATTCATCGGCTGCTGTCGCGCACCGACGCACTGGCGGAAGCGCGCGTGATCATCGTCTGCGCGGGGATGGACGGCGCGCTAGCGAGCGTGATCGGCGGGCTGGTGCGCGTGCCGGTGATCGCGGTGCCCACGAGCGTGGGATACGGCGCGGCGTTCGGTGGCCTGGCGCCACTGTTGACGATGCTCAACAGCTGCGCGGCCGGCGTGACCGTGGTCAACATCGACAACGGGTTCGGCGCCGCGATGGCCGCGGCGCGCATCACGCACGCCTGAGCCGCGGCATGCCTCCCCTCGGGTGGCTGTCCGCGGGTGCCGCAGTCATCGTTGCAGGCGCTGCGGGCTGGATCGCCGCGCGACTGAAGCGCGACAGCGCAACGACGATCGAAGCACACACCGGCGAGATTCCCGCGCAGGGCGGCCGCGTGCGCGCGCTCATGTCGCACACGCCGGCGCGACGCAGGCTCTCCACGCAGGGTGCACTCTCCGACCTGCGCGGCGAGGTGCAGCGCGGCGTCGAACTGCGCGAGGCCGAGCAGGACCTCGGCGTCCTCACGCGCACGCTGGCCGACGTGCGCGATGCATTCGGCGCCGAGGAGGCGGTGCTCTGGCGCTGGCTGGAGCAGCGAGACTCGCTGCAGCCTGCCGCGTGGAGTACGCTGCAGGCGGAGCGGCCGCGCCACTTCCGCCTGGACGAATGGGCGCCGCTGCTGCGCTGGTCGGCGGAGGAGCGCGTGGTGCAGTGCGACGCCGACGAGGGAAGCGTGCACGTGGTGGCCGCGCCGCTCGTGGTGCAGGAGCGACTGTTCGGCGTGCTGAGCGTCTCGAGTGCATCGGGGCTGCTGATGGGGCGCGCCGACGTGCGCGAGTGGGGGCAGCGCTACGCGAAGCAGGTGGAGACACTGCTCGAGATGTTCGAGCTCCGTCGCGAGTACGGGCGGCACATGCGCCAGAGCAGCGCGCTGCTCGGCGCCGTGCAGCGCATCCAGTCGCACACCACGCACGAGGCATTGAGCCGCGCGATTTGTGAAACCGCCCTCGAGGTGACGTCCGCCAGCGCGAGCGCCCTCGTGCGCTGGTACCCGGACCGCAACGAGGGCGAGGTGCAGGCGACGAGCGCGGGAATGAGCGTGAAGGGCGCTACCGTGGTGAGCCCCGACTCGCTGACGGCGGGGGCCTGCCGCGACGGGCTGCCGGTGGTGATCGAGGACGCCGTGCTGATGCACGCGAGCGCCAGCCTGCTGGTGAAGGGCGACCATGCGTCGTCGTGCGGCTCGCTGGCGGTGATGCCACTCGGACGCGACGGGCGGACCCTGGGGGCCATCGTCATCACCTCGCCCACTGGAGGCGCGATCACGGCCGAGGAAGCGCGCAACGTGAGCGTGCTGGGGGCGGTAGCGGCTGCGTCGCTGGAGATCGTCTGGGAGATCGAGGAGGTCACGCAGCGCTCGCGCACGGATGCGCTCACGGGGCTCCGGAACCGCCGGGACTTCGACGTGCAGCTGGAGCGCCTGCTGTCGGAGTCGGACCGCTTCGGGCAGCCGGTGTCGCTGATCATCTGCGACGTGGACCACTTCAAGGCCGTGAACGACGGGCATGGCCACGAGGCAGGGGATGCCGTGCTGAGGCGGGTGGCGAAGATCCTCCAGGACGGCGTGCGGACCGTGGACGTCTGCGCTCGCTACGGCGGGGAGGAGATCGCGATGCTGCTCCCACAGACGTCGACGCAGGGGGCGGTGGAGCTGGCGGACAGGCTTCGGCGCGCGATAGCCCAGCACCCGCTGGAGTGGCAAGGAACCGCCGTGGCAGTGACGGCGAGCTTCGGAGTGGCCTGCTACCCGGAGACCGCGCGGGGGAGGGACTCGCTATTCCCATCGGCGGACCGGGCGCTCTACGAAGCGAAGTCAGCGGGTAGAAACTGTGTCAAGTCAGCAGGCTCAACACCTGACCGGGCAAGCTCTTAGCCTGTGGCGAGGTAGCCTCAGAGGTTGCGTGAGGCGGGGCGACAGGGTATATTCCTTTTACCCTTAGGGGGCGACTGGCTTCGACGGGAGTCGTGAAGCTATGGCCGCGTGCTCAGGTCGACGGGAACCTGGTTAAACACCCGACAAAATTCCAACTGCCAACTCTAACCTGGCTCTTGCCGCGTAACTTTTAGTTACGCCCGCAAGTGGACGTAATGAAGCCCGCCCGGGGCGGCATTACGACCATCGCTAAATCTGGGCTGGCTCGTGGGCGCGTCCTCCGCTCATGAGTGAGATTCAGAAGGACTTACCTGATGGTGGGCGGCCCACTGGCCAGCCATCGGGAAAATCAATCGGTGGGATACGCACGTAGTGGTCGTGGTCGATCGTCATTCGGACCGGGGTTCGATTCCCCGCGCCTCCATTGGTACCTGGACGGGCTCATGCCATCACTGGCGTGGGCCCGTTTTGGCATTCATCGGGGACTGTCTGAGAGGAGGATCTCTCGGCTCCTCGGATTCCGAGGCAGCCCCGCGCAGCGGCAGACCCAAAGCGCCAAAAGAACTCAGCTACTCAACACCTCGAGCCACGGTTCATGGCCCTCGCGCCGCCCCATCCCCATGTTTGACCCCGAACTTCCACCGGGGACCACGATGCGCCTGAAAGTCCTGCTGCTGGTCGCGGCCCTCACCGCATGCGCTTCACAGAGGCCCTCGCCGGCCGTCGAGGCAGCCGCGCCAGCCCTCCACGACGGCTGGAACACCATCGCCGGCCCACCCGGCACCGGCTGCGCCCAGGACTCCGCATTCCGGCTGCTCGTGCGCCCCGGCGCCCCCGACAAGCTCCTCATCTTCCTCAACGGGGGAGGCGCCTGCTGGCGCGCCGCCGACTGCAACACGAAGGGTCGCGGCACCTACACCACGCGGGCCGACACGGCGAACGATCCCACGGGCGGCAACGGCATTTTCGCCACCGACAACCCGAAGAACCCGCTGCGCAACTTCACGATGGTGTTCGTCCCCTACTGCACCGGCGACGTACACCTCGGCGCGCGCACCTCTCAATACGAGCTCCCGGACAGCACCGCCCCCGGCGGCGTCCGTCGCTTCGCAGTCAGGCACCAGGGCGCCGCCAACCTCGAGTTCGCGCTCTCGTGGGTGCAGTCCAACATCCGCAACCCAACCGTCATCGTCGTCACCGGCAGCAGCGCCGGCGCCATTCCTTCGCCAGTGCTCGCGGAGCGACTCGCACTCGCGAACCGTCGCGCGCGCGTGGTGCAGTTGGGAGATGGTGCCGGCGCCTATCACACGCCTGGCACGCCGCGACTGATGTCACAGTGGGGCGCGACCGACTACCTACGCCGGGATCCTGTATATCGCGACCTCGACTCGGCGTCGTTCTACTTCGAGGCGCTCTACACGCGAGCCGCGCACGCCGCGCCGCGCGTCACCTTCGCGCAGTACAACGCGGTGGATGATGCGACGCAGGGATTCTTTCTCTCCCTGCTCGGCATCCGCGGCATTCCCCTCTCGCACTTCCTCACGCTCGGACTCGACGAGCTGCACGCCGCGATTCCATCGTTTCGGGCCTACACCGCGCCAGGCCGAGTGCACACGATACTGAGAAGCAACGCCGTCTACACGACCACCGTGGATGGGGTGGCGTTCGTGGACTGGCTAAGTGCGCTGGTCGAGGGTCGTGCGATTTCCGATGTGGGTGCGTCGCTCCTCGCGCCGGGCCATTAACAACGCAAGGACAACTGCCGAGAACTACTGGACCACGGCGGACTAAAAAGAGAAGAACTTTTCCGCGGTTGTCCGCCCTCGTCTGCGAAAGTCCGAGGCAGCCCCGCGCAGCGGCAGACTCAAAGCGCCAGGAGAACCCAGCTACTCGACACCCCGCACAACCTTCGACTCCTCGATCGCCGCCTCTCGCTCCCCGATCGGCCGCGTCTTGCCGCGCTTCAGCAGGAACTCCGGCGCCATCGCCACACCGAGAATCGTCACCGGCAGGATCTGCTGCGTCTGGATCAGGAACGCCACCGCGATCGCCTGGTTCCGGTCGAGCCCCATCGCCACCGCCGTCACCGCGTAGAGCATCTGGAACACGCCCACGTTCCCCGGCGTCGCGCGCAGCGCAAAGCCGAGGTTCACCGCGAGCAGGCACGCCACCGTTCCCACGAGCGTGATCGGGAATCCCGCCGCGCGCGCCGTCATGTGATAGGTGACCACCTGCAGGATCCACACGCCCACCGAGAGCAGCAGCGCCGCCACGAAGCGCGACGGCGTCGACAGCTCGGCCATCGTTTCCATGAAGCGCGACATGTACGCGCCGAACCGCGCCTTCCATCCGGCGCCCTCGACCACGACGCGCGCCGCCTTCTCCGGGCGACGCACCAGGTACACCAGCAGCCCGAGCACCACGGCGAGTGACAGCCACGCCACGGGACGGAATCGCTCGATGCTCGCCGGCAGGTTGAGGAAGCTCACCGCGAGCGCGAGCATCACCACGTAGCCCATCAGCTCGAACAGGCGCTCCAGCGCGAGCGTCGCCAGCACGCGAGCACTCGGCACGTGCGACGCGCGGCTCACGAAGATCACGCGCGCCGCCTCACCGCCGTTCGCCACGAGCACGTTGTTGAGTCCTGCGCCCGCGAAGGTGGCGCGCATCGCGAGCGGCAGCGACGGCGCGCCCACGGGCCGCAGGAAGATCCACCACCGCACGCCCTTGATGGCCAGCGACGCCAGGTTCACGAGCGTGGCGACCAGCAGGATGCCGGGCGACGCCGAGCGAATGGCCTTCCAGGTGTCGTGCCAGTTCACCGTGCGGGCGAACAGCACCATGCCCACGATCACGATCGCCGTGACCACCCACCGCACGATCTTCCCGATCTTTCCGCCAGTCACCAGTTCTCTCCGGTCAACGGCACGAACCGCAATCCCTTCGCTCGCACTCCCGCGACCACCGCCGGAATCGATTCGGCCGTCTGCAGCCGGTCGCCCTGTGGTGCGTATCCATCTCCATCGTGGAGCAGAAGGATCGCACCGGCACGCGCGCCGCGCACTGTCCTCTCCGCAATCACCCCGGCGCCCGGCCGGTCCGAGTCCCACACGCCCAGCGACCAGCCCACGGTGCGCTGCCCGAGCGACTTCGCAATCGAGGCGACCCACGGACTGCGAAAACCGTGCGGGGCGCGAAAGAGGGCAGGGCGCCCGCCGCCCGCGGCCTCAATTGATCGCGTGCCCCGCTCGAGGTCGTCGCGCACGTACGCGGGGCTCTTGAAGTGCAGCTTCCTGTGGTACCAGCCATGGTTCGCCACCGCGTGTCCCTCATCCGCCATGCGCGCCACGAGCGCCGGCCACTGGTCTGCGTGCCGGCCGAGGACGAAGAAGGTCGCGCGCACGTCGAGGGTCGCGAGCGCATCCAGGATGCGCGGCGTCGCCTCGGGGTTGGGTCCGTCATCGAAGGTGAGCGCAACGGCATCGGCGCCCCTCACGCGAGTGATCGGGGCGCCGAAGATGGGGCTGTTCCGGTGAAACGCGCCGTGGGCGAGCCCGCCGGAGATGGCGAGCCCCAGCGCGGCCGTGCCGATCATGCCACGACGGCGGCCTGGTGTCCCACGAGGGAGCGGTAGACCTCGAGCACCTGGCTCGTGACTCGCGACCACGAATAGCGCTGCGCCTCGTGCCGTCCGTTGCTGCCGAGTCGCGCGCGGAGGGTCTCGTCATCGAGCACGCGGACCAGTGAATCCGCCAGCGCCTCGCGATCGCCACAGGGCGTCATGAGCGCCTCGCGCTCGTGCTTCACCACGTCCCGGAAGCCGAGGATATCGGAGCAGACGATCGGCGTCTCGCAGGCCATGGACTCGAGCAGCGTGATGCCGAACGAAGCCTTCGTGGTGGGACAGGCGTACACGGAGCTGTGCGCGTAGTAGCTCGGGCGTCCCTCGAGCACGGCACCCACGAAGGTGATGTCCGGGTCGCCATCCGCCTGGCGGCGGTAGTGGTCGCGCAGCGGCCCATCACCCACGACCACGAGCTGCGCCGGCCGTCCCTTGCCCTTCACGCGCTTGAACGAGTCGATGAGTGTCGAGAGCCCGTTGCGCGGGTCGAAGCGCCCCAGGAAGAGGATGCTTGGCACGTCCTGCCGGATCTCGGGCGGGCAGGGGACGTCGGGATTGAAGATGTCGACGTCGATGCCGTTGGGAATGATCTGCCAGTCGGCGTCGAAGTAGCGGTTGAGCGCCACCGTGGTCGAGTGCGACACCGCGATCGCGGCGCTCAGCTTCTCGAGCTTCTTCTGGAAGTAGCGATTGCCCAGCGTGTAGGCGACCGAGCGATCGAAGTAGGTGTGGAAGGTGCCGACCACCGGGCAGTCGGCTTCCTCGATCGCCAGGAGGGGCAGCACCGGCGTGAGCGGCGAGTGCACGTGCACGATGTCGTACTGGCCCTGCCGGAGCACGCGCCGCAGCTCCTTGCGGAGGCCCATTCCCACCGTGATGCGCGCCTGCGAGCCATTGCAGTACACCGGCTGGCTGCGGCCCAGGCGAATGACGTTCGGCTGCTCCTCGGCGCCCGGCAGGTGCGAAGTGATGACGTCCACGTGATGGCCGCGCCGGCGGGCTTCCCGGGCGAAGAAGTGGACGTGCTCGCACACCCCGCCAAGGTGGGGATAGTAGTACTCGGTGACGTGGGCAATGCGCAGCGGGCGCTCGTCGCGCACGAGTGCGAGCGGCGGCAGCTTGGGGAATGCCGGGCGTCGGAGACGAACGGCTGCTTCGCTAGGAGGATTCAAGAGCGGCATGGGCTGCGGCCAGTCGGGCAATCGGCACGCGGTATGGAGAGCACGAGACGTAATCGAGGCCGATGTCATGGCAGAACTTCACGGAGCGAGGCTCGCCCCCGTGTTCACCGCAGATGCCGACCTTCAACTGCGGACGCACCGCCCGGCCGTTCGTGACAGCGAAACCGATGAGCTTGCCAACACCTGCCTGATCCAGCACCTGAAACGGATCGTCCGGAAGTATACCCCGTTCCACGTAATTCGGAAGGAATCTGCCAGCATCGTCACGACTTAGCCCAAAAGTGGTCTGGGTGAGGTCATTGGTCCCAAAGGAGAAGAATTCGGCGGATTTCGCGATCTCGTCGGCCGTGAGGGCGGCCCGCGGAAGCTCGATCATCGTCCCGATCAGGTAGGGGAGGTCCTCGCCCATGGCCCCCAGCACCTGCTGGGCAGCCCGCTCGAGGATTCCCCGCTGGTGGTCGAACTCCTTCACGGTGGCGACGAGCGGGATCATGATCTCAGGACGTACGTCGATGCCCCTTCGTTTCGCCCGGACGGCAGCTTCGAAGATTGCCCGCCCCTGCATCTCGGTGATTTCGGGGTAGGTGATGCCCAGGCGGCACCCCCGGTGGCCGAGCATGGGGTTCGTCTCCCGCAGCCCCTCCACGATGTGCTGGAGCTCCGGGCGGGAGATCCCGAGGGTGCGGGCCAGCAGCTTGGTCTCCTCGCCCCCGTGCGGCAGGAACTCGTGGAGGGGCGGGTCCAGCAGCCGGATGGTGACCGGGAAGCCCGCCATGGCCTCGAAGATCCCCTCGAAGTCCTGGCGCTGCATGGGCAGCAGCTTGGCGAGCGCCCGGCGACGTCCCCCTTCATCTCGCGCCACGATCATCTCGCGCATGGAGGTGATGCGGTCGCCCTCGAAGAACATGTGCTCCGTGCGACAGAGCCCGATGCCCTCGGCGCCGAAGCCGCGCGCGATGCGCGCATCGGCGGGGGTGTCGGCATTGGCCCGCACGCGCAGGCGGCGCACGTCGTCGGCCCATCCGAGAAGTTGATGGAATGAGCGGTAGGCCGGCGCGTCGGCTGCCTGGAGCGTGCCGCGAATCACCTGCACCACCTCGCTCGGCGTGGTCGGCAGGTCGCCGGAATAGACGCGGCCCGTGGCGCCGTCGAGCGTGATCCAGTCGCCCTCCGACACCGTCAGCTCGCCCACCCGGAAGTTGCGCTCGCCCAGGTCCACGGTGAGCTCGCGGCATCCCACCACCGCGCACTTGCCCATGCCCCGCGCCACCACCGCGGCGTGCGACGTCATGCCGCCGCGCGCCGTGAGCACCGCGCGCGCCGCGACGATGCCGTGAAAGTCCTCCGGGGTGGTCTCGTCCCGCACGAGGATCACGCTCTCACCGCGCGCCGCGCGCTCCTCCGCCACGTCGGGATCGAACACCGCGATGCCGCTCGCAGCACCCGGCGACGCGGGCAGTCCCGTGGCGATTGGCGCCGCGCGCACCGACTGGTCGATCACCGGGTGGAGCAGCTGGTCGAGGTGCTCCGGGTTCACGCGCGACACGGCCGTCGCGTGATCGATCATTCCCTCAGCCACCATCTCGGTCGCGATGCGCACTGCCGCCGCCGCCGTGCGCTTGCCCGATCGCGTCTGCAGCAGGTAGAGCTTGCCGCGCTCCACCGTGAACTCGATGTCCTGCATGTCGCGGTAATGCCGCTCGAGCCGGTCCTGCGTGTCCATCAACTCCTGGAATGCCCCCGGCAGCTTCGACGACATCTCGTTGATGCTCAGCGGCGTGCGAATGCCGGCGACGACGTCCTCCCCCTGCGCGTTCACCAGGAACTCGCCGTAGAAGGTGCGCTCGCCGGTGGAGGGATCGCGCGTGAATGCGACGCCCGTGCCTGAATCATCACCCAGGTTCCCGAACACCATGGACACGACGTTGACCGCGGTGCCCATCTCCTCGGGGATGCGGTTCACGCGGCGGTAGTCCACCGCCTTCTTGAGTGTCCACGACTTCCACACGGCCTCGATGGCTCCCCAGAGCTGGACGGTGGGATCCATGGGGAACTCCACCCCGGTCGTGGTGCGCACCAGCGACTTGTATTCCTCAACCAGGTTGCGCAGCACCTCCTCGCCCAGGTGCGAGTCGTCGTCCACGCCCGCGGTCATGCGCTTCGACTTGAGCAGGTGCTCGAACGAATGAATGGGGACGCCGAGCACCACGTCGCCGTACATCTGGATGAAGCGCCGATAGGAGTCGTATGCGAAGCGCGCGTTGCCGCTCTGCTGCGCGAGCCCCTGCACGGTGCGATCGTTGAGCCCGAGGTTGAGGATGGTCTCCATCATCCCGGGCATGGACATCGGCGCGCCGGAGCGCACCGAGACGAGCAGCGGGTTCTTCGGGTCGCCGAGCGTCTTGCCGGCGACCTGTTCCAGGCGGGCGAGGGCGGCAGTGGCCTCTGCTCGCACCGAGTCCGGAAAGCTGCCGTGGCGAAGGTAGTCCACGCACACGCTGCAGGCGATCGTGAACCCGGGCGGCACGGGCACGCCCAGGTTGGTCATCTCGGCGAGGTTGGCTCCCTTGCCCCCGAGGACCGCCTTCATGTCCTTCGTTCCCTCGGCTTGCCCGCCGCCGAAGAAGTAGACCAGCTGCGAGGTTGGCCCTGAAGTCGTCGTCATGCGTATCGTGTGAAGGATGCCCAGGCCGACGACTGCGCGGTGCTAACAGCCGCAGCCGAATCGTAGCTTGTCGGGGTCGATGGGGGGCGGGGTCGGGTAGTCGCCCGAGAAGCAGGCATGGCAAAAGCCGTGCGGGCCGTCCGGGACCGCCCCCAGCATCCCCTCCAGCGACATGTAGCCCAGGGTGTCCACCCCGAGCGACTTCGCGATTTCCGGAAGGGTGTTGTTGGCCGCGATGAGCTCCTCGCGGTTGGGCGTATCGATGCCGTAGTAGCACGGCCCCGTAACCGGTGGGGACGAGATACGCAGGTGCACCTCGCGAGCGCCTGCGTTGCGGACCATCGCCACCAGCCCGCGGGTAGTGGTGCCCCGCACGATGGAGTCGTCCACCATCACCACGCTCTTGCCCTCGATCACCTCGCGCACCGCGTTGTACTTCACCTTGACCTTGGCGTCGCGCCCGGCCTGCGTGGGCTGGATGAAGGTGCGACCCACGTAGTGATTGCGGATCAGCGCGAGCTCGTAGGGCAGCCCGCTCTGCTCCGCGAAGCCGAGCGCCGCCGAGTTCGAGGAGTCGGGCACCGAGAACACCAGCTCCGCCGAGGGCGCGGGATGCTCCACGGCCAGGCGGCGTCCGAGCGAACGCCGCGCGCGATCCACCGAGCCGCCGAAGACGCGCGAGTCGGGACGCGCGAAGTAGACGTACTCGAACACGCACTGCTTGCGATCCTTGCGCTCGAATGGAAAGAGCGAGCGCTCTCCATCGGCGTCCACGGCGAACACCTCACCCGGGGCGATCTCTCGCTCCACCTTGGCGCCGACGATGTCGAGCGCGCACGTTTCCGACGCGAGCACCGCGCATCCGTTCAGGCGTCCCAGCACGAGTGGGCGCCAGCCGCGCGGGTCACGCGCGGCAAGCAGCGTGTCCCCCACGCTGATCACCAGGCTGTACGCGCCGTCCACGCCCTGCAGGGCCTCGGCGAGGCGCTCCTCGGGGCGCGCCGCAGTGGAGTGCGCCATGCGATGCACGATGACTTCGGAGTCCATGGTGGACGAGAAGATCGCACCCTTGTCCTCCAGCTCCATGCGCAGCTCGGCGGCGTTCACGATGTTGCCGTTGTGCGCCAGCGCGATGTAGCCCCCGCGCGAGCGCGCGAGCACCGGTTGCGCGTTCTCGATGGTGGAGGACCCCGCCGTGCTGTATCGCGTGTGGCCCACGGCCATCTTCCCCGGACGCTTCGAGAGCCGCACGCTCATCTCCTCGTCCATGGTGCCCATGCTGCGGAGCAGGTGCGGCGTGCCGTCCGCCTCCACGACCACCACGCCCACGGACTCCTGCCCGCGGTGCTGCAGCGAGTAGAGGCCGAGCTGCGCGAGGTGGGTCGCGTCGGGATGCCCGCGGACGCCGAAGATGCCACACATGTCAGGAAACCAGTTCGGGAGTCGAGGACGCCGGCATCTCGGCCATCAGGCGCGCGATGCTCTCATGATACGCGTCGTCGATTCGGGAGAGCGCGCAGTCGAGCTGCGTGGCACCGAGCGAGATGCGCAGGCTCTTGCCGCCCACGGTGCCGAGCTTGCGCGCCGGGACGCCGTGTCGTTGCGCCGCCGCGATGACCGCGGCGGCATCAGGAGTCGAGACCACAACGCGCGCCTGCGATTCACCGAACAGCACGGCGCGGAGCGGAACGGCCGGCCATGCGTTGAGGTCCACGTCTGCACCGAGCGGCTCGTCGCGGCTCATCACGCAGCACTCGGCGAGCGCCACCGCCAGCCCACCCTCGGCGCAGTCGTGCGCGGAGCGCACGGCGCCAGAGGCGATCGCCTCGAGCAGCGCGTCGATGAGCGCCTTCTCGGCGGGAAGGTCACAGCGCGGCGGCGCACCACCCACCACGCCGTGCACGCGCGCCAGGTACTCGCTGCCGCCGATCTCGTCGAAGCTGTCGCCGAGGAGCACGATGTCGTCGCCCGCGCGCTGGAAGTGCGAGCGAGTGATGTGCGCGAGGTCGTCGATCAGTCCCACCATGCCCACCACCGGGGTGGGGTAGACGGCGCCGATCGGGCTCTCGTTGTAGAGCGAGACATTGCCACCGGTGACCGGCGTGCCGAGCGCCTCGCACGCCTCGGCCATTCCGCTCACGCACTCGCGAAGCTGGAAGTAGATCTCCGGCCGGCGCGGATTGCCGAAGTTGAGGTTGTTCGTGATCGCCATCGGGCGCCCGCCGGTGCACGCCACGTTGCGAGCGGCCTCCGCCACGGCGATGCGCGCGCCCATGCGGGGGTCCAGGTAGCAATAGCGGCCGTTGCAATCGGTCTTCAGCGCGAGCGCGCGGTTGGTGCCGCGCACGCGAACCACGGCGGCGTCGCCGCCGGGACCGATCACCGTGTTCGTGCGGACGCTCGTGTCGTACTGGCGATAGACCCAGCGCTTGCTGGCGATGGTGGGCGACGCGAGCAGCGAGAGGAGCGTCCAGCTGGCATCGGCTTCCTCGGGCTTCGGCGGGATGCCCGCCACGTCCATGGCGCGGAGGCGCGCGATGTCGTCGCTCTCGCAGGCGGCCGGGGTGTAGGTGGGGCAGTCGGTCACCAGGCGGATGCCGGGGAACTCGGCGACCACGCGATTGCCCTCCGTCACGCGATAGACCGGCTCGGCGATCACCTCGCCGATCACCGCAGTGGTGAGGTCCCACTTCTCGAGGATCGCGTGCACCTGGGCCTCGTGTCCCTTCTTCGCCACCACGAGCATGCGCTCCTGCGACTCACTGAGCAGGATCTCGTAGGGCGTCATCCCAGATTCGCGCACGGGACACTTCATGACGTCGATGGTGACGCCCACGTCGCCACGCGCGGCCATCTCGGCCGAGGAACTCGTGAGCCCCGCGGCGCCCATGTCCTGGATGGCGACGATGTGGCCGCTGCGAATGAGCTCGAGCGACGCCTCGAGCAGCAGCTTCTCGGTGAAGGGATCTCCCACCTGCACGCGCGGACGCTTGGCGTCGCTGGCGGCGGAGAGGTCCTCGGAGGCGAACGACGCGCCGTGGATGCCGTCGCGACCGGTGCGTGCTCCCACGGCGATGATCGGGTTGCCGACGCCCGATGCAACGGCGGTGATCAACTCGTCTTCCTTCATGATGCCGACGCACATCGCGTTTACGAGCGGATTTCCCTCGTACGAGTCGTCGAACATCACCTCGCCGGCAACCGTGGGGATGCCGACGCAGTTGCCGTAGTCGCCGATGCCCTTTACCACGCCGCCGAACAGGTAGCGCACGCGCGGGCGCTCCAGGGAGCCGAATCGCAGGGAGTTGAGCATCGCGATCGGTCGCGCGCCCATGGTGAAGACGTCGCGGAGGATTCCGCCGACTCCCGTCGCGGCGCCCTGGTAGGGCTCCACGGCCGATGGATGATTGTGCGACTCGATCTTGAACGCGACGGCGAGTCCATCCCCGATCGCGATCACCCCGGCGTTCTCGCCCGGTCCCTGCAGCACGTACGGCGCCTTGGTGGGCAGCGTGCGCAGGAGGGGGCGCGAGTGCTTGTACGAGCAGTGCTCGCTCCACAGCGCACTCACGATCCCCAGCTCGGTGAACGTGGGGTCGCGGCCGAGCATGTCCTGTAGCTTCGCGTACTCGTCGGGCGTGAGCCCGTGCTCTGCGACGAGCGCGGGGGTGATGACGGGATCGCCGGGGCGTGCGCTGACGGTCACTTGGCCTGGTCGGGGCGGAGAGAGTCGAAGAGGTCGGCGAAGAAGCGATGCGCGCGGTTGTCTGAGACGTGGGCGAACAGGTCCACCTCGCCGGCATCGAGCCAGACGCCATGGCAGTCTTCGCAGACGTCGGCCATCACGTGCGCGAACGGTCGCTCGGCCAGCTTGCCGCCACACTTGGGACACTTCATGTGCCAGTCGGCCTTCTGGATCTCCTTGCGGGCCGAGTCGAGCTGCGACCGCAGGTTCCTGACAAGGTCTGCGTTCTCGCGGGCGAAGTATTCGTCCTCGTTCCGGGTGGGGTGCTCTTCGTTGTGTTTCATGATGGCTTCAGGGGTCAGGCCGCCACGCGGGCGAGGATGGAGTGAAAGAGCGGGAGTCCGTCGCCCGAGCTCACGAGCTGGTCGACAGCACGCTCGGGGTGAGGCATCATCGCGAGCACGTTGCCCGCTTCGTTGATGATCCCGGCAATGGCGCGGGCGGAGCCGTTCGGGCTCCACCATCGATCGGCGTCGCCGGCGCCTGGTACGTAGCGGAACACCACCTGGCCATTGCCCTCCAGGCGGTCGAGCGTGTCCTCATCCGCCGTGAAGCGGCCGTCGCCGTGGGCGATGGGCAGCGTGATGAGCTGACCTGACTCGTACTCGCTGGTGAAGCGGGTGTTCGCGTTCTCGACGCGCAGTCGCACGTTCTCGCTCACGAACTTGAGCGAGTCGTTCCGCAGCAGTGCGCCGGGGAGCAGCCCCGCCTCGCAGGCGATCTGGAAGCCGTTGCAGAAGCCGACCACCGGGGCGCCGCGCGCCGCATGCGTCGCGACCTCCTGCATGATCGGGCTGAAGCGGGCGATCGCGCCTGCACGGAGGTAGTCGCCGTACGAGAAGCCACCGGGGAGGATCACGACGTCGGCACCCTGCAGGTCGTGATCCTTGTGCCATACGTACACCGCCTGCTCGCCCAGCTGCTCGACCACGGCCTGGTAGGCGTCGTAGTCCGAGTTGGAGCCCGGAAAGGTGACGATGGCGAACTTCACTTCGCGCTCACGGTGGCGATCTCGAAGTCCTCGATCACCGGGTTGGCAAGCAGTCGCTCGCACATGCGGCTCACGTCGTCGCGCGCCGCCTGCTCCGAGTCCGCGTCGGCCTCGACGATCACGTAGCGACCTACGTGCACGTCGCGCACGCCGGCGAAGCCGAGTGTGCGCAGCGCGCCGCCCACGGCCTGGCCCTGCGGGTCGAGCACGCCGCGGCGCGGGGTGATGTGCACGGACACCGAATAACGCGTCATTCGTCGGGGCTCTCGTCGGGTGTGGTGGTGCCGGGGCGGTCGGTGCGCGGGGGCCGGCGCCGGCGGCGGCGCTTGCGCTGCGCGTTTGCATCGCCCTCGGGGGAGAGGCCGCCGCTTTCTATGGTGGGGCGCTCCGCGCGCGACTCGAAGCGCTCGCGACGCGGGGTGCTACGCATGGGCGCGGGCGACGGCACGAGCATGCCGTCGTCGTCCTCCTCCTCGAGGAATATGGAGGGCGGCTCCTCCTCGTCCTTGCCGCGCTCCACCAGCCCCATCACCGCGGCCCTGATCACGTTCAGGAGCACGTAGGCCAGAAGGGCGGGGAAGACGAACTGGCGCGGCAGGAAGATCAGGCCGAGCACGGAGCCCGCCACCATCAGCGTGCCCATCATCTGGCGGAACGATCGCACGCCCACCGTCGGCACGGCCGGGTAGGGGACGTCGCTCACCATCAGGTAAGCGAGGATCACCATCAGCCACTTGAGCATGACGTGCCACGGAAGGTCCGAGAGCGTCTTGCTGTCCGTGAAGAAGATGATCGCCTGGTTGTAGAGCGGGGTCTGCGCGAACCAGTAGTAGGTGGCGAGCGTCATGCCCGCGGCCGGGCTCGGGAGGCCGTGGAAATGGGTCTTCTTGGATCCCGCCTGCTCCACGTTGAAGCGCGCCAGGCGCACCACCGCGCAGGAGGTGAAGATGAAGACGAACAGCCACTCCCAGCCATCGTGGCTGAGCACAGCGAAGTACATCAGCAGCGCCGGCGCGAGCCCGAAGGAGATCGCGTCCACGAGCGAGTCGAGTTCTTCCCCAAAGCGGCTCCCCGTGCCGGTTGCGCGCGCGATGCGCCCGTCGAGCGCGTCTGCCACTCCGCCGAGCACCGTGAAGAGCGCCGCGGTCGCGTACTGCCCGCGCGAGGCCATCACGATCGAGAAGATGCCGAAGAAGAGGTTGAGGAGCGTGGCCCCGTTCGGGAGCATCACCACTGCGCGACGCACGTCCGGCCTCCGCATCTGGGGGCTCACGGCGCTCCCAGCTCGGCGATGGTGGTGGTTCCGGCCACGGTCATGTCGCCCACCTTCACCCTGACCTTCGCCGAGAGCGGGAGGAAGACGTCCACGCGGCTGCCGAAGCGGATGAGCCCCATTCGGTCGCCCTGGTTCACCTTCTCGCCTTCCTTCGAGTACGTGATGATCCGGCGCGCGATGAGGCCGGCGATCTGTCGCACCAGCACGCGCTGCTCACCCGCCTCCAGGCCCACGGAGCTCATCTCGTTCTCGAGGCTCGCGGCGTCTGCAGCGGCGTTGAGGAACTTGCCCTCCTTCCGGATCACCTGCTTCACGGTGCCGGACACGGGATAGCGGTTCACGTGCACGTTGAAGACGTTCATGAAGATGGAGACGCGCAGCGCGCGGCCCTGCATGAACGTGGGCTCGTCCACTTCCGTCACGTGCACCACCTTGCCGTCCGCGGGCGACGTGACCACGCGCGTGCCACGCTCGCCGGCGCGCTCGGGATCGCGGAAGAAGTACGCGACCCACAGCGCAATGAGCGTGAGGAGGAAGGCGAGCAGCCAGAGCGGAAAGGAGCGCCGCGAGATTGCGAGGGCATAGGCCGCCGCCGCGATCACGGAGGCGATGCCGATGAACGGGAATCCTTCACGAGCGAAGTTCACGTGAGCTCCGGGAGATCGAGATCGGTGCCGGTGATGCGCCGGAACGCATCCAGGTACCGATCGCTGGTGGCCTGCACGACCGCTGCTGGAAGAGTGGGCGGTGGGGCCTCGCCGTTCCAGCGCCCTGCCCGACGTTCCCCGTCGAGCCAGTCGCGCAGTGGTTGCTTGTCATAGCTGGGCTGGCTGCGGCCCGGCTGGTATCCGTCGAGTGGCCAGAATCGAGAGCTGTCGGGCGTGAGCACCTCGTCGATCAGCACGATGCTGCCATCGGCCGCGCGGCCGAACTCGAACTTGGTGTCGGCAATGAGGATGCCCCTCGCAGCCGCAACTTTGCGCCCACGCTCGTAGACCAGCCGGGCGATCCGCTCCAGCTCGCTGGCATTGCCCGCCCCGATCGCGCGCGCGGCGTCGGCTACCGTGATGTTCTCGTCGTGCCCGGTCTCCGCCTTCGTGGCCGGGCTGAAGATCGCCGGCTCGAGACGATCGCTCTCGCGCAGCCCATCCGGCAGGCGCTCGCCCGCCAGGGTGCCGTGCGCGCGATACTCCTTCCACGCCGATCCCGTGATGTAGCCGCGCACCACGCACTCCACGGGAAAGACCTCGGTGCGGCGACAGAGCATGGCGCGCCCCGCCAGCGCGTGGCGATGCGGCTCCAGCGCCGGCACCTCGCGCACGATCTCGTCCACGCTGGCCGACAGCAGGTGATGCGAGAGGTCCGTCGCGATCTCGCGCAGCCACCAGGCAGTCATCTGCGTGAGCACGGCTCCCTTGAAGGGCACCGCCTCGCGCATCACCACATCGAAGGCGCTCACGCGGTCCGTGGCCACGAGCAGCAGTCGCTCCTCGTCCACCACGTACACTTCGCGCACCTTGCCCCGGCGGAGGTGCGCGAGCGGAAGCGAAAGTGCGTCCGTCGCGATCATACGCGCACGTCCTCGGTGTCGAGTGCGTCGTGCACGCCGGCCAGCAGGGGCTCGACCACCTCGGCCAGGAATTCGTCCACCTGCCGTGGCGCGCGTCCCACGAACTGGTGCGGGTCGAGCGCGGCGCGCATCGCGTCGAGGGGCACGGTCCAGCGGGAATCCGCAGCGAGGCGCTCCAGCAGGTCGTTTCGCGCGCCCTCGTCCTTCACGGCGCGCGCCGCTGCGATGCTGTGCTGCCGGATCACCTCGTGGGCCTCCTGCCGGTCGCCGCCCGCCGCCACGGCCCGCACGATGAGCGCCTCGGTCGCCATGAAGGGAAGCTCCTCGTCCAGGCGGCGGCGGATGCGCGCCGGATGCACTTCGAGCCCGCTGACGATGTTCTCCATCAGCACCAGGATGGCGTCGGTCGCGAGGAACGATTCCGGAATGGACAGCCGCCGGTTGGCGCTGTCGTCCAGCGTGCGCTCGAAGAACTGGACGCTGTGCGTCTGGTTCGCGTTGCCCTCGAGGTTCAGCACGAAGCGCGCGAGCGAGTTGATGCGCTCGGCCCGCATCGGGTTCCGCTTGTACGCCATGGCCGACGAGCCGACCTGCTCGGACTCGAATGGCTCCTCGATCTCGCCGTTCGCCTGCAGCACGCGCAGGTCGCTCGCGAACTTCGCCGCGCTCGCCGCGATCCCCGACACGATCGAGAGCACCTGTGCGTCGAGCTTGCGGCTGTACGTCTGGCCGCTCACCGGAATCGACGCGTGGAAGTCGATCGCGGCCGTCACCCGGCGGTCGAGCTCGCGCACCTTCTCGTGATCGCCGTCGAAGATCTCGAGGAAGCTCGCCTGCGTGCCCGTGGTGCCCTTCACTCCGCGACAGGGGAGCGTGGCGATGCGATGCTCGAGGTCCGCGAGGTCGAGCACCAGGTCCTGCATCCAGAGGGTGGCGCGCTTGCCCACCGTGGTGGGCTGCGCGGCCTGCAGGTGCGTGGAGCCCAGCGTGGGCTCATCGCGCCACTCGCGCGCGAAGGTCGCGAGCGCGCGCAGCACGCGCACCACCTTGCCGCGCAGCAGCACCAGCCCGCGCCGCATGATGATGAGGTCCGCGTTGTCGGTGACGAACGCACTCGTCGCCCCGAGATGGATGAACGGCTTGGCGGCGGGAGCCACGTCACCGTACGCGTGCACGTGCGCCATCACGTCGTGGCGGAAGCGGCGCTCGTACGCCGCCACCACGTCGAAGTCGATGTCATCCAGGTGCTCGCGCAGCTGGGCGATCGCCGCATCGGGAATCGGCACGCCGAGTGACTGTTCCGCCTCGGCGAGCGCGAGCCACAGGCGGCGCCACAGTCCGTGACGCGTGCGCGGCGACCACAGCTCGAGCATCGCGCGCGATGCGTAGCGTTCCGAAAGCGGCGAGGTGTAGCGATCGTGGCTGCTCATTTCAGGTACACGTCGGTCCGGAAGATCTGCCCGTTGCGCTCGAAGAAGAACGTCACGGGCCCGCGCGCCGCGTAGTAGTCGATGGCCCGCGCCACGTCCTCCGCGCTCGCGACGCTCGTGCGGTTCACCTGCACGATCACGTCGCCCGGCTGCAGGCTCAGCTCCTGCTGCATGCGGTCGCTGATCCGGAAGACGTAGGCGCCGCTCGCGCTCCGCACGCCTCGCTCGGCGCGAATGGCCTGCGAGAGCGTGGTGAGCTCGACTTCCTTCAACACCGCGACCTTCGGGGCCGAGACATCGGGAAGGTCGGCGATCGCCACGCGAAGCGGCGTGTCGCGGCCGCTGCGTCGCACCACCAGTGCGGCGGTTTCGCCCACGCGCAGGTCGAGGAGCTTGCCCTCCCAGTCGAACGAGTTGTGCACCGCGTGCCCGTTCACGGAGGTGATCACGTCGCCCGCGCTCATTCCAGCACGCGCGGCCGGCGAGCCGGGCACGACCTGCGCGACCACGGCACCTCGCGCGATGGCGTCGCGTGGATTGTCCGAACGCCGCGCCTCGAGCTTGAGGCCCACCCACGGGCGACGCACGGCGCCGTGCTCCAGCAGGTCGTCGGCCACGCGACGCGCCCGGTTGATCGGGATGGCGAAGCCGAGTCCCACCGAGCCCCCGCTCGTCGAGTAGATCGAGCTGTTCACGCCGATCACTTCGCCGTCGGCATTCACGAGCGGACCGCCGGAGTTGCCGGGATTGATGGCGGCATCGGTCTGGATCATGTCGAAGTAGGCCTGTGGTCCATCCGCGCCCGACACCAGGTTCCGGCCCACGCCGCTGATCACGCCCGCGGTGACGCTCGGCTCCGGGTTGCCCAGCATGAAGCCGTAGGGATTGCCGATCGCAATCGCCCATTCGCCCACCACCACGCCGTCGGAGTTGCCGAGCGTCACGACGGGCAGGTTCTTCGACTCGATGCGCAGCACGGCGAGGTCGATCGTCTCGTCCGCGCCGAGCACCTTCGCAGGGAACACCGTCCCGTCGCGCATCATCACCGACACCGTGCTCGCGCCAGCCACCACGTGCGCGTTCGTCACGATCACGCCGTCCGAGCGGATGATGAAGCCGGTGCCGAGGCCGGCTTGCGACTGCGTGCCGGAGCGGCCCCCGAAGAACGCCTCGAAGGGATCGCTCGCCACGCGCTGCACCACCTCGGTCTGCACCGTGACCACCGCCGGCGCCACCTTGGCAGAGGCGCGCGTGATGGCGGTGATGCGACTGGCCGTCACCGTGGACGAGGGATTCACGCTCGACGCCTCCGGTGCCGACGCCTGCGCCGCTGAACTCTCGGGCGTGCCGCGACATCCCATGAGCGTCGCGAGCAGCGCGAGTGAGAGCGTGCGGATCCTCATGCGGACGTCCACGAGCCCGGCCGGCGCGACAGCTCGTCCAGGAACTGGTGCACGCCGCGATCCGTGAGCGGGTGCGTGAGCAGCCGGCGCAGCACTTCGGGCTCGACGGCCGCCGCATCGGCCCCGGCCAGCGCGCACTGGGTGAACTGCGTTGCGGACGTGGGCCGCACGGCGATGATCTCGCACTCGGATCGCGATGCGTCGAAGGCCGCGCGCAGCTCGCCCACGATGTGCAGGCCATCGTGTCCCGCCGAGTCGAGGTGGTCGACCGGAGTGATCACCGCGCGCGCGCCGGCCTTCGCGGCCAGGAGTGCCTGCGCCGCGTTGAACACGAGCGTCGCGGCGACTCGCACGCCCTCCAGGTGCAGACGCCGTATCGCCCCGATAGCGCCCTCCACCAGCGGCACCTGCACCACGACCTGGTCGGAGATCTTCGCGAGCACTCGCGCGTCCTGCAGGATCTCTTCGCTGTCGAGGGAGCGCACGCTCGCATAGACCGGCGTAGCCGAGACGCGGCAGATGTCGGTGAGGAGCTCCCGCTCGTCACTGGTGGCGCCGGCATCCAGCAGCGACGGTGACGTGATCACCCCATCGAGCAGCCCGGAGCGCTCGGCCCAGCGCACTTCGTCCAGGTCGGCGGTGGCGATGAGGACCTTCATGCGGGGGCCAGGTAGAGCGCCCGCGGATACTCCACGCGATCGAGGAACAGCGCGTGCGGAGGGGCAGGGGGCGAGACGTGATGATTGTCGGCTGCGTGGAGGAGGGTCGAGAGGTCGGCCAGGGGACGCCGCCCGCGGGCGACGTCGAGCATGGTGCCCACCAGGAAGCGGACCATGTGATGCAGGAAGCGGTTGGCCTCGATCTCGAACACCAGCCCTCCAGGGCTCACGCGCCATGCGGCATCGCGGATCACGCAACGATGGTCGTCGTGTGCCGGCGCCGTTCCCTGCACGGCGAAGCCGCGAAAGCAGTGCTCACCCACGAGCTGCGCCGCGGCCGCGTCCAGGGCGCCTCGGTCGAGAGGCTGCCCGACTGCGTGCTCGGTGCGCCGCCGAAAGGGAGAGTTCGCCTCCTCCCCGGTGCCCACGTAATAGCTGTACCGCCGTGCCACCGCGCTGTAGCGCGCGTGAAACTCCGGCTGCATTGCCCACGCCGAAGCGACCCACACATCACCCGGCAGCAGCGCGTTGATCGCGCGCCGCAACGACTCGGGCTCCCATCGCGGGCCCACCCGCACCCCGACCGCCTGTCCACGCGCATGCACGCCCGCGTCCGTTCGACCCGAGCCGAGCGCCGCCACCGGCTCGTTGCAGAGCCTCGCCAGCACCTGCTCGACCACTCCCTGCACAGTGCGCTGCCCGGGCTGTCGCTGCCAACCGCTGAACCCCGAGCCGTCATAGTGCAACACGAGTTGCACGGTGCGCTCCGTCATGGCGGGAAAACTACCCTGGAGAGGGGGGGTGTCAAGGAATTCGCGATGAATCAACGCGCGGTTTTCAGGCGCGAACGCGGGCGCGATCTGTTATCCTACCGCATGCCCCCGCGGACGCTCGCCTCGCTGGCCCACGCGCTCGGCGTCGCGCCCGATCTCGACGCAGCCCTCGTTGCCCTTGGCGAGGCGCTGGCCGAGGCGGATCGCGGCGCCCGACTGCTCTACGTCACCTACGACGCGCGCCGCGCCCTGCTCGGTGAGCGGCGACTGGTCGTCGGTGATCGCGTGACGCGCGGGCAGCTGGACACCGCCATCGCTCACCTGCCCACGAAGGATCGCGCCGGCATCGAGGCGGGCGTGCAGTTCGTGGACTTCGGCGAGCGCGGGGATGAGTTTGCGCGCCTCTTCGACCTGGTGCCGTTCGAGGAGCCGGGCTTCCTCTCCGCGCGCGGCCTGCGATTCGACAACCAGCTCGCGGCGGTGCTCGTGGTGTACGAGTCGCGCAAGCTGTTCGGGACGCGTGCGTCGGAGCGGCTCGCACCGTCGCTCGCGCTGTTCGAGCTGGCCCTCGGGCGACTGATGGAGCGTGACGCACGCGGCGAGGCGGTCTCCACGCTGGAGCACGTGACACGCCGCGTGCACGATGACTACGATCGCAAGCTCAGCGACCTCGAGGCCCGCCTGCTGCAAGCCACGGGCGAGTTCACGGCGACCGCCGACCGCGAGCGCGAGCTCGCGCTGGAGCGGGAAGCCGCGCAAGCGCGTGAGGCGGCGCGGCGCGCGGAGCGCCGAGCTGAGGCCGTGGAGGCCACCGTCACCTCTGCGGTGTCGGAGCTCGAGAAGGCGCACGTGGAGCTGCACCGTCGCAGCGAGACCCTGCGACAGAAGACGCGCACCCTCTACCTGATCGAGCGCGTCCTCACCCTCGACGCCGGTACGGACGATCCTCGCGCGCTGGTGGACGGGCTGCTGGCGCTCGTGGGCGACGACCTGCACGCCGAACGTTGCTCGCTGCTGTTGCGCGCGCCGGAGGAGGGACAGCTCTACCTGGCCGCGGGACGCGGGCTGGCCCCGGGGGTGAATGAGGGCGCTCGCGTCACGATCGGGCAGGGAGTCTCGGGACGCGTGGCCGAGTCGCGCGAGGCCCTGCTCGTGACGGATGCGGCGGAGGCGAGCGATCATCCGCTGCTCAAGGACCAGTACTTCACCACCGGCTCGTTCATCAGCTTTCCGCTGGTGCATCACGATGAGCTGATCGGGGTGGTGAACGTGACGAACCGCGCGCGACAGGCGGTGTTCGTGGAGGACGACATGGAGCGAGTGCGACTGCTCGGGCTCGTGATCGCGCTGGTCGCGAGCCGCGCGCGGCTGGCGGAGCGGCTGTTCGGGACCATGCATGTCGGGTGAGCATGTCGGGTGAGCATGTCCGGTAAGCAGCTGACGCCGCTGCAGTCTGCCATTCGTCGCCTGGCCATGGGTGAAACGCTCAGCGGCGCCGACGTCACCGAGTGCTTCCAGCTGGTGATGTCCGGCGAGGCGACGGCCGCGCAGATCGCCGGGCTGCTGGTGGGGCTGCGCGTGAAGGGCGAGACGCCGGAAGAGGTGGCCGGCGTGGCGCGCGCGATGCGCGATGCCATGGTGCGGCTGCCGGCCGACCGTCCCGAGCAGCTGGTGGACACTTGCGGTACGGGGGGCGGCACGGTGCCGACCTTCAACATCTCGACGGCCGCCGCGCTGCTCGCCGCGGGAACGGGCGTGCGCGTCGCCAAGCACGGCAACCGGTCGTTCACCTCGCAGTCCGGCAGCGCGGACGTGCTCGAGGCGCTCGGCGTGAACATTGAGGTGCCGCTGTCCGTGATGGAGGCGGCGCTGCGTGAGTGCGGGATCGTGTTCATGTTCGCGCCCCTCATGCACCCGGCCATGCGCCACGTGGGCCCGGTACGGCGCGAGCTCGCCATTCCGACCGTGATGAACATCGTGGGGCCGCTCGCGAATCCCGCCGGCGCAGGTCGCCAGGTGGTCGGCGTGGCGGACGCGCATCGAGTGCCGCTCATCGCGGGCGCGCTGCGGGAGCTGGGGTCGCAGCACGCGCTGGTGGTGCACGGCTCCGGGATGGACGAAGTCTCGCCGCTCGCCCCGACGCACGTGCTCGAGATTCGCGGTGGCCAGCTGCGAGAATGGATGATCGAGCCGGAGACCTACGGCTTTCGCGGGGCGACTGCGGCGCAGTTGGCGGGGGGGATGCCCGCCGACAACGCCCGGGTGATCGAGGACGTGCTGGGCGGGGATGGGAACCCCGGTGCCACGGCAGCCGTGGTACTGAACGCGGCGGCGGCGCTCTATGTGGCGGGGGACACTACGTCGTTTGGAGGCGCGGTGGAATCGGCGCGGGATGCGCTCGCGGCGGGGGCTGGGCTGGTGGCGCTGGAGAAGCTGCGAGGGGCGTACGGCCCTCGCGCAACGAGCCCAACGAACCAATGAGCCGCGGTGCAACGCTGTGGGCCTTCGGCCCGCGCTGAACCGCACCTCGGGACGCCACAAAAAGACATCAGGACTCCGCAATGGTTCGGAGTCCTGATTGCCTTTGGGAACTACAACGTCGGGCAGGTCAGCGTTGTACCGCGTTGCACCGTGGCTCATTTGTTCGTTCAGCCCCGGCGAAAGAAACACTAGTACCGCCGAAGAACCCCAACGACGATCCCCTGGATCGTGATGTCGTTCTCGTGCACGTAGATCGGCTCCATGGTCTCGTTGGCCGGCTGCAGGCGGATGCGACCGTCGCGCTCGCGATAGAACTTCTTCACCGTGGCGCCGTTGGTGTCACCGCTGTTGACCATCGCGATGACCATCTCGCCATTGTCGGCCCGCTGCCGCTCATTGACCACCACCAGGTCGCCGTCGCAGATCTGTGCGTCGACCATCGAGTTCCCGCGGATCTTGAGGACGTAATGATTGCCGCCCCGCGTCACCAGCGAGTCGGGAACCGTCACGGTCTCACCGTGCAGCATCGCCTCGATCGGGACACCCGCCGCAACCGAGCCCAGCAAGGGCAGTTCGATCGCGCGAGGCGCCGCATCGCTCGGAAGGATCTCGATAGCACGGCTCTCGTTATACGAGCGCTTGATGTATCCCTTCCGCTCGAGGTTGCTGAGGTGCTCGTGCACCGTGGCCAGCGAGTTGTAGCCGAAGTTCTCGGCGATCTCCTCGAAGCTCGGGGCGTACCCGTTTTGCTCGGTGTACGCCGTGAGGTAATTTAGGATTTCGCGCTGTCGCTTGGTGAGCGGCATGGGACGCACCCTGATGGAATGAGGGACGATGCCCGTGACCCGAAGAGCACCCGAATAACACAGTAGCCGAAGAGGAACCGAAGTGCAAGCCTTTTCTTCGTGGACGACGCCCGGCGGCACCCTTGGCGCCATCCTCGCAGAGACGATCGCGCGCGTCGACGAGCTTCGGGCCAGGCAGCCGCAACTCGAGCGCGACGCCCGGAATGCCCCGGGTGTACCTCCACTCGCCGCCGCCCTGAGGCGCCCCGCCGTGGCCGTGATCGCCGAGGTGAAGCGCCGATCGCCCTCCAAGGGGGTGATCGCCAGCCTCGATGGTGCTCCCCAGCAGGCCACCCGATACGCAGCGGGCGGCGCGGCCGCGGTCTCCATCCTGACGGAGCCGATGCACTTCGGCGGATCGATCGTGGACCTTGAAAGCACTTCAATGGTCGTCTCTATCCCATTGATCAAGAAAGACTTCCACATTGATGAGATACAACTTCTCGAGGCTCGCGCCAGCGGCGCCGCCGCCGTGCTGCTCATCGCCAGGGCCCTCCCGCAGCATCGCCTCGCGGCCCTCACGCGCGAAGCCCTCGAACTCGGGCTCGACGTGATCACCGAGATCCGGACCGAGGCCGAGCTCGACGCCGCCCTCGCGACCGGCACCGCCATCATCGGCGTCAACAACCGCGACCTCGAGACGCTGATCATCGACCGCGCCGCCAGCGAGCGGCTGATTCCGCTCATTCCCGCCGACCGCATCGCCGTCTTCGAGAGCGGCATCACGGGAGCGGCCGACGTCGCGTTTGCCGCGGAGCTCGGCGCCGATGCCGTGCTCGTGGGCTCCGCCGTGAGCGCCGCGGCAGACCCCACGGCTGCCGTCGCTGAACTCGCCACCACCACCCGGCGCGCGCGAGGCGCGACGTGAGCGGCGCCGGCGAGGTGCGCATCAAGTTCTGCGGCCTGACGCGCTCCGATGACGCGCGCGAAGCCGCCCGGCTTGGCGCCTCCTTCGTCGGCGTCATCTTCGCCGGCGGGCCCCGCGCCATCTCGGCGGCGCAGGCTGCGATCGTGCTGGCCGGCCTGCCCGCCACGGTCTATCGGGTGGGTGTGTTCGGATCGCAGCCCCCCGACGTCATCGCGGAGATGGCGCGCGTCGCGGGACTGGACGTGGTGCAACTCCACGCCGATCCCACCGCGGAGCACGTGGAGGCGGTTCGCGGGGCGACCGGCTTGCGGGTGTGGGCGGCGCTGCGCGTCAACGGGCTGCCACTGCCCGACCAGGCGGAATCGCTCTTCGACTCCGCGGACGCCGTCGTGCTCGATGCGCACAGCGACTCGGCGCTCGGCGGCACCGGCGTCACGCTGCCCTGGGGCGAGGTGGCGGGTGCGCTGGCGCGCTTTCGCTCACGTCGCGCATCGCTGGTGCTCGCGGGCGGGCTGCGCGCCGAAAACGTGCGCGAAGGGATCCTCCTGCTCTCGCCCGACGTTGTGGACGTATCATCAGGGGTGGAGTTCGCCCCCGGACTCAAGGATCATTCACGGATGGTCGCGTTTCGCGACGCCGTCTTGCGCGACGCCAAGGCGGCGCGAGGAGAAGCTCGTTGACTGCCACCACTGACCGCTTCGGCGCCTTCGGCGGGCGCTACGTGCCCGAGACGCTGATCCCCGCGCTCGATGAGCTCGAGATCGCCTACGCCTCCGCCATGGCGGATCCGGCATTCGTGGCGCAGCTCGAGGACATGCTGCGCGACTACGTCGGGCGTCCCTCGGCGCTCACCGATGCGCCGCGACTGTCCGAGCTCGTGGGCGCTCGCGTCCTCCTCAAGCGGGAGGACCTCAATCATACGGGCGCGCACAAGATCAACAACACCGTTGGCCAGGTGCTGCTGGCGCGCCGGATGGGCAAGACGCGCATCATCGCCGAGACCGGGGCAGGGCAGCATGGCGTTGCGACGGCCACCGTATGCGCGCGCTACGGCCTGCCCTGCGTGGTCTACATGGGCGCCGAGGACATGGCGCGGCAAAGCCTCAACGTGTACCGCATGCGGCTGATGGGGGCTGAGGTGGTGCCGGTCACCAGCGGCACGAAGACCCTCAAGGACGCCACGACCGAGGCGATTCGCGACTGGGTGACCAACGTCCAGGACAGCTACTACATCATCGGTTCGGTGGTCGGGCCCGCGCCCTATCCGAGGATGGTGCGCGACTTCCAGGCGATCATCGGGCGCGAGGCCAAGGCCCAGGTGCTGGCGCGCACGGGCAGGCTGCCCTCCACGGTGGTGGCTTGCGTGGGCGGGGGATCGAACGCGATGGGGATCTTCCACGCCTTCGTGCAGGACGCCGAGGTGGAGCTGGTGGGCGTCGAGGCGGCCGGTGAGGGACTCGATACGGAGCGCCATTCGGCCTCGCTGAGCAAGGGACGGCCGGGCGTGCTGCATGGCGCGATGAGCTACCTGCTGCAGGACGACGACGGGCAGGTGCACCCGGCGCACTCGATCAGCGCGGGCCTCGACTACCCGGGGGTGGGCCCGGAGCACTCCTTCCTGCACGCCTCGGGGCGCGCCCACTACGTCGCTGTCACGGATCGGGAGGCACTGGAGGGATTCCAGCTGCTCAGCAGACTCGAGGGAATCATCCCGGCGCTGGAGACCTCGCATGCGGTAGCGTGGGTCGCGAGCCAGCGGGGACGCTGGCCCGCCGGCGCGTCGGTACTGCTCTGCGTGAGCGGCCGAGGTGACAAGGACGTAGCGCAAGTCAGCGAAATGGATATCTTGGGGGCGTGACCTCCCCACCAACGTCAGCCCCGACGAACGCGGCGCCGAACGAGGAGGCCCCTCCGTTTGCGCCAACGTTCGTCGAGGAACTGCTCCGCGTCTTCGTCAAGTCGCTGCGAGCGCACCAGCTCTACCTTCCGAACAACCCGATCTACAAGAGTGCGATCGACACCGTGCGAAACGGTTTCCTGCCCATCTGGCAGCGAACCGATGAACTGGTGCTGTCGTTCTCCGAATCGGATGTGCGGTGGGCCGGGCAGGTCGTGCTCGCGGATGAGAGCAAGTCGGCTGACAGCCTGCCGTGGATCTTCTATAAGGATGGCGTCCGCGAGCTGAAGATCATTCCGGGCTTCGAGGACACGGAGATCGTGCAGCTGCTCGACATCATCCAGAAGGTCAGGAAGGCAAATGCGGAGGACGACGACCTCCTCACGCTGCTTTGGGAGTCGGACTTCACCACGCTGCGCTATCGCTACGTGGATCTCGGGCTCGAGCCGGCGGCGCCGCTCGAGGATGGCGCGGAGCCGAAGGAGCACGTGCAGGCCGGGGAAGTATCCGCTGCCGTGGAGGAAGCGGTCAAGGAGAGCACCGCGGGCAACCTCGTGAACATGTCGGACTTCGACTCCACGCTCTATTTCCTGGACGAGCGCGAGATCGACTACCTCCAGAAGGAGATCGATCGCGAGTACAAGGCCGACCTGCGACAGAACGTCCTCGCGATCGTGCTCGACATCTTCGAGACGCAGGCCGACGGTCCCGTGCGCGAGGAGATTGCCGAGATCCTCGAGAGCCTGCTGGTGCTCCTGCTGGCGGCCGGCCAGTTTCGCGGCGTGGCGTACCTGCTGCGCGAGGCCCAGGTGGCGGCGCAGCGCGGGCGTGACGTGGCGTCGGACCAGCGCGAGCGACTCTCGCAGCTCCCCGCGCGCCTCAGCGCGCCGGAGTCGCTCTCGCAACTGCTGCAGGCGCTCGACGAGTCGCCCGAGCTCCCCCCGCAGGACGAACTGAGCGAGCTGTTCGAGCAGCTGCGGCCCGCGGCGCTCGGCACCGTGTTCGCCTGGCTGGACCGCCTGGAGAACGCGCGACTGCGTCCCCTGCTCGAGCAGGCGGCCGGCCGGCTCGCTTCAACCAACTCGGCGGAGCTGGTCAAGCTGATCCTCTCGAACGACGTGGTGGTGGCGCGCGAGGCCGTGAAGCGCGCCGGCGCGCTCAAGACGCTGGCTGCCGTGGGATCGATCGCCAAGCTCCTCAGCGATGGCGAGGCCGACATCCGCCTGCTCTCGGTGAGCGCGCTCACCGAGATCGGCTCACCCGGCGCGCTGCAGGCACTCGAGCGCGCGGTGGAGGATCGCGATCGCGACGTTCGCGTCGCGACGGTCAAGGCGCTCGCCGCGCGCGCATACCGGCCGGTGCTGGCGCGCGTGGAAGGAATGGTGAAGGGCAAGGTGCTCAAGGAGTCCGACCTCACCGAGAAGATGGCGTTCTTCGAGGGCTACGGCGCGCTCTGCGGCGAGGGCGGCGTGGCCTACTTGGACGGACTGCTCAACGGCAAGAGCATGTTCGGCCGCAAGGAAGATCCGGAGACGCGCGCGTGCGCCGCGATCGCGCTGGGTCGCGTGGGCTCCAAGTCCGCCATGGACGCGCTTCGCAAGGCCAACGAGGACAAGGACGTGGTGGTGCGCAACGCGGTGAATCGCGGGCTTCGCGGAGGGGCAGGCACATGAGCGATCCCACGGGACGCACCAGCCAGCCGGCGATGCCGCGGCCCACGATGGCGATGTCCGCCGCGGCCTTCGCCGAGACGGGAGGCGACTCCTACATTCGCCGGGCGGGTCGCCAGCTGATCCTCTCGCTGTATGGCGCGCTGCGCTCGATCAAGCTGTACCCGGTGGAGAACGCCGCCGTGCAGAAGGCGATCGAGGACATCGCCACCATCGCGCGCGAGATGCACGCGAGCGAGAGCGAGATGGAGCTGCGCGTGAGCGGCGAGTTCCTCTTCGTGAACGCCACGCGCCTGCGGCTCGACCTCGACAACTACGCCAGCTTCAGCCACCTGCTGTCGCTCTTCCGCGCGTCGGGCGTGGGCTCGCTGCAGATGACCACGCCCGCCACGAACAAGGAGTGGCTGATCCTCTGCTCGCTGCTCCAGTCCACCGGGCAGGACGCGCCGCACATCCGCTTCCAGCAGCTGCTCGGCAAGCTGGAGAGTGCCGGTGTGCACGCCTTCGCGCTCGGGCAGCCGACCGAGGACGATGGCGACAAGGAGAAGGCGAAGGAGCGCGCCAAGCGCACCTACTCGCAGTCGGTCGCGGTGACGAAGGACCTGATGACGTCGGTGCGCATGGGGAAGAGCCCAAGCATCAAGAAGATCAAGCGCGTGGTGCAGGGGATCGTGGACCAGATCCTCAACGAGGAGACGTCGCTCGTGGGCCTCACGGCCATCCGCGACTACGACGAGTACACGTTCCAGCACTCGGTCAACGTCTGCATCTTCTCGGTGGCGCTCGGCAAGCGGCTCGGCTTCTCCAAGCTGCAGCTGTACGACCTCGGCATGGCCGCGCTCTTCCATGACATCGGCAAGTCCCGCGTGCCGAGCGAGGTGCTCAACAAGACCGGCGGCCTCTCCGACGACGAGTGGCGCCTGATCGCGGCGCACCCGTGGCTCGGCGTCCTCTCGCTCTTCCAGGTGCGCGGGTCGCAGGAGTATCCGTATCGCGCGATGGTCTCCGCGTTCGAGCACCACATGAAGGTGGACCTCACCGGCTATCCGCGGCCGGTGCGCCCGCGCACGCTCAGCATGTTCAGCAAGATCATCGCGGTCTCCGACGGATTCGACGCCGCCACCTCGCGCCGCGCCTACCAGACCGTGCCGCTGAACCCCGCGCAGGTGATGCAGGAGATGCGCGACAACCCGCGGCGCGGCATGGACCAGGTGCTCGTGAAGGCGTTCGTGAACCTCACGGGCATCTATCCGGTCGGCACGCTCGTGGTGCTCGACACCTTCGAGCTCGGCATCGTGCACGCGGTGAACCCGCTGCAGGAGATGCTCTCACGGCCGCTCACGCGCATCATCAGCGACCCGATGGGCAACCTGGTCTTCCCGGGAGAGATCATCGACCTCGCCGACCGAGATGAAGCCGGCGTGTTCCGCCGGACGATCATCAAGACCGAGAACCCCGACCGGTATGGCATTCGTGTCGGCGATTACTTCGTCTGAGGCGATCGGCGCCCGCTTCGCTGCACTCCGCTCGGCAGGACGCACGGCGCTCGTACCCTACGTGACGGCTGGCCATCCCGACGCTGGCGCCACCGTCGCCCTGCTGCAGGGACTGGAGGCCGCGGGCGCCGACGTCATCGAGGTCGGCGTGCCGTTCAGCGACCCGATGGCGGATGGGCCGGTGATCCAGGCGAGCTCGCAGCGCGCGCTCGAGCAGGGGATGACCTTCGACGGCGTGCTCTCGGCGATCTCGCGCGCCGGCGTCGGCGTCCCCATCGTGCTGTTCAGCTACCTGAACCCGGTCCTGTCGGCGGGTCCTGATGCGCTGCGCCGCGCCGCGGATGCCGGCGTGCACGGGCTGCTCGTCACCGACCTGCCCGTGGGATCGGATCCCGCGACGGAGGCGATGATCGGGGAGGGGCCGCTCGCGTTCATCCGGCTCGTGGCGCCCACCACTCCGCTGGAACGGATGCGGGAGATCGCGACGCACGGCAGCGGATTCGTCTACCTGATCAGCCGCACGGGAGTCACGGGCATGCGGGACGAGCTGCCGGCCGACCTGCCGGATTCCGTGGCGCGCCTGCGACAGGCGACTGAGCTGCCGATCTGCGTCGGCTTCGGTGTCTCTCGCCCGGAGCAGGCGGCGTCGGTGGCGCGGCTCGCCGATGGCGTGGTGGTCGGCAGTGCCATCGTGCGCGCCGCCGGCGAGTCCACCGAGGCAGCGCTTTCGCTCGCGCGCTCGCTCCGCTCGGCCATCGACGGCGCCTGATGACGCGCTTCCTGCGGCTGTATGCGCGAGTGATTGGGGTGATCGGCACCCTGGTGCTCGCCGCCGCGCTCTTCAGTGACCCTCGCTGGCTGACCGAATGGCGCGGCCTCGCGCTGGTACTCGGCGCGACGTTCTCGTTCCGCCTGTTCCAGATTCCGCTCACCAAGTACGGCGCGCTGAACCTGCTCGGGGTGCCGGCTGTCGCCGGCGCGCTGGCGATCGGCGCGCCATCCACCGCGTTCGGGCTCTACCTCGGCATCTATCTCGCCGACCGGCTC
The DNA here is from genome assembly GCA_028287305.1 of Gemmatimonadota bacterium. GTDB lineage: Bacteria > Gemmatimonadota > Gemmatimonadetes > Gemmatimonadales > Gemmatimonadaceae > JAQBPX01. Next base: position 84,201 of record JAQBPX010000034.1, read on the forward strand.
GCGCTGCGGAAGCCGAGCGAGGCGAGCTGGATCAACGCCGGACGCGAGGTGGTGGCGCTGGTCTCCGCGTACGGGTTCTTCTCGTGGGCGAGCCTGCTCACGGTGGGCAACCGCGACGCGGGGCTCGTGGCGGAGGACCTGCCGGCGCTGGCACTGTTCGTCTTCGCGTACTTCCTGATCAGCCGCGCGCTTCTCTACTTCTCGCTGCTCTTCCGCGACAAGCTGCTGGACGAGGAGAAGTCGCTGATCCTCCGCTATGAGGTGATCGGCTTCGGCGCGTCCACCATTGCGGTGGCGGTGATCCTGCTGGCGCTCAGCAGCCTGGGCCCCGCCGGCTGGATCGTGGTGGCCGTGGTGCTCGGACTGGCCGGGCTGCTGGTGAAGCGCATCCTGGAGGAGGCGGTTGCGGCGGAGGAGCTCAACAAGATCCTCGCGATGGAGCAGATCGTGTCGTCGGACGTGTCGCTCGCCGACGCGTTCCGGCGCATCGAGGCGCTGGCGCACCGACTGGTGGACTGGATGGACTTCCGCATCTACCGGTTGGCGGAAGATGAATTGCGGCTGGTGTGGACGCACGAGCACCGGTACGTGACCACCACGCTGCAGCCACCGCCGCATGCCGGGCGCCTGCGCGCGGATGCGCTCACGCGCGGCGAGCCGGTGCTGGTGGCGGACGCGTTCGCCGACGCGCGCGTCCTGCAGGAGGGGCTGAAGGCGCGCAGCCTGGTGATCATCCCGCTGCGCTTCGGTGACCGCAACGTGGGCCTGCTGGAGCTGGAGCACCACAAGCGCGGCGCCTACACGCAGAAGGAAGTGACGCTGATCCGGCGCTTCGCGAACCAGCTCGCCACCACGCTGCACATCCACGACCTGCGGCAGCCGCTGCTCGAGGCGATGCGACGCGTGAGCTCGCAGCTCGACACGCTCAACGATTCCGTGCGCGCACTGCGCGGCGGGGGCGAGTCCGTGGCGCGCACGATCACCGAGATCAGCCGGGGAATCGTGGAGGAGAGCGACCAGCTGAACCGCAGCCTGGAGGCCACGCGCTCGCTGCACGAGGCCACGCAGGGCGTGGTGCGCGAAGGGAGTGGGGCAGCGGACGCGAGCCTCCGCGCCACGGAGATCGCCGCGGAGCATCGCCTCACCATCGCCACCGCCATCGAGCGCCTGATCAACGTGAAGGGGTTCGTGGGGGAAAGCGGCGCACAGGTCGAGGTGCTGGCGAAGACCACGCGCCGGATCACGGAGTTCATCGCCGTGATCAAGGAGCTCGCCGACCAGACGAACCTGCTCGCACTCAACGCGGCCATCGAGGCCGCCCGCGCGGGTACGCAGGGGCAGGGCTTCGCGGTGGTCGCCGACGAGGTCCGCAAGCTGGCGGAGCAGAGCGCTCAGGCGTCCGATGAGGCAGCGGACATCCTGCTGGGCTTCGAGGACCAGATGCGTCGCGTCGCCTCGCAGATGTCGCGGGGGCAGGCGATCGTGCGCGACGTGGAGACGCTCTCGGAGGGCGCCCGCTCCGCGCTCGACCGCATCGTGGAAGCCACGGCCCAGGCCGCACAGGGGGCGCAGCGCATCGCCTTCACCTCTCGCGAGCAGGAGATCGAGTTCTCCCGGTTGCGCGAGCGCGTGATGCGCGTGGCGGAGATCTCGCAGCGCAACCGCGCGGGGGCGGAGAACGTGAGCGCGTCGGCGCGCGAGCAGGCCACGGCCCTTCGCGAGCTCGAGGGGGCCGCGCACGAGCTGCGGAGCGTCGCGGTGTACCTCAGCGACCTCACGCACCGCATCACCAGCGTCGGCTGATCGCACGATGACGGGCGACACGATCACGCTGCAGCGCATGCGATTTCACGTGCGCGTCGGGATCCTGCCTCACGAGCGCGAGCTCGCGCAGCCGCTGGAGGTCGACCTCGCCGTGGTCATCGCGCCGGCGTTTGGGCAGCTGCGCGTGGACTATCGTGAGCTCCATGCGGCCACCGCCTCGGTGGTGGAGGACGGGCCGCACGAGTACATCGAGACCATTGCCGAGCGCATCGCGGCGGGCGCGCTCGCCATCGCGCACGTGACGGTGGCTCGCGTCGCGGTTCGCAAGCCGATGGTGGCGCTGCCGGGCCCGCTCGACTACGCCGAGGTGCGAATCGAGCGCACGCGGGATGCGTGACGTGGCCTACGTCGCGCTCGGGTCGAACGTGGGCGATCGTCATGCGCTGCTCGCAGCGGCGCGAGACGCGATGGCAGCGCTGCCCGGCTCTCGCATCGTCGCCATGACGGAAGTGGAGGAGACTGCGCCGCTCGGCCCCGTGCCGCAGGGCGCCTTCCTCAACCAGATGGTGGCGCTGGAAACCACGCTCGAGCCGCGCGCGCTGCTTTCCGCCCTGCACGCGATAGAGCGCGCCTCCGGCCGCGAGCGTCGTGAGCGCTGGGGCCCTCGCACGCTCGACCTCGACATCGTGGCCTTCGCTGCGCAGCGCGTGACGGATGCCGAGCTGGTGGTGCCGCATCCCGAGCTGCCCAATCGCGACTTCTGGCAGCGAGAGCTGGCCGAGCTCGAATCCACGGTGAAGTCGTGAGTGAAGACTCGAGACACATGCAACTGGTCGAGCTGCCCTCGTGGTCCGTGGTCACCCCACGCCGCCGTGAGCACATCACGCGCGTCACGGCGCTGCTGGATGAGTGGGCACGGGCGCTCGAGGTGACGACCACCGAGCGCACCGCCTGGTGTGATGCAGGCCGCCTGCACGACGCCTTGCGTGATGCCGAGGAGCCGCAGCTTCGCTCCCTCGCCGGCCGCGATGCGGGCTATACGCTCGAGATGCTGCACGGGCCCGCCGCGGCCGTGAAGCTCGCGCAGGAGGGAGAGGCGCGCGCGTCGCTGCTCGCGGCGATCCGCTTTCACACGGTGGGCAACGCCGCGTGGGACCGCACCGGTCGCGCGCTGTACATGGCGGACTTCCTCGAGCCGGGCCGCCGCTTCTCGGTCGGTGATCGCGCATTCCTCGCCGCGCAGGTTCCGCTCGACTTCGACGGCGTCTTCCGCCAGGTGGTTCGCATGCGCATGGAGCACGCGCTGCGCGAGGGCCACCGCCTGTTCCACGAGACGGTGGACCTCTGGGACTCCGTGCGATGAAGCGTGGCCGCTGGCTGCTGGCCGCGCTGCTCCTCCTGGTCCTGCTCGGCACCGCGGGGGCGCTGGTGCGCAAGCGAATGCAGGCACCCGTGGCCGCTGGGGGCGTGGTGGTCGCAACGCCGGATGCCAGCGCGCCGAGCGGCGTGCGCATCAAGGTGGAAGTGCTGAACGCAACGCGGGTGCGGGGACTCGCGCGACGCGCGACGATGCTCCTGCGAGATCGCGGCTTCGACGTGGTGGCCGTGGCCACCGCGCAGCCGCAGCAGGACGAGACCGTGGTGATCGACCGCTCGAACCACCCGGAGTGGGCGCAGCGCGTGGCGAAGGCACTCGGCTCGGCGCGCGTGGAATCGCGCGCCGATGGGTCACGCTACCTGGACGTCACCGTGCTCGTCGGGCGCACCTGGCGCCCGCCGGCCGAGCCGTTCTACCCGTAGCTGGCCACAGGCCGCGGCGATGTCCATGCCGCGGCTCTTCCGGGTCGCCACCTCGATCCCCTGCGACTTGAGCTCGCGCGCGAACGCGGCGATGCGGTCGTTGGGGCTCGCCTTGAACCCGCGCGCGCCGCCCGGGTGCAGGGGGATCAGGTTCACGAACGCGCGGCACTCCCGCGCGAGCTGCGCGAGTTGCAGTGCGTGCTCCACGCGATCGTTCACGTCGCCCAGCATCACGTACTCGAAGGTCACGCGCCGGTCGAATACCTGCGCGGCGGCGATCACCTGGCTGAGCGGGTACTTCGTGTTGATCGGCATCAGCTCCTGCCGCAGCGCGTCGCTCGGGGCGTGGATCGAGATCGCGAGGCGGAACTGTTCCGGGCGCTCGCCGAGTGCCACGATGCCCGGCAGGATCCCCACCGTGCTGATCGTGATGTGCCGCGCGCCGATGCCGAGCCCCTCTGGGTCGTTGAGCACCGTGAGGGTCGGGTCCACCGCGCGCCAGTTCATCATCGGCTCGCCCATTCCCATGAACACGATGTTCGTGACGCGAATCGGGTCCTCGACCAGCCGCATCTCGCGCACCTGCCCGGCGATCTCGTGCACGGCGAGGTTGCGCTGGAATCCCATCGCCCCGGTCGCGCAGAACGCGCAGGCGAGCGCGCAACCGGCCTGCGACGAGATGCAGAGCGTCACCCGGTTGCCCTCGGGGATCGCCACGGTCTCGATCGCCTGTCCGTCGTGCAGGCGGAAGAGGAACTTCTGCGTGCCGTCGCTCGAGCGCTGGCGCGTGATCACTTCCAGGCGCGGGATCCTGAATGCAACGGCGAGCCGCTCGCGCAGCGCCACGGGAAGCTCGGTGATGTCGTCGAAGGTCGCGACCGGGTCCGCCCACAGGCGGCGCGCCACCTGCCTGGCGCGATACGCAGGCAGCTTCTCGGCGCGCATGAACGCCTCCAGCCGGTGGAGTGCCTCGCGGGGAGTGAGTTCGAGCAGGTTTTCGCCGGGTCGAGCGGTCATCGGAACACCGAAGTGAGCAGGAACTGGTAGCTGGCGCCGAGGCCCGTGCCGGATTCCTCGCGCGCCACGCCAACCGTGTAGCGGGCATATCGCAGTCCGAACCCCAGCCTGGCGCGCATGGTGGCCACGCCGTGGTCGCTCGACCGAGACAGCCCGCCGTTCAGCGAAAGCTGGCGATAGTCGAGCGTCGCGAAGGGGAAGACCTCGCCGCCCCGGCGATCGAGGTGCGAAGCCGCCACCCCGCCGCGCAGCAGGAGCGTGCTGTCCCGCCGCAGCAGCGGCAGGTCGGCACTCGCAAAGTACTCGGCCGCCTCGCGCGCGCTTCCCTGGGGGCTGAGCAGGAAGGTGGACATCGCGAGCCGAACGGGGGTGCCGAGGGTGCGCGCGATCAGCAGGCCGGCGTCCAGCGCGACATCGCTGCGGTGCACCTGGTCGGCCTGCCCGTTCCGCGCCCGCAGCGACACGCCGATCGCCGCACCGCGCCAGCGTCGCGCCGCGGCAATGGAGTAGACCGTGGTATTGTAGGCGATCTCGTTCCCGATGGTCTGCGGGTCACTCTCCGTGCGCACCAGGTCGATGATCGCCGCGCGCGCCACGGTGATGCCCACACCCCACCCGCGACCCACGGACCCGGAGGCTGCGAGGATCTGCGCCGAAACGCCCTGGTCGATGGGAGTGTTCAGGGCAGAGACGCCGATCCTGAGCCGAAACGCCGGGTCGGGCGCGACCGTCGCGGGGTTCCAGAAGCCACCGCCGAGCGCTCCCGCGACCGACTGCGGCTCCGCCATGGCCCCCACCGGGAACATCAGCAGGTCCCTTCCAGGGGTCTCCTGCGCCACGGCGGGGAGGGTCCAGCAAGCCGTCAGCGCAACGGCGAAGATCAAGCGGCGCATGGAGTTGACAGTACCCGGCACGGCTCGCGGGGTCAAGCGACGTGACTACCCCGCGCCCCCCAAAGCCGTTAGAATCCTAGCTTCGATGCGATGCACCACCCGGCAGGCCGGCAGTTGAGCAGTCGACGATGGCTACCCCCGCTCGTTTGGGCGGGGGTCATTCTCGTCCTGACGTCGATCCCGAACCCGCCGATCCCGCGGTCGCTGCTCGGCACCGACAAGCTCGCGCACTTCGCGATGTACGCGCCGCTCGCCTTCCTGCTCGTGCGGGCAATCCTGCCCGGCGTGCGGGTCGCTCGCGCGATCCTGCTGTCGGTCGGCATCGTTGCACTGTACGGCGCGGCGGACGAGTGGCACCAGCAGTTCATTCCCGGACGCTCCGACGACATCGCCGACTGGCGGGCCGACGCGACCGGTGCCGTGATCGGCGCCCTGGCGGGCGGCGCAATGGCGCGCCGTAGCTGAACTTCCCACGATTCCTTCATGCACTCCGAGCATTTCGTCACCGCCCAGCGATCCCACCTCTGCGGCGCACTGCGCGCCGAGGACGCCGGCACCAGCGTTCGCCTTGGCGGCTGGGTGCACCGCGCGCGCAACCTCGGCGGACTCGTGTTCATGGACCTGCGCGACCGTGCGGGCATGGTGCAGGTCTCGTTCGATCCCAAGTGGACGCCGGCCGAGGTGATCGAGCAGGCGGCGTCGCTCGGCGCTGAGGTGGTGGTGCTCGTGGAGGGAGAGGTCGCCGAGCGACCGGAGGCGATGCGCAATCCGGAGATGCTCACCGGCAGCGTGGAGGTGCGCGCGAAGTCGCTGCGAATCGTGGGTCCCACCACGGGCGCGCCGGCCATTCCGGTGGCGCGCGGAAAGACGGAGAAGCTGGCGGCCGAGGAGCTGCGCCTGCGTCACCGCTTCCTCGACCTGCGCCGCCCGGAGCTGCAGGAGAACCTGATGCTGCGCCATCGCCTGCTGCAGGCAACTCGCCGGCACCTCAGCGACCGCGGCTTCCTGGAAATCGAGACGCCGATCCTCACCAAGCCCACGCCCGAGGGCGCGCGCGACTACCTGGTGCCGAGCCGCGTGCACCCGGGCGAGTTCTACGCGCTGCCGCAGTCGCCGCAGCTGTACAAGCAGCTCCTGATGATCTCGGGCTTCGACCGCTACTTCCAGGTGGCGCGCTGCTTCCGCGACGAGGACCTGCGCGCGGACCGCCAGCCGGAGTTCACGCAGATCGACATCGAGGGGTCGTTCGTGGCGCAGGAGGACATCATTGCGCTCACCGAGGGACTGCTCGCGGTGTTGTTCGCCGAAGCGGGGATCGAGATCCCGAAGATCTTCCCGCGCATGACGTACGCGCAGGCGCTGGAGCGCTATGGCTCCGATCGCCCCGACCTGCGCTACGGCCTCGAGCTGTTCGACGCGACCGACGTGTTTCGCGGCTCGGACTTCATGGTCACGAAGGGCGCCATCGAGGCAGGCGGCCGCGTGCGCGGACTTCGCGTGCCGGGCGGCGCGGCGCTCTCACGCAAGCAGGTGGACGAGCTCGAGCTGTTGGCGAAGGGTGCGGGCGCGGGCGGGCTGCTGCGCCTCAAATTCGTGAACGGCGCATTCGAGGGGCCGATCGCCAAGTTCCTTCCCGCGGGGCAATCCGCCGTGCTGGAAGCGAGCGAGGGCGACCTGTTCCTGATGGTGGCGGCGAGCGACCGCGTGTCGAACCCGGCGCTCGATCGGGTGCGCCAGGAGGCAGCACGCGTCATGAGCCTGGTGCCCGAGCAGGCGCGCAGCTTCCTCTGGGTGCTGGACTTCCCGATGTTCGACGAGGATCCGAAGGGAGCGCTCGCGGCCGTGCACCATCCCTTCACCTCGCCGCATCCGGACGACGTGTCGCTCCTCGCGACCACGCCGGGCCGCGCGCGCGCGCAGGCGTACGACGTGGTGTACAACGGCACGGAGCTCGGCGGGGGCAGTATCCGCATCAGCGACCCGGCGGTGCAGGAGCGCATCTTCACGCTGCTGGGGATCGACGAGGAGACCGCCGCGGCGCGATTCGGGTTCCTGCTCGAGGGGCTCCGCTCCGGGGCTCCGCCGCATGGTGGAATCGCCCTGGGCTTCGACCGCATCGCGATGATGCTGTCGGGCGCCACCTCGCTGCGTGACGTCATCGCATTTCCCAAGACCACTGCCGCGCGCGCGCTCTTCGAGGGCGCGCCCACCGTGGTCCCCGCCGCCGACCTGGCGGACCTGCACCTCGAGACCACGGGAGTACCGGAGTGAGCGAAGGGAACACCACGCAGCGGGTCGGGACGGAAGGCGCCGACCTCCTCACGCTGGCCGGCGTCAACGACGCCAACCTGCTGGAGCTCTCGCGGATCTTCGGCGTGAAGGTGGCGCTTCGCGGTGAGGCCCTCTCGGTCGCCGGGTCGCCCGAGCTGGTGGAGCGCGCCATGGACACGGCGCGCCGCATGGTCGAGGCGGCCCGCCAGCGCCGGGAGCTCACGCCCGACGACGTGTTGCGACTGAGCGGCGAGCCCGCGGGTGACGATGGCCTGCCCGGGACGTCGGATTCGTCGCGCATCGCGCTGCCGGGGATGCGCCGCATCGTGCAGGCGAAGACCACGGGGCAGGGCGAGTACCTGGAGAAGATCGCGCAGAACGACATCGTGGTCGGCATCGGTCCCGCGGGCACCGGCAAGACGTACCTGGCCGTCGCCGCGGCGGTGGACGCGCTCACGCGCAAGCGCGTGCGTCGCATCGTGCTGGCCCGCCCCGCGGTGGAAGCGGGGGAGAGCCTCGGCTTCCTGCCCGGGGACATGCAGGCCAAGGTGGACCCGTACCTGCGGCCACTGTATGACGCGCTCGACGACATGATGCCCTTCGAGCGCATCCAGAAGGCGCTCGAGGCGCGCGTGATCGAGGTGGCGCCGCTCGCCTTCATGCGCGGCCGCACGCTCGCCGACGCCTTCGTGATCGTGGACGAGGCACAGAACGCCACGGCGCTCCAGATGAAGATGCTGCTTACGCGCCTGGGAGTGAACTCGAAGATGGTCATCACCGGCGACAAGACGCAGGTGGACCTGCCGAAGCACGCCGACTCCGGGCTCACGCAGGTCGAGCGCATCCTGCCGGGGATCGACGGCATCGCGTTCCATTACTTCACCGAAGCCGACGTGGTGCGCCATCGCCTGGTGCGTGAGATCATTCACGCGTACGCCGATGACGAGGACGCACGCGACCGCGCATGAGTGACCCCGCGGCGCCCCCGCGCGCCCGCCCGACCCTCGCCGTGGACGTCTCCACCGAAGGCGTGCGGATCGCCGTGGCGCGTGACGTGGTGCGCCAGGCCTCGCTCTCCGTGTTGCGCGCGGAGCGCGTGCCGCAGGCCATGCTGTCCATCACCTTCGTCACGCCGCGGCGGATGGCGGCGCTCAACCGGGAGCACCTCGGGCACCGCGGCGCCACGGACGTGATCTCCTTCCACTTCGACCGTCCCTCACCGGATGCGCCGCTGCTGGGTGACATCTACATCTGCCCTGATGTCGCGCGGCAGCACGCGCGCGCCAACGGCGTGGGCGTTCGCGAGGAGCTGCTCCGGCTCGCGGTGCACGGCACGCTGCACGTGATCGGGTGGGAACATCCGGAAGGTGACGGACGGCTCGAGTCGCGCATGTGGAAGCGGCAGGAAGCGCTGCTGGCCCGGGCGCTCGCGGCGCGCGATCGATGAGCATCGCCCAATGAGCATCGCCCAATGAGCATCGCATGGATGCTCGCGCTGCTCGCCACGGTGGTCGCGGCGCTGCTCGCGGCGGCGGACGGCGCGCTGCTCGCGGGACTGCAGCGCGCGGCCTCTCCCTTCGACTCCGGCGCCCTGCGCGAGCGCGAGCGGCAGCACCGCGCGCTCCAGCTGGGGCGCGTGATCGCGTTTCTCGGGGCGGGCGCGGCGCTCGCCGAGGCGGCGCTCATCGCGACGGCGGGGCGCAAGGCGGCCGTGCTGCTCTCGGCGCTCTTCGCGATCCTCATCGTTGCGGTCGCGGAGGGTGGGGGGCGCACCGCCGGGCAGGTCGTGGGCCACGGCCTCTACGCGCGCCTCCGCTTCGCGGTGCGCGTGACCGAGATCCTCCTCTGGCCCTTCCTGGCCCTGGGCGCGGCCCTCGACGCATGGCTGTTGCGCATGCTCCCCACGGGGGGCACCGACGCACACCTGCGCGAGAGCAACACCGAGCAGTTTCGCGAGGTCGTCGCTGCGGAGGCCGACGTCTCCGAGAAGGAGGAGTCACTGCTGCGCGGCGTGTTCTCGCTCGGCGAGACCGAGGTGCGCGAGATCATGGTGCCGCGCGTGGACGTGGTCGGCATCGAGCTGGGCACGCCCTGGTCGGAGGTGATCGACCGCGTGCGCAGCAGCGAGCACGCGCGCTTCCCGGTGTACACCGAGACGCTCGACGATGCCGCCGGGATCCTGTACGCCAAGGACCTGCTGCCGGCCGTGATCGAGGACGAGGAGCCGGCCGCGGGGTGGGAGGCGCTGGTCCGGCCTGCCACGTTCATTCCGCCGTCGAAGACCATCGATGCGCAGCTGCGCGACTTCAAGGCGAGCCAGACGCACATCGCGATCGTGAGCGATGAATACGGCGGCACCGCGGGCATCGTCACCATCGAGGACATCCTCGAGGAGATCGTGGGCGAGATCCGCGATGAGTACGACGTGGAGGAGGCGGGCGTCGAGGTGGAGGGAGACGCGCGCTACTGGGTGCCCGGCCGCCTCACGCTCGACGAGCTCTCCGAGCTGCTCGGCGCGGACTTCACGCGCCCGGAGCTGACGACGGTGGGTGGACTGATCTACGATCACTTCGGGCGCGTGCCACGGAGCGGCGAGTCCGCGGAGCTGCAGGGCTTTCGCGTGGTGGTGGAGCGCGTTCGCAGCCGTCGCATCGAGCGCGTCTACTTCGAGCGGGAAGACGGCACGCCGCGCGAGGACGACGACGAATGACGGGCGCGCTCTCCATTCCGCTGCTGATCGCGCTGCTCGTGGTGGCCACCCTCACCGCGGGTGGCATGTCGGTGCGATCGCTCAGTCGCATCTGGCTGCGCCACTGGGCGGAGCGCCGGCTGCGCGGCTCGCAGGCGGCGATGGCGTATCTCGAGCGCCCGCAGCGGCTGCTCGCGGCCGCCAACGCCGGCGTCGCGGTCACGCTCGTGATGGCGGGCGTGGCGCTGGAGCTCGGTCACGATCGCGACCCGGTGCACATCGCGTGGCGGCTCGCCGGGTTCACCCTGGTGGTGCTGCTGCTCGGCCAGATCGTGCCGCGCGCGCTGGGGCGGCGCTGGGCGCCGCAGCTGGCACCCGTGCTGCTTCCCTCGCTCCAGGCGGCGAACATCCTCGCGTCTCCCTTCGTGCATCTCGGCGCGCTGCTGGTGCAGCCGTTCGTCGGCGCGCGTCCCGCGCTGCTCGATGATGATCGCGACTCGATCCAGGACCTCCTGCGCGAGGGTGAGCTGGAGGGCGTGGGCCAGCGCGACGAGATCGCGATCATCAGTGGCGTGGTGGAATTCGGCGAGAAGGTCGTGCGCAGCGTGATGACGCCCCGCGAGGAGATCTTCGCGGTCGACGCAACCACCGACCCGCGCACGCGGGCGCTCGCCGTCGCGCACGCAGGCTACAGCCGCGTGCCGCTCTACCGCGAGACGCTGGATCACGTGGAGGGAATGGTGCACGCCTTCGACGTGTTCAAGGCGGGCGCCGATGCGCCATCACCACTGCGACCCGTGGCGATGACCTCGCCCGACACGGCGTGCACCGACCTGCTCTTCCGCATGTTGCGCGCACGCCTGCACCTGGCCATCGTCACCGAGCAGGGGCGGACGATCGGCCTGGTGACGCTCGAGGACCTGCTGGAGGAACTGGTGGGCGACATCCGCGACGAGCATGATGATCCGCACCGGGTGGCAGGATGACCGCGCCAATTTCCGCAGGTCACGCCGCACTGCTCGCGAGCTTCCGGGAGGGAAGGGTGGCGTCGCTCGCCCGCGCGGTGAGCATCGTGGAGAATCACCGGCCGGGGTTCGAGGCGCTGCTCGCGGAATTTCACGCGGGGATCGGGCGCGCGCGTCGCTATGGCATCACGGGCCCGCCGGGCGCCGGCAAGAGCACGCTCACCACGGCGCTCACTCGCGCATTCCGGGCGCAGGGACTGACCGTCGGCATCGTCGCGGTGGATCCTACGTCGCCCTTCACCGGCGGGGCCTTGCTCGGCGATCGCATCCGGATGGAGTCGGTGGCGCTCGACCCGGGCGTGTTCATCCGCTCGATGGCCACGCGCGGATCGCTCGGCGGGTTGGCGACCGCCACGCGCGAGGCCTGCGACGTGCTCGACGCCTTCGGTGTGGACCGCATCCTGATCGAGACGGTGGGCGTAGGGCAGAGCGAGCTCGACATCTCACGCACGGCTGATTGCACCCTGGTGGTGCTGGTTCCGGAGAGCGGGGACTCGATCCAGACCCTGAAGGCGGGGCTGATGGAAATCGCCGACGTCTTCGTGGTGAACAAGGCGGACCGGCCGGGCGCGGACCGCCTGCGCAACGAGCTGGAGTTGATGCTCGGCCTGCGCAGCGGCGCCACGATGAAGAACGTCCCCGCGCACCATGGGGTGGACCTCAAGCACGTGAACCCCATCCGGGCCGCACGCGAGGCCGCCAGCGACCCGGCCCCGATGAAATGGACGCCGCCGGTCCTTCGCTCCGTGGCGATCAAGGACGATGGAATCGACGAGGTGATCGGCGCCCTCGACCGCCACTTCGAGTATCTTGAGCGCACGGGCACGCTGCGCGACCGCCGCCGCCGGCGGTTGCGCGAACGGGTGGTGGATGTCGTCGAATCCCGCGTGCGCACCCGGCTCTGGCAGGATGACGAGACCGCTCGCTGGCTCGATGGCCAGCTGCCCGGTCTCGAGAGCGGTGCCACGACTCCCTTCGCAGTGGCCGATGCGCTGCTGGCGCGCAGTGGTGAACAGTTGACGCGGACTTCGCTATGACGACGATGCGTGGGCTCGACGAGAGCGACCAGGATACCCGGGCGGAGCTGGAGCGCCTGCGGGCCGAGGTTGCCGCGTGGCGCGCCCGATACGAGAAGGGCGGCAAGCGGGAGCTCGCCTTCGTGAACTCCGGGCACGAGGTCGAACCGGTCTACACGGCGCTCGACGTCGCCGCTGATTCCGCCGAGTCACTCGGCGTGCCGGGCGACTTTCCCTACACGCGCGGCATCCATCCCACGGGCTATCGCGGCAAGCTCTGGACGATGCGCCAGTTCGCCGGCTTCGGCAGCGCGCGCGACACGAACGAGCGCTTCAAGTTCCTGCTCGCGCACGGGCAGACGGGACTCTCGACTGCGTTCGACTTCCCCACGCTGATGGGTTACGACTCCGATCATCCGCGCTCCGAGGGCGAGGTGGGGAAGACCGGCGTCGCGATCTCGAGCCTGGCGGACATGGAGGTGCTGTTCGACGGCATCCCACTGGACCAGGTGTCCACGTCCATGACGATCAACGGGCCGGCGATCATCCTCTGGGCATTCTACATCGCGGCGGCGGAGAAGCAGGGCGTGTCGAGCGACAAGCTCCGGGGGACGATCCAGAACGACATCCTCAAGGAGTACATGGCGCAGCACGCGTGGTGCTTCCCCATCGAGCCCGCCATGCGCCTGATCATCGACTGCTTCGAGTGGGGCGCCACGCATGCACCGCTCTGGAACACGGTGTCGATCTCCGGCTATCACATCCGCGAGGCCGGGGCGACCGCGGTGCAGGAGCTGGCATTCACGCTGGCCGACGGCTTCGCGTACGTGCAGCGCGGCGTGGAGCGCGGGCTCGACGTGGACGACTTCGCGCCGCGCCTCTCATTCTTCTGGGACATCCACAACGACTTCTTCGAGGAGATCGCGAAGCTTCGCGCGGCACGTCGCATCTGGGCGCGGCACCTGAAGGAGAAGTACGGCGCAAAGAGTCCGCGCTCGTGGGTGATGCGATTCCATTCGCAGACGGCAGGCGTGACGCTCACCGCGCAGCAGCCGATGAACAACGTGGTGCGCGTGGCGTACCAGGCGCTCGCCGCCGTGCTCGGCGGCACGCAGAGCCTCCACACGAACTCCATGGACGAGACGCTCGCGCTGCCGACCGAGAGCGCGGTGCAGGTCGCGCTGCGCACGCAGCAGGTGCTCGCCTACGAGACCGGCGTTCCGAACGTCATGGATCCGCTCGGCGGTTCGTATTATGTGGAGGCCCTCACCGACCGGATGGAGCGCGAGGCCGAGGCGCTCTTCGAGCAGATCGAGGAGCAGGGCGGCGTGGTGCGCGGCCTGGAAACCGGCTGGTTCCAGCGCAAGATCGCCGAGAGCGCGGCACGCCAGCAGTGGGAGATCGAGCAGCATCGCAAGGTGATCGTGGGCGTCAACGAGTTCGTCACCGAGGAGCCAGAGCTGTCGATTCCGTTGTTGCGCATCGGCGAGGAAGTGGCCCGCGAGCAGGAGCAGCGCCTGAAGCAGGTGCGCGCCGAGCGCGACCAGGCACGCTGCGACGCGGCGCTCGAGGGCCTTCGCAGGGCGGCGGCCGGCAGCGAGAACGTGTTCCCGCACATCCTGGATGCGGCGCGCGCGTACTGCACGCTCTACGAGATTCGCGCGGCCATGGAGTCGGTGTTCGGCGCCTATCGCGAGCCGGTGTTCTTCTGAGCGCACGCAAGAAGGGCGCAAAGCCGGCCGGCGGCTCACAGGAATGGTGGGCGTCGTACTTCGACACCCACTACCTGCTCGAGTACGAGCCGGTGTTCACGCTCGAGCGCGACCGGCACGAGGTCTCGCGACTGCTCGAGGTGCTCGCGCTCCCCTCGGGCGCACGGGTGCTCGACTGCCCGTGCGGACAGGGACGTCACGCGCACCTGCTCGCCGAGGCGGGCTTCGACGTGGACGGCGTGGACTTCTCGAAGGAGCTGCTGGCGAAGGCGAAGGAGCGTGGCACCGGCAAGCGACTGCGCTACACCCGCGCCGACATGCGCCAGCTTCCGGCGAAATGGACGGGGCGCTTCGATGCGGTCGTCAACCTCTTCACGTCGTTCGGCTTCTTCATGGACCCCGCCGAGGATCGCCGGGTGATCGCCGAGTTTGCGCGCGTGCTGGCGCCGGGTGGCACCCTGGTCTGGCACGGCGGCAACCGCGACGGCGTGATGGCGTCGTTCCTCACGCGCGACTGGTGGCGGACGCAGGACGGGACCATCATCGCGCAGGAGCGCAGCTTCGATCCACTCTCCGGCGTGCTGAGCATCGAGTCCAACTGGGCGGGGAAGCGGGGCACCGGCACGCGCGAGCATCGCATCCGGCTGTACACGCCCACGCGCCTCGCGGAGCTCTGCGCGGAAGTCGGGCTGATCGTGGAGGAGGCCTACGAGGCCTGGAGCGAGCGCCCACTCCGTCGCAATTCCTCGGAAATGCTGCTGGTGGCCCGCAAGCCCGGGCGGGCGCTTCCGTTGCCCGTCCGCGCCCGCTCCCGCTAACTTCGTCCCCATGCGACCCATTCGCGTTCTCGTCGCCAAGCCGGGCCTCGATGGCCACGACCGCGGCGCCAAGGTCGTCGCCGCCGCGCTGCGCGACGCCGGCATGGAAGTGATCTACACCGGCCTCCACCAGACGCCGGAGATGATCGCGACCGCGGCCGTGCAGGAGGACGTGGACGTCGTGGGCCTCTCGATCCTCAGCGGCGCCCACATGACGCTCTTTCCGCGCGTGCGCGAGCTGCTCGCCGCGCAGGGACGCGACGACATCCTGATGACCGGCGGCGGCATCATCCCGAAGGAAGACATGGAAGAGCTGCGGCGTATCGGCGTCGGCACGCTCTTCGGTCCCGGCACGCCCACCGCGGCGCTGATCGATTACATCCGCGAGTGGTTCGCGGAGCGGGAACGGCAGGGCGCCTGATCCCGTGACCTCTCGCCTTCGTGCGCTCAGCGCCGAGCTGCGCGAGCTCGAGGCGCGACTGCGCCAGGGCGGCGGGCCGGAGAAGATCGAGCGGCAGCACAAGCAGGGAAAGCTCACGGCGCGCGAGCGCGTCGAGCGGCTCTGCGATCCGCAGTCGCGCTTCCTCGAGGTGGGGCTCCTCGTGGCGTACGACCAGTACGAGAGCCAGGCGCCCGGCGCCGGCGTGGTCACCGGCATTGCGGTAGTGGAAGGGCGCGAGTGCGTCATCGTCGCCAACGACGCCACGGTCAAGGCGGGATCGTGGTGGCCCGAGACCATTCGCAAGATCCTCCGCGCGCAGGAGATCGCGATGCGCTGCCGCATCCCGATCCTCTACCTCGTGGATTCCGCGGGCGTGAACCTCCCGTACCAGGGCGGCGTGTTCCCCGGCCAGTATGGTGCCGCGCGCATCTTCTACTACAACTCGATCATGCGGCGCTACCTGCGGATCCCGCAGCTCGCCGCCGTGATGGGCCCCTGCATCGCCGGCGGTGCGTACCTGCCCGCGCTCTCGGACCTGATCATCATGGTCAAGGGCACGTCGTTCATGGGCCTCGGCGGCTCGAACCTGGTGAAGGGCGCCACCGGCCAGGTGATCGACGGCGAGACGCTCGGCGGCGCGGTGACCCACACCGAAGTGAGCGGGGTGGCGCACTACACCGCCGAGGATGACGACGACTGCATCGAGCAGCTGCGCGCGCTCGTGAAGAAGCTGCCGACGCCGGCGGGGGCGCAGTCCGATGTCGGCGCGCGCTCTGCCGCCCCCGACAGCGTGCGGCTGTACGACGTGCTGCCCGCCGATCACCGCATGCAGTACGACATGCACGAGGTGCTGAAGGCAATCGTCGACGATGGCGTCAGCGAGTTCCAGGCGCAGCTCGCGCGCGAGATCATCTGCGGCGACGCAACGATCGACGGGCTGCCGGTCGGCATCATCGCGAACCAGCGCGGCCTGATCAAGGGTCGTGCGGGGGAGAAGCCGCGCTTCGGCGGGATCATCTACGCCGAAAGCGCGGAGAAGGTGGCCTTCTTCATCGACCGCTGCGACCGGCAGGGCATCCCGCTCCTCTTCGTCCAGGACGTCTCGGGATTCATGGTGGGTCCCGAGGCCGAGCATGAGGGAATCATCCGCGCGGGCGCACGGTTCGTGGAGGCCATGGCCACCGCGCGCGTGCCGAAGATCGTCCTCACGGTGAACCACGCCTCGGGTGCCGGCTACTACGCGATGGCCGGGCAGGGATTCGATCCCGACTTCATCTTCAGCTGGCCTACTGGTCGCATGGCAGTGATGGAAGGAGAGGCCGCCGTCCAGGCGGTGCATGCGCCCTCCATCGACAATGCGAAGAAGGCCGGCAAGCCGCTCGACGCCGACGTCCAGCAGGCGATCGAGGAGATGCGCGCCGACTACGAGCACCAGCTCGATGCGCGCTACGCCGCGGCCCGTGGCTACGTGGACACGCTGATCTATCCCGAGGAAACGCGCGACGTGCTCGCCTTCGCATTGCGCGCCGCTCGCCGAAATGCCGGCCCGCACCTGGGCGCCTTCGTCCTTCCCGCACACTCCTTCGACGCATGACAAAGAAGATTCGAGTCGCCTCTGGCCAGGGATTCTGGGGCGACTGGCTCGAGGCGCCGCGTCGCCAGGTGGAAGGCGGTCCCGTGGACTACCTGATGCTCGACTACCTGGCCGAGGTCACCATGTCCATCCTCCAGAAGCAGAAGGAGCGCGACCCGAACATGGGCTACGCGCGCGACTTCATCGGGGCCATGGAGAGCGTGATGACGGCGGTCACCGAGCGCGGCGTGAAGGTCATCGCCAACGCCGGCGGCGTGAACCCGCCCGCGTGCGCCGACGCGATCCTCGCGCTCGCCGACAAGCTCGGCGTGCGCGGCAAGCTCAAGGTCGGCGTGGTGACGGGCGACGACCTGCTCCCGCGCCTCGACGAGCTGATCGCGAGCGGCCATGCGCTCAGCAACATGGACACGGGCGAGCCACTGAGCACCGTCCGCGACCGCGTGCTCTCGGCCAACGCCTACATCGGGTCCACGCCCATCGTGCAGGCGCTCTCGCAGGGCGCGCAGGTGGTGATCACGGGCCGCTCGACGGATACCGCGCTCACGATGGCGCCGCTCCGCTACGAGTTCGGGTGGAAGGCGGACGACTGGAATCGCCTCGCGGCGGGAATCATCGCGGGCCACATCCTCGAGTGCGGCGCGCAATCCTCCGGCGGCAACTGCCTCTACGACTGGCAAAACATTCCCGACCTCGCGGATGTCGGCTATCCGATCGCCGAGGCGAGCGAGGACGGCACCTTCGTGATCTACAAGCACCCGAACACGGGTGGCCGGATCAACGTGCCCAGCGTCACCGAGCAGCTCGTGTACGAGATGGGCGATCCGCACACGTACATCACGCCCGACGTGGTGGCGGACTTCACGAGCATTCGCGTGTCGACAGACGGCGAGAATCGAGTGAAGGTGCATGGCATCGTCGGGCGCGAGGCGACCGACAAGCTGAAGGTCTCCATCGCCTATCGCAGCGGCTTCAAGGCGGTCGGCACGCTGGTGTACTCGTGGCCGGATGCCATGCCGAAGGCGGAGCTGGCGGATCGCGTGCTGCGCGAGCGCCTCGAGCGGCTGGGGCTCAAGTTCGACCACATCCTCACGGAATTCGTGGGCGTGAATTCCACGCACGGCCCGCTCGCGGGCTCGCCGGCCAGGGACATTCCGGAGGTGCAGTTCAGGATAGGCGTTCGCTCGAACTCGAGGACCGACGTCGAACGGTTTACGCGCGAGCTCGCGCCCCTGGTGCTCAACGGCCCGCCGAGCGTCACCGGATTCGCCGGCGGGCGCCCGAAGGTCGAGGAGATCGTGGCCTACTGGCCCGCCCTCGTGGACAAGACGGTCGTCACCCCACAGGTGGAGGTGCGCTCATGAAGGTGCGACTGGTGGACCTCGCGCACACGCGCAGCGGTGACAAGGGTGACACCGCCAACGTCGGCGTGATCGCGCTGCGCCCGGAGTGGTACCCCGTGATCAGCGCGCAGCTCACGCGCGAGCGCGTGGCCGCTCACTTCAAGGGGATGATCGACGGCGACGTGGAGCGCTTCGAGCTGCCCAACCTCAACGCACTCAACTTCCTGCTGCACGGCGCGCTCGACGGCGGCGGCACGCTCTCGCTCAAGACCGACGCGCAGGGCAAGGTGTACTCCACCGCGCTGCTCCGCATGGTGCTCGACGTGCCCGATGCCGAAGCGAAGGCGGCCGGCATGCCCGAGGCGCCGCGATGACGGAGCCCACCAACGGCGTGCGCGTCGAGAAGTCGGGGATCGTGGGGCGCGTGATCATGGACCGCCCCGCGAAGCGCAATGCGCTCGACCGCGCGAGCACGGAGGCGATGCTCGAGGGCCTCGGCGCTCTGGAGCGCGATCCGGCTGTGCGCATCATCCTCGTCACCGGCGAGGGCCCGGACTTCTGCGTGGGGATGGACCCGCGCGCCGCGCTCGCGATGTCGGAGGCCACGCCGGAGGAAGCGCGCGAGGACGTGGAAGTCGCGGGACGGTTGCTGCTCACCATTCGCGCGCTCATGAAGCCCGTCGTCTGCGCCGTGCATGGCCGCGCGCTCGGACTCGGCGCCGCGATCGCGATCGCTGCCGACATGGTGCTCGCGCACCAGGACGCCGAGTTCGGCTTTCCCGAGGTGCGCTTCGGCTCGGTGCCCGCAATGGCAATGACGCTGCTGCGTCGGGCCGTGGGAGAGAAGCAGGGGGCCGACCTGGTGCTTACGGGCCGCATCGTGGACGCGGAGGAGGCCGGGCGCATCGGGCTCTGCAGCCGCGTGCTCACCGCCGCGACGTTCGAGGACGAGACGGCCGCCGTGCTCGCCGGCCTTGCCCGCAGCTCCGTGACGGCGCTCGCGCTCACCAAGTGGCTCTATTACAAGCTCGACACCATGACCTTCGACGACGGCGTGGCCGCCGCGGTGGTGACCGGCGTGGAAGCGCGCAGCACCGATGACTTCAAGTCGGGGATGAAGCGCGCGCTGGAGGAGAGCCTGAAGGCAGGGCAGGGATGAACCGCAGGACGCAGCTGACGCTCGCGCTCGCTGCCGTCGGCATTGCCGTCTGGGGATTCGGCGCGAGGGTCGACGACCAGCGCTTCCGCTGGGCCGGGATCATCGTGCTCGCGCTGGCAGCCCTCTCCCGGTTCGTGGCGAGGCGGGGCGACAGCGTCGAATAGCACCCCGGGCGCGGCGTAAGTCGTTATATTCAAAGGCTTATGATTACCCGCGCCGTTCCCGAGCTCCTCGCCCCCGCCGGCTCCCTCGATGCCGTTCGCGCTGCCGTCGCGAATGGCGCCGACGCCGTGTACCTGGGTGCGGATCGCTGGAACGCACGCGACGAGGGCGCCCAGCTGACCCTGGACGAAGTCGGTGAGGCCTGCCGGATCGCCCACGCCCGGCAGGCGCGCATCTACCTCACCTTCAACATCCTCTTCAAGCCCTCCGAGCTCGTCGACGCGCTCATCTTCCTGGGCGAGGCGATCGATCGCGGCATCGACGCCGCCATCGTGCAGGACATCGGCATCGTGCGGCTGATCCAGCGCGTGTATCCCGGCTTCGAGATCCACGGGTCCACGCAGATGACCGTGCACGACGCCGCGGGCGCCCGCGTCATGCAGCAGATCGGCGTCGAGCGCGTGGTGCTCGCCCGCGAGAACACCCTCGATGACATCCGCGCGATCAAGTCCGCGGTGCCCGAGCTCGGCCTGGAGACCTTCGTCCACGGCGCGCTCTGCATCTCGTACTCCGGCCAGTGCTACATGTCCGGCATGATCTCCGATCGCAGCGCGAACCGCGGCTCGTGCGCGCAGTCGTGCCGCAAGGACTACGTGCTCACCGACATGGCCGATGGCGCCGAGCTCGATCGCGGATACCTGATCTCCGCGCGCGACCTCGGAGCGCACGACCACCTCGACGAGATCGCGCAGGCTGGAGTGGGCTGCCTGAAGGTCGAGGGGCGCAAGAAGAAGCCCGAGTACGTGGCCACCGTCACGCAGAGCTATCGTGGCTGGCTCGATCGCATGGCGAAGGGTGAACCGGTGGAGGTCACCCCCGACCAGGTCCAGCCGCTCGTCCAGATCTTCAGCCGCGGCTTCACTGGCGGCATGTACGGCGGTCGGGCCGGCCGCGACTACGTGACTCGTACGCAGCCCGACAACCGCGGCATCACGCTGGGGGAAGTGGTCGGCCGCGAATGGTCCGAGCTGTTCGTGGACGTCAGCGAGCCGCTCGCAGTCGGCGACGGGGTGGGCTTCGAGGAGCCCGGCACGCACGGCGGCCCGAGCAAGGGTTGCACGGTGGAGAAGGTGCGCACGCTCTGGATTCGCGGCAACGAGACGCGCCAGGCCATCACCACGCCGCTCAAGGTGCCGGTGGGCTGGAAGGTGGTGCGCAGCTCGCACGCCGCACTCCTCGAGCGCGCGCGACTCTCCTTCGCCGAGTTGCAGCCGGATATCCGTGATCGCAAGGTGCGCCTCGACATTCGCGTCTTCGGCGCCGCCGGCACGCCGCTCAAGGCCATCTTCACGGTGGGCGAGGACACGATCGAGGTGCGGAGCGAGGTCACGCTGGCGCCCGCACAGAAGCGCGCGCTCGACCGCACGCAGCTGCGCGACCAGCTCGGCCGCCTCGGGGACACGCCCTTCGTGCTCGCCGCCCTCGACGACGCCGCCCTCGCGCCCGACCTGTTCATCCCCGTGAGCGCGCTCAATCGCCTCCGGCAGGAAGCGGTCGAGCAGCTGATGCTGCGGCGCGACTGGGCGCGCCAGGCGGTGATGGCCGAGCGTCGGGAGCGCGTCGAGAGCGCGGTGCGCCAGCTCGAGGCGAAGCCCTCCTCGGCAGTCGCGGCCGAGCCGGGTGCGTTCGCGCTTCGCGCGATCGTCTACGATGTCGAGCATGCGCTCGCGGCCGCCGAAGGAGGAGCCACCGAGATCGTGTTCGACCCCTTCCTGCGCCATCCGCCGCCGTCGCTCGCGAAGCTCGCGCAGCTGCGCGCGACGCTGCAGGACAAGGGCATCGCCCTCCGCCTGCGCACGCCGACCATCGTGCGCCCCGAGGAGCGGAAGGACATCCAGAAGTGGCTCGACGCGGGACTGCCGCTGCTCTCCGGGCATCTCGGCCTGGTCGCAGAGCTGGCCGCGGAGAAGCGCGATGTTATCGCTGATTACGCGGTGAACGTGTTCAACCAGCACACGGCCGCCGAGATGTTCGCGCTCGGCGCGTCGCGCCTCACGCTGTCGGTGGAGCTCACCGCGGAGGAGATGCTCGAGATCAGCGCCCCCTGGCAGGGCGCCGGATTCGACGTGCTGCTCTATGGCCGCCCCGAGGGGATGACGCTCGAGCATTGCGTGCTCTCCGCCGCCTTCGATCGCGAGCCGACCACCTGCCGCGACCTCTGCGTGAAGAAGCACGTGAACGTGCAGCTCACCGACCCCATGGGATACAGCTTTCCCGTGGCCACCGACTCGGCCTGCCGCAACCGGCTGCTGCATTCGCGTCCCATCGAGGGAGCGGAGTTCCTGCCGGCGCTGTGGGAGTCCGGCATCCGCGGCTTCCAGCTCGTGTTCAACGTGGCCGGCGATCCCGTTGCGAACGTGGTGCGCGCCTATCGCGAGGCCATCGAGGCGGTGGCCGCCGGTCGCCGCCCCGATGCCGCGGCCGTGCGCGCGGAGATGGGTGGCGTGTTCACGCGCGGTCACTTCGCTCGCGCGGTCTGACGACCCGCGGTGCGCACGTTTGATGTGGGCGATCGCGCCGGAAAGCCGGGTATTACGAGCGTGGACTCACCCGTGGAGCGCGCCCGCGAGGCGCTGCAGAAATACTTCGGATTCTCCGACTTCCGGCCCGGCCAGCTCCAGGCCGTGACGTCGGTGCTGGCGGGCCGCGAGACACTCGTGGTCCTGCCGACGGGCGGCGGCAAGTCGCTCTGCTACCAGATCCCGGCGCTCGTGCTGCCCGGCCTCACCGTGGTGGTGTCGCCGCTGATCTCCCTCATGAAGGACCAGGTGGATGCGCTCGTCGCGCGCGGCCTGCCTGCCACCTTCGTGAACAGCACGCTGTCCAGCAGCGAAGTGAGCAAGCGTCTCGCCGCCGCTGAGCGAGGCGAGGTCAAGATGCTCTACGTAGCGCCCGAGCGATTCGACTTCGGCGGCACGGCCGAGCGCCTGAAGAACATCGGCGTGTCGCTGCTCGCGGTGGACGAAGCGCACTGCATCTCCGAGTGGGGACACGATTTTCGTCCCAGCTACCTGCGCATCGCGCAGGTGCGCGAGCGCCTGGGCAATCCCAACACGGTGGCGCTCACCGCCACGGCCACCGCGCATGTCCGCGAGGACATCCTGCGGCAGCTGCGCATGCACGACCCCGAGACGATCATCACGGGGTTCGATCGCCACAACCTGTCCTATCACGTGGTGCCCACCCGCACCGACGAGGACAAGGACGACGCGCTCATCGAGCTGCTGCGCAATGGCGAGGGGCTCGCGATCGTCTACGCCGCCACCCGCAAGTCCGTGGACCGCATCGCCACGCGGCTCGGCAAGGCGCGCGTGAAGGCGATGGCCTACCACGCGGGGCTCGACGACGACCATCGCCGCGAGGTGCAGGACGCGTTCATGGGTGGCGACATCCGCGCGATCGTCGCGACGAACGCCTTCGGCATGGGCATCGACAAGGCCAACGTGAGGCTCGTGATCCATCACGCCATGCCCGGCACGCTGGAGGCGTACTACCAGGAGGCCGGCCGCGCAGGGCGCGACGGATTGCCCGCCGAGGTCTACCTGCTGCACGCATTCCAGGACCGCTTCACGCACGAGTTCTTCATCCGAGGCGCCTTTCCCGAGCGCGCGGTGGTGGAGGCGGTGTACGAGCGACTGCAGCGTGATGCGCAGGGGGATGGCAGCGTCGAGGTGGACATCCCGACGCTGGCTACGCGGCTCAAGCTCAAGACCAGCGCGAAGGAAGTGGAGTCGGCGCTGCGGCTGCTCGAGAAGGCGGGCGCCTTCCGCAACGATGGCGAGACGGGATCGCTGGCGCTCGTGCGGCTGCTGGCCACGCCGCAGCGCATCTCGCGCGAGCTGGGCGAGGGGAGCGAGATGGAGCTCGGACTGCTCCGCGCCCTCTGGCGCGCCGGCAAGGAAGCCCTCAACGAGGGCGCCTACATCGACCTCGACGGACTTCCGCCGGGCTTCGGCGGCGCGATGGGCGCCATGCCGATCCTCGAGTCACTGCAGCAGCGCCAGTTTCTCGAGTGGAAGCGCGCTACGCCCGGATCGCGTCTCGCCAACACGGCTCGGCCCCTGTCGGCATGGCCCATCGACTGGGCGGCGCTCGATCGCCGTCGCAAGGCGGAGCTGGCGAAGCTCGACACGATGCAGATGTATGCCTACACCAAGCATTGTCGCCGCGAGTTCGTGCTCCGATATTTCGGCGATCCCGCGGCGCGGAAGACGTGCACGGGGTGTGACAATTGCCTCGGCATCGTTCGGGAGCGGGCGGAGAAATCGGCCGCCCCGAGATCGCGCATGAAGACCGCCCCGCGTACACGAGCAGGAAGCGGCGCGCCCGACGCCGACGTCGAGCTGGACGCCGTTGGGTCGGCGCTGCTCGCGCGACTGCGGGCGCTGCGCAGCAGCATCGCGAAGGAGGAGCGCGTGCCGGCGTACGTCGTGTTTGCCGATCGCACGCTGGCGGAGATTGCCGCCCGCCGCCCGCGCAGCATCAACAGCCTGGGCGACGTGAAGGGGGTTGGACCCGTGAAGCTGGACAAGTACGGCGAGCGCTTCCTGGAAGTCGTGCGCAACGCTGATGAACCCGAGGCGGCCTGACCGCCGCCGAGACTGGACGAGACCACCCATGGACGACGCCCTTTTCTTCTCCGAGCAGCACCACTCCGTCCGCGAGATGGTGCGCGAGTTCGCGCGCGACGAGGTCGCGCCGGTCGCGAAGCAGTTCGACGAGAGCGCGAAGTTCCCCTGGGAGAACATCCGCAAGATGGGCGAGCTCGGGCTGCTGGGCGTGCCGTGGCCGGAGGAGCTGGGCGGCGCCGGCCTCGACCTGCTCAGCTACATGATCGTGATCCACGAGCTGGCCAAGGTGGATGCGTCGCACGGCCTCACGATCTCGGCGCACACCACGCTCGGCACCTCGCCGATCATGAACTTCGGGACGGTCGAGCAGCAGCAGCGCTACGTCCCCTTCCTGGCGAGCGGCCGCGTGATGGGAGGCTTCGGCCTCACTGAGCCGGAGGCCGGGAGCGATGCCGGCGGCACGAAGACGACCGCCGTGCGAAAGGGTGATCGCTACATCCTGAATGGCACCAAGCGCTTCATCACGCACGGCGGAGTGGGCGAGATCTTCATCTGCACCGCGGTCACCGACCCGAGCCAGGGCACCAAGGGGATCAGCTCGTTCATCCTCACGAAGCCCACCAACGATCCCGAGGGTGCGAAGGCCGCGGGCGTGGGGCACGAGCCCTCGCTGCCCGCCATGAAGGGCTTCCGGGCCGGCAAGAAGGAGGACAAGCTCGGCTGGCGCGCCTCCGACACCTGCGAGCTGATCATGGAGGACGTCGAGGTCCCCGTGGAGAATCGCATTGGCGAGGAGGGGAGGGGCTTCGTGAACTTCATGAAGACCCTCGACGCCGGGCGCATCGGCATCGCGGCACTGTCGCTCGGCATCGCCGAGGGGGCGTTCGAGCAGGCGCTCCGCTACGCCAGCGAGCGGAAGCAGTTCGGCAAGGCGATCGCCGAGTTCCAGGGAATCGCATTCCAGCTGGCGGACATGGCCACGGAGATCGAGGCGGGCAAGCTGATGATGTACCACGCCGCGTGGCTCTCGCAGAACAAGAAGCCCTACGGCAAGGAAGCGGCGATGGCCAAGCTCTTCTGTTCCGAGCTCGCGATGCGAGCGACCATCAAGGCGGTGCAGATCCATGGGGGGTATGGCTACACCAAGGATTATCCCGTGGAGCGGATGATGCGGGATGCGAAGATCTGCGAGATCGGCGAGGGAACGAGCGAGATCCAGCGCCTGGTGATCTCGAGGCAGCTCCTGCGGGAATTGAAGGACTGAGCGTCCTAACCCGTTGTCACCATTGCGGAAACAGCGTCGCTCCTTAGGTTTGGATTCAGTGCTTACTCTGTCTTTTCCCGCCTTTGCCGAGCCGCGCGCTGCGCGGCGGGCCGAAGGCTCTCCGTACGCGGGGGCGGCCGATGCTGCGTTGGCCGCCCTTGTCGTACTCGTCACCCTCGTCGCGCACGGCCTCATGTGGATGGCCGATCGCACGCTTTCCGTCATGACGCCGGCAGTTCGCCGGCAGGCGGGTGCGTGGACGATCCCGCGGCTCAAGGGGACACCCCTGACTGTCCATCACGATGAAACGCGAAATTCTCATCAACGCGAACCCGCGCGAGATGCGGGTCGCGATCCTCGAGGACGACCAGCTCGTTGAGCTGCTCGTCGACCGCCCGGAAGCCCGGCGCATGGTCGGCGACATCTACTACGGCCGCGTGGAGGCCGTGCTGCCTGGGCTGCAGGCAGCGTTCGTGGACCTCGGCACCGAGAAGGCCGCCTTCCTCCACGCCTCCGACCTGGTGTTCGGCGAGGACGAGGAAGCCGACGAGGACGACGACGCCGACGAGGAAGGGGAGAAGCAGACGGACAAGCGCCGTCGCCGCGACGCTGCTGCGCCGCTGATCCAGGACGTGCTCAAGAAGGGCCAGGAGCTCATCGTCCAGGTCTCCAAGGAGCCCATCTCCACCAAGGGCCCGCGCGTCACCGCGCAGGTGTCACTCGCCGGCCGCTTCCTGGTCTACATGCCCCATGCGTCGCGCGTGGGGGTGAGCCGCAAGATCGGCGAGCGCGAGGAGCGCCGCCGCCTCAAGGAGCAGGTGCAGGGCTTCCTGCCGAAGGATTCCGGCGGCGTGATCGTGCGCACCGTGGGCGAGGACGTGACGCCCGAGACCTTCGAGCGCGAGCTCACCACGCTCATGTCGAACTGGAAGCGCATCAAGCGCAAGACGCACTTCGTGCGCGCGCCCGCGCTCATCCATCGTGAGACCAACCTCACGCGCGGCCTGATGCGCGACCTGTTCAGCGAGAAGGTCGAGCAGGTGACGATCGACTCCAAGCAGACCTACAACGAGATCGTGGAGTACCTGAAGGGGATCGCGCCCGACCTCGCCGATCGCGTGAAGCTCTACGAGGAGCAGGTGCCGCTGTTCGACAAGGCGGGGATCGAGCAGGAGATCCGCGACATCTTCAAGCGTCGCTGCGAGCTGCCCTCGGGCGGCTACCTGATCATCGAGCCCACCGAGGCGCTCGTGTCCATCGACGTGAACTCCGGTCGCTTCGTGGGCAAGAAGGACCCGGAGAAGACGAGCACCAAGACGAACGTGGAAGCGGCGCGTGAGATCGCCCGGCAACTGCGACTGCGCGACGTGGGCGGCATCATCGTCTGCGACTTCATCGACATGGAGACGAAGGCGAACCGGGATCGCGTGCTGCAGGAGCTCCGCATGCACCTGGGCCGCGACCGTGCCCGGACCAAGGCGTTCGCCGTCAGCGACCTCGGCCTGATCGAGATGACGCGGCAGCGGGTGCGCCAGAGCCACCTCCAGAGCATGACGGAGGCGTGCCCCACCTGTAACGGCACCGGGCGCGTGTTCACGGCCGAGACGATCATCCGCCGCATGGAGCGCTCGGTGCGGCGAATGGGCGTCGAGGGGCGGAAGGATCCCCTGATCGTCAAGCTCCACCCGGACGTGGCGATGTACGTGCTGGAGGAGGAAAAGGACCTCATGCGGAAGCTGGAGAAGTCGGTCAGCTTCAACCTGGAGCTGCGTGACGACCCCCTCCTCAAGCCGGACGAGTTCAAGCTGGTGGTCAAGTCGGTGGGCCGGGACGTCACGCAGCAGTACGCGGTGGCGTAGCCGGGGCCACCGCCCAGTTGACACACTTGCCCACCCGGGCTAAGTTCATAGGCTACAACGTTCTGTCTCCAGAAGAGTCCCGCAAAGTCCCTGTCATGTCCTACGCAATCATTCGCACCGGCGGCAAGCAGTTCCGTGTCGAGTCCGGTCGCTCGTACAAGATTCCGTCCCTCGTCGGCGATGCCGGCGCTTCGGTCGAGTTCAACGATGTGCTGCTCGGCTCCGACGGCAGCAACGTCAAGACCGGCGTGCCCTCCCTCTCCGGCGCCAAGGTGACCGGCGAGATCGTCCGCCAGGGTCGCGGCGAGAAGATCATCGTCTTCAAGATGAAGCGCCGGAAGAACTACGCAAAGAAGCAGGGACATCGGCAGGGCTTCACGGAAGTGAAGATCAACGACATCACCCTCGGCTGAGCTGAGAGGATCCCATGGCTCATAAAAAGGGCGTAGGCTCGTCCCGCAACGGGCGCGATTCCAATCCGAAGTACCGCGGCATCAAGAAGTACGGCGGCGAAGTCGTCCGCGCCGGGAACATCATCGTCCGCCAGTGCGGCACGGTGTGGCATCCGGGCACGAACGTGGGCCTCGGCACCGACTACACGATCTACGCGCTCATCGACGGCGTCGTGAAGTTCGAGCACAAGAGCAAGACGAGACAGAAGGTCTCGGTCTATGCGGTCGCGGCCCCGGCCGAGACGGAGACCGCCGCGGTCGCGTAAGCGAGCGCTGGCAGGTCACGAGGCGCCCCCGCGATTCGTCGCGGGGGCGCCTTTTGCATGGCTGGTGCGTAACCAATCTCCGCTCACTCGCGTAGGATTCAGCAGACGCCACTCCCACATGGAGCACCGATGGCCCTCTGGAACAAGCTGAAGGAAGAGCTCGATCAGGCCGGTCGCATCGCCCGCGAGGCGATCGACGAGGGGAAGGTCCGCCTGAACCTGATGCGGGCCCGCAGCGCCGCCGACAAGGCCGCGCAGTCCCTGGGCTATGCCGTCTTTCGCGCGAAGGCTGGCGGTGCTGACCTGCCGAGCGACGATTACGAACGCTACGCAAGCGAGCTTCGCTCCGCCGATGCGGAAGCGACGCGCTACGAGACGCTGCTCCGCGAAGCGACCGATCGCCGCCGCGCCGCCACCAATGGCCCGCCGCCCCCCGATGGCGGAGCCAGCCAGGCGACGCCCGGGGAGGGCTGAGGCGAGGTCAGGGAGGACGGAAAGGGCCGCCAGCGAGACGCTGGCGGCCCTTCCTGATTTCCTGACTCCTGATTCCTGATTCCTGCCGTTACGGCTTGTAGTACGACGGGGGCAACGTCCGATACCGCTCCGCCAGCATGTCCTGGCGTGTCTTCTCGCTGTACTCGCGCCCCTTGATGAACACGTGCTCGGCGCGCGTGCTGAACTCGAACGGGTCGCCACTCCACATCACCACGTTGCCGTCCTTGCCGTTCTCGATCGAGCCGATGCGGTCCGACACGCCGAGGAAGGTGGCCGGCGCGAGCGTCACCGCGCGCAGCGCATCGTTCCAGGTCATGCCGTAGGCGATCGCGTTGCCCGCTTCCTGCTTGATGTTGCGGATGTTGAAGGCTTCCTCGTCGCCGCCGCCGGCATTGCCGATCAGCGAGACGCTCACGCCCGCCTTCCGCAGCAGCCCCGCATTCTCCTGGCGCTGTCCGAGCTGCGCGAACGACGCCGGAATGTTGTTCATAGCGCCGGTGAACACCGGCACGCCAGCGGCGGCCAGGCGATCCGCCACCTTCCACGCTTCCGCGCCGCCCGAGATCGCGAGGCGCAGCTTGTACTCCTTCGCGATCGAGAGCGCGGCCTCGATGTCATCGGCGTTGTCCGCGTCGATGATCAGCGGCATGCGTCCCTCGACGACCGGGATCATCGCCTCGAGGTCGCTCTGCCGCGCGATGAACGGTCGCGCCTGCGCGCGCTCGTAGTCGGCGCGGCGGCGCGCGTAGGACTTCGTGTCGTCGAGCAGTTCCTTCAGGCGGGCGATGAGCTCACCGCGCGACGCGGCGCCGCCGCCACGCGGAGAGGACAGCTGTGCCACCATCGCTGCCGCCGGCTTGCGCAGCATGTCCGAGGTGTGCCCCGGCACCAGGTCGATCACGCCGAGCTGGCCGGCCACCAGGCCGCCCTGCGGCGCGATGCCCACGGTGGTCACCCCTTCCTTGCGCCCCGGCGCGATGAGCACCGACGCGGTGTTCAGTCCAAGCCACGGCTGGAACGACGCCGCGATCTGGTCCTTGCCCGTGGCCGACTGGTCGTTGGTCGAGCCGATCGCCCCGATCTCCTGCAGGCCGATCTCGGTGCCGCCGACCACCAGGCCCGGCGTCACCCACTTGCCCGCGGCATCGATCCGCTGCACGCCGGCAGGGATCGCGACGTTCGTCCCGACCGCAGTGATGCGGCCATTCTGGATCAGCACCGTGGCGTTGTCGATCGTGGCCCCGCTCACGGTGAACACGCGCCCGCCGGTGATCGCGACGTCCTGCGCGCGCGCCGAACCGGCGAGCAGCGCGAGGGCCGCGCCGAATCGGGAGAGCTTCGAAAGAGCGCGCATCAGCGGTTCCCTCCGCGCGTATCCGGCACGAAGCCCATCTCGAAGTCGGTCCGCCACTGCTGCTTCGGGTCGAGGCGATCGAAGATCACCGCGCCGTCGATCCACACTTTCTCGGGGCGTGCATACACGGAGAATGGATCCTTGTCCCAGAGCACCACGTCGGCGTTCTTGCCGCGCTCGAGCGAACCGATGCGGTCATCGAGGCCGAGGGCCCATGCGGGGTTGATGGTGAGCCACTTGATGGCGTCGTCCTCGGAGATGTCGATGCCGATGGCGCGACCTGCCGCCATGGCCTTCGCCGCCTCCTGGTTCAGCCGCTGCGAGCCACTCGGGTCATCGGAGTGCACGATGGCGCGAGCGCCGGCATTGTGCACCAGGGCAATGTTCTCGCGGATGGCATCGGCGGCCTCGAGCTTGAACGCGCCCCAGTCAGCCCACAGGGAGCCGGAGATCCCCTCGCGCGCCAGCACGTCGGCGATCTTGTACGCTTCCACGCCATGGTGGAAGGAGCGGATCTTGTAGCCGAACTCCTTCGAGATGTCGATCATCTGCATCATCTCGTCGGCGCGATAGCAGTGGTTGTGCACGAGGATGTTGCCACGCAGCACTTCCGCCAGCGTCTCGAGTCCGAGGTCGCGTCCCGGCGGGTCGCCCTTGCGATCGCCGGCGAGCCAATTGTCCCAGCGCCGGCGATAGCCCTCCGCCTGGATCCAGGCCGTGCGATAGCCCGCCACGTTGCCCATGCGAGTGGAAGGCCCGCGACCCGAGTAGACGCGCTTCGGGTTCTCGCCGCACGCCATCTTGAGGCCGTACTTGGCGCCGGGGAACTTCATCGCCTGCGCGCTGCGCGCCGGCACGAGCTTCATCACCACGGAACGGCCGCCGATCAGGTTGGCCGAGCCGGGAAGCACCTGGATGGTGGTCACGCCGCCGGCGAGGTCGCGCGGCAGCTGCGGATCCTGCGGCCACACCGAGTGCTCGACCCAGACGTTCGCGGTGACGGGGTTCGTCGCCTCGTTCACGTCGTCGGTCTGCGCACCGCGATCGCCCGGCGCGGCGGAGCCACCGATGTGCGAGTGCGTGTCCACGATGCCCGGCGTCACGTACTTGCCCTGCCCATCGATCACCACTGCATCGGCCGGCGCCGAGACCGTCTGGCCCACCTCGGCGATCTTGCCGTCACGGAGCAGGATGCTTCCGTTCGTGATGCGCGGGCCGGCCGCGGTGAGGATCGTGACGTTCCGGATCACGGTCGTGCGTGACGGGAACGGCAGGTAGGTGGAGGGGAACGGGTCGGCGTTCGGCATCGAGAAGGCGCCGGCGCCGGCGCCCGCGCGGGGGGCGGGAGCTGGAGTGGTGGTTGCCGGCGCCGTGGTGCTGGGCTGCGCGGGCACCGGTTGCTGCGCGGTCTGGGCAGTGGACGCGCATGCCGTCAGCGCCAGCGCGAGCGCGAGCTTCGACATTCTCATCGCGGGGGTGGGTGTCGGGAGGGGTGGTACGGATACGGCGGAGATCGGCAACCTACGAGCGAGCGGGGTCGTCGGCCAGTAGCCTCACGTCGTCCCCGCACAGTCCGTACACGCCCAGTCCGGCGAGGTGCTGGGCGAGCGTCGCATCGTTCACGGTCCACGTGATGACGCGTGCGTCGATCGAGCGGGCGACGTCCACGAAACGGGGTGAAACCAGTGAGTGGTGCGGCCAGAGGTCGCGAGCGCCCGTGGCGGCGGCAGCGGCGCGGATGAATGCGGTGTCCACCGTGGCGCCCTTGTCGAAGAGGATTCCTCGCGGCAGGTCGGGCGCGATGCGTGCAGCCCGGGAGATCATCTCATGATCGAACGAGTGGATGGGGCAGGGGCGACCACAGCGTTGCATGGCCTCGATCGCGACGCGCTCCACTCGCTCGCCCTTGAGCTCCACGTAGATCGTCATGGCCGCGGGCAGCGCGAGGAGCACCTCGTCGAGGGTCGGAATGGGCTCGCCTCCCACCCGAAGCCTGCGAACCTCGTCCAGGGTCATTTCGCGAAAGGGCCGTGGCGAGCCGTGCGACCCCGCGGGCGCGAGCGGCGCCGGATCGTGGTGCACGATCGCGGAGCCGTCCTCCGTACTGTGGACGTCGAGCTCGACCGCATCGGCCCCCAGTTCCGAGGCCCTCATGAAGGCGGAAATGGTGTTCTCGGGGAGCTCCAGCCGGGCTCCACGGTGGGCGATGCGCTGGGGAAGGGAGGGCTGGGGCATGCCGGTGTATATTCCCGACCGCCCGCCGGGGCAAGGGAGCGATCCCAACTGATGGCTTGGCAACCCCTTAACGGCAGGCCGTTCCACGCGTCCAACCCTGTGAATCGAATGGCAGAGGAGTCCAGGAGCGACGCGGATCGCATCGATCTGGAACTCATCGCCCGCTGGAAGGCGGGCGACGAGCGGGCGGCCACGGAGCTCGTGCAGCGACACGCCAACGCGCTTGCGCGGTTTGCCTCGAGCAGTGGCGAACGGCAGGACGTCGACGAGCTGGTGCAGGACACCTTCGTGAGGGCGTTCAACTCGCTCGACAGCTTTCGGGCCGACAGCTCGCTGCGCACGTGGTTGTTCACGATCGAGCGTCGGCTGATCCTGGATCGGCGGCGGGCGTTCAAGCGACGAAAGGACCAGTCGGAGATCCAGGAGCACGACGCCGCCACGGAGTACGATGCGCTCGATGGCATGGTGGCGGACGAGACGCAGCAGCGGCTGCGGAACGCGGTGGAGAAGCTGACACCGACCCAGAAGGAAGTGTTCGTCCTTCGCGTGAGCGAGGGGTTGTCATACAAGGAGATCGCCGACGCCGTCGGCACCACGGAAGGGGCGGCGAGGGTGCATTACCACAACGCGATGCGCGTGGTGAAGGAGTTCCTCGATGAATGATTGCCCGAACGGAGAAATCCGCGACCTGTTGCCGGACCACCTGCACGCGCGGCTCGACGCCGCGTCGCGCGCCGAGGTCGATGCGCACCTCAGCGGATGCGTGGACTGTCGCGAGGAGCTCGACCTGCTGCGCGGGTTGCGCGGGTCGTTCGCCACGCCGAGGGTCGACGTCGCCCGCATCGTGGCGGCCATCCCCCGCGCCGCGGTCGTGAAGCGCCCGCTGGTGCGCCGCTGGCAACTCGCGGCGGCCGCGGCGATCCTCGTGGTGGGTGGGGCGTCGCTCCTGAGCCTGCCCCAGCGCGACCAGCTCATCTCGCCGCCTGAGACCACGCGCGTGGCCGACATGTCGCCCGTCGCGCGGGTGGCCGACAGCGCGCCGGTCGCGAGCGAATCGAGCATCGTCACGGCCACCGGGCGGGCCACGCCGGTCACCGAGCTGGCGATGTCCGACGACATGTCCGATCTTTCGGCCGCCGAGATGAAGTCGCTGCTTGCGGACATCTCGAAGCTGGACGCGACGCCGCTCTCCGAGCCCGGCGTAGTGGTGCCCGCACCGATCGGGCAGGGAGGAGCGAACGAATGATCTCGATGCGTACCCTATCACTCGCGCTCACGCTCACGCTCGCACTCGCGCTGCCGCTCACTGCGGCGAGTGCGCAGGGCGGTCGCGCGCGCCAGCGGGTGATGCAGCCGCAAGGTCGCATCCAGCCTGATGGCCCTCCCGGGCAGCCCGGGGAGGCGCAGGTGCGCCAGGCGTTCGCCCGCGCGGTGAAGCAGCGCCTGGGGCTGAGCGACGAGCAGATGAAGAAACTCGAGCCGGTCGCTCGTGAGCAGGAGAAGCGGCGTCGCGAGCACCAGCGCCAGGAGCGGGATGCCCGCCTCGCGCTGGGCGACCTGATGCAGGATGACTCGACCGCCGACCAGGCGAAGGTGGCGCAGTCCATCGACCGGCTGGTGGCGCTCGAGCGCGCTCGTGCGGAGCTCACCGACCGTGAGCAGAAGGAGCTCGCGGCGATCATGACACCCCTGCAGCGCGCGCGGTACATGTCGATGCAGGAGCGGGTGCGGAACCGGTTGATGCAGCTGCGCCAGGCGCGGCCAGGCCAGCCCGGCCAGCCGGGCTCGCCGGGTGCCGACGGCATGGGCCCGCCCTGAAGTCGCGCGCGGCCGTGCTGTACGGGATGGGCAGCGACGCGCCATATGCGCAGTCGCTGCCCCTCGTCGTTTCGGAGATCGATGTCGGCGAGCCGGGTCCCGGTGAGGTGCTGGTCGAAGTCGCAGCGGCCGGCCTCTGTCACTCCGACCTCTCGGTGATCGACGGCTCGCGCCCACGCGTGATGCCGATGGTGATGGGGCACGAAGCGAGCGGCGTGGTCCGCGACGTCGGCGCCGGCGTTGCCGGACTCGCGGTGGGCGACCACGTCGTGTTCTCCTTCGTGCCGGCGTGCGGACATTGCCTGCCGTGCGCCAGTGGGCGCCCCGCACTCTGCGAGCCTGGCGCGCGCGCCAACGTCGCTGGCTCGCTGCTCGGCGGCGCGCGCCGCTTTCGCGATGCGGCCGGCCTCGAGCTGCACCACCACCTTGGCGTGTCGGCGTTCTCCGAGCTCACCGTGGTGTCGCAGGAATCGGTGGTGAAGATCGACGCGAGCCTGCCGCTGCACATCGCCGCGCTCTTCGGCTGCGCGGTGATGACTGGCGTTGGCGCAGTGGTCAACACCGCGCGCGTGGAGCCCGGCAGCAGCGTGGTGGTATTCGGGATGGGAGGCGTGGGACTGAGCGCGGTGATGGGCGCTCGCGCGGCGGGAGCGCATCCGGTGATCGCGGTGGATCCGCTCGCCGCCAAGCGCGCGCTGGCGCTCGAGTGTGGCGCGAGCCACGCCCTCGACGGCGCGGAGCCGGACATCGTGGCAGCCATTCGCGAGATCACGGCGGGCGGCGCGGACTACGCGTTCGAGGGCGTAGGCAGCGAGGCGGTGCTGGCGAGTGCGTATCACGCCACTCGGCGTGGCGGCACGACCGTCACCATGGGCCTTCCGCATCCGTCGCGGCAGTTCGCGGTCTCCGCGGTGAGCCTGGTGGTGGAGGAGCGCACCGTGAAGGGATCCTACATGGGCTCCGCGGTGCCGGTGCGCGACATCCCGCGCTACATCGCCATGCACCAGGCTGGGTTACTACCCGTGGAACGGCTGCTCACGCGCACGCTGTCGCTCGACGAGATCAATGGAGCGTTCGACGCGCTGGCGCGCGGTGAGGCGGTGCGACAGGTGGTGCGCTTCCGCTGAGCTGCTCGCGCGATTGGCGCGCGCCGGGAGCCCGCGCTACAATAGCCCGATGAAAGCCCTTCTCGCGGTGCTGGCGCTGGTGCTGGTGCTGGTGCTCGCGCTCGCGTGCGCCGATCCCGCCGCGCGGCCGGCGACCGCTGCTGCAACGCACGACACCGCTGCGGACACCGCGGCGGTTGCCGTGACCGAGGCGGCCTGCGAGGCCCAGGCAGGGAGGCCCGCCGCCGCGTATCCCGGCCGCCGCGTATTCGAGGACACGCTCACCGGCATGAAGGGCTATCGCAACGCCAGGGGCGCGGTGGTTATCCCGGCGCGTTATGTCGCCGCGTATGAATTCGGGAGTGGCGGCGTGGCCGCGGTGATCGACGGCACGACACCCTTCGCATTCATCGACAGTTCAGGCCGCGTGATTGCGCGTGCCTACGCGATGGACAATGGGCCGGACTACTTCCAGGAGAACAGGGCGCGCATTCTGGCCGGTGACAGGGTCGGCTACATCGACCCTCGCGGACGCATCGTGATCGCGCCGCGCTTCGAGCGCGCGCTGAGCTTCTGTCACGGCACGGCCGAGGTGTGGGAGCATGGCACCCGCTTCTCGATCGACTCGCTCGGCACGAGGCTTCCTCCCGCATGATCCTCTTCATCCTGCTCGGCCTTTTTGTGCTGGCGTTCTTCGCCTTCTGCATCTGGATGCAGAACACCGAGACGCCCGTCGAGGGCGCCACGGTGGCGAAGTGGTTGATGAGCGGCGTGGTGCTCGCGCTGTTCGTGATGGCGTGCGCGGTGGTGAAGGGACCCATTCGCCTCATCCTCACTGGCGTCCACGCACCGGCAGTCGTGGTGGGGATGGCGAAGTCCGCAGGCGCCGCTGACCAGGATTCCCTGCTGTCGCCGGTCTTCGAGTTCATCACGGCGACCGGCGATCGCGTGAAGGGACAGAGTCGTACCTTCGCGCCAACGCCGTCGGCGCAGGTGGGCGACTCGGTGGCCATCGTCTACGACGCAGCCGCGCCAGCGGACACGCAGCTGCTTGCGTGGGGCGAACTGCGCTTCTTCGTGTTCATGCTGGCCTTCATCGCCTTCGTGCTCACCACGTGGATGGCCGCGATGCTCGTGTCGGGCGACCACTCGCTGGACGACCCGCTAGGCATTCTTCCACGCGTTGGGCGCCGCCTTCGCCTCGATCCATTCCGGTTTCCGGTGTTGTTCATCCTCTCGCTGGTCATTCCGGCCTGCGGCGTGGGGACCTACGTGCTGGTGAACCGGGCGATCGAGCTCCGCGCCGATGGACTCGGCGCACTGGGACGCGTGGTGACGCTCGAGCAGCGCGGCTCGCGAAGCGGCAATGGCAGCATCTCCCCGGGCACCTTCGCCTTCGTTACCTACCAGGACCGGTCGGGCGCCGCGCACACGATTCGCCGCTCGGCCGCCTGGCCACTCTCCCGCCTGGGCGTCGGCGATGCCGTGCGCGTGCTGTATCCGCCCAGGCACCCTGCGCTCGGCGTGGTGGACAGCTGGGACGAGCTCTACCTGGTGCCGTCGTTCTTCGGCCTGATGGCGCTCGCGTTCTGCATACTGCTGGCGGGTGTGCTGCGCGGGGCCATCAGGCTGTCACCGGGCCCTCGCGCGGCCTGACGCTGCGATTCCCTCGCCGACCGCTTAATTTTCCGGCCTGCGCCCGGGTGGCGGAATGGTAGACGCAGGGGTCTCAAAATCCCCCGCTCGCAAGAGCATACGAGTTCGAGTCTCGTCCCGGGTATCGATCACGCGGCGCGCGGTGCGTCGAGCACGTCCCTCACCTTGCGGGCCAGCGCATCCGGTGAGAAAGGCTTCGCGAGGAAGGGCGTCTCCTCGAGCAGCAGCACATGCTGGATCGCCTCATCCGCATAGCCCGACATGTAAAGGGCGCGAATCGCCGGTCGCCGCGCGAGCAGGCGCGCGATCAGTGGTGGTCCCTCGGAGTGCGGCATGATCACGTCGCTCAGCATCAGGTCGATCGTGCCGGGAAAGTCGTGCGCCACGGCGCTGGCCGACAGGGGGTTTCCTGCGTCGAGCACCGTGTATCCAAGTCGCTCCAGTGTGCGTCGCGTCAGCTGTCGCACGCCGTCGTCGTCCTCCACGAGCAGGATCGTCTCTGTGCAGCGCGAACGCCCGTTGCGCGACGCGAGCGGCTCGAGGACCGGCGCACCAGCCACCGCCGCCGCAACGCAGGGAAGCCGGATGTCGAACACGGTGCCGATCCCCGACTCGCTCTGCACGGTGATGTCCCCCCCGCTCTGCCTGACGATGCCGTAGACCGTCGCGAGCCCGAGTCCCGTGCCCTTGCCGACCTCCTTCGTGGTAAAGAAGGGCTCGAAGATGTGGACGGAATTCTCCCTGGTCATTCCCTCGCCCGTGTCGCTCACTCGCAGCAGCACGTACTCACCTGCCGCCAGCGGCATGCCGCCCTCCGGATTCGTGGCGCCGAGCGTGACGTTGGTGGTGCTGATGGTGAGCTTTCCTCCTCGGGGCATGGCATCCACCCCGTTCACGGACAGGTTCACCAGTATCTGTTCCATCTGTGTAGGGTCCATCTTGATCCAGGCTTCGAGCGCCCCGAGCGACACCGTGATCTCGACGTTCGCAGCAAGGAGCAGCCGCAGCATGGGCTCCACGGACCCGATGAGCACGTTGACGTCGAGGAGTTCGGGGAGGAGGATCTGCTTACGGCTGAAGGCCAGGAGCTGGCGCGTGAGTCCTGCGGCCCGCGATCCAGCCTTCTTGATTTCCCGTACGTCCTCCCACGTGGCGGAATCCTCGGCCAGCTCGGTGAGGAGCATCTCGCAACATCCGAGGATCACGGTCAGCACGTTGTTGAAGTCGTGCGCTATCCCGCCGGCCAGCTGGCCGATCGCCTCCAGCTTCTGTGACTGTCGGAGCTGCTCCTCGAGCCGCCGGCGTTCGTCCACATCCATGGCGACGCCGAGCAGCCGAAGCGGTCGACCCTCCACGTCCCGCACGAGCTTGGCTCGCGCCTGCACCCAGTGCGCACTGCCGTCGGGCCACACCGCGCGAAACTCCGCAGCGAAGTCGCTGTTGCCGGCGATCGTGCGGTCGAGCGATTCCTCGGCACTTCGACGGTCACCGGAATGGATCAGCTGGAAGAACGACGCCCGTCCCGCCGGCGTCCACTCGGGCGGCGCGCCAAAGAGCGGTGCCATGGATCCCGACCACTTGAACGAGTCGTCCGCGAGGTCGATCTCCCACACGCCCATCCGGGCGGCGGCGAGCGCGAACGAGGTGCGCTCCTCGTTCTCCTGCAGTGCCTTTTCCCGCTCGCGCAGCGCACGCTCGGCCACCGCGCGGGTACGCTGGGTCTCCGCTTCCCGGATCGCGCGCTCGACTGCCGGCGCGAGTCGATCGAGGTTCGACTT
The DNA here is from genome assembly GCA_028287305.1 of Gemmatimonadota bacterium. GTDB lineage: Bacteria > Gemmatimonadota > Gemmatimonadetes > Gemmatimonadales > Gemmatimonadaceae > JAQBPX01. Next base: position 122,817 of record JAQBPX010000034.1, read on the forward strand.
GAGCAGGTAGTCGGTGGCGCCGAGCTGCAGCACCCGAACGGCTTCCTCCTCCCCGATCGTTCCGGAGAGCAGGATCACGGGGACGTCAGGCTGCGTCGCGCGGGCGGCGTGCAGCGCGCGAATTCCGTCATACCCTGGAACGTTGAAGTCGGACAGGACGAGGTCGAACGGCTCCCGCTCCAGCGCGGCCTCGAACGCCGTCCGGCTGTTGGTGAGCACGATCTCACAGGCGACACCCTCATCCTCCAGGCGATGGCGAACCATGTCCGCATCGCGCGGGTGGTCCTCCAGGTGGAGGATCCGGATGGGCGGGATCATCGTGCGGGCTCGTTGGTTCGCAGGCCCTCGGGCACTTCGTTCACGACCGCCCAGAATCCCCCGACCTGCTTCACGGCGTCCACGAAGTCCTGGAACATCATCGGCTTCACGACGTAGGCGTTCACGCCCAGCGCGTAGCTGCGCACCAGGTCCTGCTCCTGCCGGCTGGACGTCATCATCACCACCGGAATCGCCTGGAGCGACTGATCACCCTTGATCTGTCGCAGCACCTCCAGGCCGTCCACCTTCGGCAGCTTGAGGTCCAGGAGGATGAGGGCTGGGAGTCCTTCGGGACGCTCTTCGAACGATGCCCGCCGGTACAGGTAGTCCAGCGCGTCGGCGCCGTCCCGCACGTGCACGATTCCATTCGCAAGGTGGTTCTCCGCCAGCGCGTCGAGTATGAGCTCCGCGTCCCGCACGCTGTCCTCCACCAGGAGGATGCGACGGATGGACTCGGCCTCCGCGTGACGCACCCGGTCACTCATGCGCCGCGCCCCCGAGGGCCAGCGTGAAGTAGAACGTGGCCCCTTCGCCGAGCTTGCCTTCCGCCCAGACCCGTCCGCCATGCCGGCCGATCACGCGCCGCACGGTGGCCAGCCCGATGCCGGTTCCCTCGAACTCCTCCGCTCGATGCAGGCGCTGGAAGACCCCGAACAGCTTGTGTGCGTACGTCATGTCGAACCCCGCTCCGTTGTCGCGAATGAATAAAATTGCGCGCCCATGCTCCTCGCCGGCGCACCCGATCTCGATCACCGCTGGCCGCCGGTCGCGCGTGTACTTGACCGCGTTGTCCAGCAGGTTCGCCAGCACTTGCCGGAGCAGCGCGGCATCGCCCGCCACGCGCGGCAGGTGGGCGATGCGCCATTCGATCGCCCGGTCCCGCGTCGCCATCTCGAGGCGCGCGATCACTTCTTCCACGAGCGTGTCGAGCTCCACGTGCGAGGCGACGACTTCCGCGCGCCCCACCTTCGAGAACGCGAGGAGGTCGTCGATCAACTCGCCCATCTCCACGCTGGCGTCCGTGATGGTCTGCAGGTACCGGGTGGCCTTCTCGGGCAGCTGGTCCCGCGTGATCCGTCGCAGCATCTCCACATAGCCGTGGATGTGTCGCAGCGGGGCGCGCAAGTCGTGCGACACAGAATAGCTGAACGCCTCGAGCTCCTGGTTGACCTCGGCCAGCTCCTGCGCGTGGGCGGCGTCGCGCGCCCGCTGGATCTCGCTCTCCTGGAGCGTCCGTTCCACGCGCCGCATCGCCGTCATGTCGCGCGCGGAGGCGAAGACGCCCTGGACGACACGCTCGCGGTTGTGAAAGGTGGAAGCGTTGCAGGACACCTCCGTGAGGGTCCCGTCCAGGTTCCGGGCGGTAAGCTCGTAATCTGCGACCGTGCCCGCTTCCAGGACCTGCTGGATGATCAGCGACGCGCGGTTCGAGTCCGTGAAATAGTTGCGGAATGGCGCGCCGATCAGCTCGTCGCGCGTGCAGCCTGTGAGGGCCTCGGTTTGCCGGTTGACGTCCGTGATGATGCCCCGCGGATCGATGGTCATCAACGCGTCGATGTTCGACTCGATCAGGGAGCGGGTGTAGAACTGCTGGTCGCGCAACCGCTGGTCCAGCAGTCGTCGCTCGGCCTCCACCTCATGGCGGGCGGTGTTGTCGGTGCCGACGAACAGGAAGCCGATGATCGCGTTGCCGGCGTCGCGCAGCGCGGTCACGGAGAGCATGGCGGGGAAGCGGGAGCCGTCCTTCCGGATCTTCGTGAGCTCGTAGATGTCTTCCAGTCCGTGCGCGGCCCGGAACACCATGGCGTCGAAGCCCTGCTCGATCGGCACCTCGAACTCGGCCCGCAGCCGCTGCGCGCGCGCCACGAGCTCACCTCGCTCGTGGAAGTCGGCGGGGGTGAGGCGATCGACCACTTCCATCGCCGAGTAGCCCAGCATCCGCTGGGCGCCGGCATTGAAGATCTTGATCACGCCATGGACGTCCGTGGCGATGCAGGAGAAGGTGGCGCTGTGAAGGATTGCGCGCTGCAGCGCCTCGGTCCCGGACGGGCCTGCGGCCACGGCACGCTCACTGGCGACTGAACGGTGCGAAACGCGCACATGGCTCCGGGATGAGAAACAGCAGTCCTACCGATCCAGGCGGAGCGGTCGATATTGGTATTGTCGGCCGTTCGTCCCAAACCTTTAGTTCCGCCGACGTACCAGGTGCTGATGACTCGCCACATCCCACGATTCGCGCAGGCAGCAGGCCTCGCGCTCACGCTGGCCGCGTGCGGCGCCGGCGCCTCCTCGTCCGCGTCAGCGGCATCACCTCCCGCCGGCCGGGTCGACACCTTCCGCGTGACCATGCCGCAGTTCGGCGACCGTGCGCGCACGATTCGCGTCTACCTGCCGCCCGGCTACGCGCACGATGGCGAGTCGTATCCGGTGCTCTACTTCCAGGACGCGCAGTCGCTCTTCTCGCCCGGGGCCTTCGGCGACTGGCAGATGGACGAGGTGCTCGACCGCCTCGCCGCGCGGCGGCAGTTCGCGGGCACCATCGTGGTCGGCATCGACAACAGCGAGCACCGCTGGGATGAGTATGGTCCCTGGGCCAACACCCACATGCATGACTGGGTGAGTGCGTCCTGGTCGCAGCCCACACAGGGCGGGGAGGCGCAGCGCTACCTCGACTTCATGGTGGGCACGCTCAAGCCCGACATCGACCGCCGCTATCGCACGCGTCGCGATCGCGAGCACACGGCGATCGGCGGCTCGAGCATGGGCGGCATCGTCGCATTGTACGCCGGCATCACGCGCTCACGCACCTTCGGGAAGGTGCTCGCGATGTCACCCGCAGTCTGGTTCGCCGAGCGGGGCGGCCCGTGGCTCTCCGACAACCAGCTGCTGAAGCTGGTGCGCGACAACCGGCCGCCGCGCGACGTGCGCTTCTATGTGGACATCGGCACCATGGAGCGGAGCCGGGACACCGAGCCCAACATCGTCGACCTGCGTGGCCAGCCGGTCAGCTATCCGCGCGCCTATGCCGAGGGCGCGCTGGCGCTCGTGCAGGTGATGCGGGAATCCGGCGTCCCGCAGGAGCAGCTGCGCTTCGTCGTGGACAGCGGCGCGGTGCACAACGAGGCCGCCTGGTCGAAGCGCCTCGATGGCGCACTGCTCTGGCTCTTCCGCTAGCACCCATCCTACGGGCTCGGCGAAACGGTCCGGCGACTACCTTCCGGAATGTCCAGTCGCTCACCCGTGACTCGAGCACTCGCTCTCCTCGTCACGGCAGCCCCGCTCGCGATTGCCGCGCGAACCCTGCGCGCCCAGGACGCGCGCTGCTCCCCGGTGCCACCCGCCGTGGCTGCCGGAATCACCGCGGGCTGGAGCGCGCTGCGATCGGCCGCGCTCGATTCGGCGCAGGCCGCGTTCAGCCGTGCAACGCTCCGCTGCCCGGGCCTTGTGGATCCCGTGACTGGACTCGGGTATGTCGCGCTCCGCACGGATCACGTGGCGCGAGCGGAGTCGCTGTTCGTGCGGGCGATCGCCATGCAGGCCGACGCGTATGACGCGCTGATGGGGATCGGCCGGATCGAGGCGCGCACCGGTCGCATCCGGCAGGCCCGGCAGCACTTCGAGCGCGCGCTCGCCGCAGTGCCACGATCGCGGGAAGCCATCGACGCAATCGCGCAGCTTCCGGACGTGGTCGACAGCACCATGCTCGCGCCCTATGTGCGTCCGCTCGTGCTCTCGCTGCCCGCCCGCACCGGCAAGCGCATCATTGAAGTCGCGCAACCCGGCGGCGGCTTTGCGCCCGCGTGGCTCAAGATGATCAACCTGGGCGCGGCGTTGCCGGGAAAGCATCCGTCCGAGTTCCCAGCCAACGACTCCACCTACGAGCGCTGGATCGCGATGAGCGCCGGCATGGGCGCGAACGCCATTCGCGTCTACACCATCCATCCACCCCACTTCTACGCGGCGCTCCGCAACTGGAACCTGGCGCATCCCGCACAGCCCATGTGGCTGGTGCACGGCATCTGGACGGAACCACCCGAGGGGGAGCTGGAGGAACGCTACGACGATCCGGCATTCGTCGAGCAGTTCCAGTCGGAGATGCGTCGCATCGCCGACCTGTTGCACGGGCGTGCAGCCATCGAGCCGCGCCCGGGGCATGCGCACGGCCTGTACACCGCCGACGTCTCGCCGTGGACCATCGCCTACATCACGGGCCGCGAGTGGGAGCCGTATTCGGTGGAGGGCTTCGCCAGCTCGAATCCGCACCGACCGGTGCGCGCCGGCAAGTGGGTGACGGCCACGCCTGACGCCGGACCGCTCGAGGCCTGGATGGCGGAGCAGTGCGATTACCTGGCCGACTACGAGATGTCGCGCTGGAATACGCAGCGGCCCATGGCCTATACCAACTGGCCGACGCTCGACCCCTTGCACCACTCGACCGAGAGCACGCTGGCGCAGGAGGACTCGATTCGCGGGCTGCGCGGCGAGGACGTGGAGGAGAAGCCGCGCGAGTACGACAACGATGCGATCGGGCTCGACGCGATGCACATGCGCGCCACGCCGCAATATCGCGCGGGCGTATTCGCCTCGTATCACGCGTATCCGTACTACCCCGACTTCCTCGGCTATGACCCGGGGTACCTGAAGGCCCGGAGCCCGGAGGGACCGAGCAACTATTTCGGGTACCTCCGGGAACTCGTCGAGCACCACGGCGACATGCCGGTGGTGATCAGTGAGTACGGCGTGCCGAGCTCGCGCGGCAACGCGCACTTCCAGCCGCAGGGGTGGAACCACGGCGGGCACGACGAGCAGGAACAGGCGAGCATCGACGCACGTCTCACGCGCGACATTTACGCCGCCGGTGCCGCGGGAGCGGGGCTGTTCGCGATGATCGACGAGTGGTTCAAGAAGAACTGGATCGTCATCGACTTCGAGAAGCCGCTCGAGCGCAACCGGCTCTGGCTGAACACGCTCGACGCCGAACAGAACTACGGCGTGATCGCCATGCGCGCGGGGGTGAAGGACTCGGCGATTCGCATCGACGGTCAGGGTGCCGACTGGAAGGGACGCGAGCGCTTCATGACCGGGCGGGCACCGGCCGCGAGCGCGGCGCGCGATCCACGCCACGTGAAGCAGTTCGGTGTTTCATGGGACGAGGCGTTCGTCTACCTGCGCCTGGACGTCGACACGCTCGACTTCGCGCGCGCGGCGTACTCGATCGGCATCGACACGCGCGACACGGCAGGCGGCAACATGCGCATGCCCTTCACCGGCACGCGCTCGCCGGTGGGGCTCGAATTCGTGGTGGAGCTCACGGGGCGCGACAGTTCCCGGCTGGTGGTGAACCCCTCGTATGCGCTGTATTCGCTTCGGCCCATCAGGAGCTCGAATCCGCCGGCGTTCCAGTCATTGTGGAACCGTCCATTCATCTCGAGGCGAGTTGACGACGGCATCTACTCGCGGATCGTCGTGGAGCCCAACCGTCGCCGCTTCGGTCGCGACGGCACGGTGTTCCAATCGAGGCTGCAGGAGCGCGGGCTGCTGCGATTCTCCACACAGGATTCCTCTTCGCTCTCCGACTGGTACGCCGATCCCGCCACGGGAATCATCGAGGTTCGGCTGCCCTGGGGATTGATCAACGTGCTCGACCCATCCTCGCGGTCGGTGCTGCAGGGGCTCGACGGTCGCGACCCGAACATCGCGAAGACGCCGGGGTTCCGCTTCGTGGTGGAGAGCTACGACCCGCGCAATCCCGCCGGCGGCGCCGAGCGAATTCCGGCGCAGCCGAATGGCGCATTCGCGTTGCCGCCGCTGTGGAGCTGGCCGGAGTGGGAAGTGCCGCGCTGGTATCCCGAGGTGAAGCCGGTGTACGACGCGATGCGCCGGACCTTCGATGCGCTACCGCAGCCGAAGTCGCGCCCGTAGGCCGTACGTCATCGCGCGGTACTCGGCTGCGCCGACCTGCCCCGGTGACGCGACGTTCGCGAAGCCGAAGAAGGCGTGACCCTCGTAGCCGGGCAACGGCCGCCACGTGAGGTCCATGTTCAGGCGCTCGGCCAGCCGGCTCACGGTTGCGCCGCTGAATGGCTCGATCGACTGCGAGCCGATGCCCGCCTCGCCGGTGAGCGACCAGCCGAGCTCGCGCCCCACGGTGGTGGAACCGCTGGCTTCGGCCAGGCGGTAGTGCCGCGGCGTGAAGTAACCCTCGCGCGGAATGGTGTCGTAGCCGAAGCCGCGCAGGCTGAGCGCGAGGGCGCTGGTGCGACGGAACGCGCGGCGCAGCGTAATCGACCCGAAGCGTCGGTTGTTGTCGATCGTGCCGCGCGTCACGCGCCCGATGCCCGCCGCGGCACCGAGGGTGAAGCGCGCCGGCAGTCGAACGTCGGCGTCTGCACTCACGGCGGAGAAGAGCAGGCCGCGCGAGATCAGGCTCGCGGTCTCGTCGAAGGGAGAAGACTCGAGCGAGAAGCCCAGCCCCAGGCTCCTGCTCGGTCGCACGCCGAGTCGCGCCGACAGCGCGGCGAGCGTCTTCGCCTGCGGGCACTGGCTCGCCGACGTGATGCAGCTCCCGGTCCAGTGCAGCGAGTTTGCGCCAACCTCGCCCCGCAACGACCAGAGCCCTTCAGCTCCCGACACGGAGGCTCCCACGCGACCACCTGACGAGATGCCTCGCTGCTCGGACAGCGCAGCCTCGCGCCAGAACCCGCTGACCCAGGCGCGCCCGCGCCACGGCGCCTGCATGTTCGCCGCGAGCGACGTGGACATCACGTCATTGTGGTCGCTGTCCGTCCCGCGCGTGACGATGGGTTCCACCGACGGTCGCAGGTCGGCGCGCACCCAGAGCAACTGGGTGCGCGCGTCACCATAGTTCGGCGAGAGCGCAAGGGCCTTCTGCAATGCATCCTCCGCCTCGACCAGCTGGTCTCGCCAGCGCAGCACCTGCGCCAGCCCGGTCCAGGCCTCGGGATCCTTCGGGTAGCTCGAGACCGCGCTCCGCCAGAGCCGCTCACTCTCGAGCAGGTCGCCCTCCCAGCCGGTCACGCGCGCGATTCCCTTCGCGGCATCCGCCGAGGCGGCCCCGCCGATCTCGCGATAAAGCGCCTGCGCGTCGCCAAGCCGGCCCGACCAGGAATAAGTGCGGGCCAGCGCGAGGCGTGCCTCGAGGTCATCAGGATGTGCCGTGGTCCACGCGGAGTACGCGGCGATGGACGCGGGAAAGCGCGACGCCCATGCGAGCGTTTGCGCGCGCGCGAGCACCACGTCGCGCGCTGCGGGGTCCGCGACGAGGATGCTGTCATAGAGCGCAATGGACTCATCGAAGCGCCCCGCCCACGCGAACGTCCTCGCGAGCGCGACGCGTGCCTCCGCGTCGGTCGGCTCGAGCTCCAGGTAGCGACGAATGCCGGACACCGCCGGTCCCAGGCGGTTGGCGAACGCATCCGCCAGCGCGATCCGGAAGGTGGCGCGCGGGGCGTATCGCTCGCCGTGCGCCGCGATCACCGCGCGGTAGAGTGCGCTGGATTCGTCATGCCGCTCGGCGCGCCAGGCGGAATCAGCCCGCGTGAGCAGGGTGTCACCCCGCTGGCCGCTCGCACCATGGAACGGCAGCAGCAGGATGGCGACGGCGAGCAGGGCGATCGGGCGCAGGCGGTTCCTATGTACGGGTCAACACGGCTTCACTGGCAAGTTGACAACAACTGAAGAACAGGACAAGGACGGAAGACTGCTGGACCACGGCGGACCGATCGATGGATAATTGCCTGCGCTCCCTTCTCCAGCTTTTGTCCGACCTGGTCCTGTTCAAGGCTGTTCGGCCTCGGCGCCACAGGGCTCCTGTTCGGGGCAGCCTCGGCCCCGGCGCGAGATGGTATCGCCGTTGCCCCCCCACAGGGCCCCCGATACCTTACGCGATTGGACCTCATTCACGACTGGAATCACGACGCTGAGACGAATGACCACCTACAAGCACGCAACGGTCCCCGCGCACGGCGAGCCGATCGGCTACGAGAAGGGCGCATTGCAGGTCCCCGCGAGGCCCATCATTCCCTTCATTGAAGGCGATGGCACCGGCCCCGACATCTGGCGCGCCTCGCAGAAGGTGTTCGACGCCGCCGTGAAGGTCGTGTATGGCGGGGAGCGCCAGATCGCGTGGATGGAAGTGCTCGCCGGCGAGAAGTCGTTCAAGCAGGTGAACGACTGGCTGCCCCAGGAGACCGTGGATGCCTTCCAGGAATTCCGCGTCTCCATCAAGGGGCCGCTCTCCACGCCGGTCGGCGGCGGCATCCGCTCACTGAACGTCACGCTGCGACAGGTGCTCGACCTCTACGCGTGCATCCGCCCCGTGCGCTACTTCGAGGGCGTCGGTGCGCCGGTGAAGGAGCCGCAGAAGCTCGACATCGTGATCTTCCGCGAGAACACGGAAGACGTGTATGCCGGCATCGAGTTCAAGGCGAAGAGCGACGAAGCCAACAAGCTGCGCGCGTTCATCAGCACGGAACTGAAGAAGGAGATGCGCGAGCACTCCGCCATCGGCATCAAGCCGATGTCCGAGTTCGGCTCCAAGCGACTGGTCGACATGGCCATCAAGTTCGCCGTGGACACGAAGCGCTCGAAGGTGACGCTCGTCCACAAGGGCAACATCATGAAGTTCACCGAGGGCGCGTTCCGCGACTGGGGCTACGAAGTCTCGCGCGAGAAGTACGGTGCCACGGTGATCGACAAGGGGCCGTGGACGCAGCTCCCGAATGGTGGCCCCATGGTCACCGATGCGATTGCAGACGCCATGTTCCAGCAGCTGCTGCTGCGCCCCGACGAGTACTCGGTGATCGCGACGCCGAACCTCAACGGTGACTACCTCTCCGACGCAGCGGCCGCGCAGGTGGGTGGCCTGGGCATCGCGCCGGGCGGCAATGTGGGCGACGGCATCGCCGTGTTCGAGGCGACGCACGGCACCGCGCCCAAGTACGCGGGGCTCGACAAGGTGAACCCGGGCAGCGTCATCCTCTCCGGCGTGATGATGCTCGAGTACATGGGATGGAACGAGGCGGCGGTGGCCATCGTTCGTGGCATGGAGCGCGCAATCAAGTCGAAGCGCGTCACGTACGACCTCGCGCGCCAGATGCCCGGCAGCACCGAGGTGTCGACGTCGGCCTTCGGCGACGAGATCATCAAGGGACTCTCCGCGGCCTGAGCCGCCCACTCCACATCATGCCCATCTCGCTTTCCGTTCGCGCACCTGGCGGCTCCCTCGAGACGCCGCTGCTGGTGATTGCCCTCGCCCCCGGCGAGTCCATGCCCGCAAGCATCGCCTCGATCGACGCGGGCCTCGGCGGCGCCATCGGCCGCTCGCTCTCGCGGCGCGACTTCCGCGGCGGGCGCGACGAAGTGCTGCACCTCTCCGGCGGCGAGAAGGGCGTGCTGCGCGTGCTGCTCGTCGGGCTCGGAAAGGGCGACGACAGGGCAACGTCGCTCCGGCGCGCGGCCACGCTCGCGGCGCGACGCGCCAACGGCATGGGCGTGGGCTCGCTCACCTTCCATGCAGAATCGCTCGGCGCGCGCGAAGTGGAGGCGGTGGCCGTGGGACTCGACATGGGCGCGTGGATCTTCCTGGAGACGAAGACGCTGCCGCCTGAGGACGAACGGCGCGAGCCGCTGCGCGAGGCGACCATCCTCGCGGGCGGCGCCGATGCGAAGCAGGGGCTCGACGCGGGCCTCGCCTTCGCCGAGGGCTACGCCATCGCGCGCCGCCTGTCCATGATGCCGGGCAATCTCTGCACTCCCGACTATCTCGCCGACACCGGCCGCGAGATCGCCGCGCGCCATGGCATGAAGGCCACCGTGCTCGGCCGCGCCGAGATGGAAGCCGAGGGCATGGGCTCCTTCCTCTGCGTGGCGCAGGGCACGCCGCAGGAGCCGCGACTCATCGCGCTCGAGTATCGCAAGGGCGGTGACGCCGCGCCCATCGTGCTCGTGGGCAAGGGCCTCTGCTTTGACACCGGCGGCATCTCCATCAAGCCCGCGCAGGGGATGGAGTGGATGAAGTTCGACATGTGCGGCGGCGCCGGCGTGCTCGGCGCCATGGAGACCATCGCGCGCCTCGGGCTGAATGTGAACGTGGTGGGCCTCGTGGGAGCCACCACCAACATGCCCAGCGGCACCGCGGTGAAGCCCGGCGACGTGGTGCGGGCGTCGAACGGCAAGTACATCGAGATCATCAACACCGACGCCGAGGGTCGCCTCGTCCTCGCCGACGTGCTCGTGTACGCGCAACGCTTCAAGCCGAGCGCCGTCATCGACGCGGCCACGCTCACCGGCGCGTGCGTCATCGCGCTCGGGCACACCGCCACCGGCGTGATGGGCAGCGACGAGGCGCTGGTACGCGACGTGATCGCCGCGGGCAAGCGCGCCGGAGAGCCGGGGTGGGAGCTTCCGCTCTGGGAGGACTACAAGTCCCTCATCAAGTCCGAGGTCGCCGACATCAAGAATTCGGGGGGACGCCCGGCTGGCACGATCACCGCCGCGCTCTTCCTCCAGGAGTTCGCCGAGGGGTATCCCTGGGTGCACCTCGACATCGCCGGAACGGCCTACAGCGAATCGGACCTGGGAACGATCCCGGCGGGCCCCACGGGTGTACCAGTCGGCATGTTCGTCGAGCTCGTCCGAGGACGCGCCTCCTGATTCGCCTTCGCGAGGCCTGTCGGGTAGTGGGCCTCGGCCTCCTGGCCGGGGCCGTTTTGCACGTGCGCGCCGCCGCGGCGCAGCAGCCCACGCCACCGAGGCCGCGCCCCGACTCCGCCGTGCGTCCCTCGCGCGACTCCACGGTCGTCAAGGTCCCGATTCCGCCGCAGGCGGATTCGCTGATCAGGCAGGATTCGCTGCGACGCGGCAAGGTGCCCTCGGCTGTCCCGCTTCCGCCGAAGGTGGCGAAGGACACGATCAAGGCGCCGATCGCGCGCTCGGAGATGCCCGCGGAGCTCGAGCCGGGCCGCTGGAGTTGGGATCGCGCCGCGTTCTTCGCAACGAACGCGCAGAACCTGGCGGAGCTCCTGGATCGAATCCCCGGCTTCACGTCCTTTCGCACCGGGTGGATCGCTGCACCGTCCACCGGCGCGTACCTGGGCGACGCGCGTCGCGTGCGGGTGTTCCTCGACGGCGTGGAGCACGAGGAGCTGGACCCCCGCATGGGCGGCGTGCTGGACCTCTCACGCATTCCGCTCTGGCAGCTTGAACAGGTGCGCGTGGAGCAGATGGCCGACGAGCTGCGCGTGTACCTCCGCAGCTGGCAGGTGGAGCGCACCACGCCGTTCACGCGCGTCGACGTCACCACCGGCGACCAGCAGACGAACCTCTATCGCGCATTCTTCGGGCGACGCTTTGCGCACGGCGAGCTGCTCCAGTTCGCGGCGCAGCAGTACGGCACTACGCCGGATCGCCTCAGTGCGAGCAGCGACGAGCTGGCGCTGCAGGCGCGCCTCGGCTGGGCGCACGGGCCGTGGAGCGTGGACGGTACGCTGCTGCGCGTGGGGCACAATCGCGGATTGATCCGCGGTCCGCTGGTTGGGGACTCGATCGTGGGCATGCAGAGCTCGCGCGGTGACAGCCACCTCCGCCTCGGCTATGGCAGTCCGGACTCGGGAACGCCCTGGCTGCAGGTCATGGCGGCCACCGCGAGCTACCACTTCACCGGCGTGCCGGTCACCCGCGCTACGGGCGACACCACGCCGGTGCCCGCCGCCGATACCACGCTCTGGCGACCGCAGTACCTCGTGGCGGGAGGAACCACCCTCGGCGGGGTAAAGCTCAGCGCCACCGATCGCATTCGCGCAGGCACCGGCAAGTCGTACAACACGCCCTCGGCGCGCGCGAGCTGGCAGTGGTCCTCGCTCGCGCTCTCCGCATTCGTGGAGGGGAAGGGAACCGACTCCACCGCGCGACGTGAGCTGGCCGCGCGCCTCTCGCCCCTGTCGTTCATTCGACTGAGCGCCGCGGTGGGGAGCGTGAGCGACCATCGCGACGCCGACTCCGCGCGCACCGAGCAGTACCTGCGCGCCGAGGCCGGGCTGAAGTTCCGCGAGCTCTGGCTCTCCGCGGGAATCGCCCGGCGCGACAGCGCGCCGACCGTCGCGCCACTGGTGCTCGACCAGCAGCTCGCGCCACGCGCGTCGCCTGCAGCAACGGCCACGTTCGTGGCGCTCAAGGGGCGCCTGTTCCAGAGCGTCTTCATCGACGCGTGGGGGCAGCGCTGGAGCGACACCACCGGCATCTATCGTCCCCGCTACCAGGCGCGCACCGAGCTGTACGTCTTCACCACGCTGCCGGGGCGCTTCAAGCCGGGCAACTTCTCGGTGCTGGCGTCGCTGACACACGAGTACCGGTCCGATACCTTCTTCCCGGCCGGGACGGGCGCGCTCATCAAGGCGCCTGGATATCGCACCCTGACGTCGCTCGTGCAGATCCACCTGATCAGCGCCGACGTGTTCTGGCAGTTCCGGAACATCCTTGGCGAGAAGTACGCGCAAGTGCCGAAGTTCGACCAGCCGAGACAGCTCACGCTCTACGGCGTACGCTGGGAGTTCTGGAATTGACAATCCCTTGTCCTGTCATAGCTTAGGGACATCCATATGATAAAAAGCATGACGGGGTTCGGCACGGCGGATGGCGCGGTTGGCGACTCGCGCGTCACCGTGGAAATCCGCTCCGTGAACCATCGGTTCTTCAATCCCACCCTCAAGCTTCCGTCGGAATTCTCGCGCTGGGAAGGTGAGGTGCGTGAGTCCCTGCGTCGCTCGGTGGGGCGAGGCCACGTGACCCTCTTCGCGCGTATCGACCGCGAGCAGCGGGTGGTCGGCGCCGCCATCGACGAGGCCCGGTTCGCCGAGTATGTGGAGCAGGTGCGCGCGCTGCAGTCCAGGCATGGACTTGCCGAGTCGCTGGATGCGTCCACGATCCTGCGCCTCCCGGAGGTCATCACCACGCGCGGCGAGACGGAAGCATCAGGGACGTCAGCCGAGTTGCTCGCCATCGTCGAGCAGGCCGCGCAGGCGCTCGACGCCATGCGCGAGGGAGAGGGAGCGCGCCTGGGTACTTACCTCCGCGAGCGACTCGCCATCGTCGAGCAGGCCGTCTCGCGGATCGATGCCCGTGCACCGGCGCGACTCGTGGAGCAGCGCGATCGCCTGCGCGCCAACGTGCAGGAGCTGGCTGCCGGCGTCACCATCGACCCGCAGCGCATCGCGCAGGAGATCGCGTTCCTGGCCGACAAGCTCGACGTGAGCGAGGAAGTCTCGCGCTTTCACTCGCACTTCATCGCCTTCCGCCAGGCCCTCGATGGCCCAGCAAGCGATGGCGTGGGCAAGAAGCTCGGCTTCCTGTTGCAGGAGCTGCTGCGCGAGGCGAACACCACGGGCTCCAAGGCGAACGACGCGGCGATGCTCGCCGACGTGATCGCGATCAAGGAGGAGCTCGAGAAAATCCGTGAACAGGTGGAGAACCTCGAATGAGCCCGTTTCCGGTGATCCTCTCCGCGCCCTCCGGCGCCGGCAAGACTACCATCGCCCGCGAGATCCTGTCGCGGCGCAGCGATGCCGGCTACTCGGTGTCGTGCACCACGCGCACGCCACGCCCGGGTGAGGAGAACGGCAGGGACTACTACTTCCTTTCGCGCGCGGAATTCCTCAAGCAGCGCGAGGACGGGGCCTTCGCCGAGTCGGCGGTGGTGCACGGCAACCTCTACGGCACGCTCCGGACGGAGATCCAGCGCGTGCTGTCCAACGGCCTGCACGTGGTGATGGATATCGACGTCCAGGGGGCCCACCAGCTCATCCGCGTGTTCCCGCAGGCGGTGACGGTCTTCGTGCTGCCGCCCACCGGGGAGGTCCTGCTGGAGCGCCTCAAGGGCCGGAACACCGAAAGCTCCGAGCAGCTGGTCGCGCGCCTCCAGAGTGCCCTCCAGGAGCTCCAGGCCGTGGATGAGTACGAGTACGTGGTGGTGAACGACGACCTAGAGCTGGCGGTGAACCGGGTGAACGCGATCATCGACGCGGAAGTGCTCAGCCGCGACCGCGTGGCGGGACTTCGTTCCCAGGTGACCTTGCTGATTGACCGCCTGGAGCGCGAGATTGAGAGTCACCAACCCTGACCAAGAGTCCCAATGCAGGTTTTTACCCCGCTCGAGATCGCCAAGCATTCGGCGAACAAGTACCTCGGCGTCCTCGTGGCGGCCAAGTACGCCCGTGTTCTGAACGAGTTTCCCCGTGACCGCTCCTCCACCAAGGAGAAGAAGCTCACGACGCGCGCGCTCGAGGAGCTCTCCAAGGGCGACATCACGTATCGCGTAGTCCCGCGCAAGCGCGGGGAGTAGCAGCCGCGGGCGCCCCTGGCGTGCGCCCGTTCGCACGGCGTCGCGTGCTCCTCGGCATCACCGGGGGGATCGCGAGCTACAAGTCCGCCTGGCTGGCCCGCCTGCTCACGCAGGCCGGTGCCGAGGTGGACGTGGTGATGACGGTGGCCGCGTCGCAGTTCGTCGGCCCCATCACCTTCGAGGCACTCACCGGCCGGCCCGCGCACCTCGGGCTGTTCGATCCGGGCCATGCCCTCGAGCACATTCGCCTGGCGCGTGAAGCGCATGCGTTCGTCGTGGCCCCGGCCACGGCGGACTTTCTCGCGCGCGCGTCAACCGGCCAGGCGGATGACCTGCTCTCCGCCGCGCTGCTCGCGACCACGGCACCCGTGCTCCTGGTGCCCGCGATGAACGACCGCATGTGGGCCAACGGACAGGTGCAGCGCAACGTGGCGCACCTGCGCGAGCTCGGGCACACGGTGCTCGAGCCGGACGAGGGCAACCTCGCGGTAGGAGAGGGGCACGGGCCCGGGCGCATGCCCGAGCCCGAGGCGCTGCTCTCGCATGTCGGCCGGCTGCTGGAGGAGCACCGCGACCTGGCTGGCCGGCACGTCCTCGTGACCGCGGGCCCAACGCAGGAGCCGCTGGACCCGGTGCGCTACATCTCGAACCACAGCAGCGGGAAGATGGGCGTCGCGATCGCCGCAGCGGCGTGGCGCCGCGGCGCTCACGTCACGCTCATTGCGGGACCGCTCGCGGTGCCCGTTCCCGTCGGGGCGCGCGTGCTGCACGTCGCGACCACCGAGGAGATGCTCGCGGCCGTGACGCGCGAGCTTCCTGCGTCGCACGTGCTGGTGATGGCCGCCGCACCGGCCGACTTTCGCGCGACCAGCGTGGCGGACCAGAAGATGAAGAAGGGCGCGGCGGCACCGGTCGTCGCGCTCGAGCACACGCCGGATATCCTCAAGTCGACGAAGCCGGCGCGGGCACCGGGCACGGTGGTCGTGGGCTTCGCGCTCGAGACCGAGCGCGTGCTGGAGAACGCGGCCGGAAAGCTGGCGGCCAAGGAGCTCGACATGATCGTGGTGAACGACGCCACCGAGGCCGGTGCGGGCTTCGGGCATGACACCAATCGCGTGGCGCTCGTGCGCCGCTCGGGCGATCCCGAGCAGCTTCCGCTGATGCCGAAGACGGAGGTGGCCGATGCGATCCTCGATCGTGTCGCGCTGATCCTCCAGGAGAAGGCCCCGTGAGCGACACGCGCGACCAGCTTCGGCGCTACCTGGAGCAGCGGCGCGAAGCCGGCGAGACGGACCTCGTGCTCGACGGGCTGCCGGTGGAGGACGTGCTCAAGCTCGTGGGCGTGCGCGCAGGCACTGCGCGCAAGGTGAACGAGTCGTCGCCCGCAGCACCGGGCGCGCCGGCTCCCGCCGTGGACGACTCCACGCGCCGCGCCACGCGCCCCGCCTCCGAGGCTGAGGAAGCCGGCGACTGGCGGCGAGCGATTCGCGAGGCGGAGCAGGCGAGCGCGCCAAGGCCCGCAACACCGCCCACCAGCGGCCCCGGCTCGAAGATGACGTTCGTGGCGCCGCCCGACGCGCCACCCCCCGGCGATGCGGCGCCGGATGGACTGAGCGTGGGCAAGTCGAGTGCGGAGCTCTTCGGCGGCGCGCTGCCGAACCTCACCACGCTCGAGCAGGTGGCCGAGGTGGTCGCGAAGTGCACGCGCTGCCCGCTCTATGCCACGGCCACCAATCCCGTGCCGGGTGAGGGCAACCCGAATGCGGACCTGATGATCGTGGGCGAAGCGCCGGGCGCCACCGAGGACGAGACCGGGCGTCCCTTCGTGGGCCAGTCGGGCGAGCTCCTCACGAAGATTTTGGGAGCGATCGACCTGAAGCGCGAGGATGTGTTCATCGTCAATGTGCTCAAGCACCGCCCGCCGTCGAACCGCAACCCTCGCCCAGAGGAGGTTGCGGCCTGCAGCCCGTATCTCGTGCGGCAGATCGAGCTGATCAAGCCAAAAGCAATACTTACCTTGGGCACGTTCGCCGCCCAGACTCTGCTAGATTCGAAGCTCGCCATCGGGAAGCTCCGGGGGCAGGTGCACTCCTACTACGGGGTGCCGCTGATCGTCACGTATCACCCTGCCGCTCTCCTGCGGAACCCCGCCTGGAAGCGTCCCACCTGGGAAGATGTCCAGCTCGCCCGTCGAATTCTCGATCGCGCCGACTCCGGCGCGTGATCCCTTCCGCGAACGCCCCGCGCCCTGGTCCGAGGACGCGGAGCAGGCGGTGCTGTCCGCGATGTTGATCGACCAGGACGCGCTGATTCGCGCGTCCGAGTACGTCGACGACACGATGTTCTACGCGGAGCGCCATCGCCGCCTCTTTCGCGCGATGCTCAGCATCAGCGAGCGCGGCTCGGTGGTGGACCCGCTCACGCTCTCCGACGAGCTGCAGCGCCGCGGGGAGCTCGAGGCCGCGGGCGGGAAGGACTACGTCGGCTTTTTGGTCGACGCGATCCCCACCGCGGCGAACATCGAGTATCACGCGCAGATCGTGAAGGAGAAGGCACTCCTGCGCTCGCTGATCCAGGTCTCCACCGAGATCGTGGGCGAGGCGTACAGCGGCACCTCCACCGCCGCCGAGCTGCTCGACCACGCGGAGTCCAAGATCTTCCAGGTGAGCCAGCAGCGCGGCCACCAGGGCTTCACGCGCATCAAGGAGCTGCTCTGGCCGACCATGGAGCGCATCGAGGCGATCCAGCGCGGCGGGCAGACGGTGACCGGCGTGGCGACCGGCTTCAACGACCTCGACGAGATGACGTCGGGCTTCCAGCCGGCCGACCTGGTGATCGTGGCGGCGCGTCCCTCCATGGGCAAGACCGCATTCGTGCTCAACATCGCCCAGCACGCCGCGATCGAGAAGCAGGTGCCGACCGCGTTCTTCTCGCTCGAAATGAGCAAGGAGTCGCTGGTGCAGCGCATGCTCACCGCGGAGGCGCGCGTGGACGCCCAGCGGCTGCGCAAGGGAATGCTCAGGGACGACGACTTTCCGAGACTCGCTCGCGCGGCGGGCATCCTGTCTTCGGCGCCGGTCTACATCGACGACACGCCGGGCATCTCCATCCTCGAGATGCGCTCCAAGGCGCGGCGTCTCAAGGCGGAGGCGGGGCTCGGGCTCGTGATCGTGGATTACCTGCAGCTGATGTCGGGGCCGGCGAGCTCGGAGAGCCGCCAGCAGGAAGTGTCGCAGATCTCGCGCGGCCTCAAGGCGCTCGCCAAGGAGCTGTCGGTGCCGGTCGTGGCGCTCTCGCAGCTCTCGCGCGCGCCGGAGCAGCGCGCCGGCGACCATCGCCCGCAGCTCTCCGACCTGCGCGAGTCGGGCGCCATCGAGCAGGACGCCGACCTGATCATGTTCATCTTCCGCCAGGAAGTGTACGACGGCCCCACCGACAAGGACGGCAACTCGCTCGAGGGGCGCGCCGAGATCATCATCGGCAAGCAGCGCAACGGGCCGATCGGCTTCGTGAACCTGTTCTTCCACAAGAACTACACGCGCTTCGAGAACTACACGCAGCGCCCGGGCGCGTGAGCCCGAAGGCACGTTCGGTCTACCGCTGCCAGGAGTGCGGCGCGGAGCACACGAAGTGGGCCGGCCGCTGCGACACATGCGGCGCGTGGAACTCGCTCGTGGAGGAAGCGGCGGCCGCGCGCCCCGCCGCATCGAGCAAGTCGGCGCGCCGCATCGGCGGCGCCACCTCCATGGCGGAGGGGGGAAGCGTGGCCGCCACGCCGCGGCTGCGCGAGGTGAGCGGCTCCGAGCGCGAGCGCTGGAAGACGGGGCTCGACGAATTCGACTTCGTGCTCGGCGGGGGCATCGTGCCGGGCTCCATGATCCTGGTGGGCGGTGAGCCGGGCATCGGCAAGTCCACGCTCCTCCTGCAGGTCGCGGCGCGCCTCGAGTCCGCCGGCCACGCCACGCTCTACGCGAGCGGCGAGGAGAGTGCGCTGCAGGTGAAGCTGCGCGCCGGTCGCATCGGCGGCGGCGCGATGGAGGTGCAGAGCCTCAGCGAGACCATGCTCGAGACGGTGCTCGCCACCGCCGCGAGCGTGGCGCCGCGAGTGCTGATCGTGGACTCGATCCAGACGCTCTTCACCGCCGACCTCGAGGGCGCGCCCGGAAACGTGGGCCAGGTGCGCGAGTGCGCCGCGCGGCTCATGCGCTTCGCGAAGGAAACGGGCACCACCGTGTTCGTCGTTGGTCACGTCACGAAGGGCGGCGGCATCGCCGGCCCCAAGACGCTCGAGCACATCGTGGACACGGTGCTCTACTTCGAGGGCGACGCCACGCTCGACCACCGCCTGCTGCGCGCCACGAAGAATCGCTTCGGCAGCGTGGACGAGATCGGCGTGTTCCGCATGTCGGAGGAAGGGCTCGAGCCGGTCGGCAATCCCAGCGAGCTGTTCATGGGCGACCGCATGGGCGACGCATCGGGCAGCGCGGTGACCGCGCTGCTCGAGGGGTCGCGCCCCGTGCTCATCGAGGTCCAGGCACTCGCTGCGAAGGCGGGCTTCGGCACGCCGCAACGCGTGGCCACCGGCTACGACTCGCGACGCCTCGCGCTGCTCCTCGCGGTGCTCGACAAGCGCGCGGGACTCTCCTTCAGCGCGCTCGACGTCTTCCTCAACGTGGTCGGCGGCGTGCGGCTGCAGGAGCCCGCCGGCGACCTCGCCGTGGCCGCGGCGCTCGCGTCCAGCATCTACGATCGCGCCATCCCGCGCGACGCGGTCTTCGTGGGCGAAGTGGGGCTCGGCGGCGAGATCCGCCCCGTGTCGCAGGTCGAGCGGCGCATCGCCGAGGCGTCGAACATGGGGATGACCACCGTGTACCTCTCCGAGCGCGGCGTGCCGAAGCGCGGCGCGGGGCGCGGCGTGAAGATGGTCGGCGTGCGCACGATCTCGGACCTCTTCCAGAAGCTGTTCACGTGAGCGCGGCGCCGCAGGTGGAGCGGGACGTCGGCGTCGTGATCGTCGCCGGCGGCAGCGGCTCGCGCGTGGGCGGCGAGGAGCTCAAGCAGTTTCGCTGGATCGCGGGCAAGCCGATGCTGCTGCACTCACTGCAGGAGTTCATGTCGCACCCCGCCGTGGTGAGCGTGGTGTGCGTGCTGCCGACCGCCTTCGCGGGCGACCCGCCGCCGTGGATCTTCCAGTGCGACGTGGACCGCCTCATGATCACCCCCGGCGGCCGCACGCGCACGGAGTCGGCGTCGAATGGCCTCGATGACCTGCCTGACGAAGCGCGCATCGTGCTCATTCACGATGCGGCGCGCCCCTTCGTGGATGGCGCGACCATCGATCGCGTGATCGCGGCCGCGCGCACCGGCGTCGGCGCCGTCGCGGCGCTGCCCGTGGTGGACACGCTCAAGCGCGCGAGCGCCGAGGGCGAGGTGAGCGACACCGTGGATCGCGCCTCGCTCTGGCGCGCGCAGACGCCGCAGGGCTTCCCGCGCCAGCTGATCGTGGACGCGCATCGCGCCGCGCGCCGGGACCGCGCCGATGCCACCGATGACGCCGCGCTCGTGGAGCGACTCGGCGCGCCGGTGCACGTGGTGCGCGGCTCCGAGCGGCTGATGAAGGTGACGAGCGAGGCCGACTTCGCCCGCGCCGAAGCGCTCTACTCGCTGAAGGACTGACCGGCATGCGACGCGAGGTGCTGTCCCTTCCGTTCTGGTCCGCCGAGGAGGTGCAGGGTGCGCTGCGCCCCGCGCTGGCGCACCTCGAGTCGCGTCGCGTGCTCGCGTACCCGACCGAGACCGTGTACGGATTCGGCAGTGCGATCGATCGCGAGTCCGTGAACGCGCTGATCGCGCTCAAGCGCCGCCCCAAGGGAAAGCCCTTCCTGCTCCTGGTCGCGGGCACGGAGATGCTCGCGGGGCTCGACCTCGACCTCACCGCGTCGGCGTCCACCCTCGCCGCCCGCCATTGGCCCGGCCCCCTCACGCTCGTGCTGCGCGGCGGCGAGCGCCGCGTGCCGGAGCAGCTGCGCGGCCCCGAGGGCGGGATCGCGGTGCGGTGGACGAGCCACAAGGGCACGCAGCGCCTGATTCACGCGCACGGCGATGCGATCACCTCCACCAGCGCCAACCTCCCGGGGGTTCCCCCCGCCGTGTCCGCTGCCGAGATTCTCGATCAGTGGGGCGACGCCATCTCTCGCGGCGTGCTTCGCGTGCTCGACGGCGGACGGCTGGTGCCGTCCGCGCCCTCCACGGTGGTGGACTGCACCGGGCGATACCCTCGGGTCATTCGACCCGGCGCAATTCCCGCATCGGTGCTGCGCGAGAGCGTGCCGAACCTGATCGGAGATGCCTGAGGCGATGCGAATGCTGTTCGTCTGCACCGGCAACACCTGCCGCAGCCCACTCGCGGAAGCGATCGCCCGCAAGGTGGCGATCGAGCGCGGGCTGGCTGACGTGGATGTGAGCAGCGCCGGCACCAGCGCCTGGGAGGGCGCACCCGCCTCGGACGGCGCGCTCCTCGTGGCCATGGAGCGCGGCATGGACCTCAGCGTCCATCGCGCGCAGGGACTCACGCGCGACGTGGTGAGCGCCAACGACCTGATCCTCGCGATGGGTCCGCACCACCTCGAGCGCATCGAGGCGCTCGGCGGCTCGGGCAAGGCGTGGCTGCTCACCGGCTACGCGTCGAGCAGCGTCACCCACCGCCCCATCACGGACCCGGTCGGCGGCGACCTCGACGTGTATCGCGCCACGGCCGACGAGCTCGAATCGGAGATACGGCGCATCTTCGATCGCATGGGCGCACCGCGATCGAGCGGCGGATGACGGATTACCCGGGGCGGCTCGTGATCCTCGGGTATCCGGTGGCCCACTCACTGTCGCCGCGCATCCAGAACGCGGCGCTCGCCCACGCGAATATCCCCATCCGCTACCAGCCGATCGCCGTGCCCCCGGCCGAGCTGGACCTGGTGCTCAGCGACCTGCGTCGCGAGGGCGCCGGGGGCAACGTCACCGCCCCGCACAAGGCGGAGTTCGCCGAGCGCTGCGACCACCTCAGCGAGGCCGCGGCGCGCGCCGGGGCGGTGAACACCTTCTGGATGGAGGATGGCGCGCTCGTCGGCGACAACACCGACATCGACGGATTCATTCGCGCCACCGAGCAGCTGCTCGGGGGGCGACCGCAGGGCACCATCGCCGTGATCGGCGCCGGCGGCGCCGCGTCGGCGGTCCTCACTGCGTGCGAACGATGGGGCGGATTGCGGGTGACGCTCTACAATCGGGATGCCGGGCGCGCTCGCGCGCTGGCGAAGCGCTTCGGAAAGTGGGTGCACGTGTACGAGCACGTGGGCGCCACGCTCGCGGGCGCCCAGCTCGTGGTGAACGCCACGGTGCTCGGCACGCGCGACCATGATGCACTTCCAGCGGAGCTCACCGACGTCCCCCCGGACGCGGCCGTCCACGACCTCGTCTACCGCCCCGGCTTCACGCCCTGGGTCCGGCGGCTGCGGGCGGAGGGCAGGCGAGCCACCGACGGGCTCACGATGCTGGTGGAGCAGGGCGCGGAGGCCTTCACGCGATGGATCGGACAGGAGCCGGATCGTGGCGTGATGTGGGACGCAGTGGGCGAAACGCGCGACTGATCGCCCATGCGGCGCTCGCGCGGGGCGGGCGGGCCGCGCTCGCGTTCCTGTTGCCCGCCTGCTGCGCCGCCTGCACGCGCCCGCTCGACGCCGGGGAGGAGGGCGCGGTGTGCGGCCGCTGCTGGGCACGGCTCGCACCGCTGGCCGCGCCGCGTTGCGCTCGCTGCGGCCATCCCACCGCGCACCGCGAATGTCGCTGGTGCCCGCTGCTGCCGCCGTTCGTGCGCGCCGTGCGCTCCGCCTGCTCCGAGCAGGGAGGCACCGCTCGCGCCATCGTGCACGCGCTCAAGTACGCGGGCTGGACGCAGGTGGCCCAGGGAATGGCGGAGCGCATGGCCACTCTCGACTGGCCGCGCGACGTGGTCGAGGAGCGCGCGTTCATCGTTCCGGTGCCCCTGGCCCCCAGTCGCCTGCGCGAGCGCGGCTTCAACCAGAGCGCGCTCCTGGCCGAGGCGCTGGCCACCCACTGGCGCATCACCGCGCGCACCGACTGCCTCGAGCGCGCGCGCGAGACCACCAGCCAGACGCGGTTGACACCGGGGGAGCGGCTGGCGAACGTTTCCGGCGCGTTCCGTGCGACGGCAAGTGCACGCCCGGCACTGCGCGGCGCACACGTGCTCCTCGTCGACGACGTGGTCACTACCGCCGCGACGCTGAACGCCTGCGCCGCGGCGCTCCACGCCGGCGGGGCCCGCATCCTGAGCTACGTGACTTTCGGCCGGGCGCCTGCAGCTGGCGACCGGTAGACCCGAATCAATTGGAGAACTGAACGATGGCCATTCGCGTCGGCATCAACGGCTTCGGCCGCATCGGCCGGCAGGTGCTTCGCGCCGCCCAGCTGCAGGAAGTGGCGGACCTCGAGTTCGTGGCGGTGAACGACCTCACGGACACGAAGACCCTCGCGCACCTGTTCAAGTACGACTCCGTGCACCGCACCTACCCCGGTGACGTGAGCGCCACCGCGAATGGCATCAGCGTGGACGGGCAGGAGATCCGCGTGCTGGCCGAGAAGGATCCGGCCAACCTGCCATGGAAGGACCTCGGCGTGGACATCGTCCTCGAGTCCACCGGGCGCTTCACCGACGCGCCCAAGGCGCGCGCGCACATCGACGCCGGCGCGAAGAAGGTGATCATCTCCGCCCCGGCCAAGGGCGAGGACATCACCATCGTGATGGGCGTGAACAGCGACAAGTACGACCCCGCGTCGCATCACATCGTCTCGAACGCGAGCTGCACCACCAACTGCCTCGTGCCGATGGTGAAGGTGATCAAGGACAACTTCGGCTTCGTCCGCGGTTCCATGGTCACCATCCACAGCTACACCAACGACCAGCAGATCCTCGACCTGCCGCACAAGGACCTCCGTCGCGCCCGCGCGGCCGCCCTCTCGATGATCCCGACCACTACCGGCGCGGCGAAGGCCACCGCGCTCGTGATGCCCGAGCTCAAGGGCAAGATCGACGGCATCTCGATTCGCGTGCCCACGCCCGACGTCTCCATGACGGACCTCACCGTGGTCGTGGAGAAGCCCGTCACCATCGAGCAGGTGAACGCTGCGCTCAAGGCGGCCTCGGAATCCGGGCCGCTCGAGGGAATCCTCCAGTACACCGAGGAGGAGCTCGTCTCGTCCGACTACATCGGCAACCCGTACTCGTGCATCGTGGACGCGAAGTGCACGAACGTCGTGGACGGCCTCCTCATCAAGGTGAGCGGCTGGTACGACAACGAGTGGGGCTACGCGTCGCGATGCGTGGACCTGCTGCGTTACATGGGCGCGCGGCTCTAGGTAACCACCCGTGAACAAGCAGTCGGTCAAGGACCTCGGCGACGAGCAGCTGCGTGGCCGCCGCGCCCTGGTGCGCGTGGACTTCAACGTGCCGCTCGATGCCAGCGGCCACGTGGGCGACGACACGCGCATCCGCGCCGCGCTGCCCACCATCGAGCTGCTGCTCTCTCGCGGTGCGCGCGTGATCCTGCTCTCGCACCTCGGGCGCCCCAAGGGCAAGCCGGAATCGAAGTACTCGCTCGAGCCGGTCTCCCGCCGTCTCGCCGACCTGCTGCCGGGGAAGCGCGTCTGCTTCGTGCCGAGCACCGACAGCGACGAGGCCATGAAGGCGACGCACGACGAGGGCACCGACGTCCTGCTCCTCGAGAACACCCGCTTCCTGGGGGGCGAGGAGACCAACGACGAGCGCCTGGCGCGCTCGCTCGCACAACTCGGCGACGTGTTCGTCAACGATGCGTTCGGCTCGGCGCATCGCGCGCACGCCAGCACCGAGGGCGTCGCGCGCTGCCTGCATCCCGCCGTCGCAGGGCTGCTGATGGAGAAGGAGCTCGAGTACCTCGGGCGCGCGATCGCGAACCCGCAGCGGCCGTTCGTCGCCGTGCTCGGCGGCGCGAAGATCTCCGGCAAGATCGACGTGATCGAGCAGATGCTGCCGAAGGTGGATCAGATGATCATCGGCGGGGCGATGGCGTGCACCTTCTTTCGCGCCATGGGGCTCGAGACGGGCAAGTCGCTGGTGGAGGAAGATCGCGTCGAGATGGCGAAGCAGCTCCTCTCGCGTGCCGGCGACAAGCTGGTGCTGCCGAGCGACGCACGCGTCGCGAAGTCGCTCGACGACCCGGGCAGCGCGACCGACGTGCAGCGCGACGCAATCCCCGCCGACCAGGCGATGTTCGACATCGGGCCCGAGAGCGCGGCGAGGTTCCGCGCGCTGCTCGAGTCGGCGAAGACCGTGATCTGGAACGGCCCGATGGGCGTGTTCGAGACGAAGCCGTTCCATGAGGGCACCGAGGCGGTGGCCCGCGGGATGGAGCAGGCCACGAAGAACGGCTGCACCACCGTGGTGGGCGGGGGCGACTCTGCCGCGGCCGTGACCGAGATGGGGCTCGATACAGCGATGAGCCATGTCTCGACAGGTGGCGGCGCCTCGCTCGAGTTCCTCGAGGGACGCGAGCTGCCGGGCGTCACCGCGCTCGACGATCGCGCATGAAGGGGCCGGTCTTCGCGGCGAACTGGAAGATGCACCTCGGCCCCACGGAGGCGCGCGCGTTCGTGGCCGCCTTCCTCGCGCGCTACACGCCGCGCGAGGATCGCACCGTGGTGCTCTGTCCTCCAGCGATCTCGATGAGCGCCGTGCGTGACGCGCTCGGCGACCGGCGCGACATCCTTCTCGGCGCGCAGAACGTCTACAGCGAACCGAAGGGCGCGTTCACGGGCGAGACGTCGGTGGCGATGGCGGCGGATGCCGGCGCGCGCGTGGTGCTCGTTGGACACTCCGAGCGCCGCCACGTGTTCGGCGAGACCGACGAGGCGACCGCGAGGAAGTGCGCGCTTGCCTCGGCGCAGGGACTCGTGCCGATCCTCTGCGTGGGGGAAACGCTGGAGCAGCGCGAAGCAGGAGAGACCGAGCAGGTATCGCTCCGGCAGCTTCGTGCCGGGTTGGCGTCGCTTTCACGCGAGCAGGTCCTCTCGTGTGCCATCGCCTACGAGCCGGTGTGGGCCATCGGCACCGGCCGCACTGCGACGCCGGCCGACGCGGCCGCCGTGCACACGGTGATCCGCCGGGAGCTGCTGGCGCTCGCCGGGCCCGGGGCTGCGGGCATCTCCATCCTCTACGGTGGCAGCGTCAATCGCGAGAACGCGGCGGCGCTGGTGGCAGCGCTCGAGGTGGGCGGGCTGCTGGTGGGGGGCGCGAGCCTGGATCCCGAGAGCTGGAACGCCATCGCCTCCACTTGACGAACAGGGCTAAGTGTCGTGATATTTAGGGCTTACGTACGAACGTCCATCACGTCACGCCGCTCTCCGCGATGCTGTATTCCTTCCTGATCGTCCTGCTCGTCATCGACAGCTTCGTGCTGATCGCCGCGGTCCTCCTGCAGTCGGGGAAGGGCGGTGGCCTCGCGGCCTCCTTCGGCGGCGTGAGCAGCTCTGCCGACGCCGTGCTCGGCACGCGCCAGGCGGGCAACCTGCTGACGAAGGCGAGCTGGTGGTGCGGCGGGATCTTCCTGTTCCTCGCCTTCCTGCTCTCGATGGCGTCCACGCGCTCGCGCACCCCGAAGTCGGTGCTCGACCAGACGTTCAGCACGCCGCCCGCATCCGCCCCGGCCGTGCCGACCGGCGCGCAGAACGCGGTGCCGCTGCAGGCCGCACCCGTCACTCCGGCCCCGGCCACTCCGGCGCCCGTCACGCCCGCTCCCGCGACCAAGAAGCCGTAAGGAACCCTCGGTGACCGATCGCGAGCTCCATCCGGGGTTCCTCCTCCTCGAGGACGGAACCCTTTTTCGCGGGGTCTTCCGCACGCCGCCCGTCATCACGGTGGCGGAAGTGGTGTTCACCACGAACATGAGCGGCTACCAGGAGGTGTTCACCGATCCCTCCTACCGCGGCCAGATCGTGGTGATGACCGCGCCCATGATCGGCAACTACGGCGTGAACGCGAGCGATCCCGAGTCGGCGCGCCCGCAGGTCGCGGGCGTGATCGTGCGCGAGCTGTCGAACTCGTACTCGAACTGGCGGGCCGAGGGCGACCTCGGAAGCTGGTTGAGCGACGCACAAATCCCGATCCTCGAGGAAGTTGACACGCGTCGCCTCACCAAGCACCTGAGGACGATCGGCTCAATGACGGGCGTCATGGGGCTCGGCGACGAGCCCTCCGCCGAGGCCATCGCCGCGCTCGAGGCGTGCCCCTCGATGGAGGGGCTCGACCTCGCCACGCGCGTGACCACGGGCGAGCGCTACACGTGGGGCAACCCCGACGCGCCGTACCACATCGTCGCCTACGATTACGGCATCAAGCGCAACATCCTGCGGCTCTTCGACGAGAACGGCTGTCGGATCACCGTGCTGCCGGCGGAGACGTCGGCCGAGGATGCGCTCGCGCTGGCCCCCGATGGCGTGTTCCTGTCGAACGGCCCGGGCGATCCCGCGGCGGTGACCTACGCTCCGGCGACGGTGCGAGCCATTGCGGCACAAGGAGTTCCGATCTTCGGCATCTGCCTCGGGCACCAGATCCTGGGGCTGACCTTCGGTGGCGAGACCATCAAGATGTCCTACGGGCATCGCGGCGGTAATCAGCCGGTGAAGGAGGTCGGCAGCGGGCGCGTGCTGATCACCTCGCAGAACCATGGGTTTGCGGTGAAGGGCGACGAAGACGGCGTGCCCGGGGCACCGGAGCTCGAGGTCACGCACGTGAACCTCAACGACGGCACCGTGGAGGGGCTCAAGCATCGCGACCTCCCGATCTTTTCGGTGCAATACCACCCCGAAGCCGCCCCCGGACCGCACGACGCGCGACCCCTGTTCGAGGAGTTTCTCGCCACCGTCCGGACGCGCAAAGGCTAGGGTGTCAAGAGGTCCCAAACTCTTGACACACAACACTTAACAGCGCTAAGTTCGGTGTGCGTCCAGGCTGGCGGACGCCTACCCCCCGAGGCCATTCCATGACCAAAGCCGACCTGGTCGAGCGCGTCACGGCATCGATTTCCCGCACCGCGGGTCCGATGATCTCAAAGAAGGACTGCGCGCGCGTCGTCGATGCTTTCCTTGACTCGATCAAGGAAGCACTCCAGGAGCAGAAGAACATCGAGGTGCGCGGGTTCGGCACCTTCAAGATTCGCCATCGCAAGACGCGGATGGCGCGAAATCCCCGAACTGGTTCTCCTGTCGAGGTTTCCGCGCGCCCGGTGCCCGTCTTCAAGCCCTCCAAGGAACTGCGGGCGATGGTCGCCAACATCTCCATCGACGAGCTGGACGACCATGACGAGGACGATCACGACGAGGACTCGAGCGCGGCGTGACCCGCCCGGTGCAAGCGCCTCGGCTCCGCCGAGGCGTTTTGCGTTGTGGCGTAAGCACTTCGCCCACTTCTCCGACAGATGACGGTCCGCGTCCACCTCTTCGCTTCCTATGCCGATGCCTTCGGCACCCCGCGGCTGGACCTCGAGCTCCCGGCCGGAGCCACGGTGGCCGACCTGCTGGCCGAGGTGCGCAAGCTCCCCTCGGCTGCCCGCCTGGCCGCCAATCCCATGGTGGCGCTGAACCATGAGTACGCCGAGCCGGGCCAGGTCATCGGCGCCGGCGACGAGGTGGCGATCATCCCACCGGTGGCCGGCGGCTGATGCGCACCGCGCTCGTCACGCGACCGCTCGACCCCGCGGCGATCCTGGCCGAGGTGCAGCGACACGCCAATGGCGCGGCGCTACTCTTCGTAGGCACGGTTCGCGAGACCAACGAGGGACGCGCGGTGAGCGGAATCGATTATCAGGCGTACGCGGGCATGGCGGAGCGGCAGCTGGAGCTGATCGCGCGTGACGCCTGCGCGCGGTTCGGCACCCCCGACGTGGTGGTGGAGCATCGCACGGGCGAGCTCGCGCTCGGCGAGGCGAGCGTGGTGATTGCCGTGGCGCATCCGCATCGAGGCGCGGCGTACGACGCCTCGCGCTGGATCATCGAGGAGCTCAAGCGACTGGTGCCCATCTGGAAGCGCGAGCACTACGCGGACGGTACGCGCGAGTGGGTGGATCCCACGCGCGGCGCCGCGACGGCGCCATGAACGCGCCCCCCATGAACGCGCCCGCGCTGCGCGACCAGTTCGGCCGGAGCATCGAGTACCTCCGCATCTCCGTCACCGACCGCTGCAACTTCCGCTGCATCTACTGCATGCCGCAGGAGGGGCTGCCCTGGCTGCCGAAGGCCGACATTCTTTCGTACGAGGAGATCGCGGAGCTCGTGCGGCAGCTCGCACCGCTGGGCCTGCGACGCCTGCGCATCACCGGCGGGGAGCCCACCATCCGCCCGCAGCTCACCACGCTCGTGTCGCTGCTGCGCGCGATCCCCGGCATCGAGGACATCGCGCTCTCGACGAACGGCGCGCGGCTACCCGAGATGGGTGCGGCGCTCAAGGCAGCCGGGATCGATCGCGTGAACATCAGCGCGGACAGCCTGCGCCCCGAGCGCGTGCTGAAGATCGCTCGGCGCGACCTCGGCTTCGACACGCGCACCGTGGCCGCGGCCGCGGAGGCCGCCGGGCTCGGCCCCGTGAAGCTCAACGTGGTGGTGATGCGCGGCATCAACGACGACGAGGTGGAGGACTTCGCGCGCCTCACCCTCGATCATCCCTGGCACGTGCGCTTCATCGAGCTGATGCCGGTGGGCGAGCTGCGGTCGCTCACGTGGGACCACGTGGTGCCGAGCGAGGAAGTGCTGGAACGCGCCTCGCGCGTGGCGCCGCTCGCCGATGTCGCCGCCGGCACGGGCCCGCGCGGCAACGGCCCGGCGCGCTACCTCCGCTACGCCGGCGCGCCAGGCACCATCGGCGTGATCACGCCGATGACGCACACCTACTGTGGGAGCTGCAACCGGGTTCGCCTCACGGCGGATGGCCGGCTGCGCACCTGCCTGTATGGCGACCACGAGGTGGACCTGCGCGGTCCCCTCCGCGCGGGGGAGCCGCTCGAGCCGCACTTTCGCCGGGCGCTGGCCGAGAAGCCCCGGGAGCACGACCTGCTGCAGATGCAGGTGGGCGGGCTGCGCGCGCTCTCCCAGGTGGGCGGCTGAAGCGTTGATTGCCGGGGGCGCGCCGTCTAGGTTAACGGTGTCGCAGTCGCAACCCTCGTTCAGCCAAAAAAACCGACAATGGTCAACAAGATCACCGTCGTCGGCGCCGGCAATGTCGGCGCCACGACTGCCCAGCGCGTCGCGGAGAAGGAGCTCGCACGCACCGTCGTCATGGTCGACGTCGCCGAAGGCATTCCGCAGGGGAAGGGCCTCGACCAGTGGCAGTCCGCCCCCATCGAGGGCTTCGACTCGCGGCTCGTCGGCACGAACGGCTACGAGGAGACGGCCGGCTCCGACATCGTCATCATCACCGCCGGCATCGCCCGCAAGCCGGGGATGTCGCGTGACGACCTGCTGAACACCAACGCGGGCATCGTGAAGTCGGTGTCGGAGCAGGTGAAGGCGACGTCGCCCGACGCGATCATCATCGTGGTCTCCAACCCGCTCGACGTGATGTGCTACGTGGCCAAGGAGGTCACGGGCTTCCCGCGCGAGCGCGTGATCGGCATGGCCGGCGTGCTCGACACCGCGCGCTATCGCGCGTTCCTCGCCGAGGCCATGGACGTCTCGGTGCGCGACATCCAGGCAATGGTGCTGGGCGGCCACGGCGACACCATGGTCCCGCTCATCTCCTATACGTCGGTCAGCGGCATTCCCGTCACGCAGCTGCTGGCGAAGGACAAGCTCGACGCCATCGTCGATCGCGCGCGGAACGGCGGCGCCGAGATCGTGAAGCACCTCAAGACCGGCTCGGCGTACTACGCGCCCTCGGCGGGCGCCGTGCAAATGGCCGAGGCGATCGTGAAGGACCAGAAGCGCATCCTGCCGTGCGCCGCCTGGCTGGAGGGCGAGTACGGGATGTCGGGGCTGTTCCTCGGCGTGCCGGTGAAGCTGGGTCGCAAGGGCATGGAGCAGGTGATCGAGGTGACGCTGTCGGCCGACGAGCGCGCCGCGCTGGAGAAGAGCGCGGAAGCGGTGCGTGAGCCGATGCGCGCGATCAAGCTCTAGGGGCTGCCGCTCATGAGGTGGGTGCTCACGCTCTACCGCTCGACGATCGGCAAGAAGGTCATCATGGCGGTCACGGGGCTGATAGGCGTCGGCTTCGTCCTCGCGCACATGGTGGGCAACCTCCAGGTGTTCATCGGCGCGGACAAGCTCAACAGCTACGGCGCCATGCTGCACGGCCCGCTCAATGAGCTGGTGTGGGCGCAGCGCGTGGTGCTCATCGGCGCGGTGCTGCTGCACGTGCTCATGGCGTGGCAGCTCACGCGGCTCTCGAAGGCGGCCAGGCCGGTGGCGTACGGCCGGAAGGTGCCGCAGGTGTCCACGCTCGCGTCGCGCACCATGCGCTGGGGCGGCGTGCTGCTGCTCGTCTTCATCGTGCTGCACATCCTGCACTTCACGGCGGAGAAGTTCGACCCGGCCGGGTGGGCGGGGCGCCTGGATGCCGCGGGACATCGCGACACGTACGGCAACATCGTCGCGAGCTTCCACATCTGGTGGGTGGCGCTCTTCTACATCGTCGCGATGGCTTTCCTCGGGCTGCACCTCTTCCACGGCGCGTGGAGCTCGGTGCGCACGCTGGGCTTCGCCAAGCCGTCCCCGAACCCGCTGCACCGCCAGGTGGCGCTCGCCGTCGCGGTGATCGTGTGGCTCGGATTCACGCTCGTTCCGCTCGGCGTCGTGGTCGGGCTGGTGAAGTAGCCATGGAGCTCAAGTCGAAAATCCCCGCCGGCCCGCTGGCCGACAAGTGGGACAACCACCGCTTCGACATGAAGCTCGTGAACCCCGCGAACAAGCGGAAGTTCACGGTGATCATGGTCGGCTCCGGACTGGCGGGCGGCTCCGCCGCGGCCACCATGTCGGAGCTCGGCTACAACGTGAAGTGCTTCTGCTACCAGGACTCGCCGCGCCGCGCGCACTCGATCGCGGCGCAGGGCGGCATCAACGCGGCCAAGAACTACAAGAACGACGGCGACAGCGTGCGCCGCCTGTTCTACGACACGATCAAGGGCGGCGACTTCCGCGCGCGCGAGGGCAACGTCTACCGCCTGGCGCAGATCAGCCGCAACATCATCGACCAGTGCGTGGCGCAGGGCGTGCCCTTCGCGCGCGAGTACGGCGGCCTGCTCGACAATCGCTCGTTCGGCGGCGCGCAGGTGTCGCGCACCTTCTATGCGCGCGGCCAGACCGGCCAGCAGCTGCTGCTCGGCGCGTACCAGGCGCTCGAGAAGGAGATCGCGAAGGGCGGCGTCACGATGTACCCGCGCACCGAGATGCTCGACCTGGTGATCGTGGACGGGCAGGCGCGCGGCATCGTGGTGCGCGACCACGTGAGCGGCAGGATCGAGGCGCACCTCGCCGATGCGGTGATCCTCGGCACGGGTGGATACGGCAACGTGTTCTACCTGAGCACGAATGCGCAGGGGAGCAACGGCAGCGCCATCTGGAAGGCGTATCGGCGCGGCGCGGCGTTCGCGAACCCGTGCTTCACGCAGATCCACCCCACGTGCATCCCGGTCGCCGGCGACTACCAGTCGAAGCTCACGCTCATGTCCGAGTCGCTGCGCAACGACGGGCGCGTGTGGGTGCCGAAGAAGTCCGGTGACGAGCGCGCGCCCGAGGCGATCCCCGAGGAGGAGCGCGACTACTACCTGGAGCGGAAGTACCCGAGCTTCGGCAACCTCTCGCCGCGCGACATTGCATCGCGTGCCGCGAAGGAAGTCTGCGACGAGGGACGTGGCGTGGGCCCAGGCGGGCGCGGCGTGTTCCTCGACTTCGGCGCCGCCATCAAGCGCCTCGGCAAGGAGAAGATCGCCGAGCGCTACGGCAACCTGTTCGAGATGTACGACCGCATCACCGACGAGGATCCGTACGAGACGCCGATGCGGATCTATCCCGCGGTGCACTACACCATGGGCGGGCTCTGGGTGGACTACAACCTGATGAGCACCATCCCCGGGCTGCACGTGATCGGCGAGGCCAACTTCTCCGACCATGGCGCGAACCGCCTCGGTGCGAGCGCGCTGATGCAGGGACTGGCGGACGGTTACTTCGTGGTGCCGCTGACGATCGGCGACTACCTGGCCCAGGCCAAGCTGCCGCCGGTGGACGAGAACACGCCCGAGGTGCGCGAGGCGGTCGCCGTGGCGAGTGGCCGCGTCAAGCGACTGCTCGGCGTGAACGGCACGCGCACGGTGGCGAGCTTCCACCGCGAGCTTGGCAAGATCATGTGGGAGTTCTGCGGCATGGCGCGCAACGCCGAGGGGTTGAAGGAGGCGCTCGTGCGCATCCCGGCGCTGCGCGAGCAGTTCTGGCGCGACGTCCGCGTGCCCGGCTCGGGGGACGACTTCAACCAGAACCTGGACCAGGCCGGTCGCGTCGCCGACTTCATGGAACTGGCGGAGCTGATGTGCCTCGACGCGCTGCATCGCGAGGAGTCGTGCGGCGGGCATTTCCGCACGGAGCATGAGACGCCCGATGGCGAGGCGCTGCGCGACGACGAGCACTTCGCGTACGTGGCCGCCTGGGAGTACAAGGGCGACGGCAAGGCGCCGGTGCTCAACAAGGAACAGCTGCAGTACGAGAACGTGAAGCTGGCCACGCGGAGCTACAAGTAATGCGACTCACCCTGCAGGTGTGGCGGCAACCCGGTCCGGCGTCGGCGGGCGAATTCGTGCGCTACGACGCGCCCGACATCACCGAGCACATGTCCTTCCTCGAGATGCTGGACGTCGTCAACGACCGGCTGATTCGCGAGGGCAAGGAGCCGATCGCCTTCGACCACGACTGTCGCGAGGGGATCTGCGGCGCGTGCGGCATGATGATCAACGGCGTGGCGCACGGCCCGTCGAAGGGCACCGCGACCTGCCAGCTGCACATGCGCTCCTTCTCGGACGGCGACGAGATCTGGATCGAGCCGTGGCGCGCGACCGCGTTCCCCGTGGTGCGCGACCTGGTGGTGAATCGCAGCGCGCTCGATCGCATCATCGCATCGGGCGGCTTCATCTCGGCGCCCACCGGCGCGGCGCAGGACGGCAACGCGATCCCGATCGCGAAGCAGGATGCGGACGAGTCCATGGACGCCGCGGCCTGCATCGGTTGCGGCGCCTGCGTGGCGGCGTGCCCGAATGGCTCGGCATCGCTGTTCACCGGCGCCAAGATCACGCACCTCGGGCTGCTCCCGCAGGGGCAGCCGGAGCGCTACCGCCGCGCGCTCAAGATGGTCGCGCAGATGGACCTCGAGCACTTCGGCAGCTGCACGCTGTTCGGTGAGTGCCAGGAGGCCTGTCCCAAGGACATCTCGATCGACGTGATCTCGCGCATGAATCGCGACTTCCTGGTGGCCGCCGTGAAGGAGCGCGAGGAGCGGAGCGTGGCCGGCGCCGGCTGAGCCAGCTGGATGATCCGGCCGGCTGATCCGGCCGGCTAGGCCAGCTTCACGACCTGTCGCAGGGCGCCGAGGTGATACGCGGCGTGCGCCAGGTTGCCCGCAAGGCCACCGGCCGCGCGCTCGTCCCACGCGCGGGTCTCGCCCACCAGCGCCAGCACGTCCTCGTACGCGGCGCGAAGACGGAGGCGGGTCGCCGCCCACTCCGTCGCGCTGACCGTGTGCGGCTCGAAGCTGCGGGGCCAGTCCATCTTCGGGTGCTCGCCCCGGGCGAACAGGGTGGTGACCTCCATGTAGTACGCAGCGTGCGCTGCGTGCGCCGCCGCTCCAAGCCCGAGCGCCGTCGGGTTGGACGCCTGCTCGGCCGAGAGCCGGTCGAGGGTGGCCAGCAACCCGTGGTTCCCGGTCCCGTCCGCCTCGGTCCGGTCGATGATCGCGGTGCGCTCGCCCGGCTTTCCCCCCTCGCAGATCTCGCGGAAGATGTGGAGGATGCCCCCGATGAATGCGTCGCTCATGGCTAGATGCGGGGCAGGGTGACACCGCTCTGCCCCTGGTACTTGCCCGCCTTGTCCTTGTACGAGACCTCGGGCTCCTCGTTCCCCTCGAAGAACAGCACCTGGGCGATGCCCTCGTGGGAGTAGATCTTGGCCGGGAGCGGGGTGGTGTTGGAGATTTCGAGCGTCACGAACCCCTCCCACTCGGGCTCGAAGGGCGTGACGTTGGTGATGATGCCGCACCGGGCGTAGGTGCTCTTTCCGACCGTGACGGTGAGCACGTTGCGGGGGATGCGGAAGAACTCCACCGACCGGGCGAGGGCGAATGAGTTCGGCGGTACGATGCAGACGTCGCCTTCGAACTCGACGAAGGACTTCGGGTCGAAGTTCTTGGGATCCACGATCGAGCTGAGCACGTTCGTGAAGATCTTGTACTCGTTGGAGACGCGCATGTCGTAGCCGTACGAGCTCACGCCGTAGGAGATGACGCCCTGGCGCACCTGGCGGTCCTCGAAGGGCGTGATCATGCCATGGTCGCGGGCCATCCGGGTGATCCAGCGGTCGGACATGATGCTCATGCGGGGCGCTCCGAGGAGGGAGGAACGGGCGGAATTTGCGCAGGCGGGAATGACCGGCGGGAATGTAATTCCACCGGCGCAAATCACGCCACGACAAGCACGTGCGCGCCGTTGACACTCCGCGCGGGCACGGGGTAAGTTTCGCCCTACTTAGTGAAAGATTTCACGAAGTCGGAGACCCATGGAACGTACGTACTTGCCGGTCCTGCTCCTGCTCGGTTTCGTCGTCATGAACGCCGTGATGATGCTTGGCCTCTCCCACCTCACGCTCCGGCCGCGACCGACGGCAGTGAAGCAGACGCCATACGAGTCGGGAATCCCCGCCCTCGGGGATGCGCGCGAGCGCTTTTCCGTGAAGTTCTACATGGTGGCGGTGCTGTTCATCATCTTCGACATCGAGACGGTCTTCATGATCCCGTGGGGCGCGCAGTTCCGCCAGCTGAGCTGCGCGGTGCCCCTCGCCGGCAACATCTGTCCCGCGGGCAACACCTCGTTCTTCGGGCTGGCCGAGATGCTGGTGTTCATCGGCA
Organism: Gemmatimonadota bacterium; assembly: GCA_028287305.1. GTDB lineage: Bacteria > Gemmatimonadota > Gemmatimonadetes > Gemmatimonadales > Gemmatimonadaceae > JAQBPX01. The sequence goes on from JAQBPX010000034.1 coordinate 158,684, forward strand.
TCCTGCTCGTGGGCTTCGCATACGTCTGGAAGAAGGGAGCGCTGCAATGGGATTGACCCCACGGCCGGGCGACGACGTCGTCTCGTACAACCCGGGGAGCCAGGAAAGCTTCATGACCACCAGGCTCGACTTCCTGGTGAACTGGTCACGCGCGAACTCCCTCTGGCCGATGCCCTTCGGCACCGCGTGCTGCGCCATCGAGTTCATGGCGAGCGCCGCGAGCAAGTTCGACCTCGCGCGATTCGGCATGGAGCGCATGAGCTTCTCGCCGCGCCAGGCCGACGTGCTGATCTGCGCGGGCCGCGTCCCCTTCAAGCTCGCGCCGGTGATCCGCCGCATCTACCAGCAGATGATGCAGCCCAAGTGGGTGATCTCGATGGGCGCCTGCGCCTCCACCGGCGGCATGTTCGACAACTATGCCGTGGTGCAGGGGATCGACACGATCATCCCCGTGGACGTCTACGTCCCCGGCTGCCCGCCGCGCCCCGAGGGCCTCATGTACGGCATCATGATGCTCCAGAAGAAGATCAAGAACGAGCGCGCCGCCGACACCTCGCTGCGCGACGAGATGGAGCCCGACCCCAAGAGCCAGCTGTACATCCCGCCCACGGCCATCGACGAGCTGTCGGAGCCGTTCGGCAACGCCGTTCACCAGACGCGCTCCGGCCTGTGACCGCTCCCTTCACGCCCGTGCTCGCCGGCAGCGCTGCCTCGGGCGACGCGCCGGCATCTCCGCGCAACGTGCCGCATCGGGGCGGACCCGAGAATCCCTCGGCGGCCGCGCTGCGCGCGCAGTTCGCCGGCGCCATCCAGCGCGTGGATGTCGTCTGGAACGAGACCACGGTGTACGTGCAGGTCTCGCGCGTGCACGACATCATCGCCTGGCTCGCGACCGATGCGGAGCAACAGTACAACTACCTGTCCGACGTCACCGCCGTGGAGTACCGCGACGGCGAGCAGCCGCTGCAGGTGGTCTGGCACCTTCGCTCGCTCCCGTTCCGGCGGTTCCTCCGCATCAAGGTGGAGCTGGCGCCGGGCGCCGCACTCGAGGTGCCGAGCGTGTGGGACGTCTACAAGGCGGCCGACTGGCTCGAGCGCGAGTGCTTCGACATGTTCGGCATCACCTTCAGCGGTCACCCCGACCTGCGCCGCATCCTGATGTGGGAGCAGTACCGCGAGGGGTACCCGCTGCGAAAGGACTTCCCGCTGCGTGGCCGCTTCAGCCGCTCCGAGCAGCTCCGCCAGGCGCTCGCCGCCAACCCGGAAGCCCGCTACTCCATGGAAGAGCTCTCGATCGTCGACGCCTTCGACGAGCTGCCCGCCGACATGCGCGCCCGAGTGAAGTCGGGCGAGCGCACCGGAGAGTAACCCCGAATGGCAACCACGAAGCGAACCGTCGAGGTCGAGCTTTCCACGACGGGACTGGATTCGCAGGGAAGGCCGCAGCGGGTGCCGCTCGTCGTCGACGAGTCGGGCGCCCCCGTCGCGGTGAGCGAGCCGCAGTCGATCGAGCCCGACCTGGCCGGTGAGCACATGCTCATCAACCTCGGGCCGCAGCATCCCGCCACGCACGGCGTGCTCCGCTTGGTGCTCGAGCTCGACGGCGAGACGGTGGTGCGCTGCATTCCGCACATCGGCTACCTGCACTGCGGGTTCGAGAAGATCGGCGAGTATCGCCAGTACAACCAGATCATCCC
>JAQBPX010000022.1 GCA_028287305.1 Gemmatimonadota bacterium
CCCCGCCCGCCCCCGCTCGTCCGCGGCTAAAGGTTTTCCTGTTAGGATCTGCTAGGCACCCGATGCTTCCCCAAGGGTCGCGAGCCAAAAAAACCCCGCCATCCGGAGATGGCGGGGTTTTCAGTGCCCGGGGCGGGACTCGAACCCGCACAGACTTGCGCCTACAGCATCCTGAATGCTGCGTGTATACCAATTTCACCACCCGGGCGAGCTGAGTAAGCTACCCCGTGGCACCCCCTAAGTCAACGCGGCAGCACGAGTTCGCGCATTGCCCGGCCTGCCGCGGACCGCCTAACTTGCGCCCAGAATGGCCAAGGATGAAAGCGGGGCCCCGAAGATCGAAACGATCGCCAAGAACAGGCGGGCGAGGCACGACTATCACATCCTCGAGAGCTGGGAGACGGGCATCGTCCTCTCCGGCACCGAGGTGAAGTCGCTGCGCGAGGGCAAGGCGAACATCTCCGACGCGTACGGCACCGTTCGCGACGGGGAGGTGTACCTCCTGAACCTCCACATCTCGCCCTACGAGCAGGGGAGCTACAACAACCACGAGCCGACCCGGACCCGCAAGCTGTTGCTCCACCGCAGGGAAATCCGTCGTCTCATTGGGTCGGTGGAGCGTGAGGGTCTCACGCTCATCCCGCTGGAGCTCTACTTCAAGAATGGGAAGGCCAAGGTGGCGCTGGCGCTCGGCAAGGGAAAGAAGCAGCACGACAAGCGCGAGGACGAGAAGGCGCGCGACGCCGATCGCGAGATCGCGCGCGTCTTTCGCGCGCGATGATCGCGCTGCTGCTCGCACTGCAGGTGGCGGCCGCCGCGCCCGTCACGGACTCGACGTCCGTGACGGTGAAGCGCATGGACCGCCACGTCACCCTGGCCACGCTGCCCACGGCGGAGGGCCCGCTGGTGCGCGCCGACCTCGCCGCGTCGCTGCTCGACCTCACGGTGAAGCGCGAGCAGGATGGGCACTGGACGCTCATGGTGCGCACCGTGAAGCTGGACGTGGAGCCGGGGCGCGCCGTGGTCACGATCGCCGGCATCCCGCAGCAGCTGGTCGCCGCACCGCGCGTGCGTGACGGCAAGCTCTGGGTTCCGCTGCAACTGCTCGCCGAGGTATTGCCGGCCGCGGCGGGCAACCTGCGCTGGGATGCCGGGCATCGCACCCTGATCGCCTTCGCCATGCCGGCGCGACAGGCGCCCGCGCTGCCCGCGCGAACCCGCGACGCGGCCGCCGTGCGCACCGTGTCGGACTCGCGCGCGCCAGTGTCGAGCAATCGCTCGCGCAGCGGGCGCCCCGTGGTGGTCGTCGACGCCGGGCATGGTGGACCCGACAACGGGATGCACGGTCCCATTGGCGGCGGGCCGCGCATCTTCGAGAAGGACATCACCCTTCAAATGGCGAGGAAGCTGGGCGCGGCGCTCGAGCGTCGTGGCATCGACGTGGTGTACACGCGCACCACCGACACGCTCATCGCGCTCTCCGATCGGGGCCGCATCGCCAACCAGGCGAGTGGCGACGTGTTCATCTCGATCCACGTGAACGCCGCGAATCCCGGCTGGAAGGATCCGGGCGGCGCGCGCGGCTTCGAGACGTACTTCCTGGCCGACGCGAAGACGGAAGACGCGCGGCGCGTGGAGCACATGGAAAACGAGTCGGTGAAGTTCGAGAGCGGGCCGAGGACCGACCGCGACGATCCGCTCAGCTTCATCCTGGCGGACATGAAGCAGAACGAGCACCTGCGCGAGTCGAGCGAACTCGCCGAGCTGGTGCAGCGCAGCCTCGGCGCGATGCATCCCGGCCCGAGCCGCGGTGTGAAGCAGGCGGGCTTTCGCGTCCTTGTCACGGCGTTCATGCCCTCGGTGCTCGTGGAGATCGGCTTCGGCACCAACCCCGCCGAGGCGGCCTACATCTCCGATGACGACAAGCAGCGCGCCATGGCCGAGTCGATTGCCGACGCGACCGTCGGCTACCTGCAGCGCTACACGCGCCGCGTGACCACCGCGTCGCCGGGCGGCGGACGCTGATGAGCCCGGGCGGCAGTCGACTCGCCGTCAGCGCAGCGGGGCTCGACTTCCGGAATCCGATCGTGCTCGCCGCGGGAACGGCGGGCTATGGTCACGAGCTCTCGGGCGTGATGTCGCTCGATGCGCTCGGCGGCCTGGTGACCAAGGCCGTGAGCCTCGAGCAGCGCGACGGGAATTCCGCGCCTCGCGTCGCCGAGTTCGAGGGGGGGATGATCAACGCGGTGGGGCTCGCCAATCCCGGGCTCGCGCGCGTGCAGCGGGAGCACCTGCCGTGGCTCGCGGGCAACGCGCGCGGGACGCGCAAGCTCTGGAACATCGTGGGCTTCGCGGAGGACGAGTATGCGCGCGTGATCGCCGGCCTCGAGGGCGCGGTTGGTGCAGCCGAGGCGATCGATGGCTATGAGCTGAACCTCAGCTGCCCGAACACGAGTCATGGCGGGCTGGAATTCGGCGCGGAGCCGGCGGCGGTCGCGAGCGTGGTGCAGCAGGCTCGCGCCGAGACGAAGCGTCCGCTGTTCGTGAAGCTCTCACCGGTGCTGCAGGACATCGCGCACATCGCGCGCGTCGCGGTCGATGCGGGCGCTGATGGCCTCACGCTGGTGAACACGATTCCCGGATTGGTGATCGATGTCGAGCGCCGCATGCCGGCGATCGGCAACGGGAACGGTGGCGTGAGCGGCGCGGCGATCCTGCCGGTGGGCGTGCTCGCCACATGGAAGGTGAGCCGCGCCGTCGCGGTGCCGATCATCGGGCTGGGTGGCGTGCGGACCGCGAGCGACGTATTGCAGTACGTGCTCGCCGGCGCGAGCCTGGTGGGGATGGGCACCGCTGCGATGCGCGACCCTCGGCAGCCGGAGCGCGTGGTGTCGGAACTCGACGCGTGGTGCGCGTCGCATGGCGTCGCGCGCCTCTCGGAGCTGCGCGGCACGCTGCAGTGGCCCTCATGAGTGCGTCCTCGCGCGCGATTCCCATCGTGGCGCTGGACGTGCGCGACGCGGCGAGCGCGTTCGCGATGGTGGAGCGCCTTGGCGATGCGTGCGACTTCTACAAGGTGGGGATGGAGCTGTTCACCGCCGAGGGGCCGCGCGTGGTGGAGCGGCTGCGCACGAAGGGCGCGCGCGTGTTCCTCGACCTCAAGTTCCACGACATCCCGAATACGGTGCGCGGCGGGGTGCGCAGTGCGGCGGCGATGGGCGCGAGCCTGGTGACGGTGCACGCGAGTGGAGGCCGCGCGATGCTCGAGGCGGCGCAGGAAGGCGCGGGGCAGGGTGAGCTGCAGCTGCTGGCGGTCACCGTGCTCACGAGCATGGATGCGGCGATGCTCGGGGAGGCGTGGGGTCGCGCGGGCGTGAGCGTCGAGCAGGAAGTGCTGCGGCTTGCCGGGCTGGCGGCGGAGGCGGGGGTGGCTGGCGTGGTGTGCAGCGGCCACGAGGCGGCGGCGGTGCGAGCGGCGCACGGCGACCGGCTTGGCACGCTCGTGCCCGGTGTGCGGCCGGCGGGTGAGGCGGCGCATGACCAGGCGCGCGTGGTGACGCCGGAGGCGGCGCAGGCGGCGGGCGCGCGCTGGATCGTGCTGGGCCGGGCGGTGACGGGGGCAGGGGACCCGAGGTCAGCACTCGAGGCGATTTCCGGATCACTCGCCGGCAGTTAGGCGGGGATGGGGTGTCGATGGCTGCCGAAGTTGCCAAAGCCCAAGGGCCAACGCCCAACGTCCCGCGGCGCCTCGCGCCGCGCAACCCCATCCCCTTGCAATACTTGGACGGCCCCACTATCATAGGTGTCTGGCCCTAAAAGGGGTCAGTCTTTTGTTACGTTCGTTTTTCGCGTTTTCGGAGCTCCCTCGTGAAAGTTCGCAGCAGCGTGAAGCCGATTTGCGAGCATTGCAAGGTGATCAAGCGTCAGGGTGTGACGCGGATCATCTGCAAGCGCAATCCCAAGCATAAGCAGCGGCAGGGCTGAGATAATGGCCCGAATTGCTGGCGTCGATCTCCCTCGTGACAAGAAGGTCGAGATCGGTCTGACGTACATCTTCGGTATCGGGCGCCACAGCGCCAAGAAGCTGGTCGAGTCGACCGGCATCGATGCCAACCTCCGCATTCGCGACCTCACGGAAGCGGACGTCAACAAGATCCGTCAGGCCATCGAGCGCGACCTCAAGGTCGAGGGTGCCCTCCGGACGGAAGTCGCGATGAACATCAAGCGACTCATGGACATCGGCTCGTATCGCGGCATCCGCCACCGCCGGGGACTCCCCGTGCGCGGCCAGCGGACGCACACGAATGCGCGCACGAAGAAGGGTCCGCGCCGCGCCATTGCCGGCAAGAAGAAGGTAACCAAGTAACGTTATGGCGACTGGAAAGAAGGCGAAGCGCGTTGTGGAGGCCGAGGGCGTGGCACACGTCAACGCGACCTTCAACAACACGATGATCACGATCACCGACATGCACGGGAACACCGTGTCGTGGGGATCGAGCGGCAAGGCCGGCTTCAAGGGCTCCAAGAAGAGCACCCCGTTCGCGGCGACCGTCGCGGCCGAGCAGGCTGGTCGCGAGGCACTGAGCCTCGGTGTGAAGCGCGTGCACGTGCGCGTGCAGGGTCCCGGCTCGGGACGTGAATCGGCCATCCAGGCCCTCGCGTCCGCCGGCCTGCAGGTCAAGTCGATCAAGGACGTGACGCCGATTCCGCACAACGGCTGCCGTCCCCCCAAGCGTCGGAGAGTCTAGTCATGGGTCGCTATACCGGGCCGAGCTGCAAGCAGTGCCGGCGTGAAGGAACCAAGCTGTTCCTCAAGGGAACCAAGTGCTTCACGGAGAAGTGCCCCGTCGAGCGTCGTCCGTATGCGCCGGGCCAGCATGGCCAGTCGCAGGCGCGCCGCCGCAAGGCGTCCGAGTACGCGAAGCAGCTCCGTGAGAAGCAGAAGATCAAGCGCATCTATGGCGTGAGCGAAGTGCAGTTCCGGAACACCTTCGAGCGCGTGTCGTCGCTGCCGGGGATCACGGGACACAACCTGCTCGCCGCCCTCGAAAGCCGCCTCGACAACCTCGTCTATCGCATGGGCTTCGCCGCCAGCCGCAAGGCGGCGCGCCAGCTCATCCGCCACCGTCACGTCGAGGTGAATGCGAAGTCGGTCGACATCCCGAGCTACCTCGTGCAGCCGGGCGAGGAAATGCGCGTGCGCATGAAGTCGCGCGAGCAGGTCAGCGTGCAGGCCGCCATGGACCAGTCGTCCCGCGGCGCCTCGCTGTCGTGGCTCGCCGTGGACCGTGAGACCTTCAGCGGCCGGATGCTCGAGCGCCCCCAGCGCGCCTCGATCCCGATCGCCGCGCAGGAACAGCTGGTGGTGGAACTCTATAGCAAGTAAGGCAGTGTTGCAGTGACGCAGTGATGCAGGAAGAGCGAAGGATCTGCCTTCAAATGCAGGTCCTTCGTTGACGAATGGGAGGAGAAGTCCCCAGCCCCCCAGCGCCCGTGCTCCTCAGCTCCCGTAGTTCCGGATCCCTGATATCCGTTACGTGCTCACCGCGCATCAGGGGCGGGGTGAGGCGTCCTGAATCGAAAGAGACTCAATGGCCAATACGATCGATCTTCGCGGACTCGTCCGCCCGCAGCTGGTCGAAGCGACCAAGCGCGATGACAATCCGAACATCGCCGAGTTCCGGCTCCAGCCGCTCGAGCGCGGCTTCGGGCACACGCTCGGCAACGCCATGCGCCGCATGCTCCTGTCGTCCCTGCGTGGGTCGGCCGTGTGGGCATTCCGCATCGACGGCGTGGTGCACGAGCACCAGACCATCGGCGGCGTCGTGGAAGACGTGCACCAGATCATCGGCAACCTGAAGACGCTCACCCTCGCCCTCGATGAAGGCCAGGAAGACGCCGTCCTCCGGATCTCCAAGAGCGAGGCCGGTCCCGTGACCGCCGCCGACATCGTGCCGCAGCCCGGCGTGACGATCGTGCACCCGTCGCATCACCTCTTCACCCTGCAGGACGACCGCGACCTCAACGTCGACCTGTACGTGAACAAGGGACGCGGCTACGTCGAGTCCGACTCGCACCCGGTCGATCGCGGCCTGCCCGTCGACCTCGTCCGCATCGACTCGATCTACAACCCGGTCCGCCGCGCCAACTTCTCGGTCGCCGAGACCCGCGTGGGCCAGCGCACCGACTACGATCGCCTCGTCCTCACCGTCGAGACGAACGGCACCATTTCGCCCGAGGAGGCCGTCTCGTACGCCGCCGCCCTCGCGCAGACGCACTTCCAGTACTTCGTCGAGTTCGGCTCGCACAGCTCCGCTCCGCTCTCCATGGGCGGCGAAGCGGGCACCGGTGACGGCGCGCGCCTCGCGCAGCTGTTCCGCACGCCGATCGACGACCTCGAGCTGTCCGTCCGCTCGGTGAACTCGCTCAAGAATTCCAGCATCCGCACCCTGGGCGACCTCGTGCGGCAGACGGAAAGCCAGATCCTGCAGGTCAAGAACTTCGGCAAGAAGTCGCTCCAGGAGATCGCCGATCTCCTCGAGCGGGAAGGACTGAACTTCGGCATGCGGGTCGAAGAGACCGGTGAGGGCGTGCGCGTGCTCGATTGGGGCACGCCGCCGAGCCGGGCTGCCGCCGCCGCGCCAGACGACGAAGAGGAGTAGACCATGCGTCACCGTAAGGCAGGCCGCCAGCTTCGGCGCACCAGCGAGCAGAAGCTCGCCCTCATGCGCAACCTCGCCACGTCGCTCATCGAGAGCGGCGCCATCGAGACCACCGAAGCCAAGGCGAAGGAGCTCCGGCCCTTCGTCGAGAAGCTCATCACCAAGGCCAAGTCCGGCACGCTCCACGCGCGCCGCCTCGCCATCCGCCACATCCACAAGCGTGAGGCTGCGGACCGTCTCTTCCAGGAGATCGGCCCCATGTTCGCCACGCGCGCCGGCGGCTACACGCGCATCCTCAAGACCGGCCACCGCAAGGGTGACGGCGCCGAGATGGCACGCATCGAGCTGGTCCAGGAGTAATTCACCATGGCCATCCAGAGAAACCGCTGCTTCAGCTGCGACAAGGGCGTCGCCTACGGCAACAACGTGTCGCACGCGAACAACAAGACGCGTCGCCACTTCAAGCCGAACCTCCAGGTCGCCCGCATCGTGCTCAACGGCAAGATCGAGAAGGTGAAGGTCTGCACGCGCTGCCTCAGCGCGGGCAAGGTCACCCGCGCACCGCGCGGCGTCCAGGTGGCGTGACGGTCGCTCCTGCCGCCGTCACGAAAGAGGGAGCTCCGATGGGGCTCCCTTTTTTCTAACACAGCTCCCATGCCTACCGCACTCATTACCGGCATCACCGGCCAGGACGGTTCCTACCTCGCCGAACTCCTGCTCGACAAGGGGTATCGAGTCGTCGGCATCGTCCGCCGCAGCTCCACCACGCCCTACGAGCGGATCGCGCACCTGGTGGACAAGGTCGAGCTCCTCAGCGCCGACCTGCTCGACCAGACCTCGCTCACCGAAGTCATGGACGAGTGCAAGCCCGACGAGATCTACAACCTCGCCGCGCAGAGCTTCGTCGCCACCAGCTGGACGCAACCCGTGCTCACCGGCGAGTTCACCGCCCTCGGCGTGACGCGCATGCTCGAGGCGATGCGCAAGGCCGCGCCGCGCGCGCGCTTCTACCAGGCCAGCTCGAGCGAGATGTTCGGGCAGGTGGTCGAGACGCCCCAGCGCGAGAGCACGCCCTATTACCCGCGCTCCCCCTACGGCGTCGCCAAGGTCTACGGCCACTGGATCACCGTGAACTATCGCGAGAGCTTCGGGCTCTACGCCGTGTCCGGCATCCTGTTCAACCACGAGAGCCCGCGCCGCGGACTCGAGTTCGTCACGCGCAAGGTCACCGACGCGGTGGCGCGCATCAAGCTCGGCAAGTCCGACGAGCTGCGACTGGGCAACCTCGAGTCGCGTCGCGACTGGGGCTTCGCCGGCGACTACGTGGACGCCATGTGGCGCATGCTGCAGCGCGACGAGCCCACGGACTACGTGGTGGGAACGGGCGAGACCTGGTCCGTGCGCCAGCTCTGCGAGGCGGCGTTCGGCGCGGTGGACCTCGACTACAACGACTACGTGAAGCAGGACCCGAAGTTCTTCCGTCCCGCGGAAGTGGACCTGCTGGTGGCGGACCCGGGCAAGGTGCGCACGGAGCTCGGCTGGGAGCCGCGCGTGCACTTTCACGAGCTCGTGAAGATGATGGTGCAGGCCGACCTCGAACGGCATTCCGCTCGGCAGTGACCGCCGCGAATCGCGGGGCGGCCGGCGGGCAGGGCAGGCGAGCGCTCCTCACGGGCGGGGGCGGTTTCGTGGGCCAATGGATGGCCGCCGCGCTGGTCGAGCGGGGATGGGAAGTACACTCGGCGGGCCTCGTCGCGCCGTCGGCAGGGTTCATCCTCAGCGCCGGGCAGCACGCCGCGGTGCGCTGGCACAGCGCCGACGTCACGCGCGTGTCCGACGTTCGAGCCGCGGTGGAGGAGAGCCGCCCCGATGCCATCGTCCACCTGGCCGGCATCAGCTTCGTGCCGGCCGCGGCGGAATCGCCGGCGAAGGCCTTCGACGTGAACGTGGGCGGCGCCGCGCACCTGCTGGCCGAGGTCTCCCGGCTCCGTCACGCCGGCACCATCGATCCGGTGGTGCTCGTGGTGGGCAGCGCCGAGCAGTACGGCGCGCACCCGGACGCCGACCTGCCGCTCACGGAGCGCCACGAGCAGCGCCCACTCACGGTCTATGCGGCCTCCAAGGCCGCCCAGGAGGTGGCGGCGCTGCAGGCGTGGCGCGGCGAGGGCGTCCGGGTGATCTGCACGCGCTCCTTCAACCACTCGGGCAAGGGCCACGACCAGCACTTCCTCGCTCCCGCGCTCGTGACGCGGGCGCTGGCGCTCCGGGGCGAGAAGCACCCGCGGTTGCGCATCGGCAACGGCGACACGATCCGCGACTACCTTCATGTGGCGGACGTGGTGGACGCCTACCTGGGCCTGCTCGAGCAGGGCACGCCGGGAGAGGCCTACAACGTCTGCAGTGGCGTGGGCACCTCGGTGCGGGAACTGACCGAGCGCGTCTTGCAGCGCGTCGGCGTGGACGCCGAAATTGTCATGCATCCGGACCTCGTGCGCGCGGTGGAAGTCCACGCGCTCGTGGGCAGCGCCGCCAAGTTGCACGCCGCCACCGGCTGGACGCCGCGCCGCACGCGCGACGACATCATCGACGACCTGATTCATGCCGCGACGCACTGACATCCACCGCATCCTGGTCATCGGCTCGGGGCCGATCGTCATCGGCCAGGGCGCGGAGTTCGACTATTCCGGCACGCAGGCCGCGAAGGCGCTGCGCGAGGAGGGGTATCATGTGATCCTCGTGAACTCCAACCCCGCGACGATCATGACCGACGCGGAGATCGCCGACCGCACCTACATCGAGCCGGTGACGCCCGAGTACGTGGAGCTGATCATCGAGCGCGAGAAGCCCGACGCGCTGCTGCCGACGAGGGGCGGGCAGACGGCGCTCAACGTCGCGATGGCGCTGTCCGAGCGCGGCGTGCTCGCGAAGCACGGCGTGGAGCTGATCGGCGCCAAGGAGCGCGCGATCAACGTGGCGGAGGACCGCAAGCAGTTCGGCGAGGCCATGGACCGCATCGGGCTCGCGGTCGCGCGCGGCGGCATCGCGAACACGCTCGACCAGGCGTCCGAGATCCTCGAGACCACCGGCTTCCCGGCGATCATCCGCCCCAGCTTCACGCTCGGCGGCACGGGCGGCGGCATCGCGTACAATCGCGAGGAGTTCGAGGACATCGTGCGTCGCGGGCTCTCGGAGTCGCCCACCAGCCAGATCCTGATCGAGCGCAGCCTGATCGGGTGGAAGGAGTTCGAGCTCGAGCTGATGCGCGACCACGAGGACAACGTGGTGATCGTCTGCTCGATCTAGAACCTCGACCCCATGGGCGTGCACACGGGCGACTCGATCACGGTGGCGCCGGCGATGACGCTCACCGATCGGGAATACCAGGACATGCGGGACGCGGCCGTCGCGATCATCCGCGAGGTGGGCGTGGAGGCGGGGGGCTGCAACATCCAGTTCGCCGTGAACCCGCTCGACGGCGAGATGCTCGTGATCGAGATGAACCCGCGCGTGTCGCGCTCCTCGGCGCTCGCGTCGAAGGCCACCGGGTTCCCGATCGCCCGCATCGGCGCGAAGCTCGCCGTGGGCTATCGCCTGGACGAGATCCCGAACGACATCACGAAGACCACGCCCGCGTCGTTCGAGCCGGTGCTCGACTACGTGGTGGTGAAGATCCCGCGCTTCGCGTTCGAGAAGTTCCCCAATGCGGACCCGCGGCTCACCACGCAGATGAAGAGCGTGGGCGAGGCGATGGCGATCGGGCGCACCTTCAAGGAGGCGTTCCAGAAGGGGCTGCGCGCGCTCGAGAATGGCCGCAGCGGCTGGACCGTGGGATCGCGCCCGCTCGACGACCGACTCCCGGATGATTCGGTGGAAGCGCTGCGCGGCGCGCTGCGCCAGCCCACGCCGGAGCGCATCTACCAGGTGAAGCGCGCGCTCGAGCGCGGACTCTCGATCGCCGAGGTCCACGAGCTCTCCGCCATCGACCCCTGGTTCCTGGGGCAGATGCAGGAGCTCGTGGATGCCGAGCGTGCCTACGCCACGCGCGAGAGCACGGACGCGCGCGCGCTGCGCCGCATGAAGCGCATGGGCTTCTCCGACAGGCAGCTGGCCGACCTGCGCGACGAGACCGAGGCCGACGTGCGCGAGCGGCGCTGGGCGCTCGACATCCGGCCGTCGTACAAGATGGTGGACACCTGTGCGGGCGAATTTCCCTCGGAGACCCCGTACCTGTACAGCAGCTACGACGAGGAGAGCGAGGGACCGCGCTCGGGTCGCAGGTCGGTGGTGATCCTCGGCAGCGGGCCGAATCGCATCGGGCAGGGCGTCGAGTTCGACTACTGCTGCGTGCGTGCCGTGATGGCGCTGCGCGAGCAGGGATACGAGGCCATCATGGTCAACTCGAATCCCGAGACGGTCTCCACCGACTACGACACCTCCGACAAGCTCTACTTCGAGCCGCTCACGCTCGAGGACGTGCTGGAGATCGTGGATCGCGAGAAGCCGGAAGGCGTGATCGTGCAGCTCGGGGGCCAGACCCCGCTCAAGCTCACGCGCGCGCTCGAAGCGGCCGGCGTGCGGATCCTCGGCACCAGCCCCGATTCCATCGACATCGCCGAGGACCGGCGCCGCTTCGACAAGATCGCGCGCGAGCTGGGATTGCAGCAGCCGCCGAACGGCACTGCCACGAGCGTGGCCGAGGCCCTGGAGGCCGCGGAGCGCATCGGCTACCCCGTGCTGGTGCGCCCCAGCTACGTGCTCGGCGGGCGCGCGATGCAGATCTGCTACGACCCGGAGTCGCTCGACGGATACTTCGCGACCGCCGCGCGTGTGTCGGAGGAGAAGCCGGTGCTGATCGACCGCTTCCTGGAGGACGCATTCGAGGTGGACGTCGACGCCATCGCCGACTCCGCGGGCACGGTGGTGATCGGTGGCGTGATGCAGCACATCGAGGACGCCGGCATCCACTCCGGCGACTCGGCCTGCGTGCTGCCGCCCTACCTCATCGGCGAGAAGGACTTGCAGGCGATGCGCGAGCAGACCGTCGCGCTCGCGAAGGCGCTCAAGGTCGTGGGGCTGATCAACGTGCAATACGCCATCAAGGATGGCGTGGTGTACGTGCTCGAGGTGAACCCGCGCGCCAGCCGCACCATCCCGTTCGTGTCGAAGGCGATCGGCGTGCCGCTGGCCTCCCTGGCCGCGCGCGTCATGATGGGTGAGACCCTGGTGGACATCGGCTTCACGGAGGAGATCGTGCCGCCGTACGTCTGCGTGAAGGAAGCGGTGTTCCCCTTCAGCAAGTTCCAGGGAACGGACCCCGTGCTGGGCCCCGAGATGCGCAGCACGGGCGAGGTGATGGGGATCTCCGACAGCTTCGGCGCGAGCTTCGCCAAGGCGCAGCTCTCGGCGTCGAACGGGCTGCCGCTGGAAGGCCGGATCCTCATCACGGTGAACGACCACGACAAGGCCACGGTGACGCCCATCGCGCGGCGCTTCCACGAGATGGGGTTCGAGGTGGTGGCCACCAGCGGCACGTCGCGCTTCCTCAAGGCACGCGGCATCCCCGCGAGCTCGGTGTTCAAGGTGCACGAGGGGCGGCCCAACTGTCACGACCTGATCGTGAACGGGGACGTACAGCTGCTGATCAACACGCCCCTCGGCAAGCACGCGCAGTGGGACGACTACGTGCTGCGCCAGGCGGCGATCCGTCATCACGTGCCCTACACCACTACCATGTCCGCGGCGAGCGCGGCGAGCGACGCCATCCTCTCGCTCAGGAGCCGCCGCGCCACGGTGAAGACGCTGCAGGAGTGGCAGGCGGACATCGTGGTGCCAGCATGAGCACGGGCCGCGTGGCGGGGAAGGTGGATCCCACGGCCGTGGTGCACGAGTCCGCGTACGTGGACGAGGGCGCGGTGATCGGCGCCGGCACGCGCGTCTGGCACTTCTGCCACGTGCTCGGCGGCGCCACCATCGGCGAGCGCTGCTCGCTCGGGCAGAACGTGGTCGTGATGGGCGGCACGCGCATCGGCGACAACGTGAAGGTCCAGAACAACGTGTCCGTGTACGAGGGCGTGGAGCTCGAGTCGGACGTGTTCTGCGGGCCCTCGATGGTGTTCACGAACGTGATCAACCCGCGCAGCCACGTGTCGCGCAAGCACGAGTACATGCGCACCCTGGTCAAGCGAGGCTCGTCCATCGGCGCGAACGCGACGATCGTCTGCGGGACCACGCTCGGTGAGTATTCCTTCATCGGCGCGGGCGCCGTGATCTCGAAGGACGTGCCGGCGTATGCGCTGATGGTCGGCGTGCCGGCGCGGCGCATCGGCTGGATGTGCCAGTGCGGCGAGCGCCTTCCCGATACGGGAGTGGGGACCTGCGCGTCCTGTGGTACCACCTACGAGCGCCACGGCGAGGGCATCCGCCCCGTGTCCGGCTGACGCCCGCCCTCATCGATTCGCATGAACGAGCCAACGGCCTCCGCCAGGGTATTTCGCATCGCCGTGGTGGGATGCGGCCGCATCAGCCGCAACCACTTCGAGGCGATCGCCAAGGTTGACGAGCTGGAGCTCGTGGCCGTCTGCGACAGCGACGGCGCGCGCGCGCGCGCGGCCGGTGACCAGTACGGCGTTCCGGCCTTCGAGTCCCTCGATGCGATGCTGGCCGGCGTCGCGGTGGACCTCGTCGCCATCTGCACGCCGAGCGGCATGCACCCGCAGCACGGGATCGCGGTGGCGAAGGCTGGAAAGCATGTGCTGACCGAGAAGCCGATGGCGATCTCGCTCGCCGGCGCCGATGCGCTGGTGCAGGCGTGCGACGAGGCAGGCGTGCAGCTCTTCGTGGTGAAGCAGAACCGGCTGAACCCCGCCATCCAGCTGCTCAAGCGCGCCGTGGACAAGGGCCGCTTCGGCCGCATCTACCTGGCGAACGCGACGGTGCGCTGGCAGCGGCCCCAGGACTACTACGATGCCGAGCCGTGGCGCGGCACGTGGGAGTTCGATGGCGGCGCGTTCATGAACCAGGCGTCGCACTACGTGGACCTGGTGCAGTGGCTGGTCGGCCCCGTGGAGAGCGTGATGGCCAGGACCGCCACGCAGGCACGCCGCATCGAGGCCGAGGACTCCGGCGTGGCCGTGCTGAAGTTCCGGAGCGGCGCGCTCGGCGTGATCGAGGTGAACGTGCTCACCTACCCGAAGAACTGGGAGGGCTCGATCGCGATCATGGGCGAGAAGGGAAGCGTGAAGGTCGGCGGCACCGCGGTGAACAAGGTGGAGCAGTGGACCTTCGCCGACTACGACGACGACGACAAGCTCGTGGAGGCGGCGTCGACCAATCCGCCGAACGTCTACGGATTCGGCCATGAGGGCTACTATCGCAACGTGGTCTCCGTGCTGAAGGGCGAGTCGAAGCCCGATACCGACGGGCGCGCCGGGAGGAAGTCTCTCGAGCTGATCCTTGGCATCTACGAGTCCGCCAAGACCGGTCGCGACGTGCCCATCCCGCTCAGGAACCGGCTGTAGCCGGACCGGGCGAGCGCTCCACGGCGTCCTGACCCCGCTCGCACGTTTTCCTGACGCGCACAGAATTGACGTAACCCTGCGTGGGGGCGAAGTTTAGGGACTGCGCGCCGCGCATCGCGCGCGCATACCCGATCCCCCTGAAAATGTCCGTTCCGCTCCTGGACCTGCGCGCGCAGCACGCCACGATTCGCGAAGAAGTAGTGAAGGCCGTGCTCGACGTGGTGGACTCGCAGCTCTTCATCCTGGGCGAGCCGGTCCAGCGCCTCGAGGCCGACGTCGCCGCGCTGTCGAACGCGTCGCACGCCATCGGGTGCGCGAACGGCACCGACGCCATCCTGCTCGCCATGCGGGCGCTGGACATCGGTCGCGGCGACGAGGTCGTCACCACGCCCTTCACCTTCTTCGCCACCGCCGGCACCATCCACAACGTGGGCGCTACGCCCGTGTTCGTGGACATCGAGCCCCGGACCTTCAACATCAGCCCCGACGCGGCCGCCGCGGCGGTCACGTCGAGGACCAAGGCGATCATTCCCGTGGACCTCTTCGGGCAGATGGCGGAGGTCGAGGCGATTCGCGCGCGCGTGGGGTCGCTGCCGATCATCGAGGATGCCGCACAGAGCATCGGCGCGCGTCGCAAGGTGAATGGCGCGTGGACGATGGCAGGCGAGCTTGCGACCATCGGCACGTTCTCCTTCTTCCCGTCGAAGAACCTGGGCGGCTACGGCGACGGCGGCATGCTCGTCACGCAGGACGCGGCGATCGCCGAGCGCCTGATGCGGCTGCGCGTGCACGGCGGCGCCAAGCAGTACTTCCACGACGAGGTGGGCTACAACTCACGCCTCGACTCGCTCCAGGCGGCGGTGCTCAGCGCCAAGCTGCCGCACCTCGCCGCGTGGAGCGCGAAGCGCCGCGAGAACGCCGCGTTCTACGACCAGGCGCTGGCCGGGGTTGCCGGCCTGGTGACGCCGTACGTGGACCCGGACAACGAGTCCATCTTCAACCAGTACACCATCCGCACGGAGCGTCGGGACGAGCTCCAGGCGCACCTCAAGTCGAAGGGGATCGGCAGCTCCATCTACTACCCGCTGCCGCTGCACCTGCAGCCCTGCTTTGCCTACCTGGGTTACCGGGAAGGGCAGTGTCCCGAGTCGGAACGCGCGGCGCGGGAAGTGCTATCCCTACCCATTTTCCCCGAGCTCACCCAGTCGCAACTCGATGAAGTCGCGACGGCCGTGCGCGGGTTTTACGGACGCTGAGTCACTGAGCCCCCAAATGAACAAGGACATCCTCCTCGGAAGGATCGAGGACCATTCGGCGAAGATCGGCATCATCGGTCTTGGCTACGTCGGTCTTCCCCTGGCCGTGGAATTCGCGAAGGCCGGCTTTTCGGTCGTCGGATATGACGTGAGCGAGCGGGTCGTGAACCTGCTCAACAAGGGCGAGTCCCACATCCAGGACGTGCCGAGCGCCGAGATCTCGCGGCTGGTGAAGTCGGGCAAGTTCATCGCGAGCACGGACGAGATGTCGCTGGCGGACGTGGACGCGATCTCGATCGCGGTCCCCACGCCGCTGTCGAAGACGCGCGACCCGGACATGAGCTTCGTGCTGTCCGCCGGGGAGACGATTCGCAAGGTGGCCCACAAGGGCCTGCTGGTGGTACTCGAGAGCACCACGTACCCGGGCACCACGCGCGAGCTGCTGCAGCCCACCATGGAGGCGCTGGGGTTGCGCGTGGGCGAGGACGTGTTCCTGGCGTTCAGCCCGGAACGGGTGGACCCGGGCAACCCGGTGTACCACACGAAGAACACGCCGAAGGTCGTCGGCGGCATCACGGCCGCCTGCAGCGACGTGGCGGCGGCGCTCTACGAGTCGTGCATCGACACCGTGGTCCGCGTCTCCTCCACCGAGACCGCGGAGCTGGTGAAGCTGCTCGAGAACACCTTCCGGTCGGTGAACATCGGGCTGGCGAACGAGATGGCGATCATGTGCGACAAGCTGGGCGTGGATGTCTGGGAGGTGATCGACGCGGCCGCCACGAAGCCGTTCGGCTACATGAAGTTCACGCCGGGCCCCGGCATCGGCGGGCACTGCATCCCACTCGACCCGCACTACCTCGCGTGGAAGATGCGCACGCTGAACTACAAGACGCGCTTCATCGACCTGGCGAGCGAGATCAACTCGCAGATGCCCGCGTACGTGGTGGAGAAGGTGGCGCACGCGCTGAACGAGGACCGGAAGCCGGTGAACGGCAGCCGCATCCTGGTGGTGGGCGTGGCGTACAAGAAGAACATCGACGACGTGCGCGAGAGCCCCGCGCTGGACGTCATCCACCTGCTGGAGCAGCAGGGGGCCGAGGTGTCGTTCCACGACCCGTTCATCGCGCAGCTGCGCGAGGAGGAGGGGCACCTGCGGGCCGGCGTGGGGCTCACCGACGAGGCGCTCGAGCGGGCGGACTGCGTGGTGATCGTGACGGACCATTCCGAGCTGGACTACCAGCGGCTGGTGGACCATGCCTCACTGATCGTGGACAGCCGCAACGCCACTTCGAAGTCGATCCGCACGAAGGCGCGCATCGTCGGCATGACCAACTCCCGGGCGCAGGCGGGCATCGCGACGGTGTAGCGGACCCAGGTTGGGGGTGGCCCCTCCCTTGCACTAGGGGACGGCGGACTCGTGCGCGCACGTGCGCACGACCGATCACCAGGGAACCACCGACCTTGCCCTCGAACCTGTCCCGGCGCGCGACGCATTCCGTTCGCGCCGCCCTGCTGGCGCTGGTGCTGGTGTCCGGTGCCGCGCGCCTTGCCGGCGCACAGCACCCGCTGTCGACGCTCCCCCTCGATGATCCCGCGTACCGCGCGCTGGGCGCCCTCGAGCGACTCGGCTGCGCACCCGCCCGGGTCAGCGCCTTCCGGCCGTACTTCGTGGGCGACGTGCGCGCCGCGCTCACCGCGATGCGCGCCGACTCGTCGTGCGACGCGCGCGTGGTGGCCCCCCTCGCCGCCCGCTTCTTCGCGGCTGAGGTGCGCGTGCTCGCGCCGATTCGCGACTCGCTGCTGGAGCGCCCCGACACGCAGCTCCTGGTGTCGCCCGACTCGCCGCGGCTGGCCGCCGGCGGAGTGCTCGACGTCGCGTTCACCGGGCTCACCAAGGGGGAGTACCGCCCGCTTTGGCGCGACGTCCGCGCGGATTCCCTGGGCGATCCCGCCCTCCGCGCAATCCTGCGTGGCAGGGGAACCTGGAGCGCCGGTCCGCGCTTCGTGGCCACCTCCGAGCTCTGGCTGGAGAGCGACCGCCGGAACGACCCGCTGGTCCGCTCGAAGAAGCTGCGCGACTCGGGGGGATTCCTCGACGTGTCCGAGGCGTACATGAACGGGCGCCTCGGTCCCGTGGTCGCGAGCTTCGGGCGCTCCAGCGAGGCGTGGCTCGGCGAGGGGCGAGAGTCGCTGGTGCTCTCCGCGTGGGGCCCGTCCATGGATCGCCTCTCGCTTTCCGCGCGCTGGAGCAAGGTGGAGGCGCGGGCGCTCGTGTCGCTGCTCGACGACGTGGTGCTCGACGAGGCGCTGGACAGCCTGGCGAAGGGCACGGGGTCCGTGCGCCTGCACCGCGCGTTCGTGGCGCACGCGCTCGCATGGCGCCCCGTTCCGCGCCTCGAGATCAACGTGGGCGAGACGATGCTGTTCACCCGTCGCGGGGCGCCGGTCGACTTTGCGTACTTCAACCCGCTCAACCCGCTGGTAGTCGTCCAGAACGACACGGGGCGCACGGGCACCGAGGGACGCGACAACGTGGTGATCTTCGGCGGTGCGCGCGCATGGATCGGGCGCGCGACCGTGGACGGCCAGTTGATCGTGGACGACGTCCAGGTGGACAGCAAGGACGCCGCGAACACGGCCCACCAGCTCGGCTGGTCGCTCGCGGCGGCCGCGCCGATTCCCATCACGATGCCCGCGTCGGTTCGCGTGAGCTACCGGCGGATCGGCAGCTTCACGTACTCGCGGGGCTTCTACTCCGAGGCGTACCAGTCGTATGGCGTGCCGCTCGGCAGCGAGCTCGGCCCTGATGCAAGCGTCGCCGACGTGAACGTGGAGGCGTGGCCCACCAGCACCCTGCAGCTGAGCGCCGGCGCCGGCCGGTGGCTGCATGGGGCCACGCGCATCGAGCGGCGCCCCTCCGAGAGCCCGAACTTCCATGCGGGAGAGTCGTTTCCCTCCACGCGCGCCGGCCGTCCCGCCGTCCAGCGCGCGGTGACGTGGAACCTGGGAGCGCAGCTCACGAACCAGTGGTTTCCCATCATGGCGCGCGTCGAGTTCGCCAGGATCAGCAACGTGAACAATCAGCCCAGCACCGCGGCACTGTACGTGCGAACGGTAGTCGGAGCACGCTATGCGATTCGAACACCGTAAGGGCGCCGCCATGATGGTCGGCGCACTCGTCATGCTGCAGGCACCCAGGGCGCTGCACGCGCAGGGCGCGGCGCCGTCACCCCGATGCGACGCCGACGTCGTCGCGACCGACACCACGGGCGCGCGAAACGTGGGCGCGCTCCGCTCGGGTGACCTGCTCAAGATCAATGTCTTTCGCCTCAAGGAATTCTCCGGCGATTACATCATCGACAGCCAGGGCCGGATCGTGATCCCCGGCCTCGGGATCGTCCGCACCACCGGGCTGCAGCCGCCGCAGGTGGAGGCCCGGCTCCGGGGATTGCTCGAGTGTCGCGGCTATTCGCAGGACGCGTCGGTGCTCTCGGTGCAGCCGCAGGTCCGCATCTCCGTGCTGGGAGAGGTCCGGAATCCCGGGCTCTTCCCGGTGGATCCGGGCGTGGGGCTGCTGCAGGTGATCACGCTCGCCGGCGGGGAGACTGGCGCGGCCGACCTCTCGCACACCCGCGTGGTGCGCGAGGGCCGGACGTACACGGTGGACCTGCGTGGCGCGCTCAACGGGGCGCCCACGGGGCAGATCGCACTCAACTCGAACGACGTGGTGGTGGTGCCGAAGAAGAAGGGCTTCTCTCGCGAGGATGCGAGCTTCACCTTCGGCGCGCTCTCCACCCTCTTCTCGATCGTCAGCATCATCGTCACGCTGCGCCGGAACTAGGGCCGACCATGGCAGACCAGCTTCGCTCATCGCAGGAACCGTCCGAGGACTTTGGGGATGAGGGCGGCGGCGGACTGTCCGTCCGCGAGCTCACCGCCATCCTGGCGCGCCGCTGGTGGGTGGTCGCCGCGGTGCTCGCCGCGGTCGTCAGCGTCTCCGCCTGGCGCACGGCGCGCCAGCCGCGCCTCTACCAGGCGACGGCCACGGTGAAGCTGCAGCCGCGCACCTCCATCCTGCCCGGCATGGCAGGCAGCCAGGCGCGGCTCGACTACCGCATCGACCCGTTGCTGTCCGAGCAGAACATCATGAAGAGCAAGAATGTCTCGGACCGCGTGGCGCGCACGCTCGGCCTGCGCGTGCAGATCGTGCAGCCGGCGGAGCTGAGGCGCTCCGACCTGTTCGGCAGCTACACCCCCTCGGTGGCGGACGCGGCGACCGAGGGCGACCGCCTGGTGCGCTTCGACAACGCCGGCTTCTCGGTGACCGCGGGGAGCGTCAACTACGGCCACGCGAAGTTCGGCGACACGCTCGACGTGGGCGGTGCAAAGCTCAGCTTCGCCGGCCGCCCCGCGGGCTCGCGCGACCAGGTGCTGCTCGCCGTGGTGCCGCTGCAGCTCGCGAGCGCCATCGTGCGGAACGACATCACCACGCACGTGGTGCCTTCCACCGACCTGATCGAGATCACATACACCGGGCCCGATCGCATCGGCGTCCGTGACCTCGCGAACACCATCGCGAAGACGTATCGCGACTTCTCCAGCGAGGGTGACAAGACGAACGCCGTCTCCAAGACGAGCTTCATCGCCTCCTCGCTCAAGGAGCAGGAAGCGGCGCTGACGCGGGCGCAGGACGACCTTCGCCACTTCAAGGAAGTGCACGAGACCGGCGACGTGACCGATGAGGCCAAGGCCCTCTTCACGAACGTCCAGGAGTTCGAGAAGCAGCGCCGCGACCTCGAGAACGAGCGGCAGGTCTACGCCACGCTGATGGGGAAGGTCGCGGCTGCTGACACCGCGGACGAGGAGCTGCGCCGCCTGGCCGCCACCGAGGTGATGGTGCGCAATGCGGCGCTGAACGCCAAGTACGCGCGCTGGCAGGAGCTCGTGAAGCAGCGCCAGGAGCTGTTCCTCGGTGGCACCGTGACGCACAACAACCCCGACGTCCAGCGCCTCGATCGCGCGATCACCGACACCAAGGCCGAGCTGCGCGAGCAGACGGGCCTCTACCTGCGCGCGCTCGAGACGCGGCTCGCGCAGCTCGACAATTCCGTGGCGGCCATGAAGTCGCAGTCCAAGGCGTTCCCGCCCCTGGAGGCGGAGCAGGCGCGCCTGCTGGCGAACGTCGAGACTGCACAGAAGATGTACAACGACCTCATGTCGCAGCACCAGCTCTCTCGCATCGCGCAGTCGGCCGACGGGGACGCGGTGCGCCTGATCGACGAGGCGGTGGCTCCGAACTTCGCGGTGTCGCCAAACCGCAAGCGCGCTTTCCTGCTCTCGCTGATCCTCGGACTCCTGCTGGGTGTTGGCCTCGCCGTGCTCCTCGAGCGGCTGGACGATTCCGTCCGCTCACCGCTCGACCTCAGCGACAAGCTGCAGCTGCCGGTACTCGGCATGATCCCGGCGATCAGGGCAGGGGAGCTCACCTCCGGGGGCGCGGCGGCCACCACGTCGCTCAGCCGCATCGTGACGCACGCGGACCCGCGATCGCCGGTGGCCGAGGCGTACCGCTCCCTTCGCACGAACCTCGCGTTCGCGCGCAGCCAGCGAGACGTCCGCAGCATGGTGCTCACGAGCCCCGGTCCCGCCGACGGCAAGTCGACGACCGTGGCCAACCTCGCGATCACCTTCGCGCAGCAGGGGCAGCGCACGCTCCTGGTGGATGCGGACCTGCGCCGCGCCGTGCTCGACAAGACCTTCCGCGTCCCGCGGTCTCCCGGCCTGACCGACGTGATCATCGGGGACCACACGCTGAAGGAATCCGTGCACCAGACCGAGGTGCCGAACCTCTTCGTGATGGGCAGCGGACCGCTGCCGCCCAATCCCTCGGAACTGCTCGGCTCGCCCGCCATGCGTCGCGTGATCGAGCAGGCCACGACCGACTTCGACATCGTGCTCTTCGACTCGCCGCCCCTGCTGGCGGTGACCGACGCCGCCGTGCTGTCCACGATGGTGGATGGCAGCCTGCTGGTCGCGCGAGTGGGAGCGACGCAGCGTCGTGCGCTGAGCCGCGCGCTCTCGCAGCTGCGCGCGGTGCATGGGCGCATCCTGGGTGGCGTGCTCAATGACGTCACGGCCGCGGTGAGCGCGTACTACGGCGGCTACGGGTATTACTACTACTACTCGAGCGGCAACGAGGCGCCCACCGGGCCGCCGCCCAGCGTGTTCGCGCGCCTGCGGAAGCTCGCCGGCGTCAAGTAGGCCGCGATGCCGGAACGACCGATCCCCGGCAGCCTGGAGCGAGCGGGAGAGGCGCTGCTCGCGCTCTCGCTCGGCCGCGTGCCCCGCGAGGGCGAGATTCCCTGGGCAATGGTGATGGAACTCGCGCGCGCCGAGCGCTGCGCGGGCGTGGCCTGGCAGCGCTCAGGGGCCTGGCTGCGTGCGCAGGCGCCGGCCGAGGTCTCAGCCGCGTGGCGGGCCGACGCCTTCGCAATCGCGCGACAGTGCGATCGCGCCGCCGAACGGTTGCGGGACGTATCTGCGCGACTGGCGAATGCGGGCGTGGAGCACGCGGTGCTCAAGGGCCTGCCGCTCGGACTCCGCGCGTATGGAAACGTCGAATGCCGGCCCTCCGCCGACCTCGACATCCATGTCGCCGCGGCCGCACGTGCCGACGCGCATGAGTGCCTTGTCGCGAGCG
Source organism: Gemmatimonadota bacterium (assembly GCA_028287305.1). GTDB lineage: Bacteria > Gemmatimonadota > Gemmatimonadetes > Gemmatimonadales > Gemmatimonadaceae > JAQBPX01. The sequence continues at coordinate 22,136 of JAQBPX010000022.1, forward strand.
GCTGGACCTTGCGCTACGGGGTGTCGCCCCGCGAGAGCGCCTTCGAGCGCCCGGCGCAGGAACCGAGCGGCACCGCCCTGCTGGAAGTGCATTCGAGCCTCTCCGACGACAGCCTGGTCGAGCACCTCGCGGTGCAGCCGCTGTCGAGTGAGGTCGAGCGGTGTCGAATTGGGGAAATGGACGTGCCCGTGCTCGGCGGCGCCGTGCTTCCCGCCTATCTCGCGCTGCACTTGGCGAAGCATGGCGAGGCGCCGTGGCTCTGGTTGCTCGACCTTCACGCGCTGTGGGGCGACGCGAGCGAGGGGGAGCGCGAGGCGGCGCGAGACCGGGCAGGGTCGCTGCGCCTCACGCGGTACCTCGAGTGGGCGCTGGCAAGTGCGGCCTCACTGGATCGCGCGGCGGAGGGCGACAGTGCGTCGCTGCGACGGCTGGGCATCGTGAATGGCGCGCGCGTGCGCCGGCACAACGCGTTGCGCGTGGCCATGCTGTCACAGACACCGCTCGATGCGATGCACGCGACGAGCGGGTGGCTCTGGCCGCGCGCTGCCCGCGCGCGGAGCGGTGGACTGGGAGCGCTCAGGCAGCTCGCTTCGCGGGCGGCGCTGCGCGCTGCCCGGCCCTCATTGGCGCCCCCGCTTGCCCCACCATCGGCTGCGCTGCTATCCACCGCTTCCATACGCACCATCGTCGAGACGGTGATCGGTGCGGGCGGTTCGCTGTGGATCCGCGCATACGGCGCGAGCATGCTGCCAGCGATCGAGCCAGGCAGTCGCGTGCACCTGGTGCCGCCCCCGGCGCGCACGCTGCAGCGCGGCGAGGTGGTGCTCGCCATCCTGCCGGGTGAGGTGACTGCCCTGCATCGCGTGGAATCCGAGTGCGATGGTGTGGTGCACCTTCGCGGGGACAACGCCGTGGTGTTCGATGCGCCCGTGCCACGCGACCGCGTGCTCGCGCTCGCGGATGCAGTGGAGAGCAGGGGCGATGTGACGGAGATTCCGGTGCGACGTGCGTCGTCGCCCGGGTTGTTGATCCGTCGCGCGCGCCACCTCGCGCGGCGCACCGTGGAGCGCACCATGGAGCGGATCACGTGAGCGTCACGCAGGTTGCGGTCGCGGGGATTCCGCTCGTGGTGGAGGCGCCCGCCGGTGTTTCCACGCGGCCCTGGCTTCACGCGCACTGGCCGACCGAAGGACGCGAGCCGCCTGTCACGCTGTGCGTCGAGGTGGCGCCACTGATGCGTGAGGGGCTCACCACCGTGGTGGATGGGGGGGCCGACGCCGGGCGCTGGTTGCGCGACGCGCAGGGGACGCTGGTGGTGGAAGCGAGCGGCGTGGAGGGCGGCCCGCTGCAGCAGCTGCACTGCGTGGTGCCGGGAAGCTCGTACGTGCTGCGCTATGCCGCACTCGATCACGTGACCGAATGGCAATGGCGATGGCCCCGCACCGTCATGATGCACGCCCTCCCCTCGCGCCGGCTGGGAATGCTCGCGCATGCGACCGGCGTGCTGCTTCCCGACGGCTCCGCGCTGCTGGTGCCGGGGGTGTCGGGCACGGGCAAGAGCACCTTTGCGCAACTCGCGTCGTCGCTCGGGCAGGAGGGCTGGCGCGTGCTGAGCGACGACCGCGTGAGCGTGACCCGCGTGAACGGGGAGTTCGTGCTCTCGGGCACGCCGTGGTACTCCTCCGGTCACTTCGCCGCCGCGGGCGAGGGCGTACTGCGAGGCGTGCTGCTCCCGCGCCGGGGCGGTATCGCGCCCGAACTCGCGAGGCTCACCCCCGGGACGATTTCGCGGGAGCTGCTCCGCACCATCGCCATCCCGGCGTGGGATGAGTCCGCCATCGGATGGGCGCTGGATTTCGTGGATGAGCTTGCCCGGACCGTGCGCGCATGGAGCCTGTCGTACACCCCGGGTGTCGCGGCCGCTGAGCTCATCGCGCACGAGCTGGGCGCGTTGCACGCGGGTGCGCTCGCATGATCCAGCACCGGCGCGCGGCTGGCGTGGTCACCCGGCAGGTGGCTGGCGAGCTCGTGCTCGTTTCAACCGTGACGAGCACCGCGGCTCGCGCAGGCGACTTTTTCGTGCTCAATGAGAGTGCGGAGATTCTCTGGAATGCGCTCGAAACCCCTCAGTCCGGTGACGCGCTGGCACGTCACTTGACCTTGTCTTATGGAATCGCGCACGAGCAGGCGGTTGCCGACGTCGAGGCCTTCGTCGCATCGGCTCGCGAGTATGGCGTGATCACGACCCTGGAGGAGTAATGCCGGAGCTGGAGTTCTCTTCGTACCTGGACTCGCTGACCCGTCAGTCGCGTCGCAGTGGAACTCCCGTGATGGCCACCTTCGAGATCACGCCCGCGTGCAACCTGCGCTGTCACTTCTGCTACGTGGCGCTCGATCCCTATCAGGGGCCGTACCTGAGCCTGCCGCAGGTGGAGCAGGTGCTCGACACCCTCGCGAAGGCGGGCGTGCTGATGCTCACACTCACGGGCGGCGAGGTCTTCTCCCGGCGTGACTTCGCCGAGATCTATCGCGCGGCGCGCGCACGCGGCTTCCTGGTGACCATCTACACGAACGCGACGCTGATCACCGAGGCGCACGCGCGGCTGCTCGCCGAGGAGCCGCCGCTCGGCATCGAGGTCAGCATCTACGGCGCGGACGCGGCGCACTACGAGGCGACCACCGGCATCAAGGGCTCGTTCGCCCGCTTAG
>JAQBPX010000001.1 GCA_028287305.1 Gemmatimonadota bacterium
ACCGGCCCACACGGATCGTCTACACCGGCGCCAACGGTGGCAACTCCGGGCCCGACTTCCCTCCGCAGATCGTCGACATCTCCATCGCGTTCTTCATCATGTGCGCCGTGATGGTGATCGGCTGGCCCCTCGCCCGCGCCTTCGGCAAGCGGCTCGAGCGGCGCACTGATGCACCCGTCGTCAACGCTGGAACGTCCCAGCAGTTGCACCGCATCGAGCAGGCAGTCGAGGCGATGGCCATCGAGGTGGAGCGCATCTCCGAGTCGCAGCGCTTCCTCGCGAAGCTCCAGAACGCCCAGGCCCCGAACCGCGAGCTGAAGTCGTCCTGAGCTGACGGCTGGGTGTTCCTATCGTCCTAGCCTCCCGCGCCGCCCGGCGCGCGCGCGGGCAGCATGTGAAACGTCGTCGGCCACCACATGTGCGACTCCTGCGCCTCGGGCACTTGACCCGTACCCCAGATGTCGCGCTCGATCACCTCGAACATCAGGGCATGCTCGGCGATGTGTGTGTCACTCGCCATGTCGCCAAGCAGGAGCGTGATGGAATACCGGCCCGCCACGAGTGGCAGCACGCCGAGGTCCATGCGGAGCAGGCCTGAACTGACCGCCGAGGCGTACGGCGTCGAGGCCTGATAGCGATTGTTGACGCTGAGAAGCGTCTCGCCGTGCTTCCCATGCAGCATGAACCCAACGTAGGGCAGCCGCACCGGCGGGTCGCACTCGAATGCCACCTCCAGCGCGAGTGCCGCTCCCATGAAGACGCGCGTTGCCGGTCGTGAATCGGCGAGCAAGGCGGCCGATGTCATGCGAAGGCCCGCATCGCCCGCTGATGGAAAGGAGACGACGGCGTTGGCGGCCTCGTCGCCCCAGTTGCGGTAGGTACGGATGCATTCCTCGACATCCCCGAACTGCACGAACCGGCCACCCTCCAGTACCCCCGCGCGGGAGCAGAGCGCGTGGACCGCGGCAAGATTGTGGCTCACGAAGAGCACGGTGCGACCGTTGCCAGCCACTTCTTCCATGCGCCCCAGGCACTTCTGCTGAAACTCCGCGTCGCCGACCGCGAGTACCTCGTCCACCACGAGGATGTCCGCCTCGAGATGCGCTGCAACCGAGAAGCCAAGGCGCAGGTACATGCCCGACGAGTAGCGCTTTACCGGAGTGTCAAGGAAGCGCTCGATCCCCGAAAATTCCACGATCTCGTCGAACTGGCGTGCGATCTCCCGTCGCGACATGCCGAGGATCGCCCCACTGAGATACACGTTGTCGCGACCCGTGAGCTCGGGATGAAACCCGGCTCCGACCTCGAGCAGCGTGCCCACGCGACCGCGCACACGCGCTCGGCCTTCCGTCGGCTGGATGATGCGCGAGAGGATCTTCAGCAGCGTGCTCTTGCCGGCTCCATTGCGGCCGATGATGCCGAACACCTCGCCCTCGGCGACCTCGAATGTCAGGTCGCGCACAGCCCAGAAGTCATCGCGCGGACGTCCACGCTCCGTGCCGCCCCCGGTTCGGGACAAGAGTCGCACCGGCGCGAACACCGCCGACATCACGTCCTCACGCAGCGTGCGATAGCGGCCGCTGCCGTGCTTGATCACGTACCGTTTTCCGATTCCTTCCGCCACGATGGACGCCGTCACTCAGGCCACATCCACGAACGTGCGTTCGGACCAGCGAAAGTACAGGATCCCCACGACGAACGTCGCCAGCGCACTGGCGCTCGACGTCACGAGCACCGCGAGACTCGGCCGGGCCGTGCCGAGGAGTGCCCATCGACAACCCTCCAGCGCGCCGACCAGCGGGTTCATGGCGTACAGCGCGCGGTACGCCGCAGGAACGAGGGAGGCAGGGTACGCGATCGGCGACGCGAACATCCAGGCCTGGAGGAGGAACGGAATCACGTAGCGAAAATCGCGATAGCGCAGATTGAGCGCCGAAAGCGCCGCGCCCGCACCAATCGCCGTGATGAGCGCCAGCACGACGAACAGCGGGGCGAGCGCCACGGCGCCGAGTCCTGGGGGAGGCGCGATGAACAGGACCGCCGGCATGAGGAACACCGACGCGACCGTGGCGTCCAGTACGCCTACCGCAACCGACGCGAGCGGAAGGAAGAGGCGGGGGAAATACACCTTCGTGAGCAGGTGCGACTGTTCAATGAGGCTGTTGCCGGCACCAGCGACGGCGGATGCAAACGCGCTCCAGACGATGAGTCCAACCAGCGCAAAGGCGACATAGGGCACGCCGTCCGAGGGAAGGTGCGCCAATCGCCCGAAGAGCAGCGCGAAGAGTAGCGTCGTCAGCAAAGGCTGGACGATCACCCATGCAATGCCGAGCGCCGTCTGCGCGTACCGGACCTTCACATCGCGCCAGACGAGGAATCCCAGGACACCTCGCGCCCCCCACAGCTCGAGGAGCCCGAGACTCGGGATGCCGCGCTCGTGCGTGATCTCGAACGTCTGTTGGTTGCGCGGGGAGGGCGCAGTATTCGCGGTGACAATCAAGTCGCTGTCACCGCGTGACCGTGATCGAGTCGCCTCGCGCGAGTAACGGCTCCATGTGTCGCATGGCGTGAAGCTACTTGGTGGTCTTTCGCGACGCGACGGCCGCAGCGTGTGCGTCGATGCACGCGTCCATGCTTGGCGCGGCAGTCATGGCATCGGTGCTTTGCGGCTGTGATCAACCAGCCCTTCCATCTCTCGCACGAGGCCCGCGAACCGCGGGCCGAAGTCGAGCTGATCGCGGAAGCAGGCGAATGCGCGCGCGCGGTAGCCCTCCGCATCGCCGAGGATGCGGCGGATCGCCGCGGCGGCGTCCGCGGGATCGTTGACCGCGATCCCGCACCCCGCGTCTTCCACCAGCTCCTTCAGCCCCGGGAGCGCCGAGCACACCACCGGCACACCAACGCGAAGGGAATGCGCCAGCTTACCGGAGGCGGAGCCGATGAGCGACCAGTTCTCGCCGGATCGATCCGTGTAGAAAGCGAGGGATACGTCCGCCGAGGCGAAGAGCGTGTCGAGTTCGCGATAGGGAACGGGCCGACGCGAGATGCGCACGCGTGCACCGCCGAGCTGCTCCAGCCGACGCGTCACGGGATCGCCCTCCGGACGTGCCTCACGATCGTGCAGCACGAGCGTCCAGTCCTCCGGCCACGATGCAGCGCTCGCGGCGACTTCCTCGATGCGCGTCTGGGCGATCATCGCACCGGCGTGCAGGATGATGCGTTGCGTCGGCGGCAGTGCGAACAACTCGTGGAAGAACTGGCCGCTGGTGACGGAGGCAGGCCCCGCTGGCGCGTTTGGCACGAGTCGAATCGTCTCGCGCCGTACACCGGCCCGCTCCAGCGCGCGGGCGCGCCCTTCGTCCTGCACGAGGGTCAGCGCGGCCCGGCGACGCGCGCGGAATGCGTACGCGCGCGTGAGCAGGTGCAGGGGATCGCCGCCGTCGCCCAGGGTGTCGAGTTCGAGTGACCAGTAGACGAGCGGGATCCCGGCCGCGTGCGCCAGCGGTGCAGCGGCGGCGGTCGCGTCGTCGTCCACTGCGATCACGATGTCATACGCGCGCGTGCGCGCGGCACGCCGCACGAAATTACGCAGCCGTAGCCGATCCACGTGTTCGAGCGTGCGCTTCACGATCTTGCGGGGGAACATGGCGATGCGCCGTGGCCAATCGGACGTCGCCCACGTGCCCTCGTAGCCCGGCAGCACGAGCATCCGCATCGTAAGGATGCGCGTA
>JAQBPX010000003.1 GCA_028287305.1 Gemmatimonadota bacterium
GAGCGGCCCGCGCGCCCGGAACGCCCTGCGCGCGTGGAGCGACCCGCGCGATCCGAGCGCCCGGCGACTCCCGCGGTCGTGGAGCCCACCGTGAGTGCCGAGGTGGTGCAAGCGCCGCTGGAGGAGCCGGCAGCGGATGGTGCGCAGGCACCGATCGATTCGGGCGAGAGTGCGGACAAGCGCCCGCCGCGCCGCCGCGGACGCCGTGGTGGACGCCGCAATCGCGGTGGGCCCGCTCGCGGCGGGGAACAGCAGTCCGCCGGCGACGACGCGCCGGGTGACGCCTGATGTCGAAGTTCTACCTCACCACCGCCATCGACTACGCGAACGGCGACCCGCACATCGGGCACGCATACGAGAAAATCGGGGCGGATGCCATCGCGCGGTATTTCCGCATGCGCGGCGACGAGGTGCACTTCTGCATCGGCATGGACGAGCATGGGCAGAAGGTGGCGCAGACGGCCGCGGAGCTCGGACGCACGCCGCAGGAGCAGGTGGACGAGGTCGCCGAGCGCTTCCAGGCGATGTGGGCGGCGCTCAACATCTCGAACGATCAGTTCATGCGCACCACCGACAGGCAGCACAAGGCCGGGGTGCGCGCGCTGATCAAGCGCATCTTCGACAACAACCCCGACGACTTCTACGAGAAGTCGTACGAGGGGCGCTACTGCGTGGGCTGCGAGTCGTTCAAGCCGGACTCGGAGATCGTGGACGACAAGTGCGTGCTGCACCCCACGCGCACGCTCGAGTGGGTGACGGAGCGCAACTGGTTCTTTCGCCTCTCGAAGTACGAGGGCTTCCTCCGCCGCCTCATCACGGAGCGTAAGGAGTTCCTCCGCCCCGACAGCCGCCGCAACGAGATGCTCGCGCTCCTCGACCAGGGGCTCGAGGACATCTCCGCCAGCCGCTCGCGCTTCACGTGGGGCGTTCCCTTCCCGTCGCCGCTCTCGAACGGCGAGACGCAGACGATGTACGTGTGGTTCGACGCACTGCCGAACTACCTGACCGCCACCGGCTTTCCCGACGCGCCGTACAAGGAGCGCTGGCCGGCGCAGCTGCACGTGGTGGGCAAGGACATCAACCGGTTCCACAGCATCGTCTGGCCGGCCTTGCTGCAGGCCGCGGAAGTCACGCTTCCGGAGCAGGTATGGGTGCACGGCTTCGTGAACTTCGCCGGCGAGCGCTTCAGCAAGTCCTCGGGCGTGAAGCTCGACATGCAGGAAGCCATCTCTCGCTACGGAGCCGACGCGCTTCGCTACTTCCTGCTGCGCGAAGTGCCGTTCGACACCGACGGCAACTTCTCGTGGGAGCGTTTCGAGGAGCGCTACAACTCCGACCTGGCGAACTCGCTTGGCAACCTGTCGAGCCGGGTGACGGCCATGGTCGAGAAGTTCTGCGCGGGCGTGGTGCCGGCTGGAAGCGCGAACGAGATAGATCGCGCGGACGCCGAGGACCTCGCGAAGTATCACGCCGCCATGGATGGCAGCCGCGGCTACCTGCTGCACGAGGCGCTGCACCACGTGTTCGCCTGCGCGTATCGCGGCAATGAGTACGTCCAGCTCTCGAAGCCGTGGGCGCTGGCGAAGGCCGGCGACGACGAATCGATGGCCCGGCTGCAGCAAGTACTGGCGGCGCTCATTCGCAACATCGCGCGGCAGGCCGTGTTGCTCTACCCGTTCATGCCGCTCAAGTCGCAGGCGCTCTGGACGAGCCTGGGCGGTCCCGGCCAGGTGAGCTCGCAGTGCTTCGCGTCGCTTGCGCTGCTGGACGTCACCGGCTGGAAGGTGTCGAAGGGGGAGAGCCTGTTTCCTAAAGCGGGGGCTGAGGAGAGCGGGGGCTGAGGAAAAAAGGGGCTGAGGGGCTGGGGACTGAACCTGCAGTCCCCAGCCCCTCAGCCCCTCAGCTCCTCACACCCGCCGCTACGGCGACTTCGTCGCCGGAGCGGCCGGCGCCGCCGGCGCCGGCTTCGAGAAGTCCACCGTCGGCGCCTCGCGCGAGCCCGGGCTCGAGACCTCGAAGTACTTCCGCTCCTTGGCGCCCGTCACCTTTGCGGTGAGCACCGTGGGGAACGTCCGGATGGTGCTGTTGTACTGGCGTACCGCCTCGTTGTAATCTCCGCGTGCCGTCGCGATGCGGTTCTCCGTGCCCGTCAGCTCATCCTGTAGCTGGCGGAAGCCCTGGTCGGCCTTCAACTCCGGATACGCCTCGGAGATCGCGAGCAGCCGGCCGAGCGCGGAGCCGAACGTCGCATTCGCATCCGCCATCTGCGTGGGGTCGTGCGACTGCACTGCGCCGAGCAGGCCGGCGCGCGCATTGGCGATGTTGGTGAACACCGCTTCCTCGTGCGTGGCGTAGCCCTTCACCGTGCTCACCAGGTTGGGCACCAGGTCAGCGCGGCGCTGCAGCATGACCTCGATCTGCCCCTGTGCAGCATTGGCCTGCTCGTCGAGCTTCTGGATGCTGTTGTAGCCGCAGGCAGAGGTCAGGGACGTGAGCAGGGTGAGCGCTACCGCGAGCCAGCGTCGTGTCATTTGTTCCTCGTTCGGGTGATGGGGGTGTCGATCAACTGCCGGAGAAGCTGAGGCGCACTGCGTACTTGCCGGGCTTCACGCTTCCCGGGGAAAGCTTCCACGCGCGGTTCGCCTTGTCGTTGATGCACTGCGAAACCGCCTTGCCACTCGACGACGACCAGTTGGCGTCTGCCACGCGCGCGTCGGTCACGCCACCGGCGCCGACGGTGACCGCCACCACCACGTTGCCGTGCAGCGACGGGTCGTTCTTCGCGCCGAACTCGGTGAAGCAGAAGCGCGAGAAGCCGGACTCACGCTGCACCGCCTCCATCAGCGGCGGCGGCGCCTCGGGCAGCCCAGAGCGCGCCGCGCCTCCACCGGACGGAGTGAGCTTCACCGGCTTGAAGGTGTCCGGCGCCGCGGGCGGCAGTGAGGTCGCCATCTTCGACAGGTCCACCGCCGTGTCGGGCGCGGCGGCAACCGGCTTCGCTTCGGGCTTGTCGGACGGGCAGGCCATGACGGCCATCATCAGAAAGGGTACGGCTACGGCGATCGTGCGCTTCATCGGACTTGTTCCTCTGCCTTACGGCCTGGACAGGCTGGGGTTTCTCTCAGGCGCCCGTGTAGCGGTCGAGCCAGCCAACGAGCGCCTCCATTCCGCGCACGTACCGAGCAAGGATCTCGCCGGACTCGTCGGAGGTGATCTTCCCTTCGCCCTTCGCGTGCGCCACCACCCGCTCGAAGGCCGTAGCCTCGAATCCGGCAGCGCTGGCGACGCTCCGCACGAGCTCGCCCGCGTCGGTTGCGGGCACCTGGCCGCGCAGCCGCTCCACCGCGCGAAAGACGACGAGGATCGCACTGCGCGACGCCGCCAGGAGCTCCACCTGGCGCTTCCCGTCGCCACTCGTCGTCAGCACTCCCTGGCGCAGCGCGAGCAGCTTGCCCATCGCCTGGTACTCGAGCTGCAGCCGCAGGTTCTTCGGGTCCACGGCAACGCCATCGAGCGGCAGCTCGCCCGCCAGCACCCTGTGCCGGTCCAGGATGTCGGCGTACTCCATGGGGAAGATGTCGGCCGAGCCCTTCCACTCGCTGGTGGTGAGCAGCAGCGGTGCGGGCTGCCCGCCCTCCATCCACGCGCGCGTCACCGCGCCCGCGGCGCGCAGGTGCTCCACGTCGAGCGAGTCGGCGACCACGAGCACGTTGTAGTCCGACACGTCCTTCACGAAGTCGGATGTCGCCGCGGAACCGTAGAGCACTACCGCGCGCAGCGCGCTGCCATGTGCGGCGCGCAGCTGCGTGACGAGTTGGTCGAGCGTCATCTTGGCCATGGAGACTCTTGAAAAGTGTTCACGGGTTGATCACCTGCGGCTACCAGCTTCGCCCTGCCCCGCCCCCGCCGAATCCACCGCCACCGCCGAATCCGCCGAAGCCGCCACCACCACCGAAACCTCCACCGCCCCCGCTCCATCCACCGCCGCCGCCGCCGAAGCCGCCGCTGCCCAGCACCAGCGGCAGCATGCCCCCGCCGCCGCATCCACCGCGACGGCCACGGCGACCGCCCCGGCCGATGACGTTGAGGATCACGAACAGCAGGATGACCCAGAAGAAGGGCGGGATGCCCCGGCCGCTGCGGCGACCCGTCGGAACTTCCTGCGCCGGAAGGTCGAGCACTCGCGCGTTGGACACCGCGGTGTCGAGCTCGAAGTGGAACTCGCCGCCGAAGCGCTGCGCCACGCGCAGCGTCATCAGCTCCATGGCCGACCCGTAGTCCTGCTGCTTCATGAACGGGATCGCCTCGTCCTGGATGGCGCCGCTCGTCGCGTCGGTGATGAAGCCCTCGGCCCCATATCCCGTCTCGATGCGCGAATAGCCCCGGCCGTCCTTGCTCGTCTCCTTCGGCACCACGAGGATGATGACGCCGGTGTTCTTCGCCGCGTCGCCCACGTTGCCGGCCTTGCCCACCTTCCAGTCACGGCCGATGGCGCGCGACACGTCGGACGCGTCGCGCCCACCCAGGTCCGGGAGCGTGACCACCACGATCTCACCACCCGATCGCGCCTTCACGTCCTGGATGATGCGCTCGATGCGAGCCGCGCTTTCCGCGCTCAGCACGTGCGCGAAGTCGTTCACGTATCCCGTGGGAGCCGGGATGGTGACCTGCCCGACCTGCAGCAGGGAGAGTACGCCGAGGAGTAGGGAGAGCACGTGGGAAGCTTAAGCGGTGTGGAGCGGGCAGGGAAACGGGGGGCGACGCTGCGCGTCGGCCCCCCGCCCATCACTACGTGTCACCGGCTCGCCGGTTCCGTCACTTCGTGAAGTTGAACGGGAACGAGTAGGTGCCACCACCGGCCGACGAGGAGGGGAACTTCCAGCTCCGGATCTTCCCCTGGATGCAGGACTCTGCCTCCGAGGCGCCGGATCCACTCCACGTCCGATTGGTGATGTCCGCGCCCGTCACGCTGCCGCTGCCGGTGAGCGAGATCGCCACCGTCACCGTGCCAGCGAGCGACGGATTCTGCTTCAGCCCGTACTCCACGTAGCAGAAGCGAAGCTGGGACTCGCGACTGCGCACGAAGGCGCCGAGCTCGGAGACGTCACGCCCGGGACCGCCGAGCGCTTCCGCTTCCACCACTCGCGGCGGGGCGACGCGAACCGCCGCCCGCGTGATGCCGCCACCGCTGCCCACTCCACCGATGCCGCCGCCCCCACCGCCGCCGCCGGTGCCGTCACCGCCACCGAAGCCACCGCGACCTGGCGTGCGCGAGCCCTGTCCGCCCTGGCCATAGCCGAGCACCGTCTTGCCGCCCGAACCGCCACCGCCGCGACCGCCCTGGCCGCCACCGGTGCCGCCGCTGCCGCTCGCGACATCCACGCCGCGCAGCATGCCGGAGACGTCGCCGACGAGGCCGCCCGTTCCCGAACCGCTGCCGGTGCCGAATGCATCGCTGATCGCGCCGGTGCTGTTCGTCTCGGTCTTCGAGCCGGGGCGACCGGGCTTCGGCTTGCCGCTCGGGCCCGTCTTGCCGGCCGGCTTGTTCACCGGTCCGGGCGCCGCCACCTGCGCCACCTCGCCCTTCTGCTCCACCGGCGGAGGCGTCGGGGCCTCGACCGGCGGCGGCGTGGTGGGCTCGGCCAGCGTGAGCGTCACCGGCTGTTCGTCGGCGGCGAGCATCGAGGGCGCGGGGAACTTGAACATGTGCACCAGCAGCAGCCACAGGAGGCCGAGCACCAGCGCCACGCCCCATGACCACATGAGCGCGCGCTGTTCAGGATCGCGAAACTCCCACTTGAGCGTGCCGTCGAGCGGCCCATCCTTCACGGGCAGCGCGCCGTCAGGCGTCGCGGGTCGAAGTGGACTGGCCATGTCAGGTCGTCGAGGGTGCAGCAGCGTCGGCGGGGCCGCCGCTGCGATGCACCTGCAGAGTGATGTTGCGGAAGCCGGCGAGGCGGGCAGTTTGCAGCACGCGCGACAACAGGTCGTAGCGCATGCTGCGATCGCCCTGGATCGCCAGTGGAACGTCCACCGACTGGTCGGTCGGCGTGCCCTTCAGCTGGCGGATGGAATCCGCCGACGCCTTGAGCGCGGAGTAGAGCGCCGGCACCACGAGCGGCTGGCCCGGGTTGTCCGAGCGGGCCAGTGCGGCCTGCTGCACGCTCATCACCTGGTGGCCGTTGATCGTGATGTTCGGCGGCGCGCTGCCGATTGCGAGCGTGAGCTCCTGGCGAGCGGGCGAGCCGACCTGCGAGATGGGCAGCGTGACCCCGTTGGCGACCGGCGTCATCTCGCCGATCGTCGCGGTGGCCAGCGAGAAGAAGACGATCGAGACGAAGGTGTCCACCAGCGGCACGAGGTTCAGCTCGACCATGCGGAACTTCGCGAACTGCTGGATGCGGCGCAGCTCGCGCGCATGCTGGGCACGTGATGGCATCTCAGCGTCCTCCCGCCGATGCGACCTGCGTGGCCCGCTCGCGACTGCCGAGCGACACGCCGGTGTAGTTCGCCTGCTTCACGCGCTCGAGCACGTGCACGATGTCGTCGTACGCGACCGCGTCGTCCGGGACGACGAGGACGTCATTGTTGTCCGGGTACTGCTGCTTGATCTGCGCGAGCAGGGTGCCGAGCTGGTCGAGCGACGCGCCGGAGATGCCGTCGATCTCCTGCTTGAAGCCGCCGCCACCCGAGTGCTCCACGCGCAGCTTCCCGTCCTGGATCTTGACGGCGAGGATGAGCGTGGAGGTGTCGGGCTGGCCGCCGCTCGCCTTCGCCTGGTCGGCGGTGACCACCACCGGCGGCAGGGCGAGGTCGAACGCCGTGAGGTTCGACATCGCGGCGCCCGTGTACGTCAGCAGGCTGAAGAACACGATCGACGTGAGCACGTCGACGAGCGGAATCAGGTTGATGTTCCCGTGCGCCGTGATGTGCCCGCGCTCTGCGCGCCGCTGCTTCGATCGGTGGAACGCGGAGGAGGCCATGGTGGCTTAGCGGTGACCGAGGCGGACGTCGGGACGGTCGATCAGGGCGTTGATGAGGCGCACGGAGAACTCGTCGATCTGCTCGATGATGGTCTCGGACTGGCTGACCAGGTACGAGTGCGCGATCGAGAGCGGGATCGCCGTGAGCAGGCCGAAGCCCGTGGCGTTCAGCGCGATCGCGATGCCGGTGGCCAGCTTCGCCGAGCGCTCCGCGGCGGACGCCGAGGCGACGGAGGCGAAGGCGGCGCGCAGGCCGTAGATGGTGCCGAACAGGCCCAGCAGCGTCGCGACGTTCGCGAGCATCGGCAGGTACTGGAGGCGGCGGGTCAGCTTCGGCAGCACCGAAAGCGCTGCCGCGTCGGCCACGTTCTGCAGCTCGGCTTCCTCGCGCGTGCGGCTGCGCAGGATCAGCAGCCCCATGTCCGGCAGCGCGGCGGTCGAGCTGGCGCAGAGGCGGATGGCATCATCCACCTTGCCGCCGCGGACCAGCGAGATCACCTGCTCGATGAAGGCGCGCCCGTTGATCTTGGACTTGACGACGATCGTATAGAACCGCTCGATGAAGATGGCGAGTCCCGTCAGCGCCGCGAGCAGGATGAAGTTCATGATCGGCCCGCCCAGCTTGTACCACTCAATGATGGTGCTCATGCGTCTTGATTCTCCCTAGGGGTGCGTGATGATGAACTTCAGGGCTTGGGGGCAGGGACCGTGCCGGGCCGTGCCTTGCTCGTGTCAGCTTTCGTCGAGTCGGCCTTCACCTTGGGCGTGACCACCCGCGGCTTGGGACACCACCAGCGCGGCGTGCACCAGCGCTCCTGCACGATCGCCATCGGCCGCTCGACCACCGGTGCAACCGTCGCCGGCCTGGGCGCCGTGCTCACCGCGGGCGCCGCAGGCTTGGGCGGCACGATCAGGTCGCGGTTGAGCGCCACCACGATCGGCTCGCCCCCCCCGCTACTCGCCCCGCCCGTCACCCCGGTGCCGCTCGTGTCCATTGCGAGCGACGTGCCGCCCAGGGTCCCGTCCCTCCGCACGATCGCGTAACCCGGCAGGATGGACGGCCAGAAGTCGTGGTCGTAGAACGCCGGCACGAGCACGCGGCGGTCGTAGGCCGGCACCTCGCGCGGGCGCACCGTCACCACCTGCGGCGTGGGCACCTGCCCGCGGATCTCGATCGGCGCCTGGCGCCGCTTGGCTGGCTGCTGCGCGGCAAGCGCCGCGGGGAGCATCAGCACCCCGCACAGCATGGGAATCGCGTGAATCTTCATCATTGGCTCCTCAGTTTCCCGCGCCGCCGGGTGTCTCATCGACCTTCCCGTCAGCCGCGTTCTTCGCCCGGTCGATCCATCCACGGGCCTTGTCGTCCTTGCCCAGGGCCTCGTCGCTCGCCGCCTTGTCCACCAGCTCCTGCCAGGTCTTCTTCGCGGCGGTGAAGAACTGCTCCGCCTGCTGCGCCGAGCCGTTGCGCGCGGACTCCTCCTGCTGCGTGCTGAGCCCGGCCGGCAGCTTCACGTCGCGCAGGAACTTTCCGTAGTTCCACTGCGCCAGCCCGATGTAGTACGTGGACGCCGCCAGATACTCGGGGTTGCCGCTCTTGATCGCCTGCGCGAAGTCGGCCGTGAGCGAGCGGAGCAGCGACTGCTTCTGCGCCGACGCCGCCTTGACGCCCGCCGCGCTCAGCTGCTTCACGGTCGGGATTTCCAGTGCGATCAGCTCGTAGCGGCCATAGGTCGCCATGCCGCGCTCGAAGGAGCCGCGCGCGGCGCGCGCCGAGCACTCGCCGCGAATGTCCGCCGTGGGATTGCTGCATGCGCTCGCCAGTGCCGCATTCGCACCGGCGCTGTCGCCGGACGCGCGGAGCAGCTCGATGCGGGCATTGCGTGCCTGCGCGGCGCGCTCGTCGCGCGGGAAGCGCGCCGCGAAGGTGGCGTAGGTGCGCGCCGCCGCCGCCTTGTCGTCGCCCTCGGCGTACGTCGCCGCTGCGTTGTACAGGGCGCCCGCCGCGCGCTGGTCCTTGGGATAGGCCGTGGCGAACTGCTCGTACGCCGCCGCCGCATCCTTCTTGTTGCCGAGCGAGTCGAGCATCACGGCCACGCGAATCATCGCGTCGGCGCGCCCACTCCAGCTCGCGTCGCCGGCGATCAGCTCGCGATACGCCGTGACCGACTCGTCGCGCTTGCCCAGGTCCGACAGCAGCTGGGCGCGAAGCACCTGGTACTGCTGCCGGTACTTGTACGTCGGGTAGTTCGTCGCCAGCTGCTGCGAGAGCTCGATCACGCGCCCGCGAGCCTTGGCCGAGGCATCGTTGTCCCCCTTGGCGCGGGCCACGCTGTCCGCCAGCACGTAGGTCTCGATGGCGTTGCGCAGCGCGTCGGGCGCCTTGGCATTCTTCGGGTTCTTGTCCGCGTAGGCCACGTAGACCTCCTCGGCCGCGCGGCTGTAGTCGCCGTGCTTCACGAGGGTGTCGGCGAAGCTCGCCGCGGCCGTGGTGCGCAGGCCACCGATGGAATCCGCCAGCGCCTTGCGGCCGCTCGAGAGCGCGATCTGCTGCGCCTTCTCCCACTGCGCCTGCGCCGACGTGTAGTCACCGCCCCGATACATCGCCTCGCCGATCAGGCGCTGGGCGGTGGGCGTGTAGTCGTCGTTCGGGTAGCGCGACGCGTAGCTCTTGAACGTCTCCGCCATCACGTCCCAGCGCTGCGTCTCGGAGGCGCGGCGACCCTTCTGGATCAGCGCCTTCTTCGCCAGGTCCGACTGCGGGAACTTGTCGACGAAGCGGTCCACCGAGCCGAAGAACGCATCCTGCGCGCCCTTGTCGGTCTTCGACTTCACGAGCGCCGAGTCGTACGCCACGATCGCGTTCCGGCCGGCCTGCTGCGCCAGGCTGTCCGTTCCCTGGTAGTCGTAGGCGGTGCGCACGAACTGCTCGCCCGCCTTCGCATAGTCGCCCTGCCCGAACAGCGCTTCCGCGTAGTAGCGGTTGACCACCTGAGAGGAGTCACCCTTGCCGAACTCGTTCAGGTACTGCGCATAGAGGGTCGACGCCTCGGCGTAGCGGGCCTTGTTGCCCGACTGCGCGCTGGCGAGCAGGTACTGCCCGCTCTGGCGGAGCGCATCCTCTCGCGCCTTGGCCAGGTCGGCGGCAGACCCGGGGTTCGCCTTCGCCCACTGCGACTCCGGCCCGAACTTCTCCACGAGCGCCAGTCGCGCAATCTGCGCCGAATCCGGCTCCAGCATCCGGTTCTGGTAGATGTCGATCACTTCGCGCTGCGCGGCCAGGGCCGTGGAATCGCCCGGTGCCTCGCGCAGCAGCGTCTGGTACGCGATCACCGCGCGCGGAAAGTCACCCTGGTCGCGCAGGCTCTGCGCCACGCGACGCAGCACCGGCACCTTGTAGTCCGTGCCGCCGCGCTTCGAGAAGTACGAGTTGGCCGCCTCGGATCCACCGACCTGCGTGAACGCGATCGCCATGTACTCGATGGCCTCGCCGCGCAGCCCCAGGCGGGACTGCTGCTCGGCCGTCAGCTTGTCGTAGTCGTCCACGAGCGTGCCGAAGGTATCCACGGCATGCTTGTACTCATCCTGCTGCGTGTTGCCGGCCTGGTTGTAGTACGCCCAGCCCAGCTTGTAGAGCGAGAGGAAGTGAATGTCGCCACCCGCGGGCGCGGCTGCGGCTGCCTTCTCATAGGCCTGCGACGCCTGTGCGTAGAGCGCGCGACGGCGATCCCCACGCTCCTTGTTCGCGAGCTCGAAGCGCGCATCGCCCAGGCGGAAGTACGCCTCGGGACGGAAGCGCGACGAATCGCTCGAGACGACCGTCTCGAACATCCGCGCGGCGTCGGGCCAGCGCTGCTCCTGCGCGTACAGGGTGCCGAGCGTGTAGGCCGCGGCATCGCGACGCTCGAACTGCGGGAACCGGGCGACCAGCTCCTCGTAGCGGGCGATCGCCGGCGTGTAGTCCGGCCGCGCGGCGCGGCTGGACGAGTCACCGGTGGTGGTGCGCTGCGCGGCGGCAAACTGCTCATCAGCGCGACGCACCAGCAGCTCACCCAGCTGGAAGAGCGCGTTCGCGCGAAGGGGGCTGGCCGGGTGCCGCTGGAGGAAGCCCTCGAGCTGGTCGATCGCGGAGTCCACGACCGGAACCGCGGCGCCGCTCGACAGGCTCGCGAGCCGCACGGTGGCGGCGGGCGTGGCCTGGGCAGCGAGCGTCGCGGGAACCGCGACGAGGGCGAGCGAGACGATTCTCAGGATTCGCATAGGACTACTGCTTCTTCGAAGTGGGAGCGCCCGGCGTGCCGGGCGAGCTCGGCGTGGCCGCGGGAGCCGCGGCGGCACCGATCCGGGATCCAGCCCCGGCCTTCTGGTCGATCGCGCGGAAGAACGACGTGCTTGCCGTGCCGAACTCCGCCGCCTCAGCGTCGCGCTGCAGGTCGGTGAGCATCTCGCCGCTGCGGGCGCGCAGCTCGGTCTCGACCACGGCCACCAGCCGGGTCTCGGCGGCGGTGCGGCGCGCCTGTGCTGCGGCGATCTGCGCGCGGGCGCGCTTGAGCGCGTCGGGCTCGTTGTTCTGGAGCGACGTCAATTCGTCACCCACCAGCCGCTCGGTGGAGGCCAGTGAAGCCTGCGTCTCCGTGAGCAGCGACGCGACGCGCTCACTGCGCGCGCGCACAGAGTCACGGAGCATGAAGACGGGATGGTGCTTGAGGATGTTGTCGAAGTTCTGCTCGATCATGGCCGCGGTCGCCGCGTAGCTCTGCGCCGTCTGCACCTCGAGCGAGATGGTGCCCTGCTGGTCGGGCGCCAGCGAAGCCGCCGTGGCCTGCATGCCCTGCGCGTCCGCGAGGTTCTCCTGCGACATCGAGCGGACGCCCGCGGTCTGCGCGAGGAACATCGTCCGGATGCGCGCGGCGGCCGCGTCGAGCTGTGCGTTGAGCGCGGTCAACGCCCGCTGCGACTCGGCCAGCGAGGTGGCCGTGGCGGTGAGCATTCCGCGACGCTCGGCCAGCAGGTCGCGCACCGCCGCGAGCAGCGCGAGCTGCTGGCGATAGGCACGCACGTTGGTGGCGAGCTGCTGCGCGGAGACGGAGACGTCCGCATCCGCATCGTGCACGGCCGAGGCGCTGAGCGCGTACGCGCCGGCACTGGCGCCATTCGAGGCGGCGAAGATCACGCGCCGCGGCGCCGACACGCCCTTGAGCGAGTCGAGCTGCAGCGACACGTCGTGGAGCGAGACCATGGTGACCACGCGCGGTCCGGCGGCCGGCACGTTGGAGCCATCTCCCACCGCGGCGGCCAGGGTGGCGCCGTCGGCCAGCGAGCCATCATCGAGCGAGATCGTCTTGCCGAGCTCCGGCGAGTTCATGTAGAGCACGCCCGCCGAGCGGGCCGCGACGAGCGAGCGCGCGGTGGCGGAGATCGCCTCCTGCGCACCGCCCTGCAGGAACTGGCGCTCCACCACCGATGAATCCGTGACGAGCTTGAAGAGCGCGGCGGCATCGTCGGTCCGGCCGAGCTGCAGGTACGACTGTGCGGCCATCAGGCGGCTCTCGTCGCGCTCCGGCAGCTCGGGAAAGCGCGAGGCGAACTCGGTGAACGTCGCGCCGGCCTCGGCCACCTGGTCGGACTTGTACTGGGCCCAGCCCTTCGTGAGCAGGGCCTGCGCCGACAGCGGGCTGCCCGTGTTCACGCCACCGGCGAGCCGCGCGGCGTCTGCCCATGCGCCATTCTGGTAGGCGACCTGCGCGGCCGTGAGGCGCACCTGGTCCGCGAAGTCACCCTGCAGCGAACCGGCCAGCTGCTCGAGCTGCGCGATGGCCTGCTTCGTATGCGCGGTGTCGCTGCTGAGCGTGGTGAGCGCATCCATGTAGCGCGCGTAGCTGCCGTACTGCGAGCCAGTGCCCGCGGCGCCGGCGAAGGCCGTGCGCGCCTTGGCGTAGTCCTTCATCTGGTACGCCGCGAGTCCGCTCACGAGCGCGGAGAGGCCTGCGTCGGTTCCGGCGGTGGCGTTCGCGTCGGCCATGGCCATCGCGCCGCGGTAATCGCCGGCGCGATACGCCGACAGCAGCAGCTGGTTACGGAGCAGGCCGGCGCGGCGGCCGTCCACGCTGCCCACGAGCTGCGTGGCGGTCGCGCGAAACGCGCTGTCCATCCCGAAGCGATACTCTGCCTGCGCGAGCAGGAAGCCGAGGTCGTTCTTCGACGCGACCGCCGGGGCGGTCGAGGCCAGCCACTGCAGTCGGCTCAGCGCCGGAACGGCCCTGCCGGACAGGAGGTCGAAGAGCGCGATGCGCATCTCGGCGTCCACGGCCGCGGCGTCATCCACGGGGGTGACGGCAGCAGTGGTCGACGAGGCGGCATTCGGCGCCGGTGCCATCGGCGGGGCAGCCTGCTGCGCGCCGGCCACCCCCGGAAGGGCAGCCGCCGCGACGAGCGCGAGGAGTGACAGCTTGGAAGTCATGTGACGGTACCGCTGGAGGTCCAGGGACATCAGAAGGGGGTCGTGCTGCGGCTCGTCCACGTGGTGGCGACCACCTGCCCGTTGCGTACGGAGAACTGCACGTAGGTCACGGCCCCGCTCGCGGCGGTGACGTCGGCCTGCTGGGAGATCACCTGCCCGTTCACCTTCACGCGCGCGATCACCTTGTGCGCGGTCGGCAGGGCGGCGCTGCGGAAGAGCTCATCCACCGCGCCTGCCTTGAGCGCAGCCGCGGTCGCGCCGCTGTATGCTCGCGTGCCCGCCGCGGCCCCGTCCACTTCCACGTCCACGCCATCCACGGCGCCCGACTCGGAGCGCAGCAGGACGACGATCTGCGTCCCCGTGCGACCCTTGATCGCGCCGCCGAGCAGGTTGAAGCGGTCCTTCTGCGCCGCGAGGTTGTCCTGCGACACGGTGAGGATCGAGTCGAGCTGGCGAAGCGCGTTCTCCTCGCTCGACATCGCCAGGGCCTGCGCGCGCTGCGCGGTGACCGTGGCGATCGTGTTTTCGATCTTGGCCGAGGCCGCGAGCCGGTCCGAGCGCGTCTGCTCGAGCGTCTTCTGCGCCTCGCCAAGGTCCTTGGTGATCTGCGTCCGCTTTTCCTTGTACGACTGGTCCTGGGCGCGGCCGGCGGCCGGCAGGGCCGTGGTGAGTGCAAGGGCCGCGAGAATCGTGATTCGCTTCATGGCTTCGCTCTACTGGAGAAAGGGCGGTGGAGTCGTCGGGCTGGCGGCGGGCGGCACGGTCCCCTGCGCCTCGAGGCGCTTGAGGCGGTCCTGCAGGCGCTGCAGGGCATCCTTCTCGTCGCGCAGCTGCACCTGCGCCGCGGCGCGGCGCTGCTGCAGGTCGAGCAGGTTCTGCGCTTCGAACTGGTTGATCTCGAGCTCGAGGCCCGCGATCCGCTGCTGGCGCCGCGCGATCTCGGCCACGAGCAGGTCCCGCTGGCGCAGCATCGCGCGCTCCTTCCGCTGCAGCACGTCGCCGCGCAGCAGCGCGTAGATGTTGCTCTGCCAGCCGAAGGTGAACGCCGTCTTCTGGTAGTTGTAGATGTACCCGGACTCGCCCACGCCCGTCGCGTTCGCATTCCCGGCACCGAGCTCGGTGACGTAGAGTCCCGCGCGCAGGCCGCGGTAGTCGAGCACCGCGCCCACGTTGCGGTCCCAGGCGTTGTTCTCGCCCATCAGCGACATCGTCACGTGACGGAACGGCGTCCAGTCCAGCTTCGCGCCGTAGAACGAGCCGCCGGTGGCGTGGCTCGCGTAGCGCGCGCCCAGCCCGCCGTCATCCTTGAACAGGCCATTGCCGTATCCGTAGGTCAGGCTGAAGTCGATGGCCGGCCACGAGGTGCGGAAGTCCTGCAGCGAGAATTCCTTCGTCGCCACGGCGTAGTAGGAGTTGTTGGTGTTGAAGCGCGTGTGCAGCGTGTCCACCTGGTGATTCGCGTTCGGCGTGCCATCACTGGGCGGCAGCAGGTTGTAGCCGATGCCGAAGCGATCGATGTGGCTGTACTGCCCCACGTTGCGGACGCCAAGCGCCAGCGCCGGGATGAACCAGTGCACGATGCCCAGCCGCTCGCTGTCCTCGCTGCGCAGGAGCAGCGCGCGGCCGAAGAAGCCGTACTCGGGGTTGCTCGAGAACGCCGCGAAGCCGCCTTCCAGGCGGCCGAACAGCGACCCGGAAAGCACCAGCTGCGAGTTGAGCTTGTCGTTGTAGTCGATCTTCGTGGCATTCGGGTCCGGCGTGAATCGCTTGCCCGAGTACGCCACCGTGAAGTCGCCGGAGAGCGGCGAGATCCACGCGACCGGGATGTCCACCAGCCCGCTGCCCCAGTAGAGGGTGTTCGGGTACGTCTGCTGTCCCGACGCCGGCGTCGCGACCAGCAGCGCCAGCGCACCGGCGCAGGTGATTCGAATGAGGTTGCGCATCGACATGTCCGTTATCGCTCCGCAGGCGGTGGCGTGGTCGGCGGCGGCGTGGTGCCCCCACCGATCTCACGCAGGCGATCCTGCGCGCGCTTCATGGCGTCCTTCTCCGCATTGATGTTCGTCTCGATGGACTTCCTGCGCGCGTTCAGTGCCTCCAGGTCGGCGTCCTCCGCCTTGCCCAGTGCCACCTCGAGCCCGCGAATCTTGCGGTTGCGCTCGGCGATCTCCCGGCGGAGCAGCATGCGCTCACGCTCGAGCTCCGCGAGGCGCGTCCGGGTGATGAACCCCTTGGCGATGTCGATCAGGTTTCCGTTGTACCCGATGCTCACGCCCAGCTTCGTGTAGTTGTATACGAAGTAGCCCTCCGCGCCGCGCCCGTTCCCTTCCTCGAGCTCCGTGCCGTGCACCCCGATCTGCAGGCCGCGCCAGTCGTAGACCGCACCGGCGTTGAAGTCGAAGCCGTCGTTCTCGGCCAGCAGGCTGAGCGACATCTCCTCGCGCAGGCTCGTGACGAAGCGGAAGCCGCCGAACATGCCGCGCACGATCGTGCCGCGCTTGTTGTAGCGGACTCCCAGGCCACCATCATCGTAGAACAACCCGTTGCCGCCGCCGAGCGAGAAGCTCACCCGCTCGCGGGACCCGAGCCCGAATTCATAGGTGCCCACGCCGAATACCGTGTTCGACGTGTGGAAGTTCGTGTAGCGCTCGGGCACGACGCGCGTGTACGTCTTGCCCTGCAGCTGGATGTCCTCGCCAATGAAGAACCGGTCCTCGTGGCTGCGCTGTCCCACATTGCGCATGCCGACCGAGAGCGACGGCCAGAAACCGTTCTTCCCCTGCTTGAGCAGCAGCGCGTTACCGTAGAAGCCGATCTCCGGATTCTGGCTGTACGCCGACACGCCGAGCGACACGCGACCGAACCAGTGCGTGTCGAGCGACAGGTTCGTGTTGACGTTCGTCGCGAAGTTCGGACGGGACTGGTCGGGGAACGAGGGCAGGAACTTCGCCGCCGTGGTCACCCACATGGTGCCGCTCCGGGGCGCGATCCAGGCAACCGGAATGCTCACCAGGCCGGCGCCGTGGTAGATCGTGCCCGTGTATGGCAGCTCACTCGCGCGGGTCACCGTATCCCGGAGACTCGCGTCCTGTGCCTGCACGGCGGATGACGACAGCATTGCCGCCATCACCGCAGCCATCAACGGAGCGACACCTGGTCGCATCGTGCGCATGAATCCTCCACAGCCTCGTCGTGAATCGGAGCCGATCGGCACCGAGCGTTCGCGTCACTTCGCCCGCTCGCTGTAGCGAGCACCGGAGCGGTCCGACAGGTCGCGCGCGGTCGCGTAGCCAACGGGGGGATTTCGCAATTCGTATGCCCCCTACCGGACACGCAGGAACGCATGGCCGGTGGAACCCGATCGCGTCGCAGCCTCATCAGGCAGCGCGCTCGCCGGTCACAAGTGCATGGTGGGGGCCAGCGCAACCGCGTGACGCGGGAAGACCCGCTCTCGTGCAGCCGGCGACCCCGGCGTTACCTTTTATCCGGCCCCTGCACCCGACTCCAACCGAGCTCGACATGCGCATCACTGCCCCGTTCGCTGCACTCATGCTCGCGCTCTTTGCCTGTCACTCGCCGCGCGATGCCGGCTCGACCGCAGCGGCCGCGACCGTCGCGCCGGCCGGCAATGCCGCGCGAGTCGCTACCACCTCCGCTGGCTCCATCGCGCTCTCCGACTCGGCACTCCTGCTCATGCGCGCCGACAGCGGCCGCATTCGCGGGACCTCTGCAGGCAACGTGTGGCTCGTGATGGCTAGCGACTTCCAGTGCCCCTACTGCAAGATGTGGCATGACGAAAGCTTCGCGGCGCTCGTGCGCGACTACGTCGCCACCGGCAAGATCCGCATGGCATACGTGAACCTCCCGCTCGAGAGCATTCACAAGCACGCGCGCGAGGCGGCCGAGGCCGCGATGTGCGCGTCGGTGCAGGGGCGCTTCTGGGAAATGCACGACGCGCTGTTCGCGTCGCAGGAGGCATGGCACGAGCAGCCCAGCGTCACGGCCGCGTTCGACTCGCTGGCCCGCGCGAGCGTGCCCGACGTGCCGGCCTGGCGCAGCTGCGTCGCTACGCACGCCACTGCCTCACTGGTCGATGCCGACCGCGACCGGCTCACGCGCGCCGGCATTCAGTCCACTCCCACCTTCTTCGTGGGCGGGCAGAAGATCGAGGGCGCCGCGAAGCTCGAGGTCTTCCGCCAGGCCATCGACCGTGCCCTCGCTGTCCCCGCACCCGCGCGCTGAGCTGGGGTGAATCCGCTCCTCCGCGCAGCCTACGAGGGATTCGCGCGCGCGGCATCCGCTGCTGCGGAGCTCGCGCCTGCTGGTGAATCGAAGCTCGCGCGCACCTTTCGCGGCCGCGCCGGCCTGCTCGATCGCTATCGCGCCTTCGGCCGCAGCGCACGCGACACGAGCCGGCCGCTGCTCTGGGTGCACGCCCCGTCGGTGGGCGAGGGCCTGCAGGCGCGGCCGGTGCTCGAGCGCGCACGCCTGCGCCACGCTCGATGGCAGCTCGCCTACACGCACTACTCGCCGAGTGCGGAGTCGTTCGCGGCCAGGCTCGACGTGGACTTCCGCGACTACCTGCCGTTCGACACGGCAGCGGCCGCCGGCGCGGTGCTCGACGCCCTTGCCCCCACGGCGCTCCTGTTCAGCAAGCTCGACGTGTGGCCCTCGCTCGTGGCCGAGTGCGCGCGACGCCACGTGCCCGTGGGAATGCTCAGCGCCACGCTCACGGCCGAATCCGGTCGCGGCTCGCTGGTGGGACGCGCGCTGCTGGGGGAGGCGTACGCGGCACTGGGCGCGGTGGGGGCGGTGAGCAGCGAGGACGCCGAACGCCTGGTGCTCCTTGGCGTGCGCCCCGGCGTGATCGAGGTGACGGGCGACGTCCGCTACGACCAGGTCGCGGAGCGCGCGTCCGCGTCGGACAGGTCGGCTCCGATGCTCGCCGCGCTGGCTTCCACGCGGCCTACGCTGGTGGCGGGCTCGACGTGGCCCTCCGACGAGCGCGAGCTGCTCCCGGCGCTGGCGCGGCTGGGCGCCGACTCGCCCCGGACGATCATCGCGCCGCATGAACCGACCGCGGCGCACCTCGCCTCCATCGAGGTGGCGGCGCGCGCCGCCGGCCTGTCAGTCGCGCGACTTGGCGCGGCTGGCGAGGGCGCTGCCGACCTGGTGCTGGTGGATCGCGTGGGAGTGCTCGGCGACCTGTACGCGCTGGCCGGCGTGGCGTACGTGGGCGGAGGGTTTCATGGCGCCGGCCTGCACTCGGTGCTCGAGCCTGCCGCGTTCGGCGCTCCCGTGCTCTTTGGACCGCGGCATCACTCGAGTCGCGACGCGACACTCCTCATCGAACGAGGCGGCGGCGTGAGCGTGACGGATGCGACGGGGCTCGAACGCCAGCTTCGCGAGTGGCTGGCCAACCCGGCCGCGCGCGCGCGGGCCGGCGCTGCGGCGAAGCAACTGGTGGCCACCGGAGTGGGCGCCGCCGATCGCTCACTGGCGCTGGTCGAGCGATTGATGTCGTAGTCCCGAGCCCCCCAGCCCCCGCCAACCCGAGCTACCGCCCGTCAGTCCGCCGACTTCACCACCACTTCACCAGACTCCGCCGGCTTCTGCTGCGGGATGGGGCGGTGCAGGTAGAACCCCTGCACCAGGTGCACGCCCAGGTCGCGAACCGTCTGGAACTCCTCGGCGCGCTCCACGCCCTCGGCGATCACCATGGCGCCGTGGTCGTTGGCGAAGCGAACCATGGTTTCCACCAGGTTCTGCTTGATGAAGTTCGTGTCGATCGCGTTGATCAGCGAGATGTCGAGCTTGATGAAGTCGGGCTCGAGGTTGGCGATGGAGCCCAGCCCGGCGTAGCCGCTGCCTGCGTCATCCACCGCGAAGCGATAGCCGATGTCGCGGAACGCCTTGAGCCGCTCGCGGAACTTCGGGTAGTCCTTGATGGCCGTGCGCTCGGTGATCTCGATGACCACGCGATGCGGCTCCGCCACCTCGCGCTCGTTGAACGCGGGATCGCTGAAGTCGTGCGGGTCCACGTTGATGAAGAGCAGCTCGCCGGGCCCCAGGCGGCTCTCCATTCCCTCGAGCGCGCGAGCGCGGCAGAGGCGGCTCAGCTCCCAGATGAGGTCCGCTTCCGCCGCCACCTCGAACATGACCTCGGGGCTTCGCAGGCTGCGCATCTGCCCGCGCGCCAGCGCCTCGTAGCCGAAGATCTTCTTGGTGTCGGCGTGGACGATGGGGTGATAGTCCACGTACACGCCCCGCTCGCGCAGGCTCGTGCGAAGGTCGGCCGCCTTGCGGAGGCGTTCGCGCTGCTCGATGCTGCGACTGGCGTTCGCGGCCTCACGGATGCCCCGATAGAGCAGCCGCTCGAGCCGGATCTTCGGGTTGTAGTACACGTGCGAGCGTCCGACGTAGATGTCGAAGAGCGCGGCGATGTCCTCGCCGTGCGTCGCCTCGATGCGCCCCTGCACGTGCCGCTGGAGCCGCGACACCATCTCGGTGATCTCGGACTCCGTCGCGGCCTCCACGCCCTCGGGCGGCACGTGGAAGAACAGGAAGTCGTCGTCGTTCGTGAAGCTCACCATCACGCGCGACTCGCCGCGGGAGCTGTCGTCCAGGAACTCGCGCACCGCCGCCGCCGTGGTCTCGAGCACGGCGTCCAGCTTCTCCCACCCGTAGATCTCCTCGATCTTCGAGTAGCGGACGAAGTTGAAGTAGAGCACCACGATCTCGCCGCGATCCTTGATCAGCTGTCGCGTGCGCTCGATCACCACGGGCAGCGTGGGCAGCCCCGTCATTGCGTCGTGCAGCAGGTGCTCGTACTCCACGCGCTCCACGCGGTCCGCAAGCGTGCCCACCGGCGCGCCACGCGCGACGGCGGAGCGAATGCGCGCGGAGATCTCCGTGGGGTCGCCCGGCAGGCGGTACCACTCCTCCACCCGCAGCTCCACGGCACGGCGGCGTGCCGTCTCGTCGCTGCAGCCCACCACCACCGGGATCATCCGCTCGTGCGCGCGCTCCACGATGGCGCGCACGATCGAGGGATCGGACGCCGTGAGGTGCACGCAGCGCACGCCGGTCACCTCGTCGAGGGCCGCGAGCAGCGAGGCTGCGTCGCGTGGCTCCACGCACCAGCCATCCAGCCGCTCCACCGCGGTGCGGAGGAGTGCGCCGTCACTATCCGCGAGGAGGACGAGCTCGCTCAATTGCGCACGCTCAAGTGGCGAGGGTCTTCTGCATGGCCAGGTTGCGCTCGACGGTGGTCGCGAGCTGCGGCAGGTCGAAGGGCTTCGCAACGTAATCGTCGGCGCCCGTCTGCAGCGCCTCGCGCTTGTCCTCCCACTGGTCGAGTGCCGTGACCATGATGACGCGCACGGTGCGCCCGAGCTCCGCGTGCGACTTCATGATGCGGCAGACCTCCCAGCCGTCCCGCCCCGGCATCATCACGTCCAGCAGCACCAGCGAGGGCTTGACCGTCTCGAACAGTGCCAGCGCCTCGTCGCCATCGTGCGCGACGTGAATCGGATACCCGCGCGCCTCCAGGTACTCCCGGATGATCTCTGCATTGTCCGAGTTGTCGTCGACGACGAGGATCGGCGGAAGTTGCGACATGTGGTGTTTCCAGGCTGCGAGGGACGTCTACCGGGCTGAAGGGGGCAAGTCACAGGCCATGTAAGGGGTTTCATGGCCCTCGCGAGGGCGAAAAGCTAGTGTCGGCCCATGGCCCACGAGAGGCCCACTCCCCATGAGGTCCCACTCGGCCCGGGCTTTCCAGCCTTGGCCTTCGCTCCCATGTCGACGCCCGCGGTCAGGCCGAGCGAAGCGGTAACGCCAATATCCACGCCGATGCCAGTCCTGAAGGTAGTTGACGTGATGGTGGCGGTATTGTCTTGCGTTTGTGACGTGATTGCGGCGTATGGCGTGGCGTAGAGGGAAATGCCCTTGAGCATGCTCATCGCGTGGCGAAATCCTACGGTGGCGCCCACCGGCGCAGTAGACAAGCCGATCTGCCCTGCCTTGGTCGAACCGAACTTGCCTCCATATCCCAGGAATGCCCCCAGGCCGACCTGGCCACCGGCGAACTGAAAGAGCGTTCCCGTCAGCCGTGCTCCGTACACCGCCTGCTGGCCGTTGCCCGCGGCGTTGCTCGATCCAGCCCCGGCCGAGACCCCGAAGCGGCCTCCGAAGCCGAGCGAGGCGGCACCGGCGAACACGGAGGCCCCGCCACCGCCGGCGAAGTCGCCCGCGATGGTGATGCCCGGATTGAAGAAGGCATTCTGGAGCACGGGCGCGCCGGGCAGCTGGGCGACTGCCGGAAGCGAGGCGAGGGTGAGCATCAACAGGGCAGCGAGGCCCTGCCGGCGGCGCGGAATCACGATTTCGGATGGCATATGGATGGGATCGGGATCAGTAGGATGACAGGAGGGCAAGCGCCGTGCGCGACCATATGTGTGCGTCCGCCTTTCGCTCCGCTGCGCACGGGTGCATTTTGCCCTCGGTATCACCCTCTGGAGAAAAAATCGAATGATTCCTCCCCGTCCGCTCGCGGCGGCCCTCGTGCTCGTCGCGGGAGCCTGCGCCTCCGTTCCCAAGACTGCGACCCAGGAGACCACCGGCAAGCTCGCGCCGGTCAACACCTGGACCGGTAGCTTCGCCCCCATGCTTCAGAGCACCGGGGGTGGCGGCCAGGCCGGCTCGAATCCCGGTTCCGGCACACAGCGCCTCTACGGTAGCGCCTCCATCACTGCCACCGGCCGGGATGGATACTATCAGGTCCATCTCTCGCTGACGTCCCCCCGTGGCGCCGAGTCGCTGAGCTGGAGCGTGGTGCCTGGCCGCTGTGGCTCCGGTGGCCTGCCCATCGTCCAGCCGAGCAACCTGCCCCCGCTGGAGATGCGCGCCGCCGGCAATGGCGACATCACCGCCGAGGTGCCCTTCACGCTCGAGAGCACGGGCGGCTATCACGTGAACATCTACCAGGGTGGCGGCAACAACCTCGAGGCGGTCATCGCCTGCGCGAACATGCGCTTCGCGAGGAAATAGCACCGGCGCGCTGCATTGAACGAGAAAGCTCCCCTCGCCGGTCTCGGCGAGGGGAGCTTTTTGTCTGCGTTCGGCGTGGCGGGTATGCGCATCCCGACCAGCGTGACATCCCAGCGATCGAAACGCGAGTGGCGGGTATGCGCATCCCGACCAACCTGGCATCCCAGCGATCGAAACGCAGATGGCCGCCGCACTGCAACGGCAGATGGCCGCGAGGTAATTCACTGGGCATGTCCTGATTCCCAGTTTCTCTCCGCGCTGGTCCGCGCTCGTCCGCGGCGGCAGTTGCTTTTGGAACAGCCTTAGCCGCGAACGAGCGCGGAGAGGCACGACTCATCCTGCAACTTGCATTTTTCTGCCGTTGCAGTGCAGCGTCCATTCGCGTTTCGATCGTTGGGATGCCAGCGTGGTCGGGATGCTCATACCGGCCACTCACGCGTGCACAAACAAGACGGCCCCGGGCTTTCGCCCGGGGCCGCCTCTTCCATCATCCCTCGACTGCTCAGGGGATCGGGTTGCCGCAATCGTCCGCGCCAACACCACCGCAGGTGTACACCGGCAGCAGCAGCACGCCGAGCTCCTTCGCAGGAACCGGCAGCGACCGCGGACGGCCAGCCTGCATCTGCTCGAAGCGACGTGCATCGCCCCAGCCGACCACCACGTTCGTGCCGTAGAGCTCCAGGAGGCGCTCATACATCACGGCATCCAGCATCGAGCCGCAAGCACCAGCGGCCGTCTTCGGAAGGCAGTCCGCCGAGGCGGGCACGCCAGCCGTGGTGATCGCCGGCAGCTTGCCGCGACCGACACGGGTCTTGTTGATCATGTCCGCTGCGCGCTGGAGGTTGCCACCCGTACGGATGAGCGCCTCGGCGATCAGCAGGTCATTTTCCGCCGCGATCATGTTCGGCGTCAGGCCGAGGAAGCCGTTCGGCTGCCCACGGGCCATGTAGAGGTAGCGGCGATACGACCACGGCGAGAGAAGGAACACGCCGCGCGTCGGGTCACCGATCGTGCCGCCGTTGTAGAGGAAGTCCGTGGCAAGACGCGCGTCGGGCGAGGTCGCCTTCGGCGGGATCGTGGTGGACGTCATCTTGAGCGGCTGGCTCGGATCCATGGCATGAATCACACGGAAGTCGACACGGGTCCAGCTGTCCGTGTTGGCGTAGGCCGTGTAGTTGTTGCCGAAGGGGTTCGAGCTCGTGACCGTGAGCGAGAAGTCCAGGCCCGGGGCGGTCGTGGAGGTCGAGATGCCCTTTTCCGCGTACGACAGCACACGGGACCACGCGGCGGCGGTGTTCTGCGCGCCGGTGCGGCTCGTCTGCGAGATCGTGCGGGCGGCGAGCGAGGCGGCGTACTTCGCGAGCTTGTCGCCGGTCAGGCCCGTGGGTCCACCCAGATCTTCCACGTACTGCGTGAGGATCGTGTACGTCTTGCCGGTAGCCGAGGCGATCACCTTGTCGAAGCGCGCGAGCGCGGAATCACGAACTTCCGGGAACGGGCGCAGCGTGAGGGTGTTCGGATCCGACTGGTCGCTCGGAATGAACGCCTTGTCGTAGATCATCGCCAGCTGGCTGATGGAGGCGGCCCAGGTGAAGTCGGCGAAGTCCGTGTAGGCTGCCGTCTGGTCCGATCCCTCGAGCACGAGCTTCACGCCATTCTTGATGGCCTTGAGACCGTCGTTCGACGAACCGATGGCGGAGTAGAGACCCTGCCACGGGGACAGCGAGACGTTCTGGTCGGTGCCGCCGGAGATGTTGGCGTACGGGATCGAGGGCTCCTGGCCGTTGAAGCGCATGCCGAAGTTACCGAAGTTGCCGGTCGCTTCGTCCGCCGCCACGGACATGCCGATGATCTCGACGTTCTGCGCCGCGTTCCAGTAGCCGGCGATGCCACCGCCGATGACGTTGCGCACGTCACCGGGGTTCGACAGCGCCTTCGCCTGGTCCGGGTTGTTCAGGTTCGGGACCGTGAGGTCCTTGCTGCACGCGGTCGACACTGCCAGGGCCGCAATGGCCCCGGCAAGCGTCACCTTTCGAAGGTTCTTCATGGAAGTCATGTCTCCGGTCAGTAGTTGATCGTGATCTGGCCAGTGACCTGACGGAGCGACGGATAGCGGAAGCCGTCGAGGCGGAAGTTGAAGTCGTCACCGGCAAGGGTCTCCGGATCCGCGCCCGAGTACTTCGACCACGTCTTCAGGTTACGGCCGATCAGCGCGACCTTGACGCCATTCGTGAACCGGCTGAGGCCGATCGCGGAACGGACGCTGTTCGGAAGCGTGTAGTTCACCGACAGCTCGCGGAGCTTGGCATAGCTGCCATTCTCGACGAAGTAGCTGTTCGGACCGAGGCCGTCGTAGAACGACGCCGAGTAGAACTCGACCGGCTTGCGCTCGGCTGCGGGCTTGGACGACTGGTCCTCATCCGCATGACGGTAGTCCTGGAACATCCACTGCTTGGTGAAGTTGTACACCTGGCCGCCCTTCACGCCGTCGACCAGCATGTGGACGCCGAAATCACCGAAGCGCACGTCGTTCGTCACGCCGTAATTGAAGTCGGGGTTCACGTCCCCGATCTTCACCAGCGTGTTGTTCGTCGGATCGACGTACTTGATCGGACGCTCGTTGACGGTGTGGTACGCGGTCTTGAGGACCACGTAGCCCAGCTCGTTGACGACGTAGTTGTCCGTCGTGAAGGCGGTGTTCGCCTTGTTGACCGGGTTGTCGATCAGCTCGCTGAGGTTCTTGACCCAGCGCGCGCCGTACATCACGCCGAGGCGCTCACCCTGCTTGTAGTAGAACTGCTGGCCCTGGTTCTGGCCGAAGGCATCCGTGTTGTTGAACGGCGCAACACCGAGGCGATCGATGAACTGGCGCGTGTGGTCGCCCGTCAGCGTCATGTTCCAGCTGTACTTCGACGCCTCCAGGATGCGCGTGCTGAGCATCAGTTCCAGCGTGCGGGCCGAGACGTCGGCCGCATTCTGCACCTGCGAGACGAACCCGCCGGACTTGGCGGAGGAGAGCGGCACGTTCAGGAACGCGCCCTTCGTCACGCGATCGGCCTTCGTCAGCTCGAGCGAGAAGCGATCGAGGAAGTCGGCGTTGATCGAGTACTCGTTCTCTCGCTGCTCGGCCGGCTTGAGGTCCTTGTTGCCGAGGGTGTTCTTCGAGAGCGTACCGTTGGACAGGTTGTAGCGCTCGTACTGGGAGGTGAACCCAGGACGGAGGCCCGCCGTTCCAGTCGCCACGCGGATCTTCAGTTCCTGGACGCCCGGGATCGTGAAGTCCTGCGAGATGCGGTATGCGGCCGAAGCGCCGTAGTAGTCGCGGTAGCGATCGTTCGAGCCGAAGAGCGACGACCCATCGCGGCGATACACGAGCTGCGCGAGGTAGCGGTCCTTCACGTCGAACATCTGCGTGACGTACTCATCCTGCGCCCGAATCGTCTGCTGCGACGACGACTGCGCGTTCTGCGTCGGATCGCCGCCGTTGAGGGTCGGGAGGTCGACGTTGAGCTTGCCCGAGCTGCCAGCCTGCGTGGCCTGGTAGGAATCCTCGAGGAGGTACGTGAGCCGGGTGGTGCTCTTGACGGCCCAGAAGTGGTTGCTGGACGTCGCGTTGAGCTGCGTGTTCTGGTTCGTCGAGCGGAAGAACGACTCGGAGTACGTGCCGTTGCCTGGCACGCCCTGGTCGGTCAGGAAGCCCTTGAACGCGTAGTTCGTGTTGTTCGTGTTCAGGCGGTCGGTGCCGTAGGTCCCGTCGAACGTGAGCCACGTCGTGGGGCGGTAGCGGCCGGTGAACGAGCCGAACATGCGCTCACGACGGAAGTTCTGGTCGCGGGCGAAGAGGTCGTAGAGCGGGTTGTCGCGCGCGCTCGGCGAGACATCGGTGGGGAGGTGGCGGTTGAAGCGAACGTCGTTCGCGCCAGCCGGGAACTCCAGGTTGATGTCGGGCGGAGCCTGCAGCAGCGCGAAGAACGGACCACTGCCCGTCGGATCCTGGTCGTTGTTGGAGAGCGCGTACAGCACGCTCGCCGACATGTCGAGGTTCTCGAGGAGGCCCTGATCGAAGTTGACGCGGATGTTGTCCTTCTTCTCGCCGTTCACGAAGGGCAGGATGCCCTTGTTGCGCTCGGTCGAGTACGAGGTGCTCAGGTTGAGCGCCTGGCGGCGAAGGCCAAGGTTCACGTACGTGTTGCCGAAGTCGCCGTTCTTCATCCATTCCTTCTGCTGGTTCACGAGCGCACCGGGATAGTTGTTGTCCGCGATGTGATCGGTGTCAGCCACGCGCACGCCACCGCTCAGGACGAACGTGCCGTCCGCATTGAGCTTGTAGTGGTGGTGCAGGTTGATCGGAACGAACTTCTCCTGGTTGCCGGAGCCGGCCTCACCACGGGCGGTGAGCGAGAAGCGCGTGTCCGACGCGTTCTTGCCGCGCTTGGTGATGATGTTGATCACGCCGTTGGCCGCGTCGGAGCCGAAGGTGTTGGCCGAGGCCGCACCCTTCAGGACTTCGATGGACTCGATGTCATTCGCGTCGAGGTCGGCGAGCGACCCGCGCGTGATGACACCGTCGACGATGAGCAGCGGCGTGGAGCCGCCGATCGACAGGTTGGTCGAACCGCGCAGGCGGATGACCGGGTTGGCGCCGGGGGTGCCGCGGGCGATCGCGATGCGCGCGCCGGCGACCTTGCCCTGCAGTGCGCCGATCGGCGACACGGAGGGCACCTGGCTGATCTCGGCCTCACCCACGTGGGTGACGCCGATCGTCAGCTTCTTGGAGGACGTCGCTTCCGCAACGCCCGTGACGACCATGGCGTCGAGCTTGACCGCCTCCGACTTCAGCGTGAAGTCGACCGTCTGGCTGCCTGCCGTGACGGCAACCTGGCGGCTCTGGGGACCGAACCCCAGGTGACGTGCCGCAAGGATCACGCTCTGACCCGACACCCGCGCCGCCGGGACGCTCAGCCGGTACACACCATTCGTGTTCGTGAGGACGTTCATCCCCATCGACGCGATGGAAACGTTCGCGCCCTGGACTGGCCCGCCCGCTTCATTGCTGACGCGCCCCGTGATCACTGCGTCCTGGGCCTGCGCAACTGCCGCATGGCCGAAGACGGTGGCGATCAGGGCACCTGCGCCTACGCGGCGAAGGAATTTGCCCGTACCGATCATGTCTGCCTCTCCGTTCTGACTGGTTCAGTCTGGAAGGAACCTCGAAACTGCGAACTCCGGGTACTTCTCCCACAAGCGTTCGGCCCCCGCAGAGCCTCCCGCCACACTGCTGGTACGACCATTGCCCTTCTCCTGACTCGCGATGCGCGGCGAGCGGGACAGTTGCCGAGAGGCAACCTTTTTACTCCCGACGCTGTCTCATGAGAGGAAGGACCCTGATCGACCATCCACACCCCCGGGACTGCTCGGGGGCATTGACTCATCCTGTCTAACCCGGCGGGCTAGACGGAAAGTCACAACGAGATGGTGATGGATTCGTCACCGGTAGGATACAACGCGCCAATCTTTGTCAGCGCAGTGTATTCACGCAAGAGTATGTCTCCGCACCAGTGAAAATCCAGCAACACCCATCGCAGCAAGCACTTAGCCCCCTTTTGCCGCTCGCCCACAAGCGTCGGATGAAGAAATCTCGACGATTTCCCTCGAAATTTCCTCATCGCCACCACCGTAAATGACAAAGGGGAGGCCTCTCGGCCTCCCCTTCCTCGTTTCCAGCCCTGCATCCCCAACCGCGATCAGACGGCCGTCGCCCGCTCCGTGACCACGCGGACCTTGTCGTCCACCACCTGGAGGAACCCTCCCTCCACGTGAAAGCGGCGCCCGCCGGCCGCGCCAAGGCGCAGCTCCCCATTCCCGAGCAGCGTCATCATCGGCGCATGGCCCGTGAGGATGCCCATCTGGCCATCGAACGCCGGCGCGACCAGGGAATCCACCGATCCCTCGAACAGCACCGCTTCCGGCGAGATCACCGAGACGTCGAGCATCGTCCGCTCAGCTCCCTGCCATCTTCTTGGCGTTCGCGATCACGTCATCCGCGCCGCCCGCCATGAAGAACGCCTGCTCGGGGTACTGGTCCAGCTCGCCCGACACCACGCGCTCGAACGAGCTGATGGTCTCCTCGAGCTTCACGTACTTGCCCGGGATGCCGGTGAACTGCTCGGCCACGGCGAACGGCTGCGACATGAAGCGCTGGATGCGGCGCGCGCGACCCACCACCTGCTTGTCCTCTTCCGAAAGCTCGTCCATGCCCAGGATCGCGATGATGTCCTGCAGCTCCTTGTAGCGCTGCAGGATGCGCTGCACGCTGCGCACCACGTTGTAGTGCCGCTCGCCCACGAACTGCGGATCCAGGATGCGCGAGCCCGACGCGAGCGGGTCCACGGCCGGGTAGATGCCGAGCTCCGTGATCGCGCGCGACAGCACTACCGTGGCGTCGAGGTGCGCGAACGCCGTCGCCGGCGCGGGATCGGTGATGTCGTCGGCGGGCACGTAGATGGCCTGCACCGACGTGATCGAGCCGTTCTTGGTGGACGTGATGCGCTCCTGCAGCTCGCCCATCTCCGTCGCCAGCGTCGGCTGGTAGCCCACCGCGCTCGGCATGCGGCCGAGCAGCGCGGATACTTCCGAGCCCGCCTGCGTGAAGCGGAAGATGTTGTCGATGAACACGAGCACGTCGGCGTGCTCCACGTCGCGGAAGTACTCCGCCACGGTGAGGCCGGTGAGCCCCACGCGCAGGCGCGCTCCCGGCGGCTCGTTCATCTGCCCGTAGATCAGCGCGACCTTGTCCAGGATGTTCGCTTCCTTGAACTCGAGGTACAGGTCGTTGCCCTCGCGCGTGCGCTCACCCACGCCGCAGAACACGGACTTGCCGCCGTGTCCCTTCGCCACGTTGTTGATGAGCTCCTGGATGACCACGGTCTTGCCCACGCCGGCGCCGCCGAAGAGCCCGATCTTGCCGCCCTTCACGAACGGGGCGATCAGGTCGATGACCTTGATGCCGGTCTCGAAGATCTCCGTCTTCGGCTCGAGGTCCACGAAGTCGGGACGCTTGCGGTGGATCTCCCAGCGGAGCGTGTCCGCGGGAATCGGCTCGCCCATGTCCACGGGCTCGCCCAGCACGTTGAGGATGCGGCCGAGCGCCGCATTGCCCACGGGCACGGTGATCGACTGGCCGGTGTCCACCGCATCCATGCCGCGAATCACGCCGTCCGTGGTGGACATCGCGACCGCGCGCACCTGGTTGCGCCCGATGTGCTGCTGCACCTCGGCGGTGACGTTGATCATCTCGCCGCTCTCTGCCTTCGCCTTGATCACGATGGCGTTGTAGAGGTCGGGAAGGTGGTCGTTCTCGAAGGCGACGTCGAGCACGGGGCCGATGACCTGCACGACCTTGCCGACGTTCTGGGTTGCTGTTGCGGTAGCAGTCATGGACTAACCCTGGAGGGCCGCAGCACCGCCGACGATTTCGGCGATCTCCTGCGTGATCTGCGCCTGGCGGGCGCGATTGTACGTGCGACGGAGGATGTTGAGCATCTCGCCCGCGTTGTCCGTCGCGTTCTTCATGGCCGTGCGCTGCGCGGCATAGAAGCCCGCCGTGTTCTCGACGAGGCCACGGTAGACGGTGTTGCGGACGTACGACGGCAGGAGCTCCGTGAGGATCTCCTCCGCCGACGGGTACAGCAGGTAGTCGCGCTGCTCGGCCGCGCTCGACGGCGGCGCCACCGGCAAAATGCGCTCGCTGGTGGAGGGCGTGGAGAGCACGGAGTTGAACTTCGCGTAGACCACGTAGACGGAGTCCAGGCGACCGGCGATGAAGTCCGCCATCGGCCCTTCCACGAGCGAGCTCGCGTCCTGCGCGGTGGGCTTGTCGCTGATGTCGATGCGCGAGCTCGCGAGCTCGCGTCCCACGTAGCGGAACCAGCCCGCGCCCTTCTTGCCCACGGTGTGCAGCTCGATCGCGGTGCCCTGCGCCTCGAGGCGCGCCAGCAGCGTGCGGGCTTCCTTGATCACGTTCGCGTTGAACGCGCCGGCCAGGCCGCGGTTCGACGTGAGCAGGATCACGGCGGCGCGGCGCTCCTGCGCCGGCTGGCGGAGGAGCGGAAAGCGCTCCGCGAGCTCGGGCGAGTAGAGCCGCGAGATCACGTCGCCCAGGGCGAGCGCGTACGGCCGGGCCGCGGTGACGCGGTCCTGCGCACGCTTCATCTTCGAGGTCGCCACCATCTCCATCGTGCGCGTGATCTTGCGCGTGTTCTCGACGGACTTGATGCGGCCCTTGAGCTCGCGTCCCTTGGCCATTTACCGAGCCGCGACCTGCTTGTAGCTCTCGA
The DNA here is from genome assembly GCA_028287305.1 of Gemmatimonadota bacterium. GTDB lineage: Bacteria > Gemmatimonadota > Gemmatimonadetes > Gemmatimonadales > Gemmatimonadaceae > JAQBPX01. The sequence goes on from JAQBPX010000003.1 coordinate 30,828, forward strand.
TGCCGCGCTTCAGGTCGGCCTCGGTCTCCTTCGACAGTGCCTTGTCGGTGCGGATGCGCTCACCGACCTGCGGAAACTGCGCGGCCATGTACTCGTGGAAGCCGGTCTCCCACGTGCGCAGCTTCGCGACGTCGATCTCGTCGAGGAAGCCGTTGGTCACGGCGTAGATCGTCATCACCTGCTGCTCCACCGCGAGCGGCGCGTACTGGCCCTGCTTGAGCACTTCCACCGTGCGGGCGCCGCGCTCGAGCTGCTTCTTGGTCGCGGCGTCGAGGTCGGAGGCGAACGACGCGAAGGCCTCCAGCTCGCGATACTGCGCGAGGTCGAGGCGCAGGCGGCCGGCGACACCCTTCATCGCCTTGGTCTGCGCGGCACCGCCCACGCGTGACACCGAGATGCCCACGTTCACCGCGGGGCGAACGCCGGCGTAGAACAGGTCGGCCTCGAGGAAGATCTGGCCGTCCGTGATCGAGATGACGTTCGTCGGGATGTAGGCGGACACGTCGCCGGCCTGCGTCTCGATGATCGGCAGCGCGGTGAGCGAGCCACCCGGCTTGAGGATGGTCTTGCCGTCCACCACGCCCTCGTCCTCGCGCAGCTTGGCGGCGCGCTCGAGCAGGCGGGAATGGAGGTAGAACACGTCGCCCGGGAAGGCTTCGCGGCCCGGCGGGCGGCGCAGCACGAGCGACAGCTGGCGATACGCCGCGGCCTGCTTGGAGAGGTCGTCGTAGACGCAGAGCGTCGGCTTCCCCTCGTTGTACATGAAGTACTCGGCCATCGCCGCGCCGGTGTACGGCGAGATGTACTGCATCGGCGCCGGGTCGGAGGCGGAGGCCACGACCACGATCGTGTACTCCATGGCGCCGGCCTGCTTGAGGCGCTCGACCACGGTGGCGACCGTGGAGGCCTTCTGGCCGATGGCGACGTAGACGCAGATGACGCCGGTCGACTTCTGGTTGATGATCGTGTCGATCGCGATCGCCGTCTTGCCGGTGCCGCGGTCGCCGATGATCAGCTCGCGCTGGCCGCGGCCGATCGGGATCATGGCGTCGATGGCCTTGATGCCCGTCTGCAGCGGCTCCTTCACCGGCTGGCGGACGATGATGCCGGGGGCCTCGGACTCCACCTTGCGCGTGTGCGGGGTGTCCACGGGGCCGAGGCCGTCGATCGGGCGGCCGAGCGCGTCCACCACGCGGCCGACGAGCGCCTGGCCCACGGGGACCTCGAGCACGCGGGAGGTGCGGCGGACCTCGTCGCCCTCCTTGAGCTGGAGGTAGTCGCCGAGGATCACCGCGCCGATGTTGTCCTCCTCGAGGTTCAGCGCGAGGGCGGTGATGACGGTGCCGGTCTCGGAGGCGGTGATCTCGAGCATCTCGCCCGCCATCGCCTTGCGAAGGCCGTAGATGCGGGCGATGCCGTCCTTCACTTCGAGGACGGTTCCCACTTCCTCGACGTCGAGCTCGTGGAGGTCAGCCGCGGCGATTTCGCGCAGCAGGATGTCCTTGATCTCGCCGGGGCGGAGGGTCGTTTCGGATGCCATACGTGTCGATGAAAATGCGAGCGGCGTGATGGGGGCTGGAGAGGCTGCCCCATAGCTTGTGAAAATTATCACAAGACGGGGGTGGGTTGCAAGGGACGGTCTCTCAGGGGGGCTTTGGGCTTTGGGCTTTGGCAACGGCGGGGTTCAGCGTGCAGGGATGGGATGCGGGTGCGCGCGCGGACTCTCCCCATCTTGGCGGCCATGGCGAGTGGAATACGCGACCTCAAGGTGTGGCAGGAGTCGGTCGCGCTGGCGGCGGACTGCGTGAAGGCGCTCAAGGTCGCCAATCGCCGGGAGCTCATGGCGGTCGCCGACGAGACGCTGCGCATCGCGCTGGCGGTCCCCAGCCACGTGGCGGACGGCTACGCGCGATACGCACCGGTCGAGCAGCGCGAGGCGTATCGCGCGGCGCGGCGCGAGCTGCTGCGGCTGGAGGGCGCACTGGCCGTGGCCCGCCGCGCCGACCTGATCCCCGCACAGGCGCATGCGATGCTCAGCGACCGCATCACCATCGTGCTGCGCCTGATCGGCGGGTACCTGGTGTACCTGGACCGGGAGACGGGAGATGAGGGAAACGGGGGCTGAGGAAAAAGGGAGCTGAGGGGCTGGGGAACTGCAGTCCTCAGCCCCTCAGCCCCTCACACCTCAGCCCCTGCTCCTGGCTCCCCCCCTCGAGAACCGCTCCACCAGGTCCACGGCTCGCAGGCGCGCCAGGCTCGTGGGGCGCGTGGCCACCACGCGCTGCGCGGTGCTCGAGAGGTGCGAGCCCGAGGCGAAGTCGAGCACCTGCGCCACGTCGCGCACGTCGTAGCCCGGGTTCTTCGCGAGCTCCGCGGCGGCGAGCAGCCGCACCAGGTCGATCACGCGCTTGAGGTTCGGCGCCCCCGAGGCGGAGAAGGTGCGGCTGAGGTGCTCGCGCGTCACGCCGAGCGCCTGAGCGAGCGAGGCAGTGCGCACCTGGCGGCCGGCGCGCGCCACGATCCACGACCACGCGTCCCGCTGCAGCGTGCTGCCCAGGCCGAGCACCTCGGGTGGCGTGCGCAGCGCGTGGGCGAACCGAATCGAGAACGACTGGCGCGAGACGATGTCGCGAATGGCCGCGTCGTCCACCCCCTCGATCAGGATGTCGCAGAAGTCGAGCGCCTCGCACTGCGCCAGCGACGGTCCGTCGGCGGCGCGCAGCGCGGAGATGCCGAAGAAGGGCGCGCTCGGATACTCGCGCGCGAGTCCCGCCACGCGCCACGTCTCCTCCTGCGCTGCGGAGAGGTCGACGATGGCCGCGTCCACGAGCTCCGAGCGGAAGGCGGCCGTCATGTCATCGAAGCTGCGCGCGCTCACGAGGCGGAAGCGTCGCCGTGGCAACGCAGCCCGCACGAGCGTGCGCGTGCGCTCGCGCGGCGCGTAGAGCAGGATGGTCGGGAGCGGGTCGCTCGCCACCGAGGTGACGGAGTCGCGGGGCGCGTGCGCGGCGTCGCGCGTGGCATCGCGCGCGGCATCACGCATGGCGTCGCGCGTGGTGTCGTCGCTCATTGCGTAGCCCCTGCCCCAACGAGCGTGCGCGCGAGGCGCAGCACGGTGCGCGCATTGTCGTACGACACCAGCTGCTCGGCCTCGTCGAACTCCGCCCAGCGGCACGCCGTGATGCCCTCGGCGCGCTGCGGCTGCGTGTCCGGGTGCTCGGTCTGCATGAGGAAGAAGTGACAGACCTTGTGCACCAGCTTCCCGCGGAAGCGGAAGTACCAGTCGATGGTCTCGAGCTCCGCGCGGAGGTCGAGCTGCGCGAGGCCCGTCTCCTCGCGGACCTCGCGCAGCGCGGCGGCCTGCGGCGCCTCGCCGGACTCGAGATGTCCCTTGGGAAATCCCCAGTTCTGGTAGCTGTCGCGAATCAGGAGCACGAGCGGGCGGCCGTCGTCCATGCGATAGACGACGCCACCGGCGGATGTCTCCTGCGCGACGTGCGAGCGCGGCATGCGTGCGGTCAGGACGCCGCGGTGAGGAGGCCGCTGTCGTCGAGCGTGGGGCGCCCGTCGATGAACTGCCGCACCACGGGGTCGGTGGTGCGCTGGATGGCCTCCACTGTCTCGACCGTGCGCACGCGCCCCTTGTAGAGCATCGCGATGCGCGTGCCCACGGTGTAGGCGCTGCGCATGTCGTGCGTGATCACGATGCTCGTGACGCCGAGCTTCTCGCGCATGCGGACCATCAGCTGGTCGATCACCGCGCTGGTCACGGGATCGAGGCCGGTGGTGGGTTCGTCGTAGAGGATGTACTTGGGGCGGAGCGCGATGGCGCGCGCGATGCCGACGCGCTTGCGCATGCCGCCGGAGAGCTCGGCGGGAAAGCGCTCGGCCACGCCGGGAAGGTCCACGAGCTCGAGCGCCTCGTTCACGCGCTCGGCGATGTCGCGCTCGGACATGTCCTGCCGCTTGCGGAGCCCCATGGCGACGTTCTCGCCGATGGAGTAGGAGTCGAAGAGCGCGGCGAACTGGAAGACGTAGCCGATGCGGGCGCGGAGCTCGTAGAGCTCGCGGCGGGGCAGGCTGGCGACGTTCAGGTCGTCGACGAGCACCTGGCCACTGTCCGGCTCGAGGAGCCCGACGATGTGCTTGATGGCCACGGACTTCCCGGTGCCCGAGTATCCGATGATGACCATCGTCTCGCCTTCAACGACGTCGAGCGTGAAGCCGTCGAGGACCCGCTTGGGTCCGAACGCTTTGTGGACGTCGATGAGGCGAATCATTCTGGGCCGGGGCAGCGGGAACAGGAATGTGAGGGATGAGATTCGATTGGCGCTAGGGCTTGACGGGGGGCGGGAGGGCGAGGGTCACTCTCGGCGAGAAAGAGGCCTGTAGGCCTGTAGGCCGGTAGGCTCCCGACTTTTGTTTGGTGGTGCGCTGGTATGGTGACAGTGCGCGCAGTCGTCGGCGACAAGCTGCGTCATGCGCGACCCCGAGAATCTTCGAGTCTATCGGCAGGCCGTGGCGCTGGCCGTGGAGCTTGGCCTCTATTGCGAACGCTTTCCGCGGCCGGCTCGGATCCTGATACCTCAAATCCGGCTTGCAGCCAACTCCGTTCACGCAAACATCGCCGAGGGCTACAAGCGCGGCAGCCAGGCGCAGTTCGCGCAGGCACTGGACATCGCGCACGGCAGCGTGGCCGAGCTGCGGAGTCACCTCGTCGAGGCGTTCGGCCAGTGCCCCGAACTGAAGCGACTCTTCTGGGGGATACGCGAGGCGGAGTCCATCGACCGCCAGATCGCCTCGCTCATCCGTACGGTTCGCGGCCGATGGAGCGCGGACGGCAATCGTCCGGACGCCGAGGAAACCCCATGAAAAGTCAGGAGCCTACCGGCCTACCGGCCTACCGGCCTACCGGCCTACCGGCCTCCCTCGCGCCAAGAAAGTAGGGCGACGGCTTTCGCCGTCGCCCCTCCACCACTGAACTGGATCCTGCCGAGACCTATGCCGCGAACGACGACAGGGCCCGACCCACGTCTCCCTCACGGAGCCGCTTGAGCGCACGGTCGCGCAGCTGGCGGACACGCTCGCGGGTGACGCCGAGCATGGAGCCGATCTCCTCGAGCGTGTGCTCGCGTCCGCCCTCCAGGCCGAAGTAGAGCCGGAGGACCTTTGCGTCGCGCGGGGGGAGCGTGTTGAGCGCCTGCTCGATCTCGTCGGTGAGGAAGCGGTTCATGGCTTCCTCCTCGGTGTCGGGCATCTCGTCGGCCACGAAGCGCTCGATGAGCGAGCGATCGCCCTCGGGGTCCATGGGGGCGTCGAGGCGCACGTCGCTCGTGTTGAGCGCCGCGAGCGACTGCACGACGTCCACCGAGAGGCCGGTGAGGTGCGACAGCTCCTCGGGGCTCGGCTCGCGGTTGAGCTTCTGGCGGAGGATTTCCGACGCCTTGATGATGCGCGACAGGTCGGCGGTGCGGTTCAGCGGAACGCGCACCGTGCGGCCCTGGCGGGCGAGCGCGGAGAGAATGGCCTGGCGGATCCACCACACGGCGTAGGAGATGAACTTCACTCCCTGGTCGGGGTCGAACTTCCGGGCGGCGGTGAGCAGGCCCACGTTGCCTTCACCGATGAGGTCGATGAGGGGCAGGCCGCGATTCTGGTACTTCTTGGCGACGGAGATGACGAATCGGAGGTTGCGCTTGACGAGCTCCTGCAGCGCATCCTGGTCGCCCGCGCGGATCTTCCGGGCGAGCTCGATCTCCTCCAGCCCCTTGAGCAGGGGGTAGGTGGAAACCTCGTAGAGATACTGATCGAGGATGTCACGCTCAGGCTCGTTCGGCGCGATCCCGGCAGGGGCCGCGCGCCGGCGACGGCGCTTGACTTCGGTCATGGACGGTGGCCTCTGAGCCACGTGTTGAAGGATCTATTAAGGGCGGCGCGAGGGCCGCATTGCAACAGGCAAAACGGGTGGCGCAGGGTGCGCGTCACCGACGCTCCGAGACAATGGAACGCGCTGCAAAATACCGGCCGGAAATGATTCCGCCAGCCCCGGTTTGGTTGACACTCCTTCTACCCCCCGCTATACTCAACGTTTCCTGGCGACTCGCGTAACTCGTGTCGTTCTGGGGGCGTAGCTCAGTTGGGAGAGCGCTTGAATGGCATTCAAGAGGTCAGGGGTTCGATTCCCCTCGCCTCCACTGGCCGGGGTCATTTTTTTTTGCCCGGCAGTGAGGCGCCCCCGTCCGGCGACCGGTACCACGGTCGTTGGACGGCGGCAGAATGTGCGGGAATAGCTCAGTTGGTAGAGCACAACCTTGCCAAGGTTGGGGTCGCGGGTTCGAGTCCCGTTTCCCGCTCTGTTCGGTGCCCGGCCCTTGCCGGCGCTGCAGGATGAATGGCCGAGCCCCAGCGTGGGTTCCGGCGTCGTGGGACCGGGCGGTTAGCTCAGTTGGTTAGAGCGCCACGTTGACATCGTGGAGGTCACAAGTTCGAGTCTTGTACCGCTCATCGGGCTCCGTGAGAACGGAGCTTTCTTTTTTGTCCCGCGCGACAATTGATTTCCACCGCCGCGCCGGATATTTTGTGAGTCTGGACCTAAGCGCTCGTAGCTCAATTGGATAGAGCATCTGACTACGGATCAGAAGGTTAGGGGTTCGAGTCCCTTCGGGCGCACTTCGGCAGCACGGCACACGCAAGCAGCAGGTGAACGGAAGCACAAAATCCGGCGGGGCGTAGCGTAGCCCGGTAGCGCGCCTGCTTCGGGAGCAGGAGGTCGCTGGTTCAAATCCAGTCGCCCCGACCACATTCGAAGGCCCCTCGGCTCGCGCCGCGGGGCCTTCGTCATTCCTGCCGTCATTCCTGCCCTCCCATCGCCTCACCTGCGGGCGAACGCCGCCGCCACGGCCCGCTCCTCCGCCTCCGAGGGTACCTCCCCCTCGCGCCTGGGGAGCTCCCAGAGCCCCGCGGCCCGCAGCATGGGCACTCGCACCGCATCCATCCGCGGATCGAGGTCCACGGCCGCCACGGGCACCAGCACGTGCTCCCCGTTCGTGTCCGCCGTGCCCGGCACCCCGAGCATCACGTCCAGGTAGCGCGCCGTCATCGCGGCCGTGTCCACCAGCAGGTCCACCACGCTGCCGGCGGCCACGCCATCGGCTCCCACCAGCGTCCAACCACGCACGTCATGGTCGCCCTCCGCCACATCGTGACCCTTGAGCGAACTCATGCGCTGAAGCGTCATGCGCCCCCCGCCATGGCCTCGAGCGCCACGCGGCTCGCCTGGAGGAACGTCAGCAACGACGCGCGCTGCTCGAACACCGTGGGACCACCCTTCACCTTCTCGGCGGCCCGGCGCGCCAGTGCCACCGCGTTCGCCACGCGCGCCCCCGTCTTCGGCGATTGCTCGAGCGCCGCCGCCGCGGCGAGCGATGCCGACTGGGCCATGTCGGCATAGCCCTCCTTCGACGTCGCCGTCTCGCGCAGCGAGGTGGCCTGGGCGCGCACGTTCCGCAGCTGGGCCGAGCTCTCGGGAACGAGCGCCGTTTGCGCGATGGCGTTCGCCAGCCGCTGCAGCGCGCCCGATGCATAGCGACGGGACGAGGGCTCGTCCACCATGGCCGATGCGCGATCCACGTACGACGCGAAGGCCGCCACGGCACTCGCGTCCGGCGCGTCGAGCAGCGTGTCGGCGCGCGCGCGCGCCACCTGCGATGGGGCGACGATCGGGGCGGTGTGCAACAGCTCCTCTCCCACGTCGCCCGCGGAGGCGCTCTCGCGATGTGCCGACGGCAGCGCGAGCCAGACGAGGGGCGCCATCAGGAGCAGGAACCAGGGCCAGGCGTGACGACGCCGGCGACGAACGATGTGAATCTCGGCCACGAATTCTCTCCTCGGTTCACCGGAGAGAGGGGCAAGTAGCGGACCGGAGCGCAGCGTGCCTGACGCGCGCCGGGAGCTCTCCTAGCGCATTCCGAGCGCCGCCATCCACCCTGCCAGTCCCGGCCACGATGGCGCGAGCTGCGCCAGCCGGGCCGCCGTGGCGCGCGCGTTGTCGATGTCCTTCGTGAGCGCGTAGGAGAGCGAGAGGCTGTAGAGCGCGCCCGCGTCACTGGGTCGATCCTGCACGACGCGCTTCAGCCACGGAATCGCGCGCGGATAGTCCTTCTGCTTGAGCGCGGCACTCGCAATCGCATTCGCGAGCTCCGAGGACGGCTCCAGTGCGTACGCGCGGGCGAACGCGCTGTCTGCGGCCGCCAGCCGCCCAAGCGCCTGCAGCGTGCGACCGAGGCCCACCCATGCCACCGGCGCGCCCGGAAGGTCGCGCGCGAGCCCGCGGTATTCGGCGAGCGCGGAGTCCGGGTGCGCGTCGCGCTCCATGCGCTGCGCCAGCTGCAGCTTGGCGGACTCCCACGACATGCCGCCGCGGGACACGAGCAGCGCGAGGCTGTCCGCGTCACCCACAGGGAGATAGCTGCCTCGGTAATCCGCCTGCGCGTTCGCGGGCACGAAGGGCCAGCGCGTGGTGATCGTCTGCACGGTGTGGTGCACGATGCGCTCGTCGAAGGCGCTGATCTCCATCCCCTGCTCGTAGCTCGCCCACGGGCGCAGCCGCTCCGGGTGCGCCTCACCGCGCAGCAGCTTCGACGCGAGCATCGCCTCCACGAAACCCTGGGCGATGAGCGCGGTGCCGTGCTGCGTGGGATGCACGTGCTCGAGGAAGAGCGACGCACCCGGCGATCCCGCCGGCGACGCCGCCGCGAACCGTTCCGCCACAGGCACGTACACCGAACCCGTGGCCTTCGCGACCCGCTGCGCGACGCTCACGAACTCCGACGGCGCGCGAAAGCGGATGACGTCGAGGTCGCGGGCCTTCGCGAATCCGGCGCGGGCAGCGGCCGAGTCGCCCCGCGTCCATTGCGACTGCGCATTGGCATACTCGGCGTTCGCGCCGCCTGCCGCCGCGTTCGTTGCCGCGCTGAAGGGCGCGCGATCCCGTTCGTTGCTCGCGGGGCTCGCCACGAACACCGCGATGCCCGCCGCGCGCAGCCGCGTCACGAGCGCGGTGAGGTTGCCCTCGAACTGCGAGACGCCGGCGCGATATGCGTCGCCCTGGAGCGTGATGTCCTGGTCGCGGGCCACGGTTTCCATGAAGCTCGCCGTGGCCGCCTGGCCGCTGGGGGCGCCGGCCACGCGGCGCCGCACCGACACGATCGCGTTGCGCATCGCGAGCACGAGCCGCAGGCGCTGCAGGCCGAGGTACATGCGGATGAGCACAGGCGAGGAGCCGAGCTGCACGGTGGAGCCTACGGCGAGCGCGCCGTAGTACTCGTTGTGCCCCGCGTAGATGAGCACCGCGTCGGGATGCTGCGCGATCACCTCGCGCGACTCGTCGAGCATCGCGTACGAGCTGGTGGCCGGGATGCCGAGGTTCACGACCTCCACGGAATCCGCGGGATATGCGTCGCGGAGCGCATCGCGAACCAGCCGCGGGAAGGCGCCGTTGCGCGGCCACGGAAAGCCGGCGGTGGAGGACTCGCCCATCGCGAAGACGCGAAGCGAGTGGCTCGCGCGCGTCGCGGCGAATGCGTCGGGCACCGGTGCGGGGGGCGAGGATTCCGCAGGAAACCAGCGGCGCGCCACGCGCGGATTCGCGATGAGCATCGTGCCGTCGCCGCCCGGCACCGGAACGAACAGGGGCATGGCCCCGCCCTTCCACGCGAGGCGCAATGCGCCCTCCGCCGCCGCGAGCAACAGCAGCGGCGCGAGCAGCGTGATGCCGAGGAAGAGCCGTGCGCGCCCCCGCTCCACGATCAGAACAGCGTGTAGATGAACGGCGCGAGCGCGGAGCCCTGCGCGAGCACCAGCAGCGCGCCCACGAGCACCAGCACCACGACGAGGGGAAGCAGCCAGAGCTTCTTCCTCACGCGCATGTACATCCAGAGTTCACGGAGCAGGCTGGTCACGTCGGCAGGGCGGGCTGCAGGGTCAGAACTGTCGTTCGAGGGAGCGTCGCGCGTCCTCGGCGTCCACTGCGGGGCGCTTCACCCAGTACGACTTCGCACCACGGTCTCGCGCGATCGGGCTGCGCGACACGGTGCGACGGATCCAGCCGAGCGGCGTGAGGAGCAGGAACCAGGTGATGCCAAGAAATATCGGCGTCGTGACGCGGGAAAGCAGCTTCCCGAATGCCATCCACGCCCGCTCGACCGGACCCAGTTGCCCTGGTACCAGCAACGCACCGAGCACGAGCAGGGTGCCGATCGCGCCGGTCACCATCGCCGTGCGGAGCCGGCCCCGCCACGAGGCGAGCAGGGCGAGCGCCAGGAAGGCGCCTCCCACGGTGAGGCCGAACCGCCGACCCGCGGCGCTCAGTCGAGCGCGTTCGGTCGCGTCCATCGCTGCGGATCTCCGGCGGAGGGTTGCTCGCCCCTGGCGAGAATGAAGGGCGGAAGCACCAGGTAGTCGATGCCGGTTCGCATGAAGCACTCGTACGCGTCGGAGGGAGTGCAGACGATCGGCTCTCCGCGCACGTTGAACGATGTGTTGACGAGCACGGGGCAGCCCGTGCGGCGCTCGAACGCCGAGAGCAGCGCATGGAAGCGTGGCGCGCGCGAGGCACTTACAGTCTGGAGCCGTGCGGAATAGTCGAGGTGCGTCACGGCCGGAATATCGGAGCGCGCCTCGTTGAGGCGCTCGATGCCCCATGCGCCGGCATCGCGCGGCGACTCGGCAAGGCGGCGCTCCTCACGCACGGGGGCGACCACCAGCATGTACGGCGACTCCCCCTCGTGCTCGAACCAGTCGGCGGCTCGCTCCTCGAGCACGCTCGGCGCAAAGGGACGAAAGCCCTCGCGAAACTTGATCTTGAGGTTGAGCCTCGCCTGCATGGACTGGTCGCGCGGGTCGGCCAGGATGCTTCGCGCACCGAGCGCGCGCGGGCCGAACTCCATTCGGCCGTCGCACCACCCCACCACCTGTCCATCGGCGAGCAACGCCGACACGCGATCGGGGAGCTCGTCGAGGGGCATGCGCTCGTAACTCGCGCCATACGCGTCGAGCTGTCGCTGGATCTCATCCGCGTCGAACTCCGGACCCAGGTAAGCGCCGCGCATCGCGTCGGCGGGATCGGCTACGCGCGGCTCGCGACACCATCGATGCCACGCGAGGAACGCAGCGCCGAGCGCGCCGCCTGCGTCACCCGCTGCGGGCTGGATCCAGACGTTCTCGAAGGGTCCCTCGCGGATCACCCGACCGTTCGCGACCGCATTCAGCGCCACGCCACCCGCCATGCAGAGCGAGTCGAGCCCGGTCTCGCGATGCGCGGTGCGAGCCATGCGCAGCACCACTTCCTCGCAGACGTCCTGCACCGACCGCGCGAGGTCCATCTCCCGCTGCGTGAGGGGAGACTCGGGGGCGCGGGGCGGTCCGCCGAAGAGCGCGGAGAACGCGTCGTTCGTCATCGTCAGCCCGGCCAGGTAGTTGAAGTAGCGCTGGTCGAGCGTGAAGGAGCCATCGTCGCGCAGGTCCATCAGGTGCTCGAGGATCGCCCCGGCGTAGCTGGGCGACCCGTAGGGAGCGAGCCCCATGAGCTTGTACTCACCGGAGTTAACGCGGAAGCCGGCGTGGTAGGTGAACGCCGAGTAGAGCAGGCCGAGCGAGTCCGGAAAGCGCAGCTCGTGCGTGAGGGTGAGCGCCGACCCCCGTCCCTCCCCGATGGTGGCGGTGGCCCACTCGCCCACGCCGTCCACCGTGAGGATCGCCGCATCGGTGAACGGCGACGGAAAGAATGCGCTCGCCGCGTGCGCCTCGTGGTGCTCGCAGAAGAGCAGCGTGCCGGCATGGCCACCCAGCGCCTCGCGCAGGTGCTGCTCGGTGAACAGGCGGTCCTTCATCCAGAGGGGAGCGGACTGGCGAAAGGCGCCGAAGCCCGAGGGCGCGGTCGCGATCCAGCTCTCGAGCAGCCGGTCGAACTTCAGGAGGGGCTTGTCGTAGAAGGCGACGACGTCGACGTCGCGCACCGTGATGCCGGCCTCGCGCAGGCAGAAGTCCACGGCCTGCCGGGGGAATCCCTCGTCGCCCTTCACGCGGCTGAAGCGTTCCTCCTGGGCCGCGGCGACGATGGAACCGTCGCGGAGGAGGCAGGCGGCGCTGTCGTGGTAGTAGGCTGAGATGCCGAGGATGTGCACCGGCGAAATTGTAATGCGTGCGCGTGCCGGCCGCGCCTCTGGATGCGCGCCGGATGATTTGCCCGGGGTTCGGGGCGCGGCTATATTGCAGGGCGCAACGGAAGCCTGGTCGGCTTGCCGCGTACTGCGTTCGTAGCTCAGCTGGATAGAGCGTCGCCCTCCGGAGGCGAAGGTCGTGGGTTCGAATCCCGCCGAGCGCACTGGTGAAAGGGTCGCCCCGAAAGGCGACCCTTTTTGCATCTCCCGCGGGGCTGGAGCGCGAACGCGAGGCGCTGGCCCAGCCCTTGCCGAGCCCGTCAGGGTCCCTCCTCTCCGCCATGCCTTCCCATCTCCGCTGGTCCAACCTCTCCAAGGGGCTGATTGCGCTCGCCGTGGTGACCGGCGCCGCGCTCGGCGTGCTCCTCTTCGCCCGCGTCGGCGCCCTGCATGGCAAGACCGTGCGGCTCTATGCGCTGGCGCCGGAGGCGCGTGGCGTCCTGAAAGGGACCGAGGTCTGGCTGGCCGGACAGAAGGCCGGCAAGGTGGCCGCCGTGCGCTTCGCCGCCCCCGCCTCCGACAGCAGCCCGCGCATCGTGATGGAGCTCGAGCTGCTCTCCAGCGCCATCTTCGCCGTGCGCAAGGATTCCTGGGCCCAGGTTCGGGCGGGGGGCTCGTTCATCGGCGCGCAGGTGGTGTACGTCAGCCCCGGCTCGAGTCGCGCGGCCGAGGTCCACTCGGGCGACACGCTGCCGGTTCGCCCCCAGGGCGACCTCGAGAACGTCGCGTCGGACCTCGCCGTTGCCACGCAGCAGCTGCCGGGAATCATCTCCGACGCGAAGACGGTGTTCACCGGCCTCAAGTCCGGGCAGGGCACCGCGGGTGCGTACCTCGCGAATGGCGATGGCGGACAGATGCAGCAGCTCGGCGCGCGCATGGGAGCGCTGGCCGCGACGCTTCACGGCAACGGCACGGTGGGACGCGCGCTGTCGGGTGGCCTCGTCTCGCGCGCGACGGCGGCGATGTCGCGCGCGGATTCGCTCAAGACCTTCGTGACGTCGGGGAAGTCGAGCCTGGGCCGATTCCAGCGCGACAGCACGCTGATGAACCAGGTGCAGGACGTACGCGACGAGCTCGCGATCGTCGGCGCGCTGCTGAACGAGCCACGCGGCACGGCGGGACGCATGACGCGCGACTCGACGATCATGCGACAGGTGCAGGGAGCGCGGGACGAGATGTCGAAGCTCTTCGCCGACCTGAAGCGCCATCCGCTGCGCTACATCGCCTTCTGAGCGCCGCGCACTTGACCCTCCGCGACCGCATCTCTTAGCTTCGCATGAGACAGGGCCACCTCCCTTCCTCGCCCTCCTCCGCACGTCGCGCCCCGCCTGGCCGCGCCGCGTCGCCGACGCCGCCTCCCCGCCCGTGAACATCGCCGAACTCAAGCGCAAGTCGGCCGACGAGCTGCACCAGCTCGCGGGCGAGCTCTCCGTGATCGACGCGGCCGTGCTGCCCAGGCACGACCTGCTCTTTCGTATCGAGCAGCGCCTGCTGGACAACCAGGAGACGCTGGTGGGCGAGGGCGTGCTCGAGGTGCTGCCCGAGGGCTATGGCTTCCTGCGGAGCCAGGACTGGAACTACCTCTACAGCCCGGACGACATCTACGTCTCGCCCTCGCAGGTGAAGCGGTTCGACCTGCGCACGGGCGACACGGTAAGCGGGCAGGTGCGGCCGCCGAAGGAGTGGGAGCGCTACCTGGCGCTGCTGAAGGTGGAGCGCATCAACGGCGACGAGCCCGAGGCGGCCAAGCAGCGCGTCTCGTTCGACAACCTGCGGCCTCGCTATCCCGAGGGCCGGCTGCGCCTCGAGATGAAGGACGGCGACCTCGCTATGCGCGTGATGGACCTCATCGCGCCGATCGGCAAGGGACAGCGCGGGCTGATCGTGGCGCCGCCGCGCGCCGGCAAGACGATCCTGCTGCAGAAGATCGCGAACGCGATCATGGAGAACCATCCGGAGGTGCACCTCATCGTGCTGCTCATCGACGAGCGCCCGGAGGAGGTGACCGACATGGCGGCGAACGTGCGGGGCGAGGTGATCAGCTCCACCTTCGACGAGGATCCCAACCGGCACATCCAGGTGTCGGAGATGGTGCTCGAGAAGTCGAAGCGCCTCGTCGAGAGCGGCAAGGACGTGGTGATCCTGCTCGACTCGATCACCCGCCTGGCGCGCGCGAACAACACGGTGATCCCGCTCTCCGGCAAGATCATGAGCGGTGGCGTGGATGCGAAGGCACTCGAGCGCCCCAAGAAGTTCTTCGGCGCGGCGCGCAACATCCAGGATGGCGGCTCGCTGACGATCATCGGCACTGCGCTCGTGGAGACGGGCTCGCGCATGGACGAGCTGATCTTCGAGGAGTTCAAGGGCACCGGCAACATGGAACTGATCCTCGACCGCAAGATCGCCGACAAGCGCATCTTTCCCGCGATCGACATCAACCGGTCCGGCACCCGGAAGGAAGAGCTGCTCTTCTCGCAGGAGGAGCTCAATCGCGTGTACCTGCTGCGCCAGTTCCTCGGCGACATGCCGGCGCCGGAAGCCATCGAGTTCCTGCTCAAGCAGATGTCGCGCTCGAGGAACAACAAGGAGTTCTTCGTCCAGATGGCACAGGGGTGAGTGCGGAGCGCGGACGGCTGCTCGCCATCGACTGGGGCGAGCGGCGCATCGGCCTCGCCATCAGTGACCCGACCGGCACGATCGCCTCGCCGGCCGGCTACATCCTGCGCCGCCCCGGCAAGCGCCCGCCGCTGGCGGAGATCATCCGTCGCGCGACCGAGCTCGAGGCGCGCGGCTTCGTGGTGGGCTTGCCGCTCGACGAGCTGGGCGACGATACGCCGCGCGCCACCGAGGTTCGCCGGGTGGCCGAGGAGCTCGCGTCGAGAACGGGAATGACGGCGCGGCTGGTGGACGAGCGCTTCACGACCGCGGCCGCGCGCCGCACGGTGCACGAGATGGGCGGCAAGCTGAAGGGGCGGAAGGGCGACATCGACGCGCTGTCCGCCACCGTGCTGCTGCAGCACGCGCTTCGATTCGACGACGCGGTGCCGCCCGAGGGCGACGCCTGATGACGCACGCTTCCCGTCGAGGGTCGCTCGCAGGGCTGGCGCTGCTCGCGGCGCTCGCGACGATCACGTCCTGTGGGGGCGAGGGACGTCCGGTGCGCGTGGTGATTCCCGCGCGCGCCACGATGCGGATCGCCGCCGAGTCACTGGCCGCGCACCAGGTGATCGGATCGTCGCGGTTGTTCAGCTTCTATGCGAAGCTTCGCGGCGGTGACCGGGCGATCAAGGCGGGCACCTACCAGCTGCCGCGATCCGCGAAGTGGAGCTTCGTGCTCGAGGCGCTGCGCAGCGGACGGGGACTCGTGGCGCAGGTGACCATCCCGGAAGGGTGGGAGCTGCGGCAGGTGATTCCGCAGCTCGCGCTGCGACTGTCGGTGCCGCGGGACTCGGTGGAGGCCGCGGTGCGGGACACCGCGCTGTTGCACGAGCTCGACGTCCCGACCCCCACGCTCGAGGGCTACCTGTTCCCGGACACCTACGTGTTCGCCGACGGCGCGACGGCGCGCGACGCGGTGCGGATGATGGTCCGTCGCTTCGAGCAGGAGTGGCAGCCGGCGTGGACGGCGCGCCTGGACACCATCGGCATGTCGCGCCACGACGTCATGACGCTGGCTGCGCTGGTGGAGCGCGAGGCCCGCAAGCCGGAGGAGCGCCCGGTGATCGCCGCCGTCTACCGCAACCGGCTGCGCGACGGGCAGCTGCTGCAGGCGGATCCCACGGTGCAGTACGCGCTCGGCGCGCACGTGTCACGGCTGCTGTACAAGGACCTGCTGGTGGAGTCGCCGTACAACACATACCGGCACAAGGGGCTGCCGCCCGGCCCGATCGGCGCGCCCGGCCGTCGCAGCATCGAGGCGGCCCTCTGGCCGGCGGCGGTGCCGTTCAAGTTCTTCGTGGCGTGGCCGGATGGCCATCACGAGTTCCGGGCGACGTTCGCGGAGCATTCGGTGGCGGTGGCGGCGGCGCGAAAGGCGTGGGCGGCGCGCGAGACGGCTGCCTCAGCCGCCGCGCGCGCGGACAGTGGCGCTCAGCCCGCGAGGTCGGGCCTGAGTCCAGCGGCCCCGCGCAAGTAGACGTGATGGAGCGCGCTGCGCTCCGCCGACGACTCGACGTGCAGGAGCACGCGGATGCAGTTCGGCAGTGCGTTGGGCACGTCGATCTCGGTGGTGCAGAGGAGCGGCACGTCGTCCCAGCCCGCTTCGCGCGCCGCACGCGCGGGAAAGTCACTGCGGAGGTCCGGGGTCACCGTGAACAGGGCACTCACCACCTGGTCGGTGGTGAGCGCATTTCGGGTGAGCAACTCAGCGAGGAGCTCGCGAGTGGCGTGATGCAGCAGGGCTGGCTCGTCCCGTTCCACCGTGGTGGCACCGCGGAGGCCGCGCAGTCGGGCGGTCATGGGCCGCAAGCTGTCGCGCACTGCGGGTCGGCGGAAGGGGCCTCAGCGCCCCGGCTTGTGCATGCGGTGCAGGGTGGGATGGCGCCAGCGGAAGGTGATCGGTACTTCGGCCTGGGGTTCGGTGCGAACCGGCAGCTTGCGGCGGCCGCGCTTCGGCCGCACGGCCTTCACGCGCGCCTCGTGGAATTGCCGCTGGATGGGGGGCAATGCGAACAGGTCCACGAGTTCCGGGTCGAACTGGGTGCCGCGTCCGTTGAGGATGATCTCCGTGGCGGCGTCGACGGGACGGCCGCCTCGATACGGACGGTCGTGCGTGAGCGCGTCGAAGGTGTCCGCGATCATCACCAGCCGGGCCTCGAAGGGGATTCGTCGTCCCTTGAGCTTGTGTGGGTAGCCGGTGCCATCCCAGTGCTCGTGGTGCGCCAGGACGCCGGCGGCGAGTTGGGGATAGAAGGCCGCGAGGGGGCGAAGCACCTGCGCGCCGCGTTCCGGGTGCTTGGCAATGGCGCGCCGCTCCACCGGGGTGAGCGACGTGGTGTCGTGAATGATGTCGAAGAGGGCCTCGTCGATCTTGCCGATGTCGTGGAAGAGGGCGACGAGTTCGACGGCGCGTCGCTGCCGGAGGTCGAGTCCGATGGCGTCGGCGAGGATGAGGGAATAGACGGCGACGCGCCTGACATGTCCGCCGGTGTTGGCGTCGACGGCGTCGATGGCGTTGAGGAGGGCTTCGAGGGCGGCGGCGGCGAGTCGCTCAGCGGTGCGTCGTCGGGAGGGGAGGAATCCCAGGGAGGAGAGGCTCACGCAGGGGCGGTGGGGCAAGAAGTGTGAAAGCAGGTGAGGATGAGTGAACACGAAAAAGGCCCCCGAGCGTGAGCTCGGGGGCCTTTTTCACAAGGTGCCGGCGATGGCCTACTCTCCCGCGTCCTCTCGAACGGAGTACCATCGGCGCTGCAGGGCTTAACGGCCGTGTTCGGAATGGGAACGGGTGTGGCCCCTGCGCTCTAATCGC
>JAQBPX010000011.1 GCA_028287305.1 Gemmatimonadota bacterium
CCATTCGGCCATCCAGGGATCAATGCGTGTGTGCCGCTCCCCCTGGCTTATCGCAGCTTACCACGGCCTTCATCGCCTCTGTGTACCCAGGCATCCCCCACATGCTTTCTTTCGCTTGACTACAAAAAACGCCAAGCAGAACTACGCGCTATTTCGAAACGCAATCCAAAATTCATCGCTCGGAGTGGAAACAGCCCAGGTCGCCCCGGAACCGCCCCCGTCGTCGCGATGAGGATTCACATCCCACGATCTACCTCTACTTCACTTTTCAAACAGCGTTTTCGCTCCACGACCAGCCACTCGAACGAATCGGGCAGCTTTCGGGGCGAGCCTTCAAGTATAACCAGTGAAGGCACTTTCCTCAACCCCCCGCTCACTCAAACATCCAGAAACCTCAAGGCTGCCGAGGTTCGCGAGGGGCCATGATTCTACCCAATACCCACCCCGATTTCAACCCCGCCCCCACCCGCTTTCTCGCTACCTTTTCGCGATGAGCCCCACCCCCTCCACCAACGCCCCCAACTCCTTACCCACCGCCACCGTCTCCCATAAAGGCGCCCGCCGGTGGGACTCCGGACACCCCTGGATCTACAGGAGCGACCTCATCACCGGCCGCGCCGACGACCTCACCGACGCGTCCGCACACCCCGCCGGCATCGTCTCCGTCATCGACAACCGCGGCAAGCCCCTCGGCTCCGCCCTCTGGAGCCCCGCCAGCGAGATCTCGCTCCGGCTCCTCGACCGCGATCCCTCCGCCTCGATCGACAACGCCTGGTGGCATTCGCACATCGGCCGCGCCATCGCGCGACGCGCCGCCATCGCACCGCACGCGAACGCCTATCGCCTGGTCCACGGGGAGGGCGACGGACTTCCCTCCCTCATCGTCGACCGCTACGACCGCTGGCTCGTGGTGCAACTGATGAGTGCCGGGCTCGAGACCCAGCGCGACTCCATCCTCGCCGCGCTGCAGGCCCACCTGCTGCCCGAGGGCATACTCGCCCGCAACGACGTGGCGCTCCGCAACAAGGAGAAGCTCCCCGTGGGCGTGGAGCTGCTCGCCGGCACCGTGCCCCAGGAAGTCGAAGTCGTCGAGCACGGCGTGCGCTACCTCGCGGCGCCGTGGACTGGGCAAAAGACCGGCGCCTTCCTCGACCAGCGCGAGAATCGCGCGTTCATCGGCGAGCGCGCGCGCGGCCGGGCACTCGACTGCTTCAGCTACCACGGCTCCTTCGCGCTGCACCTCGCGCGGCGCGCGGATCACGTGACCGCGCTCGACAGCTCGGCGCATGCGCTCTCCCGCGCGAAGGAAAACGTGGACCGCAACGGGTTCGACAACGTGACGCTCGTGGAGGCCAACGCCTTCGACTGGCTCAAGGCGCACGAGCGCGACGCATACGACACGATCGTGCTCGACCCACCCGCCTTCGCGAAGACGAAGCCGACGCTGCCCTCGGCGATCCGCGGCTACAAGGAGGTCAACCTGCGCGCGATGCGGATGCTCGCCCCCGGCGGGCTGCTCTTCACCGCGAGCTGCAGCTTTCACCTCACCAAGCCGCTCTTCCTCGAGATGCTGCAGGCCGCCGCCGCCGACTCAGGGCGACGACTGGCATTGCGCGAGATCAGGGGCCAGCCCCTCGATCATCCCGAAGTGCTGACGATTCCCGAGACGGGATACATCAAGGGGGCGCTGGTGGAGGCGCTGGACTGAACGGCAGGTAAGAGGTTTGGGGTGTGAGGGGTGGGGAACTGCAACGGCAACTGCGGCTGCTACAGCTGGCAGTTCGGGCAGAAGTAGGTCGAGCGGCCGGCCTGAACGATGCGCTCCACCTTCTCGCCGCAGCGGCGGCAGGGCTTGCCGGCGCGGCCATACACGTCGAAGCGGCTCGCGTCATCGGTGTAGCGGGAGCCCGTCGCGCGCTTCAGCACCTTTCGCAGCGCCGCGAGCAAGGCCGACACTTCCTTCGCCTCGAGCGCCGCGGCCTTGCGCGTGGGGTCGAGCTTCGCGTGCCAGAGGGCCTCGGCCGCATAGATGTTGCCCACGCCCGCGATCACGCGCTGGTCGAGCAGCACGGGCTTGATCGGCCCTCGCTTCGGCGCGAACGACGCGCGCAGCTGCTTCGCCGTGAGCGCCGGATCGTTCGCCTCGGGCCCCAGCCCCGGCGCCGCATCCACGCCGGCCCCATGAATCTCCATGGTCCCCAGCGCGCGCGGGTCCACGAAGGCGACGCGTGCGCCGCTCTCGAGCGTGAGCACCGCCCGCACGCTCTTCGCAAGCGGAGCGTCGTCGAGCACCTTCCAGTCACCCGACATCCGGAAGTGCACGTGAAGCGTGCG
The DNA here is from genome assembly GCA_028287305.1 of Gemmatimonadota bacterium. Lineage (GTDB taxonomy): Bacteria > Gemmatimonadota > Gemmatimonadetes > Gemmatimonadales > Gemmatimonadaceae > JAQBPX01. Next base: position 2,335 of record JAQBPX010000011.1, read on the forward strand.
CCCGTCTTCCAGGCTCACCATCTGGTGCTTGCCGCGACGCGCGACTCCGGTGATGCGCGCACCAACCAGGCTCCGCAGCACGCGCGGCGCCAGCTGCCGCCGGAGCGCCGGGTGCAGCAGCTTCAGGGATGCGATCCGCTGTCCGGCGACGGCCTTGCGCAGCACGCCCACCGCGCGCTCGACCTCTGGAAGCTCCGGCATTCGAACGCCCTCCGCTGTTGACAGTGCCGCAGCGCCCCGCGAACGTTTCGCAGTGACGAATCCCACCCTCCGGCGCAGTGGCGCACACCCCGTCGTCGAGGGACGCGCACCCGCCGTGCGAACGGTACTGCTGCGCGTGCTCGCGCTCAACGCCATCGTGGTGATGGTAAAGCTGTACGTGGGGCTCCGCACCGGCGCCCTGACCGTGCTCGGCGCGTCACTGGAGTCGGGGCTCGACCTGCTGAACAACGTGATCGCACTCACCGTCGTGCGCGTCGCCGCCCAGGAGCCCGACGAGGACCACCCCTACGGGCACGACAAGTTCGAGACGCTCGGCGCGCTCTCCGTCGTCGGGTTCCTCTCCATCTCGTGCTTCGAGCTGCTGCGCGAGGGCGTGGCGGCCTTCATGCACGGCGGAATGTCGCCGCACGTCGGGCGCATCGACGTGGGCATCCTGGTCGCGACGCTCTTCATCAACGCCTTCATCGTCTGGTACGAGAACGCGCGCGGCAAGCAGCTCGGCAGCGCGCTGCTGGTCGCCGACGCGGCACACACGCGCGGCGACCTCTTCGTCACCTTCCTCGCGCTGCTCTCGCTGGGCACCGCTCGGTTCCTCGAGGGCCGCCTGGACGCCGTGCTGGCCGTGCTGGTGGCGCTCGTCATCGCGTGGAGTGGATGGCAGATCCTGCGCGCCTCCATTCCCGTGCTGGTGGACGAGCGCGCCGTGGAAGCGGCCGAGCTGCGACGAATCGTCTCCACGGTGCCGGAGGTGCGCGAGGTGCGCAGCGTGCGTTCGCGATTCACCTCGAGCGGGCTCCTGTTCGCCGAGGTCACCATCGCCGTGCGGCACGACGTGACGGTAAAGGAGGCGCACGACCTCTCCGACGCGGTGGAGGCGGTGATCGAGCGCGAGCTCGGCGCGGCGCAGGTCACGGTGCACGTGGAACCCGCGTAGCGCGCGCGGCGGGGGCGCGGCGCGGCACGGTGCACGTGAGGCTTGCGTCCCCCCACTGCGCACTTACCTTGGACAATCCCCCTTCGTGAGTGCATGGCGACACAACCCGCCCGCTCCCTAAAGCACGAGTACGAGCTGTTCGTGGAAGAGGAGATCGAGAACTACAAGGAATCGATCCCTCGGAGCGCCATCCTCGCCATCGGCGACGAGGCGGTTCGGACGCTGTCCGCCGAACCACAGCTGGCGCTCACCGAGATGCTGCTGTGGGAGGAGGTGGACCGCGTCATCGTGCGGCGCCTGCGCCTGCCCGCCTACACCACCTGGCGCAAGCGCCGGCTCAAGATCCTGGCGGAGCTCCGCCGCCCAGAGCACTGGGGACTGCATCCGGACGATCCGGTCGTGCGCGCACTCCGTCCCGCCGCGGAGGGACACGTGCTGGTGGCCGGGGTCCCGCGCGACGCGCAGACGCTCTACCTGGCAGCCAACGGCTGCGAGGTCACGGCGATCGGCCCGGAGAGCGAGGCGCTCGAGCGCGTGCTCATCGCGGCCGAGGAGGCCGGGCTCACGGACCGCGTGCACGCGCTGGACGCGGATTTCTCGAGCTGGATCCCGGATGGGCCGCTGCACGCCGTGATCTGCACTCCGGAGGCGTTCATCGGCCTCTCGGCGGCGGAGCGCGCGCGCGTGATCGCGGCGCTCCAGAGCGCGACGGCTGACGGTGGGGTTCACCTGCTGCAGGCGATAGCGGTGGGAAAGAAGACGCTTTCGCTCACCGAGCTCCACCGCTGGTACGAGGGCTGGGAGGTCACGGTCGAGCAGGGTGACGGACTGAAGGCGAATACTTTCCTGGCGAGAAAGGAGCTGAGCTAGCGTGTCACTGCGATACACTCATAGTCGTTTCGAGTGTGTCATCCTGCTACAAGGCCCACCGCGACGCGGTGGGCCTTTTTCGTCAAGCCGTTGCCATGAAAGGCTTTGCACATGCAAGTGGCCGTGGCACCGGCAGTGCTTTAGGGGAGATTGCCTTGATAGCGGCCCACGGGTCGCCGGGTGTCGGGGGCGAGCCGTTCTCGTCGCTGCGCCCGCAGGGCAACTCGCAGATCACCGGGCAGCCCGCCCGCATTCATATAGAGCAGGAGAGCAGAGCCATGCGCAGCAAGGTGAAGGATACGGCAGTGCAGGAGCCGATGGGCATCGTGATTTCCCGTGGCAGCCGGGTGGAGCCGACCCCGCGCTTCCTGGCGTATGTATGGGGACCGGCACCGGAAGACGAGATCGTCGCGCCTTCCCCGCGCGCAGCCTGACAGGGCTGCAGCAGTGAGCACGGCGGCGCCCCCGGGCGCCGCCGTTCGCGTTTTCGGTACGGTCGTTGCCCCCGTCGAGCTCATGTACGCCGATGACGCCTGGCACACGGAGCGCGAGGAACTGCTGGGCCGCCGGATTTCCGAGCTGGGCCTCAGCCTGCGTGGCAGCCGCCTCGAGCTCCTGGTGGAGCAGCTGCACCAGGAGCTGCGCTCGCGCGGAATCGCCTTCATGCCCCCTGCCTACCTCACCGACCAGTGGGGCTGCCCTGACGGCACGCCGATCATCGGGGTGCCGTTCTACCTGGCCGACGCGCGACTCGAGCGCATCGAGGCAGAGATGTCCGGGGCGGTGGAGGGCGACGTGGAATCCATGCGCTACCTGCGGCACGAGGCAGGGCACGCATTGAATTATGCGCTTCGGCTCTACGACGACCCCGAGTGGCAGGTACAGTTCGGCCGCTTCGACGCGCCATATGCCGACCGCTACGAGCCCGATCCGTTCTCGCGCGCGTACGTGCGACACATCCTCGGCTGGTATGCGCAGAAGCATCCGGACGAGGACTTCGCCGAGACGTTCGCGGTGTGGCTCACGCCAGGGTTCGATTGGCGCGAGGAGTACGCGAACTGGCCGGTGCTGGCCAAGCTCGAGTACGTGGATCGCGTGATGGCCGCGCGCGGGGCGGAGTCACCAACCGTGCCCGAGCCGGCGGAGGATGACCTTCCCGTGGAGGCGATGGGGTACACGCTGCTCGAGCACTACGACGCCGATCCCGAACGGTTGCCGGCCGGCGACGAGCGGCACTTCGACTCCGACCTGCGGCGCATCTTCGCCAGCGCGGCGGATGCACCGGAGTGTGAGGAGGCGTCGCTCTTCCTGCGGAGGCACACCACCGAGATGATGTCGCGGCTCGGATACTGGACGGGCGAGCCGCCCACGGTGATCCGCTCGGTGCTCGACCTGCTCGCGCGCCGCGCGAGCACCATGGGACTGAGGGCGAGCGGGCTCGAGGCGTCCACGCTGGTGGAGCTCACCGCATTCATGACGACGGTGCTGATGCACCATCGCCACACGCAACTTTCATCGGCGCGCCAATGAAGATCGTCATCCTGCACACCGCGGACGCGCTGGATCCGCGCGATCCGGTGCTCGACCAGCTCGACGGCGCGCTTCGCGAGGCGGGTCACGCGACGGCGTTCGTGGCGCTCGGCGCCAGCGTGAGCGAGGTGGTGCGCGCGCTCGAGGCGGAGGCCGCGGAGCTGGTGGTCAACGTGGCGGAGAGCTTCGACGGGCGCAGCGCGCTGGAGTCGAACGTGGCCGGGCTGCTGAACCTGCTGGGCCTACGCTACACCGGATCGAGCCCGGCGGGGCTGTTGATGGCGGGCGACAAGTCCCTGACGAAGAAGCTGCTCGGCTTCCACGGCATCCAGTCACCGGCATTCACCACGATGTGGCGCGGGGCGGTGGACTGGAGTGGCGAGCTGCAGTTTCCCCTGATCGTGAAGCCGCCGCAGGAGGATGCCTCCATCGGCATCACGTCCGCGAGCGTGGTGCACGACCTCAAGGAACTGTTCGGGCGGATGGATGCGCTGCAGACGGAGTTCCGCTCGCCCGTGCTCGTGGAGCAGTACATCGAGGGGCGCGAGTTCTACGTGGGCGTGCTGGGCAACGTGGACGCGATGGCGCTGCCGATCATCGAGCTCGACTTCACGGGATTCCCGGATGACCGGCCGCGCATCGCGAGCTGGGACGCCAAGTGGGAGGAGGCGGGCGCGGAGTACAAGGGCACGCGCTCGGTGTTCGCGGAGGGGCTCGACGAGGCGCTGGCGTTGCGGATGCAGCAGGTGGCGGTGGATGCGTTCCATGCGCTTCGGCTGCGGGACTACGCGCGCATCGACCTGCGGGTGACGGACGCCGGGGAGATCTACGTGATCGAGGTGAACCCGAACTGCTACCTGGAGCGGGAGGCGGAGTTCGCGCGGTCGGCGGCGAAGGCGGGCACGGAGTATCCGGCGCTGGTGTCGAGGATCGTGGAGCTGGCGTCGGCGCGGTACGCGCGCTGAGCGGAGCTGGGGCAAACGAAAGACGCCGGTGCGGAAATCCGCACCGGCGTCTTTTCGAGCAGAAGCGGGTTTAGCGCTTCTTCGCCTTCTTGGCGCTCTTCTTCGCGCCGCCCTTCTTCGCAGCCTTGCGAGCGCCGCCCTTCTTCGCGGTCGACTTGCGGGCTCCGCCCTTCTTGGCAGCCTTGCGGGTGCTCTTCTTTGCGGCCATGGTCGTAATCTCCTAATAGGAGTTTCTTGTGCTCAACCGTTCCCCCGGTGGTACGGTGAGCCCTGCCGCCTCACGGTCGCCGAAGCGACCGAGCGACGCTGTGTGCACCTCCGCGGAGGCGCACGCAGTCGGATGTCACGGCGAGTGCCCGTGACCCATATGTGAAACGCGCCGTGACGACCGGAGGTCGAGCACGGCGGCAGCAATTTTGGCGATGACGGAGGCGGGCGAGATCGCGACGTGAACGCCGCGGAAGGTGGTGCCGTCAACGGCCATGTTCGCCGTCAACTCGAGTGCAAACTGCTGAGGGCACTTCCCAGATCGATATCGTCCCACTCAGGTTCCTCGCTCGCCGCGAGTCAGTTAGTTCCTGAACGCGAATATAGGAACGTCGTAACCCGTACGCAATACTTTTCTTACATCAAGCATGATGCCCGCGCATCACACGATGGACGAGTGCGCTGCGTCACACTTCCATCGCCCCTGCACCAATGCGAGGTTTCGGGGCGCGGCGCACCCGATGGCATCGCGCGTTCGCCTGGAAATTTTTCACGGAGCTCGCCTGCAGTGAAAGCGCTCGTCAAGGAAGTCGCGGGTCCCGGATTCGCGATGAAGGACGTACCCGAGCCGCGCATTCGCGACGATGAAGTCCTGATTCGCGTCCGTCGCGCCGGCGTGTGCGGCACCGACGTCCACATCTACGACTGGGACGCGTGGGCGCAGGGGCGCTGTCGTCCCCCATTCGTGGTCGGCCATGAATTCGCCGGCGACGTGGTGCAAGTCGGCTCGCTGGTCACCGACGTCCACGAGGGCGATCGCGTGACGGCGGAGGGCCACATCGTGGACGGCCGGTGCCTGCTCTGCCGCACCGGCAATTCCCATGTCTGTCCCCACACGAAGATCATCGGCGTGGACCGCGACGGGTGCTTCGCCGAGTACATCGCGATGCCCGCCACGAACGTATGGCACCTGGATGATGCGATCTCCTTCGACATCGGCGGCATCCACGACCCCATGGGCAACGCCTTTCACACGGCGCTCACGGCGGAGATCCCCGGCGCCACCGTGCTGATCACCGGCTGCGGCCCGATCGGCCTGTTCGCGGTGGGCATCTGCAAGGCGGCGGGCGCGAGTCGCATCATCGCGAGCGACGTGAACGAGACGCGGCTGGCGCTGGCGCGACAGATGGGCGCGCATCACGCCGTGCACCCCCAGCAGGCGTCGGAGGCCGTGAAGCGTGAGACGGACGGATTGGGCGTGGACGTGGTGCTCGAGATGTCGGGGGTGCCGGCGGCCATTCACCAGGCGTTCGAGCTGGTGCGCGTGGGCGGCCGGGTACAGATGCTCGGCATTCCCGCGAAGCCGATGGACGTGAACTTCGCGACGGAGGTGATCTTCAAGGGGATCACGATCTACGGCGTGGTCGGCCGCCGCATGTACGACACCTGGCACCAGATGACCCGCTTCCTGCGCTCGGGGATGTTCGACCCGGCGCCGGTGATCACGCACCGCTTCCCGCTCGAGCAGTTCGACGAGGCGATCGGCGCGATCAAGAGCGGCGAGGCGGGCAAGGTCATCTTCGAGATCGCCTGATGCCGAACGCCACCTTCACGAACCAGCTCGAGGCGCAGCTGGCGCAGTTCCGCGCCGACGGCGTGTACAAGAAGCTGAACTACCTGGAGTCGCCGCAGGCGGCACGCGTGCAGATGGAAGGCCGCGGCGAGGTGCTGATCTTCTCGTCGAACAACTACCTGGGGCTGTCGAACGACCCGGCGGTCGTGCAGGCCGGGGTGGATGGCCTGCACCGCTTCGGTGCCGGCACGGCCAGCGTGCGATTCATCTGCGGCACCGTGACGATCCATCGCGAGCTGGAGGAGGCGCTGGCGCGCTTCGTCGGCTGCGAGGCATCCATGTCGTTCGTGTCGGCGTGGAACGCGAATGAGGGGCTGACGTCGACGATCGTGGAGGAGGGTGACTTCGTGGTGAGCGACGCGCTCAACCATGCGTCGATCATCGACTCCATCCGCCTGGCGAAGGCGATCACCAAGTGCACCACCGGCGTCTACCGGCATTCCGACCTGGACGACCTGGTCGAGAAGCTGAAGGCGAACGCGGGAGCGCGACGTCGCCTGATCTGGACGGACGGCGTGTTCTCGATGGAGGGCTCGATCGCGAAGCTGCCGGAGATCCTGCAGATCGCGCGCGACCACGATGCCATCGTCATCATGGACGACTCGCATGCCACCGGCGTGCTGGGCAGGACCGGTCGGGGCACGGCGGAGCATTGTGGCGTGCTCGGTGAGGTGGACATCATCACCTCCACGCTGGGCAAGGCGCTCGGCGGCGCGGCTGGCGGATTCGTCGCCGGTCCCGCATCGCTGGCGGACTACCTGACGCAGCGGTCGCGTCCCCAGCTGTTCTCGAATGCGCTGCCGCCCACCGTGGCGGCGAGCGCGCTGGCGGCGGTGCGGGCGGTGGAGCAGCGGCCGGAGCTCGTGACCACGCTGCACGCGAACGCGAAGTACTTCCGGGAGCAGATCGTGGAGGCGGGGTTCAAGCCGCTGGCGGGCGAGACGCCCATCATCCCGATCATCGTGGGTGAGACGTCGGCGGCGATCAGGATGAGCGAGATGCTGCTGGACGAGGGCGTGTTCGTCACGGGGTTCGGCTTCCCCGTGGTTCCCCAGGGGCAGGCGCGCGTGCGCTGCCAGCTGTCGGCCGCGCATACCCGGGACGACATCGACCAGGCGGTCCGTGCCTTCCGCAAGGTGGGGTCGGCGCTCGGCATCATCTGAAGGGGGAGGCCGGGGAGCGCGGTAAACGTGTGTAGTACGGCCGTTGCGGGGGGTGCCCCCTGGGCGGCTTCCCGTGACCTGCCCGGCGTTCTTTCGTCCCCGTACCAGAGCAGGGAAGCCGTACCCGTACTCCTTCGCCGAGGTCTCGTCATGAAGTCCACTCGTGCTCTGGCGCTCGCGCTTGCGCTTTGCGCCGTGCTGCCGACCGCGGGAGCCGCGCAGCAGCGCTCCACGAACACGTTTGAAAACTCCTGGTTCTGGGGAGTGAAGGGCGGCAGCATGATGTACTCCGCCCCCACGAAGTCGAATGGCAATGGCGCCCTGGTCGGCCTCGACTGGCTGATCACGCGCCGCAAGGGCGGCTTGTACGTCTCCTACGACCAGTCCTTCCTGAAGTCGAGCGCCATCATCTCGGACTCGATCGGCCCGGCCGACACCACGGCGCACGTGGTGGACTTCAAGAACCTGCGCCGGGTGAGCGCGATGGCCGTGGGCTTCCCGGGGAGCATGCACTACGTGCGCCCGTATGTGGGACTCGGGTTCTCGTACAACTCCATCGCGACGATCACGCCGCGCTACACCCCCACCTCGGCGGAGCAGCAGGCGCTGGGCAACGCGATCGTGCAGAACTACCAGACGGCCTTCTCGCCGATCGCGATGGTGGGCGTGCAGGGGAACTGGAGAAACCTGGGCGCGTTCGTGCAGGCGACGGGGACCACCGTGACCAAGAACTTCTTCCTCTACGCGCAGAACCGGCCGATCCGGGCGAGCTTCGAGGCGGGACTTCGGTGGAACGTGGGCAGCTCGATCGACGCGTCGACTCGGTAGGGGTGCGGGAACTGCAACTGCAAGGGCAACTGCAACTGCAAGGGCAACAGCCTTAGCCGCGGACTACGCGGACTGGTTCCTGGAAGACTGAAAGCTCCTCTCGGCGTGGCCGAGGGGAGCTTTTCATTCAACGGCACTGCAGTTCCCGAATCCTGATTCCCGAATTCCCGATTTACGGCCGGTGGTCGATGGCGGCGTCCATGACGCGCAGCATGTTGCCGCCCAGCACCTTCTTCACGTCAGCCTCGGAGTAGCCGCGGTCGAGCAGCGCCTGGGCGATGCGCGGCAGCCGCGTGACGTCCTCCATCTGCGCGGGAACGTGTCCACCGACCCCGTCGAAGTCGCTGCCGATCCCCACGTGGTCGATGCCGGCGACCTGCACGATGTGGTCGATGTGGTCGATGAGGATCGCGAGCGGCGTGGGCGTGAGCTCCCGATACGCGGCCAGGCGCCCGGGACCGCTCGGGAAGCGCGCGTCCACGTCGGCCTTGGCCCTGAAGTAGCGCTCGTCGATGAAGGCGTCGTAGAAGTTCACGTTCGCCACGCCGCCATTCTTCGCGAGCGCGCGGAGCTGGTCGTCGCTGAGGTTGCGGGGGTGGTTCGCGAGCGCGCGCGCGCTCGAGTGCGAGGCGATCACGGGCACGCTCGACGCGGCGACGGCGTCGAAGAAGGTGGAGTCGGAGACGTGCGACAGGTCCACCAGGATGCCGAGGCGATTCATCTCGTGCACCACCTGCCGGCCGAAGTCGGTGAGGCCTCCCTTGCGCGAGCCGGCCACCCCGATGGAGGAGCCGGCCCAGTCGTTCCCGTTGTTCCAGGTGAGCGTCATGTAGCGGACGCCGCGCCGCTGCAGCTCCGCCAGCTTCTCCAGTGAGTTCTCGATCGCGTGGCCGCCCTCGACGCCCACGAGGATCGCGACCTTGCCATCGCGCTTGGCGGCGCGGATGTCGGCCGCCGACGCCGCGAAGCGCAGGTGATCCGGGTGGCGCGCCGCGAAGGCATGCACGGTGTCCACGTACGCGAGCACGCGCGGCCATGCCACGCCGGGCGCCTTGTAGTCGGCGTCGATGAATGCCGCGAGGAAGACTGCCGTCAGCTGGCTCTCGACCAGCCGCGGAAAGTCGGTGTTCCCTGCCTCGGGGCCGAAGCCGGAGCCGTGGCGCACGTCGGGGTTGTAGCGGTCCTCGAAGATGCGATCGGGCAGGTCGTTGTGGGTGTCGATCACGTACGACTCGCGGTACACGCGAAGCGCGCGCTCGGACACGTCGGAAAGCGGGGAGCCGGATTGCATGACGGGGTGCTGGGTGGCGCAGGCTGCCGAGGCGAGGAGGCCGGCGAATGCCAGGGCGACGAGGTGCTTCATGCGAGCGGCCTCCGGAAGAAGTGCGGCGGGGTGCGGGAAGTGAAGTCGCTGTCGGTCACGATCCAGCGCAGCGGCCAGTCCGCGGCCCTGGTGATGCCGATGCGCGGCGTGATCGCCACGTTCGCATCGGGCACCTCGGCTCCCGGACGAATGATGAGGGGCGGACGGTCGAGGCGACAGAGGTTCTGCGCGCCGGTGATGCCGAGTGCCGCGCAGAGCTTCGCGGGCCCGTTGGTGAGGTCCTGCAGGCGCCTGGCGCGCGCTCGCCGGCGCCACATGACGTCGATGCCCTCGAGCGGCTCGAGGGCGCGCACCAGCACGGCACTGCCGTGGCCTTCCTCGCGCGTGACGGCGTTGAAGCACCAGTGCATGCCGTAGATCAGGTACACGTAGGCGAGCCCCGGCGGGCCATACAGCGGCGCCGTGCGAGCCGTGAGGCCGGCCGCGGCGTGACAGGCCGGATCGTGGGCGCCGATGTACGCCTCGGTCTCCACGATGCGTCCGCTCACCACGCCATCGCTGGCGTGGCACTCGAGCACCGCACCGAGGAGCTCACGCGCAACGAGCTCCGTTTCGCGATCGTAGAACGATCGCGGAAACGGAGCTCGCTGGCGGGCGCGCCGCGCAGGGGGCGCGGCGCCCCGGGTCATTCCGCCTTTGCGGCCTTCTTGACCGCGCGCTTCTTCGCGGGTGCCTTGGCGGCCTTCTCGGCCTTCTCCGGCTTTACAGCCTTCGCGGGCGCCGACTTCTTCGCCGCCTTGGAGGCGGCCTTCTTCGCCGCTGGTGCCTTGGCTGCGCGCTTCGCCCTGGGCGCTGCCACCGCCTCGGGTTCGGCCGACGGAGTGGCTGGTGCCGCCGCGGCTGCCGGTACTGCCGGTGCTGCAGCAGGTGCGGGCGAACCCGCGCGCGCAACGATTCCGACGGTCAAGAGGCCCGGCGGCAGTGCGCCGCGGGCCGTGGGACCGCGACCGCGCACGCCGACGCGTGCCGCCGCGCCGGTGACGGGAGCGGGGGCAGCCGGTGCATTGGCCGTCTCCGCCTTCGCCAGCTGCTCGGCCACCGAGGCCGCTTCCGTGACGCGAGCGACCTCGAAGTCCTCGCCGCGACGGCGAAGGTCCACGATGTCGGCGCCGTGCGCATCACGCAGGATGCGCTCGAAGAAGCGGGCGCTGAGGCTCTCGCTGTCGCGCCCGAGGATCTGGCGCGCCTTGCGACGCACCTCGTTCGCCTTGACCGCGTCGTCGCCGGAGACGAGCGCCGCGACTGCGCGCTTCACGAGGTCGAAGGCCTCGTCACGGGTCAGTCGCTCGCCGCTGCTGCCGATGTCGTCCGACGACGTGGCGGCCGACGGCGCAGGAGCCGCGGGCGTGCTCGAGGGGGCCGATGCTGACGGCTCCTCGCTGCGCTCCACCGGCACCTGCGTCTCCCCCTTCGCGGCGGCCTCGCGCTCACCACGGTCGCGACCGCGACCGCGCCCACGACCGCGACGGCTGCGTCGTGCTTCACGCTCCTCGCCCGTCTCCTCGCGAGCCACGACAGGCGCCACGTCGGCGTGCGTGGTGGTGGCGGGAACGCCGGCGGGAAGGTCGATGTCGAGCTGGCCGTTCTCGAGCTTCGTGACGCCGAGGAGGCCGCGCGAAGCCGCTTCCTGGCAGAAGCGCGAGAACTTCGCGAAGCCCAGGTTGCGCTCGTCGAAGGTCGCGTCGATCTCCTGCATCACCTGCTTGAGGCGATCGGAGCGCATGACGTCGCCGTTGCGCTTCATGCGGCTGGCCGCCTCGGTGACGAGCTCCCACGGGTCGTACTTCTTCGCCTGCTCCTCTTCCTCGGAATTCTTCACGAGGCCGGCGAGCGCGTTGTAGCTGTAGTACTCGTCGCAGTTCTGCACGAGCAGGTCGCTGGACGATTCGCGAATGCCGACGCCGATGACGTACTTGCCGTACTCCTTGAGCTTGAGCACGAGGCTCGAGAAGTCGGAGTCGCCGGAGAGGAGGATGAAGGTGCCGATCTCGGGGCGCGTGAACACCAGCTCGAGGGCGTCGATCGCGAGGCGAATGTCGGTCGCGTTCTTCTTCGAGGACCCGTAGGCGGGGGCGAAGATGAGGTCGATCGAGGACTCGGAAAGCGGGACGATGTACTGCGGGTAGCGGCGCCAGTCGGCATAGGCGCGCTGGACGGCGACCTTGCCCTTGATGATGTCGGAGCCGAGCAGGTTGCGCAGTTCGTGGCCGAGATCCGAGCGGATCCCCATCGTGACGTTGTCGAAGTCGATGAGGAGCGCGGCGTTCGGCGCGTGATGGAACGGCGTCGCCATGGTGGCGTGCGAGGCAAGCGTGTGCGCCTGCGGCCCGCGGTGGATGAGGGCGCTCGGAGACCGGGAGGGCAGCGAACGCGGTGAACGTGAGGACATGATGACCTGGCCGAATGTGGCGGTATCGGCGGGCCGGCTCGCGTGATGCAGGGCATCACGATCGGCGATCGCCGCCGGCTGGGTCGGGTCAGGTCGACCGGGTCCCCGCGTCTTCGCGGGGCGCCCGATCACGCGCACACCGCCGCGCCGGGGTTCCGACGCCCGCCCGGCCGCCAAGGCGCGCCGACGCGATCACGTGAGCAGCATCGCGACACATGCGTGTCACGGTCTCACCGGTCCGTCGGCGACACTCCGATGACTGGAGCGACCCGGCTGGACGTCAACGAGGAAATCTAGGCACCCCGGGTGGCCGATGTAAGTGCGCCGGGCCATTGAGGCTAGGTGCCGTCGAGCCCGACACCCATGGCCTTGATGATCACCCGCTTGGCGCGCTGGCCGTCCCACTCACCATAGAACACGCGCTGCCAGGGCCCGAAATCGAGCTGGCCGCCGGTCACGGGCACGATGACCTCGTGCCCCAGCGTGAGGGAGCGCAGGTGTGCCGCGGCGTTGTCCTCGCCGGTGCCGCTGTTGTGCCGGTACCGCCCGGGGTCCCATGGCGCGATGCGCTCCTCGAGCCAGTCGAGGATGTCCTTCCAGAGCCCGGGCTCGTGGTCGTTCACGAAGACGGACGCGGAGATGTGCATGGCGGAGACGAGCACCATGCCCTCGTGGATGCCGCCCTCCCGGCGCGTGCGCTCGACTTCATCGGTGATGTCGATGATTTCCTGGCGGCGCTTCGTCTCGAAGGTGAGGTAGCGCGTGTGGCTCTTCATGCGTGGTCTGGTGACGGGGGATGCCGGCCACCAGTATGTTTCGGCGAAACCCATGACGCGAGCAACCCGTACGGATTCCAGCGTGAAGCGCCTCGGGTTCCGGGGCCGCCTTTTCGTCATCCTGCTGTCCTTTGCGCTCATCCCGTCCGTCCTCCTCTCCGTGGCATGGGGAGCCACGAGCTGGTGGGCGCTGCCGCTCGTGGGATCCACCGCGGCGTGGGACAGCGCGGCGTCCACGGGCCACCGCGCGATCACCGTTGCGCGCAGGGCGAGTGGCGGGCTGACCCCCGCCGAGCGGAAGGCGCTCGACGCGCACGAGCAGGTGCTGAACGTGAGCCTCACGCGCGCCGTCCAGGCGCGCTTCATCTTCCGCCGGGTGGCGATCGCCTTCGCCGTCCTGTCCATCGCGAGCTTCCTGCTGCTGGGGCTCGGTGCCTCACGCGTCGCAGGTCACCTGAGCCGGCTGCTGAGCCGACCCTTACAGGAGCTCGTGGGATGGACATCGTTGATCGCGCGAGGCGACCCATTGCCGGCTGAGCAGCAGGCGCGCGGCGCGCCCGAGTTCGCGACGCTCCGCGAGCAGATGCGCCTGATGGCGAGCGAGATCGAGCTCGGGCGCGCGCAGGCGCTGGAAGCGGGACGCGCGGCGGCGATGCGCGAGACGGCGCGCCAGGTGGCGCACGAGCTCAAGAACCCGCTGACGCCGATCCGCTTCGCGGTGAGCCGCATGAAGCGCGAGGCGCCCCCGTCGCTGGCCGATGCCGTGGAAGTGCTCGAGGTGGAGACGAAGCGGCTGGAGGAGCTGGCGCGCAGCTTCGCGCAGTTCGGCAAGCTGCCCGAGGGTCCCATGGCGGAGATCGACGTGGGCGAGCTGCTGCGCTACACCGCCCGCGCGAGCGTGCCGGACGGGGTGGTGCTCGACATCGAGGTGGAGGACGGGCTGCCGATGCTGCATGGGCATCACGATGCGCTGGCGCGCGCGCTGAGCAACGTGGTGCTGAATGCGGTGGATGCCTGCCGCGGTCGCGACAACGCGCACGTCTCGGTCTCGGCGCGCCGCACGCGCGCGCAGGGCCGCGACGAGCTCGAGCTGACGGTGGCCGACACCGGCTGCGGGATCGCCCCCGAGCAGGTCGCGCGGATCTGGGAGCCCTACGTCACGCACAAGCCGGGCGGCACGGGACTCGGGCTGGCGATCGCGCGCCAGGCGGTGCTCGCGCACCACGGGCGCGTGTCGGCCGAGAGCACGAAGGGCGAGGGAACGCGCATCAGCTTCGCGTTCCCCCTCACGAACCCCAATGGAGATGCTGGAGCATGAATGACCCGGTGGAGATCATCGTCCCGATCGCGGGGATGATCATGATCATCGCCCTCGCGGTGGGCATCCCGCTCGTGCGCGCGCTCGGCCGGAAGTGGGAGCGCGAGGCGAGCACGCCGAAGATTCCAGCGGAGCTCATGGCGCGGCTCGAGCGCATCGAGACGGGAATCGACACGATGGCGGTGGAGGTCGAGCGCATCTCGGAGGGGCAGCGCTTCACCACCAGGCTGCTGTCGGAACGCGTGAAGGAGCCGGCGTCCAATGGCTAACCCGGGAGAAGTCCTCGGCGTCGTGTCGGTGGTGGGGATCATCGGCTGGACGATTCGCGGCATCGTGGACTCGGTCCTTCACCGCGGCGACGCCCGAAAGGGGTCTGCGGCCCTGCCCCACCTCGACGACGACCGCCTGGCGCGCATCGAGCGGGCGGTCGACGCGATCGCGGTGGAGGTCGAGCGGGTTTCCGAGGCACAGCGATTCACCGCGAAGGTCCTCACCGAACGCGCGGACCCGCAGCGCGCACTTCATCGCCTTCCGGAAAATCCCACATGATCACCTCCTCATTGCTGTTGCAGGTGCCGATCCCGCCCGTGCCTCCCGTACCGCCCATGCACGTGGTCTACAGCGGCGGCGAGCAGATTCCCGGCGCGGTGATCCCGATGCTGGGGATCATCTTCGGCACCATCACGTGCATGGTGCTGGGGTACCCGATCATCAAGGCGATCATTCGCCGTTCCGAACGGAAGTACCAGGTGCCCGCGGTGCCGGCGGACATCACGCAGCGGCTCGAGCGCATCGAGCAGGCCGTGGAGGCGATCGCGATCGAGGTAGAGCGCGTATCGGAGGCGCAGCGGTTCCTGACGAAGCTGCAGTCGGAGGCGCGCCTGCCGCAGGGCGTGCCCGTGGACCGCGCCTAGCCGATGCCCAGTGTCCTGATCGTGGACGACGAGCCGAACATCCGACGGATGGTCGGTGCGCTGCTCGCCGCCGAGGGATACGAGGTGCGCGAGGCGGTGAATGGTGAAGCCGGGGTGAAGCAGGCGATCGCGGAGGAGCCCGACGCGGTGCTGCTCGACCTCATGATGCCAGGCGAGCTGGATGGCATGGGCGCGCTGGCGAAGCTGCGGGAGCTGGTGGCCGACACGCCCGTGGTGATGATGAGCGGGCGGGCGGAGCTGAGCGACGCGGTGAAGGCCACGAAGCTGGGCGCCTTCACCTTCCTCGAGAAGCCGCTCACGCCGGAGGGCGTGCTGCTCGCGCTCTCGAGCGCGATGGAACTGCGGCAGGCGCGTCGCGAGGCGCGCGCCCTCCGGGCCGACCTCGGCCTGGCGGCCAGCATGGTGGGCGCGAGCCCGGCGCTGCAGCGCGTGCGCGACATGATCGCGCGCGTGGCGCCCACGGACGCCCGCGTGCTGGTGACGGGCGAGAGCGGCACGGGCAAGGAGCTGGTGGCGGCCGCCATCCACGCCGGGAGCTCGCGGCGCGACCGGCCCTTCATCCGCGTGAATTGCGCGGCGATCCCGCGCGACCTGGTGGAGAGCGAGATGTTCGGGCACGAGCGCGGAGCGTTCACGGGCGCCACCGATCGCCGCATTGGCCGCTTCGAGCTCGCACACACCGGGACGCTGTTGCTGGACGAGGTCGGCGACCTGGGCGCGGATGCCCAGGCGAAGCTGCTGCGCGCGATCGAGGCGAAGGAGATCGAGCGCGTGGGAGGCGGCAGCCCCATTCGCGTGGACGTGCGCATCGTGGCCGCCACCAATCGCGACCTGGAGCGCGCGGTGGCCGATGGCAGCTTTCGCGAGGACCTGTTCTTCCGGCTCAACGTGATCCCGATCGCGGTGCCGCCGCTGCGCGACCGGCCGGACGACGTGCCGACGCTCGTCGCGCATTTTTCGATGCTGCACCGCGCGCGCACCGGCCATCCCGCGCCGCGCTGGAGTGCCGACGCCATGACGCTGCTCGCCCGTCATCGCTGGCCCGGCAACGTGCGCGAGCTGGCGAACATCGTGGAGCGCCTCGCCATCCTGCATGCGGGACGCGAAGTGACGGCCGAGGACGTAGCGGGCGTGCTGCCCGCGGAGCGAAACCGGGGAGTGGCGGGTTCGAGTGCCCTTCCCGATCCAGCCGCGCTCGACCGCTCGCTGACGGACACCCTGGATGACTACGAGCGCACGCTGATCACGCGCGCGCTCTCGATGGCGGAAGGCAACGTTGCCGAGGCCGCACGCCGCCTGAAGACGGACCGCCCGAACCTCTATCGGCGGATGAAGCGCCTCGGCATCGGCAGCGAGGAACGCACGCTGGAGTGACATCAAGCGACACGGCACTGTGCCGCGTTGGGGACAGCGGGAAATGAACGCCTGAGGAATGGAATCCTCCAACTCGTTCGCGGGTAACCAATTACGCGATAGTTCGCCGTCGGGTACGCGCACTGCCTACGTGCGTCACCGACTACCAATCCCCGGAGTTCACATGCGAAGTATGCTGATGACGCTCGCCCTGGGGCTCGCACCGATGGTGGTGCAGGCGCAGGAGCGTGACTCGACCCCAGTGCGACGCGGCCTTGCCCGCGACATCGCGCGGGAAGCAGCTGACCTCTACAACGCTCCCGCCGCGATTCGCGCGAGCGCGCGCACCGAGATCGCCGCCGGACAGACGGTGCGGGGCGACGTCTCCGTGATCGACGGCCCGGTCGTGATCGCCGGACACGTGACCGGCCGGGTGCTGGCCATCAACGCGGACGTCACGCTGCGACCCACGGCCCGGATCGACGGCGACCTGCTCGTGGTGGGCGGTGAGGTGATCGGCCGCAACGAGGGCTACGTGGGCGGCGAGATCCGCAGCTATCGGCAGCGCATGGCATATACGCGGGAGGGCGACCGCATCGTGGCGGACCGCCGCACCGCTTCCGCGAATCGCGACGACCGCGGCAACCGCGGCGACCAGGGCGACGAGCCGACCGAGGACAGCTGGTGGCGTCGCTGGGAACGCCGTCGGTACCGCAGCAGCACGGGGCTGCGGCTCGCGACGGCCGGGGCCTACAATCGCACCGAGGGGTTGCCGATCAAGCTCGGTCCTTCCGTGCACCTCAACTATCCATCCGGCAGCTTCCGGCTGGATGCGCATGCCATCCTTCGCACGGGGAGCAGCTTCAACTCGACGAAGAGCGACGTGGGCCACGACGTCTCCACCGAGTGGCGATTCGGTCGCCGCGGTGGGCTGGGGATCGGCGCGCATGCGTTCAACGTCGCCGAGCCGGTGGAGTCGTGGCAGCTGTCGAACCTCGAGGTCGGACTTGCGAGCTTCCTCGCGCGCCGCGACTACCGCGACTACTACGACCGCCACGGCGGCGAAGTGTTCGCCACCCTCTTTGCCACGCGCCGCGGAGAGCTGACCGCGGGATTCTCCGACGAGCACTGGGGGCGGCGCGACCTGCGCAACCCGTGGACGCTCACGCGACGCGACGATGACTGGCGCGCGAATCCCCTGCTCGACGAAGGACGCCTGCACGTCGCGAGCGCGCAGCTGACGATCGACACGCGCAACAACCGCAACGACCCCTGGTCGGGCTGGTTCGCCACGCTCGACTGGGAGCGCGGCGTCGGCAAGCTCACGCAGCTGGGGCCCTCCACCGTGTCGCGCAACTACGGGCCGAACGGCGCGGTGGACTACACGCGCGGATTCGCCGACCTGCGGCGCTACAACCGGCTGGCGCCGGATGCGCAGCTGAATTTTCGCGTGGTGCTCGGCGGTTGGCTGAACGGCGATCCGCTGCCGCTGCAGCGCCGGCTGTCCATCGACGGCCCGGGCTCGGTGCCGGGGTTCGACTTCCGGACCACGCACCAGGGCGAGGATGTCGGGACGTGCGGGGCCACGTCGCTTCCGATCGCCGGCATGCCCGCGCAATGCGACCGGATCGCGCTGGCGCAGGTGGAGTATCGCGGCGACCTCCACATCGACCTGTTCTCGGCGTGGGACGATGGCGACGAGTACCGCGCCTTCAACCACGATGGGAACTGGGTGCTGTTCGCCGATGCAGGACGCGGCTGGCTGGTGGGACCGCGCGCCACCGACCTCACCTATCCGAAGTCCTCGCTCCCGGAGTTCGGGACCTTTCGCACGGACATCGGCGCGGGGATCGACTTCGACGCCATCGGCGTGTTCGCGGCCAGGTCCATGAGCGACCCGAAGGAAGCGGTGAACTTCTTCCTTCGCATCAGGCACCGCTTCTAGCGTGCGCGTGCTTCGGCGAGCGGCACTCCTCGGCGTGCTCCTGGCCGCCCCGCTGCAGGCGCAGCGCGGCGGCCAGGTGGACGTCGTGCTGCCGGCTTCCTCGCGGCTCACCGAGGGGCCGAGCGTGAGCGCGTCTCGGCTGCTGCGCGACAAGCAGATGAGTGACCTGATCCAGAACGGGTTCCCGGCCGCGCTGCGCTTTCGCGTGGAGCTCTGGCGAAAGGGCGGCTTGTTCGACGACCTGGAGGACGAGATCGCGTGGGACGTGTTCGTCACCTACGATCCGTACGAGAAGGCGTACAAGGTGGTTCGCACCGCGGGACAGCAGGCCGACAACATGGGTGGATTTCCCACGCTCGCTGACGCCGAGGAGGCGGCGGTACGCCCCTACAAGGTGCCGCTGCGGCCGGATCGCGCGGGCAGGAAGTACTACTACAACGTGGTGCTCGAGGTGGAAACGCTCTCGCTCTCGGACCTGGACGAGTTGCAGCGCTGGCTGCGTGGCGAGTTCAAGCCGGCGGTGCGAGGCAAGGGAAATCCCGCGACCGCACTCGGCCGCGGGATCGGGACGCTGATGTCACGCGTGCTGGGTGGGGAGAAGCGGCACTACGAGCGACAGTCGCCGACGTTCGAGGCGAACCCGTAGGATTTCCGTCGAGGAGGAGGGCCGCCGCGCCGTAACTCGCTAGTGCCGGGCGCGGGCGCCCTCGGTGCGATGCTCGAGCGACTCGATCTGATGAAGCATCTGCGTGCCGTAGAACATCCTGATGTAGTGCGACTGCGTGGGCGTGAGGCGGCGCACCGCCCAGCTGAGGTGCACGAAGTGCGGCTCGACCGGGTGCGTGAGCGGATGCATCCCGATCTCGTCGGGAAGGCGGTTGCCCTTGCGCGTGTTGCAGGGACTGCACGCGGTGACCACGTTCGTCCAGAGATTGAGCCCGCCGCGCGAGATCGGGATCAGGTGATCGCGCGTGAGCGCCTCGCGCGGCCTGAGCTCGAGCTGGTGGCGGCCGCAGTACTGGCAGCGGTAGTGATCGCGCGCGAACAGGAAGGTGTTCGTCACCTGCCGGCGAAAGCGGCGCGGCACGTGGATGAACTTCGTGAGCCGGATGACGGCCGGGCGCGGAAGCGTGAGGCGCTCGGAGCGCACCACGCGCCCCTGGTCGGCCTCGACGATCTCGGCCTTTCCGTCGAGAACGAGGCGGAGGGCGCGCTTCATCGGAACCATGGTGAGCGGCTCGAACGAGGCGTTCAGCGCAAGACATCCGACGATCACTGCCGATCCTCCCGGCCTGGGACCATTCGCGACTTCCTGACTCCGTAACTTACGGTCGTGGTCGTTGTGCAAACAAGAGAGCGCCGGTCGAAATCGACCGGCGCCCTCACTTGCTCATCGCGTGGCGACCACAGGTTCAGGCACCATCGTGAGCCATCCGTGGCGATCCGCGATCGTGCCATGGCAGATGCCCAGGTACTCCTCCTGGATCGCCTTGCAGACGGGGCCCGGCTTGCCCGTGCCCACGGGAATGCGGTCCACCGATCGAATCGGCGTGATCTCCGCGGCCGTTCCGCAGAAGAAGAGCTCGTCGGCGATGTAAAGGAATTCGCGCGGCAGCAGCTTCTCCTGCACTTCGTAGCCGAGATCCTCGGCGATCTTCCAGATGGACTCGCGAGTGATGCCGCCGAGGATGCCGGCGGAGAGCGGCGCGGTGTAGAGCACGCCATCCCGGACCGCGAACAGGTTCTCGCCACTGCCCTCGGCGATGAAGCCCTGTGAGTCGAGCATGATCCCCTCGAGATACCCGTCCTGGCGCGCCTCCATCTTGGAGAGCCCCGAGTTCAGGTAATTCCCGCCCGCCTTCGCGAGCGTGGGAAAGGTGCTCGGCGCGGCGCGGCGCCAGCTCGAGACGCAGACGTCGGCGCCATTCTCCATGGCGTCGGTGCCGAGGTAGGTACCCCACTTCCACGCGATGATGAAGGTCTCGGTGGGAACACCGGTGGGCAGCACGCCCATCTGCTCGCCGGCGCGAATGGTGACGGGACGCAGGTAGCACTCGCGCAGCTCGTTGGCCGCAACGGTGTCCACGAGTCCCTGGACCAGCTCATCGAGCGACCAGGGAATCTCCATCCGGTAGATCTTGCAGGAGTCCTGCAGGCGCCGCATGTGCTCGCGCGCGCGGAAGATCGCGCCGCCGCTGGGCGTCTCGTAGCAGCGGATTCCCTCGAAGACGCTCGAGCCGTAGTGCACCACGTGACTGATCACGTGGATGGTCGCGTCTTCCCAGTTCACGAGCGTTCCGTTCCGCCAGATGCGCTCGGTGCGCCCGTTCAACTGCTGCTGAGCCATTGCCGATCCTCGCAGGGTACGCCGAACCATAACCGGGCGTACGCGCCCCACGCCAGCTATCCGGTAACCGGGTCGTGCGCGGCGATCCAGGCGCGCAGTGCCTGGGAGGTCGAATTGACGCGGCCGGCGAGGCCCGGGTCGCTTCGCAGCAGCTGGCCGTGCTCGACCAGCGGAATTCCGTCCACGCAAACAAGGCGCGCCGAGCTCCCGGCAAGCGCGAAGACGGCTGCGGCGACGGGATCGGGTGAGGGCGAGCGGGAGTCGCTCAGCGAGAAGGCGCAGAGGTCGGCGCACTTGCCTGGCTCGAGGCTGCCGACCATGACATCGAGGCCGAGCGCGCGCGCTCCACCAAGGGTCGCGAGCTCGAGCGCCCCGGCAGCGGTGGGGGCATCGGGTCGTGACGTGCGCATGCGCTGCGCCAGGATGGCGACGCGGGATTCCTCGAGCATGTCCATGCGATTGTTGCTGGCCATGGAATCCGAGCCCAGGCCCACCGCAATGCCGGCCGCGAGCATCTCCATGAGGGGAGCGATGCCGTGACCCAGCTTGGCGTTGGACACGGGGCAGTGCGCGATGCCGGCGCCGGATTGCGCGACCATCGCGATGTCGGTGGCGTCGAGCCGAACGCAGTGAATGAGCAGCGGATTCGCCGCGAGCACGCCGGTGCGCTGCATGAGCTCCATGGGCGACCGCGCGCGTGGTGCGCATTCGATGCCCCGCTTGCGGAGCCCATCCGCAAACTCCCCCCGCCCACTCGTGACGAGCTCCTGTTCCGCGCTGCCCTCCGCGATGTGCACGGCGATGGGCAGTCGCTGCTCCTGCGCCCAGCGCGCGACCCTGGCGTAGAGCGCGTCCGACACGGTGTACGGCGCGTGCGGCGAGACACCCACGCGCACGCGGGCGGACACGCGGGGAGCGAGGGCGGCGACCTTCTCCTGCAGCTCGGCGAAGCTGGGCTCGCACTGCGCGGGATCGGGACCGAACACCTCCTGGTACATGATGCCCCGCACGCCCGCCTCGAGCATTGCGTCGAAGGCGACGCCCGAGTCGCAGGTGTCGGCGTACGTCGTGATGCCGCCGAGCAATCCCTCGCGAATCCCCAAGCGGGCCGCGTCGAGCATGGACTCGCGATCCAGCACGGCGCGCTTGCTGAAGGTGAGGCGAAGGATCCAATGGCGAAAGCCGATGTCCTCGAGCAGGCCGCGCATGGCCGTGAGCTCGAGGTGCGTGTGCGTGTTCACCAGCCCGGGCATCAGGATGGCGTCGCCGAGGTCTTCCACGTGGTCGCCGGCCGGCGCCTCGGCTCGCGAACCGACCCAGGTGATGCGACCGTGCTCGACCGCCACCGCGCCGTGCTCGATCGGAGCGCGGCTGATGGGAAGGACCCAGCGCGCGGCGTAGGTGGTCACGCGGCTCGCGCACCCGTGCGCGAGCCGTGCGCGCGCGGATCGTACAGCTCCTCGTCCGGATATCCGAGCGAGCGCGTGAGCTCGAGCGGCCACTGCACGTCGGCGACCTGGAGGGCGGTGTGTCCGTCGGAGCCCAGCGAGATGCGACAGCCGGCGCTGATGGCCGTGCGCACGAGTCGCGCATGCGGGCGGTAGCGGTTGCTCACCTCGAACGCGATGCCCGCGGCGGCCAGCGCCTGCGTCATGCGCTCCTCGTGCGCCGGAGTGAAGAGCTCCTCGGAGGGGAGCTTGCGGAAGGCGAGCGCCACGAGCGTGGGGTGCGCCAGGATGTCCACGGGCATCTCGGACGCGAAGCGCTCGAGGGTGGCGAGGTGGGCCTCCATGTACGTGGCGCTGTCGAGTGCTTCCGGCATCGATCGCGACCAGGCGTGCAGCCAGCTTCCGTCGCCCAGCTGGATGGCGTGCAGCGAGCCGACGCGATGCGTGAAGCGCGCGACCATCGCCGGCGGCACCTCACGCCAGAGCGCGTCGTGATAGCAGAACTCCCCTCCCCGCAACACGGGCTGCTGCTCGAGCGCGGCCAGGTATTCCTCCAGGCGCTCGAGCGACTTCACCGATGCGGTCACGTCGCCGGTGATGTGGTCGGTGACGGAGGGCACCACACCGCGGCTGGCGGCGACGGCCACGACTTCAGCAACTGAGAGCGCGCCGTCCGAGAAGGTGGAATGCGCGTGGCAGTCCACCGGCATCCACGCGCTCACGGCCGTGGAGCGCGGGGCGACGTGCGCAGCGTATCGTGGCGCGTGGTGTCGGGGCGCGGCCGGGTGGTATCGCGCGGCGGTGGGCGGCGCGGCGGGATGGCGAAGGGATTGTTGGTGTCGCGCGGTGCGGCGCTGTCGCGCGGCGGGCGCGGCGTGAACACCGTTGTGCCGGTGGGCGCAGCGCCGCGGCCGGGATACGGCTGCGAGGGCTGCACCCCGTTAGGCACCGCGCCGGGTGGCGGCACGGTGCCCGGCGGATAGAGCAGCGTGTCGTAGGTGGCGTAGCCATTGTGCACGTCGCAGACGCGCGTGGGCTCGGTGCCGGCGATGAAGTAGTCCCGCGCGATCACCTCGGCGGGGCAGTACGGCGAGCGAAGGAGGTTGGTGGAGATGTCCACCTCGGTGGAGACGATGCCCGCGGGGCGCGGCCAATCGGGGGGCGCCGGCTTGCGACGGTAGGCTTCACGCATGAACGCCGTCCAGGCGGGAGCGGCGAGCACTCCACCCTGCGCGTTGCCCTTGATCTTCTCGGGGCGATCGAAGCCCATCCATACGCCCGCGACGAGGTCGGAGGTGTAGCCCACGAACCAGACGTCGTTGCCATCGTTGGTGGTGCCGGTCTTTCCGCCCGCGGGGAGCCCGAACTGCGAACCCACCGAGCCGGCGGCGGTGCCACGACGCACGACGTCCTTCATGATGTCCACCATGAGCCAGGCTTCCTCCTGGGACATCACTGCGACCTTCTGCTGCTCTGGCGCCCAGAGCACGTCGCCCTTCTGGTTCTCCACGCGCAGGATCGCGAGGGGAGCGGCGCGCGTGCCGAGCGAGGCGAAGGCGGTGTAGGCGGAGACCATCTCGATCGGATAGACGTCGGCGGCGCCGATGTGGATCGAGGGATAGGGTGGCAGTGGCGAGGAGATGCCGAACTTGCGCGCCATGTCGATCACGCTCTGCTCGCCGAGCTCCATGCCGAGCCGGATGGTGGGCACGTTGCGCGACATGTAGAGCGCGCGCCGGAGCGGAATGCGTCCCTCGAACTTTCCGTCGAAGTTCTGCGGAGTCCAGTCGCCGCCGCCGGAGTTCGGCACGGTGAGGGGTGAGTCATCGAGCGGATACGTGGGCGGCCGCCCGTTCTGGATGGCGTCCGCGTAGACGATCGGCTTGAAGGTGGAGCCCGGCTGCCGGAGCGCCTGCGTGGCGCGATTGAACTTGGAGTCGTCGAAGTCGCGGCCACCGACGAGCGCGCGCACCGCGCCCGTGCGAGGGTCCATGGCTATGAAGGCGCCCTGCAGGTACGGCGAGTTCGCGGCGCCGCGCTCCTCGGTGCCCTCGGCGTTGGCGAGGTACGCCTCGTAGGTGGTGTGCTTGTAGGCGCCGAATCGGCCCGACTCGATGGCCCGAAGCTGCGACTCCATGGCGCGCTCGGCGGCGGATTGCAGGTCGAGGTCGAGCGTGGTGTAGACCTTGAGGCCCTGCTCGTAGAGCTGCTGGCCGAACTGCTGGTCGAGCTGCTGCCGCACCCATTCGACGAAGTACGGCGCGAGCTCGCCTGCCTCGGTCTTGTTCGCGAGGGTGAGCGGATAGGCGCGCGCGAGCGATGCGTCCGCGTCGCTGACCAGTCCCTCACGCCGCATCAACTCGATGATCGTGTTGCGGCGCTGCACCGCGCGGTCGGGAAAGCGACGCGGGTCGTAGCGGTTCGGGCCCTTGGGCAGCGCCGCCAGCGTGGCGGCCTCGGCGAGGTTGAGGTCCTTGACCGACTTGCCGAAGTAGCGCTGCGCGGCGGTCTCGACGCCGTGTGCGCCGCTGCCGAGATAGATCTGGTTGAGGTAGAGCTCGAGGATCTTGTCCTTGGGATACCGGTCCTCGATGGCGCGCGCGACCTTCGCCTCCTTGAGCTTGCGGACGAGGTTCTTGTCGCGTGAGATGCGCTCGGGAAAGATGTTCCGCGCGAGCTGCATGGTGATGGTGGAGAAGCCCTGGCTGAAGCTGCGCGCCTTGAGGTCGGCGATGATGGCGGAGGGCACGCGCACCCAGTCGATGCCCGAGTGCTTGTAGAAGCGCTTGTCCTCGGTGACGAGGAAGGCGTTCTTCACGATCGGCGGAATGTCGCCGATCTTCGCGAGGGTGCGGCGCTCGATGCCGATCTCGGCGACGAACCGGCCATCGGCGGCGAAGACCTTGGAGGTCTGCCGGGGCACGAAGTCGTCGAGCACGGCGACCGTGGGACACTGGCCGCCGCGGCAGACGAGCGCCCAGCCGGCGTACGCGAGTCCCACCGCGAAGGCGGTGCCGAAGAGGAAGAGCAGCAGCGTAACGCGCATGAGGCGCGGGTTACGCGACCGGAACCGCT
The DNA here is from genome assembly GCA_028287305.1 of Gemmatimonadota bacterium. Classification (GTDB taxonomy): domain Bacteria; phylum Gemmatimonadota; class Gemmatimonadetes; order Gemmatimonadales; family Gemmatimonadaceae; genus JAQBPX01. Next base: position 27,657 of record JAQBPX010000011.1, read on the forward strand.
GGAAGCGGGAAGCTGGCATCAGGTGCGGAAGCTAACGGTGGGCGCCGGGGCGCAGCAACGCGCGGCACCGTATCGCGTTAGACCCCCTGCCGTCTATTTTTGTGCCATGCCCACGAACCCACTGCTCGACGAGCTCACCTGGCGCGGCCTGCTCTACCAGCAGACCGAATCGCTGGGCGGGGCGCTGGATGCGGGCGTGGTGAGTGGGTATTGCGGCTTCGACCCCACCGCGAGCAGCCTGCACGTGGGCAACCTGGTGCCCGTGATGGGGTTGGTGCACCTGCAGCGCCATGGGCACCGCCCGATCGTGCTCGTGGGGGGCGGCACCGGCATGATCGGCGACCCGAGCGGCAAGACGGCGGAGCGCCAGCTTCGCACCGCGGAGGAAGTCGACGAGAACACGCGCGCCATCCGCTCTCAGCTTGAGCCCTTCCTGGACTTCGACGAGGCGAAGGGCGCTCGCATGCGTGACAACGCCGAGTGGCTGCGCGGGCTGGGCGCGATCGAGTTCATGCGGGACACGGGCAAGCACTTCACCGTGAACTACATGCTCCAGAAGGAGTCGGTGAAGTCGCGCATCGACGGCGGGATCTCGTTCACCGAGTTCTCGTACATGCTGCTGCAGGCGTACGACTTCCTGGCGCTGAAGCGCTCGTGCGGGGCAACGCTGCAACTCGGTGGCAGCGACCAGTGGGGCAACATCACCGCCGGGATCGAGCTCATCCGCCGGGTGGATGGCAGCGAGGCGCACGCGCTCACGCATCCGCTGGTCACCACGAGCGCGGGAACGAAGTTCGGGAAGACGGAGGCGGGCGCGGTATGGCTCGATCCCGAGCGCACCACGCCGTATGCGTTCTACCAGTTCTGGATGCGAACGGAGGACGCCGACGTCGGCCGGTTCCTGCGGTTCTTCACGCTGCTTCCCAAGCGGCAGATCGAGGAACTGGAGCACGCGTCTGCCGCCTCGCCGGAACAACGAATCGCACAAGCTGCCCTCGCGCGCGAAGTCACGCTGCGGATCCACGGCCAGAAGGGGCTGGACGTGGCTGAAGAGGTGACGCGATTCTATTTCACCGATGCGAGGGCAAGCGAGCTTTCCGGGAGTGCACTGGAAACGCTCTGGAGGGAGACTGGCGCCCAGGCCGTTGCTGAATCGGTCCTTCTTGCGAGCACCCCGACGAAGTCGCTGGATACCGCCCAGCTGTTCGCCTCCAGCGGCCTGGCTTCCTCGAAGAGCAATGCACGCACACTGCTCCAGCAGGGCGCAGCGTCCATCAATCGAATCAAGCTTTCGCCGGAGCAGAGCACCGTCGCTGCAGAGTACCTTGCGGGCCGCTACCTCATTCTCGGCAAGGGGAAGCGCAACTTTGCGGTGCTCAGGATCGATCCAGAAGGCTGAGCACGCGGGCCACCTCGTCGCGCGTGTTGTAGCAGTGCGGCGAGAAGCGCAACGCACCCTCGCGCTGCGAGTGCGCCACCCCGGCACCCTTCAACCGCTCGCTCGCTCCCGCGGGGTCGCCGGGTGCCAGCGAGACGATACCGGCGCGAAGCTCGGGCTGGGCCGGCGTGAGGAGCGCGACGTCGCTTCGTGAGCTCGCCCAGTTCACGAACATGCCGGCCAGCTCCGCGCAGTGCTGCGCGACGTCGCTGGGCCCGAGCTCGTGCAGCAGCTCGAGGCTGAGGGACATGCCCACGAAATCCTGGAGCGGCAACGTGAGCACCTCGTACCGGCGCGCGTCGCTGCGCCAGGTGATGTCGTAGTCGAGCAGCCGGCGGAAGTCGTCGGGCCCCTGCACTGCCGTCCAGCCGACCTGCGCCGGCTCCAGCGAGTCGATCAGCTCGCGCCGGACGTACGTGAAGCCGCTTCCCCACGGCGAGAGGAGCCACTTCTGGCCACCGCAGGCGAGGATGTCGACGGGAGTAGTGGACAGGTCGATGGTGAGCGGGCCCAATCCCTGGATCGCATCGACCACGAACCAGGTGCCGCGCTCACGACAGCGTCGGCCGAGCCGCTCGAGGTCGAGCCGAACGCCGCTCGCGAACCCCACCCACGAGACCGAGAGCACCTTCACGCGGTCGCCCTCGAGGGCCTGCTCGATGGCCGTGTTGGGGTCCCCATCACCGAGGGGAACCCGGCGATACTCGGCGCCGCGCCGCGCCGCGTGCGCCATCCAGGGATAGACGTTCGCGGGGAACTCGAGGTCGGGCGTGAGGATCACGTCACCGGGCCCGAGTGGCAGCGAGGCGGCGGCGAGATTGATCCCGAACCCGGTGTTGGTCGAGAGCGCGATTTCGGCGGGTGCAGCGCCCACCAGGCGAGCGATGAGGTCGCGCGCGCGCGCGAGCCGGTCGAACAGCTCGGGGTCAGTGATGGTGTGCGGCAGCGCGCGGCGCGCATTGAACTCCGCCAGTCCGTCGATGGTGCGCTGCGGCAGCGGACCGGTGGACGCGGCGTTCAGGTAGGTGATGCCCTCGGTGTCGAAGCGCGGAAACTCCCGCGACCGGAGCGAGGCGAGGTCGAGGCTCACGCGGTGGGCGCGCCCTGCTTCACGCTGCGCGGGTCGAGCGCGTCGCGCAGCGCATCTCCCAGCAGGTTGAACGCGAGCACGGTGGCGCCGATCGCGAGCCCGGGAAACACTGAGGTCCACGGCGCATGACGGAGCTGCGCGAGGTCGCGGCCGTCGGCGATCATAGAGCCCCAGCTGGGCGTGGGCGGTTGCACGCCAAGCCCCAGGAACGACAGCGCGGACTCGGCCATGATCGCGCCGGCCACGCCGAGCGTGGAGGCGATCAGCACGGGCGCGATCACGCCGGGAAGCACGTGACGCAGCACGACTCGCATGTCCCGCGCGCCAAGCGCGCGCGACGCCTGCACGAACTCCATCTCGCGCAGCACGAGCACCTGGCCACGCACGAGCCTCGCCATTCCTGCCCAGCCCACAACGCCGATGGTGAGGAAGACCACGCCGAGCGACGGCTGCAGCGCCGCCACCATGGCGATCAGCAGCAGCAGCGTGGGAAAGGCGAGCGTAACGTCGGCGAGGCGCATCACCAGCTCGTCCACCCACTTGCCGTAGAAGCCCGCCACCAAGCCGAGCGCGACGCCGAGCATGAGCGCGATGCCCTGGGAGACGATGCCGACGCTGAGCGAAACGCGCGCGCCGAATGCGAGCCGCGCCCACACGTCGCGCCCCTGCACGTCGGTGCCCATCCAGTTGCGAAGCGACGGCCCGAGCAGCGCGTGGGAAAGGTCGATGCGAAGGGGATCGTGGCGCGAAACGACGGGCGCGAGCAGCGCCATGCCGATCATCAGCGTGATGACCAGCGCGCCGAACCACGCGCGACGATCCGTCCACAGCTTCTCGACGGCGCGATCGGTCACTTCAGCGGGTCTCCGAGCTCGGGGGGCGTTCCTTCACGCTGGTGCTTCCAGCGACGATGATGCCAGAAGTACTGGTCGGGATAGCGACGCACCCAGCGCTCGAGCGTGGCCGTGTAGTCGGTGACGATCTGCTCCACGTCGGCATCGAGGTTGCCCGTGGGCGTGACCGGCACTTCCTCGACCACGAACTGGTACTTGCCGTCCGGCTGCCGGATGGCCGCGGCGAACACGACGGGTGCGCCGAGCCGGAGGGCAAGCGTGGCCGCACCGCGCGCGGTCTTGGCGAGGCGGCCGAAGAAGAGCACCCATGTACTCGCAAGCCCGGCCGCGCCCTGGTCGGCGAGCAGCGCCACCACCCGGTTGCCGCGAATGGAGCGCGGCACCGTGCGCACGGCATCCGCGTCGTAGATCACCTTCATGCCGATCTGCTCTCGCGTCTTCGTCAGGAAGGCATCGAACAGCGGGTTCTCCATGCGCCGAGCCACCACGTCGATCGGCACCTCGCGCGCCGCGACATAGGCGCCGCCCATCTCCCAGTTGCCGATGTGGCCCGTGACGACGATCAGTCCCTTGCCTGCGGCGCGAGCGCGCTCGAAGAGCTCCCAGCCCTGCGGGGGAATGAAGAACGAGAGCAGCTCGTCGCGCGAATAGCCCGGCAGCACCGCCATCTCGATCGAGCTCCGGCCGAGGTGCTGGTACGCGGCCAGTGCGATGCGCTCGACGCCCTGCTCGTCGAGCGCCGGAAAGGCGGAGCGGACCTGCTTCTCCACCACCACGCGCCTGATGCCGAGCGGCCGATATACCAGCGCGCCGAGAAACGCGCCGATGTTGCCGGCCGCGCGAAAGCCGAGCAGCCGCAGGAGCTTCACCACGCCGCGCATCGCGTAGAACTGCGACGCATGCCGCAGGTTGGCGGGCCGCGCCGTCATCTTCCCGTCCAGCGCGAGCGATCCGCCGCCGCATCGGCCGCTCGCTCGAACCCGTCGATCATCGCGGCCTCGCCGAACTCGCGCTGCACGCGCGCGCGCCCGGCGTTGCCCATGGCCTTGCGGATCTCCGCACTCCCGACGCAAGGGGCGAGCGTGGCCGCGGTGAGGGCGGGGTCGGACTCGGCGAGGAGCGTTCCAGTGATACCGTCCGCCACGTAGAACTGCGAGAGCTCGTCGCGCGTGGCGATGACCGGGATGCGCATGCCCATCGCGTGCAGGCAGCCGTAGGCGCCGTCGTCATGGTGCGCGACGATCCACGCCATGTCGGCGGTCTTGAGCACCGGGAGCATGCTGTCGCTCGGCGGGAGGTAGGTGACCATGTGGTTGACGCCGAGCGCGGCGCCATGCATGCGGACGTCGTCGTGGTCACCCGACGAGCCCATCATCACCAAGTGAAGGTTCGGATGCCGGGGCGCGAGCAACGCGAGCGAGCGCAGCACGGCCGCGGCGTTGAGTGTCGCCGCGGGCTCATAGATGCAGGCGACCACGATGGCATTGGAGGACAGCCCCAGCGTCGAGCGCGAGACCGGCTCGACCGCGTCGAGCGCAGCGACATCGACGCCGAGCGGTGCGACGGAAGCGGCAATCCTCGAAGCTCCGGCGGCGCGCGCGCGTTCCGCCTCGGTGGTGAAGAGCAGTCCGGTGGCGGCCAGCTTCGATGCCAGCCGGCTGCCGGCACCGGTGGTGACGGGACAGAACGCCGGCACGCGGCGGATGACCGCGCCGCGCTCGGCGAGGCGCATGGCACTCGACACCGTGAACTGCTCGCGGTCCGTGTGCACGAACACCACCTCGATGAAGCGCTCCTGGAGCTGGCGTCGCAGTCCCCACGCGTCACCGGCGACGTGACCGGAGGGGTCGAGGGGCACCAGGTCGACCTGCGCGTCGGTGGCCGCAGCTGACACGGGGCTCTCAGCCGGACAGGCAAGGGTCACCTGGTGCCCGCGCGCGAGGAGCCCCTTCGCGGCCGCGACGAAGGTGCGGGCGCGTGACGTGAGCGTGCGATCGGAGGCGTTCAGCAGCAGTCGCATCAGGCCTCGGCGACGTGATCGCGCTGGTGAAACTGCAGGGCATGCAGGCGATGATAGGCGCCGCCGAGCGCGAGCAGCTCGTCGTGGGTGCCGCGTTCCACCACGCGCCCGCGATCGAGCACCAGTATCTGGTCTGCGTGCCGGATGGTCGAGAGGCGATGTGCGATCACGAACACGGTGCGATTGGCGAGGAGGCGGTCGATCGCCTCCTGCACCAGCCGCTCGGACTCGGTGTCGAGCGCGGAGGTGGCCTCGTCCAGGATGAGCACCGGCGGATCGGTGAGCAGCGCGCGCGCGATCGCGATGCGCTGTCGCTGCCCTCCCGAGAGCCGCGTGCCGCGCTCGCCGAGCACGGTGCCGTAGCCCTGTGGCAGCTCGGCGATGAAGGCATGCGCGTTGGCGGCGCGCGCCGCCTGCTCGATCTCGGCGTCGGTGAAGCGGTCGCCCGCGCCGTACGCGATGTTGTTGCGCACCGAGTCGTTGAAGAGCACGGTGTCCTGGCTCACGATGCCGGTGAGCGAGCGCAGCGAGCGAAGGGTGATCTCGCGCGAGTCGCGCCCGTCGAGGAGGATGCGGCCGGCGGTCGGCTCGTAGAAGCGCGGGATGAGGTCCACCAGGGTGCTCTTGCCCGCCCCGCTGGCGCCCACGAGCGCCACCACCCCGCCCCGCTTCGCGGTGAAGGAGATGTCCTCGAGCACCGGCTCGTCCTCGTAGGAGAATCCCACGTGCTCGAAGGTGATGCCCTCGCGAAGCTCAGCCACCTCGATGGTGCCCTGGTCCAGCTGCGCCTCGGTGGGCGCGTCGAGCACCGCAAAGATGCGCTCGGCCGCCGCCAGCGACTGCTGCGCGGTGGTGGGCGTCTGCGAGAGCTGCTTGAATGGGGGAAGGAGCCGCATCACCACGATCATGAACGTGATGAGCTCCGCGCCACGCATCGAGTGCGCCACGAGCACCTGGCGCGCGCCGAGCCAGAGCACGAGCACGGCGATCGACGTGCCGATCAGCTCCGTGAGGGGCTGCGAGAGGTAGGCGATGCGCGTGATGCGCGTCATCCCCTTCGCGTACCCGCCGCTGGCGGACGAGAAGCGGCGATCCTCGTACGGCTCGCCGCGGAACGACTTCACCAGGCGGATGCCGCTCACCACTTCCTGCAGCACCGAGGTGATCTCGCCGTACTCGCCACGCAGGCGCCGGTGTCCCCTGCGCAGCTTGCGGAGGATCGGCTGCAGCATGAGGGTGAGCAGCGGCGCGATCACGAGCGCGTAGAGCGTGAGCCGGGCGGACATGCCGAGGAGCACCGCGACGCTGACGATCACCATCATCAGGTTCTGCAGCGTCTTCGTCACCATCTCGGTGATGAGGGCCTTCGTCTGTTCCGTATCGGAGAGGACCGTGTTCATCACCTGCCCGGTCTTCGTGCGCTGGAACCAGCGCAGCGGCAGCCGCTGGAGGTGCGCGAACACGGCCTGCCGCAGGTCGCGCGTGATGTATTCCTGCAACGCGGCGCCGAGCTGGCCACCGAGCCACACGAAGACATTCTTGACGGCGACCATCGCGAGGATCACGAAGATCACGCCGCGGAGCGACTGCATGGGGTACCGCGGATCGAGCAGCCGCCCGATGGTGTGCGCCTGCAGGGAGTGCAGCCAGCCGCCGCCGTTCGGGAGGTAGTCCTTCTCGTTGAACAGCGCGCTGAGGAAGGGGATCAGCAGCGTGAGCGAGAGGCCGTCGAGCGCCGCGGCGATGGCGTTGCTGAGCAAGGCCAGCACCATCCGCCAGCTGTGCGGACGGAGGAAGGCGAGCAGGCGGCGGAACATGGTCACGCTAGCGCCGCGGCGAGAGGAGGGAGAGCGGGAGGATGCACTCCTCGGGCGACACGCCGCCGTGCAGGAACGACCCGCGGTAGCGCCCCTGGTACTCACGCAGCTTGGTCGGATAGACGAAGAAGCAGTCCCCCACGGCGAGGAGCGTGTTGGCGCCGCTGCCGCGCTTCGGCAGCTTGAGGTCTTCCTCGTGCCGGAAGAGCAGCGCCTGCGCGGGCTGCTCGGCGCGGAGGTCCTCACCGAACTTGAAGCGCAGGCTCATGGTGGCATCGCGCTTTGCGAAGACCGTCGCCGGCGTGTTGCAGTGAATGGAGCCGTGGTCGCTGGTGAGGAGCACGGTGATCCCGCGACGCGCAGCCTCGCGCAGCAGCGCGAAGAGCGCCGAGTGCCGGAACCACTGGAGCGTGAGCTGGCGGAGGGCGACCTCGTCGCGCGCCACCTCGTAGAGGATCGCCGACTCCGAGCGGCCATGCGTGAGCAGGTCGATGAAGTTGAAGACGAATGCGCTGATCCCCTCCGGCAGGATGGCGCTGCCGAGGCGGCGCTGCAGGTCGTCGGCCTCGGTGGCCGTCGAAATCTTCTCGTAGCGCACCGGGATCTTCCTGCCCAGCGTCGCGAGCTGCGCCTCGAGGAGCTCGCGCTCGTGCGCGTTGAGGGATTCGTCCTCGCGCTCGCGCCACCATTCGGGATACCGCGACGCCAGCTCGGCGGGAAAGAGCCCGCTGAAGAGCGCGTTGCGGGCGAAGGGCGTGGCGGTGGGGAGCAGCGAGTAGTAGTGCGTGGTCTCGACGTCGGCGACTTCCGCGAGGAGGGGCTCGATGGCGCGCCACTGGTCGAGGCGCAGGCAGTCCACCACGACGAACACGGCCGCCTTCTTCTCCTCCACCACCGGCAGGAGGAATTCCTGGACGATGTCGATCGAGAGCGGTGGCCGGTCGCTCGAGAGGTCCCCAACCCAGCCGGCATATTCGCGCTGGATGTGGTGGGCGAACTCGCGACGCAGGTCGGGAAGCAGCCCGCGGAGGGACTCCTGCAGCCCCGTCTCGGCCTCGTCACCGAGGTCGACGTCCCACTGCACGATCTCGGCGTAGCGCTCGATCCAGCCGCGCCAGTCGAGGCTTCGCCAGTCCTCATTCTGCAGCGCGCGAAAGCGCTCGACGAATCGCTGCGACACGACCTGGCGCCGGATGGCCGGCCCCTCGAGGAGGCGCGCGACGATCGCGTAGACCTGGCGAGGGGTGACGGGCTTCACCAGGTAGCCGGCGGTCGCGGCGCCGAGTGCCTCGGTGAGGGTTTCGTCCTCCTCGCTCTTGGTGACCATGACGATCGGCAGGTGCGGATCGATGTCACGCAGGTCGGCGAGGGCATCGAGGCCGCGCTTGCCGGGCATCTGCTCGTCGAGCAGGACGAGGTCGAACGAGCGGCGGCGCACGAGCTCCACCGCATCCTCGGCGTTGGTGACCGATTCGACGTGAAAGCCCTTGTCCCGCAAGAACATACGATGCGGTTCCAGCGATTCCGCCTCGTCGTCCACCCACAGGACGGACTTCACCTGATTCACCATGCTGCGCTAATGTAGTGAGCGCCGGATGGGCGAGCAACGGAGCGGCCGGGGCCGCTGGCGCCCGTGACGCGCCCCCAGCAGATTGCGCGAGTGCTGCCGCCCTCCCCGCCATATGCGCTCGCGACGCCCGTTTTTCGCTTTCGCGCCCTCGCCTCCCTCGCCGGCCGGGCGCCGCTGGGCGGCGAGCGTGAGGTGGCCCTGGCCTGCTACATGGCCGCCCGCCTGGCGCAGGATTCGGTGGTCGGGCCCGTGCTGCCGGATTCGGTGCGGGAGGCACGAGCCCAGGGAGCCAGGCACTGGCTGGCCGCCATGACGCTGCCTGCCGCGATGCGGGTGCCGCTGGCGCGCCTGGTGGAAGCCACCGCGGGGGGCGACCGCGCGACGGTGCGAACGGCGCTGCAGGCCGTGACGGACGTCACTGCGTCCCAGCTCGACTCCGCCGCACATTCGGAGCTCCTCCAGCTCGCCCAAGCCGTTGCGGTCTAACGACATCTCGCCCCTCTCGCAGCTGCTCGCCCGCGTGGACGCCATCACTGACGGCCACGCCAGCGTGGATTCGGTGGTCAGCGGCTTTCCGAGCCTGGACAAGATCCTAGGGGGAGGGTTCCGCAGGGGCGACCTCACGGTGCTGGGCGGCGATGTGGGAAGTGGCAAGTCGGCGCTCGCCCTGGCGATCGCCCTCCGCTCCGCGCAGGAGGGAGCCGCGAGCCTGTTCCTGTCCGGCGAGATGACGGTGGAGCGGGTGCTCGAGCGCATCCTCGCGATCGAGGCGAGGGTGCGGGTGGATGAGCTTCGGGCAGGCTCGCTGACCGACACGGGGCGCGTGGAGGCCGGCGCGACCGCCCTCCGGCTCCGCGACCAGCTTCCGAGAATCGATCGCATTCCGTCCAGCGGCATAGAGGGCATTCGCACGCTGGTGCCGGCGGAGGCTCCCGTCTCGCTGCTGGTGCTGGACGGCATCCAGGAGCTCGCGGCGGGCAGCCGCGGGCGCGACGAGGAAATTGCCGCGGCGGTCCTGGGGCTGAAAACGCTGGCGCTCGACCTAAACATCGCCATATTGGCTACCGCCCAGCTTCCCATGCTCGAGTCCCGCCCGGACCAGCGCCCAATGCTCGACGATTTCGGGGTGCTGGGCGCTGTAAAGCACCATGCCGACGTGGTCCTCGGACTGTTCCGCGAGGGGATGTACAATCCCAGCCGGGAAATCGAGGGCGCGACGGAATTGCTCGTCGGAAAAAACCGCCACGGCGGCACGGGCTACATCGACCTCTACTTCTACGCGCAATGGATGCGCTTCGAAGACATGCTGGACCCTGATCGCTAGGAGGCAGGCGCATGCGTCTTTCCCGGATCCTCATCGTCCTATCCGTCACTTCCGCCGTGGCCGCGTGCGCCCCGAGCGTGCAGGGGACGTCGGACGGCATCTCTCGCCTCGAGCGCCAGCGTGCGTCGCAGCCGAACAACGCGCAGGTGCAGCGCGCGCTCGGCATCGCGTACTTCAAGGCCGCGCGCTATGACGATGCGCGCACCACCCTGGAGCTCGCGCACAAGTCCGACCCGCGCGACGGGACCACGGCCCTCTACCTGGGGCTCACGGCCGAGCAGCAGAACGACCTGCCCGCGGCGCGCGAGGCCTACTCGAGCTACGTGAAGTACGGGCGCACGGCGCGCGTGCGGAAGCAGCTCGAGGATCGCCTCGCGGCGCTCTCCCGCAAGGAGGTGGCGATGTTCGCGAAGGGCGCCATCGCCCAGGAGAAGACCCTCTCCGGCACGCCGGGCAACCCGCGCACCATCGCGGTGCTGCCGCTCAAGTTCACCGGCCCCGACACCTCGCTCGCGCCCCTCGAGCGCGGCATGGCCGAGCTGATCACCACGGACCTGAGCCGCTCCTCGCAGCTCACCGTGGTGGAGCGCGCGCGACTGCAGGCGCTCCTGGACGAAGTGCAGCTGCAGCAGGGCGGCGCGGTCGACCAGTCGACCACGGTGCGCACGGGCAAGCTGATCCAGGCGGGCCGCATGGTGTCGGGCTCGATCCTGCAGACCGGCGGCAACATCCGCGTGGACGCGGCGGTGATCAACGTCGCCGATGCGGGCGTCTCCGCGGGCACGAGCGACGACCGCTCGCTCGACCAGATCTTCACGATCGAGAAGAACATCGTGCTGGGCCTCTTCCAGCAGATGGGAATCACCCTGACCACGGCGGAGCGCAACCAGATCGAGCTGCGCCCCACGCGCTCGCTCGCGGCGTTCCTCGCCTACAGCCGAGGGCTGAAGCTCGAGGACCAGGGCAAGTACGACGAGGCGCGCATGCAGTTCCGCGATGCCGTGCGCATCGACCCGAACTTCGGCAGCGCACAGCAGAAGTCGACCGAGGCCGCGGCGGTGCAGCAGGGCGCGCAGGTCACGAGCACCACGGTGGAGGCGAGCCTCAAGGGCACGTCCGAAGGCTCGGTGGTGAACGCGGCGGCGCAGGGTGCGTCTGCCCCGGCGAGCAGTTCATCGAGTGGCGTGGGATCGACCGCGAGCTCCACGGCCGAGGGGCTCAACCCCTCGGTGACGAGCGCGGCGGCAGGCGCCGGCACGACGTCGACGAGCGTGCAGGCGCCGGCGAAGGATCCGGCCGCAGCGGGTACGGGAACCGATAATGTCTCTTCGAAGACGGCAAAGGTCGTCATCGTCATCAAGGCGCCGAAGCCGTAAGGAGATCTGAATGCGACGCATCCTCACCGCGACCCTCGCGCTCGCCGCACTGCCGAGCCTCGCCCGTGCCCAGTCCATCTGGGATTCCGGGCTTCACATCGCGCCCCAGGTAGTGCACTACGAGATCAAGTCCCCCACCGGCGGGAGCGACAACACGAAGATCACCGAGACGGCGATCCCGCTGTTCGCGCTCGTGCCGGCCACGAGCTGGCTGTCGTTCGACGTTGGCACCAGCTACGCCAACGCCCGGGTGGAGAGCAACAGCTCATCGGGCAAGACCATCAGCACCATCAACGGGCTCACCGATACGCAGGTGCGCGCCAACATGACGCTCGGCGCCGACTTCCTGATCCTCACGGCGGGGCTCAACCTGCCGACGGGACGCGAGACGGCCAAGCCGGCGGAGCAGGTGGCGGCGACGCGCATCGCGTCGGACTTTCTCTCCTTCCCGATCTCGAACCTCGGCACCGGCTTCGGCGCGACCGCGGGACTCGCGGTGGCGCGCCCGGTGGGGAGCTGGAACCTCGGGTTCGGCGCGAGCATGCGCCGCTCCTCCGAGTATGACCCATTCCAGGACAATGCGGGCAACAAGTACCGCTTCCAGCCGGGCAACGAGTATCGCGCCCGCGTGGGCGTGGACCATCCGTATGGCGCCGGTCGCGTCTCGCTGGGTTTCACCTTCTCGAAGTTCGGCGACGACCAGGCGAATGGCTCGATCTACAACACGGGCGACCGCTACATCACGAGCGGCGCGGCGAACAGCGCGTGGCACGGGCTGGAGTACTCGATCGTCGCGTGGAACCTCTATCGCACGCCGGGCACGCTCGCGGACAGCAGCGTGATCGGCCACGAGGACGTGTTCAACACGACGGTGGCGGTGGGGATCCCGATCATGGGGTCGACGCTCCAGCCGAGCATCGAGTTCCGCAACTGGTCGCAGAACGCGGCGCAGTCCAGCCAGCTGGTGAACTTCGGGGCCTCGTGGGTGATCGCGAACGACGTGTTCGCGCTGGTCCCGAGCGCCGGGTACACGTATGGCAAGATCGCGTTCGGTGACGGCCGGAACGACCTGACCGGATACCGGGCGGCGCTGTCGATCCGGATCGGGCACTAGGACAGGTGTGAGGGGCTGAGGTTTGCGGGGCTGAGGTTTTTGAGGAAGGGCCGCGGCGATGCCGCGGCCTTTCCTTTTTCCAGCCTTTAGTCCGTTCGCTCGCGCGCGTATCTTTGGGCATCACCCAAACCAGTCGCATCGCAATGGCCGGTCACAGCAAATGGAAGACGATCAAGCGCGCGAAGGCCGCCACGGATTCCAAGCGCTCGTCGATGTTCACCAAGTTCATCCGCGAGATCACCATGGCCGCCAAGCTGGGCGGCGGGGATCCCGAGGGGAACGCGCGACTGCGCACCGCGGTGGAGACGGCGCGCGGTCGCTCGATGCCCAAGGAGAACATCGAGCGCGCGATCAAGAAGGGGACGGGTGAGCTCGAGGGCGTCGACTACCAGGAAGTGACGTACGAGGGTTACGGGCCGGCCGGCGTCGCCATCATCATCAACTGCGTGACCGACAACCCCACGCGCACCGTGGCCGACGTCCGCCACAAGAGGTCGCGGGGCGGCGGCAACCTCGGCACGCCGAACGCCGTCGCGTGGATGTTCGACCGCAAGGGCCAGCTGGTGATCGACGCCAGCAAGTACGACGAGGACGCGACCCTCGAGGCCGCGCTCGACGCGGGCGCCGAGGACTTCAAGCGAGAGGAGGACGTCTACCTGGTCACCATGGAGCCGGCGGACTTTCACTCGGTGAAGGTCGCGCTCGAGGCGAAGAAGATCGCCTTCGTGGAACAGGAGCCGAGCGTGATGATCCCGAAGAACACGATCAAGGTGGAGGGCGCCGACGCGGAGTCGCTGCTCAAGCTGATCGAGTCGATCGAGGAGCTGGACGACGTGCAGAAGGTGTGGGCGAACTTCGACATCGACGTCGCCGACATGGCCGACGCCTGAGCGAGGACAGCCGGTGATCGTCCTCGGCATCGATCCCGGCACCGCCTGCACGGGGTACGGCGTGATCCAGGGCGAGGGGATGCACGCGGTGTCGCTCGTGGAGTGCGGCGTGATCCGCACGAAGGCGCGCGAGCCGCTCGCGGCGCGGCTGCTGGAGATCTACGAGGGCGTGCGTGAGTTGCTGGAGCGACACCGGCCGGACTACCTCTCCATCGAGGACGTGTTCTACTCGCGCAACGTGCGCACCACCGTGGTGCTGGGGCATGCGCGCGGCGTGATCCTGCTCGCGGGAGAGCAGGCGGGCGTGAGCATCAGCGAGTTTCCCCCCGCCGCCATCAAGAAGGCCGTGGCGGGCACCGGCGCGGCAACCAAGGAGCAGGTGCAGTTCATGATCACGCGACTGCTGCGCCTGAAGTCCGCACCCCAGCCCGCCGACGCCGCCGACGGCGTGGCGGCTGCGATCGCCTGCCTGATGGGCGCCAACGTGCCCCGGATGCCCGCGGTGCGGCGCATCGGCCCCGTGCCGCGATGATCGTCCAGCTCACCGGCACCCTGATCGCGCGCGACCTCGATCGCGTGGAGGTCATGACGCAGGGGGGCGTGGCGTACGAGCTGTCCATACCGCTGTCGGCATACGAGGCCCTTCCCCGCGTGGGCGAGGCGTGCTCGCTGCACACCTACCTGGTGGTGAAGGAGGACGGCTGGCAGCTGTTCGGGTTCTCGACGTCCTTCGAGCGGCGGGTGTTCCAGAAGCTGCTCGGTGCCAAGGGCGTGGGGCCGGCGCTCGCGCTCGGCATGCTGTCGGCGCTGTCTGCGGAGCGGGTGGTGCAGGCGATCCGGGAAAAGGACATCGCGACGCTGCAGGGCGTGCCGCGCGTGGGCCGCAAGAAGGCGGAGCAGATGATCCTCGACCTCGCGGACAAGCTTGGCGAGATGCACACTTCCAGTGGCGAGGGAGGGCCGCGTCCCGAGGGGGCGTCGGCCGAGGACGCAATTCGCGCCCTCGCGTCGCTGGGCTACACCACGGCGGACGCGGAGAAGGCCGTGCGCGCCGCACTCGACGCGGGAGGACGCGGCCTGTCGGCCTCGGAGCTCATTCGCGCCGCACTTTCCAAAGTCGGGGGACGCTGACCGCATGCTCGCCGCGAAGCGCTGCAGCACCTTCACCGAGTCGGTGATCCGCGAGATGACGCGGATCGCGAACCAGCACGAGGCCGTGAACCTCGCGCAGGGCTTCCCCGACTTTCCCATGCCGGAGCCGATGAAGGAAGCGGCGTGCACGGCCATCCATGCGGACATCAACCAGTACGCGGTGACGTGGGGCAGCTCGTCGCTGCGCATCGCGATCGCCGAGAAGTACCGGAAGTGGTACGGCATGGACGTGGACCACGACCGCGAAGTGACGGTGACGTGCGGCGCCACGGAGGCGATGGCGGCGGTGTTCCTGGCGCTGATCGACCCGGGTGACGAGGTGATCGTGTTCGAGCCGTTCTACGAGAACTATGGCCCGGACGCGATCCTCGCCGGGGCGACGCCGGTGTTCGTGCCCTTCGAGCGGCCGAACTGGACGCTGGACGAGGACCGGCTGCGGAAGGCGTTCACGAAGCGCACGAAGGCGATCATCGTGAACACGCCGCACAACCCCACGGGGCGGGTGCTGACGCGCGCGGAGATGACGCTGATCGCCGACCTCTGCAAGCAGCACGACGTGTGGGTGATCACCGACGAGATCTACGAGCACATCCGCTATGCGGGCGAGCACCACGTGATGGCGACGTGGCCGGGGATGCGCGAGCGCACGATCACGATCTCGGGGCTGTCGAAGACGTTCAGCTGCACCGGGTGGCGGCTGGGCTACGCGGTGGCGCCGCCCGAGCAGACGAACGCCATCCGGAAGGTGCACGACTTCCTCACGGTGGGCGCGCCGGCGCCGCTGCAGGCGGCGGCGAGCGTGGGGATGCACTTCGACGCGGACTACTTCAACCACCTCGCGCTCGACTACCGGGCGCGTCGCGAGGTGATGTGCGCGTCGCTCACCGAGGCGGGATTCGAGTTCTCGGTGCCGGAGGGGGCGTACTACATCCTCGCGGACTTCTCGAAGCTGTCGGACAAGGACGACGTGACGTTCGCGAAGTGGATGGCGGAGGAAGTCGGCGTGGCGACCGTGCCGGGGTCGAGCTTCTATCACGACCGCGCGCTGGGCTCGAAGCTCGTGCGCTTCGCCTTCTGCAAGAAGTTCGAGACGCTGCGGAGGGCGGGAGACCGGCTGGCGCAGTTGCGGGAGATGGTCTAGCCCGGCGGGTCGCGCGCGGGTCGCGGGCTCTGAAACGAAGGCGGGGCCGCGACTGAGTCGCGGCCCCGCCTTGCTGGTGCGTAACGGAGTGCTGCCTGGCTTAGCGACCCTTCGCAGCCGCGTTGCCGGAGGCAGCGATCTGCGAGAGCACTGAGAAGATCGCGGAGAACTCCGGCGGCGGGTTCGCGAGGAAGCCGGCGTTGGCGGTGTTCACCACGGCGTTGAAGGCGCTGAGCGCCTCGGCAACCTGGCCGGGCGTCGGGTTGGAGAGCAGGTTCGGCAGGGTGCTCATCAGGGTATTGATGACCGTCGCCGATGCGCCGCTCGTGGAGAGGGCGTTGTTGACCTGCGCCTTGATCTCGGGAGAAGCGGAGCTCATCATCGAGACCGCGACGGTCGCCGCGGCTGCGGGAATGGCTGCGCCCGTCACCGGGTTGGTGATCGTGCCGCCGCCGGAGACGGTGGCGACGATCGAATTGCTGGTGGAGACGATGGCGTTCGAGACGGCCGGGGTGACGGGCACCGCGGTGGTGCCGACGTTGCCGGCGCTCGGGGCAAAGATGCCGCCGGCGATGGTGGACTGGGTAACTGACGGGCCCGTGATGTCAGAGCCGTTGCCCTGAGCGCTCGCGACGGAGGCGCTGAGGAGAAGCGCGGCAGCGCAGGAAGCGAAGAGTTTGGTCATGTGTCCCTACCTCGGGATGAAGATGTTGCGCACGGACGAGAACTTGAACCCGGCGCCGATGCCGAGCACGAAGCGAGCGGAGTTGCCGTCGCGACCGGTGACGTCCGCAACCCCTGGGCTGATGACGATCGGTGCCCAGCGAAACGGCACGATCGACGCTGCGAGGGTCAGGTCCTGTCCGGTCCAGTCCGCGATGAGGGAAACCGCTTCGTGAACGCGAAGGCCGCCGCTCGCGAAGAAGTTGATGTTGTCGTGGTTCGCCTGGAAGTCGGGAATGCGCTGAAAGCGGCCGTTGCCAACACCAGCGTTCATGGTGAAGGTGCCGAAGGGGTCACCCTCGCGCTCGCGCAGGTGGAACACCTTGGAGACGACGCCGTACACACTGCGACTGCCGTCGGTGCCGCCCCAGTTCGTGAGGTTCTCGATGCCGACCGCCACTCCGTAGTTCTTCGGCAGTGCCTTGTGCAGCTTGGCGCTGATGCTGCCGCGCTGGCCGAATCCCTCGCGGAAGGTGGAGAGCGAAGCAACGGCGACTTCGAGGCCGATCAGGTCGCGCGAGTTGAGGAGGCCGAAGCCCACCGACACGGAGCCGTCGCCGGTGTTGCCACCGCGCGTGGATTCCTGATAGCTGAGGCCAGCAAAGCCGTCGCCGAAGTTGGCGCCGTAGGCGCTCGGCGAGCCGGAGCTGTTGCCCGGCGAGGAGCGCGAGGCCGATGAGGCCACCTCGAGGCTCGGGAGCTGGGCCAGCTGGTAGCGCCGGCGCAGGCTATCGAGGTCCTGCGCTCCGACTGGGCGCACGAGCGCAGCAAGCGCCAGCACTCCCGCGCAAACGGCGGTCAGGCGCAGAATTCGATCGCGTCCCATGAACTGCCTCCTATCGAGATGTGGAAATGGTGTAGCTGGGCGCAAGTTGCGCCCACAACCCTGAGGCGTGCCCTTTCGGGCCCGCGCATTCACCGAATATGACATAGAGAAGCGCATCGCGAAAGCCACAGTTTCATAAAGGACGTAACTCGTTCAGGAGCCGCATTTTTCAGGCCCTTTCTTTCGGCTTTCCTTCGGGATAGATTTCCGCTGAACTTTTTCTTGCCGACCCACTCCGCCCAGGTAGTGTGTAGCGATGACCCGCGCCGAAATCACGACGCCCGAGGTGCTGCCTGACGAGTCCGTGGTGGAGCTGTCGCTCCGGCCACAGCGACTCGCGGAGTTCATCGGCCAGTCGAAGGTCAAGGAAAACCTGCGCCTCGCCATCGATGCAGCGCTCGCACGCCGCGAGCCACTGGATCACGCGATTTTCTACGGCCCGCCCGGGCTCGGCAAGACCACGCTGGCCGAGCTCATCGCGCGCGAGCTCGGGGTCAACATCCGCACCACGTCGGGCCCCGCGCTCGAGAAGCCGGGCGACCTGGTGGGAACGCTGACGAACATGCGGGAGGGCGACCTGCTCTTCATCGACGAGATCCACCGGCTGCGCCCGGTGATCGAGGAGTTCCTCTATCCCGCCATGGAGGACTTCCGTATCGACATCCGCCTGAGCGAGGGTCCCAAGGCACAGACGATCACGATGCCCATCGAGCGATTCACGCTCATCGGCGCCACCACGCGCTTCGGGATGCTCACCGCCCCGATGCGCGCACGGTTCGGCATCGAGCAGCGGCTCAACTACTACGCCGCGTCCGACCTGGAGCTGATCGTCCGGCGCACCGCGGAGGTGCTGAAGGTGGAGATCCATCACGCCGGCGCGCAGGAGATCGCGAAGCGGTCGCGCGGCACGCCGCGCGTGGCCAATCGCCTGCTGCGCCGGGTGCGCGACTACGCGCAGGTGCGCGCAGACGGCATCATCTCGGAACTCGTGGCGCAGCAGGCGCTCGAGATGCTCGACGTCGACCAGTTCGGGCTGGACGACATGGACGGGCGGATCCTCAAGACGATCATCGAGAAGTTCGAGGGGGGCCCCGTGGGCGTGAACACCATCGCCGCCGCGATCGGTGAGGACTCCAACACCATCGAGGAGGTGTACGAGCCCTTCCTGGTGCAGAACGGCTTCCTGCAGCGCACGTCGCGCGGGCGCATGGCGACCCCACTGGCGTATCGCCACTTCGGCTTCGTCCCGCGCGCCGAGGGCGTGGAGCAGGGGGGGTTGTTCTGAACGGCGGTGATGCAGTGATGCACGAACTGCGTACGGGGCGGCGACAGCGTCAGGTCGTGTAGAAGGTCACGAAGAAGAGCAGCGCACGGTACGCCATGAGCGACACGGCCACCCCGACCGACAGCAGCGCGCCGCGCACCACGCCCGCCACTCGCCCATCGCCGTACGCTCGCCGTTGCGCGAGTGAGAGATAGACGCCCGAGGCGAACAGCATCACCGCACCCAGCAGCTGGTCCGCATCGCCCGCCGCCTTCACGTGCGCGATCCGCTCGAAGGCCGCCAGTGCGAGCCCCGCGAGCAGGGTTCCCCCCACGATCAGCACGAAGAACGCGGAGTAGAAGTGCAGCGCGAACACCAGGTGCTGCACCCCCGGGCGCCCTCGGCCTGCGTTGACCAGCGCCACCACCAGGGCGAGCAGTGGCACCATCGCGATGACGAGCGTCTTCGCCTGCGTCGCCGTGGCGCTGTCGAAGGTGTGCGCGTAGGCAGCGTAGCCCTCCTCGATGCGCAGCGAATCGGGATGCGGATGGTCCGCGTCCGTCGCGCGCGCGCGCAACCTCGCCAGGACCATGGGCTGGGCGATGCCCTTGTGCCACGTGCCGTGGATCTGGTCGCCCAGGCGCGTGGAGAACACGTTCATGTGCAGCGGCGATCCCACGATGAAGAACAGCACGTTGAGCGTGAGGAACAGCTGCAGCGGGCGCTTCCACGCCACGCGCTGGCCGAGCATGTAGCGCCGCGTGAGCTCGCCCGGCTGGCGAATGAGCACGCGGATGGTGCGCCAGAAGGCGCCGTCCGCGTCGGTGAGGCTGCCGATCGCCTCCGCGAAGAAGTGGCGCAGCGAGTAGTGGCGTGCCTCGGCGCGCATCTCGCCGCACGCCGGGCAGTACGTGCCCGAGAAGGGCGAGCCACAGCTGACGCAGGGAGTGTCCGTCACGTGGAATAGCTGGTGGCGATGAAGAGCAGCACCCGGTAGTACGAGAGTGCCACGAGGAAGGAGAACGCGACCACGAGCGCCTTCGCGGCCGCCATCACGAGGTGGTCGCCGTAGGCGCGGCGGAAGCCGAGGGCCATCCAGATCGCCCACGCGCCGACGAGCGGATAGCTGTAGAAATTATCCGTGTTCCCGGGCACCGAATAGCCGTGCGTCGCGCGCCAGTGCAGGAAGCCCGTCATCGGCGCGCCGATCGCCACCATCAGCAGCAGGAACGCGCTGAATGCATTGAAGGCAAAGACCACATGCTGCGCGGCGAATCGCCGGCGTCGCCATTCGAGCAGTCCCACCACGAGCGCCATCGGAGGAATGAGCACGAAGACCAGCGACTTGGAGAGCGTGAAGCTCTGGGTGTCGTAGGTGGGCACGAACGCGGTGGCGCGCCGCCGGAACTCGAGGCTGTCGGTGGTCGCGACGTGCAGCTTCCTGGCGAGCATCTCGCGCTTGAACGCCCGCGCATGGCCGGAGCCGAGCTGCGAGCGGAGCGGCGTGTCGAAGACGTGGTTGCCGATGGCGCCGGCGCAGAGGAAGAACACCAGGTTGGCGATGAGGAACAGCTGCAGCGGGCTCACGTACGGCACGCGCGACCCCCGAACCCAGGCGACGGCCAGCTCGCCGGGGCGCAGCGCGAGTGACTTGAGCGTGCGCAGGAGCCGGCCGTCGAAGTGTGTGAAGGCCTCCAGTGCGTCCTCGGCGAACTCGAACAGCGACAGGTGCCGATCCGATGCCCGGCGCTCGCCGCACTGCGGGCAGTAGGGCGAGGCGATCGGGGCCCGGCACGTGACGCATTCGGGCGTCGAGTCGGTGAGCATCGCCCACCATGGGGTGCGCGCGGTGCACGGCACAAGGGCACGTGGCGATCCCGCTATCTTTCCGCGATGCACGCGACCGGCCAACGCACCGCCGACTACGACTTCGCGCTGCCGCCGGAGCTGGTGGCCCAGCAGCCGGCGGCGCGGAGGGATGCGTCGCGCCTGATGATCGTGCGGCGCGAGCCCGGGACGATCGAGCACGGCACCTTCACCGACCTCCCGTCGCTGCTGGCGCCGGGCGACGCGCTCGTGGTGAATCGCTCGCGCGTGTTTCGCGCCCGCCTGCTGGGCACCCGCGACTCCGGCGCGCCGGCGGAAGTCTTCCTGCTGCGCGCGCTCGGCGGCGACCGCTGGGAGGCCATGGTCTCGCCGGGCGGCAAGCTGAAGCCGGGACGCCGCGTGACGATCGCTCCCGGGTTCGAGGCGGTGATCATCGAGACGACCGAACGGCGCACGCGCGTGGTGGAGCTGCGCGCGAGCATCCCGATTGCCGAGGCGATCGCGCAATGGGGGCACGTGCCGCTGCCGCCGTACATCGAGCGCGCCGACGCCGCCGTGGATGCTGAGCGGTACCAGACCGTCTACTCGCGCGAGGAGGGATCCGTCGCTGCCCCCACGGCCGGCCTGCACTTCACGCCGGAGCTGCTCGCGCAACTCGACGCGCGCGGCGTGCGGCGCGGGGAGGTGCTGCTGCACGTGGGCGCCGGGACGTTCAAGCCGGTCGAGGTGGATGACCCCGCCGAGCACGTGATGCACGAGGAGTGGTTCGACGTGCCGACGGAGACGGCCGCGCTGGTGGCGGACACGAAGGCGCGCGGAGGCCGGGTGTGCGCCGTGGGCACCACCAGCGTGCGCGCCCTCGAGAGCGCCGCAGACGCACACGGTGCGGTGCGCGAGGGCAGTGCGGAGACGCGCATCTTTCTCCGTCCACCCAGCGGGCCGCGCGTGGTGGATGCGCTCGTGACCAACTTTCACCTGCCCCGCTCCACGCTGATCATGCTCGTGGCCAGCCTGGCCGGCTACGAACTCACGATGCGCGCGTACGCCGAGGCCGTGCGCGAACGATATCGCTTCTACTCGTATGGTGATGCCATGGTGATCCTGTGAGCGGGTTCGGGTTCTCGCTGGGTGCCTGCAGCGGCGCCGCGCGCACGGGCGTGTTCGACACGCCGCACGGCAGCGTCGAGACGCCGACGTTCATGGCGGTCGGCACGCTCGCGAGCGTGAAGGGGCTGGACCCGGACGACCTGCACGCGATGGGCGCGCAGATGATCCTGGCGAACGCCTACCACCTGCACCTGCGCCCGGGCGACGACCTCGTGCGCACGCTCGGCGGCCTGCACGAGTTCATGCAGTGGAGCGGGCCGATCCTCACGGACTCGGGGGGCTTCCAGGTGTTCTCGCTGGCGTCGCTGCGCACCGTGAGCGAGGAGGGCGTGATCTTCCAGAGCCACATCGATGGCTCGCGCCGGCACTTCACGCCGGAATCGGTGATGCGCATCGAGCGCAACCTGGGCGCCGACGTCATCATGCAGTTCGACCACGTGATCCCGGGGCAGAGCGACGCGACCATCGCGCGCGACGCGAGCGAGCGCAGCCTGCGATGGCTGGCGCGCTGTGCGACGGAGTTCGCGCGGCTGAATGAGGAAGGCGCCTTCAATGAGCAGGCGCTCTTCCCCATCGTGCAGGGCGGGATCCACGAGGAGCTGCGGCGCGAGGCCGCGCAGTCGATTCGCGGCATGGGCGACTGGGTGGGCTACGGCATCGGCGGGCTGTCGGTGGGCGAGTCGAAGCCCGACATGTACCGGATACTCGAGTCGGTGCACGAGGTGCTGCCCACGGAGCGCCCGCGCTACCTGATGGGCGTGGGGTATCCCGAGGACCTCGTGGAGGGTGTGGCGCGCGGCGTGGACCTGTTCGACTGCGTGGCTCCCACGCGCATGGGTCGCAACGGCGCCTTCTTCACGCCGGATGGCCGCAAGGCGATCAAGCGCGCGGAATTCCGCACGGACCCGCGCCCGCTGGACGAGAGCTGCGACTGCACGGCCTGCCGCCGCTTCTCGCGCGCGTACCTGCGGCACCTGTTCCAGGCGGACGAGATGCTCGGGCTCCGCCTGCTTTCCCTGCACAATGTACATTTCCTCGTGCGCCTGATGCGGACGGCGCGCGCCGCCATCCAGGACGGCAGCTTCGGTTCATGGAGCCGAGACTGGCTGGCGCGCTATCACTCCCAGACCACGAGCCCGGCATGAGTCCCCTGTACGCCCTCTTACTCTCGCCCGCGCAGGGCGGCGGCGCGAGCATGCTCCCCTTCATCGTCCAGATGGGGGCGATCTTCGCAATCTTCTACTTCCTGCTCATCCGCCCGCAGCAGAAGCAGAAGCAGCAGCACGAGGCATCGCTGCGCGAGCTGAAGAAGGGTGACCGCATCGTGACGGCGGGCGGGATCATCGGCGAGGTGGTGCACATTCGCGTGCTCGGGTCGACCACGAATCCAGGCAGCGGCCTGGAGGATGAGGTCACGATCCGGTCGGGTGAGTCGAAGGTGATCGTGGAGCGCGGCCGCATCGCGCGCATTGCCCGTGCCCAGGGGACCGCGGCGTGAGCGTGCTGCCGATCCGCGTGCTGGGCGACCCCATCCTCCGCGAGGAGACGGCGGTGGTCGCCGAAGTCACGGATGACGTGCGCAAGCTGATCGACGACATGTTCGAGACCATGTACGCCGCCGCGGGCATCGGGCTGGCCGCGCCACAGGTGGGGCGGAGTGAGCGCGTGGCCGTGGTGGACGTGGATGGCGAGAAGTACGCGCTGGTGAATCCCGAGGTCAGCACGAGCAGTGGGCGCGGCAAGACGGAAGAGGGATGCCTTTCCATTCCGGACATTCACGGTGACGTGGAGCGCCCCACCAGGGTGACGGTGAGGGCGATCGACCGCCGCGGCACGCCCTTCGAGGTGAGCGCGGAGGGACTGCTCGCGCGCTGCTTCCAGCACGAGATCGACCACCTGCACGGGCGGCTGTTCATCGACTACCTGGGGCCGTTCAAGCGCCGGTCGGCCATGAACCAGTGGGCGCGCGAGCGCGAGCGATACCCGAACAACATCCGCCTGCTCACGCCGGCGGAGATCGCGAAGAACCTCAAGGACGATCATCCGCACGACGAGGACATGTAGGTGCGCGTGCTGTTCTGGGGGACGCCGGAGTTCGCCGTGCCGCCGCTGCGCGCGCTGCTGGGCGAGGGCTTCGACGTGGTGGGCGTGGTGACGCAGCCCGACAAGGCGGTGGGTCGCTCGCGATCCACCTTGCAGCCGCCAGCCGTGAAGGTGGTGGCCCTCGAGGAGGGGCTGCCCGTGCTGCAGCCGGAGAAGCCCCGTGGCGAGGCGTTCGAGCAGCAGCTGCGCGAGCTTGCACCCGACGTCTCCGTGGTGGTGGCCTACGGACACCTGCTGCCTGAGGCCGTGATCGCGACGCCGCGCCTGGGCACGCTCAACATCCATGCATCGCTCCTCCCCCGGTGGCGGGGCGCCGCGCCGATCCAGGCTGCGCTGCTGCACGGCGACGCCGAGACCGGCGTGTGCATCATGCGGATGGTGCGCGCCCTCGACGCCGGCCCGGTGCTCATCTCGCGCTCCACGCCCATCCTCGACGACGAGGCGTACGGCGAGCTGCAGATGCGGCTGTCGGAGCTCGGGGCGATGGCGCTCATCGAGGCGCTGGCGCTGCTCGAGCTCGGCGCGAGCGCGGAGGCGCCGCAGGATGCGTCGCTGGTGACGTACGCGCCGAAGATCGAGCGCGAGGCCACGCGAGTGGACTTCACGCAGGATGCGAGCGCCGTGTCGCGCCAGGTGCGCGCGTACGACCCGCGACCCGGCGCCTTCGGCACGCTCGACGGGCGTGACGTGAAGCTCTTCTGCGCGCGCGTGGTGGACGCGCAGGGCACGCCCGGCGAGGTGCTCGCGATCGACGGCGAGGGCGCGGTGATCGCATGCGGAACGGGCGCGATTCGCGTGGGGGGCCTGCAGCCCTCCGGCAAGGCTCGGCTCACCCCCTCGGACTGGGCGCGCGGACGGGGCATCACCATCGGCGGGCGGTTCGCGACGACGCTATCTTAGGGGCATGGCGGTCACCCGACGAGCGAGCACGATCACCGAGGCGAGGATTGCCGCCGCGGACGTCTGCGCCGACATCCGGCGCGGCGAGCTGCTCGACCCGAGCTTCGACCGCCGGACGTCGGGGCTGGATGCGCGTGACCGCCGCTGGACGCGCGAGCTGGTGTACGGGATGCTGCGTCGCCGGAGCTGGATCGATGCGCTGCTCGACGTGCGCGTGAAGGGCGGGCTGCAGCGCCTGGAGCCGGGGTTCCTGGACCTCATGCGGCTCGGCACCTACCAGCTGCTCGAGATGGGAAGCGTGCCGGCGTACGCGGCGATCGGCCAGACCGTGGAGCTTGCGAAGGTGCGCGAGGGCATCGGCGCGGGCGGGCTGGCGAACGCGGTCCTGCGCCGGATCGATCGCGAGCGCGGCGCCATGGCGGCGGTCGTGCCCGCCGATGCAGTCGATGCGCTGGTGCTGTCGCACTCGCATCCGCGCTGGCTGGTGGACCGATGGATCGCGCGCTTCGGCATGAGCGAGACGGAGGCGCTGCTCGAGGCGAACAACCGCGAGGCGCCGCTGATCGCCCGCCCCGTGGGCGTGGACATCGACACGCTGCGCACGATGCTGTCGGATGCCGGGGTGAGCACCGAGCCCGCGCCGCTGCTCGCGGACAGCGTGGTGATGACGAGCGCGCTCTCGCTCCACGAGCTCGGCGTCTTTCGGCAGGGGCTGTTTCACCTGCAGGATCCCGCCTCCACGCTCGTGACGAAGTACGCCGACGTGCCGCAGGGCGCCACCGTGATCGACCTCTGCGCCGCCCCGGGTGGCAAGAGCGTGGAGCTCGCGCGGCACGCCGGGCTCGTGATCTCGTGCGACCTCTCGCCCACCCGCATCGCGCGCGTGATGGAGAATCGCGAGCGGCTCGCGGTGGACCAGCTGTTCGCCGTGGTCGCCGACGCGCGCATGCCGGCGGTGCGCCCCGCCGACCTGGTGCTGGTGGATGCCCCGTGCACGGGGACCGGCACGTTCCGCCGGCATCCGGATGCGCGCTGGCGGCTCCGCATCTCGGACCTGGCCGTGCTGGGCGCGCTGCAGCGCTCGATCCTGCGCGCGGCGGCCGGCGTGGTGCGTCCCGGCGGCATCCTGGTATACAGCACGTGCTCGCTGGAGCCCGAGGAGAACGACGAGCAGGTGGACCAGTTCCTCGCGGAGCACCCCGACTTCGCGCTCGAGGCACCGTCCGATGGAGCGGTGCCGGAAACGGTGCTCGACGCCGGCCGCCTGCGCGTGCTGCCACAACGCCACGGCACCGATGGGGCATTCGCGGCGCGCATGCGGAGGGCTGCATGAGCGCATCGCGCGCCGGTGGAGGAGGGCTGCGGTCGCGCATTCGCGGCCTGCTCCCCTACGTGATCGCGCTCGTGGGGGGCTTCTTCACGGCTTACCTGCTCGTGGCCTTCGTGGTGTTCCCCGCCGGGGTGATCCCGCGCGACGTGAAGGTGCCGAACGTCACGGGCCTCGCCTACGAGGACGCCGACCGACGGCTGATCGCCGCGGGCTTCAAGGCGGAGAAGGGCGAGGTGCGCTTTCACGCGAGCGCGCCGCAGGGCACGGTGCTCGACCAGGTGCCACCGGCGGACGCGAAGGAACTCATGGGCACCTCCGTCACGCTCGCAGTGAGCGGCGGCCAGAAGATGGGAACGGTGCCGAACATCGGCGGCATGACGCAGGCCGATGCCGAGCGCGCGATCGAGGAGGCGGGTTTCAACGTCGGCGAGACATCGGACCAGCCCAGCACGCAGCCTCGGGGCACGGTGGTGGACGCGCGCCCGCGTGCCGGATCGTCGCTGCCGATGCCGGGCGTGATCTCGATCGTGCTCAGCGCGGGGCCGACCACCATGAGCATGCCGGACGTGGTGGGCCGTCCGCTGGCGGATGCGCGCAGCTTCCTGCAGCAGGTGGGCATCGCGGTGGCAGACGTCGTCAACGACGACGGCGGGCCGCCGAGGCCGAACCAGCCGGTCATCAGCCAGTCGCCCGCGGGGGGCGCGCAGGTGCCGATGCGCAGTCGCGTCTCCCTGCACGTGGCGGGAGGTCCCCCGTGAGCGCGCGCATCGCGCCGTCGCTGCTGAGCGCCGACTTCGCGCACCTCGCTGACGAGGTCGCGATGTGCGAGGCCGGTGGCGCCGACATGCTGCACGTGGACGTCATGGATGGACGCTTCGTGCCGAACCTGACCTTCGGCGCGAAGGTCATCGAGACCGTGCGCAAGCTGACGTCGCTGCCGCTCGACGTGCACCTGATGGTCGTGGAGCCCGAGCGTTACTTCGACGACTTCGCCGCGGCCGGCGCCACGGGGATGACGATCCACGTGGAGGCAGCGCCCCACCTGCACCGGCAGCTCGCGCGCATCCGCGAGCTCGGCTGCCGCGCCGGGGTGGCACTCAATCCCTCCACGCCCCTCGCGCACATTCGCGACGTGCTGCCGGAGCTCGACCTGGTGCTCGTGATGTCGGTGAACCCGGGCTTCGGCGGCCAGCAGTTCATTCCGCGCGCCCTCGACCGGATTCGCGAGGCGCGCACCATGCTGCGCGAGGCGCGCTGCGACGCCGCGCTCGAGGTGGACGGCGGCGTGGCGCGCCGCACCATCCGCTCGTGCTGGGAGGCGGGCGCCGACACCTTCGTGGCCGGCAACGCCATCTTCTCGGCGGCGGACCCGCGCGCCGAGATCGGCGCGCTTCGCGGGGAATGCGTGGTGCGCGCATGACGGCGCGCACGTGACGGCGCGCTGATGACGATGCGCCAGCAGTGGACGGTGGTGGGCGCGGTGGTGCTCGTGCTCGGCCTGGTGGTGAGCGTCGCCATGCGCACGCTCGGCAGCGAGCTCTTTCCCGTGGGCGTGGGCATGGCGGCGCCGAAGTTCTCGGCCCTGACCATGGGCCCGGCGCCGAGGGAAAAAAGCCTGGACGACTACAAGGGCCAGGTGGTGCTGTTGAACGTGTGGGCCACGTGGTGCCCGCCCTGCGAGGTGGAGATGCCGAGCATCGAGCAGCTCCACCGCGAATTCGGCCCCCTGGGGCTCAAGGTCGTGGCGGTGACGATCGACGACCCCGGCAGCGAGAAGGTGATCCAGGCGTACGTGCGCAACCATGGCCTCACCTTCGAGATCCTGCACGATGCGGAGCGCAACATCGAGCGGAGCTACCAGATCACGGGATATCCCGAGACGTTCGTGATCGCACGCGACGGCACGATCCGGAAGAAGTGGATCAGCGCGGCGAACTGGGCATCGCCGGCAAACCGCACGCTGATCGCCGAGCTGCTCGGCGTGCCCCTGCCCGCTGCGCGGCCCGCGACGGGCGACAGCGCGCGCGGCGCCGCGCTCACGCGCTGACGGGTGGGCGGCTTCCGCTCGCTCGTCACCGAGCACGTGGTCCTCAAGGCCACCGCGTTCCTCGTTGCGGTCATGCTCTGGTTCATCGTCACGGTGAAGGAGCCGGCGGAGGACGACGTCGCCGTGCGGTTGATCATGCCGGGCGACAGCACCGTGCAGCTGCGTGGGGCACGGCCGAAGGTGCGCGTGCTGGTCGCCGCGCGGGGTGGGGACATCCTCAAGCTGCATGGCACTCCTCCCACGCTCAGGTTGCGGGTGCCAGCCGATCCGCCGGACAGCATGGTGGTGGAGTTGCGCCCGGGCGACGTGGACCTGCCCGCAGGGATCGAGGGAACGGTGCGCGACATCTATCCCAAGTCGGTGACGCTTCGCTTCTCGGACACCGCGGAGCGCCTGCTGCCGGTGCGGGCGGCGCTCGACGTCGCGCCATCGCTCCCGGTGGGCGGGGTGTCGTTCGACTTCGCGCCCGAGAGCGTGCGCGTTCGCGGGCCGAGACGCCTGGTGGTGCGGACGCGTGGCGTGTACACCGCGCACGTCTCCGTGCTCGCGCTCGACACGGCGGCGCAGCAGGTGCCGCTCGACACCGAGCGGCACAGTGGACTCACGCTACTCCCGCCTCGCGTGCAGGTTCGCGTCCGTCGCCTGCACCCGGCGCCCTGAGCATGCGAGTCCTTGGAATCGAGACGTCGTGCGACGAGACGTCGGCATCGGTGGTCGAGGGATCGGGTGAGACGACCGCACTGCGCTCGCTGGTGATCCTGTCACAGGACGTGCACACCATCTTCGGCGGCGTGGTGCCCGAGATTGCGTCACGCGCGCACCTCACGGCGATCGTCCCGGTCACGGAGCGGGCACTGCGCGACGCGGGGCTGGCGCTCGCCGAGATCGACGCGATCGCGGTGACGAACGCGCCGGGGCTGGTGGGCGCGCTCCTGGTGGGGGTGAGCTTCGCCAAGTCGCTCGCGTACTCGGCGGGGAAGCCGCTGATCGGCGTGCACCACATGGAGGGGCATCTCTTCGCCACGGCGCTCGAACAGGAGGATGCGGTGCCCCCCTACGTCGCGCTGCTCGTCTCCGGCGGGCACACCCTGCTGCTCGACGTGGAGGCGTGGGGCAGGTACCGACTGCTCGGCTCCACTCGCGATGACGCGGCGGGCGAGGCATTCGACAAGAGCGCCAAGCTGCTCGGCCTTCCCTACCCCGGCGGTCCGCATCTCGAGCAGCTGGCGGCGACCGGTGATCCGAAGCGATTCCGGTTCACGCGACCCATGTTGCGGCGCGACCAGCAGCCGGGAGACGCCGACTACTACGACCTCTCGTTCAGTGGGCTCAAGACCGCCGTGCTGAACGCGGTGCGAGCCACGGGCGACGCGCTGGACGACGAGGCACGCGCGGCGATCGCGCGAGGATTCCAGGACTCGCTGATCGAGACGCTGGTGGAGAAAACCGCGCGCGCAGTGCGCGCGCGCGGACGGACGCGCGTGGTGCTCGGGGGAGGCGTGTCCGGCAACCGCACGCTGGTGGATGCGATGCGCACGAGAATGGCGGCACTGGGGGCCACCGTGCACGCGCCGAGCTCGCGACTCGCCACCGACAACGCGGCGATGATCGCGCGCGCCGGACTCTTCCGGCTGGAGCGAGGTGAGCGTTCAACGGCCGGGCTCAACGCCTTCGCGACGCAGCCCATTCCTGGACTGGTGGCGGAATGACGACGCATCCGATCATCCACCATCCGCTGGCCCTGGGCGTTGGCCCACTGCAGCTGACGGGCTTCGGGATCGCGATGCTGCTGTCGTTCATCATTGCGCAGGTCGTGGCACAACACCTCCTCCGCCGGCGCGGGCACGACCCGGAACCGGTGGCGGACATGATCATCGCGGCGGTGATCGGCGGGCTGCTGGGCGCGAAGCTGTACTTCGTGGTGGTGCTCCACAACTACGACGCGCTCTTCACGCGCGGGGGATTCGTGTTCTGGGGTGGATTGATCGGCGGTGCGGTCGCCGTGATGCTGGTGGTGCGACACAAGAAGCTCCCGCAGGCGCGCATCGCGGACGTCTCCGGGCCGGCACTCGCCGCTGCCTATGCGGTGGGCCGCACGGGATGCTGGGCCGTGGGCGACGACTATGGCCGCCCGTGGAACGGCTTCCTTGCCGTCGCCTTTCCGGATGGCGCGCCGCCGAGCACCGTGCGCGCCATGTCACGCGACTTCGGGGTGCAGTTCCCGGCGGGCCTCGATCCGGCGAGCGTGGTGGGCGTTCACCCCACGCAACTGTATGAGGTGGCGCTGGCCATCGGCATGTTCCTGGTGCTCTGGCGCCTGCGCGACCATCGGCATCGCGAGGGGTGGCTCATGGGCGCGTACTGCGTGCTGGCCGGGGCGGAGCGATTCGGCGTCGAGTTCTTCCGGGCGAAGGATGACCGGCTCTTCGGGCCGCTGACCTGGGCGCAGCTGATCGCGCTGGCATTCGTGGCGGGAGGCGCGGTTCTGATGCGAGTGCGCGCCGGGCGCTCAGGCCTGCTTCCGCTTCACGTCGAGGCCTGACGAAAGCACCGCGCTGCACTGCGGGCCATGCTCCTGGCAGTAGACGCCATGACGATCGGCGAAGATCATGTGCGTGATGGTCTCGTCGGCATACCGCACGCGCGCCAGCTGGCGCACGGCGGTGCGCGCGCCGAGCACCGCACGCGGATCGAGGTGGTCCACGGCCACCTCGCGTGGAAAGAGGTCGATCTGCGGCCCGAAGCGCGGTCCCTTTCGCTTGCGTCGCTTCATGGGCTGCAAGCTATTGCCTACGGAAGCGGGCGGACAGCCTCGGCGCCGAGCTGCTCTTCCAGGGACTCCACGCGCTCCCTGAGCCGCTCGTTGTCCTCGCGGAGCGCGGCGAACTGCGCGGCGAGGTCCAGCGCGGGCAGCGCATTCACCGGCACGGTGGGCAGCGTGACCGCGCGGCGCGGCCAGAAGGTGCGCAGCAGCGCGAAGATGAAGAGCAGCAGCAGGAGCACCTGTCCCAGCACCGATTGCCAGGTGGGGTAGAGCCCCAGCGCCTCGACGTGCGGGAAGCCCTGGATCACGCTGATGGGCATCGCGTTCCCTTCCTGCAGCTCGCGAATTCCCTTCCCCATGAAGACGAACGCCATGTAGTAGAGCAGCACGCTCGTCACGGCGAAGAAGGGGCGGAGGGGCAGCTTCACGCCGTAGCGATAGAAGAGCGTGAAGACGACGGCCAGCACCACGAAGCCCACCAGGATGCCGAGTGACAGGGGCAGCGCGACGTGCGGGCCCTCGTTGAACAGGGCCTGGTAGAACAGCGCCGTCTCGGCGCCCTCGCGGTACACCGCGAGGAACGCGACGAGCGAGAGGGCGCGCCCGCCGCCGCTCTCGAGCGCGGCGCTCACCTTCTCGCGGATGAACGCCTGCCACTTGGCCGCCTCCACCTTGGAGATCAGCCAGTAGCTCACGGAGAACAGCACCGCGACCGCAATGAGCAGCGTGAGGCCCTCGATGATCTCGCGGCTCGCCGGCATGGCGGAGAGCACGGTCTTGAGGATGATGGCCGTGAGCGCGCTCGCCAGGAGCGCGAAGCCGACGCCGAGCCAGATGGAGCGCAGCCGCTCGCGGTGCCCGGTCTTGAGCAGGAAGGTCACCACCGCGCCGATCACGAGGATCGCCTCGAACCCCTCGCGGAGGATGATGAGCAGCGACTGCCAGAAGGCCTCCATCGCGCTGCCGGCGGGACGCGTGAGCTCCCGCACGGCGGGCAGCGTGGCCTCGATGGCGTCGCGCGTGCGCTCCGCGGCGCGAATGTCGTTGCCGCGCACGGCTCCCTTGAACTCGGCGAACATGCGTTCCATGTTCGCCACGAGGCCGGGGTTCTTGGCGCGCGCCGGCCCTTCGAGTGGCTCGAAGGCGATGTACGCGTCGAATGCCTTGTCGCCCGCCTCGGCGGCCTGTCCGCTGCGCGCCGCATTCAGCGCCTGCTCGAGCAGCGCGACCACGTTGCGGCTGGCGGCGGTTGCGTCGGTGGTGTCAGCGCCGCGATCGGCGCTGGCGATGCCGACCTGGCGCTGTGGAATGGTGCGGACGTAGGCGACGACGCTGGCCAGCTGCGCCTCGCTGAGCTCCGGCGTGCCGGGCATCGCGGTGCCGGGCAGGCCAGCGTGGATCACCTCGGCGAGCTGCCCGTCGCTGTGGTGCACCTGCCACGCGAAGGTGCCGACCTCCGGCGGGAGCTTGCTCAAGGTGCGCGCGAGCGGCGCGTCCGTGGCACCGGTGACCGCATGACACGAGGAGCAACGCTGCAGGAAGAGTCCCTCGCCCTCGGCCACCTGCGCGGGATGCGCGCGGAGCGAGATCAGGTACGAGACCACGTTCCAGCGCTGCTCGGCGGAGAGCGCATTCGCGAAGCCGGGCATGGGGGTTCCCGGCACGCCCACGCTGGCG
The DNA here is from genome assembly GCA_028287305.1 of Gemmatimonadota bacterium. Taxonomy (GTDB): domain Bacteria; phylum Gemmatimonadota; class Gemmatimonadetes; order Gemmatimonadales; family Gemmatimonadaceae; genus JAQBPX01. Next base: position 60,011 of record JAQBPX010000011.1, read on the forward strand.
ATGCGGTACATCATCGCCGGCGTCACATCGCGCATGACCTGCGCGCTGGCGAGTGCCGGCGGCCTGGGGTTGAGCCCCGCCGCGGCGGGTCCGTCGCCGAGCCCGAGCGCGCCGTGACAGGAAGCGCAGCTCTTCCTGAAGAGCTCGCGTCCGGCCGCGAGGTCCACCGCACCAGCCGGCAATTCGAGCGCGGCCTCGGCGCCAAGCGCATCGGCGAATCGCGTCTCGAGTGCACGCAGGTCAGCGGGGGGACGCTTCGCATTGACGGCGGCCACGATGCTGTCGAGCACGGCACGGGCCATGATCGCCCGATCGCCGGACAACCGGCCGGCAACGGCCTTCGCATCGCGCAGGAAGTCCACCGTCTCCTGGTATTCCTGCGCGGAGATCAGGCGACCATTGTCATCAATTCCCTTCGAGTATTCCTCGACGGCCACCGAGACGATGGCGCCGACGCGCCGCGCAGGGTGTTCCTGGGCGCCGGCAGCGGCTCCTCCAGCGACGAAAGTCGCTGCGAGATAGATGAGAATCGTTCTCAAAGACATTACCGACGAAAGATATCGGGATTACGGTGGCAACTCAACCGCTCAGTCTTCGAGAATCACCACGGCACCCGCGCTGAGCGCAGAGTGGGAGAGCGCAACGTGCGTACGTGAGACGCCCAGTTCCGTCGCGCGCTCGGCGGCGCGGCCGTGCAGCTCCAGCGCCGGTGCACCATCCCAGCCGCTCACGACCTCGATCTCGCGCCAGCCAACGGCACGCGCGAGCGCATTGCCGGCGAGCGCCTTGTAGGTCGCCTCCTTCGCTGCAAGCCGCGCCGCGAGGTGACGCACGGGATCGCCGCGGCGCATTGCATAAGCCGCCTCACCCTCGGTGAAGAGCCGCGTGAGCAGCTGCGCGCCGCGTCGCGCGTACATGCGCTGCACGCGCTCGATGTCCACCAGGTCGAAGCCGAGCCCGACGATCACTTCGACCGCCGGGCGATGAAGAGCTTGTAGCGCAGCGTGCGCGATCCTGCGCGGGCGACCACGAGATAGGCGCCGTTCGCGAGGCGAGGGTCGGCGTTCCACTGCACGTGCTCCGTTCCCCCCGACACGGCGGTCCGCCATGCGAGCCCGCCCGCGAAATCATAGACGAGCAGCTCGCCGTCGGATTCGCCGAAGGGCCAGTTGAAGAAGGCGGTGTTCGAGCGCAGCGGATTCTCCGACGCACGCAGCGTTTCGGCGCCCGCGGGCGCGTCGGCAACCGCGCCATGCGCGAGGATGGCGATCTCGTCCAGGTTCCAGGGAAGCCCGTCGGGGGACCCGAACTCCACGCGCATCGTCTTTCCTGCCATCCCCGGGATCACGACTCGCTCCGGATACCAGGTGGTCCCATACCCGCTGAGTGTCGCCACCCGAGTGAAGGTGCGATCGCCGTCAGTGGAGACGCGAATCTCGGCGCGCGGCCGGGAGCTGAAGCCATTCCCCTCGTAGCGAGTCCAGAAGGCGATGGCGACCGTGTCGGCGTTCGCCGGCACGACCACGAGCGGCGAGCGCAGCGTGCCGGTGCCGCTCTGCCAGTCTCGCCCGCGCACGCCCTGCTGGTCCACGAAGAATCCCCGGAGTTGCCACGCGGTGTCGGCCGGCTCCGCGCCACCCTCTGCGAGCACCTGCCACGCCGCGCGCAGCGTGCCCGACGTCGCCGAGAAGCTGAACGGTGGAGTGGCGAGCGGAGCGGCGATCCAGCGACGAAAATATTTTCCCGGCAGCGTATCCGGGATGAGCGGCAGCACGGCTCCGGCCACGAGCCTGGGCATGTCCCCAATCGGCGCCCGCAGGCGCGGCGCGGGGAACGCGGACTCCAGCACCAGTGGCTCCACCGAGTAGCCAGTCGTGGCCGAGTGGAAGTGGCGCGGGTCGGAGGCCGCGTCGAGGACGTCGAGGAGGAAGGGGCGCACATCGCGGAACACCTGCTGCAGCAGGGACTCATCCTCGGGGAACTCGAAGCCGTAGTACTCGCCGAAGGAGGAGCCCGACGTCAGCTCGATGGTGAACGCGAGGGTGCCGAGACGACTGTACGCGAAGTCCGTGTACTCGCCATTGGTGGCGTAGAGGTTCCACGCAGGACCCGCGTGGTAGGCGGTGCGGTCGGAACCCGGCAGGTGATCGAGTGCCGGTGGTCGTTCCTCATCGCCAGCCAGTGCGTGGAAGATGCTGAGGTCCGCGGGCAGCAGCCCAACGCTGAACCCGAACGGATAGAGCACGAGGCCGGCGAAGGTATGCAGGCTCACGCTGACGACCGGCGGATACTTCGCGTGGAAGCGCTCGATCGCCTGCGTCTCGGGCTCCGAGGCGGGCGCCGTGCCGCGATAGATCTCGGATGCGGCCTGCGCCGAGGAGCCGAAGAGGTCGTATCCCCAGCGCTCGGAATGATTGCGGTTCAGGTCCACGCCGTAGATGCGGCTGCCGTCCACGTCGGTGCCGAACGGGCGGCGATTCTTCCGCCAGAGACGATCCGAGGTAAAGGTGTACTGATAGCCGTCCGGGTTCGCGACGGGAATCACCCAGATGTCGCGGTTGCGCACGAGTGAGTCGGCGTGCGGATCCTGCGGATCGGCGAGGTCGCGGATCAGGCGGAGCGCCGTTTCAGTAGCGGCCCATTCTCGCGCATGGTAGGTGCCCATCACCAGCGCGTTCGGTCGCGAGGCGGATTCGGATGCGTCACCGATCTTCACGGCGAGGATGGGCCGGCCTTCCACGCTGTTGCCGATGCTGTCCACGTGCACGCGCGGGTTGGCGCGCGCGAGCGAATCGAGGAAGGCGCGAATGCCGCGCCGTGGGTCATCGAAGGAGCGGTAGATCGGCTGGGCGACCTGCGAGCGGAGTGGGGGCCGGAGCTCGGACGACTGGATTCCCAGGCGCGCGAGGCGCGTGCGATCGCCGCTGTCCGCCACCACGTACGCGCGTCCGCCACGCTCGGCCACCACGTCGAATCCCAGCCTGCGCAATGAGTCCGCACTGCCCGCGACCACGAGGGTGCGGTGCTGCGCAACCGCGGGATGCGGAAGGCACGCGACCAGCACCAGCGGGAGCAGCCGACGCCACCACGAGCGGCGGGGTGGCGGAGGCGGCGCGAAGGAAGCGAGTCGCTCCTCCACCTGGCACCAGCAGCGATCGGCCTCGCGATAGACCAGCAGCAGCGCGTCCGTCCACTCGGTCCAGAGCGCAGGAGGCGCGTCGGGCGCGCTGACCGCGGAGAGCGGCGCCTGAACCGAACGCAATCCGTCGAGCGCCCGCTCGACCGGCACCAGGCACTCGGCGAGCCTGGCTTCGAGCGCCCGTCTCGCCGGCGCACGCTGGGGATGTCGCTCGCTGGCGAGCGTGACCAGCACCTGCCGCATGGCGGCGCCCAGCTGGTCGGCGTCGAAGGCGCGCACGGTCTCGCGCCAGCCACGCGAGCGCGCAGCGGTGCGCCGAGCCTCGAGCAGCGGCGCGAACAGGCGCCCGTGCGCGTCGTTGTCGGCCCCGCGGCGCGCGGATCCCCACGAGCGCAGCGAGCGAGCGAGCTCCGGCAACGGTTCTTCAGGCATTCTCGTGCGCGTACCGCGTGTCGCCCGTGAGCGCGAGATCCGAGAGTGCCGCGACCTGCCCGGTGCGTGCCTCGTAGCGCTGCACGAAGGCCGGAAGGCGCTCGCTGGTGAAGCCGGCGCGTGGCAATGCGAGCGCGACGATCGCGCGCTCGATCGCCCCCGGCTCGCCCTCCACTTCCACCAGGTCATCCATGCGTGGATAGTGCTCGAAGCGCACCACCGCTCCGTGCAGCTCGTACTGCCGGATCTCCCGGTCGATGGCCATGGTGACCAGGTACCCCAGTCGCGACAGGATGTCCTCGAGCAGCGCGGGATCCGTGACGCCCGTTCCCAGCTCCTCGCGCGTCTTGTAGCCTCCCTCGTAGGAGTTGGGTCCCTTCCAGTCGAGCTCCGCCCGGACCTCGGCGCCGGCGCGATAGACGCGCGTGCGAAGCACCTCCTCCCGCGCGGACAGCTCGCGCCCGACCGTGTCCCACCGCTTGTCCTCCAGGCGCCCGGCGAAGGTGAGCGTGCCGCCCGCGGCTTCCACCAGCGCGACGCTCGCGCTCACGTGGGGGACCACGCTCTTCACCTCGACTTCACGCATGCGGAACCCGGTTCAGGGGCGGACGATCGCGCTCACCACGCGATCGGTGTCGGACAGGTCGGCGAACACCGCGGAGGGCTTCAACTCGAGTAGCTCGTGAACGCCGTAATTCCCCGTCGCCACCCCGATCGCCCGGGCGCCGATGGTGCGCCCGCAGGTGAGGTCGGCGGGCGTGTCCCCGATCACCACAACCTGCTCCCCGTGCACGGCGATGTCGAGCAGGTCGCGGGTGCGCGCCTGGGCGATGCCCGGAAGCTCCGAACGAATCTCATGATCCGAGCCGTACGCGCCGACCCGGAAGCGCGCGTGGTCGATGCCCACGGCCGAGAGCTTCGCACGCGCCCCCTCCACGAGGTTGCCGGTGAGGAGGCCGAGGATCACGTCGTCGCGCTGCTCGAGAGCATCGAGCAACTCGGGCACGCCGGGCATCAGCCGAGAGGCGTGATCGGGGTCGGCCAGCTCGCTAGTGAGGTACCTCACGTAGCGCTCGAGCAGCGCATCCATGCGCTCGTCGATCACCGGGTCCTCGTGACCCGCGAGCCGCATCAGCTCGCGCACGATCTGCCGGTCGGTCTTCCCGTCGAAGCGGTGCTTCTCGGGCCCGGTGGAACCGAACACCTCGATGAGCGCGCGATGGATGGCGCGACGGCCCGCGCCATCGGAGAGCAGGAGCGTGCCGTCGATGTCGAACAGCACGAGAGTGATCGACGGCATGATGCAAAGTAGACGGGGGTCGCGCTGCCGTCTATTGTTGCAGCATGGACGTTGCCTTCGCCCTCTTCGCCGACGCGGCAAACCTCTCGCAGGAAGGAAAGCTCAACGTGCTCGGCGTGTTCGACGCCCTGCAGGTAGCGGCCCTTCCGGCGGTTCACCCGCGCGCTCACCTCGTGGTGCACCTCAAGGGCACCGCCCTCGACACGGGCGTGCACTCCGTGTCCCTGCGCTGGCTCAACCCCCGGGACGAGGAGCTCTGGAGCAGCAACGGCGAGCTGAACGTGGGGTCGCCCCCGCCGGGCGTGCTCGACATGGACCTGCCGTTGATCGCGCAGCTCGACCTGCCGCTCGATCACCCCGGCCCGTATCGGATGCACGTGTCGATCGACGGGCAGGCCTCCACCACCCTCTCGGTGATGGTGCGAACGGGACAGGCCGCGCCGGGGCTCAAGGGGCTGGTTTCCTAGCCCTTCCGGCTAGACCACCCGCCGCGCGCCCACGTAGCGCTGCACCAGCTTCTGGACGTAGGCGTCCTTCTGCTCGTCCAGCCGCTCCACCGCGTAGCCGCCGCGCCCGAGCGCCAGGTGCACCAGTCGCTTTCCGCCGAGCGCGATGCCCACGTGCGTGATGCGACGGTCCTCGCGATCCGAAAAGAACGCCAGGTCGCCCGCCTTCAGCGCCTCGATGCCATTCGCGACCTCGGTGCCCTCCGCAAACTGCTGCGACGCATCGCGCGACAGGGTGATGCCATGCAGGCGATACACTGACTGCACGAAGCCCGAGCAGTCCGCGCCCCAGGGAGTGATGCCGCCCCACTGGTAGCCGGTGTTCTCGAACAGCTCCTGCGCCGATCGCGTGATCGCCGTAGGGTCCGGGGGAAAGCGCGTGGGCAGCTCATCGATCCGCAGCGCCTCGCCACTCTTCACCATCTCCTCCGGGGAGAGGTACGCGCCCAGCGGCAGCGCGCGACGTCCCCCCGTGGCGTCGCGCGTCACGCAACCGAGCGAGAGCCGGGCGACCTGCGCGCTGCCGCGGGTGCCGGACGGCGGCACCAGCGTGAGGTAGCCGAGATGGATCCAGCCCTCGTAGCCGTCCTCGCTCCGCACCCGGCGCCAGTCGTCCTGCTCCTCGAGCACTTCCACCCGGTGTCCAGCGAGGCACTGAGACAGCTGACCGCTCGAGACGCGCGCCTCTGCGTGCATGGGCGCAATGGGCATGCGGACGATGGCTGCGGTCATGTGTCGCCTCCTGCGAGTCCGGGAATTCCGTCGCGACCGCGCGCGAAGCGCACGGCATTCTCGATCGCCTGCTCGAGCGCGGCCACGGCCAGGGCCTCCACGCGGCCGATGTCCGCCGGCTGGACGTCGCCGTGCGGGCACAGCGAGAAGATGACGTCGCCATCCACGCTCGTGCCAGCGGGGGTGATGCGACGAAAGAGGGCGGCGCCGCTCGCCTGCGCCAGCTGCGAGATGGCCACCCGATCCAGCGGCGCGTTGGTGGCGACAACCACGATCGTGGTGTTCTGCATCCCTGCCGGCGCGAGTGCTGGCGCGGTCGCCCCGTGCCTCAGTCGCTCCGCGGTGTCCAGCCAGCGACCATGCGCATCACGCGCGCCGGCGAGGATCTCGCCCGCGGCGTTCCTGATGTCGCCCATCGCGTTCACCACGGCCACGGCGCCGGCCCAGACTCCGCCCTCTCCGATCACGGCAGCGCCCACACCGCCCTTCATCGCCGAGGCGCGGCCGCCGATCTTCCCCACGGTGGCGCCGGTGCCCGCGCCCACCGAGCCCTGCTCGCGGACGAGCGCGGAGGCGGACTCGCACGCTGCGTGGGCCATTTCGGCGGTGGGGCGCGCGTCGAAGCGGCCCAGGGGCTCGAGGTCGAACACCACCGCCGCGGGAACGATCGGCACGACGCCGGAGCCCACGGAAAATCCCCGGCCGCGCTCCTCCATCCATCGCATGACCCCGGCCGCCGCATCGAGCCCGTAGGCCGAGCCGCCGGTGAGCAGGATCGCGTCGGCGCGGTCCGCCAGGTGTCCGGGGGTGGCGGCGTGCAGCTCCCGGGTGCCGGTCGCACGGCCGAAGATGGCGCTCCCCACGCGGCTCGCGCCCTCGACCCGGCGCACCACGGTGCAGCCGGTTCCCCCCGCGCGGTCAGTCGCGTGCCCCACCGCGAGCCCGAGCGGGGTGAAGTCCGCGTTCACGTCGCGCGTGGCGGGATCGCCGCGGCGGTGCCCTCGGCCTTCGCCTGGCAGGCGCGGCATCGCACCACGCCGCGCATGTTGCACATCACGCAGAGAAAGGTGCCGCAGTCGTGGCAGGGATATCCCTCCGACGCGCGCTCCTCGTTGCCGCAGAAGCGGCAGATCATCGCGTCGTGTTCCTGTAGCTGTGCCATGTTCGTTCTCCCGTGTCGGTCAGCGCGCGGCGCCGAGTCCGAATTCCTTGATCTTCTTGATGAGCGTGGCGCGTGAGATGCCGAGCTCCTTCGCCGCGCGGGTGCGGTTGAAGTCGTGCGCGCGGAGCGTGCGATCGATGTGCACGCGCTCGACTTCCGCGAGCGAGCGCGCCACGTGATGCTCCACGCCGAGCCCGGACGCCTCGCGCACCTCGAGGGGCAGGTGCCCGAGCGCGATGGAGGGTGCCCCCCTTCCCATTATCAGCGCGCGCTCCAGGACGTTCCGCAGTTCGCGCACGTTGCCGGGCCAGTTGTACTTGAGCAGGCGGTCCAGGGCGGCGTCGTCAATCTCGGCCGGGGCGTCGGGGAGGTTGGAGCGCAGCTCCTCGAGCACGGCGGCCACGAGCTCGAGGAGGTCCTCGCGCGCCCGCGCACGCAGCGGCGGCAGGTTGATCGGCATGATGCTCAGCCGATAGTAGAGGTCCTCGCGGAAGCGGCCGGCCGTCACCTCGCTCACCAGGTCCTTGCTGGTGGCGGCGATGAGGCGCGCGTCCACCGTGACCTCGCGCGTGCCGCCCAGTCGGCGGAAGCTCTTTCCCTCGAGGATGCGCAGGAGCTTCGGCTGCAGGTGCGCATCCAGGTCGCCGATCTCGTCGAGGAACAGCGTGCCGCCATCGGCGGCCTCGAAGAGCCCGGGGCGATGCGAGCCGTCGGGGCGCGCTTCCTCACCGAAGAGCTCCGCGTCGAGCGAGGCCGCGGTGAGCGCGGCGCAGTTCACTTCCACGAACTGGCGACCGGCGCGATTGCTCCGCGCATGGATCGCCTCGGCCACGCGGCCCTTGCCGCTGCCGCTCTCGCCGACCAGGAGCACGGTGGTGCGATCGCTCTGCGCGAGCAGGTCGATCTGCGCGGCGAGCTCGCGCATGGGCCCCGAGGAGCCCAGGAGGGGCGTGGTGACGAGCGCGCCGCGGCGCCCGGTGAGGTAGCGGTTCATCTGGCGCAGGTGCGCCTTCTCGAAGGCGCGCTCCGCGGCGGCGCCCAGGTGCGCGAGCTCCACCGGCTTCGTGAGGAAGTTCTCGGCGCCATTCTGCATCGCCTGCACGGCGAGCGAGACGTCGCCGTAGCCCGTGATCATGATGACGACCGGCCGTTCATCACGCACCTGCTCGAGCACGTCGAACCCCGTCATGTCGGGCAGGCGGAGGTCGAGCAGCACGAGATCGGGGCGATGACGGCGGACGGCCTCGACACCTTCGCCGCCGGTGTGGGCGGAGAACACCTGGTGGCCGCCGCGCTCGAAGAATGCCCCGAGGGTGGCGGTGATGTCGCGCTCGTCATCGATGATGAGGACGCTGGGCATTACGGGATGTTCGCCCCTCCGCAGCGCTTCAGCAAGGCACGTGGGGCAGCTCGATCACGAAGCGGGCCCCCTGCCCCGGCTGCGACGAAACGCGGATCGCGCCGTTGTGCTCGCGAATGATGCCGTCGGAGATGGAGAGCCCGAGCCCCGTTCCCTCACCCACCGGCTTGGTGGTGAAGAACGGATTGAAGATGCGCGAGCGATTCTCGGTCGGGATGCCCGGCCCCGTGTCCGACACCTCGATGAAGAGCAGCTTCTTCCGGCGCGAGGTGCGCAGGAAGAGCCGCTTGGGACCGTTCCAGCTGGCGAGCGCCTGCTCGGCGTTCACCAGCAGGTTGAGGACGACCTGCTGCAGCTGGAAGGGATCCGCCCAGGTGAGCGGCAACTCCTGGTCGAGCTCCACCTCGACCTCCACCTGCTGCAGCCGAAGTCCGTAGAGGCGCAGCTCGAGCGTGTCGGTCACCACCCGGTTGAGGTCCGTGATGGTGCGTTCCGGCTGGTGCTGCCGCGCGAAGGTGAGGAGGTTGCCCACGATCCGCGCCGCGCGCTTGGCCTCCTGCTGGATGGTCTCGAGCGCCTGTCCCTGGTCCGGCGCGAGTGGCGAGTCGCCCGCGAGGAGCAGTTGCGTGAAGGCGAGGACGCTCGCGAGCGGGTTGTTCAGTTCGTGCGCCACTCCGCTCACCAGCTGGCCCACCGCCGCGAGCTTCTCCTGCTGCATGAGCTGCTCGGTGAGCCGGCGCTCCTCAGTGGTGTCGCGCACGATGATGAGTGCGCCGGTCACCTGCCCGTCCTCGATGATCGGCGCCGTGGTCGCCGCGCCGTAGCGCGGCTCGCTCGACTGGCCCAGCCATCGCAGCTCGCCACGCGTGTTCTTGCCCGACATGGTCTGCCGGAAGAGGGATTCCGCCTTCGCATGATCCCGCGCATCCACCAGCTCGGCGAAGCCCATTCCCAGGAGCCGGGCGCGCGGAATCTCGAGGCCTTCCTCGAGCGAGCGGTTCACCGAGGAGAGTCGCCCCTGGGGGTCCAGCGTGAAGATGGCATCCGCCGCACTCTCCACGAGGTTGCGGTAGCGCTCGGCCAGCGCCTGTTGCGCGCGCGTGGCGACCTGCAGCTCGTCGAAGAGCCGGGCGTTCACGAGCGTCACCGCCACCGAGTCCGCCAGTCGGAAGAGGACGCGCGCGTCGTCCTCGGTGAAGTCGCGATCGCGATTGAACACGCTGAGGACGCCCACTGGGCCGCGCGCGGTGAGGAGCGGGACGCAGACGACGCGCTCCACCGCCGCCGTGATGCGCGTCTGGTGGAAGACGCCATTCGCGGACGGCGCGTCGTTGCAGATCATGAAGGTGGCCTCGCGCATGGCGCGGCCACTCAGGCTTCCCTCCACCGGGAGGCGCGCGCCGAGGATGCGATCCCCGTCGCCATTGGTGGCGACGACCTCGAGCTCCCCCTCGCAGAGCGTGGAGATGGTGGCGCCGTCGGCGCGCATCAGCGCCCGCGCATGCGCGAGGATCAGTCGCATGACCTCGTCGAGGTCGAGCGACTCGCTCACGGCGCGCGTCACCTCGGCGAGCGCCTCGCTCTGGCGGCGCTCGGCGTCCTGCCCATCCTGCAGCCGGGCGCGCTCTATGATGGCGGCCACCTGCTGGCCGAACAGCTCGACGGTCTGCACCCGCGAGATGCTGGGGCGCTCGCCGTCCACCGGGTCGTCGAGCAGCAGCGTGGCCACGATGCGGTGGTTGCTCCCGCGGAGCGGGACGAAGAGCGAATCGCGCGAGGCCCATCCATCCGGGCGCGGGGTGGCGTGGCTGGGAAGCGCGTCGTTGAACTCCCAGGCGATCCAGGCGTCGCGCGAGTCCAGGTAGTACGACTGGCTGATCTGGAAGCGGCCGAGCTCCTCGAGGCGGCGGCGCCAGACGTGGCCCGGGGTCGCCTCGGTTCGCAGCACGCGCTCCTCGTCGAGGGAGAGCCCGGTGGAGACCACGTGCGTGGTGTTCATGTCGTCGTCGCGCACGCTGATGATCACGCGGCCGAAGCCGATGCCGCGAATCGCGTGCACCAGCACCCGCAGGCGCGCCTCGAGCGTGCTCGCCCGCTCCACCTCGATCAGGGCATGATGGAGCGCCACGAGCTGGTCGCGCTCCCGAACCGCATGCGAGGCGGAATACGACACGCTCAACGGAGTACGGGTGCCGCTCATCGCGCCGGCACCAGCAACGCGAGCGTGCGGGCCTCGACCACCACGTGGAGGGGACCCTCGCCCAGCAGCTCGCCGTCCGCCTGGGACATGCGCGCCGGCGTGGTCTCGACGTCGATCGCCGTTCCGCTCATGTACATGGTGATCTCGTCGGACGTGAAGTTCTTGCGAAGCAGGCGCCACATGATGCGAAAGGCGTCGAGGAGGGAGCGTGGCGAGTAGAGGCAGGCGTCGAGCAGGCCATCGTCGCACGAGATGCCGGGCCCGAAGGTCAGCCGCTCGTCGAGGATCGCCCCGAAGTTCGCGATCATCACCGCGGCCACCCGTCGCTCCACGGTCCGTCCATCCACGGTGACCCGCGCCAGGAACATGTCGCCGAGCAGCACCGCGCGAAGCGCGGCCCGGGTGGCGGTGAGCGCGTAGGCGAGCACCCCCAGACGACGCTTCAGCCAGCGAGGCGTTTCAGCCACCATGCTGGCATCGATGCCGAAGCCGGCCGCCACGGCAAAGCGGCGCCCATTGTCCAGGCGCCCCAGGTCGATCCACCGGATGTCGCCCCTCACCAGCGCGCGAACGGCGCGGCGGATGTCGAGCGGGATGCCGATGGCGCGCGCCAGGAGGTTGCCGGTGCCTGCGGCGAGCACGCCGAGCGGCATGCTGCCGCCGGCCAGGGCGCCCGCCGCCTCCATGGCCGTGCCGTCACCACCGAGGGTGAAGAGCGCGTCGTATGCCCCGCCCGAGGCCCCGCCGGCGGCGAGCTCGTACGCGTGGCCGGTACGCTCGGTGAGGGTCACGTCGCAGGCGATGCCCAGCTCGGAGAAGGCCCGCACCGCGCGCTCGCGCAACTGGTCGCCCATCCGCGATGCCGGATTGGCGACCAGCAACACCCGCCGGATCAGAAGCGCCACGACCGCGCGAGCGAGATGCCCCATTGCTGCGGCGTGGGGACGAATCCGCGCAGCGCCCGGTTCCCGCAGACGAGGGCGCTCGAGGGCGGCTCGCGGGCGGCGGAGAGCGAGAGAAGCGGCGAGAAGCGCCACTCGATCTTGCCACCGAGCGCGTCGGCGAAGCCGCTGATGCCGCTCTGGTCCGCCTGCTGTTGCGTACGGTCCAGCGAGCAGAGGCCCGCGCTCACGCTGAGGAAGAGGTTCGTGCCCACCTGCTTCTCGCCATTGAGCCGGGCGCCGAAGAGGAAGTCGCGCGCGGTGCCGCGCAGCTTCGATCCCTGCAGTTCAGCGCTGGTGGCGCCGGCCTGGAACTGGAACTGGTCGACCCAGCCACCGATGGTGCTGCGCAGGCCATTTGCCACGATGGCGCTGGCGGTCGGCAGGAGCACGTTGGCCGCGGTCTTGGTGGCGTCGGCGGTGCCGGCGATCTGGAAGCTCGGCTCGCCCGTGACCAGGTAGCTCACCAGGTCGGATTGCGAGATGGCGAAGTTCTCGTTGCTCTCCAGCGTGACCACCGGGCTCGGATACAGGAAGCCGGTGAGCCGCACGCGGACACCGATGTCCTGCCGACCGTACTGCTTCACCTGGTGCAGCGCCGTGATGTCGAGCTTCGGGTTCAGGTCGGGCGTCCCGAAGAAGTCCACGACTCCGCTCTGGACCACGAACTCGCGCTGCACCACGCCCAGGTCGAGGGTGTACGTGCCGCGCTCGGCCTTCAGCTCACCGGAGAGCGCGAGCTTGTACTGGGCGGTGGTGTCGCGGGTGGCCAGGCCGAAGCCGGGACCACCGCGGCGCTGCTCCTCGGAGCGCTGCACGCTCAGCGTCCCCCCGAGCTTGATGTTCGCCTGCCGGGAGCGAAGCCACACTTCGTCGCCGAGTGCCACGCTCACGTTCTGGATGCGCAGGTTCTGCACGAGCTTCGACGGCGCATCCGGCACCAGCGCGCGTGCGCGCGCATCGGCGCTGTCCACCGTGAAGAATCCCTGGCTGCTGAGGTCCGCCACCTGCTTGCGACTGAGCTCGGGGTCGGGGATGTAGATGGTGCCGCGATTGACCACCAGCCCACCGGTGAGCGAGGCGTCGGTCATGCGGCCGGTGAGCCGCATCCCCTCGGCGGTGGTGGAGACGTCCATGGTGGCGAGGCTGCGCTTGTCGATCGCGTGAAAGGTGCGCGCGTCGAGCCGCAGGTTGATCACGGGATCGTCCAGGTTCCGATACACGATGAATCCGCTCACGCCCGCCGTGTCGCCCAGCACCCCGCTGCGCGCCGTGATCCGGCGGATGGCGAGGCTGTCCCCGTCGCCACTGAAGGCGAGGTCCGCCTGCACCTCACGCAGGCGGATGCCGAGTGACTGCAGCGAGACGTCGCCGTCCTGCACGACCAGGCGACCGCCGACGTGCGGCTTCTTCCAGGTGCCGCCGATGTCGAGGTTCGCCACGAGGCGCCCCTGCGCGTCGCGAAGCGCGGGCGAGATCGCCTCGATCACGGAGAGGTCGGCGCTGTCCGCGCGAATCGTGGCATGCAGCGAATCGTCGAGCAGGTGCGCCGAGAAGAGCGTGATGTCCATCGGCGCCGAGAGCGTGCCGGTGACCGCGGTGCGCCCACCGATGGTGAGCGCGAGTTGTGCGTCGCTGCGGCGATTGGCGTAGTCGGCGCGCCCGGTGACGCGCTCGAGCTTCATCGAGCCGTAGGCCACGTCGTGGAGTGACGACTGCACGCTGATCACCGGCTGCGCCTGCGTGCCAGTGGCGCGCGTGACGAGCGCGCCCCAGCCGCCGAGCTGCACCGGGAGCTGAAGCAGCGTGCCCATCGGCCCGAGTGCGACGCTGTCGGCGGTGAGCGTCACGTTGCTGGCGCCCACCCGTGGAACGGTGCCCACCACCATCGCGCGCCCGCCCTTGCCGTCGGCGAGGAGCACGGTGTCGATGGCAATGCCGAGCGAATCGCGACGCACCATGGCGGGGTGCAACAGGCGCCAACGCCGGTCGTCCACGTTCAGGGCCAGCGAATCGAGGCGCAGGGTGGTGCCGCCCGCGACCAGCCGCGCCTCGCCAGCCCCGTGCAGCGTGGGCCCGTTGTCGCTCAGCGCACCGAAGGAGAAGCTGGCCGACTCCCGGTCGCGCAGCGTGAGCGCGCCGCCCACGGTGTCCACGGAAATGCCGGCGATCACCAGCGTGTCGAGGCGCATCGCGACGCGGCCGCGCGGGTTGCGCAGCACGTCCGTGAGTGCGAACTCGCCGGCGAGCGACTTGCCGCGGTCCTTCTGCACGAAGATGCTGTTGCCGGTCACCGTGCCGCGCACGTCGAGCGAGTCCAGCGAACCACTGGCCACGCCACTCGCGGCGAGCGTGCCGCCCAGGGAGTCGGCTTCCTGCCCCGCCACGGCGGGGAAGTACCGACGCAACCCGCCGAGCGAGTCCACCAGCAGCGAGAATCGAAGCGAGTCGGTGGTGCCGCGCGTGATGCCGAGCGCGCCGTGCGCGCTCACGGTCGCGGCGATCGTCTCGATGCGAGAGGAGTCCACGTACACGCGGCCATCGGCGAACCGCACGCGAGCCTGTGACGGGAAGATGCGGAGGCCATCGTACTCCGAGCGGTCGAGCGACAGCGACGCGCGACCGGCGAGGTCCGCCAGCGCCGAGCCGGCGAGGTCCACGTCGAAGTGGCCGTTGAATGCCCCGGCGCGGAGCGCGGGCGTCGTGAGCAGTCGCGCGGGCTCGAATTCGGCAAAGGTGCCCGTGCCGCGCGCGCCGTAGCGAGTGGGGTACACGTCCACCACGCCGTCATAGCTGAGCGTACCGGCCGCTCCGCTGAGCAGCGTGGTGAGCTGCAGCGCCTCGGTGGTGCCCTTGATGCGCAGCGGCCCGGTGAGCATGCCCTGCAGCGGCATGCCGGGGTACGAGCGTGCGAGCGTGGTGAGCGAGAGCGGCTGCGCCTGCGCGGTGACGTCGTACGTCATGAACTGCTCGCCGTACGTGATGCGCCCGGTGCCGGTCACGTGCGTGGGCTCGGCTGGCCCATCATGATGGAAGACGTCCGCGTTGGAGAAGCGCACGTCCAGCCACGAGCTGTCGAGCGTCGCCACGCCGCTGATCGTGCCGCCGAGACGCGGGAAGTTCGGATAGAGGTGCTCGATCGTCCGCAGGTCGAGCGACGCGACGTCCGCCTTGAAGCCGCGGAACGCGGTGAGCGCGGGATAGAGGATGTCGAGTCCTCCGCGGCCGGAGAAGCGCGACACCGCGCCGCGCACGTGCGCGTCGGTGAAGGTCATGCGCGCGTCGTCCACCACGAAGCGATTCACGGGACCGCCGCGCGCCGCGAGCGTTCCGTTCAGCGTGCCCTGCCAGTCCACCGGGAAGGGCTTGCCGTTGAGCGCGCGCAGCAGGTCGAAGTCCACTGGCGCTGCCTGGAGGTTCAGGTCCTTCACCACCAGCACGGGCGCGCCCACGCCGAAGGTCATGCTGCCGATCAGGCGGGAGCCCGTGGTTCGCACGTCCATCCTGCTGAGCGCGTAGTCCATCACGTGGAGGTCGCGCTCGTTGTGGATGTCGAGCTCCATCCGGCCACCGCCGGTGGTGGGCAGCGTGGGATACACCCACGCGACGTCGCGCAGCGAGACCGAGTCGCCCCACACGTGCACGCTGTAGCGCACCGGAAGGTCGTTGCCCCAGAAGACCTTGCCGCTGGCGTGTCCCGTGGAGCCGGGCAGGTCGAAGTGCGGCGCCTGGATCCAGATGGAATCGCCAAGGTGCGTGATCACCGCGCGCACATTGCGGAAGTGGAAGGGCGGATCGAACTCGTCCACGCCGAGCGTGTCCACCACGAAGCGCCGGCCCACACTGTCCGGGTCGGCCAGGCGCACGCTCGACGCCACCACGTAGCCGTTCGTCCACCTCCACGTGCGGACGTAGCCCTCCTTCTCCTTGCGGATCACCTTGTCGGTGCGTGACACCGCGACCCGGAGCGCGCTGTCGCGTCGCGCACCGTGCAGCGTGTCGTCCGGATGCCAGGGCATCGAGAGCAGGTAGGTGGCGCCGGAGACGCGAACGTTGCGCGCCACCACGTAGTCGCCGAACGAGAGCCCCGGCGCCTTGGGCCCCGAAGCGCCCTTCGACGGGAAGATGCGCTTGTAGTTCCAGCTGCCGTCCTCGTACTGCCGGATGTGCACGTACGGGCGCAGCACGTCCACGTGGCTGAGCAGCACGCGGCGATCCACCAGGTCGCGCGGGTCGTACGACACGGTGACCTTCGCGGCGCTCACGAACAGCTCCCCGCCCTCGTCGCGGATCGCCAGCGAGTCGATGGTGACGCCGGTGAGGAAGCCCCCGCTGATGTGGCCGAGGTAGACCGTGCCCTTCACGCCGCCCGCCAGCTGCCGCGCGATGAGGTCGCGCACGCGATTCTCGCCGTAGCTCGTGCGCGTGATGACGAGCAGCACGATCAGCGCCAGCACCCCGAGGGTGGCGAGCGAGAGCACGCTGATGAGCGCGACGAGGCGGCGGCGCTTCATCCCGCTAGAAGTCCGGCCCCACCGAGAAGGTGAAGGTCAGGCGGTTGAGGAAGGTGCGCGGTTGCGCGGGAGTGAAGGTCGCCGGGCACGCGCCGGACTGCTGTCCCACGGGCTGCAGCGCGCCGGACACCGGGGCGAACGTCACCTTGAGGTTGTTTCCCGGGCTCACGCAGAAGAGCGGCGCCTGCGCGGAGCTGCGGAAGGCGTCGTAGTAGATCGGCCCGTTGGGGCGCTGGTACGGGTTGTATGCGACGTTCAGCTGCACGGGACCCACGGGAGTGAAGACGCGAACGCCGACGCCCGGCGTGGACTTGAGCGCGTGAAATCCGAGCCCGCGAACCCGCGCCTCGCGCGTCCACACCTCGCCGATGTCATTGAAGAAGGTGTACTGCACGAGGTTCGGGAAGAACGCGTCACGAACGCGCAGCTCCAGGTTGCCGATCGCGAGCGAGTTTCCACCGACGGGGACCACGCGAAAGGGACGGGTGTTGTTGGCCACCACGAATGTCGTGTCGCCGCTGGCGGAGACCGACGTGGTGTAGCCCTCCGCGATATACACCAGCTTGCCCAGCTCGTTCTGCTGGAAGCCGCGCACGCTCTGGGCGCCGCCGGCGTAGAGCCGCTCCTGCGGGGGCACGTAGGGCGTGCCGTCACTGAGGTGGCCCTCTCCGAACACGATGCCCCCGCGCAGCCGCAGCGCGAGCACGGCGCTCCCCAGGGGGCGGTACCAGGAGGCGTCGAGCGTGCCCTTGTTGAAGCGCAGGCTGGGTGCGGAGCCGATGGCCGGCGACGCCGCGCGGAGCTCCGCACGCACCACATGGCCCCGATGCGGGTTGAGCGGCTGGTCCACGCGCGCCCGCGAGATCGAGGCGCTCGCGACGGCAAGCGCCTGCGCACGCTGCGAGACCTGCTCCTGGCTGGCAAGGTCGCACCGGTTGAACACCGCGCAGAGGAGCGCCGGCTGCGCCACCGTGCGCCCGTATTCGAGGTTGTAGGCGAGGCGGAATGGCGTGTTGAAGCCGATGTCCTTGGTCAGCGACGCCTCGCCGCCGAGCTCGGTGGAGCGGAGGTACGCCAGGTACTCACTGCGACGCTCGCGATAGAGCGAGAACGCCGGCACCGCGCGCGTGCCGAACAGCCCGGGCTGCCGAAGCGTGGCGCCGATGTAATAGTTGGTGGTGTCGCTGAAGTGGTCTCGCTTGAGGATGTCCTGGTAGCAGAGGTTGCGTGTCGCGCTGGTCGCCAGCGGATAGCCGTACCCGATCTTGGAGAGCTGCGCCGTGAGCTCCAGTCGTCGCGCGCTCTTGAGGAAGTTCTTGTCCACGAGTTGCGCGCGCGTGCGGAAGCAGTCGAGCGTGGCCCACCCGGTCTCGGTGTCCAGCTGCCGCATGTAATCCTCGAGGAGGTTCACGTGCAGCGCGACGAGCGCGCCGTCGCGCGGCTGCGCACTGGAGTCGGCGAGCCCCACTTCCACGTGGCGGTACGCACCGAGCTGGTACAGGCTGCGCTGTGCATCCACGAGCGCGCGATCGCTGTAGAGGTCTCCGGGGCGGATGCCGAGGATGCGGCGCACCACCTTGTCCGGGATCTGCTGTGGCTTGCCCTCGAGCGGCACGACGTCCACGATGATGGGGCCCACGTGCCGCAGCGCGCCGGGCACGGCCTGGATCTCCACGGCGGCCCGGCGCGCAGCGGTGTCCGCATCGTAGGATGAGAGCACCTCCGCGAAGGGATAGCCCGCATCGCGAAGCCGCTGCGTGAGCGAATCCACGTCGCTGCGCAGCAGCGTTCGGTCGAAGGGATTACCCGCCCTGAGCTCCATGGCCGCAACGAGCCTCGCGCGCCCTGGCAGCAAGTCCAGCCCGAGCACTTGGAGCGAGTCCAGGAGGACGGGCGCGCCCTCCCGGATCACGAACACAACGCGCACCTCCGTCTTCCCCATCTCCTGCACTAGCGTGTCAACCTGCGTCGCGTAGTAGCCCTTCGCGCGATAGAAGTAGCGTAGGCGCTGGATGTCCAGCGGGAAGTCCGTGCGATCCAGGCAGCGTCGCGTCCCCACGAATCGCAGGTGCCGGCGCGACCAGCTGCTCGCCGTCACGTTCACCTGCACCACCAGCTGGTCGTCGCTGAACGCCTCGTTGCCGCGGAACTCGAGCGCGCGCACCTCCTTGTCGCCCGGGTCGCAGTGGAAGTCCTGCGCCCCGAGGGCGAGCGGAACCACGCTCGTGGCCAGCGCGAGCAGCAGCTGGCACAGCGCTCGCCGCCCCGACCGAACCATCACGCCTCGGATGACCCCGGGCCCGTGCTCGGGACGCTCGAGGGAAGCCGCTCCGACTTCGGGCGCCGCTCCGGCGCGAGCGGCGTCCGCTGCAGCAGGATGCGCGCTACATAGAAGGCAGCCACGCCTGCGCCGACGGCGATGCCGATGGCCGGCAGCAGCTCGCGCATTCCCAGGTTGCGTCGATAGTAGTACTCGTCGGCCGCGGGATCGCGGCGCGGTGCGCGCGGAGCTGCCATGAGGCTCGAAGCGTGAGGGCGCGAAGGTTGGGTGGCACGCCGCTCGCCCGGAACGTGACGCGCCCGCTCGGCGGGTGCCTCCGGCGGGCGCATATATTTGACGCGTCACTACGGGCTTCGGTAAGTTCTCGCGCGACACTCCAAGTGTCAACGCCTCAACCACATAGCGCCATGCGACGGCTTCTGCTCATTCCCATGCTGGCGGCCGTTGCCTGCCGCGGCGGGGACACCAGCTCCGACCGGCGGACCCTCGTCGACTCGCGCGACAACTACGACCCGCGCTCGCTCGACCCGGCCCTCTCCACCGACGTGCCCACCGGGCGCGCCGTCGCCTACCTCTTCGACGGGCTGACGCAGTTCACGCCCGACGCCAGGGTGCAGCCCGCGCTCGCCGAGCAGTGGGAAGTGAGCCCGAATGGCCTGACCTACACCTTCCACCTCCGGCACGGCGTCACCTTCCACGACGGCTCGCCGTTCACCGCGAAGGACGTGGTGCACAGCTTCACTCGCGCGCTGGACCCGGCCACCCATGGCGGGCGCGCCGAGCCGCTCCGCCCGATTCATGGCGCCGCCGAATTCGCCGCGGGCAAGGCGACGACCGTTGCCGGCCTGGCCATGATGGACGAGTACACCGTCGCGATCACGCTCGACGAGCCGCTCGCCACCTTCCCCAAGCTGCTCGCGATGCCGGTCGCGGCCATCGTGCCGGCCGCCACGCCGGCCAACTTCGGCGAGCGCCCGGTGGGAACGGGCCCGTGGAAGCTGGCCGAGTGGAAACACGACGACTACCTGCTCTTCGCGCGCAACGACGCGTACTGGGGAGGCCATCCGACCGCCGACTCGCTGCGCGCGCGCATCATCGCGGAGCCCTCGACGGCCGTGGCCGAGTTCGAGAGCGGCAGCGTGGACGTGCTGCAGATCCCCGCCGGCGAGACCTCCACCTGGACCGAGGACGAGAATCGCACGCCGCTGCTGTCGTCCGTGCCCGCGCTGCAGCTGGTCTACATCGGCATCAACACCACGCGCGGCCCGTTGCAGGACGTGCGCGTGCGGCAGGCGATCAACTACGCGATCGACGCGAACGCCATCCTCAAGACCCTGGTGAGTGGACGTGGCCGTCGCGCGGCTGGCGTGATCCCGCCGACCCTCGCCGGCGCCGACACCCTGCGGGCGCCGTACCCCTACGACACCACCAGGGCGCGCGCCCTGCTTGCGGCCGCGGGTCACGCGAGCGGCATCGACGTGGAGCTCTGGACCACGTCCAACCCCGTATACGTGCGCATCGCCGAGACCGTGCAGGGGTACCTGGGCGCAGTCGGCATTCGCACGAAGATCATGCAGCGGGAGAGTGCGGCGAGCCGCGAAGCAGCGCGCAAGGGCCAGACGGACATGATCATCAAGGACTGGTATGCCGACTATCCGGACGCCGAGAACTTCCTGTATCCGCTGCTGCACTCGGCGAACAAGGGAGTGGGCGGCAACGTCTCGTTCTTCCAGGACCCGGAGTTCGACCGCGTCGTGAGCGCCGCGCGGCGCGAGCAGGATGAGGTGAAGCGGAACGGGATGTACCGGGAGGCCGACTCGGTGGCGTTCACGCAGGCGCCGATGGTGTTCCTCTACTTCTACAACGACCTCTACGCCGTGCAGAAGTGGGTGAAGGGCTTCCAGCCACCGGTGATCTTCAACGGGCAGCGCTGGACGACGGTGGGCATCTCGCGCACGGCCCCCTGACGCGTGCTCGCCTTCATCGCGCGACGGCTGCTGCTGGCAATCCCGACGCTGTTCGGGGTGCTGGTCGTCGCGTTCCTGCTGCTCTACATCGCGCCCGGCGATCCCGTGACGGCCATGATCGGCGAGCGCGCGGACGCCGAGACGATTGCGCGCCTGCGGAAGGAGCTGCGCCTCGATGACCCCGTGCCGCAGCGCTTCGCGCACTACGTGGGCGGGGTGGTGCGCGGCGACCTCGGTCGCTCGTACATCACGAACCGCCCGATCAGGAATGACATCGTGGAGCGGTTCCCGAAGACGCTCCAGCTTGCGGGCGCGGCGATGCTGCTCGCGTCCATCATCGGCATCTCCCTCGGCGTGCTCAGCGCGCGCAACCCGGGTGGATGGGCCGACCGGCTGGCGCTCGGCGTGGCGTACCTGGGGATCTCGTTTCCCGTGTACTGGGTGGGACTGCTGCTGATCCTGCTCTTCGCGGTCACGCTGCACTGGCTGCCGCCCTCGGGATACGGCGGGCTGCGCTACCTGCTGCTGCCGGCGCTCGCGCTCGGCATGCGCTCGATCGCATTCCTGGCGCGCATGACGCGCTCGGCGATGCTCGAGTCGCTCGCGGCCGACTACGTGCGCACCGCGCGCGCGAAGGGCGTGCGCGAGAGCGTGGTGACGATGCGGCATGCGCTGCGGAACGCGATGATCCCGATCATCACCGTGCTGGGCCTGGACTTCGGCGCGTACCTCACGGGGAGCATCCTGACCGAGACGATCTTCTCGTGGCCGGGGCTGGGGCGCTACGTGGTGAACGCGATCGCGCGGCGCGACCTGCCGGCCATCCAGGGATCGGTGCTCTTCCTGAGCGCGATCTTCGTGCTGGTGAACCTGCTCACCGACCTGGCGTACGCGAAGACCGACCCGCGGGTGGCGTTCCGATGAGCGACCTGACGCTCGACCAGTTTCAACAGGCGGCGTTGCGCACGCTCAACGCGAAGCTCGATGGGCGCGAGCGATTGCTCGACGCGGCGATGGGCTTGAGCGAGGAGGCCGGCGAGGTGCTGGGGCTGGTGCGGAAGCGTGCGCTGGCGGGGCGCGACGTGAGCGATGACCGGTTGCGCGAGGAGCTCGGTGATGCGCTCTGGTGCCTGGCGGTCACGGCGCACGCGCTCGGGATGTCGCTCTCGGATGTGGCGCGGGCGAACCAGGCGAAGCTCGATGCACGGCATCCGGGCGGGGGCGCGGGCGCTTAGCGAACGAGTGGGCCGCTGGGCATCGCTGAAGTGCCGGCACTGCAAACAGCCTTCGCCGCGGACTCGCCGTCGCCCGCACTCGTGCGTGGCGAGCGTTTCGAAGCTACAGGAATCCATTACAACAACTTTGGCCGCGGACGAGCGCGGACGAGCGCGGACGAGCGCGGACGAGCGCGAAGAAAAAACCCGAATGCTGCTGCTGTTCTCCCGTAGTTCTCGGCGCTCGTCCGCGCTCGTCCGCGGCAAAGCAGTTCAGCAGTTCAGCAGTTGCAGTTCCCCACACCGCACACCGCAAACCGCAAACCGCAGTTCAATCGTCCTTCTGCCCGAAGATCGCCATGTTCGACGAGTGCCCCGGCGCCACCTTCTTCTCCGGGTAGATCCAGTGCACCGCCTGGTTCACGGCGGTCGCAGCCTCCCCGAAGCCCTGCGCGATCAACTTCAGCTTTCCCGGATACGTGGTGACGTCGCCACACGCGTAGATCCCCTCGCGCCCCGTCTCCATCAGGCTGTTCACCGTGATCTCGTCCTTCGCGATGTTCAGTCCCCATTCATTGATGGCACCCATGTCGCTCACGAAGCCGAGCATCGGGAGCACCACGTCGGCCTCGACCTCAGTGGAGGTCTTGGCCTTGACGTCCTTCAGCATGATGTGCGAGAAGCGATCGTCACTCGCCCGGCACATGATGTCCTGCAGTTCGTGGAAGACGAACAGGTCGGCGCGCCCATCCTCGACGGCGGCGCGAAACTGCTGCACCGTGGCGTCGTGGGCGCGAAACCGGTCGCTGCGATGCACGATCGAGACGCGCTCGGCGCGATCGAGGAGCTGGGTGCCCCAATCGAAGGCGGAGTCGCCCCCGCCGATGATCACCACGCGCCGGCCGCGATAGGCCTCGGGATCGGTGACGACGTCGTAGATCCCCCGGTTGTACCATGGGGTGGCGCACTGCTGGGGCAACCGCCGAGGTGAGAAGGCGCCGATGCCGGCCGCGATCACGATGGCCCGGCTGGCGAATCGCCCGTTTTCCGTGACGAGAACGAACTGGTCGCCGTCCTTCTCGAGGCCGGTCACGCGCTGGTTCAGGTGAACCGGCTGCCCGAACTGGGCGGCCTGCTCGGCCAGTGACTTCACGAGGTCCTTCGCCAGCACCCTGGGAAAGCCCGCGACGTCGAAGATGAACTTCTCGGGATAGAGCGCGGCGAGCTGTCCGCCGGGCTCGGGCAGGGCGTCCACCACCTGGGCGGAGGCGCCGCGCATGCCGGCGTAGAAGAGCGCGAACAGCCCCGCGGGGCCGCCGCCGATGATCGTGATGTCCTTGGGTTCGTAGTTCATCCAGAACGTTCGTAAGACAGCCGGGATTCTTCAAGCGTGGATAGAGAACCGCTCCTCCAGTACACGGGCAGCTTCCGGCTCCTCCGCAAGATCGCGGAGGGCGGCATGGCGGCGGTCTACGAGGCGGAACAGCTGGGTCCGGCGGGGTTCCAGAAGCGCATCGCGCTCAAGGTGATCCATCCGCACCTCGCGAAGCGCGAGGAATTCCTCCAGCTCTTCGTGGACGAGGCCAAGCTCTCCGGCAACCTGATGCACGGCAACATCGTGCAGATCTACCAGCTGGGCGAGGTCGCAGGGCTGTACTTCATCGCGATGGAGTACATCTCCGGCCCCACGCTGCGCAGCGTGATCGACCGGCACTACGAGATCGGGCGTCCCATTCCGCCCACCCTCGCCGCATACATCGCGAGCCGCATGTGCCGCGCGCTCGACTTCGCCCACAACTTCATCGCCCCCGACGGCACGCGCCTCGACATCGTCCATCGCGACGTGTCGCCCGGCAACGTGCTCCTCACCTGGGATGGCCACGTGAAGCTCGGCGACTTCGGCATCGCGAAGGCCGTCACCTCCGTGGATCCCGGCGAGCAGCGCGAAGTGCGCATGGGCAAGAAGCACTACATGAGTCCCGAGCAGGTGCTCGGCACCACCGTGGACGCGCGCAGCGACGTGTTCGCGGTGGGCGTGGTGTTGTACGAGTTGCTCGCGCTCTCGCCGCTCTTCCATGAAGAGGTCACGAGCCTGATGGTGCGGGAGGTCGCGCTCGACCCGCTGCCCAACCTGCGCGCGCACGTCACGGACCTCGATCGCGAACTGGAGCAGATCCTCCAGAGCGCGCTGCATCGCACGCCGAGCCGCCGCACGAACGCCGCCGCGCTCGGCGCCGCGCTCGACGGCTGGATCGTGCGACAGCACGAGAGCGCGTCGCCCGACCGCCTGCAGGCGCACCTCGCGAACCTGTTCCCCACGCAGTACGCGCCGCCCACGCGCGAGGAGCGCACGAGCTTCAAGAACCTGAAGGGCGCCTTCGTCGAGCCGCCGCGCGGCAGCCGCAGCTTCCTGTCGCGCCTGTTCGGATAAATTGCGGGATGAAGATCTACACCAGGACTGGCGACGCGGGCGACACAGGGCTCTTCGGCGGGGGGCGCGTGCCCAAGTTCCACCCGCGCGTGGAAGCCTACGGCGACGTGGACGAGCTCAACGCGGCCCTCGGGCTCGCGCGCTCCATCGAGTCCATGCCGCGCGTGGATGAAGTGCTCGCGCCCATCCAGCGCGACCTCTTCGCCATCGGCGCGCTGCTCGCCACGCCGGACCTGGACAAGATGAAGCAGCACCTCGAGAAGGCGCGCGTCGACGAGGTGCGCATCGCGGAGCTCGAGCACGCCATCGATCGCGGCGACACGGAGCTCGAGCCGCTCAAGGCGTTCATCATGCCCGGCGGCACGCCCAAGGCCGCCGCCCTGCACGTCGCCCGCACCGTCTGCCGCCGCGCCGAGCGGCGCGTGGTGCAGCTGCAGGGCGACACGGAAATTCCGCAGGTGGTGGTCGTGTACCTCAATCGCCTCTCCGACCTGCTCTTCACCCTCGCGCGCGTCGCGAACAGGCGCGCCGGCGCAGGGGAAGTCACGTGGTGAGCGAAGCGCGCGCGGTCAGCCTTCCCGGCTATCGCGTGCTCATCGGTGCCGGCCTCCTGGCGGAGGTGGGCGCGCTCGTGCGCGAGGCGGCGCCCGCGCATCGCTACGCCGTGATCTCGGATGACGTGGTCGCGCCGCTCTACGCGCGCCACGTGGGCCGCTCGCTCGGCGCCGAACGATCCCTGCTGGCCGCCATTCCCGCGGGCGAGGTGCACAAGTCGCGCGAGAGCTGGATGATGCTCACCGACAACCTCCTCGCCGCCGGATGCGGTCGCGACACCACGATCATCGCGCTCGGCGGCGGCGTGGTGGGCGACCTGGCCGGCTTCGTGGCGGCCACCTACATGCGCGGCGTGCCGGTGGTGCAGCTCCCCACCACGCTGCTCGCGATGGTGGATGCGTCCGTGGGGGGCAAGACGGGCGTCGACACGATGGCGGGCAAGAACCTGGTCGGCGCGTTCCATCCTCCGTCGCTGGTGATCGCCGACGTCAGCGTGCTCGCGAGCCTTCCCGTTCGGCAGCGCCGATCGGGCATCGCCGAGATGATCAAGCACGGCGTGACCTCCGACGCGCGACACTTCGAGCACGCGTGCGCCGCGGCGCCCGCGCTCGCGTCGGGCGAGATGCAGGCCGACGAGCTCTCGGAGATCATCGCCGCGAGCATCGCGATCAAGGCGGCGGTGGTCACCGCAGACGAGCGGGAACAGGGGCTGCGCAAGACGCTCAACTTCGGCCACACCCTCGGCCACGCCATCGAGGCGGAGAGCGGGTACGAGCTGCTGCACGGTGAGGCGATCGCGATCGGCATGGTGCTCGAGGCGATGCTCGCCGAGCGGATCGGCGTTGCCGAGCGTGGCCTGGCGCGCACGATCGCGGGCGCGGTCCGCGCCGCGCGGCTTCCGCATTCCCTGCCGGCGCAGATGGATGCGCACGCGGTGCTGGCGCGTACCCTGGGGGACAAGAAGTCTCGCGAGGGACGCGTAGAGTACGCCCTGCCCAGCGCGATCGGCGCGATGGCCGGCGCCGACGGTGGCTATGGGATCGCGGCTGACGAGCGCGAGGTGCTCGCGGTGCTCTCCGGGCCGGAAGCATGAGCGCGCGGCGACTGCGCACCCTCGCAGGCACCGGTGCGCTGGCGATCCTCGCGATGGCGGCGTCGGTTCGGCTGCTCGATCACGTGCGAACCAGCGCGATCGGGCCGCTGCAGCTCGCGCCGGCGCTGGTGACGGCCAGCCTGCGCCTGGAGGGCGTCGTGGTGCGAGGCGCCGAGCGAAGCTGGCACGTGGGCGCAGTGGGTCCGGTGCGGTACGGGGATCCCGTGCCCGTGGAGCTCACGGCGTACTGCCTGAGCGGCACCACCCGGCGCGGGCGCTGGGTGCGCCCGGGAATCGTGGCGGCCGACCCGCACATGTTCCCGCTGGCGCGGTACCTGGAGCTGTACGTAGGCGGGCAGTATCTCGGCCGTTTCCTGGTGGACGACACCGGCGGCAAGATCCACGGGAACCGGCTGGACATCTGGACGCCCACCTGCAACGAGGCGCGCCGGTTCGGGCGGCGGCGCGGCACCGCCGTGCTCGTGCGCGTTGCGGACGCAGAGCCGAAGCCCGCGTCGAGATCAGCGGCACTTCCCGGGTCGGTGGCGCGCTGAAGTCCACGGCATTGTCACATGCCGTGACATGGCGCACATGAGGCACCGAGTGACATATTTACTTCACCTTCCCGCCGCCTTCCCCAGGCGGCCGTTGTAGCCGTCTCCCTCGTCGTCATGCGTCGCCGCGTGATGGAGGGCACCTGAGCGTCATGCAGCTGACCGCCTCGAACGGTTCCACGCCCAGTCGTCGCGCCCCGCGACGCCGCCTTGCCGCCGCCGCACGCGTGGCCGCCCTTCTCGCCGGTGTCCTGGCCGCGAGTTGCTCCGCCGATCGCCTGTCCGCTCCGGCCATCGCCGACGGTCCCGGCGCCTCGACGGTCGAGGCCTCGCTGCCGAGCCTCACCGTGGATCCGCTGCTCACGCCGGCCAGCGCGCCACTGCCGCTGCAGTTCTCGACGTACGAGGGATCGGGCGAGGTCGTGCACCCCGACGTGGTCGTGTTCCCGGAGCGCTGGAACGCGCGCCGCTTCTGGATGGCGCTCACGCCCTATCCCAACAGCAGCACCGACACGGAGAATCCGTCGCTGTTCGCGGGCGCTGCCGCCGATGCCATGGATGTCCCGGAAGGACTGACCAACCCGCTCGCGCGCACGAAGGTCGGGTACCTGTCCGACCCCGACATGGTCTACAACGCATCCGTCAACGAGCTGTGGCTCTACTATCGCGAAGTCGAGAGCGCGAAGAAGACGCACAAGGCCGACCATGTGCGCCTGATGCGGAGCAGCGACGGGATTCACTGGAGCGCCTCCGCGCGCCTCTTCTCCATGAAGGGCAAGTACGTGGTGTCGCCGACCGTGTCGCGCCCGACCGACGAAGACTGGCGCCTGTGGGAAGTGGACGCCGGCTCCAAGGGCTGCTCGGCCCCCGTGACGCGCATCATGCTGCGCCGCTCGACCGATGGCCTGGGCTGGAGCGAGCCGCGCGAGACGCGCTTTCGCCAGCCGGGCTACATGCCCTGGCACCTCGACGTGCAGTGGGTGCCGAGCCGGCACGCCTACTTCGCGCTCGTCGCTGCCTACCGGCTGGGGCGCGACTGCATGTCCACCGACCTGTTCCTGGCCACGAGCCTGGACGGGGTCACGTGGACCACCTACTCGTCGCCGATCCTCGAGCATGGGGCAGTGGCGCAGTTCGCGAGCTCGGTCTATCGCTCGACGTTCGCCTTCGACGAGGGCGGCGAGAACATGACGATCTGGTTCAGCGGCTCCGCGCCGGCGCCGGCCACGACGAAGGGCGGCCCGACGCGCCTTCGCTGGAGTGCGGCCGTCGCCACGCTGAACGTGGACGCCCTGATCGCTCGCGTGAGCACGCTGCGCGCGCCGGTGGTCAAGAATCCCGGGCCCGGCAACAAGTCGATCGTCGACCTGAACGGCGCACCCTGATCGCTCGCTGGCGGCGATGAGAACGCTGCTGTTCGTCGGCACCAATGCGGGACCCGGGGGCACGGAGAGCCACCTCGTGAGCCTCGTGCTGGCCATGGCGGACGCCGGGCATCGCGTGGGCGCGGTGGTTCGACCCGGCGACTACATCCACCGCGCGCTCGAGGCGGATGGCCGCGTGCAGCTGTTCCCCGCCTTCTTCAAGCGCGCCGCCGACCCGCGCGCCACCCTGGCGGTGGCTCGCGCCGTTCGCGCCATGAAGCCCGACCACCTGGTGGGCACCTTCTCCCACGAATACTGGGGGCTGGTGACCGTCTCGGCGGCCCTGGGGGTCCCGCTCGTGGTGTTTCGCCACGTGCGGCGCCTGAGCCGCACTGCGGCCCGCGTGCTGCCGCTCATGGTGGAGCGCGTGCTCCTGCCGAGCAACTGGCTCCGCGACTGGATGGTGAATCGGGGCATGCCGCGCGACCGGACCGCGGTGCTCTACAACCCGGTGGACGTCAGCCGCTTTCGTCCCGATGCCGCACTCCGCGCGGCGAGCCGGCGCCAGTTCGGCTTCCGCGACGATGACGTGGTCGTCGGTTACCTGGGACGTTTCGACGAGCAGAAGGGCGTGCGGATGCTCCCCGAGGTGCTCGAGCGGGCCATGAAGCAGGACGCGAACATCCGTGCGCTTTGGGTGGGACACGGCGAGGAGGGGGCCGACATCGAGGAGCGTATACGAACATCATCGCATCATGATCGTCATGTCATCGCGCCATGGAGCGCCGAAATCATCTCTGCGTATGCTGCGATGGACGTGGTCGCGTTTCCCTCGATGAGGCACGAGGCGTTCGGGCGAGTCTCCATCGAGGCGCAGTCGTTCGAGATCCCCGTGCTCGCCAGCAACGTGGGCGGGGTGCCCGAGAGCATGCGCGATGGGGAGACCGGCGTGCTCCTGCCGGCGGGCGACGTGGAAGCCTGGACGAGCGCGCTGGTGGCGCTGGCGGGTGACCCTGAGCGTCGACGCCGGATGGGGCGTGCGGGGCGCGAGCTGGTTACGTCGCTCTTCGCTGCCCCGCGCATCGCCGAGTCGTTCGACGCGCTCCTGGGGCCGCGACGGTAATTGCTGGCCCTGCTATTGCGAGGCTGTACCAGCGTCCTTCACCCGGCGTCAAACCATGTCATCGTTCTCGACGTACCTGATCGGCTTCGTCATCCTGATCATCGGACTGGCGATCGCCGCGTTCATGCTGAACGTTCCCACGATGTGGATCGTGGTGGGAGTGATCGTCGCGATCGGTATCGGGGTGTTGATGGCAACGTCCCGGACGAAGCCGAGGGATCCGCCTTCCGCCTGACGGCGGGGGCTTTGGACTTTGGGCTTTGGGTGTTGGGGGATTCGGAGGGCCGGCAGCTTCGCTGCCGGCTCGTTTTGCGTTCAGGGGCGACCGGATTCCAGCCGCCGCCAATGCCAAAGTCCAGAGCCCAAAGCCCAAAGTCCGCTCTTTCGGTCATCCTGCCCGGAAAAACGAACGTTCATGCGAATAATCCTTAGTAACCGCCAAAACTCTGTCACTCCAGCAGTTACGTATGTAAACGCCTCAATCGCCGCCAACTTGACGTATCCCACTGTTGACGCCCCAAAAACCCGACATTACACTGGCCGTCCCTGCAGTCCGATCGTTCGTGCGGGCGTGCGCCTCCGGCGCGGTCCGCTTCCAGTTGGTGCCGATCTCCAAAGGGGCGTGTATGGAGCAAGCGACCGAATCCAGGTCCTCCAAGGGTTACTTCCGCTCGTCTCCCTCCACCGCATTCGACCAGTACCTGCAGGACATCCAGAAGCTCCCCCTGATCGATGATCCGGAAGAGGAGCGACGCCTCGCACGGCGCGCCCAGAAGGGCGACGAAAAGGCCGCCGAGCGGCTGGTGACGGCCAACCTCCGGTTCGTCATCTCCTACGTCAAGAAGTATCAGGGCCACGGCCTCGACCTCTCCGAGCTCGTCGCCATCGGCAACGAGGGCCTCCTCAAGGCCGTTCGCAAGTTCGACCCTGACCAAGGGGTCAAGTTCATCTCGTACGCCGTCTGGTGGGTCCGCCAGGCCGTCCTGAAGGCCCTGGCCGAGCAGACGCGCTCCGTGCGCATCCCGCTCAACCAGAACTCGCAGCTCATCCGCCTCGCGCGCGCCGAGACCATCCTGGCGCAGGTGCTCAAGCGGGATCCCACCGAGGGCGAGATCGCACGCCTCCTCGAGGAGACGCCGGAGGTCATCCGCGCCTCCAAGCAGATGGCGGCCACCGAGGTCTCCCTCGATGCCCCCATCGACCGCTCCGATCGCGAAGCCTCCACCCTCGGCGAGCGCTTCGCCGGCGTGGATGGCAGCGAGATCGAGGAAGTCACCGACTACAAGCTGATGCGCGAGTTCATCGAGCGCGTCTTCCGTCGCTACCTCACCCCCCGCGAGCGGAAGATCCTCTTCCTCTACTACGGGCTGGATGAAGGCGCCGAGGCCATGACGCTCGAGAAGATCGGCGCGCTCATGGGCGTCACGCGCGAGCGGATCCGCCAGATCCGCGAGCGGGCCTTCGAGAAGCTGCGCGAGAGCCCCGACGGTCGCGCCCTCTCCGCCTACTGGGCGACCTGAACGCGGTTCACAAAGGTGTAATCGGGGGCCACGGGTTTTCCCGTGGCCCCCGTCGCATCTTTACAGGCTGAATGGCCGAACGCCCCTCAATCTTCATCGACGAATCCGGCAGGCGCTGGCGACGCATCCGTCGCGTGGCGATCGCGCTGGGTGTCCTCACCTCGCTGATCGCGCTCGTGATCGTGGCGAGCCTGGTGTTTCCGCCCATCCCGCCCGAGGTGCGCCTCAGCGCGCCCGCCTCGGCCGCCGGCCTGCGCCCCGAGCGCAACCCGCGCGTGCCGCTCACCGAGCTGCAGCGCGAGCGCGTGTCGCTGCAGCGAAAGCTGCGCGCGGCGGTGGCCCGGTACGGCACCACGCCGGCGCGGCGCGCGGCGTCCATTCCGGCGAGCACCATCACGCAGCGCACCACGCGCGGTGGCCGCGCCGGAAAGCCCATCGTCGCCGGCTTCTACGTGAACTGGGACGACAACGCCTTCGCGTCGCTCACGCTCAACCTGCAGAAGCTGGACTGGGTGGTGGGCGAGTGGGGCTTCCTCGCCGCGAACGGCGACTCGCTCCGCATCTCGGTGGACCGCCGCGTGCTCGAGCTGGTGGCGCGCGAGGACGAGGCGCACCGCCCGCAGCTGTTCATGTCCATCACCAACTTCGACTCCGTGCAGAAGCGCTGGAGCCCGGAGAACCTGCGCGCGCTGCTCACGCGTCCCGCCGTTCGCGCCCGCGCGCTGCGGCAGGTGCACGCCACGGTCGAGACATACGGGCTGGCCGGCGTCACCATCGACTTCGAGGAAGTGCCCCCCGACCTGGCGGACACGGTGCTCGCCTTCACGCGCGACGTGCATGCCGAGCTCGCGCGCGCCGGACGCCTGACCACCGCGGCGATCCACGCCGGCATCTCCGACGAGGAGCTGAAGCGCTGGGCCGGCGCGACCGATCGGCTCTTCCCGATGCTCTTCGACGAGCACTATGGAAAGGGAGACCCCGGCCCCATCGCCACGCAACGCTGGTACGAGGAGCGCGCGCGGCACATGGTGACGATAGTGCCGGCCAGCAAGCTGGTGCTGATGATCGGCGCCTACGGCTACGACTGGAACGACGCGGACTATGCGGTGCGCAATGGGGCCGACGCGATCACCTTCCAGGAGGTGATGGCCGCCGCGCGCGCGAGCGGCGCGCGCCCCACCTTCGATCGCGCCTCGCTCAACTCGCTGCTCACCTACCAGGCGGCGGACTCGGTCGACCACGTCATCTGGTTCCTCGACGCGGTGACCGCATGGAACGAGATCAGGCTCGCGCGCACGCTTGGCGTCGCGGGAAGCGCCATCTGGCGGCTGGGCGGCGAGGATCGCGCGATCTGGAATGCGATCGGCGAGGACGGCACCCTCTTCGCGGCCGACAGCCTGCGCCGCATCCCCAGCGGCTACTACCCCGAGATCGTGGGGAGCGGCGAGATCCTGCAGATCACCGCCTTTCCCACCGACGGCTCGCGCGTGGTGCGCGTGGACCCCGTGTCGGGTGAGGTCACGGGGCAGAACGTGGAGCGCACGCCGGTGTCGTACGTGGTCAGCCGCTTCGGTGGGCAGTACCAGCACCGCGTCGCGCTCACCTTCGACGACGGGCCGGACTCGCGCTGGACGCCGCACATTCTCGACACGCTCGCCAGCCGCGGGGTGCACGGCACCTTCTTCGTGATCGGGCGCAACGTGGACGCGCACATCCCGCTCATCCGCCGGATGTACCGCGAGGGGAACGAGATCGGGAACCACACCTTCAACCACCCCAACCTCGCACTCACGCGCGACGTGGTGACGCGGCTCGAGATCGACGCGACCGAGCGCGTGATCGAGGCGGTGGTGGATCGCGGGACCACCTTCTTTCGCCCGCCGTACTTCGGCGACGCCGAGCCGACCACGGCGGAGGAGCTGGTGCCGGTGGGGATCGCGTCGCGGCGGCGCTACTGGACGATCGGCCTGCACGTGGACTCGGAGGACTGGCAGGAGAGCGACCCGGATTCGATCGTCGCGACCGTGCTGCGCGAGCGGCCCAAGGGCAACATCATCCTGCTGCACGACTCGGGCGGTGACCGCTCCGGCACCGTCGCGGCCCTCGGCATCATCATCGACTCGCTGCGCGCGCGCGGCGACACGCTGGTGCTCGTGTCGGACCTGGCCGGCATCACGCGCGACCAGGCCATGCCGCCGCTGGCAACGCTCGGCCGCATCCGCCGACTGGCGCAGCTGGCGGGCTTCGGGCTGCTCGGCGGCACCGAGATCCTGCTTTACTGGTTCTTCACCATCGCGGTGGTGCTGGGGATCGCGCGCCTCATGATCATCGGCGCGCTCGCCATCGTGCAACGGCTGCTCGAGCACCAGCGGCTCGAGACGCCAACGCCCTTCGCACCGCCGGTGAGCGTGCTCGTTCCGGCGTACAATGAAGAGAAGGTCATCGCGCGAACGATCGAGAGCGTGCTCACGCAGCGCTACGCCGGCGACATCGAGGTCATCGTGGTGGACGATGGCTCGCGCGACGGCACCGCCGACGCGGCGCAGCGCATTGCCGATGGCGACGCGCGCATCACGGTGATCCGCAAGGCGAACGGCGGCAAGGCGAGCGCGCTCAACGTGGGGCTGACGCGCGCCAGCCACCTGATCGTGGTGGCGCTCGACGCCGACACGATCTTCTCGCCCGACACCGTCCGCGAGCTGGTGCAGCCGCTGAGCAAGGCCCGCGTAGGCGCCGTGGCCGGCAACGCAAAGGTGGGCAACCGCGTGAACATCGTCACGCGCTGGCAGGCGCTCGAGTACGTGACCAGCCAGAACCTGGACCGGCGCGCCTTCAGCCTCTTGAATTGCATCACGGTGGTGCCCGGCGCAGTGGGAGCGTGGCGTCGCGACCTCATTCGGCAGCTCGGTGGATTTCGCGACGATACCCTGGCCGAGGATCAGGACCTCACGCTCGAGGTGCGGCGCGCCGGCTACCAGGTGGCATACGCCGACGCGGCCGTGGCCTATACCGAGGCGCCCGACACGCTGAGGGGGCTCGCGAGGCAGCGCTTTCGCTGGTCGTTCGGCACCCTGCAGTGTGCGTGGAAGCATCGCGACGCGCTGTTCCGGCCGCGGTACGGCGCACTTGGGTCGATCGGGCTGCCCAACGTCTGGCTCTTTCAGCTCCTGCTGCCGGCCATCTCGCCGCTTGCGGACCTGCTCTTCGTCTGGAGCCTGGTGTCCGTCTGGTCCACGTGGGAACAGCATGGCTCGACGTATGCCCTGACCAACCTCTCGCAGGTGATGACCTACTACGTGGTCTTCCTGGTGGTGGACTGGGGCGCGAGCATGCTCGCGTTCCTCATGGAGCCAGGCGAGGACAAGTCGCTCACCTGGCTCATCGTGCTGCAGCGCTTCGCGTACCGGCAGGTCATGTACTGGGTGGTGGTGAAGTCGTTCATCGCAGCGGTGCGTGGGCGCGTGGTCGGATGGGGCAACCTGGAGCGGAAGGCGACCGTCTCGCTCGCCGCAGAAACGTGACCCGAACCGGCATCGCATGGCCGAGCCCGTGATCGCCTTCGTGAACGGCAAGTCCGAGCGCCTGGAAGAGGTGCAGGCCGCCGTGCGCGACGTGGGTGGGATCGACCTGCGCGTTGTGGAACCGGCGCAGCTCGCCGCGGAGATGCTCAAGGCGATAGATGCCGGCGCGCGTCGCATCATTGTCGCCGGCGGGGACGGCACCATTGGCAGCGCCGCCAACGTGGCGGTGCAGCACGGCATCGAGCTCGGCATCGTCCCGGCCGGCACGCTCAACCACTTCGCGAAGTTCGTGAAGCTTCCCGAGTCACTCGCGGACGCGGTGCGCGTGGCGCGCGACGCCCCCGCCCGCCCGATGGACGTGGCCGAGTGCAACGGACGAATCTTCCTGAACACCAGCTCGGTGGGCGCCTACGCGAACTTCGTCAGGCGGCGCGAGAAATACGAGGGGAAGCTCGGCTACCATTTCGCCACGCTCGTTGCGGCGGTCGTCACCTTCGCGCGCCTGCAGCCGTTCGTGCTCCAGCTGGAGGTGAATGGCGTCGCCAGCAGGTACGTCACGCCCCTGGTGTTCATCGGCGTGGGCGAGCGCGAGATGAAGATCCCGGCGGTGGGCGACAGGGTGGAGGGCGGGCGGCAGGGCCTGCACGTGATGGTCATCCGCGGTCGCGCGCGGCTCGGCTACCTGGCCGTGGCCTTTGCCGCAGCGTCGCGCGGCATCTGGGCGGCCGCGCGCACCCCGGAGCTCGACAGCTTCATCGTGTCCCGCTGCACCATCGAGCAGCGGCACGACACGCTGGCGCTCGATGGCGAGATCGTGCGCATGCCCTCGCCACTCGAGTACGCGCTTCGCTCGGCTGCGCTGCTGGTGGCCGGGGCGTAGCTTTCGGCATGGAGCTGATCGAGCGCCTGGAGCAGGTGGTGGGAGCGAGGCGCGTGCTGCGCCGCCGCAGCGAGCTCGTGACGTATGCCGCCGATGGCCTGCCGTCGTACAACAAGCTGCCGTCACTCGGCGTGTTTCCCGGCACCCGCGAGGAACTGCTGTCGGTGGTTCGCGTGCTCGCCGAGGCGAACGTCGCGTTCGTGGCGCGCGGTGCGGGCACCGGGCTGTCGGGCGGGGCGCTCGCCGACGGCGTGGTGCTGCTCGGCCTCAATCGCCTGTCGCGCATCATCTCGATCGACGCGGAGAACGGGCTCGCGGTGGTGGAGCCCGGGGTGGTGAATGCTGCGCTGACCCGCGCCGCATCGGTGCATGGACTTCACTACGCGCCCGATCCGTCCAGCCAGGCCGCATGCACCATCGGCGGCAACGTGGCGGAGAATGCGGGCGGTCCGCACTGCCTCAAGTACGGCGTGACGCTCAATCACGTGGTGGCATGCACCGTGGCCCTGCCCTCCGGCGAGATCGCGACGCTCGGCTGCGCGAGTGGCGAGGCGGATGGGCTCGACCTGCTCGGCGCGTTCGTGGGGAGCGAGGGCTGCTTCGGTGTGGCGCTCGACGTCACCGTGAAGCTGTCGCGCGACCCCCAGTCGGTGCGCACCATGCTCGCGGACTTCATGTCCATGGACGATGCCGCGCAGAGCGTGTCCTCGGTGATTGCCACGGGCATCATCCCGGCAGCGCTCGAGATGATGGACAACCCGACCATTCGCGCGGTCGAGGCGTCGATCTATGCGGCGGGCTACCCGACGGACGCCGCGGCCGTGCTGTTGATCGAGCTCGATGGCGCCGAGGCGGGGCTGGCGGAGGAGGCGGCGCTCATCGCGTCCATCTGCATGGCGCACGGCGCGCGCGAGGTGCGCGTCGCCAGCGATCCCGCCGAGCGTGCGCGGCTCTGGCAGGGGAGGAAGAAGGCGTTCGGCGCGATGGGGCGCATCTCGCCGCACCTGGTGGTGCAGGATGCGGTGGTGCCGCGCACGAAGCTCCCGGCGATCCTGGAACGCATTGCGGAGATCGGCGCGCGACACCGGGTGAAGGTGTGCAACGTGTTCCACGCCGGCGACGGCAACCTGCACCCGAACATTCCGTATGATGCGGGTGATGCCGACGAAACGGCGCGCGTGCACCTGGCGATGGGCGAGATCATGCGTGCCTGCGTGGCGGCGGGCGGCACGATCACGGGGGAGCACGGGATCGGGATCGACAAGCTGGACTACATGGAAGACCTCTTCAGCGCAGACACGCTGTCCGCCATGTGTGCGCTGCGCGACGTCTTCGATCCCGATCGCCGCTCGAACCCGGGCAAGGTGGTGCCCCTGCATTCGTGCAGGGAATGGCGCATGGCGAAGTCCGCGCAGTGAACACCGCGCGGGTGGCGGAAGCGCTTGCGGATGCGCGATCGAGCGGTGATGCGCTCCGCCTCGTGTCCGGTGGCGCGTGGCTGGATGCCAACCGTCCGGTGCGCGCGAGCTCGCGCCTGGAGCTGGCGGAGAACCGCGGGATCACCGCGTACGAGCCGGGCGACCTGACCATCACGGCGCGCGCGGGCACCACCCTCCGGGAAGTCGCCGACACGGTGGGCGCGGCGCGGCAATGGCTGCCGCTCGACCCATACGGCACCGACCACGCGACAGTGGGGGCAATCGTCGCAACCGGCTCGAGTGGCCCGCTCGCCACGGGCTATGGAACGCCGCGCGACATGACGCTGGGCTGTGAATTCGTGTCGGGCTCCGGGCTCGTGGTGCAGGCGGGCGGGCGCGTGGTGAAGAACGTGGCGGGCTTCGACCTCGTGCGCCTGGTGACCGGCTCGTGGGGATCGCTCGGCGCAATCACGGAGGTCACGCTGCGCCTGAGGGCACTGCCGCAGCGCGACGTCACCATCGCGCTCCCGCTCGACGCCGGCGCTGGCGCGGCAGGCATTCGCAGCCTTGCCCCGTTGCCGGCCGCAGCGGAGCTGCTCTCGCCGCGCCTGTCGGAGCGGCTCGGCTTCGGTGGAGTGGAGGTGCTGCTGGTGCGACTGACCGGGAGCGAGCTTGCGGTGAACGCGCAGCGCTCTGCACTCGCGGCGCTGGGTGGCGCGGCGCGAGATGAGGAAGTGGATCGCTGGGCTGCGTTGCGCGCAGCGGACGATCACGCCGCGGCAATCGTCCGGATATCGACGCTGCCCTCGGAGCTTCCGCGCACGTGGAAGCTGGCGTGCGCGCTCACGGCGTCGTTCACCGGCGCGTGGTGCAGCGCGCAGCCCGTGCGGGGCGTGGTGCGGCTCGTGTTCCCGAAGCCCGGCGAGGGGGACCTGCAGTGGGAGCGCGACCTGGCCGCGCGCCTCGCTGCGCTCACGAGCGAGCGGATGCGCGCGATATTCGAGCGGCTGCCCGCCGCACTGTGGACCACGCTGGCGCCTTCGGCGCTGGGCGATGGCCTCTCGCGCGGCATCAAGGAGCGCTTCGACCCCGGAAGCATCCTCAACCCCGGCATCTGGGGAGAACCCGCATGAGCGACGCGACCACCACGCGCGACCTCGACTCGATGTGCGCCATCCCCGGCACGCCGCTCGCCGATGCGCGCGCGGGGATCGACGCCTGCGTCCATTGTGGTTTCTGCCTGCAGTCGTGCCCCACGTACCTCGCGCTGGAAGACGAGAACGACAGCCCGCGGGGGCGCATCGTGCTGATGCGCGGGCTGGTGGAGGGCTCGCTTGGCCTCGACGACAGCGACGTGCGCACGCACCTCGACCGCTGCCTGGGCTGTCGCGCGTGTGAAACGGCGTGTCCCTCGGGCGTGCCCTACGGCCACCTGCTCGAGGCGGCGCGTGCCACGCTGCTCGAGCGCCGGCCGCTTGCGCTCGTGGCACGGCTGATCCTCGGCGTGTTCGCGAATCGAGTGCTGCTCGCGCTGGCGATGAGCGCCGGTCGGATGATGCGTGCGACGCGCCTGCCGCGAGTGCTCGGCCGGCTGCCGGGCCGGGCAGGATTCAGCATGGCGATGCTCGCGTCCACCGAGCCGGCGGTGGGCGAGCGCGATTATCCGATAGCGCAGGGCGGCCGGGAGCGCGTGGCGATCCTGGAGGGATGCGTGATGCAGGGCCTGTACGCGCACGTGAATCGCGCGACCGATCGCACCCTGCGCATGAACGGCTACCGTGTGGAGCCCGCGGCGGGTCAGCGCTGCTGCGGCGCCCTGCACGCGCATGCCGGCGAGGCCGACACGGCGCGCAGGCTGGCGCGCGAGAACATCGCGGCATTCGAGCAGTCCGGCGTCGACTTCATCGCCGTGAACGCGGCCGGCTGTGGCGCGATGATGAAGGAGTACGGCCAGCTGCTGGCGGGCGACCCGCAATGGGCCGAGCGCGCACGGGTGATGTCGGCGCGCGTGCGTGACGTGAGCGAGCTACTCGCGGTGGCCGGGCCGGCGGAAGGCGCGCCGATCTCCCAGCGGGTGACGTACGACGCGCCGTGCCACCTGCTGCATGCGCAGCGCGTGGCGCTGCCGCCCATGCAGCTGCTGCGCGCGATCCCCGGGCTCGACCCAGTGCCGCTGGTGGACAGCGACCAGTGTTGCGGCAGCGCCGGGATCTACAACCTGGTGGAGCCGGGTACGTCGGACGCGGTGCTCGCGCCCAAGCTGCGGCACATCTCGGATACGAGCGCCGACCTGGTGGCGACCGGCAACCCCGGGTGCCTGATGCAGATCGGCGCCGGGATGCGGCAGGCGGGGATGAAGCAGCGGGGGGTGCATCCCGTGGAACTCCTCGATCTCTCGTACGCCCTGAAGAGTGATGCGGTGGTGCAGTGATGCAGTGGTGCTGCTGCGCCACTTCTTTCCCGCCCCCGAACCCATTAGTTACCACCCATGGTCTCGGCGCTGCTGCTTGAGCTCGAGGGAGTGCTGGTCGACACGCGGGCTGCACGGTTTCATGCGCTGCGGACGGTGCTGGCGGAAGACGGGCACACGCTCGACGAGGGGACGTTCACCGACGTTGCAGACGGGCTCGCGCCCTTCGAGGCCGCCGGCGCGATCGCCGCGCGCCTGCCCGGTGAGCACGACGCCACCGCCATCGAGCTGCTGGCGCTCCGTGCGGATCGCGCGTTCAGCGAGCGCGCCGCGCGCGGGGTGACGCTGGTTCCCGGCGCGCGGGCGCTGCTCGAGGAAGCGGCGGCGCGCGTCCCGATCGCGCTCGTCACGCGGGCGCGGCGCCCATTCGTCGAGATGGTGCTCGACCTGGCCGACGCCACCGCCTTCTTCACCACCATCGTGAGCGCCGAGGATGTGCGCGACGCCAAGCCCGCGCCCGAGGGGCATCTGCGGGCGCTCGCGAGGCTGAGCGCCAGGCGACCGCTCGCAGCGGCGGACGTGGTTGCGCTCGAGGACGCGCTGAGCGGCATTCGTGCCGCGCGGAGCGCCGGCATCCGCTGCGTGGCGGTGGGATCGATCCCCGCGCATCGCGCGATGGAAGCCAATGCGCTCCTCCCGAGCCTCGAGGGGTGCACGCTGGCCGACGTCGAGAGCGTGCTGTCGCCGATCTCGGAGGAGCAGCAGTGAGCGCCGGCGGCGCGCTCGTGCGGCACGACCCCGCCGCGGCGGTGCTCGATCGCGTGCCGCTCTCGTACGGAGACCCCGGCGCCGAGTACGACGCGTATCGCCGTCATGCGATCGTGGTGGACCGCAGCCATCGCGGTCGCATGGTGCTCTCGGGTCCCGCGGCGGCGGGAATGCTCAACGGCCTGGTGACGAATGACGTGTCGTCACTGGCACCGGGGCATGGCTGCTACGCCGTGGCGCTCACCGCCAAGGGGCGGATCGTGGCGGACCTGCGCGTGTTCAACACGAGCGACGGACTGCTGGTGGATGCGCCGGCGCGCGCGTTCGACGGATGGATGGCGGTGGTGAAGAAGTACATCAATCCCCGGATGGCGCCCTACCGCGACGTGTCCGCCACCACGCGCTCGATCGGAGTGTTCGGCGCGCAGGCGCGGCACGTGGTGGAGCAGATGACCGGCGTGAGCGGCAGCGCACTGGCGCTCCTTCCGGCGTACGGTTTTGCGGAGTCCATCGTGGATGGCGAGGTGGTTCGCATCGCGCACGTGCCGGAGCTCGGCAACGAGGGCTTCGACCTGTTCGGCAGCGAGTCGTCCATTGCCCTGATGCGCGAGCGCTCGATCGCGGCCCGCGCCACGCCGGC
This sequence comes from Gemmatimonadota bacterium, assembly GCA_028287305.1. Lineage (GTDB taxonomy): Bacteria > Gemmatimonadota > Gemmatimonadetes > Gemmatimonadales > Gemmatimonadaceae > JAQBPX01. The sequence continues at coordinate 100,036 of JAQBPX010000011.1, forward strand.
GGGAATGATCGCGTGGGAGGTGGCTCGCGTGGAGGCCGGCCGGCCCGAGTTCGGGATCGACATGGACGACACGACGCTCCCGCAGGAAGCGAACATGGACGAGCTCCAGGCCATCTCGTACACCAAGGGCTGCTACACCGGGCAGGAAGTCGTGGCGCGCGTGCACTTTCGCGGGCACGTGAACCGTCACCTGCGCGGGCTGCGCGTGGCAGGCATGGAAGCGCCGCCACCCGGCGCCACGCTGGTGGACGATGAGGGCAAGGCCGTGGGAGACGTGCGAAGCGCGGTGAGCTCGCCCACGCTGGGTGGGATCGGGCTCGGCATGGTGCGCCGGGAGGTCGAGCCGGGCACCTCCCTCCACGCGCGATGGGAGGGTGGGGAGGAGCGCGACATGCGCGTCGACGTGGTGCCGGTGCCCTTCGCGGTGGACGGGGAGGGTTAGCCGTGCCGACTGCGCTCATCACCGGTGCGACCGGGCTGCTCGGCTCGCACGTGGCGGAGCGCATGCTGGCCGATGGCTGGCAGGTTCGCGCGATGGTGCGCGACGTGGGCAGCGCGGACGCGAGGTGGCTCTCCGATCGCGGCGTGGAGCTGGTGCGCGGCGACGTGCTGGACGCCGAATCGTTCGCTCGCGCGGCGCGCGGCCAGGAGGTGATGGTGCACGCCGCGGCGGCGGTCCTCGCGAAGGGCGGCTGGGAGGAGTTTCGCACGACCAACATCGAGGGCACGCGCATCGCGATCGACGCGGCCGCGGACGCGGGAGCGCGCATGGTGATGGTGAGCAGCGTCGCGGTGTATGGGCCGGATGCGCGCTACTCGGGCACTGGCCCGACCGACGAGGAGACGCCGCTCACCCCGCTGCCGGAGCGCGGGCTGTACGCGCGCTCGAAGCGTGACAGCGAGGCGCTCGTGCTCGCGGCGCATGCACAGGGACGGCTCTGGGCGACCGCGGTGCGCCCCGACGTGATCTATGGCCCGCGCGACCGCGCGTTCGTGCCGAAGATCGGGGGACTCGTGAGCAAGGGCGTTGCGCCGCTGCTGGGCGGCGGGCGCTCGGTGATGCCGATCGTGCATGCAGCGAACGTGGCTGACGGCATCGTGCGGGCGGCGGTCACCAGCCAGGCGGGCGGCAAGGCGTACAACCTGGCGAACGACTTCGACACCACCGCTCGCGAGTTCTTCGAGCTGGCGGCCCAGGGCATGGGGAAGCGGCTGCGCTTCATTCCGCTGCCGGTGTCGCTGGTGCGCGCGGGAATGGGTGCGCTGTCAGTGGTGAGCGACCTGCTGCTCGGCGGAAGGTTCAGCGCCGTGGGCGCGCAGACGGTGGACTTCCTGTCGCGCGACAACCCGTTCTCGAGCGAGCGTGCGCGGCGCGAGCTGGGATGGGATCCGCCGGTGCGTCCATGCGAGGCGATACCGGAGGCGTTTCGGTGGTGGGCCAACGAAAGAAGGGCGCGACATTGAGTCGCGCCCTTCCTTTCATGAAGCGGAGAAAAAGCGTGTTACGGCTTCTTCGTGGCGGGCGGAACCATCTTCTTGGTGGAATCCATCATCTTCTTGGTGGAGTCCATCATCTTGTGGGTCGAATCCAGCATCTTGGAGGAATCGGCCATCTTCATGCCGGTGTCCATCGCGGCGGGCGCGGGGGCCGGTGCCATCGCGGGGGTGGCGGTGTCCTTGTTTTCGGTCTTCTCGGCAGAGCAGGCGGCGACCGCGAGCACGGCGGCAACGAGGGCCAGGCGCTTCATGAAATTCTCCTGAGTGGGGTTCAGTCGGTGACAAACGCGTAGGTTCCGCGCACACTTCCGAGTGCTCGGATCAGCGTTACAACTTACGGCGAAAGGGCGCGCTGTCAAGAGCGTGGGGAGCGGCCCAAGTCTCACGGCCGCAACGTTTTCCTTCGCTTCGGTTCACGCCGCTTGTGCCATGTTGGGCCAAGGCCGGTCCAAATTGGCCTAAACAGTTCGCTCACAAGCACTTGCATAGCGGGCGCGGCTGACTGGCAGCCTCGTCCGCACGTCGTCCGAAAAAATGTCTACCTTCCGGTCATGACCGCGTCCCTCTTCACCGGCGTCGTGCGCGGCGCCTGCCCACACGACTGCCCCGATACCTGCGCGATGCTCGTGACCGTGGAGAACGGTCGCGCCGTGAAGGTGGCGGGAGACCCCGAGCACCCGTTCACCAATGGCTTTCTCTGCGCCAAGGTGAACCGCTACATCGAGCGCACGTACCATCGCGACCGGCTGCTGCAGCCCATGCGTCGCAGTGGCCCCAAGGGCAGCGGACGCTTCGAGCCGATCAGCTGGAGCGCGGCGATCGAGGAGGTCGCGCAACGACTGGGCGACATCGCGAGATCACCCGATGGGCCGCAGGCGATCCTGCCGTACTCGTACGCGGGCACCATGGGCATGGTGCAGGGCTCGTCCATGGACAGGCGCTTCTTCCACAAGCTGGGCGCGTCGAAGCTCGATCGCACCATCTGCTCCATGGCCGGCACCGTGGGAATGCGCATGACCGTGGGCGCGAACATCGGCGCCGATGCGGAGGGCATCCCCGAGAGCGACCTGGTGATCCTCTGGGGGACGAACACGCTCACGTCGAACCCGCACATGTGGCCCTTCGTGCTGCAGGCGCGGGCGCGCGGGGCGCGCATCATCGCCATCGACCCGATCCGCACGCGCACCGCCGAGCAGTGCGACGAGTGGATCGGCATCAAGCCATCCACCGACGCTGCCCTCGCGCTCGGAATCATGCACGTGCTCTTCGAGCGGGGACTGGTCGACGAGGAGTACGTCGCACTCTACACGCTGGGCGCGGCCGAGCTGCGCGAGCGCGCCCGCGAGTACACGCCGGCGCGCGTGGCGGAGATCACCGGCGTGGATGCGGACACCATCGTGCGGCTGGGCGAGGAGTACGGGCGCGCGAAGGCTGCGTTCCTGCGCGTGAACTACGGGCTGCAGCGTCATGCGGGTGGCGGCATGGCGGTGCGCACCATCGCGTGCCTGCCCGCGCTCACGGGGCATTGGCGGCGCGCGGGCGGCGGCGTCCAGCTCTCCACCAGCGCGAACTTCCAGTTCGACAAGGCCGCGCTCGAGCGTCCGGACCTGTCCCCGCCGGTGCGCACCGTGAACATGATCCGCCTGGGCGACGCGCTCACGCTGCCGGACGCGGGCGTGGGTGGTCCACCGGTGCGCGCGATGGTCGTGTACAACTCCAATCCTGCCGCGGTGGCGCCCGATCGCGGCGCGGTGCGGCGCGGCATGGAGCGCGAGGACCTGTTCACGGTGGTGCTCGAGCACTTCATGACGGACACCGCCGACTACGCCGACATCGTGCTCCCCGCCACTACGCAGCTCGAGCACTGGGACCTGCACCTCGCATACGGGCACCACTACGTGTCGCTGAACCGCCCGTCCATCGAGCCGATCGGCGAGTCGCTGCCGAACAGCGAGATCTTCCGTCGCCTGGCCGCGGCGATGGGGATGACCGATTCCTGCTTCGCCGACGATGACCTGGCGATGATCGGGCAGGCGCTCTCGGGAAATGCGAAGAAGATCCAGGGAGTGACGCTCGACGCCCTGCTCGAGCGCGGGTGGATGCGGCTGAACGTGCCCACGCCCTACCTGCCCTACGCCGAGGGCGGCTTCTCCACGCCGAGTGGCAAGTGCGAGTTCGTGTCGGAACGCATGGCGAAGATGGGGCTCGATCCCCTGCCCTCATTCACGGCGCCGTACGAGTCGCTGGAGAGCTCGCCCGAACTGGCGCGCCGATTCCCGCTGACACTGATTTCGAGCCCGGCGCACCAGTTCCTGAACACGACGTTCGTGAACGTGGACTCGCTGCGGCGCGGCGCGCGCGAACCGGAGTGCCTGCTGCACCCGCGCGACGCGGAGGCGCGCGGCATCGCGCCGGGGATGATGGTGACGGTGCACAACGACCGCGGCGCGTTCAACGCGAAGGCGCGGGTGGAGGAGAAGATCCGCGAGGGGGTGGTGTGGGCACCGAGCATCTGGTGGTCGAAGCTGTCGCCCGACGGGCACAACGCGAACGACACCACGTCGCAGCGAACGACCGACATGGGTGAGGGGCCGGTGTTCTATGACAACCTGGTGGAGGTATCTGCGGCTGTCTGAGCGGTTATCACGCAAAAGCAACTGCAACAGATCTTGCCGCGGACGAGCGCGGACGAGCGCCGAGAACTGCCGAGAGCTGAAAAAGAAACCTCTTTTCCTCCTCGCTCGTTCGCGCTCGTCCGCGGCTAAAGGCAGTTGCTTTTGCCTGCGGAAGGAAGCCGTGCGAACTTACGAAACCGCGGACCCGTTCGTACTATGAACCCATAGCCCAACGGAGCCGACGTGTCGTCTGCATTTCCAGTCACGCTGGGGGCGCTCAAGCGCTCCCCGCACGGGGTACCCGAGCTCGCCCTGCGCTCGGTGAAGGACGAGATGCGGCAGAACCTGCTGCGGCGGCTCTGCATGAGCGGGCCCCTCTTCGCCGGCGTGATCGGCTACGAGGACACCGTCATGCCGCAAATCGTCAACGCGGTCCTCTCCCGGCACAACTTCATCCTCCTCGGCCTTCGCGGGCAGGCGAAGTCGCGCATCCTGCGCGCGCTCGTCACGCTGCTCGACGACGCAATGCCCATCGTCGCCGGGAGCGAGGTGAACGACAATCCGTTCGCGCCCATCTCGCGCTACTCGAAGCTGCTCATCGAGGAGATGGGCGACGAGACGCCGATTGCCTGGGTGGAGCGGGACAGCCGCTACGTGGAGAAGCTCGCGACCCCTGACGTCACCATCGCCGACCTGATCGGCGACCTCGACCCGATCAAGGCGGCGCGCGGCGGGCACATGCTCTCCGACGAGCTCACCATTCACTATGGCATGCTGCCGCGCGCCAATCGCGGCATCTTCGCGCTCAACGAGCTGCCCGACCTCGCCGGCAAGGTGCAGGTGGGACTGTTCAACGTGATGCAGGAGGGCGACGTCCAGATCAAGGGCTATCCGGTGCGACTGCCGCTCGACGTCCAGCTCTGCTTCACCGCGAACCCCGAGGATTACACGGCGCGCGGCAAGATCATCACGCCGCTCAAGGACCGCATCGGCTCCGAGATCGTGACGCACTATCCCGAGACGGTGGAGCTCGGGATGGCGATCACCGCGCAGGAGTCGTGGATCACGCGCGGGCATCGCCCGGTGCGCGTGCCGGCCATCGTCTCCGAGGTCGTCGAGCGTGTCGCCTTCGAGGCGCGCGCCGACCGGCGCGTGGACAAGCGCTCGGGCGTGTCGCAGCGCATGCCGATCACGCTGCTCGAGAACGTCGTGTCCAACGCCGAGCGACGGGCCGTGACGAACAACGAGGAGGAAGTCGTCCCGCGGCTGTCGGACCTCTACGCCGCGCTCACCGCCATCACCGGCAAGATCGAGCTCGAGTACGAGGGAGAGCTGGTGGGCGGCGGCGTGATCGCGCGCGAGCTGATCCGTCGCGCGGCCGACCGCACCTTCGAGGAGCGGGCCGGCGGGATCGACACCGACGAGATCGTGATGTGGTTCGACGAGGGCGGTGCGCTGCAGGTGACCGACGACTCCACTGCCCGCGCGATGGAGGAGGCGTTCAACATCGTGCCCGACCTCATCCGGATCGTGCGCCTCACCGCGCTGGCGGAGGAGGGCGACGCCGGCGAGACGGTGGCGGCGTGCGAGCTCGTGCTCGAGGCGCTCGTCGCCCGCAAGCGGCTCGCGCGCTCCGACGGCGGGCAGTACGGCCGCGCCCTGCCGGAAAAGCGGCGGCGCAACAACGAGGACTTCTTCGGCAACAACGCGTGATCCGGCAGGCCACCCTTCGCGACCTGGACGCCGTCGTCGCGTTGCGGCTGGCCTTGCTGCGTGAGCATCCGGAGCATCCGCTCTACGGGCGGCTGCGCCCGGATGCGGAGGAGCGGGCGCGCGACCTCTACGCACAGCAGCTCCAGTCCACCAACGAGGCGGTGTTCGTCTTCTGCGAGCGCGACGACATCATCGGGATCCTCCGCTGCGTGGAATCGCTGAACTCTCCCCTGCTCGACCCGCCGAAGTACTGCTACGTGTCGTCGGTGTACGTGATCCCGCGGGCCAGGCGGCGCGGGATCCTGCGCGCGCTCTTCGCCCGCGCCGTGGACTGGGCGAAGCATCGCGGCCTGGACGAGATGCGCCTCCACAACGTCTCCACCAACCCGCTCGCCAGCCGCGCGTGGGACGCGCTCGGCTTCGGCATCGTTGAGCACGTGCGCGTGCGGACGCTGGCCTGATGGCAATCGTGACGGTGAGCCGGATGTCCGGGGCCGGCGGAGAGGAAGTTGCCCTGCGGGTCGCCGAGGCACTGGGCTGGCCCCTGCTCGACAACGCGGTGGTGGATGAGGTGGCGGCGCGACTGTCGGTCACGCGCGAGCAGGTGACCGCGCGCGACGAACGCGTGACGTCGCTGGCGGAGCGCCTGGCCAACGCGATGCTCCTCGGCGCACCGGAGTCATTCTCGCCGATGGCGCGGGACGCGCAGCCATCACCCAGCGAGCAGCAGGTGCTCGCGATGACGCGGCGCGTGGTGACGGAGGCGGTGCAGCGCGGGCCCGCCGTTCTGGTGGGGCGCGGCACGCAGTGCGTGCTGGCCGACCGGGCGGACGCGCTGCACGTGTTCTGCTTCGCGTCGCCCGAAGCGCTCGCGGCGCGGCTATCCGAGTCTCGCGGCGTGAGCCTGGCCGAGGCGGCGCGCATGGCAGATGAGGAGAACCGCAATCGCCAGCAGTACGTGAAGCGGCACTGGGGGCGTGACTGGCGCGCGATCGAGAACTATCACCTCTGCCTGGACAGCGGGCGACTGGGCGTCGAGGAAGTGGCGCGCATCGTCACCGGCGCGGCGCGGGTGAAGTTCGGGATCTCCGGAGTCTAGCGCGCGAACATCTTCCGGATCTTGTCCGGGAGCAGCAGGTCATCGGAGATCGCGGCGATTTCCTCTGCCTCCTTCCAGGCGGCTTCCAGCACCGACAGTTCGCCTTCGAGCGCACGACGCTCGCTCTCCTCGTTCGACGCCATCTCGAGGGCGAGGCGCAGCTCGATCGGCAGTGACATGACATTCGGCGCGCCCACTGGCCAGTCGCCTCCGGGGCGCGCTACCCGCGCGAACACCGCGCGTGGATCCGGCGCCGATTCGAGCACGCCCACCGCGGACTGCACGTCGCGGGCCTTGCCTCCCTTGCTGTTGACGACCGGCAGGAGCTTGGCCGCCATGCGGATTGCTTCGTCACCCGTGAGCTCGACGATGGGGCTCTTCGCGTCGATGAAGCGGAAGGTATCCCGGTGCGACATCAGCGAGTACTTGTCATCGGATTCGTACGCCACGCGCATCTTGAAGTCGTCGGTGCCCACCGGCTCCAGTCGGAGCTGGCTGAGCTGAGCGCTGCGAATCACGCGCGGCTTCTCGCCGAGATCCGGGATGGTGATCCGGGCGCGCACCCGCTTTCTGTGATACAGGCTGTGGGCCTGGCCGACCGCGTTGAACAACCCAAAGCCACCCGTGGCGATGTACCCCATGACGGGCCCTGCAATCAGGTATCCCGCAGCTCCCGCGCCCACCAGTCCGAGCGTAATGAGGTGCCGGCGACGCCTGCCCCCGAACTGGTCGCCGTAACGCCATGCGGCCATCTCGGGGCGCTGCGGATTGCCGACGCGCACGAGCTCGAGCCCCTCCTTCAGCCGCGCGAGCCCGATGTGGTCGGTGGAGACGCGAAGCCGTGTGTCGCGAAAGGCCTTCTCACACTCCTCGATCGCCTCCCATCGCTCGTCCAGGGGCGACAGGTTCCAGCGCGCGCAGGCACCACAGATCACCCAGAGACGCCCCTTGTCGGCGTCGAAGGCCAGTCGTCGCCCCACGGGAAAGTGCTCGATCGCCTCGTTCGCGCCGAGCGAGGAGTGACAGAACATGCAAGTGGAATACACGTCAGCCCTCGCTCATGATGCGTCCCACGTCCTTCAACTCGGGGCGGACCGACAGCGCGTACCAGGCGTAGGCGAGCATGACGGCGGCCGAGATGCCGATGGACCACTGCACACCGAGCAGTCGCGCCACCGCCCCGGCGATGAACGCGCCCACGGTCTGCGACAGGCCGACGACGACCAGCGAGTACGCGGACATCAGCCGGCCCCGCAGCGCGTCCGGCGTGATCGACTGCAGGAGCGAGTTGCAGACCGCGCTGTTGACGATCATCGCGAAGCCGACGGCCAGCAGCAGCGGATACGCGAACGCCGCCACGCGCACGAGCGAAAAGAGCAGCAGGAACGCGGCGAAGGCATAGGAGCCGAGCGCGAGCGTGTCCTGCCGGATGCGGTCGCCGAGGGACGCGAGGAACAGTGCGCCGGCCAGGCCGCCGATTCCCACGCAGGCCAGCAGCACGCCATATCCGGCGGCGTCGAGCCCCAGCCGGTCGCGGGCGACCACCGGCATCAGCGTGAGGAATGGGACGCCGAGCACCGAGAACACGGTCACCATCTTCATGAGCGCGGCCACGGTGGGCGTGTCTCGCATGAAGCGCACCCCCTCCATCAACCCATCTATGGGTCGCACCACGCTCGGCGCCGAGACCCAGTCGGGCAGCTTGATGAGGAAGAGTCCGATGAGCACCGCCAGGTAGCTGAGCGCATTGAGCCCGAAGCACCAGGCGATCCCAAGTCGCGCGATGACGATCGCGGCGATCGTGGGACCCACGATGCGCGCGAGGTTGAAGCCACCGGAGTTGAGGGCGATCGCGTCGCGCAGGTCTTCGCGCCCGCCCACGAGCTCGACGAACAGTGACTGTCGCGCGGGAATCTCCACCGAGCTGATCGTGCCCGCGGTGATGGCGAAGAACAGCAGCCAGCCGATGGTGAGGTGCCCCGTCCAGGTGAAGAGCCAGAGCGCGGCGGCTTCGACGAGGAAGAGTGACTGCGCGACCTTCACGATGCGCAGCTTGTCGCGCCGGTCCACGAATACCCCGGCGGGCAGGGAGAACAGCACGATCGGGAGGGAGCCGGCCGAGGCCACGAGGCCGACCAGGAAGGCGCTGTTCGAGAGCTCGAGCGCGAGCCACCCCTGCGCCATGGTCTGCATCCACGTCCCGACGAGCGACGCCGTCTGGCCGATCCAGAAGATCCGGAAGTTCCGGTGGCGGCTGAGGACGCGGAAGGGGTTTTGCGCGGAGGGCACACCTGAAACTACAGTGATGGCACCTTTCTGCGCCGTGAGGTATTCTCCTGTGAGGGGGACCCAATGCGCTTCCACACCTACAGCAAGTTCAGCCCGGAGCTGGCCGACGCCGTCGACCTGCAGGCGCTGCTCGACAAGCTGTCCGACTTCCTGCTCCAGTCCGGCTTCGCCGGCGGCGGGTCGAACTTCCACGGCATGGAGTTCGGCGACGAGGGCGACCGCTCGCTCGACGCGCTCAAGCAGGCGATCCTCGAAGCGCTCATGGAGAGCGGCCAGTTCACTCCCGAGATGCTGGAGGCGCTCCGTGGCGACGGGGATGCGGAAGCCGAGGCCAAGCTCGCGAAGCTGCTCGATGAGCTCGTGCAGCGGCTGATCGCCGAGGGCTACCTCAACCTCGACGCGCCGCCGCAGATGCCCGCGGGCAACCAGCCCATGGAAGGGAAGGGTTCCATCGCGCATGCCGCCTCGAAGGACGTGTCCGTCAACCTCACCGAGAAGGGGATCGACTTCCTCGGCTACAAGACGCTGCGCGGCCTGATCGGCTCACTGGGCAAGTCGAACTTCGGCAGCCACGACACGCCCTACCTGGCGACGGGCATCGAGAGCGACGGCTGGAGCAAGCCGTACGAGTTCGGTGACGTGCTGAACATCGACGTGAACGAGACGCTCAAGAACTCGATGGCGCGCACGGGGTCCATCGGCATTCCGCTCGACCTCGAGTACTCGGACCTGATGGTGCGGCAGGCGGAGTACCGCTCGAGCTGCGCCACCGTGCTGATGCTCGACTGCTCGCACTCGATGATCCTCTACGGCGAGGATCGCTTCACGCCGGCCAAGAAGGTGGCGCTCGCGCTCACGCACCTGATCCGCACGCAGTTCCCGGGCGACACGCTCAAGGTCGTGCTGTTTCACGACTCCGCCGAGGAGATCCCGCTCGCGACGCTCGCGACCGCGCAGGTGGGGCCGTACCACACGAACACGGCCGAAGGGCTGAAGCTCGCGCGGCGGCTGCTGGCTGGGCAGAAGAAGGACATGAAGCAGATCATCATGATCACCGACGGCAAGCCGAGCGCGCTGACGATGCCCGACGGGCGCATCTACAAGAACTCGTTCGGCCTGGACCTCACGGTGATCACGGAGACGCTGAAGGAAGTCGCGATGTGCCGCCGCAGCGGGATCATGATCAACACCTTCATGCTCGCGCGCGACCGCGCGCTGGTGGAATTCGTGAAGCGCGTGAGCGAGATCAGCCGCGGCAAGGCCTACTTCACGAACACCATGACGCTCGGGCAGTTCATCCTGATGGACTTCCTCAAGCGGAAGACGCGCAAGGTCAGCTAGCGGACGCGCTCGGGTCAGAGCTGCCCGTCGAGGATGCGGCGCAGCACCGCCGTGTCCATGTTGGCACCGCAGAAGATGATCGCGACCGTCCTGCCCTCGAGTTGCGGGGCGAGCTTCGCCATGGCGGCCAGCCCCATGGCGCCCGCGCCCTCGACCAGGGTATGCGTGCTGCGAAGGATCGTGCGAACGGCCTCGGCGGTCTCGGCCTCGCTCACCGTGACGAACCCGGCGAGGCCGTCGCGCAGCGCCTCGTGCGTGAGGTCATAGGTCTGGCGGGTCGCGACTCCTTCCGCGAAGGTCACCGCACGCTCGGTGGTGCGTCGCGCCCTCGCGTGGAAGCTGTCGAACTGCGCTGGTGCGCCAGCGGCCTGTACGCCATGCACCTCGACGTTCGGCGCCAGCTTCCGCGCCACCGTGATCGCGCCGACCGCCTGCGAGCCGCCGCCCACGGCGATGACGATCGCGTCCACCTTCGGCGCCTGCTCGAGGATCTCGAGCGTCATCGTGCCCGCGCCGGCGAGGACCATCGGGTCGTTGGTGGAGTGCGCGATCGTCGCGCCCCGCTCCTCGGCCACCCGCAGCATGTTGTCCACCGCTTCATCGTAGTCCCTGCCCTGCTCGAGCACCTCGGCGCCGAGCGCGCGCATGGCGTCGTTCTTCTCCGGGTTGTTGCCCGCGGGGACGCAGATCGTGGCGCGGGCGCCGAGCTGCTGCGCGGCGAAGGAGATGCCGAGGCCGTGGTTGCCGGTAGATGCGGCGACTACCCCACGCGAGCGCGCTGCTTCATCGAGTGCGGTGACGAGGGCGAGCCCGTTCCGCACCTTGAACGAGCCGGTGGGCTGGAAGTTCTCGTGCTTGGCCAGCAGCGAGATGCCGTGGCCCACGTGCTGGTCGAGCAGCGCGTAGCTGCGGAGTGGGGTGGCCGAAAGCCAGGGCGAGATGCGCTCGCGCGCCGCGACGACCTGCTCGAACGTGATGGGCCAGGAGGACATGATCCAAGGTACGCGCGGGCCCGGCGCGCCGTGAGCCGACGTTAGATTTGGGCGAATGTTCTCCCTCGCCGGCGCGCTGTCCCTGGGATTCATCCTGGGAATGCGCCACGCCACCGATCCCGATCACGTCGTGGCAGTCACGACGATCGTGAGCCAGTCGCAGTCGCTGCGACGCGCCGGCTGGATCGGCGCCCTCTGGGGTCTCGGTCACAGCGCCACGATCCTGCTGCTCGGCGGTGCGATCGTGCTGTTCCGCGTGGTGATCCCGCCGCGCGTGGGACTGGCGATGGAGTTCGCCGTCGCGGTGATGCTGGTGGTGCTGGGCGTGCTTGCGGTGACCGGGCGCGGCGCGGCGAAGGCCGCGGCGGTGTCCACGGCGCGACCGCTGGTCGTGGGGTTCGTGCACGGGCTCGCAGGTTCGGCGTTCGTGGCGATGCTGGTGCTCGCCGCGATCCCCTCGCCCGTGGCGGGCATGCTTTACCTGGCACTCTTCTGCGCGGGCACGATCGTGGGGATGACGGTGATCACCGCGGCCATGGCGGTGCCCGCGGCGTACGGAGCCGCGCGAGTCGCCGGGGCGCGGCGACACATCCAGCTGGCAGCGGGCGTGGCCAGCGTGGTGTTCGGGCTCTTCCTGGCGCACGAGGTGGGAGTGACGCAGGGCCTGTTCGGCACGACACCGCACTGGACGCCGAAGTGAGGCTGCCGCCGCGCGAGGTCTCCAGCGACTTCTCGCGGCGGCTGCGTGCCTGGTTTCGCCGCCGTTCGCGCGACCTGCCCTGGCGACGCACGCGCGACCCGTATCACGTGCTCGTGTCCGAGCTGATGCTGCAGCAGACGCAGGTGTCGCGAGTGGTGGACTACTATGCGCGCTTCCTCGAGCGATTCCCCACGCTCTCCCACGTGGCCAGGGCGCGCGTAGGCCGAGTGGAGGAAGCGTGGGAGGGGCTCGGCTACTACGCCCGCGCGCGCAACCTGCACAAGCTGGCGCGGCGGGTCACGGATCGAGGTCGCGACACGACTGCGACGCTTCCGTCGTCACCGGCCGAGTTGCGAGCCCTGCCCGGTATCGGTGCGTACACGGCGGGCGCAGTGGCGAGCTTCGCGTACGAGAAGCGCGCGCCACTGGTGGACACGAACGTCTCGCGCGTGCTGCTGCGAATGTTCGCGCCCTCGCTGTCGCCCAAGTCCGGCGCTGGCCAGCGGGCGGCGTGGAAGTTGGCCGAGTCGGTGTTGCCGCGCACGGGCGGCGCGACGTGGACGCACAACCAGGCCCTGATGGAGCTCGGTGCGCTGGTCTGCACGGCGCGGGTGGCGCGGTGTTCCGAGTGTCCGGTGACGATGCATTGCGCTTCGTCGGGCGTGAAAGGGACGAAACAGCAACAGCCTGAGCCACGAATTTCACGAGCGCGCTAACGCGCGCGGCACGAATCGCTCCCTGGACAAATCAAGGCTCCCCTCGGCTGGGCCGAGAGGAGCTCTGATGTTACATGGAACGAGTCCGGCAGTTGTCCGCCCTCGTCCGCAGTTGTCCGAGGCAGCCCCGCGCAGCGGCAGCCCCGGCGAACCAATCCCAGGACCTACGTCGACCTCACGTGCGGGATGGCATTCCCGCGCGCGTTGCCGAGCTGCGAGGCGAAGCTGCGCTCGGGGTGGCCCGTGTAGATCTGGCGCGGGCGGGCGATCTTCTGCTCCTTGTCGAGCAGCATCTCCTCCCACTGCGCCAGCCAGCCCGCGGTGCGCGCCACGGCGAACAGCACCGTGAAGAACTCCGTGGGGAACGCCATCGAGCGGTAGATGAGGCCCGTGTAGAAGTCCACGTTCGGGTAGAGCTTGCGGCTCACGAAGTAGTCGTCGTTGAGCGCGGCCTCTTCCAGCTTGAGCGCGATCTCCAGGTCCTTGTCGATCCCGGTCTCCTTGAAGATCTCGTCCGCGAGCTTCTTCACGATCTTCGCGCGCGGGTCGTAGCTCTTGTAGACGCGGTGGCCGAAGCCCATCAGGCGGCTGCCCTTGCCGCCCTTCACTTCCTCGATGAACGCCGGGACGTTCTTCGGGTCGCCGATCTCCTTGATCATGCGCAGCACCGCCTCGTTGGCGCCGCCATGCAGCGGGCCATAGAGCGCCGCGATGCCGGCTGCGACGGCCGAGAAGGGATCCACGTGCGAGGAGCCCACGGCGCGAACCGCGTTCGTCGAGCAGTTCTGCTCGTGGTCGGCGTGGAGGATGAAGAGCACCTCGAGCGCCTTCACGAAGGTCGGGTTCGCCTCGTACTTCGGCTCCGACATGCGCGCCACCATCGAGAGGAAGTTCTCGACGTAGGAGAGGTCGTTGTCGGGGTAGATGAAGGGCAGGCCCTTCGTGTGGCGATAGCAGAAGGCCGCGAGCGTCGGGACCTTGGCGAGCAGGCGGATGATGCTGATGTTCCGCTCTTCGGGGTCCTGGATGTTCTTCGCGTCCGGGTAGAACGACGACAGCGCGGCGACCGTCGAGCAGAGCATCGACATCGGGTGCGCGTCGTAGCGGAATCCCTGGAGGAATCCCTTCACGTTCTCGTGGACGTACGTGTGGAAGGTGATGTCGTGCACCCAGCTGTCGTACTCCTGCTGGTTGGGCAGCTCGCCCTTGCGCAGCAGCCACGCCGTCTCGAGGAAGGTCGCCTTCTCGGCGAGCTGCTCGATGGGGTAGCCGCGATAGCGCAGGATCCCCTTGTCGCCGTCGATGAACGTGATCGCGCTCTTGCACGACGCGGTGTTCATGAACGCGGGGTCGTACGTCATCAGCCCGAACTCGTCGTCGGACTGCTTGATCTGGCGCAGGTCCATCGCGCGGGCGGTCGTGTCGCCCTCGGTGCCCGCCTCGAGGATCGGGACCGTGTACATCTTGCCGGTGCGCGTATCCTTGATCTCCAGCGCGCCCGTGTCGGTCGCCCCGGTGCTCTCGCTCTTGCTCATGCCACGTTCTCCATGGGAACGTCATTGTCGCGCGGCGCTTCGCCGTTTGCCGCGTAACCGGAAATCTATCGGAGAGTCCCCCTGAACGCGCACTCCCTCGCTCCCGCCGTGCGCCTGCTCCTGGTCGTGCTGGTGGCGGCCGTGAGCGGCGGGATGAATTCCATCGCCGGCGGCGGCACCCTGCTCACCTTTCCCGCCCTGATCGCCCTGGGCATCCCGCCGATCGTGGCGAACGCGACCTCCACCGTCGCGCTCTGGCCGGGGGCGGTTGGCAGCATGTGGGGCTACCGTCGCGAGCTGGAAGGTGCGCGCCTCTGGGCCACCGGGTTCGCGCTCCCCAGCCTCGCGGGCGGCCTGGTGGGAGCGCTGCTCCTCCTCCGAACCCCGCCCGAACGGTTCGCCCAGATCGTTCCCTGGCTGGTGCTCGGCGCCACGGGGCTCTTCCTGCTGCAGGCGCCGGTGATGGCCCATGTCCGGCGGCGGCGCGGCACGTCGGGAGCCCTCCCGGCGGATGACGCGACCCTCACCGCGCGACGGCCGCCTGCGTCGATCCTGGTGTACCAGGGGCTCGTCGCGATCTATGGCGGCTACTTCGGCGCCGGCGTCGGAATCCTGATGCTCGCCGCGCTCGGCTTCATGGGGCTGACGAACATCCACCGGATGAACGGCCTCAAGAACTGGGGCGGCATGTGCATGAACCTGGTGGCCGCGATCACCTTCGCCGTGAGCGGCCTGGTGGACTGGCCAGTGGGGCTGGCGATGGCACTCGGCGCCGCGGCCGGTGGTTACCTGGGGTCGAGGGCCGCCCAGCGGGTGCCGCAGCAGGTGGTGCGCTCGCTGATCGGAGTCATCGGGCTGGGGAGCGGGCTGTGGATGCTGCTGCGACGATGACGTCGAACTCGGCCGGCGTCACGGGCTGCACGGAAAGCCGCGAGCCCTTCTGGAGGAGCACCATCTTCTCGAGCCCCTTCGTTCCTTTCAGTTCCGCGAGGGTGAGCGGGTGCTTGAGCTTCTTCACCGCCTTGATGTCCACCATCATCCAGGTGGGCGCGTCCTTCTTCGACTTCGGGTCGTGGTACTCGCTCTTCGGGTCGAACTGCTCGGGGTCCGGATAGGCCTCGCGCGCGACCTCGGCGACGCCCACGATCGCCGTGGGGTCGGCGTTGGAGTGATAGAAGAGGACCTTGTCGCCCTTCTTCATCAGGTCCCGCATGTAGTTGCGCGCGAGGTAGTTCCGCACGCCGTTCCAGCTGGTGGTCTTCTTCGGCGCGGCCAGGAGGTCGTCGAACGAGAACGCCCCGGGCTCGGACTTCACGAGCCAGCATCGAGTGGCGGACATGACCCGAATCTAGCAGCTTCGAACTCATGAGCGCCCCGCAAGCACGCCTGGTAGAATCGCGCGACCCCTCCACCGGCGAGGTCTGGCGGCGCTTCGACGCATGCGACGCTGCCGCCGTTGCGCGAGCGCTGCAGCAGGCGCGCGACGCGCAGCCCGCGTGGGCGGGCGCACCGATCGCCGATCGCGCCCGCGTGCTCGAGCGATTCCGGAAGCTGCTCTTCGCGCGGCGCCACGAAGCGGCGGAGCTCGTGTCGCGAGAGAACGGCAAGCCGCCGATCGAGGCGATGGGCGAAGTGATGCTCGTGATGGACTTCGCGCGGTTCTATTCGAGTGGCAAGGCGCTGCGCGCGCTCCGCCCCCAGCGGTTCACCCCGCAGAGCATGGCAATGTGGCGCAAGCGGATCGAGATCCTGCACGAGCCGCTCGGCGTCGTCGGCGTGATCGCGCCCTGGAACTATCCGCTCATGCTTCCCGCGGGAATCGTGATTCCCGCGCTGGTGGCGGGAAACGCCGTGCTGCTCAAGCCGAGCGAGTTCACGCCGAGCTCCGCGCTGCTGCTGGGTGAGCTGCTTGGCGAGGCGGGCGTGCCGCCTGGTGTGCTCGCGGTGCTTCCAGGCGCGGGCGAGACGGGCCGGGCGATCACGACCTGTGGAGTGGACAAGCTGTTCTTCACCGGGAGCGAGGCCACGGGCCGCGCGGTGGCCATCGCGTGCGCCGAGCAGCTGGTCCCGTGCAGCCTGGAACTGGGGGGCAGCGACCCGGCCATCGTCCTCGCGAGCGCGGACGTGAACATCGCTGCCGATGGCATCCTCTGGGGGCGCTGCTTCAACGCGGGCCAGACCTGCGTCGCCGCGAAGCGCGTGTTCGTCGAGGCGCCGGCGTACGACGCCTTCCTGCTCGCGATCGCGACGCGCGTGAAGGAGCTGAGCGTCTCGCTGGATCGTGGGAGCGCTGAAGTGGGGACGCTGATCCGCCCCCAGCAGCGCGAGATGCTGCAGGCCCAGCTCGATGACGCACTGGCGCACGGTGCGCGGGTGGTGGCGAGTGCGAGCGGGCCTGCAGGCGTGTTCGCGCCGACCATCCTCGCAGACCTGAGTGACGAGATGCGCGTGATGCGCGAGGAGACCTTCGGCCCGCTGCTGCCGGTGATTCGCGTGAGGGACGCGAACGAGGCGGTGCGACTCGCGAACGCGAGCACCTACGGGCTGAGCGCGAGCGTGTGGGGTGACGAGCCACAGGCGAGCCGCGTTGCGCGCCGGCTCGACGCAGGCACGGTGGTCATCAACGACGCGCTGGTGGCGGCGGGACTGGCCGAGGTCCCGCACGGGGGCGTGAAGCGCAGTGGCAGCGGGCGCTCGCATGGAATCGCCGGCCTGCTCGAGTGCGTGAAGACGCGAACACTGGTGCACGAAACGCTACCCGGGAAGCCGCAGGTGTGGTGGTTTCCCTACGGCGGGGCACTGGCCGCGGGGATGGACGCCTTCCTCTCCATGGCGCACGGGTCCGGCGGCGCGCGACTACGCGGCCTGCTCGGCGCGCGCGCGCTGGTGTCGCGGCTCAAGTCGCGGCGCCGCTGACGCGGCGCTAGCTTGCGATCATGAGCTCGTTCATGGTCGCGTACGTGATGGTGCTGCGAGGCGTTCGCGTCGCGCTGTTCTGGATCGCCGTCGTGGTCGCGGTGGTGGCACTCCTCGACTGGCTGGTGCGCACGCGCCGGATCTCGCCGTTCAGCGCCATCGCGCGGTTCATGCGCTCCGCCGTGGACCCGCTGATCGCACCGGTGGAACGGACGATCGTGCGTGCCGGCGGAATGCCCGCGTCGGCTCCCTGGTGGGCGCTCGTATTCGTGGTGGTGGGCGGGCTGTGCCTGATCGGCATCCTGGACTTCACTGGCGGGCTGGTGGCGCAGCTGGCGTACGGCACGAGCTCTGGTGGCGCCATGCTGCGGGTGCTGCTGTCGTGGGCGTTCGGGCTGGTGCGCCTCGCGCTCATGGTGCGGGTGCTCTCGAGCTGGGTGAACGTTTCGCAGTACTCCCGGTGGATTCGCTGGACCTTTCCGCTCACCGAGTGGATCCTTGGTCCGCTGAGGCAGTTCGTCCCGTTGATGGGAATGATCGACATTACGCCGCTGATCGCCTTTTTCCTGATCGGTTTGCTCCAGGGAGTGATCATCAGGATGATTCCGGCGTAGAGTGGGCTCATTCGTGCCATGTGGCATGGCAGGGACAGCGAAGACTGATTGGCTTTCAAGGGAAGGATGATGGAGACGTCGCGTGAAGTCGTGCCGGTCCTGCTCATTGGACGGGATGAGGCACTGCTGGAGGGATTGGCGCAATCGCTGGCGAGTGCCGGATTCTCGCCCCGCGTTGCGGGCAGCCTGGCCGAGGCTCGCCAGGCAGCTGGCGTGTTGAATCCCCTGCTCGCCGTGATCGATCGCGACCTGGTGCAGGGTGCGGAGGGCGAGGTGTCGTCGCTGCCGCTGGCGCCTGGCGGATCGCTGCTCCTCTATCGCACGGTGGGCAGCCTGGCAGTGACGCTCTCCGCGTCGCTGCTGCGCGGCGTGATGGCCGACCTCACGCTGCCTCTCGAGCGGCAGCGCCTGCTGGCGCTCGCGAATTCGGTGCGCGAACGAAGCTCGCGCACCGGACGAGGGCGGATCACGCCCGAGAAAGGCACTCCCTCGCCGGAGCGGCACACGCCGCGGTAGGCGAACTGCTTGCCCTTGGGCGGGCAACCCAGTACGATGAAGGACAACTGATTTTCCGTGGCGATTTATCGGCAACTTGCGACCACGTTAAAAACTTCGCTAAAGCGCCGGCCCGAGGGCCCACGCGCTTCATGCGCATGGGCCCTTTTCGTACGTCATGTCCAACCCCAAGGCAGCACCCGATCGTTCCCGCTCCGCCTATCTCGAAGCCCTCACCAGGGGCGTCCTGATCTATGACGGCGCGATGGGCACCAACATCCAGCTCCATCATCCCACGCCGGAGGACTTCGGCGGCAAGGCGCTGGAAGGGTGCAACGACAACCTGGTGCTCACGCGCCCGGACATCATCCAGTCCATCCACGAGTCGTTCCTCGCGGTAGGCTGCGACGTGGTGGAGACGTGCACCTTCCAGAGCACGCCGCACCGCCTGCGCGAGTGGGGGATCGAGGAGAAGGCGCGCGAGCTGAACGTGCAGGCCGCGCGCATCGCCCGCGCCGCCTGCGACAAGTACGCGACGCCGGAGCATCCGCGCTTCGTGGCCGGCTCCATCGGGCCCACCGGCATGCTCCCGAGCTCCAGCGACCCGGTGCTCTCGAACACCACCTTCGAGGAGCTGGCCGCGAACTACTACACGCAGGCGAAGTACCTCGTGGAGGGTGGCGTCGACGTGCTGCTCGTCGAGACCGCGCAGGACATCCTCGAGGTGAAGGCCGCCATCGCCGGCTTCGACCGGCTGTTCACGGAGCTCGGCTACCGCATCCCGGTGCAAGCGCAGATCACGCTCGACACGAGCGGGCGCATGCTGCTGGGCACCGACATCGCGAGCGCGAGCACCACGCTCGAGGCGCTCCCCGTGGACATCATCGGGCTCAACTGCTCCACGGGCCCGGAGCACATGCGCGAGCCCGTGCGGTGGCTCGCCGACCACGCCGCGCGGCCGATTTCGGTGATCCCGAATGCAGGGTTGCCGCTGAACACCGGCACCGGCGACGCGATCTATCCGCTCGAGCCGGTGCCCATGGGCCAGGCGCTCGCCGAGTTCGTGCGCGACTACGGCGTGCGCATCGTGGGTGGGTGCTGCGGCACGAGCCCCGGGCACCTGGCGGAGATCGTGAAGCAGGTGCGCGCGGTGGAGTCGAAGGCGCCGCGAGCGCACGGGCTGCACGACACCGCCGGCACCGTGCGCGGCTCCCGCGTGCCGCGCGCCAGCTCGGCCATGCGCGCGACCGACTTCGACCAGGATCCCCGGCCGCTGATCGTGGGCGAGCGCGTGAACTCGCAGGGCTCGCGCAAGGTGAAGCAGCTGCTCCTGGCCGACGACTACGAGGGCATCGCATCCGTGGCCCGCGCGCAGGTCGAGAGTGGCGCGCACATCCTCGACGTCTGCGTGGCGCTCACCGAGCGCGGCGACGAGGCGGCGCAGATGTCGGAGGTCGTCAAGCTGCTCTCGATGACCGTGGATGCGCCGATCATGATCGACTCCACGGAGGCGAGCACGATCGAGGCGGCCCTCGAGCACATCCCCGGCCGCGCGATCATCAACTCCATCAACATGGAGAATGGCCGCGAGCGCATCGACCGCGTGGTGCCGCTGGCGAAGAAGCACGGCGCGGCGCTGGTCGCGCTCACCATCGACGAAGTGGGGATGGCGAAGACGCGCGAGCGAAAGCTGGAGATCGCGCGCAAGATCCACGACATCGTGGTGGGCGAGTACGGACTCGCACCCGGCGACCTGATCTTCGACGACCTCACCTTCACCCTCGCCACCGGCGACGTGGAATGGATCGACTCGGCGAAGGAGACGATCGAGGGCATCCGCCTGATCAAGCGCGAGCTGCCGGGGACGTACACGTCGCTCGGCGTGTCGAACGTCTCGTTCGGGCTCTCGCCGAGCGCGCGCGCGGTGCTCAACTCGGTGTTCCTGCACCACTGCGTGGAAGCTGGACTCGACATGGCGATCGTGAATCCCGCGCACGTGATGCCGTACGCCGAGATCCCGGAGGGCGAGCGCGAGCTGGCGAACGCCCTGGTGTTCAACAAGAGCCCCGAGGCGCTGCAGCACTTCATCGAGTTCTACTCGAATGCGGGTCCATCTGCCGCGAGCACGGGCGCGGCGGCCGTCGATCCGATGGCCGACCTCGACGCCGCGCAGCGCGTGCACTTCATGGTGGTGCATCGCAAGAAGGAGGGGATCGAGGACGCGCTCGACGCGGCCGGCGTGCGCGCCGAGCCGGTGCGCGTGCTCAACGAGGTCCTGCTCCCCGCCATGAAGGAAGTCGGCGACAAGTTCGGCGCCGGTGAGCTGATCCTGCCCTTCGTGCTGCAGAGCGCGGAAGTGATGAAGAAGGCCGTGAAGCACCTCGAGAGCTTCCTCGAGCGGGCCGAGGGCTACACGAAGGGCAAGGTGGTGCTGGCCACCGTGTATGGCGACGTGCACGACATCGGCAAGTCGCTCGTGAACACGATCCTCAGCAACAATGGGTATACAGTGTTCGACCTCGGCAAGCAGGTGCCGGTCAACACGATCATCGAGAAGGCGCAGGAAGTCGGCGCAGATGCCATCGGGCTGTCCGCACTGCTGGTGAGCACCAGCAAGCAGATGCCGCTCTGCGTGCAGGAGCTCGACCGGCGCGGCATCCACATCCCGGTACTGATCGGGGGCGCGGCCATCAATCGCCGCTTCGGGCGGCGCGCCATGTTCGTGGACGGGGAGCGGGCGTACGACTCCGGCGTGTTCTACTGCAAGGATGCGTTCGAGGGGCTGGAGACGATGGACGCGCTGCAGGACTCGACGCGTCGCGTCGCCGCGATCGACAAGCTCATCGCCGACGCGCGGAGCGACATGTTCCTGCGGGCGAACGTCGGCAAGGACATCGCGAGCGGAGATGCCGGCGGCGAGAGGAGCGACGTCACGAGCGATCACGCCGTGCCAGTCGCACCCTTTTTCGGCACGCGAACGCTCACCGACATTCCACTCGATGACGTGTTCGCCCTGCTCGACCGCGATGAGCTCTTCCGGCTGCAGTGGGGCGGTCGCGGTTCCGGCGAGGCGTATGACAAGGCGGTGCGCGAGGAGTTCGAGCCTGCGCTCGCGAGGCTTTCCGCACAGGCAAAGGCGGAGGCATGGCTCACGCCGCGGGTGATCTATGGCTACTTCCCTTCGCAGTCCGTGGGAAATGACGTGGTGATCTACGAGCCGGCCGCGTACTCGGCAGACGGATCGCTGAAGGAGATCGCGCGCTTCCACTTCCCACGCCAGGAAGGGCGCGAGCGGCTCTGCATCGCCGACTACTTCCGCTCGGCTTCCTCCGGCGACGTGGACGTCACCGCCTTCCAGATAGTGACCGTCGGCGATGCCGCCACGGAGAAGTTCCAGCACCTGCAGGACGCCGGCGAGTATTCGGAGGCCTACTACGTCCACGGCCTCGCAGTGGAGGCGGCCGAGGCATTGGCGGAGTGGACGCACCGGCACATGCGTCACGAGCTGGGCCTGCCCCCGGGACGGGGCAAGCGCTACTCGTGGGGCTACGGCGCATGCCCGGACCTCGAGGATCACGAGACGCTCTTTCGCATCCTCCCCGCAGAGCGGGAGCTGGGAATGACGCTCACGAGTGCGCACCAGCTGATTCCCGAGCAGAGCACCGCCGCGATCATCGTGCATCACCCGCAGGCGAAGTACTACGTGGTGCGCGCCGAGGGCGCGGGCGCATGAGTGACGCGATCGCGCGGCTG
The DNA here is from genome assembly GCA_028287305.1 of Gemmatimonadota bacterium. Taxonomy (GTDB): domain Bacteria; phylum Gemmatimonadota; class Gemmatimonadetes; order Gemmatimonadales; family Gemmatimonadaceae; genus JAQBPX01. The sequence continues at coordinate 122,311 of JAQBPX010000011.1, forward strand.
CTCGATCCCAGTGCCATCGTGCTGTTCGACGGCGCAATGGGCACGATGCTGTACTCGCGCGGCGTGTTCATCAACCAGTGCTACGACGAGTTGAACGCGCGCGCGCCAGAGCTCGTGCGCGACGTGCACCGCGCGTACGTGAGCGCGGGCGCCGAGGTGCTCGAGACGAACAGCTTCGGCGCGAACCGCATCAAGCTCGAATCGTATGGCCTCTCGCACCAGGTCGCCGAGCTCAATCGCAGCGCAGCGAAGCTGGCGCGTGACGCGGCACGCGAGGCGCGCGGCCGAGAGGTGCTGGTGGCCGGTGCGGTGGGGCCGCTCGGCCTGCGGCTCGAGCCCTACGGGCCGACGAGCGTGGACGAGGCACGCGCGGCGTTTCGCGAGCAGATGCAGGCGCTGCGCGAGGGTGGCGCGGACCTCTTCATCCTCGAGACCTTCGGCGACCTGCACGAGATCGACCAGGCGATTCGGGCAGCGCGCGAGGTGGATGCGAGCGTGCCGGTGATCGCGCAGATGACGATCGGGGTGGACTGCCACACGCCCTTCGGCGCGAGTCCGGAGGACGTGGCGCGCGCCCTCGACCACTGGGGCGCCGACATCGTCGGGCTGAACTGCTCGGTGGGTCCGCAGACGATCCTCGACGCCATCGAGAAGATGTCGGCCGTCACGCAGCGCAAGTTGAGCGCGCAGCCGAACGCCGGCATGCCGCGCGACGTCGGCGGCCGCTCCATGTACATGGCCAGCCCCGAATACATGGGCACCTATGCGCGGCATCTCGCACAGGCCGGTGCGAAGGTCGTGGGCGGATGCTGCGGCACCACGCCGGAGCACGTGAAGGCGATGGCGGAGGGCGTGCGCCCCCTGCGGCCACGCGCCGCGCTGGCTGGGGCCGATGCAGCGACACAGGGCGCGAGCGTTCGCGTGAACGCATCACCCGAGGTACAGGTGCAGCCCGTGCCGATGGCCGCGCGCTCGCGGTGGGGCGCGAAGGTGGCTGCGGGCCAGTTCGTGACGAGCGTGGAGATCGTGCCGCCCAGGGGAGTCGATGCCACGCGCATGCTCGCCGACACGCGCACCCTCAAGGCGGCCGGCGTGGACGCCGTGAACGTCCCCGACGGGCCGCGCGCGCAGAGCCGCATGGGCGCGCTGCTCACGAGCGTGCTGATCGAGCAGCAGTCAGGGATCGAGACGGTGATCCACTACGCCTGCCGCGATCGCAACCTGCTCGGCATGCTCAGCGACCTGCTGGGCGCGAGCGCGGTGGGGCTGCGCAACCTGCTGCTGATCACCGGCGACCCGCCGAAGATGGGACCGTATCCCGATGCGACCGCCGTGTTCGACATCGACTCCATTGGGCTCACGAACCTGGTGCGCAACCTGAACCACGGCCGCGATCCCGGTGGCAATGCGATCGGGCAGCCCACGCAGTTCACGATCGGAGTGGGAGTGAACCCCGCGGCGATCGACCTGGAGCACGAGGTCCGACGTTTCGAGTGGAAGGTGGAAGCGGGCGCCGAGTACGCCATCACCCAGCCGGTGTTCGATCCCGCGCAGCTCGAGCGCTTCCTCGACCGGATCGCGCACGTGCGCATACCGGTGGTGGCGGGGATCTGGCCGCTGGTCTCGATGCGCAACGCCGAGTTCATGGCCAACGAAGTGCCGGGCGTCTCGGTGCCCGAGGGGATCCTGGCGCGGATGCGGAAGGCGAGCGAGCAGTCGAAGGAGCATGCGCTTGCCGAGGGCATTGCCGTTGCGCGCGAGATGCTGGAGCGCGTGCGGCCCGTGGTGCAGGGCGTGCAGGTCTCGGCGCCCTTCGGCCGCGTGGAACTGGCGCTGGAGGTCTTCGCGGGTTCATTGTGAGCCCGTGAACATCGATCCGGCAGTCATCGACATGGCGCCCGTGCTCGATTACGGCGCCTGCGACCGCCTGCGTCGCCTCACCTTCCTGGTCACCGTCGCGCGCCTCAAGGGGCTGCGAAGCGTGCAGTTGAACGAGGTGATCACCGACAGCTGCCCCTTCGCGCTGATGGAGTTCATCTCGCTGGCCGGCATGGATGTCCGCCCGTGGAAGGGCGACGCGAACCCGCCGCAGTTGCAGCTCGATGACCAGTGCCCGTACCCGGACCTCGGCACCGTCGAGCGCAACCTGCCCGGCGAGCTCGGTGTGGCGCCGCCCGAGTTCCTGGAGGAATGGCTGGCGACGTATGCCAGCATTCGCCCTTCGGCGGAAGTGCAGCGCGCCGTGACTGCCGCCGGCGTGACGCGCGAGACGCTCGGCGTCCATGTGCGACGCACCGACAAGGTGCGCGCGATGCCCGGCCGTCACGAGCGCACCGTTCAGGAGCAGCGGCGCGAGGAGGCGCAGATGGAGCGCATGACGCGCGAGCGCCTGGCGCGCGGTGGGATCCGGAATGCGTACGTGGCCAGCGACAGCGCCGCGGGCAAGGAGGACTGGACGGGCCGGCTGGCCGCGCTGGGACTGCCGGTCATCGCGCACGGCTCGCAGTACACCGAGGGTCGGCGCCGGCATACGGGCGGCCTGGACTTCTTCGTGGACCTGTTCGCGCTCTCGCAGTGCGGCGCCATGGTGGTGACGCGCATGAGCGGGGTGGGGCTCGCCGCGCGCTACATCGGCGGCGTGAACGACGTGTCGCGTGCCAGGCGTCCGCGGGAGCCGGAGGCCGTGCGTCAGCTGCGGCTGCGGGTGCTTGCGCTGGCGCGGAGGCTGCGAGTCCATACATTCGGGGGGCGATGACCCGCGATCACCCCCACCCCGATCGCGCCGCGGCGCCCTCCCTCGCGGCCTCCTTCACGCCCGGCCACACGGCCCGGGGCGCGATTGGAGTTCCGCTGGGCACCGCGAGCGCGGACATCAGCGTCGGCGGGGATGGAGTCGACGTGCTCCTCCGGGGCAGCGTGAACTTCTCGGCCCACTTCCCCGGCGAGGACGTCGCGGAATGGTGCCGGAACGCCTCCGCCCTGCTCTCGGCGGACCTCGAGGCCGCGCCCGCCGACAGCTATGAGCTGCGGACGCCGATACTCCCTGCTGCGGGGCGCGGCAGCATCGCGCTCTGTCGCCTGGCGACGTCGTCAGGCAGCTCGTTCGTACTCCTCCTGGGCGAAGCACCCGACTCGATCTCGCACCGTCGCAGCGACTGCCGCCTGGTCGCTGCGACGCCCGACGCGATCCGCGGGTTCCTCACCGTGCTGGGAGGCGCGGCCGCCGCGACGATGACGTCGCGCGACGACGTTGGCTAGGTCTCGCCCCGTGGGCATCCCCACTGACGTCGAGCAACTACCGACTCCTGATCGACGCCGCCGGCGTCGAGTGGGAGGTCTACGATGAGAGCCGCGAGAGCGTGGGGATGGCCCTCGATTGGGATCATTTGCCCCAGGCCACGCCCGGTCTGATCTTCAACTCGAGGATCGACCGCCGCCGCCTGTTCCCCGCTCCCGACGGCTGGCTCGAGCTGGGGGATGAGGACCTGATGAAGCTGTGTATCTCGGCGAGGTCGATGCTGTACTGAGTACAGGAAGTCGGGGGCTGAGGAAGTGGGGAATGAGGGAACGAATGCTCACACCCTCCCGTTCTTCCCCAGCCCCCGTGCCCCCGTGCCCCCGCACTATCTTTCCCGAATGAAGTCCATCCTCCTCATCGATCACGGTTCGCGCCGAACCGAGGCCAACGAGATGCTCGGGTGCGTGTCGAACCTGGTCCAGCACCTCGTGGGCGACGCGGCCATCGTACGACACGCCCACATGGAGCTCGCCGAGCCCTCCATAGAGTCGGGATTCGCGGCCTGCGTCGCAGCTGGCGCCACCGAGGTCGTGGTCTTTCCGTACATGCTGTCGCCCGGCAAGCACGTCACCGGCGACATCCCCCGCCTGGTTGCCGAGGCGGCATCACATCACCCGCAGGCCACCTACGTGGTGACGCCGGCGTTCGGCGTCCACGAAAAGCTCGGGGAGATCGTCCTCGAGCGCGCCGGGCTTCGCGTTACGAACCCTGTCTCGAGCGGCGACGCCTGCCAGTGCTGGGCCAGCGACCGGAGCGCGTCGCGCTGCGGCAATGCCTGCCCCGTGAACAGCCGCGCACCGATCGCGCCCACAGCCAACACGCACTGATGACCTCCGAACAGTCGCCCCTTCCACTCACCTCGCTCTCCGGTGACGAGTCCATGTTCCGCGATGCGGTCGCGGGGTTCGCCGAGGAGGAGGTGAGGCCGCGCGTGCAGGACATGGAGCGCGCCGCGAAGATCGACCCGGCGTACGCGAAGAAGGCGTTCGAGCTCGGGCTGATGAGCATCGAGATCCCCGAGGAGTTCGGCGGGGCGGGTGGATCACTCATGATGGTCACGCTCGCCGTGGAGGAGATCTCGAAGATCGACGCGAGCGCCGCGATCATGGTGGACGTGCAGAACACGCTCGTGAACTACCCGATCGCGAAGTACGGCAGCGACTACATCAAGTCGACGTACCTGCCTCGCCTCGCGAGCGGCACCATCGGGGCGTACGCGCTCTCCGAGCCGGGATCCGGGTCCGACGCCTTCGGCCTCGCGACGCGCGCCGAGAAGAAGGGCGACGGATACGTGCTCACCGGGCGAAAGCTCTGGATCACCAACGGCGCCGAGGCGGAGATCTTCGTGGTGTTTGCCAACGTGGACCCGGCCCAGGGCTACAAGGGGATCACGGCGTTCATCGTCGAGAAGGGCTTCCCGGGATTCGGCGTCGGCAAGAAGGAGGACAAGCTCGGCATCCGCGCGTCCAGCACCACGGAGCTGATCCTCGACGGCGTGGAGGTTCCTGCGACGAACGTGCTTGGCCCGGTGGGGCAGGGCTACAAGATCGCGATCGACACGCTGAACGGCGGTCGCATCGGCATCGGCGCGCAGATGATCGGCATCGCGCAGGGCGCGCTCGCCGCGGCCACGGCCTACGTGAAGGAGCGCCACCAGTTCGGGAAGGCGCTCGCCGAGTTCCAGGGGATCCAGTTCCAGCTGGCGCAGGCGCGCACCGAGACCGAGGCCGCGCGCCTCATGGTCTACAACGCGGCGCGACTGCGCGACGCCGGCAAGGACATCGTGCTCGAGGGCGCCATGGCCAAGCTGTTCTCGAGCCAGGTGGCGGAGCGCGTGACGAGCGTGTCGCTGGAGCTGTTCGGGGGATACGGCTACACCAAGGACTATCCGGCCGAGAAGTTCTATCGCGATGCGAAGATCGGGACGATCTATGAGGGCACGTCCAACATGCAGCTGAGCACGATCGCGAAGCAGATGCTGAAGTAGCCGAATGCGAACCCTCTTCGCCCTCCTGCTCCTCCCGGCCGCGCTCGGCGCCCAGGCGCTGACCCCGCACCAGCAGCTCGGTCGCGACCTGATGCAGGAGATGATCGGGATCAACACCGTGGAGGGGATCGGGAACACCACGCTCATCGCCGACAAGCTGGCCGCGCGCTTCATCGCCGCGGGATTTCCCGCGGCGGACGTGCAGGTTGTGGGGCCGAAGGACGTGGACAAGAACATCGTGGTGAGGCTGCGCGGCTCGGGCAGGTCGAAGGCGAAGCCGATCCTGCTGCTCGCGCACCTCGACGTGGTCGCCGCGCGACGCGAGGATTGGTCGATCGATCCTTTCACGCTCACCGAGAAGGACGGCTGGTTCTACGGGCGCGGCACCGAGGACGTGAAGAGCGGCGCGGCAATGCTCGCGTCCGCGCTGCTGCGCATGAAGCAGGAGCACATCGTTCCCGATCGCGACCTCATTCTCGCGCTCACCGCGGGGGAGGAGGGCAGCTCCACCTACAATGGCGTCGAGTGGCTGCTCGCCAACCGTCGCGACCTGATCGACGCCGAGTACTGCCTGAACGCAGACGCCGGCGGTGGCGACGCGCTCGGCGGGCACCCGATCTCGATCAACGTGCAGGCGGCCGAGAAGGTGTACCAGAGCTTCAACCTCACCGTGCACAATCGAGGGGGCCACAGTTCCCTGCCCCGCCCCGACAACGCCATCTACCAGCTCGCCGCCGGCCTGCAGCGGATCTCGAAGTTCACGTTCCCCACGCAGCCGAACGCGATCGTGAGGCTCTACTTCGAGCGCAGCGCGCAACTCGATCGCCAGCATGCGGCCGACTTCCGCGCACTGGCGGATTCGTCGCATGTGGACGAGGCCGCGGCGGCGCGCCTGTCGCGGGACGCATTCTACAATTCCATCCTCCGCACCACCTGCGTGGCCACCATGCTCGATGGAGGCCACGCGCCCAACGCGCTGCCGCAGACGGCGCACGCGCTGGTGAACTGTCGAATGCTCCCCGGAGTCTCGCCGGATTCCGTCCGCGCCACGCTGCAGGCGGTCGTCGCGGACAGCGGCATCCTGGTGGAGTTCGAGGGGCGGGCGGTCCAGAGCCCCCCGAGCATTCCGTCGCGGGCGCTGCTCGACGCGATCGCGAAGGTGGGCGGCTCGGTGTGGGGACAGCTGCCCGTCGTTCCCTACATGGAGACCGGCGCCACCGACGGGCTGGCGCTCCGCAACGCCGGCATGCCGGTGTTCGGCGTGACGGGCATCATCGTGCCGAGCAACGACGTGCGGGCGCATGGGCGCGACGAGCGCATCGGCGTGCGCGCCTTCTACGACGGCATCGAGTTCCAGTATCGCCTGCTCAAGCTGCTGACCAGCGCCCGCTGATGAGCGACGGCACGCGTCGTTCGCCGGTGGCCGTGCGGCTCTCCGAGGAAGGCGTGCACGTCACGGTTGCCTACGCAGGCGGGCCGCCGACGCGCGAGGATTTCGAGTGGCGGATGATCGGGGCGTGGTCGCGCGCGCCCGGCCAGCGGCAGATGCCGGACGGCATCACGCTGCTGCTGCGCACGCCCCCGTTTTTCTACTGGATAGTGGCCGACGCCGACGGCGCTGATGACCTGCTGCAGGAGATGGTCGCGCGCGGCCTGTCGGAGCTCCCGCAGGAGCGCGTGACGGAAGTGGCCGAGCGCGCGCGACAGGCGCGGGTGGAGGAGTACCTGGCGAAGCGCTTCGACGACGCCACTCGCGCGGCGGTGCTGGCCGACCTCGACGCGAGCCCGTTCACGGCGAGCGCGCGCGTGCGCCTCGCCATCCTCTCGCTGAGCAAGGGCAACGTGAGCAAGGTGCACGAGCTCGCGCAGGTCGCGCGCCGCGACTGGCGCGACGTGGTATGGTGGGCGGACTCCGACGGCTACGGGGATGTCTAGCCGCCCCGCTGCGGATAAGTTGCTCGCATGAAGACACTGATCATGCGCCTCGTCCTGTCGGTATTCGCGCTCGACTCGGCGTTCCTGCTGATGCTCTACGGCCTGGACATCATCCGTGCGCGCACGCAGCCGCGCACGATGTTCTTCCTGGTGTGGATCGGGATGACGGCGATGGTCGTCGTGTACTGGATGAAGCAGATCCGGGCCGAGCGCGACCGGATCGTGAGGGGCGAGAAGGCCAGGGACTAGCTCAACGTTTCCATTCCCTGATGCGGCGTCATCCAGTGCAGGTTCTGCCCGTCGGCGCCCTTCTCCAGGGCCAGGTCGCGGAGCGCCGCCACCACGTCGCTCGCGAACACCGCACCGGCCCCGCGCTCGATCTCGCGCAGCGCTGCGTTGCGCGTGAAGGCGGGGCGCGCCGGCGTCGAGATCTGCAGGGTCTCGAATGCGTCGGCCACCGCCAGGATCTTCGCGGCTGGCGAGACGCGCACGCGATCGGCCGGCCAGTCGTCACCTACCTGGCTGTGATAGCGCGCATACTCGTTCACCACTTCCATCGCCGAGCGGAGCGTGGGCGCCAGTTGCAGGTCGCGCGCGCCGGGCGCGGCTTCCATCAGCCGCTGCAGTCGCGGGTCGTGCGGGTCCATCTCGTGCAGCAGCGCCGCCACGCGCAGCCGCTCCAGTTCGCTCTCCGGAAGCCCCAGGGCGGTTCCCAGCTTGAACGCGCGGTCTGCGACGCGCGCGCTGTGCCCGCGAGCCGAGCCCTCGGTGGCGTCCAGCTGCACGGTAACGAGCTCGAGCAGCGAAATGCTCAGACGCGTGGCCTCACGCTCGCGCAGTTCGGTGCGCTCCGCCAGCGCGCCCACCACGTACCCGGTGAGGATGAGGAACCCACCCCACGGCACCAGGAAGTAGAGGGCATCGGCGGAAAAGCCCGCCTCGCCGATCACGCCGTCGATCGCCTGGAAGAACGCCACGAGCGTCACGACGAACACCGCGCTGAACACCGCAAGCCGGCGACCCACGAAGCCCGCCGAGATCACGGGCAGCGCGTAGAAGCTCAGGAAGGCGGGGCGATAGTCGACGTAGCGATGTATCAGTATCGTAGCGGCCACCAACAGCACCACGAGCAACTGCTCGAAGTGCACGAAGACGAACCACTTCAGGCGCTGGATCACGGGATAGCCAATCATTCGGGACACGACAACAAGGGGAAACGTGCGAGCCGGGCATCGTCGCCTGTATCGCTCCCCCACTAGTATCGGCCTCATCATGACCGTTGAGAGGTGAGCCACGTCACGGTCGCAAATTGCGACAGCATTTCCCCTTACGCTGCGTCTCACGCACCCGAATAGATGCCGAAAGACTACGACCGCGAATACTTCGACCGCTGGTATCGCGACCCTCGCAAGCGCGTGAAGGTCGAGGACGACGTGATGCGCAAGGTGCGGCTCGTGGTGGGGATCGCCGAGTACTACCTGGAGCGCCCGCTGCGCTCGGTGCTGGACGTGGGCTGCGGCGAGGGCGCCTGGCGTCCCCTGCTCAAGCGCATTCGCCCCGCCCTTCGCTATCAGGGCGTGGACGCGAGCGAGTACGCCGTGCAGCGCTTCGGTCGCGTGCGCAACATCCGGCTCGGCACGGTGGGTGGACTGCGCGACCTCAAGCTCAGGGGACCCTACGACCTGGTCGTGTGCTGCGACGTGATGCATTACGTCCCCAGCGACGAGCTGGCGCGGGGAGTGAAGGAGATGGGACGCCTGGCAGGTGGACTCGCGTACCTGGAGGCGTTCACCACCGAGGACGCAGTGGTCGGTGACAAGGACAGCTGGCAGGACCGCACGCCGGCGTGGTACCGGCGGCTCTTCGCCTCGAATGGCTTCTCGCCCGTGGGCTCGCAGTGCTACGTGACGCCCGGCGTGCTCGAGATGGTTTCCGCCCTGGAGGGCGCCACCTAATCGGCCCTGGCGTGTAGAATTCGGGATGTCGTTTCGTGCCATCCTCCTGACCAGCCTGCCGGCGGTGCTGCTCCTCAGCGCTCCCCTCCAGGCCCAGCGGCCCTCGCCGCGCCCACCCGCGCCCAGGCCCGCCCCGGCCCCTGCCGCACCCGCGGCGGCCCAGCCCGCGGCACCCGTGACCACCACGGTGCTTCACGGCTACGCCTTCGACAGCGTGCGCGTGGGGCCGCTGGCCGGCGCCCACATCCTGGTGGATGGCACTGACGCCGCCGGCATCGCCAACGCCGACGGTCTCTTTCGCATTGCGGGCATCGCGCCCGGGCAGCACAAGCTGATCGTGAAGCATCCGCTGCTCGACACGCTCGGCATCAGCCTGGTGAGCGAGGCGCGCAACTTCATCGCGGGCGACTCGCTCAGCATCGAGGTGGCCACGCCCTCGCCCGAGACGATCGTCTCGATCGTCTGCCCCGCCGCGCGGCGCGCGATGGGCCCTGCGTCGCTCGTCGGCATCGTTCGCGATGCCGACAGCGGAATGCCCGCGGCTGGCGCTCGCGTCTCGCTGGTGTGGTATGAGCTGGATCCCAACGGCCTGAAGAAGGTGCCGCGGCTCCGCGAGTCCGTGGTGACTTCCTCGGGCGCGTATCGCATCTGCGGCCTGCCCTCCACGGTGTCGGGCCGCGTGCAGGTGCTGCTGGGAGGAGTCACGAGCGGCGAAGTGACGGTGGAGCTGAACGACGAGCTCCTGGCGCTGCGCAGCATGTCCATCGCCGCGCCGGGCGCCGCGCCGAAGCAGGACGTCACCCCCATCGCGCCCATTGCGCCCGTTGCAGTCACGCCGGAAGTCACTCCCGCGTCGCCGGCACCCGGCTCGCCGGCGACCACGGCCCCGTCACCGGCAACCACGAAGCCTTCGCGCCCGGTGGTTGCGACGCAGGCGGGACGCGCCCGGGCAGCCGGTCGCGTGGTCAACCGGCTGGGCCAGCCGCTCGCCGGCGCGCGCGTGAGCCTCGCGCTCGGCTCGCAGGCGACGATCACTCGCGCCAACGGCGAGTTCACCCTCGACAGCCTGCCCAGCGGGACGCAGGCACTCGTGGCGCGACAGCTCGGCTTCAACCCCACCGAGGTGCCCGTGGAGCTCTCCACGCGCCTGCCTGCGCAGGTGGTGATCGTGATGGAGGACTTCACGCCGGCGCTCGAGACCGTGCGCGTGCAGGCGTCGCGCGAGCGCGCACTGGATGACGTGGGCTTCACGCAGCGCCGGAAGAGCGGTGGCGGCTACTACCTGGACGAGGAAGCGGTGAAGGCGCGACAGTCGGTGAAGTTCACCGAGATGCTGCGCGCGGTGCCGGGCATTCGCGTGCAGACGCAGGGCATGTCGGGCAACTACATCACGAGTTCGCGCGGCAACTCGTGCGTCAACATCTGGGTGGATGGCGTGGAGTGGAAGCAGCAGGCGCCGGGCGACGTGGACGAGTACCTGAACCCCAGCGAAGTCGTGGCGATCGAGGCGTACAGCGGCACCAGCACGCCCGCCGAGTTCGTGGCACCGGGCGCGGGCAACTGCGAGACGATCGTGGCGTGGACGGTGCGGCGCATCGACCGCGCCGAGCGGACGAAGAAGAAGCCGTAGCGGGGGACCCACGACGTGCATCGCATTCGGATGTTCCGCGAGTCGGACCTGCGCACCGAATGCGATGCGTGCGGGGCGCGCTTCGACCTCATGAAGGGGGGTGCGTGCTCGCGCTGCCGGAACGTCTACTGCGGCCGGCACCTTCACGGCTCGTTCGCGCGGCGACTGCTGGCGGACATCACCGGGCGCGTGGAATGCACCTACTGCCGCGCCGGCGCCACCCCGCCGCGGGGCGCGGGGAGCGCGGGGCGCGCGTGAAGGTGATGACGCTGCCCATCGAGCGCCCCTGGTGGCGGCAGCGGTGGCAGATGCTGGTGGCGGGATTCGCGATGTCGTACCTCACGGGGATGTCGATCGCGAGCATCGTGTCCACCAAGGGCGACTGGCACGATGGGCTGGGATGGGAGCGCACCTTCATGCTCGCCGTGCACAACCTGGGGCTGCCGCGGCTGCTCGACCGGGCGATGCTGGTGATGCCCTGGATGGGCACGAACATCACGCTGGTGCCGCTCACGATCGTCGTTGCGACGCTCGTCTGGTGGCAGAAGAAGCGCCCGCACCTCGCCGTGCAGCTGGTCGTGACGCAGGTGGGGAGCAACCTGCTCAACCCCGGACTCAAGTACCTCTACGACCGCGCGCGCCCCGACCTCTGGCCGAAGCGCGGCCAGTACGGATGGGCGTCGTATCCCAGCGGCCATGCGATTTCAACCGTCGCGGTGCTGCTGACGATCGCCTGGGTGCTCGAGCGCGCCTACGGCTGGCGCTGGCAGTACTGGGCGATCCCGGTGGTGATGCTGGTGAGCCTCTACTCGCGCGTGTACCTGGGGGTGCACTGGCCCACGGACGTGATCGGTGGCATGCTCATCGGATGCGTGTGGCTCGCATTCACCATGCTCGCCTTTCGCGAGCGCTCGCGAGGAATGGACTTCAACCGGCCGGCGCCAGGCCCGCCTGATGTCGCGGCTGCGTGATCCGGGCTGCCTGATCAGGGGAGCCGGCGCGATGTTCGGCGTGATGTTCCTGCCGATCGCCATCTTCTTCCTCAAGATCGACGCGCGACGCAACTGGCCGAACGCACTCGGACTGGTCATCGCGGCGCTCTGGGGATTCGTGATCGCGTTCCGCTCGGCGGACTTCGAGTGGATGGAGGCGTCAGCGAATCCGCACGCCGATGATGCGGAGCCATTCGAGCTGCCCGAATTGCCGGCGTCGCCACCGGCGCTGGAGCTGCCACAAGCCGAGGTCCCTGCCGATGAAGAAGCTCCCTGAACTGCTCGCGCTGTCACTGCTGCTCGCCAGCCGCGCGAGTGCGCAATCGTCATGGACTTCGCAGACGATCGCCTACGGTGGCGAGCTGCGCGGGTTGAGCGTGGTGAACGACCGAGTGGCCTGGGCGAGCGGCACCAGGGGCACGGTGATCCACACGGTTGATGGCGGCGTCACGTGGAGGGTGGACACGATTCCCGGCGCGAGCGCGCTCGACTTTCGTGACGTCGAAGCCATCTCGGCGAGCGTCGCAGTCGCAATGAGCAGTGGGGAAGCCGAGAAGGGGCTCGCGCGCATGTACCGCACCGAGGACGCGGGGCGCAGCTGGACGCTCGCCTACCAGACGGACCTCAGGGGCGCGTTCCTGGACGCGATCTCATTCTGGGACGCGAAGCGTGGCGTGGTGTTCGGCGACCCGGTCGACGGCAAGTTCTTCGTGCTGCTCACAAGTGACGGTGGGCGAAGCTGGACGCGAGTGGATGATGCGCGCCTGCCGGTGCCGCTCACCGGTGAGGCCGCGTTCGCCGCGAGTGGAAGCTGCCTGGCGGTGATGGCCGGCGGACATGCGTGGATCGGCACGGGCGGGGGCGCGCAGTCGCGCGTGCTGCAGACGCACGACTACGGGCGCCACTGGAGCATCGTCGCCGCGCCTGTTCCGGCAGGCTCCGCGTCAGCGGGGCTGTTCTCGATTGCCTTTCGCGACACGAAGCATGGCGTGGCGGTGGGCGGTGACTACACGAAGCCGGCGTACGCGAGCGACAACGTGGCGATCACTCGCGACGGCGGGCGAAGCTGGCGGGTGGCGAAGGGAGCGCTGCCGGGCGGCTACCTGTCCGGTGTGAGCTTCGCGCGCGATGCGCGCACGCTGGTGGGCGTGGGACTTGCCGGCACCTTCGTGTCGCGTGACGGCGGCGACTCGTGGAGCGCGGCCGACAGCGTGGGGTACAACTCGGTGAGTTTCGCCGCGCACGCCGGCTATGCAGTGGGACCGCGCGGGCGCGTGGCGCGGTGGATTCCTTCGCAACCATTCGGACACCCGAAGCGATGACGTCTCGCAGTGCGCGCTCGCTGCTCGGGGCCCTGCTCTGGCTCGGCGCCTCGTGCTCGAGTGCAACCGACGTGCAGGTGAAGCCGGCGACCATCGAGCCCTTTCCCGCGCATCCGGGCTTCGACGTGGGCACGTATCCGGGCGACGGCGTGCTGCAGGCGTGGAGGACGAGCGCGCCCTACGAGTGGATGGGCGTCTACCTGGTCTCTCCCTGCCACAAGGACGCGAGCTTCAGCGGCAGGCTGCCGACCATCGCGGGGATGGGATTCGGCACGGCGTTCCTGTACGTGGGCCAGCAGACATTCGAGGGGCAGCCATTCGTGTCGCACGGCGCGCGCGCCGAGGTTGCCGCCGAGAACATGGTGACGTGCTCGCGGACGCTGCTTTCCACGGAACAGGGCAAGCTGGATGCGACGGACGCTGTCAGTCGCGCCGACCTCGAGGGAGTGCCGGGTGGAAGCGTGATCTTCCTGGACGTCGAGTTCATGACGACCATCCCGCAGTCCATGCTCGACTACTACGCCAGCTGGCTGCAGGCGATCGTCGAGAACGGGAAGTATCGCGCGGGCGCCTACGTCCATCGCTCGAATGCCGTGCAGCTCCGTGACGTCGCCCTCGCGCGCTACGCCTTGCTGCGTCGCACCGACGAGCCGGAGTTCTGGGTGGCCACCTGGAACAACTTCTCGCTCTGGTCGCGGCCGGCCGATGTCGGCCTCGAGTGGGCGGACGCATGGCAGGGCACGGGCGACTCCGCCCGTCAGTATGCGGGGGTGACGGTGAGGGTGGATGAGAGCGTGGCGCGCCGCGCGAGCCCCTCGGCCCCATTGCCATAGCCATCGGCCCTCGCGAGGCCCCTGCCTTGCGTAGGAGGGCGAGCTCCACCAATCCCGCGCACATGACCCGTTCGAGATACCTGCTCCTGCTGATCGCCCTTGGCTCCTGCTCCGTGAGCCAGGACCAGGAAGTCCAGATGGGCGCCAGCACGGCGCAGCAGGTGGAATCGGAGATGCCGCTCGTGGACGATGCGATCGTCAACGACTTCGTGACGGCGCTCGGCCAGAGGATCGCGGCGACCACGACGCGCAGCGACCTGCAGTGGCGCTTCCGCGTCGTGAACAGCGACCAGGTGAATGCCTTCGCGCTGCCGGGCGGATTCATCTACGTGAATCGCGGGCTGATCGAGCGCGCCGAGCGGATGGACGAGCTCGCCGGAACACTGGGCCACGAGATCGGGCACGTGGTGCGGCGCCACTCGGTGCAGCAGATGGAGAAGGCGACCAAGGCGAACATCGGGGTGTCGCTGCTCTGCACCCTCACGAGCGTCTGCAACAGCACCGTGGCGCGCGTGGGGATCAACGTGGCCGGCAACGCGTGGTTCGCGAAGCACAGCCGGCTGGACGAGGCGCAGGCCGACAGTGAGGCCGTGGTGAACGTGGTGCAGGCCGGCATCGATCCGCGCGGCGTACCGGAGCTGTTCGAGGTGCTGCTCCGTGAGCGCAAGACGCAACCCGGACTGCTCGACGGATTCTTCGCGTCGCATCCGCTGGAGGAGTCGCGCGTGCAGGCGACGCGCGACGAGATCGCGCAGCTCGACCTCTCGCGAGCAGGGAGCCTCGCCGCGGACTCGCCGGACTTCCAGGCGATGCGCGCGCGCCTCAAGTCCCTTCCGCCACCGCCGGCCCCGCGCGCCATCCCGCAGCAGCTGATGGATTCCGTCACGCCGCCGGCGCAACCCTAGGTCAGCCTTTCTCCGGAATCCGCGTCACCCCGCCGGACACGATGAACGCCATCACGCCGGCGGCATCTGCATCCACCGGCTTCACCTGGTCCGCCGGGAACACATAGAGCGCGCCCGCGATCGAGTAGCTGAACGGCAGGTACACCGCGACCTCGTGGACCATGCCGAGATTCTGCAGCGACTCCTGCGTCACGAAGCCGAACGCCTTCGCGTTCGCGGCGGGGTTCACTGTGACGAGCACCGGCTTGTCGAAGCGCCGCTTCTCGCCCACGAATGCGTTCAGCAGGTCGCTGGTGCTCGAGTACAGCAGCCGCACGAACGGCAGCCGGTTGAGCAGGCTCTCGAGCGCGCCGAACAGGCTCCGCGCGATGATGGTGGACGCCAGCCACCCGAACGCCGTGATGAGCACCACGGTGGCCACGAAGCCCGCGCCCGGCCAGGGCAGCCCCAGCCAGCCGTCGATTCGCGTGAATACCACGAACACCACGTACGCGGTGACCGCCAGCGGGGCCAGGACGATCAGCCCCTTGAAGAAATAGTTGAGGAGTCGCGTCACTCGCTTATTGCCTGACCGTGAATGGAACCCAGTACGTCGTCGTGTCCCAGGTGAGCTTGAGTACCCCGCCGGGATCCTTCGCATCCACGCCGATCGTGAACCGCTCGGTCGACGTCGCCTCCGTGGCGCGCTGCATGGGGATGCGCGCGAGATCCTGCTTCGGGTCGTACACGGTGCCCCACTGCCCCACCTGCCGGTTGACGATCAGCTGCATGCCGTTCGCGGTGGGCCACGTGAAGAGCGTGTACGTCCCGGCGGGCACGGCGGTGCCGCCGATCACCAGGTCCCGGTCGCTGCGGAACTGCGTGGCCGCATTCGCGCCCGTCCGCCACACCGAGTCGAGCACCACCAGCCCGCCATAGATCTGGCGGCCGCGCTTCAACGGGCGGCCGTAGTCCACCCAGAGGCTGGCCCCGGCCACGGTCGCGCGCACGGTGTCGCGCGTCGTCACGCCGTAGGCATGTCCCGCCTGCTGCGCGGCGTAGAACGCATTGCTGTACGTGCCGAGGTCGAGCGGCCTCACGCGATGCACGATGATCTTCCCGGGGGTAGCGCGACCATCGGCGCCCTGGATCTCCCCGTTCGAGAACCGGTAGTACGTGGGTGCACCCGCGGTCCAGATGCGCGCCGAGTCGCCCGATGCATACCACGCGAACTCGGCGGGCGTGCCGTTGGCCGCGCCCGCGGGGACGAGGAACACGGTGGAGCTGTCGCGCCCCGTGGCGCGGGCGCTCGCCGCCATCAGCTCCCACATGCCGTGCGAATTGCCGAAATATGGAAAGCCGCCCTTCGAGGGCGTGTTGCGACGGATCACGCTGTCGCGCTGCACCTCGGCGCGTATGGTGTCGCCGTCCACCCGGAAGCTCGCGCCGCGCAGCGCATTCTTCGGGAAGGCGTTGTCGGCCCGCGCGATGCTGTAGCTGAGCACCGTGGGCCTGCCGTCCGCGCCAAGCTGCGCGGTGTAGTGCACCACCTGGATGGCGGGCTGGCGCACGAGCAGGTCGCCCGTGATCGACGTCGCGGTCCGGGTGTAATTCTCGATGGCCAGCGTGTCGTCGCCGAGGGTCGTGACGAAGGCGCCCGCGTGCGACACGGGGGGTGGCGTCATCATGGCCGAGCTGCACGCGGCGAGCGCGAGGGGAACCGACAGGGCGACGGCCGCGAAGGTGCGACGGCGGGACATGGTGCGCTCCTCTGAATGGAAGGGGTCGTTCAGCCATGATTGTATGCGGTGGCCCTGCCCTTGCGCCACCCGGTCGCATACCACTCAACGGAGCCTGACAATGGCCAAGCCCACCGCGGGCAACCAGCCCGGTGCGCAGCAGCACGCCGAGGGACAGCACGGCGACAAGACGAAATCCCGCATCCAGGAGCAGCTTCACGAGCGCGGCAGCGAGCTTGGCTTGGACCTCGATGCGGATCGCGAGGAGGCGTCGGGCAAGGGAAAGCCTGCCAGCACGGGCGACGACGGACATCACCGACTTTCCGAGGATCGCGAGCAGCACGATGAAGCCGAGAAGAACAGCGAAAAGAACCGCGCGCTCGGCGAAGGACACTCCTGAACCTTCGGCCGCCGACTTCATCCCCGCCCGCCCCACGCTCCTGAAGCTGAAGCGCGCGGCGGCGGGATGTCGTGGGTGCCCACTCTGGAAGTGTGGCACCCAGGCCGTGTTCGGACGGGGACCGGCGCGCGCACGGGTGATGTTCGTGGGCGAGCAGCCGGGTGACGCCGAGGACCTGGCGGGCGAACCCTTCGTTGGCCCCGCCGGCCGGCTGCTGGATGAAGCGCTCGAGGAAGCCGGGATCGAGCGTGGGAACGCATACCTGACCAATGCCGTGAAGCACTTCAAGTGGGAGCGCGGCGACAAGAGCGCTCGCCGCATCCACAAGAAGCCGAATGACGCCGAGGTGCGCGCCTGTCATCCCTGGCTGCAGGAGGAGCTGCGCCTCGTGAAGCCCGGCGTCATCGTGCTGCTCGGCGCCACGGCGGCGCAGTCTCTGCTGGGCAAGCAGTTTCGCGTCACCCAGGATCGCGGCAAGCGCCTGGGCTCCGAATACGCGGACGCCGTATTCGCCACGGTCCATCCGTCCTCCGTGCTGCGCGCGCCGAGTGCCGAGCGCACTGCGGCGCGCAAGGAGTTCGTGGGGGACCTGCGAAAGGTGGCGCGATACATCCGCGCCACCTATTAATTCTCAGCGCGTCACTCCGGACCCAGGAACTACGTGAGCGAAAGCCGGGAAGAGCTCAATGCGGACATCGACCGTCGCCGGCGCGACGTTCGCCGGCGCATCGCGCTGGTCACGGGGGTCGCGATGGTCGGGATCGGCCTCGCGATCATGGTGCACTTCGCCGTGGGGCGCGCGCCGCTCGCGGGCAACAGCGCAATCGACGGCGCGTTCGCGCTGTTCTTCCTGGTGCGCGGCTGGCTGAACCTCAGGACCGCGCAGCGGCTGAAGGCTTAGCCTTCGCCGGCGCGGGCCTGTCCTTCTCCTGCGGCGCCGTGGCCTCGCGCGCGGACGAGGCTTCGTCTTCCTGGCCGTCGCCCTGCTGCTCGGGGCGCGGTGGCACTTCGGGATGCGGGATGCTCGACATGGTGGGACCGTGGTTCGGGTTTACTGGCTGGTGTGCAAGCGGCGAGCCGGACATTCGCTAGAATTCCCAGCGTACCCCCAACCCCGGATGCCCATGCAGACCCTCAACCGCCCGTCGTTCATCGCCACCACCGCGAACCAGCTCGACGGCTACTCCATCGAACAGACGCTGGGGCTCGTGCGCGGAATCACGGTGCGCTCGCGCTCGGTGGTCGGGTTGATCGGTGCCCGGCTGCAGACGGTGTTCGGCGGCAACATCTCCATCCTCACCGACCTCTGCGAGCAGACGCGCGCCGAGGCCTACGAGACGTGCGTGGTGCACGCGCGCGCACTCGGCGGCAACGCGCTGATCGCCATGCGCTACGACGCGACCGAGATCATGCCCGGAGTGAGTGAGGTGCTCTGCTACGGTACCGCGGTGATCGCGCGACCGAACGTCTGATGCCCCCAGGCACCTTTCGCGACCACTTCTCGGCGCAGGCCGGGGGCTACGCGACGTTCCGCCCCACCTACCCGGCCTCGCTCTTCACCGCGATCGTGGCGCTGGCACCGGCGCGCCGGCTTGCGTGGGACTGCGCCACGGGAAATGGCCAGGCGGCGGGCGCCCTCGCGCCGCACTTCGAGCGGGTGATCGCCACGGATGCCAGCATCGCTCAGGTGGAGGCGGCCACGCCGTATCCGAACGTGGAGTATCGCGTGGCCACGGCCGAACAGTCCGGTCTCGAGGACTCGAGCGTGGACTTCATCACCGTTGCGCAGGCGCTACACTGGTTCGACCTGCCGGCATTCGGGCGCGAAGCCCGTCGCGTGATGGCGCCCGGCGGCGTGCTCGCGATATGGGGCTACCTGCTTGCCGAGATCACGCCGGAGGTCGACCAGCTCGTGCTGGAGCTGCACAACGACATCGTCGGTGAGTACTGGCCCGCGGGTCGCGATGCGCTGTTGAATCGGTACGAGGGACTCGAGCTCCCGTTCGAGGAGCTGCCCTCGCCGCCGGCGCAGATGGAGCATCACTGGGAGCTCGCGCAGCTCATGGGCTACCTGGGCACCTGGAGCGCGGTCGCTGCCTATCGAAAGCAGCGAGGCTCGGATCCGCTCGCGCTCGTGCGCGAGCGGTTCGAGCGCGCGTGGGGGAACCCGTCGCAGCTTCGCGCGGTGCGCTGGCCATTGCACCTTCACCTCTATCGCAAGCGCACCGACTGATGTCACTCACCATTCGCGGCGCCACCGAGGCCGACGTCCCCCTCGTGTTGCGCCTGATCAGGGGACTCGCGGAGTACGAGAAGCTGGCGGACAAGGTGGTTGCGACGGAGGCGCTCGTGAGCGAGTCGCTGTTCGGCGCGCATCCAGCGGCGGAAGTGATCATTGCGGAATGGGAGGGCGAGCCCGCCGGGTTCGCGCTCTTCTTCCACAACTACTCGACCTTCCTCGCGCGTCGCGGGATCTACCTCGAAGACCTGTTCGTGCTGCCGGAGATGCGCGGCCGCGGCGTGGGGCGCGCGCTGCTCGCGCGACTCTCGCAGCTCGCGATCGAGCGGCAGTGCGGCCGACTGGAGTGGGCGGTGCTCGACTGGAACGAGCCGGCGATCGGCTTCTACAAGTCGCTGGGTGCGGTGCCGATGGATGAGTGGACCGTGTTCCGCCTCACGGGCGAAGCGCTGGAGTCGCTGGCGGGGGAATAGCCTTGCACGCTCCGTCGCGCGAACCTATCGTCGGGACATGACGAACGGCGCGGGGCACGAGGGCACGGATCGTCGCGTGCGCATGTTCGCCTGCGATGCGCGACGACTTCGCTGGGGGGCCTGGGTTGCGTTGAGCGTGCTGCTGCTGATCGGCTTCGTTGCAGTCGCGGGTCGGGCGCTCTTTCCAGACACCCTCGCCCTTTTGCTCGATCCATTTCGCACCCGATTCCTGGCCAGCATGGGGATCACGGATCCGTTGCAATCGCGCCGCGCGGTGGAAGTTGCGGCCTTCGACGCCAACTTCGCGTCGCATCACGCATTCACCGCGCTGCACATCGGCGCGGCCGCGCTGTTCATGCTGCTCCTGCCGCACCAGCTCTCCGAACGCAGCCGAGCGAAGCCGCGCCGACATCGCATTGCGGGACGCCTGATGCTGGGGGCAGGACTGCTGATGTCGGCGAGCGCGCTGTTCTTCAGCACGGCATCGCCGTGGGCGGGGCTCATGGAGATGATCGGCATCCGCCTCGCCACCGCGTGGTTCCTCTATGCTGGATACCGGGCCGTGCGTGCGATCCGGAGGCGAGACGTCGCGGGCCATCGCGAGTGGATGCTCCGGGCGATGGCCATGCCGCTTGGCGTGGTGGTCGTGCGACTGGTGGGCGGCTCGCTGGAATTCTTCATGCTGTCGTTCCAGCTCGGACCGCGCACCCTGTTCTGGATCGCGGTATGGATGGGGCTCTCGATCAGCGCCCTGACGGTGGAACTGTGGATCCGCTCGACTCGTGTACGCTCGGGACACGAGGAGGGGTTACCTTTCATGTTCGCAACATCACGCACCTCCATGCAGTACCCGAGGGCACGATCATGACCCAGCGCACCATCACCGACGCGGCCGGACGCGCGTGGACCTGCACCTCTGCCGAGGGCGATGGGGCTGAGCACCTGGGCCGCGACGTCTCGATCAGCTGCGTCACGCCGAGCGTGAGTGAACCCGTGAACGTGATGGTGGGCTGGCAGTGGGAGGGGATGACCGAGAATGGCCTCGCGCGAAAGGTGAGCGCCGCCGCCATGCCCCCGAAGCACTAGCCTGCCAGGGCAGCGCGTGTCCGCCGATTCCCGGATTACCGTCGCCGTCATCGACGACAACCGCCTCGTTCGCGAGGCGCTGGCGGCGATGCTCAACAAGCTGGTGGACATGCGCGCCATCGCCTGCATGGATGCGGACGCGGACTTCCTGGCGCACGCGAAGCCTCACGTCGTGCTGCTCGACGTGGGGCTGGGCGACCAGGAGGCGCTCGGGGTGGCAACCACGCTGCGCGCCGAGCTGCCTGACGCGAAGATCATCGTGATGGACCTCATCCCGGTGAATGAGGAAGTGATGGAGTTCGTGAACGTCGGGGTTTCGGGGTTCGTGGTGAAGGATGCCTCGTTCGACGAGTTCGTCGGTACGATTCGCTCAGTGGCGGAGGGAGCGAAGGTCCTTCCGGCGAGGCTCACCGAGTCGCTCTTTGCGCAGATTGCCAAGGAAGCAATGGCGCGAAGGGATGAGGCCGCCGTCATCGAGGACGTGCGGATGACCCCCCGCGAATTGCAGGTAATCGAGCTGATCGGCGAGGGATTGAGCAACAAGGAGATCGCCATCCGGCTCGGGATCGCGACCCACACCGTGAAAAGCCACGTTCGCAACGTCATGGAGAAGCTTGAGTTGCACACTCGCCTCCAGATCGCGGCCTACTCACGCCGGGACGACAGCGACTAGCGAGCCCAGCTGGGCGTAGCGTTACGTAACGCCATTCCAGGCGGCGTACCTACTCTTTCACCCCTTTGTGCGATGGGCTCGGTACGCATTCGTACCTAATCTCCCTGATGTGACCGCCGATCCGGCCAGGTCGCATCACGCAGGTCGAGGAGAGAGGACGAATGCTTCGCAACACCACGAGCATCATCCGGCGAGCGTTGTCGGGCAGGTCAGGTCTTGTACGAACGGTCAGTGCGCTGGCCGTGGCTGGGCTCTTCGCGGTCGCCTGCGACGTGCACGGCATTTCAGCGCCGGGCAGCCTTGCCAGCATCAGCGTCTCGCCTGACGCGACGGTAGGCGCCGGGGCCGGCCAGCAGCTGGTCGCGGTGGGTCTCGACGCCGAAGGCCATGTCGTGCCGATCTCGCCCACGTGGTCGGTGGCGACGGGCGGTGGCACCATCAATACCAGTGGAATGTTCACCGCCGGCTCTACGCTCGGCGTCTTCAACAAGACGGGCACTGCCTCGGTGGGCAGCATCTCCGGCGCCGCGACGATCACCGTCGTTGCCGGCCCGCTCGCTTCCATTACGCTCACGCCGAACCCGGCGACCCTCGCCATCTCCACCACGCAGCAGTTCACTGCGGTCGGCAAGGATGCGGGCGGCAACATCGTGAACTTCACGCCCACCTGGGCAGTGGTGGCTGGCGGCGGCGCGATCGCGCAGACCGGCATCTTCACCGCTGGCACCGCGACGGGCAGCTTCGCCGGCACCGTGCAGGTCACGAGTGGCGCGATCAAGGCCGTTGCCACCGTGAACGTCACGGGCGGCGCGCTCGCCACGATCACCGTCACGCCGAACCCCGCCACGCTGGCGGCCGGCACGCAGCAGCAGTTCACCGCGGTCGGCATGGACGCGAGCGGTAACGTGGTCCAGCTCAACACCAGCTGGTCGGTTGCGCAGGGCGGCGGCAGCATCGATGGCGCCGGCCTCTTCACCGCTGGCCCCACGCCCGGCACCTTCACGAACACGGTGGTCGCCACGAGTGGTGGCCTCACCGGCAGCGCGACGGTCATCGTGACCGCGGGCTTCCTCAACAGCATCGTGGTCACCCCGAACCCGGCCAACCTGGCGCAGGGCGCGGTGCAGCAGTTCACCGCGGTCGGCATCGATGGCTCGGGCAACACCGTCCCGATCAGCGCGACGTGGGCAGTCGTCGCCGGTGGCGGCACCATCAACGCCAGCACGGGCGTCTTCACCGCCGGCGCAGCGGCCGGCACCTTCACGAACACCGTCCGCGCCACGGCCAACGGCCTGTCGGGCTTCGCGACCGTCAACGTGGGCAGCGGGCTTCCGCTCGCGACCATCACGGTCACGCCGAACCCGGTCACCATGGGCACCGGCTCGCAGCAGCAGTTCACCGCCACGGGCCGCGACGGTAACGGCAACATCACCGCGATCACCCCCGTGTGGTCGGTCGTGAATGGCGGCGGCACCATCAACCAGAACGGGCTGTTCACGTCGGGTAACGTGGCCGGCACCTTCACCAACACGATCCAGGCAACGAGCGGCGCCATCTCGGGGAACGCCACCGTGACCGTCACCGCCGTGGTCCCGATTCCTCCGGCGATCTCGCCGCTGAACTCGGCAGCTGCCTTCGGCATCCTGGCCGGCTCGGGGATCTCCTGCGCCATCTCGGGGTCGATCACCGGCGCCACCGGCCCGTCGAACATCGGCAGCTCGCCGACGCTCACGATCACCGGCTTCCCGCCGTGCACGTTCTCCGGCAGCATCCCCTCGCCCGCCGTGGTGGCGACCGCGAAGGGTGACCTGACGGCCGCGTACCTGGCTGCACAGGGCCAGGTCTGCAACACGGTCCTCACCGGCTTCGACCTGGGCTTCTACGACGGCTCCACGCCGGCGAAGTCGCTCCCGCCGGGCACGTACTGCTTCTCCTCGTCCGCCGCGCTCACGGGCACGCTCAAGTTGACGGGCTCCGCCACGGCCAAGTGGACGTTCCAGATCGGCAGCACGCTCAACGCCGAGGTGAGCTCCAAGGTCATCCTCGCCGGCGGGGCGATCCCGGACAACGTCTACTGGGCGGTCGGCAGCTCCGCGACCATCAAGACCGGCGCGGCGTTCCAGGGCAACATCATGTCGTTCGCCAGCATCACGTTCCAGAACGGGACGTCGCTGCTGGGCCGGGCCCTCGCGCAGAACGGCGCGGTGGACCTGATCACGGGCGGCACGACGATCGTGAAGCCGTAACAACGAACTGGCGCGGGGCCGGACACTCGTCCGGTCCCGGCGACAGTTTTCCTCGAGGATCAAACACATGTCATTCAGGATTTTCACGATCGGCGCCGCACTCGTGCTGGCAGCCCTTCCCGCCGCCGCGCAGCAGCGCGGCACGGTTGAATTCGGGGCGTTCGGCAGTGCCGGCCGCTTCGACAATTCCCTCACCCTGGAGCACGGGTACGGCGGCGGCGGTCGCGTCGGCGTGTTCCTCGACCCCCGCGTGGCGGTCGAGTTCGAGAAGGGCGAGATGCGCGCGACGCGCACTCTCGGCCTCAAGGACGTGAACGTCGGCATCCTCGCCGGCCACCTGGTGGGCACGCTCATCCAGGGCTCACGCTTCTCCATGCACGTCGGCGCAGGCGCCGGCGCGAGCACGGAAACCAACTTCCTCCACACCTACGGCGTGAACGCGCTCGTCGGCGCCAAGGTCCGGCTGAGCCCCTCGGCTTCGCTGCGCATCGACGGCATCTCCGACTGGTTCGCGAACAACGACTGGAAGTCGTTCCAGCGCGTGCACGTGGGGCTGAGCCTCTTCCGCAACCCCACGCGCCTGCTGCGCACGGTCGAAGTGCCGGGTCCGGTCACGTATGTCACGCGTCCCGACACCTCGAACGCCGCTGACCTCGCGCGCCTGCGCCAGTTCGAGCGCGATTACCGCAACCTGCGCGACTCACTCGCGCGCACGCCGGCGTCCACGTCGCCATCGTCGGCTGCCGCACTGGCCACCATGGAAGAGAAGATCCACTTCGCCACGGACAAGTCCGTGCTGAGCGACACGGCACGCGCGATCCTCGACTCGAAGGTCGCGGTGTTCCAGGCGAACCCCGGCATGCGAATCGTGATCGTGGGCAACACCGACGAGCGCGCCACAGACCAGTACAACATGGCCCTCGGCGAGCGTCGCTCGGCGGCGGCAAAGGCTTACCTCGTCTCGAAGGGGATCGATCCGGTCCGGATCGAGGTCTCCAGCCGTGGCGAGCGCAATCCCGAGGCGTCGGGCACGAGCCCGGAGGCCCAGGCGCTCAACCGGCGCGCAGCATTCCGGCTGCTGATGTCCTCCGACTACCTGGTGCCCGCCAAGCCGTAAGCTTGCGGTCACTGGGTGAGCACGGAGGAACAATGCGACCCAGCAGGTTCACTGAAGACCAGGTCCGGCAGGCGCTCGCGCAGGTGGACGGTGGCACTCCGTTGGTGGCCGTGTGTCGCACGCTCGGCATCACGCAGACCACCTTCTACCGCTGGCGGACGAAGTACGGGGGCACCGAAATAGCCGCGCCCCCGGCGGTGCGCGAGCTGCGGGAGCAGAACGTGAAGCTCAAGCAGCTCGTCGCCGACCTCTACCTTGAACGACAGGCACTACGAGAGTCCCTGGCAAAGCGCGCCAAGCGCTGAGCCCGCGCGCCCGGGAGGAAGATCTCCCGGGCGCGCGTGCGTAGTGCGACCTTTCATGCATGCCCATTACCCACGCAGTCGATCGCGACGCCAGGCTCATTCGCGCATGGGTCACGGGTGACTTCACCGCCGAGGAGATGATCGACGTCGTGACGTCCGCCGGGAAGGCCGCGGGCGAGGCGGGCTTCAACATCATCTCCGACCATCGCGAGATCGGCCAGCCCGCCACGCGCATGCAGGTCGAGCTGCTCGTGGCACACCTCGAACATCTCCGGCGATACTTCAGCGGCTCCCGCTGGGCGATCATCGTGTCCAGCCCTGCGTCGTTCGGCATGGCGCGCATGCTCGGTGCGATGGCCGAGCGCGTGCCGATGACCGTGCGGGCATTTCGGGAGGCGGAACCGGCTGAGCGGTGGGTGAATGGAGGGCCGGAGCCTCAGGAGGGCCACGACGGCGACGCGAGCTGGTAGCGCTCGCGCCTTGAAATCGGGGGCGAGCGGATGCATGATCGCGCTACGCAGCGAACTGCCTTCCCTCCCACCGGCGCCATGGTCCACATCACCGAGCTCCTCGTCCCCATCGCGCTCGCGACCGTCGCGGTGTTCCTCGCGTCGAGCGTGATCCACATGGCCACGCCCTGGCACAAGGGCGACTTTCCGAACTACGAGAAGGAAGACGCCATCCTCGACGCGCTGCGGCCGATCGACATCCCGCCGGGCGACTACTTCATGCCGCGGCCGAAGACGCGCGAGGAGATGGCGACGGACGCCTACAAGGCGAAGGTCGAGCGCGGCCCCATGGTGCTGATGACGGTGTTCCCGAAGGGCGCGATGGACATGAAGCGCGCGTTCATCGGGTGGATCCTCTACATCCTGGTGGTCACGATCGTCGCCGCCATCGAGGCGGGAACTGCGCTCGGCCGAGAGGCCCATCCTCACCTCGTGTTCCACTCGGTGGCACTCGTCTCGTTCGCCGGGTATTCGCTGGCGCTCTGGCAGATGTCCATCTGGTATCGGCGCGCGTGGAGCCTCACGCTCAAGGCCACGCTCGACGGCGCGATCTACGCGCTGCTCACGGCGGGGATCTTCCAGTGGCTCTGGCCGAGGTAGGAGATGCAGGTGCGTCGCATCGCCGGGCTGGTGCTGTTGATCGCGGCACCCGCGCTCGCATGGGGGAGCTGGAACCAGGCGAACCGGGACATCGCATTCGCTGACGCGGTCCCGCCCCGGCGAAACCATGCCGACTCGCTGATGTTCGAGTA
Organism: Gemmatimonadota bacterium; assembly: GCA_028287305.1. Taxonomy (GTDB): domain Bacteria; phylum Gemmatimonadota; class Gemmatimonadetes; order Gemmatimonadales; family Gemmatimonadaceae; genus JAQBPX01. The sequence continues at coordinate 148,686 of JAQBPX010000011.1, forward strand.
CAGCGCCTATCACGCGGCGCGGGGCCGAATTGCGCACGCCGAGCGCTGGCATCCCACTGGCTACGCCACGCTCGGCCTGCTCGGCGTGCTGGTCGGCGCGTGGTTCGTGTGGCCGCGACGCAAGCGCCCTGCGTCGCTGGCCGCGGCTGGGGGATGAGTCGGCGCGGGTTGCCGCACGTCGTGCTCGTGCTGCTGCTGGGCGGTTGCGTGGACACCAGCGCGCGCGCCGACAGTGCGGTGGTGGTGCCGGGATCCGCACATGCGATTCTCGACAGCACGTATTCAGTTGCTCCGGCGTTGCCCGCCGCCCCCGCTGCCGACTGGACGCTGTTCTTCGGGAACGGCTTCAGCTTTCGCTATCCTCCGGAGGCGACCACCTCGGTCGACACGATCGGCGGTGAGCGAATGCTCACGATTCGCGGGCCGGTGATCTCGCTGCGTACCAGGGAGTACGGCACGCGCGCGGGTCCGAGCTGGCAGGTGAACGTGCATCTTTCAGCCGGCCCTGCAGGCACGCGCCTCGAGCCGCGCTTCGGGCACGACATTCCAGGGGACGAGAAGGCACAGGCCGCGCTCTATGCAGCGATCGTCTCCACACTCCAGAAACGATGAGATCGAACATGAGCGAGTCGCAGTCATGAGGATGTCGTGAAGGTCGTGATCTTCGGCGCCACCGGAATGATCGGGCAGGGCGTGCTGCGCGAATGCCTCCTCGATGAAGGCGTCGAGCGCGTCGTGGCCGTGGTGCGGCGGCCCACGGGAAGCCTGAATCCCAAGCTGCATGAGCTCGTTCGTGCCGACGTCACCGACCTCTCGGCGGCGGAAGGTGCGCTCGCGGCGCTCGACGCATGCTTCTTCTGCCTCGGGACCACGTCGCTCGGCATGTCGGAGCAGGACTACACCAGGGTGACGCACGACCTCACGCTGCTCGTGGCGCGCACGCTGATGCGCACCAGCCCAGCGCTGACGTTCGTGTACGTGTCGGGCGCAGGCAGTGACAGCAGCGAGAAGGGACGCGTGATGTGGGCGCGCGTGCGCGGGCGACTCGAGAATGCCCTGCTCGCGATGCCCTTCAAGGCGGTCTACATCTTCCGTCCCGCGGCGATCGTGCCCCTCGACGGCATTCGCTCGGCCACCGGCTGGTACAACACGCTGTACGCGGTGATCCGCCCGCTGTTTCCCCTGATCCGGCGCTTCTCGCCGGGCATGATCAGCAACACTCGCCAGATGGGCCGCGCCATGCTCGGGGTGGTGCGCAACGGCTATCCGAAGGAAGTGCTGGAGATGAAGGACATCAACAGCGTGCTAGGCTGACTTCACCATGCTGCATCCCGCTTCCTGCGCGCGGATGAGCGAGAACACCCCGCTCGGCATGATCACGACTCCGGGCAGCAGGTTCGCGAGCCACTCCGCATGCACGACGTCGGCGGCGACGCCGGCCTTCTTCGCTGCCTCTCCGGCGAAGTAGGGGGCCGCCACGTTGCACGCGAGCATGGTGGCGCCGCGACCGAGCAACCCCGCGATCGACCTTGCGTGCGGGTTCGCGGCGGGGGCTCCGGCGAGCTTGAGCTCCTGTCCCAGTCCGTACTTCGCCCACATGGCGTCGTTCAGCGCCATGTAGAATCCCTTGCCGCGCATCACCACCACCGCCTGCGCATCCGCGTCGGAGGCGCCGTACACGTCGCGGTACTGGTTCATGAACGTGACCGCGTTGAAGAACGCGAAGCCGTCTGCAAGGTCGGCGCTGTCGAACACCGCGCGATGCTTGCCCTTCAGGCGATCCGTCCATGAGAGGTCCCAGGCCGGCGCCGCGGCGCCATTCGTCTCGGCGCTGAGCACTTCGGGAAGCGCAGCCGCGAGTGATGCAGCGCCAAGGGCGCCGAGGGCGAGGTCGCGAACGAAGGCGCGGCGGTCGCCGCTGTGCTGGAGGTCGGTCATGGATTGGCGGTTGGGTGAACCGCCAGATTGCTACTCCGGTCGCATGGCGTCAACCGGGTCGATGGCGGCCGCCCGCATCGCCGGGATCCACGACGCGACCAGCGCAACGCCCAGCAGCCCGGCGCTCACCGCGCCGAGGGTAGCGGGATCCACCGCGCTCACCTCGAAGAGCGATCCGGACAGCCACCGCGACGCAACCACGCTCAGGGATAGCCCGACCAGCGTCCCGATGCCGGCGTATCGCATGCCACCGCCGATCATCGACCCCACCACCTGCGAGCGCTGCGCGCCGAGCGCCATGCGAACGCCGATCTCGCGCTTGCGGAGCGCCACGGCGTACGAGAGAAGTCCGAAGATCCCCACGGCCGCCATGAGCAGCGCGGCGCCCGCAAAGGTCGCGAGCATGATGGCGAGCTGCCGCGGCGCGGCCACCGAGGAATGAATGCGCTCGTCCAGCGAGATCGTGGTGCTCATCGCGGCGCCGGCGTCGGCAGAGTGCACCACGTCGCGCACGCGCCGGGCGAGCGAGCCGTCGCGATCGTCTCCCTTCACGAAAAGGAACAGGGGCTGCCCCCAGCCCTGGCTCAGGGGGCTGAACACGGCCTCACCAGGCTCGCCCAGCCGATCGAAGGTCATGTCGCCCACCACGCCGATCACCACGGTATGCGGGCAGGCGGTGCATCCGCCGGAGATGAGCTCGCGCCCGACCGCCGGCCGGTCGGGATAGTAGTGCTTCGCCCACGACCGCGTGACCACGACCACCGGGATGCCCTTCAGCGTATCGCTCGCGTCGAACATCCGCCCCTCGAGCAAGGGCACGCCGAGCGCGCCGAAGAACTCCGGCGTCACCGTCGGCCATGTAACCGTGGGCTGTGCCGCACCGGGTGCCACGGGCTGGTCGACGAGGTTGAAGTTGTTGTTGTTGTTCCCCTGGTCATCCGGCGGCATCGCGGTGGAGTACGCCGCGCTCGTGACGCCTGGCAGCTGCGTGAGCTCGCTCGACACGCGCGTGAACAAGCGCGCCATGCTCGAGTTGTCGGAGTACGTGGCCGAGGGGAGGCCGACGGTCATCGTGAGCACGTCCCGCGAGTCGAAGCCGGGGTTCACGCGCTGCAGGCGCGCGACGCTCGCGAGCAGCAGCGCTCCCGCGACCAATACCGGAAGCGCGAGCCCGAACTCCGCCGCGACGAATGCCGCGCGCAGTCGCGTGGTGAGCTTGCCGTCCCCGATCGCGCGGGTGCCATCGCGAAGGCCGTCCGCGCCCTTCGTGAGCAGGCGCAGCGCGGGCACGGCGCCGATGGCGATGCCCGACAGCAGCGCCACGGTCAGGGCGACGGAGATCGCCCGGAGGTCGAGGTGCGCCTCGCTCAACCTCGGGATTCCTGTCACGAAGCCCTGCAGCAGGCGCAACCCCAGCCAGCCGAGGGCGACGCCCAGCACCCCGGCGCTCACGGAGAGCAGCACGCTCTCGGTGATCATCAGGCGCACCAGCCGCCCGCGCGTCGCGCCGAGCACCGCGCGCAGCGACAGCTCCCGCCAGCGTCGCATGAAGCGCACGATCGCGAGGCTCGCGACATTCGACACCGCGATCAGCAGCACGAGCGCCACCGCGCCCACGAACAGGGACAGCGGGCGCGAGGCGTCACCGATGATCGTCTCACGCAGCCCGTACGGAGTCAGGCGGGCCGCGCGATCCTGGAATCCGGACTGCCACTCGGGAAAGATCCTCACGCTGATGTCGTTCAGCTCGCGGCGGGCCGACGCCATGGTGACGCCCGGCGCAAGTCGCCCGATCACGAACAACCCGAATGGTCCGCGACGCTTCGGCGTGGCGCGCTTCATCACCGGCCAGACGTCGGCCTGCCGATTGGCGAGCGACGCATGCGCTGCCGGCAGCACGCCCACCACCTGGTGCGCGAGCCCGTCGATCGTGACGGTGCGCCCGACGGCGGCGCTGGGCGAGCCGAACTTCTCCGTCGCGAGCTGCTCCGTGATCACGGTCACCGCGGGCGCGCTCGGCTGTTCGTCGGCGAGGGTGAGGCGACGGCCGGCGAGCACGTTCACGTCGAGCGCCTGCAAAAAGCCAGCGGTGATGTAGGCGGCCGGGCGCCGCTCGGCGTCGCCTCCCGCGGACACGCTCGTGGCGCCGGGGCGCGCGGCCCCCACGGCCGAGAAGCTGTGTGTGTCGCGCTCGATGGCCTGGTAGTCCACGTCGGACATCGTCCAGCGATTGGTCGGCGAGTCCTGCTCGAAGATGCGGACGAGCTGCTCGTCGTCGTGATAGGGCAGGTGCGAGAGCAGCACGGCGTCCACCGCGCTGAACATCGCCGTGCTCGCGCCGATGCCGAGCGCGAGCACCAGCACCGATGAGATCGTGAAGGCTGGTGAGCTGGTGAGCACGCGCGCCGAGTAGCGCACATCCGCCCAGAGCTCGCTGAGCCAGCGGACGCCGCGCTCGTCACGGTGCGCCTCGGTGAAGCGATCCACGCCGCCGAAGGCAAGCGTCGCGCGGCGCCTGGCCTCTTCCGGGCTCAGCCCCTGGGCGCGCACCAGTTCCTGCGACTCGAGGTCGATGTGCGCGTGCATCTCGGCGGCGAGCTCGCGATCGAGCGCGTCCGGATTGCGCAGCGCCCGGATGCGGCGCGCGATGCGGTCCAGCAGGGAGCTCATGCCGGCTCCTGCGTGGCGGCCAGGATGAGGTTCACGGCGCCGGTGAAGGTGCGCCACTGCGACTGCTCGCGGGCGAACTGCTTCCGGCCGGCCGCCGTGAGGCGATAGAACTTCGCCTTGCGCCCCTCCGGACTGGTGCCCCACTCGGAGGTGACGAGGCCGCGATCCTCCAGGCGGTAGAGCGCGGGGTAGAGGCTCCCCTGCCCCACGTCGAGCACGTCTTCCGAGAGCTGGCGGAGGCGCTTCGAGACGCCCCATCCGTGGAGGGGGCCGAGGGCGAGGGACTTGAGGATCAGGAGGTCCAGCGTGCCCTGCAGCAGGTCGGCGCGGTCGGCCATTGGCGGCTCCGGAGGGTGATACCTCGACATCCGACAACAGGATGTGGGAGCTGTTGTCGGATGTCAAGGTATTGAGCGCGCCGGGCTGGAAAACAACAGCCTTGCCGCGGTACAACGCAGTGCGCCTGCGGCGCGCGCTGCAGCTGCCCGCAGTTCAGCGTTGTACCGCGTTGCACAGCGGCTCATTTGTTCGTTTGGCCCGGCGCGCACGGTGGTGGACCGACATTCAACGTGATTGTACATTTTCTGGAATGAAGCGCACCGAACGGCTCGGCCAGGCCACCGCGCCCGACGGCAGCGTGCTGTCGCTCTTCCGTCACGATCGCGACTTCTACATCCGCGTGGACGGCATCGAGCTGATGTCCACGCGACGGCACCATTCCGAGGACCGCCTCGCCGAGCTGGCCTGCGAGCCGCTGGCCGATCGGCCTCACGCTCGCGTGCTCGTGGGCGGCCTCGGCCTCGGCTTCACGCTCAGGCGCTCGCTCGACCTGCTCGCCGGCGACGCGACCGTCGTCGTGGCCGAGCTGGTTCCTGAGGTGGTCGCGTGGAACCGCGAGTTCGGCATTTCCGGCGGCGCACTCGATGACCCGCGCGTGGAGCTCATCGACGGCGACGTGAGCGACGTCATCGCCGATCGCGCTTCGAGCTTCGACGCGATCATGCTCGACGTGGACAATGGCGCCGAAGCGTTCACTACCTCATCCAACGCCGGCCTGTACCGGGCGATCGGCGTCGAGGCCGCTGTGCGCGCGCTGAAGCCGGGCGGACGGCTGGCGTACTGGTCGGCGAACCAGGACGCGCAGTTCGAGGACGTGCTGCGCGACGCCGGGCTGGGCGTGGAATTGGCGCAGGTTCGCGCGCATGCGTCGTCCGGGCCGCGACACGTGATTATCGTTGGGGTGGCACCGCTCTCCTCCCGATCCTGAGCTCCTGATGCGCAAGCTGATCCTTCTCGCCCTTCTCGCCGGATGCGCGAAGCCGGCGCCCATGCCCGAGGTCGCGAGCAGCGCCGACGTCTCGCGCTGGCAGGCGCAGGCCGCCCGCGTGACCATCACGCGCGATGACTGGGGCATCGCCCACGTGCACGGGCGCAGCGATGCCGACGCCGTGTTCGGCATGGTGTACGCGCAGGCCGAGGACGACTTCAACCGCGTGGAGACCAACTACCTCACCTCGCTCGGCAGGATGGCCGAGTCGGAGGGAGCTGGGGTGAACGATTCGCTGCTGTTCCAGGACCTGCGGATGAAGCTGTTCATCGATCCCGATACGCTGAAGGAGGCGTACTCGCGATCGCCGGGATGGCTCCAGGCACTGATGAACGGCTGGGCCGATGGCCTCAACTACTACATGTACACGCATCGCGCGGTGAAGCCTCGCGTGATCACGCACTACGAGCCGTGGATGGCGCTCTCGTTCAGCGAGGGGAGCATCGGCGGCGACATCGAGACCGTGAAGGTGAGTGCGCTCGGCCAGTTCTACGGCGGCGCTCCCGCCCGGGGCGACGCGCCCGCGTCGACGCCGCCACCGCCGAGTGAGCCGAGCGGGTCGAATGGGTTTGCGATCGCGCCGCAGAACAGCGCGACGCATCATGCGCTGCTGCTGATCAACCCGCATACGTCGTTCTACTTCAGGTCGGAGCTGCAGGTGAGCAGCGACGAGGGGTTGAACGCCTATGGCGCGGTGACCTGGGGGCAGTTCTTCGTATACCAGGGATTCAACGCGCGCGCCGGATGGATGCATACGTCCACCGGCGCCGACGTCATCGACGAGTTTGCCGAGACGGTCACGAAGACGGGCGCGGGATACAGCTATCGCTACGGGAGCGAGGAGCGCCCGGTGCGTACGCAGCGCATCACCGTGGCGTATCGCACGGATACGGGGATGGCGTCGCGCAGCTTCGAGGTGTTCAGGACGCATCACGGGCCGGTGGTGCGCTCCGAGGGCGGGAAGTGGATCGCAGTGTCGCTGATGAACAAGCCGGCCGATGCGCTCGCGCAGTCGTTCCTGCGCACCAAGGCGCACGACTACACCGGCTTTCGGTTTGTCGCGGAGCTCAAGGGCAACTCGTCGAACAACACGCTCTATGCGGATGCCGACGGAACCATCGCCTACTTCCACCCGCACTTCATCCCGCAGCGCGACGACCGCTTCGACTACACGAGGGCCGTGGACGGCAGCGATCCCGCCACGGACTGGAAGGGACTCACGCCGATCGAGTCGGCGCCATTCCTGAAGAATCCGGCGAGTGGGTGGCTCTACAACTCGAATGACGCACCGTGGTCGGCCGGGGGCGTGGGCTCGCTGAAGCGAGAGGCATTCCCGCGCTACATGGACACGCACGGCGTTACGCCGCGTGGGTTGCACGCGGTGCGCGTGCTCTCCGATCGGCACGACTTCACGCTGCAGTCGCTGATCGGGGCAGCCTACGATTCGTACCTGCCGGGGTTCGCGCGGCTCGTGCCGTCGCTGGTGGCGGCGTACGATGGCGCGCCGGCGTCGGACTCCATGAAGGTCCGGCTGGCGGAGCCCTTGGAGGTGATGCGCGCCTGGGACTATCGCTGGAGCGCGAGCTCGGTCGCGACGTCGCTCGCGGTGCTCTGGGGTGAGGAGCTCTTCCGGCGCACGGGACATACCCTGCGCAGCGCGCAGGTCTCAGTGTTCGATTCCGTTGCGGCGCAGGCCACGCGCGAGCAGCAGCTTGCCTCGCTGGCGGTTGCAGTGGACCGGCTCACGCGCGACTTCGGCGGCTGGCGTACGCCGTGGGGCGACGTCAATCGCTTCCAGCGACTGACGGACGACCTGGTGCATCCCTTCCGCGACGATGCGCCGAGCATACCGGTGCCGTTCACGTCGGCGAACTGGGGCTCGCTGGCCTCGTTCGCGGCGTCACGCTACAAGGACTCGAAGCACTTCTTCGGCACGAGCGGCAACAGCTTCGTGGCGGTGGTGCAGTTCGGCGACAGCGTGCGCGCCATGGCGGTGACGGCGGGCGGCGAGAGCGGAGATCCGCGATCGCGGCACTTCAACGACCAGGCTACGAGGTACGCGTCGGGGAACCTGCGCGAGGTGTACTTCTATCCGTCGCAGCTGGTTGGGCATACGGAGCGGACGTACCACCCGGGCCAGTAGCTCCGCGCGACGGGGCCGCTTCCTCGGACTATCGCGGACGAACGGAAGCGGAGTTTCGCGGACACTTCAAAGCATTTGTCGTATCGGCGCAGCTATCCGCTCTTTAGTCCGCGGAATCCGAGGAGACCGGCCGCGGCGCGAAGGGACTGCCCTTCGCTCCGGACTCCCTTAGCTTTCTGAATGGCAAAGAACACCCCCTACCGCTCGCTCGGCCCCGAGGGCCGCACTGCGCTGCTCACTGCGGCAATGAAGAAGAGCAAGGAGCTCCGCGCGATCTTCATCCAGCGGATGGTCGAGCGCCCCGGTGGCTTTCGCGCGGTCACGCTGCAGTCCTGGCCCGTCGACAAGCTGGCGAAGGAGATCGTGCGGCTGAACGCCGAGAAGCCACAGGATGAGTTCGACCTCCTGCACTTTCTCTACGTGGATCACGCACCGCAGATCCAGATGGACTTCCTGGATGCAGCAGGCGTCAAGCACGAGAACGGCGCGATCGACGAGTCCCTCGAGATTCCGTACGCCGACGAGGAGGGCGTGAAGCGCGCCGCCGCCGTGGTGAAGGGCAACCACGAGGAGGACGGCATTCGTTACCTGCGAACACTGGCGAAGTACGCGCCGGCCGCGTGGCCGGGGATCGAGGAGATTGTGGGTCCCGAGGAGTAACGTCACTGCCGGCGGCACTCACGCCGACCGCAGGTACCTCCGCAAATAGGGCGCAGTCCTCGATTCCCTGGCCTTCGCCACCACCCGTGGCGCCCCTTCGACCACAACCCGCCCGCCCTCCTCGCCCGCGCCGGGGCCGATGTCCATCACCCAGTCCGAGCCGCCCACCACGCGCATGTGGTGCTCCACCACCACCACCGTATTCCCCGCCTCGACCAGCCCGTCGAGCTGCGTCACCAGCTTGTCGACGTCGCTCGGATGCAGCCCGGTGGTCGGCTCGTCCAGCACGTAGAGCGTGGTGCCACGCTGCACGCGCTGCAGCTCCGTGGCCAGCTTGATGCGCTGCGCCTCGCCGCCCGACAGCTCCGTGGCCGCCTGGCCCAGCCGGATGTAGCCAAGCCCCACCTCGCGCAGCACGCCGAGCGCGCGATGCACCTGTGGCTCCTCATCGAAGAACTCGTACGCCGCATCCACCGTCATGCCGAGTACCTCGGCGATGTTCTTCTCCTTGTACGTGACCTCGAGCGTCTTCGCGTTGTAGCGCGTGCCGCCGCACACCGAGCACGGCGCATACACGCTCGCGAGGAACAGCAGCTCGACGCAGACGAATCCCTCGCCTTCGCAATTCTCGCAGCGACCCTTGGCGACGTTGAAGGAGAAGCGCCCCGCATCGTACTTGCGCTGCTTCGCGAGCTTCGTGGCCGCGAACAGCTTGCGCACGTAGTCGAACAATCCCGTGTACGTCGCGAGGTTCGAGCGCGGCGTGCGTCCGATCGGCTTCTGGTCCACGCGCACCAGCCGCGTGATGTGCTCCATGCCGCCGGTGATCCGGCCTCCGATTGGCGCCACGCTCACGCGCTCGAGCACCTCGCCTTCCTCGTCATCCACCGGCGCCGCGTGCCCGAGCGCCTCCGAGACGAGCTCCACCAGCACCTGGCTCACGAGGCTCGACTTTCCCGAGCCGCTCACCCCGGTCACGGTGGTGAACACGCCAAGCGGAATGCTCACGTCGAGCTCGTGCAGGTTATTCCGCGTCACTCCCTCGAGCGATAGCCAGCCCTTGGGCGCGCGCACCTCGCGCTCAGGCGGGCCTTCCTCGTCGAACAGGTACTCGCGCGTCTTCGACGCCTTGACCTTCGCGAGCCCGGCCGGCGGCCCACTGTACAGGATGCGACCCCCATGCTCACCGGCCAGTGGGCCCACATCCACGATCCAGTCGGCGCGCTTCACCACGTCGAGGTCGTGCTCCACCACGAACAGCGAATTGCCCGAGCCCTTCAGCTGGTCGAGCGCCACCAGCAATGACTCGGTATCAGCCGGGTGCAGTCCCGCGCTCGGCTCATCGAGCACGTAGACCACGCCGAACAGGTTCGACCGCACCTGCGTTGCCAGTCGCAGTCGCTGCAATTCTCCCGGAGACAGCGTGGGCGTGCTGCGCTCGAGTGAGAGGTAGCCAAGCCCGAGGTTCAGCAGCACGTCGATGCGCGCGACGAGGTCCGTCGCAATCCGTTCCGACACCACCGCCTTCTCCGGGCGCTCCACCGCTACCTGTCGCTGCTGCGCGGCCGTACCTGCCGCGTAGGGTCGCAGGAGCTCGGCAAGCTTCGTCATCGGCAGGCGCGAGATGTCGGCGATGTCGAAGCCCCCGAACTTCACCGACAGCGACTCGGGACGCAGCCGCTTGCCGTGGCACACCGGGCAGTCGCTGGCGATCATGAACTCGCTCACGCGCCGCTTCATCATCGCGCTCTGCGAGTTGGAGAAGGTCTGCAGCACGTACTTCTTCGCGCCGGTGAACGTGCCCATGTAGCTCGGCTCCTCCTTTCGCTTGAGCGCGCGCTTCACCTCGGCCGGCTCGTAACCCGCGTACACCGGCACAGTCGGCTGCTCGTCGGTGAAGAGGATCCAGTCGCGCACCTTCTTCGGCATGTCGCGCCACGGCGTGTCCACGTCGTGGCCGAGCGTCACGAGGATGTCGCGCAGGTTCTGGCCCTGCCATGCGGATGGCCACGCGGCTACCGCGCGCTCGCGGATGGTGAGCGATGGATCCGGCACCATGGACTTCTCCGTCACCTCGTACACGCGGCCGAGCCCGTGGCAATTGGGGCACGCGCCCTGCGGCGTGTTCGGCGAGAACTCCTCGGCGTGCAGCTCCTCCTGCCCGCGCGGGTACGTGCCGGCGCGCGAGTAGAGCATGCGCAGCAGGTTGGAGAGCGTCGTCACGCTGCCCACGCTCGAGCGGCTGGTGGGCGACCCGCGCTGCTGCTGCAGGGCGACGGCGGGCGGCAAGCCCTCGATGGAGTCTACGTCGGGCACGCCCATCTGGTCGAATAGCCGGCGCGCGTAGGGCGCCACCGACTCCAGGTATCGCCGCTGCGCCTCGGCGTACAGCGTGCCGAACGCGAGCGACGACTTCCCGGAGCCCGAGACCCCCGTGAACACCACGAGGGCGTCGCGGGGGATCTCGAGGCTCACGTCCTTCAGGTTGTGCTCGCGCGCCCCGCGCACGTGCACGAAGCCCTTGTCGCTCTCTCTCATGGTGCAGTCCGCTGTGATTGCGGACCCCGCTTTTGCGATTCCCGCGCCAGTGGCGATCATTCACGCATGACTTCGCTGCGCTACCCCATTCCCGCTGGCCGCCACAGGGCCGAGCTGGTGATCGAGCGAAGCCGTTTTGTGTGCACCGTGGCGCATGCCGAGAGCGCCGAGTCGGCGCAACTGTTCATCAAGGAGATGAACGCCGAGTTCAGCGACGCGACCCACAATTGCTGGGCGTTCGTGGCCGGCGCGCCGGGCGACACGAACCGCGTGGGGATGAGCGACGATGGCGAGCCACATGGCACCGCCGGGCGTCCGATGCTCACGGTGCTGCTGCATTCTGGGGTGGGGGAGATCGTGGCAGTGGTCACGCGGTACTACGGCGGCACCAAGCTCGGGACTGGCGGGCTGGTCAAGGCGTATGGGGGCGCGGTGCAGCATGCGCTGGAGACGATGGAGCGCGGCGAGCGTGTGGATCGTGCGGACGTGCGCATCACGCTCGCGTACTCGGCGGTGTCTGCCATGCAGCGCCTGCTGCCGCCGCTCGAGGCGGAGGTCCTGTCCGACGCCTTCGCCTCGGACGTCACCTATCACGTGCGACTGCCGCGCGCCAACGTCGCCGAGCTTCAGAGGCTCGTGGCTGATGCCACGCGCGGTGAGGGTATCGTCCTGCCCCTGTCGTGAGCGACCCTCGCTCGGCATCTTAGCGCATGCCGAGACCAGACAATCCGGGGGTGCGGTTCCCTCCACCATTCCTGTTCGTCGCTGGCTTGCTGGTCGGATGGGCCCTCGATCGCTACGTGCGCGGCCTTCCGCTGGGCTCGATCTCGCGCGATGGCGCCGACGCCGTGGGCGGCACGCTCGTGGGAGCGGGGCTCGTGCTGATGGCGTGGGGAATGATCACCTTCCGCCGGGCGAAGACCGCGATCATCCCTATGTTCCCGGCCACGGGCATCGTGCGCGGCGGCCCCTATCGCTTCACGCGCAACCCGATGTATCTCGGCTTCACCGTAACGTACATCGGCTCGTCGCTCGCGATGTACACCGCGTGGCCACTGATCCTCCTGCCGCTGGTGATCTGGCTGCTCCATCGCTTCGTCATCGTGCGGGAGGAAGCCTATCTCTCCCGCGCCTTCGGCAAGGAGTACGACACCTTTCGAAGCGAAGTGCGACGTTGGCTCTAGCTGTCCGAACGCTGGTCGTCGCATTGGTGGTCCTTAGTGCCTGCTCCCGTCCCGTTCCTTCGCCACTCGACGCGATCGTCACGCGGCTCAGCACCGGAAAGCACGAGGCAGATTGTCATGGCCGCGGCTTTCATGGTGAGCTCCCGCAAGCCGACTTCGACTACTGCGAATGGACGGCGCGCACCGGCGAGACGCTCACCGGCAACAAGCTGAAGAGGCAGGTGATCGCGGTGCAGTGGACCCGCCAGGCGGCGGATTCGCTCCAGCTTCACACGTTCGTGGACTCCCTGACCGCCGCGCTCGAGCCACAACGCTACTCGGTGTACGTCTGCCCATATCAGGAGTGGGCACGTGGACATGGTGGTGGAGCCCGATGGGAGTCATCAACCGAATACATCGTGATGCACTGGTATTTCGGCCAGGGCCATCGCGCGCAGGTAAATGTGTCCTGGATGCTGCGGCCACAATTTCAATCCGTTCGTTGCTGAGGCCGACATTTGGGATCCTCGCGGTCCTGGCGCTCGCCGCCTGCCGCCCCCCGCAAACCGCCCTCGACACGATGGCGCTGCGCTGGAAGTACGGCACCCACGAGCCCACCTGCGGCGAGCACGGCCGGCACAACGAGACGCCGCAGAAGGGGTTCGAGTACTGCTTCTGGCCCGCGCACCTCGACGAGACGCTGATCGGCAACAAGGCAGAGGGACAGCTCGTCTCGCTCCAGCTGCGACGCACGGTAGAGGACACCTTCGCCGCGTTCGCGCTCACCGACTCTATGTCGCGCGAGCTTGCGAAGCGCGGCCACGCGGTGAGGCCCTGCGCGCGTACAGAAGTCGAAGGCGGCAGCACGGCGGGCTTCCGATGGGAATCCGACTCCACCGTCGTGGAGCTCCACTGGGTGTTCTACGAGTACCACTGGACCATCGTGAACGTCGTCGCCGTGCTCAAGCCCAGCAGCGTGAGTGGGCTCGGCTGTCCCCAGGGAAGGTGAGCGGCAGCGCGACCCTCAATCCAGCAGCCGCGGCAGGGAGAGGGTGAACACCGAGCCCTCCGCCACCTCGCTGCGCGCGGTAATGTCGCCGCCCATCCGGCGCGCCAGGTCGCGGCTGATCGCCAGGCCGAGCCCCGTGCCCTCGGTGACCGAGGTCAGCGACCGGTGCACCTGCACGAACGGATCGAACACCTCGTGCAGCCGCCCGGGCGGGATCCCGATGCCCGTGTCATGCACGCTCACCGACACAGTGCATTCGTCGGCCGAGCACTCCACCCACACCCGACCCTCGCGGGGAGTGAACTTGGCGGCATTCGAGAGGAGGTTGAGCAGTGCCTGCCTCACGCGCTCGGGGTCGCCGATTGCCACGATGCTGCGGTCGTCGCACGCGGCCGAGTACTGGATGCGCTTTTCGTGCAGTTGCGGCGCGACCAGCGTCTCGAGCGAGTCCAGCAGGGTGTGCATGGTCACCGGCACCGCATGCAGCTCGAGCTTGCCCGCTTCCAGTCTCGCGTAGTTCAGTATCTCGTTGATGAGGCCGAGCAGGTGTCGCTGGTTGCGCGTGATGCGTTCGAGGTGCTGCACCTGCAACTCCGACACGGGACCCTGCACGCCCATCGCGAGCAGCTCGGCATATCCGCCGATGGCGTTCAGCGGCGTGCGTAGCTCATGGCTCATGGCGGCCAGGAATTCTCCCTTCGCGCGATTCGCCTCCTCGGCGGACGCCCGCGCCACGCGCTCCGCCTCGAACGCCATCGCGCGGTCGAGCGACTGGGCGCACTGCAGGCCGATGGTGCGCATCACGGCGCGCTCCTCGATGCTCATGGTGCGCGCGTTGGCCCATCCGATGCTGATCAGCCCGCGCACCTGGGCCTCGCGCACGATCGGCACCAGCGCCAGCGCAACGGTGCCCACGCGATCCAGCACCGGTGCATGGAGTGGAAACTGCCGCAGCGTGTCCTCGCGCGACTCCAGGTACACCGGCTCCCTGGTGTTCACCACGTGCAGGCTCGGCGTGCTGCGGTCGAGCGTGTAGGTGAGCCACTCCGCGATCCCGGCCTCGTCGAAGCCGAAGGCGTCGATCGCGCGAACAGTGTTGCGGTCGTCCTCGAGGATCATGACGCGACCGCGATCCGCCCCGAACGCATCGCGCAGCGTCTCGAGCACCGCGTGCGAGATCTCCGCGGGGGTGGACGCCGCGGCAAGCTCGATGGCAAGGTCGTGCAGGTGATGCGTGAAGCGCGCCGATTGTTCCGCCTCGGCGCGGGAGCGCAGCTCGAGCTCCGCGACGCGCCGATGCGCCAGCCACTCCGCGGTGATGTTCTGCGCCATCACCACCAGCCGATCGTCGCCCGCGGGGTACGCGCGTCCGCGCAGGCGCAGGTTGTCCTCGTAGGTTTCCTCCCACGACGTCTCGATGCGCTCGCGCATCGCCCGCCGGGACTCGGCCATCCCCACCGTTCCCTCGAGAAAGGGCAGGACGTCCGTCACCACCTTGCCCACTGCGTCATCGGGGTCGATGCCGACCGCGCGCATGGCTGCGCGATTGGCCGCGTTGTGATAGAGGATCCGGAAGTCCCGGTCGTACAGGATGTAGATGTCGCTGACGGCATCCAGCGCCTGGGCGAGCTCGGAGGGGGACGACTGCGACGTCATGAGCGCACTGGTCGCCTCACTTCTTCACGTAAGGAATGGGCGGCGGAAGCTCGTCCGCGAATCGCCACGGCGCCGGCCCCTCGCGCGCGAACGACAGCTTGCGCAGTCGCGCGCGGATCATCGCGATCGGCATCGCGCCGCCCTCGAGCACCGCGTCATGATACTGGCGGTCCGTCATCTTGCCAGCGTCCACCAGCTCATGGTGCAGCGCGCGCAGCTCGAGCCCGCCGAGCATGTAGCCACTCTGGTAGAGGGGCGAATAGGCGCCGCTGAAGGAGCGTCGCACTTCGCCCTCGGCGTTCGCGCGCTCGAAGTTCACCGTGTCCACCAGGAACTGCACCGCCTGCTCCGGCGTCATCTTGCCGAGGTGGAAGTTGAGCGAGAAGATGATTCGCGCGCTGCGGTGCATGCGCCAGAAGAGCGCGCCCACGCGATCCTCCGGCGTGGCCTGGAAGCCGTGGTCGTAGAGGAACATCTCCCAGTAGAGCGACTGCCCCTCGTTCCAGAAGGGCGTGCCGAAGATGCGGCGGTGCTGGTTGTAGCGCGCCTGCATGAACTGCTGGAGGTGATGCCCGGGATTCAGCTCATGGAAGACGACCGCGCGTGAGAAGTGCGGGTTGTTCCCGCGCAGGCTCATGAGCTTGTCCTCGTCCGTCATGTCGGCGGTGGGATACGCGACCAGGATCGACTCGCCGCCGAGGAAGAAGGGGCTCGCCTTCTGGTCGTCGGCGCTGAGCATCTCCATGCGCCAGTCTTCCTTCGCGAGTGGCGGGATGGTCACCCAGTCGTGCGCGTCGAAGTATCCCTCGGCCTCGCGCGCGAGCTGGCGGATGAGCTCCGTCTGCTTGCCCGGCTCGACGTAGCTCTCCTTCACCTTCTCCATCGCGGCCTTCCAGTCGTCGCCGAAGCCCATCTCGCGCGCTGCCTTCTTCATCTCGCTGAGCGAGAACGCGTACTCGTGCTGGGCGATCGCGATGAGCTCCTCGGGCGTGTAGGGAATCATCTCGTGCTCGAGGTCGGCCTTGAGGCCGTCGGCGCCAATCGGGTCGCCGATGATGGGAGCGTCGTTGGGACTGGGGCGCGCGGCGTTGAGCTGCGCGGCGGTGAAGCCGGCGACGCGCTCGCGCAGCGTGCGGGCGTAGCGAGTGAGTGAGGAGTCGAGGCGCGCATAGGGCGACTTCACCCACCAGCTGAACATCGGGTCGTAGCCGTCGTAGTAGCGGTACCAGCGCTGGAGCTGGTTCTTGACGGCGTCGATGTTGAGGGCGGCGCGGTTCGCGACCGTCTTCGAGATTTTCGGGGCGCTCGCCTTTGGGGGCGTGACGCCGGGCTTCATGGTGGCGGTGTCGGGAGTGCCCGTATTGCCCGGGTTGGGGCGAGCGACTGGCGACGGCTCGAACAGCGCGCGCAGGCTGTCCACCTGCTGCATCACCTGCGCGAGCGTGCGGGCGGAAGCGGTGGGATTCACCGGCGTCATGCTGCGACGCTGGTCCTGCAGGGCGAGCAGGTTGTCGGCGAAGGGGACGACCGACGCCATCTCGCTGCGCTGCTCCTCACGCCGGTCGAGGAGGGCGACCTGGTACTTGAGGTGCCCCTGGAGCAGCACGTAATCCGCCTTGCCCTCCAGGTTGAGCCGGTCGAAATCCACCTCGCGCAGTCGCGCCTGCCACCCCGTGACGAAGTCGCGCTCGCGCTTCCGCTGCAACGGCGAGTCGTTCACGTCATACCGCCGGTCGATCGAGTTCTGGTCGGCGGTGTAGCGCTCGACCACGGGAGCGAGGTCGCTCTCGGGGCGGGCGACGATGGGTGCGAGCCTGGGGATGTCGGGAGACTGGGCGCGGGCGAAGGACGGGATTGCGAGCAGGCAGGCGAGCGCGAGGGCGAGGCGGGAGGAGGTCATGGGGCTAATCTGGCACTGGGGCCGCGCCTTAGACAGCTTCCATGTACTGGATTTCATCACCCCTGAGATCAATGACCTCGACACGAACGCTGCTTCCCTCCGGCATCCTGGCCCTCCTCGCGGCGGCATGCATCAATGCGAGCGCGGCACCGAGACAGGAGGGTGCGATCAACGCGGCGCTGGCGCACTACGCGAGCACCGTCCAGCACGGGCCCGTGGATTCGCTGGTGGCCTGCTATGAGCCCGACGGGACCCTGGAGCTGCCGGGGATGGACGTCATTCGCGGGCGCGAGTCGATCAAGCAATTCCTGCTGCCGCTTGCGCGGGCTGTCGAGGTGAAGAGCGTAACCCTCACGTCGCAGT
Source organism: Gemmatimonadota bacterium (assembly GCA_028287305.1). Lineage (GTDB taxonomy): Bacteria > Gemmatimonadota > Gemmatimonadetes > Gemmatimonadales > Gemmatimonadaceae > JAQBPX01. The sequence continues at coordinate 166,053 of JAQBPX010000011.1, forward strand.
CGCTGGCGGTGCATGGCGCGACGGCCGAGCAGTCAGGGGAATTCCGGCAGGTGGCGGGCCCGCCGAACGGCGCGACGCAGGAGTTCCGTGGGCGATTCCACGCGAGCTGGAAGCGAGGGGACGACCGGCAGTGGAGGATCGCGAGGCTGGTGATGCAGCCGGACAAGTAGGGGCTCAGGACTCCATGGAAGCGGACGGCGAAGCTTCAGGATCCGGCGCGATAGTCCCGGCGAAGGAGTTCGCGCTGGCTCCGACGCGCGAGGACTTGGTGGCGTCGGTGGCGGCGTATCGGGCGGATTTCACTCCCGCTCGCTCCCTTCTCGCTGTGGTCCCCCTCCTCGGCGGGTTGTGCCTCGGCGGTGCGATGATCGCCGTAGGCGGAGCTCTTCACTGGCCGGATTATCTGGCTGTGGTCTTCCTGATTGGCGGGTGGGTCGTCGGAGGAGTAGCGAGCATTCCCATGCTCCGTTTGGGGCGACGCCGACTCGCGAAGTGGCAGTGGCACTGTCCCCATTGCAACGAGCCAATGATCGGATCTCACGCGAATCCTCTCGCGCGAGCCGAGATGGCGATTGCGAGTGGGCGTTGCCCGGTGTGTGGGCAGAGGCTCTTCCCGGACTGAGTGACAATCAAAAGCTCCCCCCGGCCACGCCGAGGGGAGCTTTGATAAACTCAGGACCAGTCCGCGTCGTCCGCGCAACTCCGCGGCCAAGGCAGTTGCAGTTGCAGTTGCAGTTGCAGTTCCCCCTGCCTAGTGAATGATCTTCAGCAGCGCCGCAATCGCCGCCTCCAGCTGCTGGTCCTTCCCCTTGCCCACCACGTCGTACTGGTTCATCACCTTGATGTCTGGCTCGGTCTGCAAGTTCTCGAGGTACTTCCCCGTCTCCGCATCCTTCACCCCCACGCCCGGCACGCCCCAGCGCAGCCCGTCCTGCAACGTCTCCCAGCCGGAGAAGGTGCAGGTGCCCGGCGTCGGCATTCCAATGAGCGGCCCAAGGTGCTGCGCACGGTACTCGTAGGCGAAGCAATGCCCATCGCTGTAGTTCGCCTCGTTCGCCAGCGCGACGCTTGGCTTCGTCCAGCGGAAGTTCGGCTCGTAGCCGCTGCTCCGCGTATCCGTGGTGTAGTCGAAGAAGCGCTTGCCACTGAGGAACATCGCGAGGTCCGCCACCAGGTCGCCGCCGCCATTGAAGCGCGTGTCGATCACGACTCCCTTTCGGTCCGCATAGCGACCCATCACGTCCTCGAACGTCGAGCGATACGCGCCATCGTTCATCCCCGGGATGTGCACGTAGCCCACCTGCCCGTTGCTCGCCTTGTCCACTTCATCGGCATTTCGCTTCACCCAGCGGTTGTAGAGGAGCGTGTTCTCGGCGGCCGGCGTCACGGGCTTCACCACGAACTCGCTCTTCACGGCGCCATCGGCCAGCCCCAGCAGCACGTTCTTCCCCGCCTTGCGGTTGAGGTATTCCGCGAGGTCGTGATCGGCGCCGATGCTCACGCCATCCACTGACTCGATGATCATCCCCGGCTTGACCGTCACGTTCGTGCGGTCGAGCGGGCCGTCGCGCATGACCTCCTCGATCTTCACCCCCGGTCCGCGATACGACTGGTCGTAGAACAGGCCGAGCGATGCCGTCGCGTCGTCGTTGGGCGCGGAGCCCGAGTACGTCGCGCCACTATGGCTGATGTTCAGCTCGCCCAGCATCTCGGCCATCAGCTCGGCCAGCTCGAAGTTGTTGCCGATGTGCGGCAGGTACTTCGCATAGACCGGCCGGAGGCCCGTCCAGTCGATGCCGTGATAGCCCTTGCTGTAAAAGGTGTCGCGCGTCTTCCGCCACACGTGATCGAACATCGCGGCGCGCTCGGCATCCACGTCGAGCATCATCTCGCCGCTGAGCGGCACGACGTCGCGCTTGGCGGTCACCGGATCGATCTTCGAGATCGCTCCGTCTGCGATGAGGAACAGGTTCTTCTGCTCCTTGTCCCACTCCAGGCTGCCGCCATTCGCATTGAGGGGCAGCACCATCTTCGTCTCCTTCGTGCGAAGGTTGGTAGACCAGAGGTTCAACCCCCGCTCGAACCGCGCCAGATAGTAGAGCGTCTCACCGTCCTTGCTCACGAGCGCGTCGCCCAGCGACGACGAATTCACCGTCAGGCGCGCCTTCCGGTTCTCGACGCGGTCGAGGTCGAGCACGAGGTCCTTCTTCGTCTCCTTGACGCTGTCCGCCTTCGCCTTGAGCGAGTCGGCGCGCGTCTTCGCCAGCTTGTCGTCCGCCTCCTTCACCAGCGCGAACTCTTCCTTCGTGAGCCGGAAGCGCTCCCAGGCGTCACGGTCGAAGAACATCGCGTACGCGTCCTGCTGCGAGCCACCCGTCTGCGCTACCGACTTGAGGCCGTCGCGATTGCTGAACCACATCATCGCCTTGCCGCCGAGTATCCACTCGGCGCGCCCGTCGTTGAAGCCGCTCTGGGTGAGGTTCACCACATCGCCCTTGCCGTCGGCGCGCACCAGCCCCACCTCTCCCGGCGCGAGGCCGGGGACGTCGAAGTCGAACAGGATCCACTTGCTGTCAGGGCTCCACGCGAAGTGGTGGCCCGGGCCGCTCGAGAAGATCTCGCGATCGGTGAGCAGCGTGCGAGACTGCTTCGTGGACGGCGTGTAGATGCGATACGTGTTGCGGTCCTCTACGAACGAAATCTCCTTCCCGTCCGGCGAATACTGTGGGTCGAAGTTCTGGTGGTCGTTCGCGATGACCGGGGTCTCGCGCACCACCGTGGACGCATAGAAGTAGGGCTCAGCGTCACGCTGGCGACGCGCCTCGTAGATCGCCCAGCGACCGCCGCGCTCCGAGGCATAGATGAGCGACTTCCCGTCGGGGGAGAAGCCCACACCGGTCTCGGTCTCCGGGGTGCTGGTGATGCGCTTGGTGACGCCGCCGTCCACGCTTGCCACGAACACGTCGCCGCGAAAGGTGAACGCCACCTCCTTGCCATTCGGAGACACGGCCAGCTCGCGAGCCCCACTGGTCACCGGCATGACGCGCTCGTTGTTCGCGCGTGAATCCGCGGCGAGAGTGACGTCCACCCGCTTCGGCTGCGCATTCATGGCCATCGTGTACAGCTGCCCGTCGAAACCGAACGCCAGCGTCCCGTCGTCCGCCCGCGTGAGGAAGCGCACCGGCACCTTGGAGAACTGGGTGAGCTGTGTGGACTTCCCACCGTCCACGCTCATGCGGTGCACGTTGAACGAGCCGCTCTCCTCGCTCAGGTAATAGACGCTCTTCGCGTCACCGGAGAACACCGGGTTGCGATCCTCACCCGGGAAGGTCGTGAGCTTGCGATGCGTGCCCGCCTTCGTGTCGTAGATCCAGATGTCGCGCGCGACCGCCGACACGTGGTGCTTTCGCCACTGGTTCTCCTGGCCCTTGCGATCTTCATAGAGCATCAGCGAGCCATCGCGGTTGAACCGCACGTTGTCCGCCGGCGTCGTCAGCAGCTGCACCGGGCGTCCACCGGATGCCGCCACCGAGTACAGCTCCGGCTGCGAGCCCGTCGGGAACTGCCTGTTCTGCGCAGCGTCCAGGCGCGCCGCGCCGAACACCACGTTGCGATCGTCGGCCGAGAACGTGTAGGGATACTCGTGTGCGGAGTGGAAGGTGAGGCGTCGCGCCTCGCCCCCAGACGCCGGCATGACGAAGACATCGAAGTTGCCGTAGCGGTCGGAGGCGAATGCGAGCTGCTTCCCGTCGTGGCTCCACACCGGCATGAAGTCCTCGGCCACATGACTCGTGAGCGGGATCGCGGCGCCCCCCGCGGCGGCCACGCGCCAGAGGTCGCCCTTGTAGGTGAAGACGAGAGTTCGCCCATCCGGCGAAATCGCGGGGTAGCGCATCCAGCTCGCTCCCTCGGCCTGCGTCGAGGGGTTCTGCGCGCCGGCGGTGGGCGCACAGAGGAGGGCGGCGAGCGCCAGGAAGGGGCGGAGTTTCATTGCTTGTGTCGGCGGGGTGGGAACGGGCGCCGGGAGGGAGGGCGCCCTTCATTGTAGCGCGGCGGACAGCGGTCGCGCCACGTCGGGCCGCCTCCCCATATTCCATCCATACAATCATCCCCGACTCCGCATGCGATTCCCCCACGCCCGTTCCGCCCTCGCGCTGCTCGCAATTGGCGCGATCACCGCCTGCCAGCCCGCCGCCGAGAAGCAGGACACCACCATTGTTGCCGCTGGCCCGAAGGGCGAGCCGGTGCCAGCCGAGGCAGTGGCCGCGCTCGACACCGCCACGCTGATGCGGCACATCCGCGTGCTCTCGGCCGACTCGCTGATGGGGCGCAAGCCCGGCACGCCCGGCGAGGACAAGGCGACGGCGTACATCGCGGCGCAGTTCAAGGCCATCGGCGTGGCGCCCGGCAACCCGGACGGGACGTACATGCAGAAGGTGCCGCTCGTCGGCATCACGGTGAAGAATGCGCCGACGCTCACCTTCAGGAAGGGCTCGGCGACGCAGGCGTTGAAGTGGCGTGACGACTACGTCGCGTGGACCAAGCACGTGTCGCCCACGGTGTCGCTCGCCAACTCGAACGTGGTGTTCGTCGGCTACGGCATCGAGGCGCCGGAGCTTGGCTGGGACGACTTCAAGGGCGTGGACGTGACCGGCAAGACGGTCATCATGCTCGTGAATGACCCGCCGCTGGCGGATACGTCGCAGTTCGGCGGGTCGCGCATGACGTACTATGGTCGCTGGACGTACAAGTACGACCAGGGGATGAAGCACAAGGCCGCGGCCGTGCTGCTCGTGCACGAGACCGATCGCGCCGGCTACCCGTTCGCGGTGGTGCAGGGCCGCGCGAGCGAGCAGTTCGACCTGGTGACGCCCGACAAGAACATGTCGCGCAGCTCCGTGGAAGGCTGGATCACCGTGGACCAGGCGAGAAAGCTCTTCACCATGGCGGGGCAGGACTTCGACTCGCTCAAGGCGAAGGCCGCGACGAAGGCGTTCACGCCCGTGGACTTCGGCCTCACCGCGAACCTCACGCTGCAGAATGCGCTGCGCACGGTGGACTCGAAGAACGTGGTCGCGAAGCTCGAGGGGAGCGACCCCGCGCTGAAGGGTGAGTACGTGGTGTACTCGGCCCACTGGGACCACTTCGGGATCGGCGAGAAGGTGAACGGCGACTCCATCTACAACGGCGCGGCGGACAACGCGAGCGGCGTGGCGGGGTTGCTCGACCTGGCGCAGGCGTTCAGGAACATGAAGACGCCGCCGAAGCGCTCGATCCTCTTCATCTCGGTCACGGCGGAGGAGCAGGGCCTGCTCGGCTCGCAGTACTATGCGATGCAGCCGCTGTATCCGCTCGCGAAGACCGTCGCGAACATCAACGTGGACGAGATGAACACGTGGGGAAAGACGAAGGACCTCATTGTGGTCGGGCTTGGCGCGAGTGAGCTGGACGACTACGCGAAGCAGGCGGCGGACGAGCAGGGTCGCGTGCTGCGACCGGATGCGGAGCCGGAGAAGGGGTTCTACTATCGCAGCGACCACTTCAACTTCGCGAAGTTCGGTGTGCCGGCGTTCTCGCCGAACCCGGGGATCGAGTACGAAGGGAAGCCGGCCGAGTACGGCCGCCAGAAGCGTGATGAGTTCACGGCGAACCAGTACCACAAGCCGCAGGACGAGATCCTCCCGGGCTGGGACATGAGCGGCGCCGTGCAGGACCTGCAGCTGTTCCTGGCGATGGGCTACCGGATCGCGAACGCCGCGAAGATGCCCGAGTGGCGGGCGGGGAACGAGTTCCGGTCGATCCGTGAGAAGTCGCTTCGGCCCTAGTGCGCCGGGGCCGGTTCCTCGGAAACAGCCACGGACTGAAGGGCGGAGTTCGCGGAGACTGCAACTACAATGCTTTTTGGAACGGCACACCGGGCCCAGCCCGGTGTGCCGTTCACAATTTGTGGCGGTCTCCGCGCTGTTTTCCGCCCTTCAGTCCGCGGGAGTTTCCGAGGAACCGACCCTCGAGCAAGGATCCTTACATCACGGGTCGTTGACACGCGAAGGGGCTAGCGCGCATGCTTCCCTCAGACAGCTAGGCATAGCCACCTCGGTATCCCGCCCATGGCCCGCTCCAAGACCGACATCCTCCAGGGCACCCTCGCCCTCCTCGTCCTCCGCACCCTCTCCTCGCGCGGGTCGCTGCATGGCTACGCCATCACGCAGCACATCCAGCGTGGGTCCAACGAGCTGCTGCGCGTCGAGGAGGGGTCGCTCTACCCTGCCCTGCATCGCATGTCGCAGGACGGGCTGATCAAGGGCAAGTGGGGGATCACCGACAAGAACCGCGAGGCCCGCTTCTACGCCATTACCGCCGCCGGCAAGAAGGCGCTGGCCGAGGAAGAGGACGCCTGGCGTCGCCTCGCGCAGGGCGTGTCGCTCATCCTGAACTTCGCCTGAGGATCATCGCATGAGCTGGATCCATCGCCTCGGCAACGCCTTCCGTCCCAACCGCCTCGATGCTGAGCTGCAGCGCGAGCTCGACTTCCACCTGTCCGAGAAGGCCGAGGAGCTCGCCGCGAAAGGGATGTCGCCGAGCGCGGCGCGCCTGGAAGCGCGCAAGCGATTCGGCAATCGAACCCTCGCGCAGGAGGAAGCGCGCGGCATGAACCTGTTTGGCTGGCTGGACTCGCTCCTCGCCGACGTCCGCTATGCCATGCGGTCGCTGCGCGCGAGCCCAGGCTTCGCCTCCGTCGCGGTGCTGTCGCTCGCATTCGGCATCGGCGCGAACACGGCGATCTTCAGCCTCACGAATGCGCTCATCCTGCGCTCGCTGCCGGTGAACCATCCGGAGCAGCTGGTGAAGCTCGCGATGGGCTCGCCCGACAACGATACGTTCACCAACCCGCTGTGGGAGCGGGTGCGTGACAACGTCGCGCCCTTCGCCGGTGCGGTTGCGTATGCGCCGAGCGGGTTCAACATGTCGAAGGGTGGGCTGGTGCGGCGCGTGCCGGGCGCGTGGGTGAGCGGTGACTTCTTCCGCGAGCTCGGCGTGCAGGCAGTCGCGGGACGCATGCTGCAGGTGAGCGACGACCATCGCGGGTGCGCGCCGACCGCCGTGGTGAGCGAGGGCGTGGCGCAGTCGGAATTCGGTGGCGCGTCGAGCGCTATCGGCAAGACCATCCCCCTCGAGGGGAAGACCTTCGACGTCGTGGGCGTGGTGGACCCGCGCTTCTTCGGGCTCGAGGTGGGGCGCTATCCCGGTGTCTACCTGCCGCAGTGCGCGCAGCAGCTGATGTACGGGCATGACGTGCTGGACGCGCGCAGCCGCTGGTACCTCAACATCCTGCTGCGTCCACACGCCGGCGTGACGCCCGAGCAGCTGGACGCTCGGCTCAAGAGCCTGGCCCCCGGCATCTTTGCGGCGACGGTACCCGCCAACTTCGCGGTGGGACAGCAGGTCGAGTATCGCAAGAACACCTTCTCGAGCTATCCCGCCTCGAACGGGATGTCGCAGCTGCGGAGCAGCTACAGCGCGGCGCTCTACATCCTGATGGCGGTGGTGGGAGTGGTGCTGCTCATCGCCTGCGCGAACATCGCCAACCTGCTGCTCGCCCGCGCGGCGGCGCGGCAGCGCGAGATCGCGATTCGGCTGGCGATCGGTGCGGGGCGCGGGCGCATCGTGCGCCAGCTCCTCACCGAGAGCCTGCTGCTTTCCATTTTCGGCGCCGCGCTCGGCGTGCTGTTCGCGAGATGGGCGAGCCGGCTGCTCGTCGGCTACCTCTCGAGCGACACGCGCACCGTGTGGCTGGACCTGAGCATCGACGGTCGCGTCCTCGGCTTCACGCTCGCGGTGGCGACGCTCACGGCGACGATCTTCGGGCTGGCACCGGCGTGGCGTGCGTCGAAGGTGCAGCCACAGGCCGCGCTCAAGAGTGGCGGGCGGGGGATGACGGATGGCGACGCGAAGCAGCGGGTGGGCCGTTCGCTGGTGGTTGCGCAGGTCGCGCTGTCTCTCGCGCTGGTTGCGTGCAGCGGGCTGCTGCTCGGCAGCTTCCGGAAGCTGATCACGCTGGACCCGGGATTCCGGAGCGAGGGCGTGCTGCTGGTGAACATGCACTTCAAGGACACCGGTCTCGAGGAGCCCGCGCGCGCCGTGCTGCAGGGTCAGCTGCTCGAGCGGCTCCGTCACCAGCCGGGCGTGGTGGCGGTGGGTGCGTCACTGATCACGCCGCTCGGCAACATGGGGTGGAACGAGTCGGTGGCGGTCGCCGACTTCGGCGCGAGCAACCCGCGCGACTCGGTGTCGTACTTCAACCAGGTGAGCGATGGATATTTCGCGGCGATGGGCACGCGGCTGGTGGCCGGTCGTGACATGCGCGCGGATGAGATCGCGGCGAAGCGCCCGGTGGCCGTGGTGAACGAGGCGTTCGTCAAGCACTTCCTGGGACGCACGAACCCGATCGGCCGCACGCTGCGAATCGTGACGGGTGACTCGCTGGGAATTCCTCGCGAGATTGTGGGCGTGGTGGCGGATGCCAAGTACCAGAGCCTGGACGAGAAGCCGCTGGAGACCACCTACCTGCCGCTCAACCAGGGCGATCCGGGGCTGGAGGACCTGAACTACGAGATCCGGATCGATCGCGATGCGGCGGCGGTGGTGCCGGCGATTCGCGCGCTGGTGACGGAGGCGAATCCGGCGATCTCGCTGGAGGTGGCGACGTTCTCGGGCCAGGTGGCGGCATCACTGGCGAGGCCGCGGCTGCTTGCGACGCTGAGTGGATTCTTCGGCGCACTCGCGCTGCTGCTGGCGGTGATCGGGCTCTATGGAACGATGAGCTACAACGTGACGCGGCGCCGGAACGAGATCGGCGTGCGCATGGCGCTGGGCGCGGCGCGACAGCAGGTGATGCGGATGGTGCTGGGCGAGGCGGGGCGGCTGATCGCGCTGGGGATCGTGTTCGGCGCGCTGATCTCGTTCGCGAGCACGAGGTTCATTTCGTCGATGCTGTTCGGGCTGAGTGCCACAGAGCCGGCGGTGTTCGGGATTGCGGTGGTGCTGCTGGCGGTGGTGGCCGGGGCGGCGGCACTGGTGCCTGCGTGGAGGGCTGCGCAGTTGGATCCGATGGATGCGTTGCGGGAGGAGTAGCGTCGTCATCCCGGGCGAGCGCAGCGAGTCGAGGGACCTGCACCTTCTCAACGACAACTGCCTTAGACACGGATTTCACTGGCCGCCTTCGGCGGCGCACTGATCGCTCCATGGATCCAGAAGGTCCCTCTCGGCGAGGCCGCGGGGGGTTTTGTTGCCACTACCGGCCGGTCAGGAACGGCGCCCGGTGAGACGCTACGTAACGTTGCGCCCCCTCCAGCACCCGGTAGCTTTTCGCTCACCTGCACCCCGGTGAGCGCCGATGCTGTACATGGTGATCGAGCACTATTGCAACGGAGACGCCGCGCCCGTGTACGCGCGCTTCCACGAGCGCGGCCGGCTGGCGCCTGAGGGCCTCAAGTACGTCTCGAGCTGGGTGACGTCGGACCTCGCGCACTGCTACCAGGTGATGGACGCCCCCGATCGCGCGCTGCTGGATGAGTGGATCGCGCAGTGGAGCGACCTCGTGGAGTTCGACGTCATTCCGGTGGTGACGTCGACGGAAGCGTCGGGGAGGTTTGCGACGTGATTTCCTTCGGGCGGCTGCTGCGCGGGACCGTGACGCGATTCGTGCCGGGGGCGGCGGCGTTCATCGCGGTAGTGATTGTGATCGAGGCCATGCTCGGCGCCACTCTCTCCGCTGGCGCGCTCGGAGTGCTGAGTACCGAGCTCGCCGCACTCGGCGCTGGACACCTGATCGCAATGCTGGCATTTCGCCGTAGGCTACGTTCCGACGCGCCCGTCACCGAGCGGCCGACCGCATTCGCGGGCGCAGCGGCGGCAGTGTCGCTCCTCGTGATCTTGGCTCTGGCCCACCCGGTATTTTCGCTGTGGGCGGTCGCGGGCCTCTCGACGGTCGCCGGCGCGGCAGGAGCCATCGGATCCCTGTTCCCCTGGTTCCGCCGGCAGCGAGAGGTAGACGCGCTTTCCGCCGCACAGCGAGAGCTCGAGAGCGGGCTGCAGGCCGCGTCGCCGATAAGGTCACCGTTGTCGGAGCGGGTGGACTGATGCGACTGATCCCCCTGCTTCTCTTGCCCGTTGTGGTGACCGGCCTGCAAGCCCAGGTCGCGCGGGTGGAAGGACGGGTCGTGGACAGCGCGAGCGTTCCCATCTCCGGTGCCGTAATCCAGCTGGCGGGCTCGAACAGAGTGACGCGCTCCGACACGACCGGCTTCTTCAAGCTCGCCGACGTCCACGCCGGCTCGTACTCGCTGCTCGTCGCGAAGCTCGGCATGCGCCCCGAGAAGCGCGACCTGCGCCTCAGCGATGGCGGGATCTGGCGCTCGATCATCACCATGCAGCCGATGAGCGCGGTGATGCTGGCGACGTCAGTCACGCGCGCCCAGCGCTTCAAGCCGCCGGAGTATGACTCGATCACGAAGTTCGACGAGTTCTTCTGGCGGAAGCACGTGGGGATGGGGAAGTATTTCACTCGGAAGGACATCGAGGCGAGGAATACTTTCAGGATGATCGAGGTGCTGCAGGACGTGCCCGGCATCTCCGTCGCGGGGCCCAACGTCATTGGCAGGTACAATTTGCGCATCCAGCGCTGTACGGATGGGCGGCGCATCGCCTTCTACCTCGACGGCGTTCGCGTGTACAATGACGCCACGGATTTCTTTAGCCTGTTCAACGTGAGGGACGTCGAGGCAATGGAGGTCTACCGCGGCGTATCGGAGATCCCCGCGGAGTTCGCATCCCAAGCCTGCGCCGCGATCGTCGTATGGCTCAAGGGCTGATGATGTCAGGCATCAACGAACTACTAGTAGTCAGATGATCGAAGGACTGGCGGCAAGCCTCCTGGAGCTCGCGGGCGAAGTTGTCTGGGCCCTCTGGGACTGGGTAAACAGCAAGATCCCTCGGTAAAACTCATGCGCCTCGCCGCGACCATCCGCTCCCTCGCTCGGCAGCCCCTCTTCGCCGCCGTCGTCATCATCTCGCTCGGCCTCTCGGTCGGGCTGAGCACCACCCTCTACAGCATCATCGACGCGCTGCTGTACCCGACGCTCGACGTGAGGCAACCGAGCCAACTCTACTGGCTGCGCCTCTACGGTGATCGCGGCCTAGGCGTGTTGCCGCAGGACCGCGACCGCGCGCTCGCAGGCGGCGCCCCTCTCGTGCAGTCGTTCGCCCGGTTCGAAGCAGTCGCTGACCCTGTGCTCGTCGAGGGGAATGGCGGTCACCGTTCCCTCAACATCGCGAACGTGGGCTCGGGATACTTCGGCGTGCTCGGCGCGCGAACGTCGTATGGCCGCGGCTTCCTGCCATCGGACGAGGCGGCAGGCACCAGCGTCGTCGTGATCAGCGAGGCGCTCGCCACCGCGTTCTTCGACGAACCCGCTCGTGCTGTCGGAGCCAGCATCACGCTCGACGGGAAGCCGAACGTGGTCGTCGGGGTGGTGCGCGGTCGCGTGGACCTCCCGGGCCATCACATCTCCGCCTGGCGCCTGGCGCCCTCGACGGTCGGCGCGCCATACATTCGCCTCGCACGCGTGAGCCTGGGCGCTGATCGAGACGCGCTCGATCGCCAGCTGTCGGGCGTGGCCCGGCGGATCGGCGAGGCGGGGGGAAACGGTGCTCGCCGAATGGCCTTCCAGTTCCGGCGCGCCACCGATCCGGAATCGCAGCTTCGGCCGCTTCACAAGGCGCTGGTCTTCGCGACACTCGCCATCCTGCTGGTCGCCTGCGCAAACCTCGCGAACATCCAGGTCGCGCGAGGACTGCGACGTCGCCGAGAGTTGGCGCTACGGACGGCACTGGGCGCGAGCCGTCGCCAGCTGGTCAATCATCTCGTGGCGGAGTCTGCGCTGCTCGCGATGTGCGGCATGTTGCTTGGCCTCCTGCTCGCACACTGGGGTGCGGTGCTGCTTCGCGTCACGGTGCCGAAGTCGGTCTCCTTCCTGGTCATCGAGCCACAGTGGAGTTGGCGCGTGCTGGTCGCCGCGCTTGTCGCGAGCACCGTCTGCCTCATCCTCACAGGTCTGCTGCCGGCACTTCGCATCTCGCGCGTGGATCCGGCCGAGATGCTCAAGAGCGGCGCCGGGACGGGGGCGTCGAAGGCTAATCGTCGCCAGTATGCGATCCTCGCCGGCTTCGAGATCGCTCTTGCCCTGGCCTTGTTGAGCGCCTCCGCGCTCACGACGCGGGGCGCCCTCCGCGTATTCGCCAGTGGCTACGGCTATGACATCACCCGGCTCGCGCGGGGATACATGTCGGTCGGCGTGAAGGGACCGACAGAGACCGAGCCCCTCGTGCTGCAGCTCGAGAGCAGGATGCGCGGCCTGCCGGAGGTGGCCTCCGCCTCCGCATACGACAACGCCGAATTCGCACATAACCGCGTGACGTACACGGACGTTGCGGGAACACACGAGCTCTCCGCACGTGGCCTGGAGCCGCGGCTCGTTACTTCGTCGTACCTCAGGACTCTGGGCCTGCCAATCGCACGTGGCCGAGACTTCGAGGACGGCGAACGGGATGTGCCGCTGGTGATTGTGGACGAGAGGGCTGCTGCGGTGATGTGGCCACATTCGAACCCCATCGGACATCAGATCAAGCTCGGCGACAGCCACTCGACGTTACCGTTCGCGACCGTCATCGGCGTAGCGGGCGCTGCGACCCATGAAGAAGAGGCGGGTTCGTTCATCGGGTCATCTGGCCAGGTCTATCGGCTCCTCGGCCATGCTGACAGCAGCAGCACCTACAAGGGCCGCAGTACCGTGTCGTTCATGCTTCGCTCAAAGACCGAGGACTCGCGTCACTTGCCGCTCATCGTCAAGGACGCGTTTCCTGAAGGCGACGCGTGGCGTATTCGTCTGCTGGGCACCTTCAGCGAGATGTCGGGCCTCGATCGCATCAAGTCAATCAGCTCGTTCCTCGCCACGCTATTCTCGGTCTTTGGCGCGCTTGGGCTGCTGTTGGCGTGCTTCGGTATCTATGGCATCGTCGCCTATTCGGTGGCCGAGCGGAGGCGTGAGATGGGAGTGCGTATCGCGCTCGGGGCTGCAAGTCGGCACGTGCTGAGCGCAATCCTGCGTGAGAGCGTCATCGTCGCGCTCTCCGGAATCGCGATTGGGTTGCTGATTGCGCGAGGAGTCTCCTCGATGCTGGATGGAATCGCGATGGACCAGGATCGCTTCAATCCGATGTTGTTCGCGAGCGCGGCTGCGGTTCTTGCGATCGCGGTTGCTGCGAGTGCATTCCTTCCGGCGCTCACGGCGACCAGGATCGATCCGGCGGAGTCGTTGCGGTCGGAGTGAGCACCTACGTTTTCCAGCGGAGGGCCTGTGGACCTTGCATCTGTGTTGATCGGAGTGCTGCTCGGCGCGGTTGGCGGTATCGGCTTGGGCGTCGCCGCGGTCGCTTTCGATCGCCGGCGACTGATGCGTACGCTCATCGCGCGGTCTACGCCAGCGGAACTCTCTCAGCTTCGGGAACAGCTCGCTCTCTCAGCCCGTGTACTTTCTCCCATTCCGCCGAGCCGAACGCACGGCACCTGAAGCCCTACTCCGCCCGCAAAGACTCCGTCGGATCGATCCAGGTAGCCAACGGCGAAATCTGCGCGTCCTACTCGCTCATTTGTCCGCTACGCCCTTCCATCCAAATCAGCTGGAGAAGGAATGATGGATTCCGTCGGCAGTGTTTCAGCTCAGAGCGGATCCGCACGCGATTTTTCTGGCCAGAGGCGGAGCTTTAGACGCGGGTCCGCGGGACGAATCATAAAGTTGTTGCCCTGCCCCGTCGCGCTCGCGCTTCTCGCCGCCTGCGCCGGGGGCGGCGCTGTAAGGACAGCGCCTGACTCGTCCGAGGCCGAAATTGCCTGCGCCGATTCATCCTCCCCAGGCGCGCTCGCCTTCGGGCTGAACCTCCAATCCTGGGCTGCCCGCATCGTGACGGATACCGGATCCCAAGCTGAGCAGACTCGCCGAGACTCCCATCTGTCGGCGAGCACTGTGGAGCGGGTCTATCTCGTGCATGATGAGCGGATCTGCCAAGCGGCGGCAGTTACCTATTCGGAGGGCAAAAGCCCTTGCGGCGGGACACTACGCGATCGTCGTGGTGGCGGTTGGTGACCGCTACATCGCAATCAACATGAATGCCGTCAAGAAATCCGGAGAGTTCCTGCTGGAGGTGGTCTTGGATCGTGACTTTCATCCCCTCGCTTGGATCGGTTCCTGAGGCTGCAACTGATGTCAGCGCGCCTCTCTTTTGCCTTGATGGCAGCCTGCCTATCGTTGGCGTCCGCCGCCTCAGCCCAGCACATCGGTCCGATCGAGTTGAACCCCGCCATCTCGATCGGCGTGAGCAAGCTCCGCGGGCCGCATGTCTTCTCCGAGCACGCCCCCGAGTTGGGAGCCCGTGTCTCTCTTCGCACTCGCTCGTGGCCGAGCTGGTCGCTGGAGGTCGGTGCCCGGAGCTACCTTCAATTCCCCAGCGGAGACAAGCTCACGCTCGCGAGTAGCGGGACCATGAGTGGTTACGCATACAGTCCCCTCCCTCTCAACAGTCTGGCCCTTTCGCTGGGCTACCGCATCCCCGTATCCAGACTCGGCATCACACCCCTCGCAGGACTGGAGTGGTTCACCCCATTCGGCCAGAGCAACCGCACCGGATTTCGAGGTCGATGCATCGAGTACGGAGTGCGGCTCGAGCCGCTGCGTCACGTTGGATTCGAGTTGCGGCGGGTGTTGCTCTCGGATGACGGTCGCTCAGTCGCGTTTCTTCCGGGACCGGTCGGCGACGTGCGCATTACGACGGTCGCTGTTGCGTTGAGCTGGCGCTGAGTGAGGCGAGATTGATCAGGGAAGTCCTTCTCACAGCGGTCGTGGCGACTCTCTTGTCTTGTTCCCGGCCCTCGCCAGCCGTTCCACTCGTCAGCGTCCGCGTGGTTCCCACCCAGTCCGAGTTCATTGTCTCGAACATGTCGGGCGATGCTGCCTGGCTCCGCATCGCAATCACGAACGCTTCCGACTCTTCGATCGCGTATCTACAGATCGACAGGAGCGCCGACGTTAACGTCGAATCGCTTCAGGACGGTAGCTGGAATCTCCTGCCGGAACGCCTCTGGACGATGAGCACCTCGACACGCATTGTCGCCGCGCACGAGATCGTCGACGACTCGGTTCCAGTGAGAAGGTTGGCAGGAACATACCGAATGGCGCTGCGGCTCATTTCAGGAGGCCCGAGTGCGCGGAGGCCAAACGGAGAGGGGGAGATCACACGCATTCCCTTCTCCAGCATCATCAACGTTCGCGAGTCGCAGAGCTGATGCCCGGGGAGCTGCACTTCCGTATCACCGTGTCTGCGGCTTCAGCTGGGTTGCCAAGACTCGGCGCGTCCCGCATGTCAGTCGCCGCGGCGCGTGCGCGACCGAGTGGTTCGTCGATGTATCCGGCGTTTCGACGATAGTCGATGCCAATCTCGGTGATCTTCCCATCCACTACTCGGCGGTCTCCATACACGACCACGGCACCGGTGCTGTCCCTGCCGACAACCACGCGTCGAATCGGCTTGAGCGTGTCTGGGACGAACACGCCGACGTAGTGAACTCCGCCGCCTCGGGGCAAGGTGGAATCGCCCACGACTGGACGGCAGACTCCATCATTCAGCTCGGCAGCGGCCGTGAGCTTATAGCGGCGCAGCTCTGCGCGGTTCAGGGTCACAATTCGGAACACGTGGTGACCAGGGGTAGAGTCAGTTCCGCAGCCAGTCGCGGCGAGGAAGATGAGCAGGCTTAGAAGTGGTTTCGACATTGAGTTAAGAATCGTGAGTGACTGACCGTACAAGTTCTGCTCCCTCTCAATACATCCGCACCCTGAACGGCTTCGTCTCGTCCTCGAGGTACGCGTAGATCCCAGGCAGCAGCGACCATTGCAGGGGCGTGAGCACCTGCCTCACGAAATGGAGCTCGCGTCGCATGAGCATCCACTCGGCGTCGATCACCTCCTCCTGCCGCCTGAGCGCCGCAGTGGGGTCATAGTTGTCCGGTAGCCGCGCAAACTCGCCGCCCAGCACTCCCCACATCGAGTCGGCCCGGACATGGTACTTCCGCCGAGCATCCTGCAGCTGCTCGACCTGCACTCGCGTCAGGAACAGCGAGTCGCTCAGCTCGATCACCTGCTTGTAGTAATCAGGGACGCTCCTTCGATATTGGAACGCGAGCTTCGTGGAGTCCAGCTTCGTGCCCCCTTCGCCGTTGCGACCCGGCGCCAGCATGCGACTCACCTGCTGCACCTCGGCAGGCGTCCCGATGTTGACCGTGAATAGCAGCGTGGCCCGAAATGGTGTCGTCAGCGCCGAGAGCACTGGGTTCGTACTGCCGAATCGGGGATTCACCTGATAGCGGAAGCGCTGCTTCGCGGCATCGAAGCCGGTCACCGAGTAGAGAGTACGATCCGGAAATGCGTTCGCACCCCATCCCCGCATCCGGCCGGCACCG
Organism: Gemmatimonadota bacterium; assembly: GCA_028287305.1. Taxonomy (GTDB): domain Bacteria; phylum Gemmatimonadota; class Gemmatimonadetes; order Gemmatimonadales; family Gemmatimonadaceae; genus JAQBPX01. The sequence continues at coordinate 182,620 of JAQBPX010000011.1, forward strand.
TGAATCAGCTGGTCGAGCCCGCCCAGCACGTTTGCAAACTCCAGCGAGGTCGAGAGCCGCTTCGTCGTCGGAACAGCGGTGCCGATGAACTGTCGCTGAAGCCCGAAGTGCGCATTGAGCGTCGCGGTCCAGGGACCGGAACAGGAGTTGTGTCGAGCGGCGCGATCCAGCTGGCTCGCGAGGCAGTCATGCGCGCTCCCATGCGTCGACGCGAGCAGCGACTGCATTCCATCAGCCATTGCGACGTCTCCCGCCGCGCGCGCCGCCGCCGGCGACTGGATGAATGCGCGATCATTCGGCAGCCCATCACCATTCACATCCTGCTCCACCAGCGGCGAATACTTCCTCGGCGACTCGATGCGTGAGTAGAGCGTCACCGATCCAACGTGTGGGATGATCTCACCGTAGCTCAGCGTCACCTGGTGCAGGGGACGCGTCCCAGTCGTGGTTTCCTTCAGCCGCGGGTCGCCGAAGCCGTCTCCGTCGAATCCGCGAGACTGGGCCGAGAAGCCAGTGAGGGCGTAGCTGGCCCCGATCACCCTTCGATAGTTCAGCTGCGGCGAGAGGCGAATAACCAGTTGCTTAGTCACCGAGCGAATGTCCGAACCGACGCTCGTGACGCGGCCCAGTTCCGCATGCTCCCGACTCGGCGCAAGCGGGATGAGTCCGCTCGAAGCGACAATGCTCGAGAGAGGCACGAACATCGGCCGATTGCCCTCGCTGCCGAGCGACGTCACGGCACTCGAGCGCAGGTTGAGGTCATTGTTGCCGGGCTGGTTCAGGTTGAGCGAGAGCGTGCCGTCGATCGTGAAAGCCACATGCCAGCGTTGCTGCGACCACGCCAGGTTCGCACGCCAGCTGCGGGGCGCGTCGAAGTGTCGATCGAGGAGCGCGACGTTGTGCGTCGTGTCGGCCAGGTTCGGGCCGCCCGCAAGGCATGACGTAGGCACTGTCGACGCATCCGTCGCGAAGCCGTTCCAGTTCGGTGTGGGCACGGCGTCCCCGATGCAGAGCACGCTCGAACCATCACGCGCGAGACCCGTGAGTGCGACGGGATCGCTCAACAGGTCGGCGCTCATGATGTTTCGCCACTCACCGATGCCGCCGCGAAGCTGGCCCGCTCCGCCACGAGCGAACTGCCCCAAAGGCCCGAAGCTCCGGCCCGCGTTGCCCGACTTGTCGCCGAGGTAATACCACGTGAACCCGGCGCGTGGACTGACATGCACGCGATTCGGTGTATCGCCCGCGTGAACGCCGAACAGCCGCTCGACCAGGGGGTTCCCTGTCGGCGCATTCGTGTAGACGTTCCCCTCAATTCGCGCACCGTACACGACCCGGAAGTAGTCGGTGGCTCTCCAGAAGTTGCCGAGCGACGCCGCGCCATTCCACACTCCGGACTGGACGTCAGGCGTCCCCAGTCGGCGCGAGAAGCTCTGCGCGCGATTCGCGGCGAGATCGGCAAGTGACGCAAACCGGAACACTCCATTGCTGTTGGCATCCCGGCTGCTCCGGATGCCGTCGAGCTTCGAGTCCACCGTGAGCTTCCATCGGTGCGTGATGGACTGATACCAAACGTATTCGCCGCGCGCCTGCCAGCCGAGCGAGCGCCGGCCGTTCGATCGATCAGACCCGCCGAAGCCGAGGGATGTCACTCCGGAGAGTTCGTCGCCGAGCTCCGGCGACGCCAGCGTCACGATGCCCGTGGGGGCGCCATTGAACGCAGACGTCGTGCGGTCGTCGAAGGAAAGGGCGCTGCGCAGGTCGAGCAGGGTGCGTCCTGAATCGAGATACACTGAGTATTTGCCCTGAACACCGAGCGAGAGATTCTGCGACCGGCCACCCAGCGAGGCGGCACTGAAAGGGGAGAGGCCCAGCGGATCTGTTTGTTGGAGTGACGCAATCAGGTTGACGCCGGCCTCGACTGGTTTGTCAGCGTACGTATCCCAATCGACCCCGGCACCTCCGATCGAAGCGAGGAAGGTCGCGCCCTGTGAGACCGTCGAGCCGCCTGCCGTCAGGCGACCGGGAACGCCAAGCGTGCCGATCAGGCCCTGCAGGCGGCGAACTGAATCGGGCGAGACGCCGTTCGCCCTCAGCGCGTCGGGCGCGAGGGTGAAGAGCGAGAAGGCATCGTTGCTTCGGCGCGTGACCTGGCCGGAAATGTTGTAGCTGAGTGCACCCTTCCTCCCGAATATGCCATCGCCTCCTGCTCCCGCGGAAAGGTTGAGGTAGGGGACGCCGAGGCGGCGACTCAGCGCGCTGCTCGCCTGGAGCGCGGGTGCATCGACGGTGAGGCTGGCCGTGCGGCTGCTGAGGTAACTGCCTCCGTCGAAGCGCAGTGCGATCTGGGCGCCAGAGAATCCGCCGCGGGAGGGGTCGAACGGTGACGTCCCGACGCTCGTGGTGACCCGCGCATCGCGCGGGATCGACGCGCCGGAGAAGCCAAGTCCTTCGAGTGTGGTGGAGTTCTGGCTCGATGACAGGCCGAGTGCGGACATGCCGTCGGCAGTGGAGATCATGCCGGGCACGGAGGCGGCGAGGGCGTTCACGTCGCCGCGCTGATCCGGGGAGAGCGCGCCGTAGATGCCCTCGGGACCCTGCTCATTGAGACCGGGGGCGGCATAGGTGTCGACGTCGCGCGTGGGCTTGGGCCTGGTGGCCGTGACCTGAACGGTGTCGATCGTCTGCGCTTCGAGGAGTGGAGCGAGCGTCGTGTTGAAAGTGAAGAGCGTATCCGTGTCGGATGCGCGCTGCATGCGCCTGCGCGCCGGCTTGAAGCCGGCGGCGGAGATGTAGACCAGGTAATCGCCCGTGCCCTCGGCGAATGAGATGGACCAGCGTCCATCGGAGCCGGAGGTGTCGCGCTTCACCAGGCGATCGGGCCCGCGCGTGACGATGATCTCGGCGCCGGCGAGCGGGTGGGTGGAGTCGGAGGTGACGCGGCCGGTGAGGCGCTCGGGGCGGAGGGTTGGTGCGGGGGCCGGTTGTTGGGCGCTGATCGGGGTCGCGGCTTCGATGAGGACTGCGGCTGCAAAAGCGACGCGGATCAGGCGAGACGACAGCTGCATCGGGGAGGGTTAGGGGCGGCGCGAACCTCTCCCGCCAACTTTTCGAAATTCTGGCGCGATGGATAGGGGGCGTGAGACGCTGCGTGACCCCTGGTTTTGTGCGAAGTCGATAGGTTTGGCAAATCCCGAGTGGAGCATACAGCGAGGTGAAGCAAGACATCCTGCGCATCATCGCAGCCTCCGAACTGCTGGGCGGTATTTTCGCCCTTGTCGGATACGCGCTTGTGCCGCTGGCCGGCTTTCACTTCGAGCCCGCGTGGCAGCCACTGACAGGGATCGCGTTTGGGGCATTCGCCATGGCCTGCGGCATCGGACTGTTTCGTGGTGCTCGCTGGGGAGTGCCGGCATCAATCTCTCTCCAGGTCTCGCAGCTGGCGTCGTTCAGTGTCGCCTCTCACTTTCGCTACGTCGCCCTTGCGGGTCCGCTCGTGCGAGTGATTGTCGCGACCACCGGGGTTCGATTCGAGGTGGGCGGAGGCGGCGCATTCATCGCGGTGCCGGGGGGAATGGATGGCACGCTGGGAGCTGTCGGCGTGGTAGTGCAGGCAGGCTTCGGGTTTTTCCCTGCCAGCCTCGCGGAGTCAGGGTTCACGATGGGCGTGAATCTTGTCGCGGCCTATTTTCTGTGGCGCCTGGCCGAATTTGTTGGCGAGCCCACGCCGGTCGTCAGCCAGGATTCCGCCGCGCCGAATGCCGAGAGCGGCGATGGTCTTTCCTCAGCGAGTTCGTAGAATGACTTGGACACGCCTCGGACGGGTTGGTGCCATTCTGTGCGGTGTCACCCTGAGCCCCAGTCAGCATGCGGCTCCGCGGCTGTTGAGCTTCCTGCAGGTCGGTCGCTCTCGCATCGGATTCGCGAATGACACTCTTCGCGATGGCGGTGCGAGCGTGGTCGTCACGCAGAATACAATAAGCGACACGCGACAGTTGCTCGGAGCGTCTCGCCCCGTGACCACCGGCGATGCCTCGACATTCCTGCGCTCTGTCTGCTACTTCGCGACCGGCAATTCGCATATGGTTCTCGTCCTCGAGTCCGAGGAGATGGGGAACGGGACCTGGCTGACAGGCTTTTCACTCCTGCCGGCCGGTCGGCGCCCGGGGCGCGAGCGACACTGCGGAAGGTTGCGAGTCTCCTCCGACAGTATCTCAACGAGCTCCGGACTTCGACTCGGCCTGACGCGTGCCCAACTGGAGGCGCGCCTGGGAATGAAGGGACGCGATAGCGCAAATGTCGTCGTCTACGAGCGAGCGGTGGACAAGCCCTTTCGCCGTCCGGATGGCGCAAGCGAGACGTACACCGAGAGCTCGTGGCTTTACGTCCACTTTCGTCGCGGCAAGGTAGCGGGGTTTCTCGGTGGGCGCATCGATGCGTCCTGAAGGCATCGTGAGCCGTGCCCTGTGCCGTCGGACGGTCACGACCGCCTGCGTCCTGCTAGTTATCGCGCCGCTGTCCTGCTTCCCATTCGGCGGGGACGAGCATTCATTGGAGGAGCCCTACTATCTTGCAGCGACCGACGTCGGGACCCAGATGACCCTGTATCGCCGGGTCGGCAAGGACGGTGGAATCGGCCGCGTGGAGCCCACTGTTTTCGCGGCGGGGTGGGACAAGCATCACGTCATCGTCCAGCGACATCCGGGTGGCGATCGATCACGGACCGAGTTCTACATCATCGACCGGTCGAAGGACGCACCAAACTGCGGGCCGGAGGCGAGCGTCATTGGTCCATTCACCGCGGCAGAGTTTAGCGAGGCGCGGCGCCGTGCGGGCGTGGATTCGACGCTCGCGTTCACGCTCGTGTTGAAGAGCCTACGTTGAGTACGCGAAGAAGCGAGCGTCGATTATTGGGCCGTTTGATCTCAACGCCAGTGTTCCCCGGCCTGAAGGTGCCAGCGGGAACTGTACCCGCATGAGCTGGCACCTCGAGGTGATGGGAATGTGGCCCACCCGAGTCATCCGTCGCCGACCGCCTCACCAGAAGTAGAGAAGCAGCGCGTTCGGTGACCAGGCCAACCATTTTTCTCTACAACATGCCCGAGATCTTCCGATATTTCTGGTTCCTCTGCGCCGCTGTGATGACGGTGAACATCATCATCTGGCGAATTCGACTCGCTGGCGCGATCGAGCGCGACATGATTGCCCGTGAGGAGGCCGACCGCTTCACGCGACTTGGCGCGCTATGGCTTGTTGGGAGCTCGTGCGCCTTCGGGCTAATCGGGCTTGCCGCGGGTTGGTCATCCCCGTTCTGCGCAGGATTTCTCTCGTTCGACTCTGTGCCGCAGGCGGTGACCGCGATCCTCATGATCGCCCTTTGGTCATGCAGCCTCTGGTGGGTGTGGCGCGGAAAGGGCGCTGAGTTCCTGGCGCGCGTAGGCCCCATGCTGAACGCGCGGCAATCGTCCAGTGCGCTCTCGCCCCGAATGGTTCGCCTGGGCGTTACGGCGGTCGTCCTTGCTTCCGCGGCGGGATCGGCCATTTCCTGGCGGGTTGTTCCTGCGGACCCAGCCATGACTTGTCCGAAAGCCGACGCCCGAGAGCGAAGCTTGCCTTGAAGTACTTCTCCATCGCTCGCCCAACGGATCCCTGAGGACACGATGGTTGCTCACGAAGCGGAGTTCCGTCAGCATCTCGCAGGACTTGCGTCAACCGATCGTTACGTGCGCTTCCTTCGTGACATCTCTGACGCAGCGCGTCGGCCGATAACTCCCCAATCGCTGCGTACGGAGGCGGATATCGAATCCTTCACCGAGTCGCTATCGCAGAAATATTCCGAGAAGTCGATCGCGAACTACAGGTCGGTCATGCGTCGGTACGTTGACATGGTGGGCAAGCGGCGGCTCTGAACCCGGGACCCATGGTACCGATGCAATACACCACCGTGTTCGATGTCGGCCATGATGGATTCACGGCCTGGACGGGAACAGCCCTCGGTTTTGGGTTCGTCATCTTCGGTGCTGCAAGGCTGATCTATCTCTGGAAGAAGGTCCCCGGCGCACCGTTTCAACGGATGTTCATGGTGGCGTGGACGGGATTCGCGGTGTTCTGGACGATCAGCGTCTTCTCGTCCACTCGCTCAGAGTTCACCCGGCTCAGGAATGCTCTCGCGACGCATAGCTGCGTCATCGTCGAGGATTCAGTCACCAGGTTTCTACCCGCCCCTCCCGAAGGGCATGCCGACGAATCCTTCGATGAGCCATCTCGGTTACCAGGGCCATACGTCGGTCACTGCTCGCCCCGCCGTAACTCTCATCGCAACCTGGGAAGCGTTCGCTCGATTCCGTTCTGGCGCATCACCAGCGCGGTCGCCTGCCCGTCTTTGCCAAGGGTAAATGTCAGTGTGGTCGCTCCCGAGCCGACGCCGAACGTCGCAGCGGAAATATGTTCCAGCGGCGCCACCGCCCCACCGGGCAGCTCGACGAGAAGCTCCTCGCCCTTGAACGTGATCCGGAGGATCCGCCCAGGCGCGAGCTCGTACTCGCCGACCAGGCCGGCAGGCGCGGGTGGTGGGACCACGGGGGACGCGCCGGGCCAATAGGCAGTGAACGGCGCGGCTGCGAAGTGACACGGTGCCGCCCCCTCTCGGCTCGGTAACGGTGCCTGAGAAGGAGACGTGCCGGGAGCAACCTTCTCACACCGGGCGCCCACTACGGCGCGCACGAGCGTCTCGAACTGCGGCAGGGTGACGCTCCCTGCCAATGTCGGCGGGCCGCTTTCACGCGACACAACCTTGTGCGCGATCACCATGTCCAGCTTCGGGATCACCCAGATGTATTGGCCTCCAGCTCCCTCAGCAGCGTAACTGCCATGGAATGCGTCGGTCGTGTCCGGGCGCACACGTGTCCACCAGAGAAATCCGTAACCCTGTCCAAAGGCCAACGCCTGCCGGCGGAGCCCCGGCGGGTTGATCTCCATCGGTGGGGTTACCGTGCGTGTGCTGCGGCGGACCCAGGATTCCGGAATGACCTGCTGCCCCTGCCACCTTCCATTGCGCAGCATCAGGTGCCCCAGGCGAGCCATGTCACGCGTCGAAAGAATGAAGTGATACGCCAGGTGAACGGATTTCGTCGTGTCGCCATTCCTCGCGTGCGCCGAGCGGTAGAAGTCCTGCATCCCGATGGGGCGTGCGATGTCGCTCTCGAAGGCGTCATAGATGCTGCGGCCCGTCTTCCGCTCGAAGATCGTCCCGAGGGCGTTGAAGTCCCAGTTGCTGTACAGGTTGTACGTGCCTGGCTTCTGCGAGCCGCGCGGAGGCGCCTGGCTCAGCATGTCGCCCGGGTTGGATGCCGCGTGATACACGCCGGAGCGAGCACCCAGAAGATTCTCGACCGTCGCGGTCTTCTCGAGGGGAGAGAGCCCACCGATGTCGTCGATGCCGATCTCGCCCAGGGTCTCGTCAAGTCGGATCGTACCGCTCTCCACGTACCGGCCGTAGAGCATCGAGAGGATGCTCTTTCGGGCAGAGGCGATAAAGCTGGTGTCGGTGAGGTTGCCGTACTCGAGCAGCGAGCGCCCCCCAACGGTCACGAGCAGCGCGGTGGTCCGCATGCCGCGCGCGATCTTCAACGCGCTGTCCAACCCGGTGCGCGAGTACCCCACGGCGGTGGGATCAGCAATGCGAGGCCAATCACGTCCCCTTTCGACCTCGCCGACCGATGGCGAGATACCCTGGGACATGGGAGTGCACGCGGTCCACAGGAGCGCGGCGAGCAGCAAGGACTTTTTCATCGAAGACGACGGTGTCTGGAGTGTTGTAGTGTATGTACAACACTACCACACATCTCTCGCCGCCGCAATTGTCCCGGCTGCGCGCCTCAGCCGCCTCGACGCTCGCGATGCCCGTGAATGGCGGCAGAGAGGGCGAGCAGTCCGGCACTGTTCCAGAGCAGGGCGGCGGTGCGCCAGTCCGCCATGCGCGGCGCAGCGGACCATACATTGACCCGCGCTCCTGAGGTCAGGATCGCGGTGCTGTCCAGCGACGCGGTCCGCGCGGTGAGCAGGGCGTCGAGACCGCGGGGCCCGGAGACGAGCGACCGAAGCAGTTGCAGCGGAACTCGGGATACCCATCCTGCCGCCGGCAGTGTACCTGCGGCGTCACCGACCACGGCAATGAGTCCGACCGACAACATGCCGGCTGCGATCCAGCGGAAGGGGTGACGGGTGCCTAGCGTCAATGCGCTGCCGAGCAGGTAGGTGGCGGTCGCGGCCACGAACGGAACCGCCCAGATCTGGGGGCCCGGTGCCCAGCGAACGCTCTGCAATGCGGCCGGATCGAGCGGCCCCAGGGCCGACACTCCTCCGGTGAGCACGTGCAGCGTCTCCACGGGGAGCACGGACGATCCCGACATCAATACGAGTGTCAGTACCCACAATGCGAACAGCCCGACCCCTGCCATGAGCCACATCCATCCCGTGAAGACACGCACGAGCGCATGACGTCCCCGGTTCACCGGGAGCACCCAGAGAAAATCCAGGTCAGTTCGTGTATCCCTTCCCCAAATGATGAAGGGAAGGAGCGCACCCATCAGCCCCGGCAGCATGGGAGGCTCGGCATGGAGATACACGCTGGTTCCGACTCCTACCCCTTGCAGCACCGCCACACCGAGGGCAACGAGGGCCGTGACCAGGGCACCGATGATGGCTGGCCGTAACCCCAGCCCGGTTACGCGGAGGTGCTCCAGGGCCACGTCGCGTAGTCGGGGCAACCGTGCTCCTGCGGTTGGCCCTCGTGCGTCGATCCGAAGGATGGGAGCGCTCGTCACGAGGGATCCCCAGGGAGGTAAGCAAGCGCTGCCTCTTCGAGTGTCAGCGCACTCACCTGTCGTACGCGAGCACCCGTGACGCCCAGGCGCCGAATGACTTCCCGCTCTTCGCCCACGAGCGTGCATCGCGCGAGACGGCCTGCGCTCGACCGGGACCGCCTGCTCACCTGAAGCTCCGCGGGAATTTCCCATCCGTCAGGCACTTCCATCTGGTAGCTCCGGACGGTGCGCTGTAGCTCGTCTCGGGGCGCCTGCGCCACGAGGCGTCCCTCGCGAAGAATGCCGACGTATCCGGCCAGGCTCTCGATCTCGTGAATGTGATGCGTCGAGATCAGCACGGTGGTGGGCGCGTCTGCCAGGTGCTCTGCCAGGAGCGCGAGCGCCCGCCGCCGGATCACGGGGTCGAGGCCATCTGTGGGTTCGTCGAGAAGAAGCAGGGCTGGACGATGCGCCAGGGCCAGCACCAGCTGGAGCCGCCGAGTCTCACCCTTCGACAGCTCGCCGATCCGCTTTCCCGTGGGGATCTCGAGGCTACGGACGAGATGTGCTGCGTACGCGTCATCCCACGCCGGATAGAACGTGGCGACATGCTGGAGGAGACGCCCGCATGTCATCGACCGATGTGGCGCGTCCTGGCGCTCCGGAACGTACCCCACCTGCGCTCGCACCATCGGGCCGTCGCGTCGCGTGTCGCGCCCGAAGACCTCCGCGCGTCCGGAGTCGGGGCGCTCGAGGTTCATCAGCATTCGGAACAACGTGCTCTTGCCCGCGCCGTTCACGCCGAGGAGGACGTACACCTCTCCCTCAGGCACGCGCAGGTCCACGCGATCGAGAGCCGGCTCGCGACCGTACCGCTTGCAGAGCGCGTGAGTGGCAATCGCGTGATCGTCAGGCGGATCCGTGCCGATCACGCGGCGCCTTCCTCCTCAGCCGATCGCACTCGTCCGGTCCCGGCAGAGCCACGTCCCTCTCTTGCGACTTTCCGGATCATCGCGACCAGCTCCTCCACTCCGAGCCCGTTTCGGCCTGCGTCGGTGAGCGCGCGTTCCGCCACTCCGCGGACCAGGGCGCGCCGCTGGCGACGTTCCGGATGGATGGTGGGGGCGACGAAGGTGCCCTGTCCCCGACGCACGCAGATGACCCCCTCGCCCTCGAGCTCCCGATACGCTTGTGACACCGTGCGCGGGTTCACCACGAGTTCTGCCGCGAGTTCGCGAACGGAGGGCAGCGGTTCTCCCGCCCGCAGCGTGCCGACAAGGAGCGCACGCCGCACCTGATCCACGATCTGGAGGTAGAGCGGCCTGTCGTCGCGTGGATCCAGGGTCACAAGCATGATCGCTCTGTGTTGCAGTAGGACTGCAACACTAATTCTGCCCGCAGGGCGGCGCAAGCGGCGGTGCTCGGGTTCGCCGACGCGGCCGACGCGGCGGTACTCGCGCCCGGAGACCGCCTGGTGGTGGACAACTCCAACCTCCTCGCCTCGCAGACGTATCACCCACATCAGGTGCCGGGACGTAACTTCTCCGCCAGGGACCAGTTCTGCGGACCCGATGGCGATCTTCCCGGAACGACCTCCGGTGGTGTGCGACGTCGTGATCGGGACATCAGGAACGGGACTCGAAACCGCGACCCCGGCATCATGAGTGCCGTGCTCGCATGTCGATTTCCCGCCCCCTGCTTCGACGTACTGGCATAGCCCTCGCTCCCCTCTCCTGGAGCGAACACGCCACCTCTGCCGGTCGAGCCCCATCATGTCGCTCCAAACGTCCCTCCAGCGTCACCCGCGCCGAACCAACATCTCCCTCTGGACCGCCCAGGCCATCCTCGCGGCCCTCTTCATTTTTGCCGGCTCCATGAAGTTCATCATGCCGCTGGCCGAGATGCAGAAGGGGGTCGCCCTCCCCGGCCCGCTCCTCTACTTCATCGGCGCCTGCGAAGTCCTCGGCGGACTCGGCCTCCTGCTCCCGGGCCTGACGAAGATCGCCACGTTCCTCACTCCGCTCGCCGCGGCGGGCCTGGCCATCATCATGGTCGGCGCCGTGGTCATCACGCTGATGTCGATGCCCGCGAACATGGCAATCCTGCCATTCGTCACCGGCATCATCGCCTGCGTCGTTTGCTGGGCGCGTTCGCGAGTGCTGCCTCTCGGCTCGCGGGCGCTCCCGACTCCAGCCCTCCCCTAAGCGATACCCTCGCACCACCTTTGGGGCGACGCAGTTCCTTCCTCGCTCGCCCCAATTCAATGACCAGGCTCCGCCTCGGGACCCTCGCGACCTTCGCCATCGTCGCCCTCGCGCTCCCGCCGTTCCACGCCGCCGTCGCCCAGGAACGCGAAGACCGCACCCTGCTCACCCACGAGCAGATGACCGCGATCATCAACGAGGTCTCCGGCGAGCGCGCCATGCACCACCTCATGGAGCTCGTCCCCTACCAGCGCGTGCGCGCGCCCGAGGAATACAATGGGCCCTACCGCGAGAGTCGCGTCATCGCCGACTTCGCGCGGCAGTACGGCTTCAGCAACGTGACCATCGAGACGTACGGCGACCCCAAGGCCACCACGCCGCAGCCCACGCAGGGCGAGCTGTGGATGACCACGCCGCGCAGCGTGAAGCTGTTCGACATCCAGGACCTCGCGCTCGCGCTCGCGAGTACCAACGCGAATGGCGACATCAGCGGCGAGCTCGTCGACGTCGGCGCCGGCCGCGCCTCGGACCTCGAGGGCAAGGATCTCAAGGGCAAGTTCGCGCTCACGTCGGGCTCCACAGGCCAGGTCTACAATCGCGCGGTCGCCGCGGGCGCACTCGGCGTGCTCGGCATCAGCTCGATCGGCTACCAGCGCGCCGTCGACTTCCCCAACCAGGTGCTCTGGTCCACGGTGAACGCGCAACCGGGCACGGTCGCGTGGTCCGTCACGCCCGAGGTCCAGCACAACCTGCAGGCGCTCGTGTTGCGCGGCGAGAAGATCACGATCCGCTCGATCACGAAGAGCGTGCTCGTGCCCAACAAGCAGGAGTACGTGCACGCCGAGATCCCCGGCGACGGAAGCACCACGCAGCAGGTCGGCATCAGCGGGCACCTCTACGAGGGCTTCATCAAGCAGGGCGCCAACGACGACAACTCCGGCTGCGCGCTCATCCTCGAGATCGGGCGCGCCTACCTCAAGCTGATCGCCGAGGGAAAGCTCCCGCGCCCGAAGCGCACGATCAACTTCCAGTTCGTCCCCGAGATCGCCGGCACCAACGCCTACCTCGCCGCGCATCCCGACAAGGAGAAGGCGATCATTGGAACCCTCAACTTCGACATGGAAGGGCTGCGCGTCTCGCAGAGCCGCAGCTTCTGGGTGCTGCAGCGGACGCCCGACACCTTCCCGAGCTACCTGAACGACATCGCGCAGAGCACCATGGAGTACGTCGCCGACGTCAGCCGAGAGCGCGTGCGCTTCCGTCGCTCGCTGTCGGGCTACGCGCCCACGCAGCCGGTCGAGAGCCCGCGCGGCAGCAAGGACGCGTTCTATATCAAGGTCGACAAGCACTACGGTTCCAGCGACCACGTGACGTACATGCAGCACGGCATCCCTGCCGTCATGTTCATCACCTGGCCGGACATGTGGTATCACTCGTCGGAGGACACGCCCGACAAGCAGGATCCCACGCAGTACAAGCGCGCCGCCGCGGTGGGACTCGGCTCACTCGCCGCACTTTCCATCGGTACCGATGAAATGGCCGCGCGCATCGTGAACGACAACCTCGGTCGCGGGCTCTCCCGCATGGGCGAGTCGCACATCAAGGCACTCGGCTACATGGCCGACGCGACGGACAACGTAGCGCTCCTCACCGGCTACCTCGAGGCGAAGAACGCGATTCGTCACCAGGCCGAGGTCGAGAAGGCCGTCGTGCGCACCGCGAGCGTGCTCTGGACCGACACGACCGCGGGACGCAAGCGCACCAGCGCCTTCCAGCCGCTGATCGACCAGCGCGCTGCGTCGCTCTTGAATGAAGTGAAGGCGGCGTACCAGCTGCAGGCGATGCAGCGCGGTGCGCCTGCGGTGGAACCAACGGTGAGTGCCGCCGAGAAGGAGGCAGCGTCGCTAGTGGTGGAAGTCGTCCCGCGCGTGGCGGGTGCGCCGGCGGCGCCGCGACCCGCTTCAACCACGCCGGCTCCGCCACTCCCCGATGAGTACTCGGCCGAGCTGTCACTGCTGCAGGCGAAGGGGATGACCGTGCTGCAGATTCGCGACTTCCTGTCGGGCGAGTTCACGCCGCTGTCGCTGCAGGAGCTGATGGCGGTGCTGAGGTATCGTGAGGCGCAAGGGACGATCAGGCTGGTGGCGAGGCGTTAGGGTTTCGCGCGTCTTCAAGTTCAGGGCATTGGTACTTCCAGGTCCTTGCAGATCTTGCGGGCCAGGAAGTCCTTGATCTCGCGATGACGCGGGATGGTCGAGACCTTTCGCGTTCCTGAGTGCACGAAAATCGAATGGCTGGCGCCTTCTCGGAGAAGACGACAGCCATTGTTTTCGAGGTGGCGTATGAGGTCGATCCGCTTCACGACGTCCAAGCCGACATCCGTTCACGAATCACGGTGATACCCGCGAGATCTTCCTCTGCGAGCGCTCGATTCGCCTCGAGGACCAGCTCAACGGCTTCACGAAGGTTCGCCCGCGCTTCTTCGAGCGTCTCGCCTTGCGTGTTCGCGCCGGGAAGCTCCTCTACGAACGCCACGTATCCCCCTTCAGGGGCCTCGCAAAATACGGCGGTCAGCTCGAGCGCCATCGGTTTGGCTGCCATGCGGAAAAGCTAGCGAGATGAGAAGCGAATGTCGAATGCGCTACGCGCTACGCTGATTACCTCCTATCTGCCTGCCCGCCCCCACGCCGACGGCGGCACCATGCCCATCAGCCGCATGTAGCCGGCAATCTGGCTGTAGTGCTCCGCAAGGTCGGTGATCAGCAGCATGAGATAACGTGCGCGCAACACGGTCTGCGGACCATTCGGCGTATCGACGGTGAACTCGTCAGCCAGTTGTGCGTCCGTCAGTCGTTCCACCGCAGCCCGGCAGAACTGCAGCGATGCGCGCACTCGCGCGATCAGGGTGTCCTTGGGCCAGCGTGCCCTGATCGTATCGGCCAGCGAGTCCTTCGCCGACGGGACGTCTGCCTGGCCGCCGATGGTCGAGCAAAGTTGATAGTTCGCGCGCTCGAGGTGCTGCGCGATGAACCCGACGCTCTGCTGCGGCGGGGTGGGCCGGAAGCCGTACCGCGTCTCGGGAATGGAGTCGAACGCCTGCAGCAGCCATCCTCCGTACGGCTGGCCGTACGAGAGGAAGGTGCGGGCGACCGCATTCGGCTCCGCCGAGCGGGTGTGCTTCGGGAGCTGCGCGAGGAGCGCGGCCGGCAGGCAGAGAAGCGCAATCAGCGCGACGCGTCGCATATCGGGGAGGTTTGGGGAACGCTGCGGGGCGTGGGCGTACCCGAGCTGTCGCGCGCGGTTCCGTTGACGAGTGCGCGCACCACCGACGGCGCATCCGTCGGGACATGCCCGCTCATCCACGTTGCAAGGCGTCGTTCCATACCATCAGAATCACTAGCTGCGAGCGCGATCTCGCGTCCGTCGCTCGAGAGCAGCCACGTCCAGTCGTACGACCCGCCCTCATTCGGCCAGTAGCGATGCTGATCCACCAGAAGGCAGCCGGACAGCGGCCCAGTGGGAACGATCTCGAGGCTGTTCGCAGGCGCAACGAACCGCTCACGCCCGCTGGCCAGGTCGACTGCGTGCACGGCAGCCGACGTCACCCATGCCGTGCTGAGGAAATACAGTCGATGTCCGTCGGGCGAGAACCGAGGCGAGGAGATCGACGCGATCGCGCGCTCCACGCTGTCCGATGCTCGCCCGCTCACGAGCAGCCGAGCGTTCGACCCGTCAGCGCTTGCGATCCAGAGCTCGGTGGCCTCCTGCTCCTCGAGCGAAGTCTGCACGAGGCGCCGAGGCGTCGCCTGCACGAACGCGACGCGTCCGTCAGCCGCGCGGGCGAGGCCGGTGTCTGGAAGCGAAATCCGCTCGGCACTTCGGCAAGACACAAGGCCAACGATGAGGACCAGCGCGAAGCCTCGGCTCATGACTGAAAGGTGCCTTGAGCGCAGGTGGAATCAAGATTCTGTATCTTCGTGCACTCCCTCCGCTCCGGAAACAATGCCCCGCTACATCGCCTTCATGCGCGCCCTCAACGTCGGCGGGCGCGTGATCAAGATGGACGAGCTCCGCGCCATGTTCGAGTCGCTGAAGCTCGCCGACGTCGAGTCGTTCATCGCCAGCGGCAACATCATCTTCACCACGAAGGCCTCCAACGAGAAGGCGCTCGAGGCGAAGATCGAGAAGCACCTCGAGGCGGAGCTCGGCTACCGCTCCGAGGTCTTCCTCCGGACGCCGGCCGAGCTCCAGGCCATCGTAGACGGACAGCCCTTCCCCGACGCCGACCAGTTCACGCTCCACGTGATGTTCCTCGGCGCCGCACCCTCCGCCGACCAGAAAAAGGCGCTGAAGGCGCTCGAGACGCCCTCGGACGAGTTCCGTGTCATCGGACGCGAGGCGTACTGGCTCTGCCGGGTACGATTCAACGAGACCAAGGTCTCGCCGGCCAAGCTGGCAAAGGCCCTGGGGCCATCCACGGCCAGGAACATCACCACGGTGCGGAAGCTGGCCGCCAAGTACCCCCAGGGCTGACGGACGCGACGGCACGAGTGTCGCATTAGAACAGGGCATGAGCGACAAGAAGGAAGCGGCGCCCGACCTGCAGGCCCTCCAGGACACGTACGACATCCAGGGCGAGCTCAGCGGCCGGGAGGACATGCGCACCTTTCTGGGGCGGATGAAGAATCCGGACTCCAAGCGGCGCGACGACCAGCGCGACGTGTTGATCGCCATCGCCCGCCCCCCCGCGAACGACGAGGGGAACGCGATGTCGCACCTCGCCGCCGACACCAAGCTCCTGGCCACGCACCAGCATCGTCGCCTGCTCCCGATCCTCGAAGGGCGCTGGACCGGAAACGACGAGTTCGCGATCGTCACGCAGCGCGCGCCCTGGCCGTCGCTCTCGCAGAAGCTCGCCACCGGCGAGCACTTCACCACCCCGCGCATCGCCGCGATCCTCCGCGAGGTGAATGGGCTGCTCGAGTGGGCGCGCGAGCAGAACATCGTGCACCGCAAGGTCACGCCCGACACGATCTACCTGGAGCCGCGCACCGACCGCGTGCTCATCTCCTTCGCGCTCTCGGCGCTCCCGCGCTTCCAGCGAAGCGAAGCTGCCGTCGACGCGCGCACCATCGCGCAGCTCACGTGGGCGATGCTCACGCGCAACGCGAAGCCGGGCGACGACGCGGAGAAGCAGCTCGCCGAGCTGCGCACCGACCTCCCCGAGCGCCTACATGCGGACACCGCGCGCCTCCTCAAGCTCGAGGACGGCGCCGAGGAGCCCGACGTCCGCAGCTACCTAGCTCTCGTGGGCATGGCGGATCCGCTCGCCGCCGGTGAGTCCGAGGCAGCCCGCATCCGCGCCGAGGTGCTCGAGGAGCAGCGAGTGGAGCGCGAGAAGCTCGCGAACGAGCGCGCCGCGTTCGAGCGCGAGATCGCACTCGAGCGCGAGAAGTTCGCCGCCGAGAAGGCAGAGCTAGAGCGACGCATTGCCGAGGAGCGCGCCGACCTCCAGAAGGCGGTCGCTGCCGAGCGCACCACGCTCGCGCAGCACCGCGACGAAGTCGATCGCAGCGTCGCCGAGCAGCGCGCGCAACTCGAGGCGGCAGCGCTCAAGGATCGCGAGGAGCTCGAGGCGCTGAAGGAAGAGGTGCGTCGCGCTGGTGCGGCCGAAATCGAGAAGAAGCGCCAGGCGGCGCTCGACGAATTGCTCGAGGCGCAGCCCGAGTTCGACGAGAGTCCACTCGGCGCCCCGCTGTACGTGCCGAGCGCGCTGGACCTGCCCACGGTGGAACTGCCGCCGGAGCTGGAGGAGACGCCGATTCTTCCCGCGCCCGCGCCGCTGCCGGAGCTCGAGCAGGACATTCCTCGGACGCGTGAAGAAGAAGTCGTGAGGGGCGATGGGCAGCCCGACAAGGGGCGCCCGAAGTGGTTGATCCCCGCAGCGGCTGCGGCGGTGATCGCCATCGCGGCGACGACCGCGGTTGGATTGTCGAGCAAGCGCAGCGCTGCGCCTGTCGCGCAGCAGACGGTGGCGGTCGCGCCGGCTGCAAGCCATATCGTGCCGCCCGCGCGGATCGTTCTCGACTCCTCTGGTGGCACGCTCGGCCAGGCGTGGGGCGCCGACAGCGTGACGCGAATCAAGGCGCGCCCACTCGGCGCACCCGCGCCGGTGAAGAAGAAGCGCGTGGTGGTGGACAGCCTGGCGCCGCGCGACTCGCTGGCGCCCCGGCCGGCTCCCAGGCCGGCGCAGAAGGCGGACAGCATCTTCAGGATTGACAGCGTGAGGAAGACGGGGTCTGATACGACCCATGCCCGAACTCCCTGACGTCACGCTCTACGTGGAAGCGCTCGACGCGCGCGTTGTCGGGCAACCATTGCTGGAATGCGTGATCCTCAGCCCGTTCGTGCTTCGCTCGTTCGACCCGCCACTCTCAAGCGTGGCGGGTCGTATCGTTCGCGGGGTGCAGCGCATGGGCAAGCGCATCGTGCTCGAGCTGGACGACGAGCACTTCATCGTGATCCACCTGATGATCGCGGGTCGACTGCGCTGGACGCCTGCGACGTCACGCAAGAGGGCGCCGACGAAGTTCACGCTCGCGGAGCTTCGCTTCCCGAATGGAACGGTGGTGTTCACCGAGGCGGGGTCGCAGCGGCGTGCATCCATTCACCTGGTGAATGGCCGCGAGAACCTGGCGCCCTTCGAGCGTGGCGGACTCGAGGTGCTGGACGCGAGCGAGGCGGAATTCGCGGAGCGGCTCAGGAGCGAGAACCACACAATGAAGCGCGCGCTCACCGACCCGAGGCTGTTCAGCGGGATCGGCAACACGTACTCAGACGAGATCCTGCATCGCGCGAGGCTGTCGCCGATGAAGCTCACGTCGCGGCTCTCGGAGGACGAGGTCACTCGGCTGTTCCCAGCGACGGTCGCGACGCTGGTGGACTGGACGACGCGGCTTCGCGAAGAGCTGCAGGGAGAGTTTCCGGACAAGGTCACCGCGTTCCACGAAGGGATGGCGGTGCATGGGCGCTACAACCAGCCGTGCCCCGACTGCGGAGCTCCCGTGCAACGGATCCGCTACAAGTCGAACGAGACCAACTACTGCGCGCGGTGCCAGACGGAGGGCCGCCTGCTGGCGGATCGGGGCTTGTCGCGGTTGTTGAAAGAGGATTGGCCGAGATCGCTGGACGAGCTCTAGGCTTCGGTCACTGATGGCTTCTGGCTTCTGGCGCGGGCTGCAGTCTTCGGGCTTCAGTAACTACGGCGTCGGAAACTGCCACGCAGCAGCCGCCGTGCCTGTAGCCCGAAGCCGTTCTTACTGTAGCCTGACGACCGTAGCCCGCGCCGGAAGCCCGAGGCCATTCTTTACTGTAGCCCGCGCTATCACGAGCGAACCATCCTGACCCGAATGGGTACTAAGGATGGGAGGGAATTCCATGACTTCATTGAATGCCTGGGCCCGCAACGCGGGCCTCATCGCTCTCTTCGCCGCCGCGTCCGCCTCGCCAGCGCTCGCTCTCCAGGACCGCGCCCCCGACGACGGGCCTCGCGCCGTGGTCGAGCTCACCGAGGCCGACGTCGCTGCGTCCAACAAGAAGCTCGAGATGGCCTATGGCGCGCTCGTCGCCATGTGGAAGGATCGCTTCGACAAGCTCGGCACCCGCTTCGACGCGCCCGCCATCCTCGCCTATCGCGGCAACATCCGCACGAGCTGCGGCATCATGAGCCCCAGCAACGCCGCGTACTGCCCAACTCGCAACGCGATCTACTTCGACGAAGTGTTCGTCGCCGAGCAGGGGCGCATGGCCGCGCAGGCCCTCGGCACGGACGGCGACATGGCCGCGGTCGGCATCATCGCCCACGAGATGGGGCACGCCGTGGCAGCCCAGCTCGGCCTCGACTCGCGAATCCCCTACGAGAATGAAGCGACCGCCGACTGCCTCGCCGGCGCGTTCGCCAACCAGAGCGAGAAGGACAAGTCGCTCGAGGCTGGCGACCTCGACGAGGCGTTCTTCGGAATGGCATCGGCTGGCGACCCAGCTCCGCCGACCACCGGTGATGGTCGCGTCGACCGAATGATCGCCCGCCGTGCCGCCTACCTCGGCCACGGCACGCGGGAGCAGCGACTGTCGAACTTCAAGCTCGGCCTCAACGGCGGTGCCGGCGCCTGCCTGCCGGTGTTCCGGAGCTCGTAGCGGTCGCGAGCCGCCCGCCTTGAGGCGGGCGGTCCCGGGCGTAGCTTGAGGGGGACGTCACTTCCTCCCGAGACACGCCCCCATGATGAATCGACTGACCCGAATGCTCGCCGCCAGCGCGGCACTGCTCGTCGCCAGCGGCACCATCGCCGCCGCCCAGAAGGTGAACACGATCAGCCGCGCGAACATGGATACGACCTGCGCCGCGTGCGCAGACTTCTATTCGTACGCGAACGGCACCTGGATCAAGAGCGCGAAGGTGCCCGCGTCGCAGACCTCGCTGAGCAGCCTCGGCATGCTCGGCGACAAGAACCGCGACCAGGTGCACATCCTCCTCTCCGAGGATTCCGCTGCATACGCGAAGGGCACGGCCAAGGCCGGCTCCGAGCAGTGGAAGATCGGCGCGTACTACGCCAGCTGCATGGACACCACCGCCATCGACGCGATGGGCACCAAGCCGCTGCAGCCGGCCCTCGACCTGATCGCCTCGATCAACACGCCGGCCGACCTCATCGCCGCATTCAGCAGCTCCGAGCGTCGCGGCAGCTTCGCGCCATTCCGCTTCGGGCCGAGTGGCGATCCCAAGAACAGCAACGACATCATCCTCGGCGCAGGCCAGGGCGGCCTCTCGATGCCGGAGCGCGAGTACTACTTCCGCACCGATGCGCGCTCAGTGGACTATCGGACCCAGTTCAGCGCCCACGTCGCACGCACGCTGGTGCTCGGCGGCGAGAGCGAGATGGACGCTAAGGCCGACGCCGACCGCATCATGGCGCTCGAGATGAAGCTTGCGACGATCACGGTGCCGCGCGCACAGCTGCGCGACCCGAATGCCAGCTACCACAAGATGACGCTGGCCGAGTTCAACGCGATGACCCCGCACGTCAACTGGGACACGTACCTCTCGCGCATCGCGCCGCCCACGGTGAAGGGGCTGAACACGGTGAACGTGAGCACGCCCAGCTACTTCGTGGCGCTCGACACGCTGCTCACCACGATCCCGATCAGCGACTGGAAGGCGTACCTGCGCTGGAAGGCGATCAACGGGATGTCCGGCACCATGGGCAATGCATTCGCGAACGAGAGCTTCAAGTGGAGCCAGTACACGAGCGGCGTGCAGGAAGCCGCGCCGCGCTGGCAGCGCTGCTACACCGCGACGGGCGGCGCACTGGGCTGGGCAGTGGGACATCAGTACGTCGAGCGCTACTTCACGCCGGAAGCGCGTGCGCGCGCCGCGGTGATGGTGGACAACCTGGTGAGCGCGCTGCGCGATCGCATCCAGCAGCTCGACTGGATGAGCGCCCCGACCAAGGTGGAGGCGACGACCAAGCTCGACGCCTTCCTGCGCAAGGTCGCGTACCCTGACACGTGGCGCGACTACTCGGTGCTCACGGTGGTGCCGGGCAACTACGCCGAGAACGTGGCGAACACGGGCACCTACAACCGCGACCGCACCTGGGCGCGCGTCGGCAAGCCGGTGGACCGTACCGAGTGGAGCATGACGCCGCCCACCGTGAACGCGAGCTACAGCCCGAGCCTCAACCAGATCCAGTTCCCGATCGGCATCCTCCAGACGCCGTTCTTCGATCCCGACGCCGATGACGCGACCAACTACGGCGCGCTCGGCGCCGTGATCGGCCACGAGATGAGCCACGGCTTCGACGACCAGGGCCGGCAGTTCGACGCCAAGGGCAACCTGCGCGACTGGTGGACGCCCGAGGACGCCGCCAAGTACAAGGCGCAGGCCCAGCTGATCATCGACCAGTTCAGCGGCTACACCGTGCTGGACACGATGACGCACGTGAACGGCGCGAACACCATCGGCGAGAACATCGGCGACTTCGGTGGGCTCACCGTGGCGTACGCGGCCATGCAGAAGGCGCTCGCGAAGAGCGGCAAGCACAACAAGATCGACGGCTTCACGCCTGAGCAGCGCTTCTTCCTCAGCTGGGCGCAGACCTGGCGCGAAGTGCGCCGCCCCGAGGCCGCGCGCACGCAGGTGAACACCGACGTGCACTCGCCGAGCAAGTGGCGCGTGAACGGGCCGCTGTCGAACATGCCCGAGTTCGCGAAGGCGTTCGGCTGCAAGGCGAACGACAAGATGGTTCGCCCCGACGCCCTGCGCCCAAGGATCTGGTGACGAACGCAACGCGACTGTACCTCGTCCGTCACGGGGCTACCCAGCGCACGGCGGAGGATCGCTTCTCCGGCGCGAACGGGGTGGACCTGTCGGACGAGGGACGGTGGCAGGCTGCGCAGCTCGGCCAGCGATTGCAGAAGGAAGGGATCAGGGCCGTGTACTGCAGCCCGTACTCGCGCACGGTGGAGACCGCACGGATCATAGCCGATCCGTGCGGCCTTTCCGTTGTGCCCCGGCCGGGGCTGGAAGAGATCTCGCACGGGCACTGGGAAGGGATGACGCGAGCCGACGTCGAGGCGCAGTTCGGAGAGGAGTACTCGTCGTGGGAGGAGGATCCGTTCACCTTTGCGCCGTCGGGTGGCGAGTCGGGGGTCCAGGTGCTTGCGCGCGCGCTGCCGGTGCTTCGAAGCATCGTGACGGCGCACCCGGGTGAGCACGTGCTGGTCGTATCGCACAAGGCGACGATCCGGTTGCTGATCTCATCGCTGCTGGGATTCGATGCGCGCGGCTATCGTGACCGGCTCGACATGGCGCCCGCGTCGCTCTCGGTGATCGACTTCGTGGACCCGGTGAAGGCGCGGCTGATGCTGTTCAATGACACGTCGCACTACTCGGCGCAGCCGCGGGCAACTGGGAAAAACCTTTCCGCATGGACCGCTTGAAACTGCAACGGCGGCTGGGGTACGACGGCTGAGGGCTGAGGGCACCTGCGCCAACTGCCACATCGGTAGAACGGCGGCCCTGAACGGCGGTTGACGGCGCGACACGGCGGCTGGGATAGGGCGACTCGTGCGCCTTTTCCCAGCCGCCCTTTTTCGCCCTTGTCACGCTGCTCCCAGCCGCATTGCAGGCCGTAGTGGCAGCTGGCCGCAGTTCCACTTCAGCCCCCAGCCGCCGTATCCCAGCCGCCGTTTATTTTGAACCATGTCCCTACTGAGCCTCCAGTCCGTCTCGATTGCCTTCGGCGGCCCAAAAGTGCTGGACAACGCCTCCTTCGGCATCGAGAAGGGCGAGCGCGTCTGCCTGCTCGGCCGCAACGGGGCCGGCAAGAGCACCATCATGAAGCTGCTCGATGGCACGATGCGCCCCGACAGCGGTGACGTCGTGCTCCAGGGTGGCGTGACGGTCGCTCGGCTCGAGCAGGAGATCCCGCAGGGCGTGGACGGCTCCATCTACGACGTGGCGGCCGAGGGGCTGGGGCCGGCGGGGCAGCTGATCGCGCGCTATCACCACGTGAGCGTGGCGGTCGCCACCGATCACAGCGACGCGAACCTGAGGGAGATGGACCGCCTGCACCACGCGCTCGACGCGGCCAACGCGTGGCAGCTGCAGACTCGCGTGGAGACCGTGCTGCAGCACCTCGGGCTCGATCCCGAAGCGGCGTTCGCCGCCGCGAGTGGAGGACGCAAGCGCCAGACGCTCCTCGCGCGCGCGCTGATCCGCCAGCCGGACGTGCTGCTGCTCGACGAGCCCACGAATCACCTGGACGTCGAAGCCATCGAGTGGATGGAGCAGTACCTGATCGACGGCGGCATCACGCTGCTCTTCGTCACCCACGATCGCGCATTCCTGCGTCGCGTGGCAACGCGCATCATCGAGCTGGATCGCGGTAAGCTCGTAGCGTGGGAGGGCGACTACGAGACGTACCTCCGCCGCAAGGAGATCGCGCTCGACTCCGAAGAGAAGGAGTGGGCGGAGTTCGACAAGAAGCTCGCGAAGGAAGAGGTCTGGATTCGCACCGGCATTCGCGCGCGTCGCACGCGAAACGAGGGCCGCGTGCGGGCGCTCGAGGCGCTGCGCGTGGAGCGCGGCCAGCGGCGCGATCGCACCGGCACCGTGAACATGCAGGCGCAAGAGGCGTCGCGGTCGGGCAAGATCGTCTTCGAGGCAAAGGGCGTGACGTTCCGGCGTGGCGAGCGCGCGATCATTCGCGACCTCACCACCACCATCGCGCGCAGCGACCGCGTGGGGCTCATCGGTCCGAACGGCAGCGGCAAGACCACGCTGCTGCGACTGCTGCTCGGCGAGCTCGAGCCGGATGCGGGGAGCGTGCGTCGCGGCTCCAACGTGGACGTCATGTACTTCGACCAGCTGCGCGAGCAGCTGGACCCGGAGCGGAGCGTGTTCGAGAGCATCGCCGACGGCGCTGACTTCATCGAGATCCAGGGGCAGCGCAAGCACGTCACGGGGTACCTGCAGGACTTCCTCTTCCCGCCCGATCGCGCGCGCACGCCGGTGAAGGCGCTCTCGGGTGGGGAACGCAACCGCCTGCTGCTCGCGCGACTGTTCACGCGCGCATTCAACGTGCTGGTGCTCGACGAGCCCACGAACGACCTCGACATCGAGACGCTCGACCTGCTGGAGGAGCTGCTGCTGGAGTTCGCGGGGACGCTGATCGTCGTCAGCCACGATCGCGCATTCCTCGACAACGTGGTGACGAGCACCCTGGTGCTCGAGGGCGGCGGCCGCGTGGGCGAGTATGCGGGCGGCTACACCGACTGGGTGCGCCAGCGCGACGCGGCCATCGCGCGCGCGACACCCGCGCCCGCGCAAAAGCGCGCTCCCGAGCCGGCGGTGCGTGGAAAGGGCGAGAAGAAGCGAAAGTTGTCGTTCAGGGAGCAGACCGAGCTCGCCGGCCTTCCGGACGCCATCGATGCGAAGGAGCGCGAGAAGGAGGCAATCTTCACGCGCCTCGCCGATCCGGCGGTGCTGCGCGACGGGCTGGCCGCGGCGCAGGCACATTCCGAGCTCCTGGCGGTCGAAACCGACATCCAGCGGCTCGTCACACGGTGGGAAGAGCTCGAGACGCTGGCGGCACGGTAGTAGCCCCTACGTCAGGTGACGTATCGGTCGCAGGGCGCCCGAGGGCGATACTCAGTCATTCACCTACCAGCAGGAGTCTCCTGATGCTTCGTTCGCTCCGGATGTCCCTCGTCATGCTCGTCGCCGTTGCCATCCCTGCGCTTTCCCAGGCAGTCGCCCCGGGCGACAGGGTTCGCGTCACCTCGCTCGGCAAGACGGGCATCTACGAGGCGGTGAAGATGACCACCGACAGCCTCTCGCTGCGCGAGGACGAGCACAGCACCACGTTCACGATCCCGATCGCGAACGTCTCGAGCCTGGACGTGAGTCGCGGGAGGAGCTCGAAGGCCGGTGCGTTCTTCCGGGGTGCCGGTGTGGGCTTCCTGGTCGGCGCCGTGGTTGGGGGAGTCGGCGGCCAATCCTCGGGAGACGACAAGCCCGGCCAGTTCATGGCGCAGACCGCAAGCGAGAAGGCCCTGGAGCTTGGGGTGGTGCTCGGGATCGTAGGCGGCGCCATCGGCGGCGTGATCAACCTGTTCCGCCAGCACGAGACGTGGCAGCCTGTACCGTTGCGGTAATGGAGGCAGGGCGCACATAGTTGTGCCCATGGAATCCACTGCCCTCTTGATCATCCTGCGACTGATCCACGTCGTCGCGGGCGCGTGCTGGGTCGGCGCGGTGTACGTCGTGGCTCGCAAGGTCTTTCCCGCCGTGCTCGCGTCCGGCCCGGCTGGCGGCGTGGTGATGGGACAGCTCGCGGGCGTGCGCAAGCTGCCGATGTTCTTCATCCACCTGATGGCGGCCACGATCCTCTCGGGGATCCTGCTCTACATCCGGAACGGCATGCTGAGCAACGGCGAGTGGTATCGCTCGATGCCGGCGCGCATCTACGGATTGGGCGCCGCGTTCGCGATCGTCACCGCCATTCTCGGCGTGACCATCAACTCGCCCACCGCCAGGAAGATAGGCGCGCTGGCGGGGACCATCGCCGCGTCGGGCGGGCCGCCGAGCGCCGACCAGCAGGCGGAGCTGGCGCGGCTGAATGCGAAGCTGCAGAAGGCGCTGAATGTCGGCGCGCTACTGCTGGTCCTCGCCGCCGCGTCCATGTCCGTCGCTCGCTACATGCCGTAGGAGGCACCCGCCGGAACTTCCGGGGAATTCATGCGTCATATAGGGGAATGCGGGCTCATCCCTTCCCTTGTCCGGAGCTCCTGTGCAGCTGTCCGTGATCGCGCTCAACGTGGGCTACGCCGTGATCGGCGTGATCCTGATGTTCCTGTCGTATCGCGTCATCGACCGGCTGACGCCTGAAGTCGACTTCCCGGCCGAATTGCAGAAGGGCAACGTGGCGGTGGGCATGGTGGTCGCCGCGATCTTCATCTCGATCGCCCTGATCATCGGCAAGGCACTCGGCTGACCATGCGCCGGATGTGGGTCGTCGCATTGCTGTCGACGTGTGCGCTCGTTGCACCCGCTCACGCCCAGAAGGCGCGCGTGAAGCGGGCGATCGCCGCGCTCGATGAGGCCGCCGAGCAGCGCCAGGTCCGCAAGAACACCGACAAGTACGACCCGATCTTCCGGAAGTACACCAAGCGGTACTTCGGGGTCGGGAGCGACTGGCGGATGTTCAAGGCCCAGGGAATGGCGGAGAGCGACCTCGACCCGCGCGCGAAGAGCCGCGTGGGCGCGCGCGGCATCATGCAGCTGATGCCGAGCACCTATGGGCTGATTCGCAGCGCGCTGCCGCAGTTCGGCGCGATCGAGAACCCCGAGTGGAACATCGCGGCGGGAATCCTGCATGACCGCGACCTCTGGACGCTCTGGCGACAGAAGCAGGTACCGGACTCGGCCCTCTGGCCGTTCGTGTTCGCCGGGTACAACGCGGGTGAGGGCACGATCATGCGCGCACGACGCAAGGCCTCCGACCAGCGGCTCGACGACCGGACGTGGCCGAGCATCGAGCGCATTGCGCCGAGCGTGGAGCGGTGGCGCTACATCGAGACGCTCGGCTACGTGCGCAAGATCGAGGCGAATCGCAAGGCGATGCCCCCGCAGTGAGCGCCGTGCCCGTCACGCTCTACACGATCGGGTACGAGGGCACCACGGTCCCGGCGTTCCTCTCCACGCTCACGGATGCGGGGATCGAGTTGCTGGTGGACGTGCGTGCCGTCGCGAGCTCACGCCGACCGGGATTCGCGAAGACCGCACTCACGGCGAACGTGGCGACGATCGGCGTGGGCTACATCCACCTGCGCGGGCTTGGCACCCCGGCGGATGGCCGAGCCGCCGCGCGACGCGGGCGACACGAGGAGATGCACCGCATCTTCGCGGAGCACATGCAGACGCTGGCGGCGCAGGAGGATCTCGAGGAGTTGCTCGAGCTGCTGGGCTCCGGAAAGCGCGTGTGCATCCTGTGCTTCGAGGCGGAGCCCCGCGAGTGTCACCGGACGCTGGTGGCGGAGGCGGTTCGGGCTCGGATGGCGGTGAGCGTGGTGGACCTCCGACCGCAGCTGACTGCGGCTGATTGAGGGCGGCTCGGGGCCTGGGTAAGAACGGCGTGAGGCGTGTGGCTGGGGCGTGGGTCTTCGGGCGTGAGTAAATGCGGCGTGTGGCTGCGGGCTTGAACTGCTAGGCATGAGTCACTGCCCAGCAGCCCTGCAGTTCAAGCCTGTGGCCCCACGCCGTCGTTACTCAGGCCAGAAGACACCCGCCCCAGCCACACGCCACAAGCCAGCTGTTACTCACGCCCAACGGCGCAACGAAACGGCAGATCCCTCGCTGCGCTCAGGATGACTACTAAGGAATGGGCCGTGGCCGGGGCCACGGCCACGGCCACGGATTCATGGCCTCGCTCCCCGCGAGCCCGCGCACGGCTGCTTCGCGCACCCTCGGGTCTGCGTTCGTGAGCAGTTCCGACAGCGTCTCCTCATTGCGCCCTCCCGAGCGAATGAGCGCGCGAATGAGGGCTCGCCGAACCTGGGCGCTCTTCTCGTCGTGCAGCGCCGTCTTGATGCGGCCGAGCGCCGACGAGTCGCCCACCTGGCCGAGTGCCCACGCCGCCTTGAGGCGAACGTCGTCGCTGTCATCGGTGAGCGCGCGCACGAGCCCTTCCGGGGCGCGACTGCCATCGCCTCGCAGCTGCCCGATCGCCCACGCGGCGGTGCCGCGAACGCGCGACGACTTGTCGCTGCCGATGATCCGCCCCAGCGGCTCCACTGCCGCGCGGTCATTCGACTCGGCCAGCGCCCACACGCTCGTCTCGCGCACCGCGTCGTCTGCGTCATGCTGCGCGACGTTGATGAGCGTGGCCGACGCGACCTTCGACTCGAGGTTGCCGAGCGCCCACGCGGTCATCTCGCGGACGCGAGCGTCGCTGTCGCGCGCGAGCACCGTGGCGAGTGCCTCGGCGGCCGAGCGTGCCTCCATCTCGCCGAGCGCCCATGCGGCGGCGCGGCGCACGGAGGGCGCGTCGTCGTTCTGCAGTACGCGAATGAGTGCGCCGGTGGTACTGCTCGAGTCGAGGCGGCCCACGGCCAGCACGCTGACTTCGCGCACCTTCACGTCGGAGTCGCGAAAGAGCGCCACGAGCGGTGTGAGTGCACGCCCGTCCTCGATGCGCCCGAGTGCCCAGGCGGAGTTCGCGCGCACGCTGGAGGCGGCGTCGTGCAGCGCATTGACCAGTGGGTCAACAGCCGACCTCGGCTGGGTGAGCCCGAGGCCGAACGCGGCGATCTCGCGCACCTGCGCGTCCTTCGACGCGAGCCGTTCCATGAGCGGCGCCGCGACGGTGGCGGACTTCTGCCCGCCGATCAGTCGGATGGAAAGCTCGCGGACGCAGGCGTCGTCACTTGCGAGCCCATCGAACAGCTTCGCGACGTCGGCGTCGCTGTACTGTGCGTCCTCCAGCGCGCGACGATGCGCGACCTGCTGCGACGCGAGCGGCGTGTAGGGCGCCTCGTTCCAGTCGCCCCAGCCGTTGCCGCGCACCGCCTGGCCGGCGAGCGCACAGATCACTGGCGGCGCGCCGTGCGCCGCGGTGAGCAATGCCGACACGTCGAGCGGCGCGACCGGCGCTGCTTCCACTGCATGCTCGTGCCGGGCGCGCGCGCCGCCGAACGACACCGCGACCGCCGCGACCACCACACCGAATACGCGAATCATCTTCGATACTCCTCTCGAGTTGCCCACGGGATCACCGACAGGCGAAGGTTGAAAAATCAGCACCAAGGGGCAAAAGAATGGGCGCACCCCTGCGCCCAGTCCCTCGCCTACGGAAAGGGTCGCGGCTCCGGCCAGGGCCAGGGCCACGGTCCAGTCGCATGACCGCCCGCCAGCGCGCGCACCGCCATCGACTTGATGGCCGGGTCGTTCGAGTCGAGCAGTCCCTTGATCGCGTCCACCGACTTCTCCCCGAGCGCGGCGAGCGCGCGAATGTAGGAGAGCTGCAGGTCCCTGTCCTGCTCGCGCTTCAGCGCCGCCTCGAGGGCCGGCACTGCGCTCGCATCTTCCACGGTGTAGAGCACCCACGCGGCCAGCCGGCGAAGCCGCGGATCCTTGTCCTCGAGCATCGCGATCACCTGCTTCGGCGCCTGCTTCGGCTCCACGCTGCCGATCGCCCACGTGGCGCGCATGCGCACCTCCGGACTCGGGTCGTCGAGTGCGCCGACGAGGGCGTCGACCCCCGCGCGATCGCCGATGCTGCCGAGCGCCCATGCGGAGAGCGCGCGCACGCGAATGTTCGCGTCGCCCTTGAGCGCGAATGCGAGCGCATCGAGCGCGGCCGGCGACTCGTCGCCGCTCCCGAGCGCCCATGCCGCCATCTCACGAACGCGATCATCCGCATCCTTGCGCAGCGCGGTCGCAAGCGCCTCGGCGGCCACGGGCGCGTCGGCGTACTCCTCGAGTCCCCACGCGGCGATGCGACGCAGCGTCGCGCTCGTGTCGGTGCGGAGGATCTTCGCGAGCAGGACCGGCCGGTCGTCCTTCGCGCCCTTGCCGCCCTTGGGCCCCTTGTCGCCCTTGTCGCCGTTCAACAGGTCGTCGATCACCTTCTGCAGGCGCGGGTTCTCGGCAACCTTCTCGGAGATGCGCTCGTTGGTGTACTCCTGCGAGTGCAGCTGGACCTGCGTGTTCACCTTCACCTGGGCCTTCGACTCGAAGTCGGTCGACAGGGGCGCGTCGAGCGAGGGCGACGTGGGGCGCGGCTCGGCCTTCGGCTTCGGCGCTGGCGATGCCTCCGGCAGCTGTGCGACGGGTGCAGACTCGTTCACCGACGCCGCACTTGCGACGCGCGGCGCGGGCGCAGCGGCGCCGACCACGAGCGCGATGCACGCGAGCGTCGCGATGAGCGCCGCAGACTGGCGACGGCTCGGCGCCGTGCGCCGCAGTTCGGGATCCAGGATGGCGAGCATGCGTCCCTCGAATTCCTTGCGACGCGCCATGGCGAGCGCGACCAGCGGCGTTGCGTCGCGCCGAACCGAGGTCACGATGTCGAGCAGGTGCTCGGCGTAGTCCGCGGCACGCGTGCCGCACGAGAGTGCGAGGTCGTCGCAGGCACGCTCGCTCTCGTTGCGAAGCTGCCGGGCGGCGGTCCAGACGAGCGGATGGAACCAGTAGACGGCGCACGCAAGGCGGCCGAGCGTGTGGCCGACCAGGTCGCGGCGACGCACGTGCGCGAGCTCGTGCAGCAGCACCGCATGACGGCGATCGAGCGACCAGTTGTCGCACTCCGCGGGGAACACGATGGTCGGCGTGACCAGTCCGCACGCGAAGGGCATGCGCGCTTCCTCGCTGCGGAGGAGGCGCGGCGGCTCGTCGAGTCCGAGACGGTCGGAGACCTCGAACAACGGCGCGGTCCAGTCGGCGGTGTCGAGTGGCGTGGCCTGTCGCACGAGGCGGCGAACGGTGAGTCCCGCCCATGCCAGCGTGAGGAGGATCAGCGCGAGCACCGCGCCCCACGCGATCAGTGCGAGCTTCACGAGACCTGCACTGGCGACGACGCGCATCGCGCGCTGGAGCATGCCCGGCGCGGGAGCGGCTGGCGACTGCGACACAGCCGACTGCGACGCGACCGCAATGCCAACGTCGCTTGCGCTCGGCGAGCCGAGATCGGGCGATGTGCGGTGCACCTTCGGAACGGCGGCTGCGGGTTGCGCTGCCGGCAGGATCCGGAGGGGGATCGGCGCCCATGCGGTAAGCGCGGGCACGAGCAGCAGCGTGACCAGCGTGACGAGCCACACCAGGTGGCGGGCGCCGGCTGAGGTGCGCTGCATGGCCAGCGTGATGCCGAGTGCGGCGACGAGGATGATCGTCGCCTTGATGAGCAGGATGAGCAGCGAGGGGATCATCGGGCCTTTCCCTCTGCCTGGCGCGACTTGCGGATCGTCTCGCGGAGGCGGTTCACGTCGGCGTCGCTCATGTCCACGTCGGTCATGCGGAGGAGCGCGGTGACGGCCTGCTCGGGGGAGCCGGCGAAGTAGGTGCGGACCACGTGGGCGAGGACGTCGTCGCGGGCGGCGTCGGTTTCCTGCGAGGGGTAGTAGATGTAGCGGGGTCCGTCCTCGCGGTACTTCACGAGCTTCTTGTCGCCGAGGATGCGGAGGACCGAGCGGACCGCGGAGTACGTGGGAGGGTCGGGGAGCTCGGCCATGATCTCGGCCACGGTGCCGCCGCCGCAGCGATGGAGGATGTCCATGACCTGTCGTTCGCGTCGGGAGAGGGCGGGTGCGTCGGCTTGGTCGGTCATGGATTGGGCTGGCTGGAGACTGTGCTGAAAAATCAACTGTGCTGATATTTCAACAGTGGGGCTCATTTGTCAAGTAAGGATCTTCGCGACAGGGCCCCGGTTCCTCGGAACAGGCCGCGGACTGAAGAGCGGAAACCAGCGCGGATACCGCTACAAATTGGGAACGGTACACCGGCTATTGTCCGGTGTGCCGTTCCCAAAGTTGTCGTATCCGCTGAAGTCCGCCCCGATGGTCCGCGGCTGGTTCCGAGGAAACCGGCCCCGGTGCGACGGACCCTAGTAAAACTGCCTCAACTCCACCCGCGAATTGTTGAGGTACACTCCATAGAACCGCACGTTGTCCCCGTTCCGCAGCGACTGGAAGCGGTTCTGGTCGGCGCGCGTCGGGTTGTAGGGCATGCTCACGGTCACCAGCGTCCCGTTGCCCATGTCAATCGTGAAGTACCCGTTCTGCGTGTTCACCTGCCGGACGGTGCCGGTCAGCGACTGCACGTTGCCGTTGCTCGTGCCGTTGTTGGTGCCGTTCGAGCCGTTCACCGGCTGGACGACCTGCACCGAATCCGTGTAGTAGTTGCCGTTGCCCGCGTCCTGGATGCGCGCCGTCACCTGGTCGCCGCGCTCGAGACTCGTGACCGGGTAGTTCTGGTTCTGGTAGACCACGCGCGTGTTCGCGTCGTAACCCACCGACACGTTCTGCCCGTTCGACTGGTTGATCGAGATCACCTGCGAGCGCGTGTCCACCACCTGGATGGTGCCCGAGAGCTGCTGTCCACCGCCGCCGCCGAGCACGCTTCCGAGGATGCTGCCCAGCCCGCCGGCGCTCTGGCAAGCCGCCAGCGCCACGAGCGTTCCCATGACGGCCGCGCGACGCGCAGCGTTCCTGATCGAGTTCATTAGCGTTCTCCGTGAGGGATTTCACCCTTCGGAAGGGCAATCGCCGCGCCGCCGGAACGATCTGCGCTCCCCGTCAGTATGTAGGGAGACCCCAACCCGCCAAATCATGACCTCGCGTGTCGCTGTCCTGCTCGCTTCAATGGCGCTCGTTGCCTGTTCCCGCGGCGATGCGGACGCCCAGTCGCCCGCAGCCGCGCCTGCGTCCGCGCCCGCCGCGAAGTCATCCGGCCCGGTGCACGCCTATGCGAAGCCGAGCGACGACGAGCTGAAGAAGCGCCTCACGAAGCTCCAGTACGAGGTCACGCAGCACGAGTACACGGAGAGCCCGTTCCACAACGACTTCTGGGACAACCACGAAGCGGGGATCTACGTGGACGTCGTGAGTGGCGAGCCGCTGTTCAGCTCACTCGACAAGTTCGAGAGCGGCACGGGCTGGCCGAGCTTCACCAAGCCGCTCGAGAAGGCGAACGTCCGCGAGAAGACCGATACGCAACTCGGCTTCTCGCGCACGGAAGTCCGCTCGGTGCACGCGAACTCGCACCTGGGCCACGTCTTCGACGACGGCCCCAAGCCGCTCGGCCTCCGCTACTGCATGAACTCGGCGGCCATGCGCTTCATCCCGGTAGCGAAGCTCGCGGCTGAGGGATATCCGGAGTACGTGAAGCTGTTCGCGAAGAAGTAGGCTCGTCGGGCGCACCGGACTTCCAGTCCACCTCCGGCAGCAGCCTCGCCCCGCCGAGCCGCTCGCGGTGCTCCAGCAGGTCCTGCATCAGGTACCGCACGCCCTGCTCGAGCTCGATGGTCGGGATGCCGCTCTGCCGCAGCTTGAACGTGCGCGCGGGGCCAGCCTTGCACGGGCGCTCTGCCTCGTGGCGCGGGTCGAGGCCCGTCTCGAGTTGCACGTGCAGCCCCTGCTCCGCACCGATGCGCTGGATGAGCTGCGCGATCTCGAGCACGCTGATGCGCGTCTCGGTCGCCTGGTTCACCACCTTGTGCTCGCCCGGCGCGGCCGGCTCCTGCGTCCAGTGCACCAGCGCCGACACGGAATCGTAGAGCGAGATCAACCCCGTGGTCGCCTTGCCTCCCGCATGGACGGTGAGCGGCGCGCCACAGATCGCCTGCGCCACGAAGCGGTTGAGCACCGACCCGAACACTGGATCGCAGTCGAAGCGCGTCGCGAGCCGCGCGTCCTGCCGCCAGAGCGCGGTGCGGGTGCCGTACACGATGCTCTGCATCACGTCGGTGGCCGCGAGCCCCCACACGCGGCAGCCCATGGCGATGAAGTTCGAGTCGTTGATCTTCGTGATGTGATAGACGTCGTCGGCGGCGCGCGGGAACGGCACGGGAACGCTCGTCGGGAGCCCGTCGAGCACTGCATCCACGTATCCCTCGCCGAGCGGCACGCCGCACGCCGCGTACTCGCCCATGCTCCCCATCTTCACGAGGTGCGTGTGCGGTGAATGCTCGCGCATGGCGAACAGCACCGCGACGTTGCCCAGCTCGTTGTTCGCGATGGTCTCCTTCGCGCGGTCCACGTCCATCATGGACCAGGGCGCCGACGGGATCTGCGCGAGGTTCACGATCACGCGCGGCTTGAGCGCGCGCACCAGGGGCTCGACGCAATCCTCGACGCCGGCCACCACGCCCGCGATGTCGCCCCGCCCGGTGGTTTTCCGCAGCAGCTCGATGCGGTCGTCGAAGCTCTCGATCGGGATCGCGCTGTCGGAGCCGCAGCAGGCCACGCGCTCGCGCTTCGACAGGTCGTCCACCGCGATGATCGGCTCGTCAACTTCCAGCGCCAGCCGACAGAGCAGCGACCAGCCGATGTAGCCATCGGCGCCGAGCACGAGGACGCTCATGCGGTCGCCCCCTGCTCGCCCTGCTGCTGGTGCATGGTCTCGGCGATCGCGCGAACTCCCTCGAGCGCATGCGCCTCATCCGTCCACCACGGCAGCCCCAGGCGAATGACCTCCAGGCAGTCTCGGCCGGTCTCGGCGCACGGCACGTTGCGCTTGATGCACTTCACCGAGATTCCGCGCTCCACCAGGCGACGATACACCGGGTAGACGTCGGTGCCAGGCATCTCGAAGGCGATCACGCGACCATTCTCCGCCGAGGAGTGCAGCACGCGCACGCAGTCGCCGAGCTCGCGCTCGAGTTCCGCGATGAACGTCGCGCGCACCTCGCCGCCTGGCGTCGCATGCACCTGGAACGCGCGCAGCGCGGCCGCGAGTCCTGCGACGCGCGCGAAATCCTGGCCTCCGCGCGGTTCCCACCGGCCGATCGGCAGGTCGCCGCAGAGCGGCTCGCCGGCCCGGTAGGGTGTGGGCCACTTCGTCGCGAAGTCGCCCTTCAGGTAGAGCAGCCCCGACCCGTGCGGGCCGCCCAGCCACTTGTGCGCGCTCGAGAGCCACGCGTGGGCGCCGAGTGAGGGCACGTCGACGTCCACCTGTCCCGCGGCCTGCGTTCCGTCCACCACTACGATGGGCGCGTCGAGCGTGCCGAGCCCCAGCCCCTCGCCGCGCGCCGACACCGCGCGAATCTCGGCGGAGAGGTCGCGATTGGTGTCGTAGGTGAGATGCGAGAGGAAGTACACCTGCGCGCGTGTCGCGTGGAGTTCCCCCGGGGGAACAGTGGTCACGCTGAAGCGCGGGTCGGCGGTGAATGCGCCGAGGCCGCCGATGTGCTCACTGTCGGTGCTCACCACGCTGATGCGCTCTCGACGATCGTGCAGCAGCAGCTGGCCGATGGTGCTCGCCACGCGATCGATGGTGGCGGTGTGGCCATCGGCGAGCGCCCAGTTTTCGGGAGCGCCTCCGAAGACTTCGGCCGCCACCACGCGAAGGTCGGCCAGCACGCGGCGACACTTCTCGTACGCGCCGGCGGGATGGCCACGCACGCTCCGGCGGAACGCGGCCACGGCGCGCTCCACGGCGGGGAGCGGGTCCGTCATGGTGCCGGGGTTGTACGAGATCGGCGCCGGGCCCCTGGCGTCGATGGACCGGACCGATGTGAGCCTGCGTGGATGCATCCGGATCCCTTGTGATCCCTTGGTTCGCGGGGCTTGAGTGGCGTAAGGAAAGGGCAAGATGAACGCCAGTTCCAGCGGCCTCTACGACGCCCGCGTAATAGCTTGAAGGAACTGTCATGCCCCTCGTCCCCTCGACCAGCCCATGATTCGCACCCTTGCCGCTCTCTGCCTTGTCGCATCCGTAGCCGCCGCACAGGACCCGGCGCCGGCGCCCACCCAGCAGCCGGCCACGCCGGCGCCCGGAGGCGCTCCGCCCGTGCAACAGGTACCGGCGGGCGGCGTGCCGCGGCGGCCGCGGCCGTACTCGCAGGTGATCCCCGATCGCGCGAAGAGCGAGCACGGTGCGATCTCGGTGCACAAGGTGGATGAGCGCTGGTTCTTCGAGGTGCCCGACTCGCTGCTCAACCGCGACATCCTGCTGGTGAGCCGCCTCGCGGCCGTTCCCGTGGGCGTCACGGGGCTGATCTTCGCGGGCACGTCGGTGGAGGAGCGCGTGATCCGGCTGCAGAAGGTGGGCGACCGCGTGCTGCTGCGAAGCATCTCCTACGCGAGCGTGGCCGACGATTCGCTGCCGATCGCGATCTCGGTGGCGAACAACAACTATGCGCCGATCATCGCGAGCTTCCCGGTCGCCGCCTACAACCGCGACACCACCGGCTCCGTCATCGACGTCACCGACTTCTTCGCGGGCGACACGCCGGCGCTCAGCGGGCTGGACGCGAACCAGCGACGGACCTTCCAGGTGCGCCGCCTCGACCCCGCGCGCAGCTACGTGAGCAGCATGCGGAGCTTCCCGACGAACGTCGAGGTACGCCACGTCCAGACGTTCGACGCGACCGGCGCGCCGAGCGATGCGAGCGCCAACACCATCTCGCTGGAGATGCGGCAGTCGCTGCTGATCCTGCCGAAGGTCCCGATGCGCGCGCGCTTCGCAGACGCCCGCGTGGGCTACTTCAACGTGGACCGCATCAACTACGGGCTGGACCAGCAGAAGGCGGCGCAGGAGAGCTTCATCATCCGCTGGCGCCTGGAGCCGAAGGACCCGGCAGCGTACGCGCGCGGCGAACTGGTGGAGCCGGTGAAGCCCATCACGTACTACATCGATCCCGCGACGCCGACCAAGTGGCGCCGTTACGTGAAGGAGGGCGTGGAGAGCTGGCAGAAGGTGTTCGAGAAGGCGGGCTTCAAGCGCGCGATCATTGCACTCGAGCCACCCACGAAGGCCCAGGATCCGAACTGGGACCCGGACGATGCGCGCTATTCAGTGGTGCGCTGGGCGGCAAGCCTCACGCGCAACGCGGAGGGGCCGAGCACCGTGGACCCGCGCTCGGGCGAGATCGTGAACAGCGAGATCAACTGGTGGCACAACCACATGCGCTCGTACCGCAACCGCCTGATGATCGAGACGGGCGCGGCGAATCCCGAGGCGCGCTCGCTCGACATTCCCGAGGACCTGATGGGCGAGACCATGCGCCAGGTGATCGCGCACGAGATCGGCCACGCGCTCGGCCTCTACCACAACATGCTCGCGTCGAATGCGATCCCGGTGGACAGCCTGCGCAGCCCGAGCTTCACGAGCAAGTACGGCGTGTCGCTCACGATCATGGACTACGCGCGGCAGAACTACGTGGCGCAGCCGGGCGACAAGCTGCAGCCGAAGGACTTCATTCGCCGCGTGGGACCGTACGACGACTTCGCGATCAACTGGGGGTACCGCGTGCTGCCCAATGCAGCCACGCCCGAGGCCGAGAAGGTCACGCTCAACAGCTGGATCACGAAGCAGACGGGCCCGTTTCCCTATCGGTGGCTGAGCGAGAGCTACCGCGCGATCGACCCGCGCAACCAGACCGAGGACATGGGTGACGACGCGGTGAAGGCCACCACCTACGCGCTGCAGAACATGCGCAAGATGGTGCCGCAGCTCGTGAGCTGGACCACGAAGTCCGGTGAGGACTACACGGACCTCGCCGAGCTCTATGGCGAGACGCTGGGCTCGTGGTCCACGTACATGGGACACGTCACGAGCTGGGTGGGCGGCGTGAACATCGACGTCAAGTCCGCCGACCAGGCGGGCGCGGTGTTCCACGTGGTGCCGAAGGCGAAGCAGAAGGAGGCGCTCGCGTTCCTGAGCGCGAACGCCTTCGAGACGCCGGGCTGGCTGGCGCCGGAGGCGATCCTCTCGCGCACCGGCGAGCCGGCGGCGCCGCTGGCCACGCGGCAGGTGGGTGTGCTGACGTCGCTGCTCGACACGCGCCGCCTCGACCGGCTCTCGCAGTCGGAGGCGATGTCGCCCTCCACGGCGTATCCGCTGGCGGAATTCATGGGCGACCTCCGACAGGACGTGTTCACGCGCAACGTGAGCGACCCGTCACGACGGATGCTGCAGCGCGCGTATGTGGAGCGCCTGAACGCGATCCTCAATCCGCCGGCCGCGGCACCGGCTGCTCCCGGCGCGGGCGGTGGCGGTGGACAGGGTGGCCCACCGCTCCCCTTCCTCGGCGCGCCGAACGTGTCGCGCAGCGACATCCCGGCGCTTGCGCGCATGCAGCTGCGCACCGTGCGCGAGGAAGCGCGTGCCAACGCGGCCGCGAGCACCGGGCTGGCGAAGGCGCACTGGATGGACATCGCGGACCGGGTCACTGAGGTGCTGGATCCGAGGCGATAGTCCGTCGCGCCGAGCCAACAGGACTCGCTAGGACAAGGGCAGAAAACGACTGGACCACTTCGGATTGCTCCGTTGTGGTCCAGTAGCTTTCCGAAGTGGTCCTGTTCAGGTCTTTTTGTTTGCCCGGCGCGCCAGACCCTAGTTCGAGATCACCCGAAACACCAGCGTCCCCGACGAGTCCACCAGCGCCACGGTGCGACGCTCACCACCGGGGATGTCATGGACATCGCGGACCGGGTGACCGAGGTGCTGGATCCGAGACGATAGTCCGTCGCGCCGAGCCAACAGGACTCGCTAGGACAAGGGCAGAAAACGACTGGACCACTTCGGATTGCTCCGTTGTGGTCCAGTAGCTTTCCGAAGTGGTCCTGTTCAGGCCTTTTTGTTTGCCCGGCGCGCCGGACCCTAGTTCGAGATCACCCGAAACACCAGCGTCCCCGACGAATCCACCAGCGCCACGGTGCGACGCTCACCACCGGGGATGTCCAGGATGCCGGTGGTCGCGAGCTTTGCCGTGGGCGCCTTGGGGGTGCTGACCCACACTTCCCACTTGCCGGAATCGGCCTGGATGTAGGGCGTCACGAGCCCGAACTCGAAGGGGATCGACACCTGGACGGCCGAGGTCACGCCGGGCTGCGTGCGCCATCCCTGTACGCCGATCGCACTCGGCGCCAGGTGCAACACGCGAAGCTTGCTCCGCCCCGGCAGCACGGTGGATCCGGTGTCGACCAGCACCGAGGCGCTGAGGGTGGTGGCCTGGCTGGTAGCGACGGCGGTCACCACGCCGCCGCCGTCGGCTTGCAGGGTGAACGTCGCGTTGGACGCACCGCCCGCATTCTGCAGGCGCAGCTCGTGGCTGCCGCTCGT
This sequence comes from Gemmatimonadota bacterium, assembly GCA_028287305.1. GTDB lineage: Bacteria > Gemmatimonadota > Gemmatimonadetes > Gemmatimonadales > Gemmatimonadaceae > JAQBPX01. Next base: position 220,968 of record JAQBPX010000011.1, read on the forward strand.
GATCTCGATCGGCGCGGAGACCTTCGACGCTGCGAGGCCCGTGAGCAGCTCCTTGCCATCCACCACCACGTTCAGCGCAACGGAGGACGCGTTCACCACGCGAAGCGAGGCGGGGCCGTGGTTCACTTCAGTGGAGCTCGAGCAGGCGCCGAGCGTGGCGGCGACGGCGAGCAGCAGCGCGATGCGAGGGGTGGGCATGGGTCCAACATATACCGGTTGATTCATCGCGTCGATGGCGCCCCGCCCCGGCGTGGAGATAACTTGCGCCATGACAACGCTGCGCAGCCTCGAGGCGCTCGCCGGCCTCTCCGCCGGCACCAGCGCATCCGACACGCCCGAGGCCCGTCGCGCGCGGCTCGACAACGCGCAGGCCACCATCGCGTCGGCAGTCGCCGCCGACATCGGTGAGGTGGCCGGCACCAATCCCACCCTCGCGCGCAGCGCGACGCACAGCGACGACTCCGCGTTTCGCGATGGTGCCTCTGCGTACGTGTTCGGCTTCCGCTTCGCCGACGAGCCATCCTTCGCGCTCACCGCCACCTGCCTGGTGGACCAGCGCGCCGTGATGCTCCGACCGGTGGGAACGCCCGCCTCGCCGCAGCTCGCCGCGTTCCTCCGTCGCGTGGAAGCGGCCTCCATGGCCGGCGAGTCATCGCTCGAGCAGGTCGACGCCACCCCTCACGTGCCGCTGCCCGAGGTCGCGAGGCGCTTCCGCTATCGCAAGCTCGCCGTTGCCGCACTCGTGATCCTCGCCGCGGCAATCGGCTACTGGCAGTACCAGTCGCGCCAGCGCTCGCCCTTCAAGTTCGGCGAGCTGCGCGCGGGCATGCCCTTCAGCGACATCCAGGACGCGCAGGATCGCGGCGAGCCGCTGCACATCGGCTGCACGCCGGTCTCCTCCGACTTCCGCATCTGCGACGCGGAGGCGAACGGGCCATACGGGCACATCACCACCGCGGTGCGCGACGGGCACGTGATCGCCGTGCAGATGCTGCTCTACGACAGCACCCCCGACGTGCGCACCCTCGCGTACCGCACCACGAACGAGTGGGACGACGTCGTCAACGGCTACAACAACCACACCGCCGGCGCCCGCGACACGATCCGTTACCGCACGCACAACGATCGCTGGTCGGCCGAGATGCTCATGCGCGACACGGCCTTCACGCCGATGCTCGTGACCCTGCGCGACGAGAAGAAGGTCGCGCAGGTCGCGAGGCGTCGCGTCGCCAGCCTGCTGGTGCTCGCGCGACACGGCCTCGCCGATCCCGCCGACCTGGCCGAGACGGAGCGCCACACGCCCGGCACGCTGCTCGCCGGCGCCGACACGCTCAGCTACGAGGGGCGCCGACTGGCGCTCGCCTCCTCCGCGCTTCCCCGTTGCGCGCCAGAGCCCGTGCTGTTCATGGAAGTGGGCGAGACGGTGCGACGGGAGCTGCGCCCGGAGGAGCAGCTGCTCCTCGAGCGCTCGATTCCCCTCGTCTATCCCGGGCATCGCCTCTTCCTCGGCACCATGGCCTACCTGGTGGACTCGGCTGGCGCGGGCGAGGAGATCCACATCTCGCCGATCACGCGCCTCACCGGCACCGATGCCTTCGCCTACGCGATCAGCTTCAAGGGGCGCGCGGCCGCGGTCGGGCAGCGCGCGCGCCGCGCGCACGGCTTCGGGCTCTGTCGCGCGCCGGCCGAGATCGTGCTCGCGCACTTCGACTCGGCTGCCAGCGCCGTAACCCACGTCGAGCACGCGACGCTGGAGCACGAGTCGCTGGCGAGCGACGTGACGCACATCTCGTACGTGGCCGAGGATGATCCCGATTCGCCGCTTCGCATCTGGTATTCGGCGCTCTACGGCAACGAGGACTGGTACGGGGACGTGAGCTGGATCAGCAACATGCGCCCGCAGGACCTGCGCGTGCTCAACCAGGTGCCTCTCGCGCTGAAGAAGGTCAATCGCGGCATGAACCACCTGCCGGGCGCGATCGTCGGCGACCCGCGAGAGGTCGAGGCACGGCTGGTGTTCATGGACGAGCTGGGCTCGGGCGTCTCGATGGCAGGCCGTCGCGCGCGCGCCATCAACAGCACGCCGCGCGGCACGCGCTACGGCTTCATCGTGATGCCGTCGCTCGTGAATGGCCTGCCGAGCGGATGGACCTTGCTCGCGATGTTCTGATGGCCAGTCGGCGCGTGGTGGTAATCGGCGCCGGCGCGGCGGGCACCATGGCCGCCATCTTCGCGGCGAAGTCCGGTGCGCAGGTCACGCTCATCGAGCGCACGAAGGACGGAGGCCGCAAGATCCTGATCAGCGGCGGCGGGCGGTGCAACGTGCTCCCGCTCTCGGTGGACGAGTCGCGCTTCGTCACCGACTCGAGCCCCAACGTGCTGCGCAAGATCCTCCGCTCGTGGCCACTCGACGAGCAGGTTGCGTTCTTCGAGGGCGATCTCGGCATCCCGCTGGCCGAGGAGCGCGAGTCGCTCAAGCGCTTCCCGGCGTCGCACAAGGCGCGCGACGTGCGCGACGGCTTGCTCACCCACGCCGCGCAGCAGGGCGTCACGCTGCGCATGGAGTGCAGCGTCACCGGATTCGCGGCGCACGAGGGCGGATGGCGCGTATCCATCGCGGGACAGCCAGACGTCACCTGTGACGCGCTGGTCGTCGCGACCGGCGGACTCTCGGTGCCGAACACCGGGAGCGACGGAACGGGCCTGCGCGCGCTCGCCGCCCTCGGCCACGCAATCCATCCGCTCTACGCGGCGCTCACGCCGCTCACGTCGAACTCCCCCGCGTTCAACGCGCTGAGCGGGATCAGCTTCCCCGTCACGCTCACCGCGAAGGACGGGGCACGCAGCTCGAGCTGGACCGGCGGCTTCCTCTTCACGCACCATGGCTACAGCGGCCCGTCGGTGCTCAACGTCTCGCACGTGGTGGTGCGGTCGCGACTCGAGGGGGACGCCTCGGCGCGCGTCACGGTGAGGTGGACACCCCTCGGGGACAGGGAGTGGGAGGAGGCGCTCAAGCCGCAGGGCGCGCGAACGGTGACCGGCGCACTGCGCGCCGAGCTGCCGGACCGCCTGGCCGATGCGCTCATTGCGCTGGCCAGGGTAGACCCACAGCGCGTGCTGTCCGAGCTGCGGCGTGACGAGCGGCTGCGGCTGGTCGAGGTGCTCGTGCGCGGCGAACTTCCCTGGAACGGCGACGAGGGCTACAAGAAGGCCGAGGTCACGGGCGGCGGGGTGAGCCTGGCCGAGGTCGACGCGCGCACCATGGAAAGCCGGCTGCACCCGGGGCTGTACCTCTGCGGCGAGGTCCTCGATGCATTCGGGCCGATTGGAGGCTACAATTTTCTCTGGGCGTGGGCCACCGGTCGCGCCGCGGGGCGCGGCGCGGCCGCGACCTGAGCACGTTCACTCTCGCGATACGGGCACTGCATGCGCGGCGATGAAGGCGTCTGGCCATACGAGGGCAAGGGTGATCCCATGCTGCCCCGCGCGATGTATCGCAGGCGCGTGGCCGCGCACGGGATGCTCGCGATCGCCGTGCTCGCCCTCTCGCTCGGCGGCGGCATCATCGGCTTTCACGCCACCGAGCGGATGACGTGGCTCGATGCCTACCTCCAGGCGGCGATGCTGCTCGGCGGGATGGGGCCCACGTCCACGCCAGTGACGGTGATCGGCAAGGTGTTCGCCGGCTTCTACGCGATGTTCGCCGGGCTCGTGTTCATCGTGGTGGCCGGCATCGTGCTGGGGCCTCCCGCGCACCGCCTGATGCATAGATTCCACATCGACGATGACCAGGGCTGAGATGACCACAGCGGTCGGGCAGAGCGTTTCGCGCAAGGACGGCATCGGGAAGGCCACCGGCGCCACGAAGTACGCCGATGACCTGCACTTCCCGGGGATGCTGTTCGGCCGCACGATTCGCTCGACGATCCCATGCGGCCGCGTGAAGTCCATTCGCATGGACTTCGACACCAGCGGGTTCACGATCGTGGACTACCGGGACATCCCGCATCGCAACGTGGTCGCGCTGATCGACGAGGACCAGCCGTACCTGGTGGAGACCGAGGTGCGGCACATGGCCGAGGCGATCGTGCTGCTGGCGCACGAGGACCGGGAGAAGCTGCTGGGCGCGAACGTCGTGATCGAGTACGAGGAGGCGGAGCCGGTGTTCGACCCGGAGCGCTCCCCGCATTCCTTCAAGGACATCACGATCGAGAAGGGCGACGTGGAGGATGCGCTCGCCAGCGCGGAGATCGTGGTCGAGGGCACGTACCGCACGGGGCACCAGGAGCACGTCTACATCGAGACGAATGGCGTGATCGCCGTTCCCGAGCACGGCGGCATCGCGCTCTACGGCTCGCTGCAGTGCCCCTTCTATGCGTACAAGGCGCTGCGCTCGGTGCTCGGCAACGACCACCCGCTGCGCGTGATCCAGACGGAGACCGGCGGCGGGTTCGGCGGCAAGGAAGAGTATCCCTCGATGATCGCGGGCCATGCGGCGCTGCTCGCGGTGAAGAGCGGGCGCCCGGTGAAGATCATCTACGATCGCGTGGAGGACATGGTCGCGACCACCAAGCGACATCCGTCCATCGTGCGGCATCGCACGGGGCTCACGCGAGAGGGCCGGCTGGTGGCGATGGACGTCGACGTCATCCTCGACGGGGGCGCCTACTCCACCCTGAGCGCGGTGGTGCTCTCGCGCGGCTGCATTCACGCCGCGGGGCCGTATCGCTGTGACAACGTGAAGATCTTCGGCCGGGCGATGTTCACCAACACGCCGCCCAACGGCGCGTTCCGCGGCTTCGGCGCGCCGCAGACCGAGTTCGCCATGGAGGTGCACATGGAGCGCATCGCCGAGCAGCTCGGCATGGACTCGCTCACGCTGCGGGAGATGAACGCGCTGCGCCCGGGCGACATGACCGCCACGAGCCAGGTGCTCAAGCAGGACGCGAGCGCACTCGAGTGCCTGCAGGAGGCGGTGCGCCGCACCGACTATCGCCGCAAGCGCGAGGAGCTGAAGGGCACCAACCGCGGCATCGGCCTCGCGCTGTTCTATCATGGCGCCGGCTTTACAGGAGCGGGGGAACAAAGGCTCGCCAGCAAGGCGCGCCTGGACCTCACGGCGACGGGCGCGCGCATCATGGTGGCGAGCACCGAGATCGGCCAGGGCACCCGCACGATGCACGCACAGATCGTGTCGGACGCGCTGGGCGTGCCCTACGAAACCATTGAAGTGGCGCAACCCGATACGAGCGTGGTCGCCGACAGCGGCCCCACCGTGGCGAGCCGCACCTGCATGGTGGTGGGCAAGATCCTGGAGCGTTGCGCGCTCGAGATGAAGGAGCGACTCGAGGGGATGACGCCCGCGCAGTACCACGCGAAGCACGGCGCGTTCTCGATCGTGAAGGAGCACATCCAGCCCGAGTGGATGCGCTGGGACGACGACAACTACCAGGGCGACGCGTACGCGACGTACGCGTGGGGATGCGACGTGGCGGAGGTCGAGATCGATCGCGACACCTATGAAGTGCGGCCGGTGAAGGTGACGGCCGTGCAGGAGTTCGGGCGCCCCATCCATCCCGCCCTCGCCATGGGGCAGATCGAGGGCGGCACCGTGCAGGGGCTGGGCTACGCGCTGCTCGAGCACGTGGTGATGAAGAACGGCGCGATGGCCAACCCCACGCTCACCAACTACACGATCCCCACCACGCTCGACACCCCGGAGCTGGACATCGTGATGCTCGAGAATCACTACGACGGCGGGCCGTTCGGCGCCAAGGGGCTCGGCGAGCTGCCGATGGACGGCCCCGCGCCCGCCGTGGTCAACGCCATTCGCCACCTCGGTCTCGACCTGCGAGACATCCCCGCCATCCCCGAGACCCTGATCGCGTGCGCTTCACTCTGAACGGCGTGGCGACGGACGTCGCCGCGCACCCCATGAAGCGGCTCCTCGACGTGCTGCGCGAGGAGTGCGGCCTCACCGGCACCAAGGAAGGATGCGGCGAGGGCGAGTGCGGCGCCTGCACCGTGCTCGTGGACGGCGTGACCGTCTGCTCGTGCATCGTGCCCTTCGGACAGGCGCAGGACGCCGACGTCGTCACCATCGAGGGCCTGGGCAATGCGCACGGGCTGCAGCAGGCGTTCATGGACGAGGTGGGCGCACAGTGCGGCATCTGCACGCCGGGAATGGTGGTCGCGGCCAGCGTGCTGAACGAGGATCCCTCGCTCGAGGAGATTCGCGTGGGTCTCGCAGGCAACCTCTGTCGCTGCACGGGCTACGCGGCCATCTATCGCGCGATCCTCTCGTCGGCGCGGGCGGGCAAGGCATGAAGACCGCGCTCTCCACGCTCGAGATGCGCCGGGCGACATCGGTGGCCGAGGCGCTCGAGATCCTGCGCGATGAGCCGCGGATGCCGATCGCGGGCGCCACCGACGTGTACGTCGGCCTCAACTTCGGGACGCTGCCGGAGCTGCGATACCTGGACATCTGGGCGCTGGACGAGCTTCGCACGATCACCGTGAACGAGGACGTGCTGGTGCTCGGCGCGCTCGCGACCTACACGATGATGGTGGCCAGTGCGCTCGTGCAGGAACGGCTGCCCATGATGATCGAGGCGGCGCGACAGGTGGGTGGCCCGCAGATCCAGAACCGCGGAACGATCGGCGGGAACATCGCTAACGGCTCACCGGCGGGCGACTCGCTGCCGGTGCTCGCGGCGTGTGACGCCGTGGTCGTGCTGCAGAGTGCGGGCGCCGAGCGGCGGGTCAAGTTCACCGAGTTCTACACGGGCTATCGCAAGACCGTGATGCGGCGCGACGAGCTGGTCGTCGCCGTGGAAGTGCCTCGCGTGAGTGGGAGGCAGTGGTTCCGGAAGGTCGGCACGCGGGCCGCGCAGGCCATCAGCAAGGTGGTGGTGGCCGGAGTGCGTGGAGAGGGCGCTCGCATTGCCGTGGGCAGCATCGCCCCAACGGTGATTCGGTTGACCGCCACCGAGCGCGCGCTGGCGACTGGCTCGCTGGACGAGGCGATGGTCGCGCTGCGCGGCGAGGTGAATCCGATCGACGACATCCGTTCGACCGCCGACTATCGCAAGCGCGTGACGGAGAACCTGGTCCGCCGCTTCTGGACCGAGACCGCCTGACCGCATGCCGCGCGTGATCCGCTCGACGCGCGTGCTGCTGCCGGATGGACTGCGCGCGGCGTCGCTGCACCTTGCCGATGGCATCATCGCGCGCGTGGCGGCGTGGGATGATCTCGGCGGCGCGCCCGCCGAGGCAGTGCATGACGCCGGCGATCACGTGGTGATGGCTGGCATCGTGGACACGCACGTGCACGTCAACGAGCCGGGGCGCACCGAGTGGGAGGGCTTCGCAACCGCGACGCGTGCCGCGCGCGCCGGCGGCGTGACGACGCTGCTCGACATGCCGCTGAACTCGATTCCTGCCACGACGTCGCTGGCTGGTCTCGAGGCGAAGCAGGCGGCCGCAGCTGGACAATGCGTGGTGAATGTCGGCTTCCTGGGCGGCGTGATCCCCGGCAACGTGCACGAGCTGGAGCCGCTCGCGAACGCCGGCGTCTTCGCCTTCAAGGCGTTCATGGTGCCAAGCGGTGTGGACGAGTTCCCGGGGTGCACGGAGGCCGACCTGCGCGCAGCATTTCCCACGCTCGCGCGCCTCGGGAAGCCGCTGATGGCGCACGCCGAGGATCCGTCTCGCATCCTGCCGCCGAGCGGGAATGGGGACTACGCGACGTATCTCGCGTCGCGACCTGTCGCGGCCGAGGTGGCGGCGATCGAGATGCTGGTGAGGCTGGTGGAGTGGATGCCGCTGCACGTGCACGTGGTGCACGTGTCGAGTGCGGAGGGGGCGGACGTCATTCGCCGGGCAAAGGCGGCTGGGCTGCCGATCACTGCGGAAACCTGCCCGCACTACCTGACGTGGAGCAGCGAGGACATCCCGGCAGGCGCCACCGAGTACAAGTGCGCGCCGCCGCTGCGGGAGGCGCGCCATCGCGAGGCGCTGTGGGACGCACTGATGGACGGCACGCTCGACATGATCGTGTCCGACCATTCACCCTGTCCGCCGGCCATGAAGGCGAGCGAGGGGGACTTCTTCGCGGCGTGGGGAGGCATCGCGTCGCTCCAGCTTGGGCTGCCAGCCGTGTGGACCGGCGCGAGCGCTCGCGGGGCGAGCGTGCACCACCTGTCGCGATGGATGTGCGAGGCGCCGGCACGGCTCGCCGGATTGTCGTCGCGCAAGGGAAGCATCGCGCCCGGGCTCGATGCCGATTTCGTGGCCTGGAACCCCGAGGAGGAGCAGGTGGTTCACGCCGCGCGCCTCGAGCACCGGCACAAGCTCACTCCCTATGCCGGGCGGCGCTTGCGCGGCGTGGTCAGTGCCTCCTACATAGGGGGAAGCGACGACCCCCAGACCCTGCCATGGCTGACTTCACCGACCTGATCGACCTGGCCGCCGAGCGACTCGGCGGCGCCGTGCTCAGTGCGAACGACGAGTTCTTCGCGCCCAAGGAGGCGCTGCTCAAGGCGAGCAAGCCCGAATGGAAGGAGGGGCTGTACACCGAGCGCGGAAAGTGGATGGACGGCTGGGAGACCCGCCGTCGCCGGGAGCCCGGCGAGGACTGGGCCGTCATCCGGCTCGGCGCTCCCGGCGTGGTGAAGGGCGTGGTGATCGACACCGCGTTCTTCACCGGCAACTTCCCGGAATCCGCCGTGGTCGAGGCCTGCGAGGTGGAGGGCAATCCGCCGGTGCAGTCGTTCAGCGACGGCACCATCGCGTGGACCGAGATTCTCGGGCGCACGAAGCTGAAGGGTGACTCGAAGAATCACTTCGCCATCAAGCACGCGGGTCGCGTCACGCACCTGCGGCTCACCATCCATCCGGATGGTGGTGTCGCGCGGCTGCGCGTGCATGGGGTGGTGAAGGCGAACGAGGAGGTGCTGCCGCCGGGCGAGCTGGTGGACCTCGCGGCGATGGAGAGCGGCGGGTGGGTGGTGGAATGCAGCGACATGCACTACGGGCATCGCCAGAACCTCATCCTTCCCGGACGCTCGACGCACATGGGCGATGGGTGGGAGACGAGGCGGCGCCGTGGTGAGGGGCACGAGTGGACCATCGTGCAGCTCGCCGCGCCGGGCGAGATCGAGCGCGTGGAGGTCGACACCGACCACTATCGCGGGAATGCGCCCGGGAGCGCGAGCGTGGAGTGCTGCGACGTGACCGGGAGCTTCGACGCGTCCCGGGCGAAGTGGCAGACTCTCGTGGCGCAGCAACCGATCCAGCCGCATACGCGGCACCGGTTCGCGCACGAGGTGGAACGGCAGGTTGCGACGCACGTGAGGCTGAACATCTTCCCTGATGGAGGCGTCGCCCGTCTCAGGGTGATCGGGCGCATTCCCGGACCGTGACGACCATGACCGAGCTGGATACGATGCCTGACGAGCAGGCGGCCGAGCTGTTCCGGTCGTGCTGCGGAAGCACCGCGTGGGTGAACGGGATGCTGTCGCACCGCCCCTTCGGCACGCGCGACGTGATGCTCAACAGCGCCGAGGACGTGTTCATCACGCTCACGCCGGACGACTGGGCGGAAGCGTTCGCGCACCACCCGCGGCTGGGCGACGCGAAGGTGGATGCGCCAGCCACCGAGCAATCGAGGGAATGGTCCGCGGTCGAGCAGGGCGCGGTGCAGGCGAGCAGCGACGAGGAGCGCGAGGCGCTGGCCGAGGCGAACCGGAAGTACGAGGAGCGCTACGGCCGCGTGTGCATCATCTGCGCGAATGGGCGGAGCGCGGGGGCGATCCTCGCGATCACGCACGCGCGCATGAGCAACACGCCGATGATCGAGCTGCGCGTGAGCGCCGGCGAGCAGCGGAAGATCACTCGGCTGCGCCTGGAGAAGCTGGTGCCGGAGCCCTCGTGAGCTCACTCAGCACGCACGTGCTCGACGTGTCGGTGGGCCGGCCGGCGGTGGGAGTGGCGGTCTCGTTGCTGCAGGAGGGGCGGCTGCTTGGCGGGGGTACTACCGACGCGGATGGGAGGCTGAAGGGATTTGTCGCGGGCAGCTTGCTTGCGGCGGGGACTTATTCGCTGCGGTTCGATACTGGTTCGTATTTCGGTGGCCTGGGACGGGAGTGTTTTTATCCCGAGGTCGTGGTGACGTTTTCTGTCGGGGCTGAGGGGCACTATCATGTGCCGTTGTTGCTGGCGGCGTACGGGTACTCCACATACCGGGGAAGCTGACTGCTGTCGTCCTGAGCGCAGTTCCGCTGTCGTCCTGAGCGCAGCGAGGGACCTGCCGTTGTAGTTGCGGTACGCGGGCGCCCTGCCGGGCGCCCGCTTTGTCATTGGGTTCATGGTTTTCTGGAACTCGGTCGGACCACCGCTGTTGCCAGTTGACGATGGTCGCCCTCTTCACGGCGATACCGCAGGCCGGCTTGCCTGTCGCCTGACGCCAGAAGCTCCAGCACTGACAACGAAGCGGCGGCCTCCGGCCGCCTGCCTCGTCATGAGTTGGTGGTCGACATGTGAACCGCCAACCGATGACGAGGCGCGCAGCGCTTCCTTGTCAGTGCTCGAGCGTCGGCCGTCGGTCGTTGGGCAAGTGGAGTCGCGGTATCGGCGTGCATTGCCTGACCTCGAACGTTCAACTACGAACCAGTGACAAAGGCGGGCGCCCGCAGGCGCCCGCCTACCTCATCCTGTTCATGCCACAGACCACGGACCACAGGCCTGCAGTACCGGTACAGAGGCCAACTACAACGGCAGATCCTTCGCTGCGCTCAGGATGACAACTCTACGGCGCCGTCTTCCCCCCCTGCTCGATCCACCTGCCAATCAACAGCCGTTCCCGCTCGGTCATGTTCGTCTTGTTCACGAGCGGCATCGTTCGCGTCACCACCGCCCGCTCCCGGATCCGCCCCAGGTGCGACGCGATCTGCTCCGGCGTGTCGAACATCACGCCCGCCGGCGCCGCGCCGAATGACAGGTCGCTCGGCGTCATCGAGTGACACGCCGCGCAGCGACGGTCGATCACGCGCCGCGCCTCGGCGAATGTCACCACCGCCGGCAGCCCCTCCTCACCCGGCGCGCCAACCGCAGCACCCACGACACGCGCCGGCAGCGTCATCAACACATACAGCGCCACCGTCGCCGCCACGAGCACCGCACCGAGTACCACCCTCCAGGCCGCGAAGCTGAATCGCGTGTTCAGCACGTGCCGCACCGCCGCGCCCGCGATCACCAGCACCAGCAGCGACGCCCATGGCGCGCGGCCCGCATAGAGCGACGGGAAGTGCCCGCTCACCATCAACACGATCACCGGGAAGGTGAAGTAGTTGTTGTGGATGCTCACGCGCTTCGCGCGTGCCGAAATGACCGGGTCCGCCGACCCCGATGAATTCACCGACTTCACGAGCTCGCGCTGCGACGGCACGATCGTCATGGCGACGTTGCCCGCCATGATGCTCGCGAGCATCGCGCCGATGTGCAGGAACGCCGCGCGCCCGTTCAGCATGCGCGTGGCGACGATCACCATCGCAACGAACCCGAGCCCCAGCAGCACCTCGGCCACCCTCGGCGCCCGCGGCGCGATCGCGCGCTGCACCAGCTCGTACACCGCCACGCCGCCGAACACGATGAACATGCCCAGCGCCACCGCCTGCCCATGCGTCAGCCGCGCGACGCCGCTGTCTTCCATCGCCGCCCGTCCGCCGACCCAGTACACCGCGACGAGCAGCATCGCGCCGCTCAACCATGTGGTGTACGCCTGCCACTTGAACCAGTGCAGCGGGCTCGGGAGCCCGCGTCCGCCGAGTGCGGTCTTCTCCACGTGATAGAAGGCGCCGCTGTGCAGCAGCCACGTGGTGCCGATCGTGCCCGTCGTATCGCCCGGCGCGGGCTTCACCAGCGTGCGGTCCATCCAGTTGAACAGCATCGAGTTCCCGACCCACATGATCGCGGCGATCACGTGGATCCACCGCGCCACCAGGTCGATGAGCTCGAACCCGCGCGGGCCGATGCCCATCACCCGCCCGTCCGCTTCATGATCTTCAGGAACGAGCGCCCCGCGAAGTCCCCGGGAGTGAGGCCCGTGAGCGCGAGCGCTTCCGCCTCCGTCACCGCGCCGCTGTTGATGCCGCGCAGGAAGAAGTTGAGCAGCCCCTGCCCCGTGGCGGCGTCGTCGAAGACGTTGCCCACCAGGGTGGCCTGCGCCGCCTTGTCCACGAAGTTCTTCAGCCGCTGCCCCGCCGCATCGATCCCCTCGAGGAAGAACGAGTAGAGCGCGGCGTAGCGCGTCACCAGCTGCGCGGGATGCAGGTCCCACCCCTGGTAGAAGCCTCCCACGAGCGAGTGGCGCACGTCGTCGAAGTGCATCTTCCAGGCTTCGTGCACCGAGGCGCGGTCGCCCACGGGAAGCACCGCCGTCGAACCATCCGACAGCCACACGCCCGTCGCCGCCAGCGACAGCTGCATCACGTGCTTGGCGAAGTCGTTCGCCGGGTGACGCATGCGCTGGTGCGCCGCCGTGATGTTGAGGCTCGCCGTGAAGTCGTACGTCCCGAAGTGCGCGGCCGTCATGCGGCCCTCCGCGATCTCCACCAGGCGCGGCAGCAGCGAGCGCCCGCTGTCATCGAGGATGATGCTCGGCGTCTCGACCATCACCTCGAACTTGAGCGAACCCTCGGCCAGTCCGAGCTTTCCCTCGAGCCGCGCGAGCTGCTCCACCGTGTAGCTCACCTGCTCCGCGATCGTGACCTTGGGGATGGTCACCACGAAGCGATCCGGGAGCGCACCCGCCTTCTTCACGAGCGTCGTGATCACCAGCTCGAGGGTGCGCGTGGCCCGCGCGCGCAGTTCCTCGTTGAAGGTCTTGATGCGGATGCCGATGAAGGGCGAGAGCGTGCCGTCAGCCATGCCCTTCGCCAGCGCCTCGCCGACGACTACCGACTGCGCGTCCTCCTCCGCATCGGGACGATTGCCGTAGCCGTCCTCGAAGTCCACGCGGAAGTCCTCGACGGCCTCGCGCTCCAGCTTCTCCTTCACGCGCGCATGGATCAGCGCGAGCGACGCATGCTCGGCGATGCCGCAGGCCTGGCCCAGCTCCGCGGGCGTGGCCGCGAACTTCTCCATCGCGCTGCGCGCCACTGCGCCGATCTTGCGCGTGGTGTCGCTGGAGAACAGCTGCGCGCCGCCATACACCGTATGTACGGGCTGGCGGCCGAGCGGGTCGCCGGGATGCCGGCGCGCGAACTCGAGGTTCGCCTTCCGCAGTGCATCATCCATTGTAGATCTTTCCGCTCATCGTTCGGTACAGTTCGAGCACTGCGCGGGCCTCGGGGCGCAAGACGTCGCGCACGATCTCGATGCCGCGATCCTCGAGGTACTTGTAGGACTCGGGGAACACCGGCCCCTCCTCGAAGTTCAGGCGACTCGCATCCTCGCGTCCCGCGCCATACACCACGCGCTTGACCCCGCTCCAGAGGGTGCCGCCCAGGCACATGGCGCACGGCTCGCAGCTCGTGAACAGCTCGTGCGGCGGCAACGACGGCATGTTCAGGCTGAACGAGCCCACCACCTGCTGCGCCATCATGAACGCCACCATCTCGCCGTGCAGGGTGCAGTTGTTCAGGCGCACCACGCTGTTCATGCCGACCGACACCAGCCTGCCGGAGTCGCGCTCGAAGATGGCCGCGCCAAAGGGGCCTCCCGTTCCGCGCTCGACGTTGGCGCGCGACACGGAGATGGCCAGGCGCATCTTTTCCTCGTCCGTGGCGTACGCCCGGTTGAAGTCGACGAGCTCCGCGACCCAGGGAGGGTACTGTACGCTGACGATGGGGTTTGTTCGATGGGACATAGCTCACAAAGGTGCATCATTGTGGCGCCCCCGACAACTCGAGCTCGCCGTCACCGAAAGCTGAGCCCGGCGCGGAATTCGCATTGCTATGGGGCAGTGCCTCCTCCCCTGCAGTCCGGCGACAGCCTGCTCGCCTTCCGGATCGACGACGTCCATTTCGGCCTGCCCAGCAAATACGTGGTGGAGGTCGTGCGCGCGGTCGCCGTTCGGCCACTTCCGGGCGCACCCTTCGTTGTCCACGGCATGATCGATTATCGCGGCACGGTGGTCCCCGTGTACGACGTGGCGCGGCGGTTCAGGGGTGCGGATCATCCCGTGCGGCTGTCCGACATCATGATCGTGGTGCAGGCCGGACCGCGGCTGGCCGCGCTCCTGGTCCACGCCGTCGACGCGCTCGTCACCGCCGAGTCGGCCATGTCGGCGCCCCCGGTCCCGCTGCCCCCTGAATCGCCGGTCGCCGGCGTCGTCACCACGGAAGGGGGAATGCTGCTCATCCAGGACCTCGGGCGCTTCCTCTCCGACGCTGAGACGTGGTCCCTCGATCGCGCCATGCGACAGGCGAGCGCGCGATGATGACGGCGCCATGATCACCAGCGGCTCGGCGCTCGGGGCGCTGGCATTCCCGCTCGTGGCGGACACGCTGCGCCAGCGCAGCGGCCTCACCTTCGGGCCGGGTCGCCGCGCGGCGGTGGAGACTGCGCTCGGGCGCGTGATGCAGCGCAACGGACTGCGCGATCCCGCGTCGCTCGTGTCGCTTCTCGCCAGCGACGGCGACGTCTTTGACGAGGTCATGGCCGTCGTGACCGTGGGCGAGACGTACTTCTTCCGCGAGCCCGCTCAACTCGAATGGCTGCGGACCACTGCAATCCCTGCGCTGCTGGCGGGATCGCCCGCGCGTCCCCTCCGCCTGTGGAGCGCCGCATGCGCCACGGGCGAGGAGGCGTACTCCCTCGCCATCACCTGCCTCGAGGCCGGTGTCCAGCCAGTGGTCCTCGGCACCGACGTCTCGCGCGGGCGGCTCACGGTCGCGGCACGCGGGCGATACCGCGAGTGGTCCATGCGCGGCGTGCCCCCAGCCACGATCGACCGCTACTTCCGGCGCGTGGACGGGGAGTTCTGCCTGCATCGGAACATCCGCGCGCTCGCGCGCTTCGCGTCGCTCAACCTCGTGTCGGATCGCTATCCCGATCCCGCGAGGCAACTGGCCGGCTTCGACGTCATCTTCTGCCGCAACGTCCTGATCTACTTCGACGCACCCGCCATCGCCTCGGTGGCCTCGCGCCTGCTCGCGTCGCTGTCGCCTGACGGATGGCTGCTGCTCGGGGCGTCCGACCCACCGCTCGCGCACCTCGTGGAGTGCGAGGCCGTGCAGACGTCCGCGGGAGTGGCCTATCGCCGGCCTCGCGAGGGACGCGCCGTCGCGCCGCCGCTCGCCATCGTTGCGCCATGGGTGCCGCCCACGCCCGCCGTCGTCGACGTCGAGCCCGTGCGCGACATGCCCGCGCCCGTTGCGGAGGTCGTCGTCGCGCCGCGAGCACCGGTCGCCCACCCGGAGAACCGCGAGGCGATGACCCTCGCCGTTCGCGCACTCGCCAACGCGGGCCAGCTGGAGGAAGCCGACCGCCTCAGCACCCGCGCGCTCGAGCTGCACCCGGACGCCGCCGAGCTGCACTACCTGCGCTCGCTGCTCCTCCTGCAGGCGGGTCACTCGCAGGCCGCGCTCGCTGCCGCACGCAGTGCGACCTATCTCGACCGCACGCTCGTGGCCGCACAGCTCGTGCTCGCCGATGCGCTGATGCGACAGCAGGACGTCGACGCCGCGCGCCGCGTCCTCTCCGCCGCGGAAGCGCAGCTGCGCGACGCGCCCGCATCGGTGCGCATCGCGCCGGGCGATGACGATTCCGTCGAGCGCATGCTCGCCCATGTGCGCGCGCGACGGCAGATCCTCGATCGCACGGTGGCATCATGAGCATGCCCGCTGACGAACCGACTCGCGAGCGCCAGGTCCTCGAGGAGCGCGCGCGCCGGCTCGCGCGCCCGATCGAGGACACTGTCGACCATGCAGGCAGCGTGGACGCCGTGACCTTCAACCTGGCGCGGGAGCGCTGGACGATTGACGCTCGCTATGTGTTCGCCGTGTTCCGCCTCGCGGCGCTCGTGCGGGTGCCGGGCGTGCGCGCACCGGTGATCGGCGTCACGCGCTGGCGCGGTGACGTGCTCACGCTGCTCGACGTTCGCTCCCTGGTGGGCGCGGTGTCCACCGGGCTCGACGACCTCGCGGTGGTCATCGTGATCGGCATCGACCAGCCGGAGTTCGGCGTGCTCGCCGACAGCCTGGGCGACACCATCCGCCTCTCCGATGCCGACGTCCTGCCACTCACGTCGCCGCGCGGAGACGCCGACGCCGCGGTCATTCGCGGCGTCACGCAGTCCGCGCACCTCATCCTCGACCCCGTTGCGCTCGTCAGGCGACAGGTCGGCGCTCGCCGCACCGCTTCTCCAGCCACGATACGCACATGAACTGGACAATCAGCCGCCGGATCGGCCTCGGCTTCTCGCTCGTACTGGCACTGCTCACCCTCGTCGCACTGCTCGGCTGGTATTCGCTGCGACAGACCTCGGCCAGCTATGAGTCGGCACTCGCGGACCGCCGCATCTCCCTCGTTCCGGTGATCCGGGCCGAGTCGGAGCTGCGCGCCGCCAACGTCGAGTACCTCCGCTTCCTGCTGGAGCCGAGTGCGCAATACCGGAAGTCGCGCGACAGCCTGCTGGACGTGGATGCCCTGCTCGTGGGACGGCTGAAGGACTCGGCCTCCACCGCCGAGGCACGCCAGACCTGGGACCAGGCGCTCAAGCTCCTGGGCGACTGGCGCCAGGGTTCCGATTCGTCCATGGCGCTGCGGATGCGCGGCGACCTTGTCGGTGCGAACGCCATCCGCACCGGCAGCGCCGCCCCCACGCGCGAGCAGCTGGAGGCCATCTACCGCGGCGAGGTCGGTCGAGCCACCGAGCGGTCCGACAAGGTCGCGCAAGCGGGCAGCGACATGGCCGCATCCACCAGCCGCATGGTGCTCTTCGGCGCACTCATCGCGCTCGTCGTCGGAATCGTCTCGGCAATACTCCTCAACCGTGCGATCGCCCGGCCGCTGCAGGAGACCAGCTCGGTGATCGCGAGCGGCTCTGCCGAGATCCTGTCGGCCACCACCGAGCAGGCAGCGAGCGCAAACCAGACCATGGCAGCGGTCACCGAGACGGTGGCCACGGTGGACGAGGTGACGCAGACCGCCGAGCAGGCGGCGCAACGCGCGCGCGCCGTGTCGGAATCGGCCCAGCGCGCGGCCGAGCTCGGACGGACCGGCCGCCGTGCGATCGAGGATTCCGTGGAGGGCATGAAGCAGCTCCGCACGCAGGTGGAGTCGATCGGCGGGAGCATCCTCTCGCTGGCGGAGCAGGCGCAATCCATCGGGGACATCATCGCCGCAGTGACCGACATCGCCGAGCAGACCAACCTGCTGGCGCTGAACGCGGCGGTGGAGGCCGCGCGTGCCGGCGAGCAGGGGCGCGGCTTTGCGGTGGTCGCGGCGGAGATCAAGAACCTCGCGGAGCAATCCAAGAAGTCCACCGTGCAGGTGCGCACGATCCTCGGCGACATCCAGCGCGCCACGAGTGCCGCGGTGATGTCCACCGAGCAGGGAACCAAGCAGGTGGTCGCGGCGGGCCGCCAGATCAGCGAGGCGGGTGAGACCATCCGCGGCCTGGCCGACGCGGTGCAGGAGTCCTCGCAGGTGGCCGCGCAGATCGCGGCGTCGGCGGGCCAGCAGGCGCTCGGCATGGAGCAGATCCGCCATGCCGTCGCGAGCATCCAGGACGCCACGCAGCAGAACCTCAGCGCGTCGCGCCAGTCGGAGCAGGCTGCGCAGGACCTCACGCAACTCGGCACGCGCCTGGTGGACCTCGTGGGCGGCAACCAGGCGCGCCGCCGGTGAACAGGGAGCGCCTGTTCGCGCGGCTGCGGGCTACCTTCGTCGAGGAGCTGGACGAACAGCTTCGCGCCGCGGATGGGCACCTGCTCGCCCTCGAACGGGCGCCGGCCGATGCAGGAGAGCTTCGCGCGCTCTTCCGCGTGATGCACACGCTCAAGGGCGCGGCGCGCGCCGCCGCGGTGCCGGATGCCGAGGCAGCCTGCCACGCGGCAGAGGCGCTGCTCGCCACTGTGCGGGATGCGTCGCGCCCGCTCGCGCCCGCCGAAGTTGCATCGTTGTTCGCCACGGCCGACGTGCTGCGCGCCCTGCAGCAGTCCATGGCGGGTGAGCTGGGAGTAGGCGATGCGGTCGAGGCGCCTGCGGCCGCCGCGGCGGCGGTGGTGCCCGACAGCCTGGAGCTCGCGACGCCCCAGCCGGCGCGGGCGCAGGAGTCGGTGCGCGTCGCATCCGATCGGCTCGACTCGCTCCTCACCGCCACCAATCGCCTGATCATCAGCGCGGGACGGGGCGCCACCGATGCCGAGGAGGCGGAGGCGTTGTTCACGCTGTTGCGCACCGCGCGCGCGCAGTGGGCACAACTGTATCGCACAGTTCGCAGCCAGCGGGGAGAGGACGCGCAGTCGGGCGCGCTCACGCGGCAGTTCGCCAAGCTCGACGAAGGGATGCGGGAGCTGGCCGGGCGCAGCTCGCGCCTGGCCGATGCAACTGCCGGCACGGCGCGCGAGCTCGACGTGGTGGCGCTCGAGCTGTCGTCGGGAGTGCGCGGCCTGCGACAGCGCCCCTTCGAATCCGCGCTGGATGGTCTCGCGCGCATGGTGCGCGACATCGCGGCGGGGAGCGGCAAGCAGGTGCGCCTCGAGACGAGCGGCGCGCAGCTCGAGGCGGACCGCGGGGTGCTCGAGCCGCTTCGCGAAGCGGTGTTGCACCTCGTCCGAAACGCGGTGGATCACGGCATCGAGCAGCCGGAGGCGCGGCGCGCGCTCGGCAAGCCCGAGGAGGGCGTCGTTCATGTCGAGGCGGCGGTCGGTGCGGGGCGCATGATCGTCGTGGTGCGCGATGATGGGCGCGGCATCGACGTGGCGGCGGTGCGCCGCGCACTCGAGCGACGCGGTGAGACGGTGGACGGCGACGACCGCGCCGTGGTGACGCGGCTTCTCGAGGGTGGCATCTCCACGCGACAGGCCGCGACGGACATCTCGGGACGCGGCGTTGGCCTGGATGCGGCGCGCGAGGCGGTGCAGCGGGTGGGCGGCGACCTTCGCTTCGACTGGACCGCGGGGCGCGGTACCACCTTCACGATCGACGTGCCGGTCACCATGGCCACGCTGCGCGCCGTGCTCATGCGCGTGGGCACCTCGATCGTGGCGTGCCCCACGGCGTTCGTGGTGCGGATGCTTCGCGTGCCCCTCGCCGACCTGGTGGTCAGCGAGGGGCGGCCGGCGATCGCGACCGCTGCGGGGCCCGTATTGCTGGCGAGCCTCTCGAGCGTGCTCGGCCTGCCCGCGTCGCCGGAAGGCGATGGCATGACCACGGCCGTGATTCTCGATGATGCGACGGGGCGCCGCATCGCCATTCGCGTGGATGCGCTGCTGGACGAGAGCGACGTGGTGGTGCGCCCGATTCGCGCGCAGGGTGAGCAGCCGGCGCGGCACATCAGCGGCGCGGCGCTGCTGCCCAATGGCGAGATCGCGCTGGTGCTGAACGTGGGCGCCGTGATCACCGATGCGGCGGGTCGCGCCGACGTGTCCACCTCCGCCGCCGTGGCGCGCTCCGCGGGCGCGGTGCGCAGGCGCGTGATCGTCGCCGACGATTCGATAACAACGCGCACGCTGGAACAGAGCGTGCTCGAGGCGGCGGGCTACGAGGTGATGACGGGCTTCGATGGGGCCGAGGGGTGGCGCCTGCTGCAGGAGTTCGGCGCCGACATCGTGGTGGCCGACGTCGAGATGCCGCGCATGACCGGACTCGAGTTCTGCCGCGCCATTCGATCGTCCCCGCGCTTCGCGAACCTGCCCGTGATACTCATCACGGGGCTCGAGTCGCCGGAGGACCGGATGCGCGGGCTGGAAGCGGGTGCGGATGCATACCTGGGCAAGTCGAGCTTCGAGCAGGCGGCGCTCGTGGACGTGGTGCGGGACCTCCTGGGGAGTCATGGCAGAGAAACAGCGGATTCGCGTCCTGGTCGTTGAGGATTCCACCACGGCGCGACAGCTCCTGGTGGAGCTGCTGCGCAGTGATGGAGGCTTCGACGTGGTGGGGGAAGCAGTGGATGGCCTCCAGGCGGTGGAGGCAGCCCGCCGGCTGCTCCCCGACCTCATCACCATGGACGTGAACCTCCCGGGGCTCGACGGCCTGGAGGCCACGCGACAGATCATGCGCGCCGCACCCACGAGCATCGTGATCGTGTCGAGCGCCATGTCGCCCTCCGACGTGGACGCCGCGCTCACCGCGACGCGCGCCGGTGCGCTGATGGTGGTGCCCAAGCCCACCAACCCGATGTCGCCCGACTTCCCTCGTGAGAGTTCGGAATTCCTCGCGATGGCGCGCGCCATGGCTGCCGTGCGAGTGGTCAGGCGCTGGAGCGGCGTTCGTGCAGCGGGGCCCGATGCCGTTGCGCCGGCGCGCGCGGGCGGCGCGATCGTTGCGCCACGCCTGCTGGCGATCGGTACCTCCACCGGGGGACCGGCGGCGCTGCATCGCGTGCTCTCCGACCTCCCCGCTGACTTTCCGCTCCCCATCGCGATCGTGCAGCACATGGCGCACGGCTTCATGCCGGGGCTCGCCAACTGGCTGGCGAACAACTGCGGACGGAAGGTGGTGGTCGGGGTCGCGGGCGAGGTCGTCGAGCCAGGCGTGGCGTATCTCGGGCCCGACGATCATCACTTCAGCGTGTCCGCGTCGGGTCGCATCACGCTGGCTGGCGGCGTGCCGCTGAACGGCTTCCGGCCCGCGGTGGACCACCTGTTCAAGGCGAGTGCCGAGGCCTTCAACGGCGCCGTGCTCGCCGCGATACTCACGGGCATGGGCGAGGACGGCGTGCAGGGACTGCGCACGCTGAAGCAGCTTGGCGGATACGTGATCGGGCAGGACGAATCCACCTCCGTGGTGTTCGGCATGGCGCGCGCCGCCTCGATCGAGCGCCTGACCGACGAGCTGCTTCCGCTCGACTCCATCGGCCGGCGACTGCACGCGCTGGCAACCAGGGCGCAGCCGTGACGGGGCAGCGCATCCTGGTGGTGGAGGACAGCCCCACGCAGGCGGCTGCGCTCCTTGCGCTGCTCGAGGACGCGGGGTACGTCGCGCAGTCAGCGCGCTCGGCCGAGGCGGCCATCGCGCTGGTGCGGACGCAAACGGTGGATCTCGTGATCAGCGATGTCGTCATGCCGGGCATGAGCGGTTACGAGCTCTGTCGCCTGTTCAAGGACGACCCGCGGCTCTGCGACATCCCCTTCGTGCTGCTCACGAGCCTGGCGGAGCCGCGGGACGTGATGCGCGGGATGTCGAGCGGCGCCGACAACTATGCCACCAAGCCCTATGATGGAGACCGGCTGCTCGCGCGCATCGCGCGGGTGTTCGAGACCCACGCCGCGCGACGCAACCGGCCCCGCACCGGCACGGTCGACATCAACTTCCTGGGGACGCACTTCCAGATCACCTCCGAGAAGGAGCAGATCCTCGACATCCTCGTATCGAGCTTCGAGGACCTCGTGCGCGCGAACGAGGAGTCACGCGCCGCTCGCAAGGAGGCCGAGGACGCACGCGCCCGGGCGGAGGAAGCCAATCGGTCGAAGAGCGACTTCCTGGCGATGATGAGCCACGACCTCCGCACCCCGCTCAACGCCATCGGCGGATATGCCGACCTGCTGAGCATGGGAGTGCGCGGCCCCACCACCGAGCTGCAGCTGGTGGATCTCGAGCGTATCAGGCACAACCAGCGACACCTGCTCGCGCTCGTGAACGACGTGCTCAACTTCGCGCGCATCGAGCGCGGCGAGCTGTCGCTGAACCTCAGCCGGGTGATGCTGCATCGGATCCTGCGTCCGCTCGGCGCAGTCGTGACTCCGCAGCTCGAGAAGCGGGACGTCCGCTACGAGTTCGTCCCGTGCGACACCGACATCTTCGTCATGGCGGACTTCGAGCGGCTCGAACAGGTGGTGATCAACCTGCTGGGCAACGCGGCCAAGTTCACGATGGAGGGTGGCGCCATCACGCTGGGCTGCGGTGCCGAGGGCCAGTTCGGGGTGATCACCGTGCGCGACACGGGCATCGGCATCGCCCCTGAAATGCTCGCGTCGATCTTCGAGCCGTTCAAGCAGGTGAATGCCTCGAGCGCAGGCGGCCGCGAGGGCGTGGGCCTCGGACTGGCGATCAGCCGCGAGCTGGCGCGCCGGATGGGCGGGGACATCACCGTGACCAGCGCGCTGGGAGTGGGGTCGACGTTCACCTTCTCGCTGCCGCTTGCCGCTCCCGCGTGACCTCGCGACCCTCTCGCGCATCCTATGGGCATGACCACCAACATCGACCCGTTCATGGATGCCGCCGTCGACGAGGCACGCGCCGGCCTGGCCGAGGGAGGCATTCCCATCGGCTCGGTGCTCGTGATCGACGGCAGGATCGTGGGGCGCGGCCATAATCGCCGTGTCCAGAAGGGCAGCTCCGTGCTCCACGCCGAGATGGACGCGCTCGAGAATGCCGGGCGCCTCAGCGCCGCCGACTACCGCCGCGCCACGCTCTACACCACGCTCTCCCCCTGCGACATGTGCAGCGGCGCCGCGCTGCTCTACGGCATCCCGCGCATCGTGATCGGCGAGAGCCGCACCTTTCACGGCCCCGAGAACTACCTCCGCCAGCGAGGCGTGCGACTCGAGCTGATGGACGACGCGCGCTGCATCGCGCTCATGGAAGACTTCATTCGCGATCATCCCGGCCTCTGGAAGGAAGACATTGGCAGCTAGCGCCAGCGTCGTGCTGCGGATCGTGATCGAGCGCCCGCCGGCCGGTGCCACCTGGAGGCTGCAGTCCGGCAAGGCCGACCTGGTCGCGCCCGTTACCGCGACCGCGAAAAAGCTGGTGTTCGAGTTCCCCATCCAGGTGAGCGAAAGTGGCCCGGTGGTCTTTCGCGGACCGTTCGCACAGGGTCCGCCGGCCGGGCGCTTCATTTACGTCACCTCGCGCGGCAGGTCCACGGAGGCCGGCGCGCCCTGGGGACGCCGCGCCAAGGTTCACCTTGCGAGCATCACGCGTGAAATGGTGGACTCGGGAGCGACCCTCGAGGCCCGCTTCGAGGGCACGGACCGGAAGGGCGGCCCCGCCTGTGCGACCGTGCCGCTGCTCGGTGGCGGCTGGACGGTCGCTCGCCCTACACGCTGAGCGGCGGCCCCACTTCCGGGCGCCGCGTTCCCGCGGCTGCGGCATCCTCATCGCGCCGCGACGGCAGCGAGAAGCAGAACACCGAGCCGCCGTCCTCCGGGAATTCCGCCCACGCGCGGCCTCCGAGCGATTCCACCGTGTCCTTCACGATGCTCAGGCCGAGCCCCGTTCCCTCCACGCCCGTGACCGTGCCGGTGTGCGCGCGGAAGAACTGCTCGAAGAGCTGGTTGCGCGAGCCGCTGGGCACGCCGAGGCCGTTGTCCGTCACGGTCACGAGGAGCTCGCCTGGGCGCTCGGCGGTGCTCACCGTGAGCGAGCCGGAGATGCGCACCCAGCGCTCGGCCTTCGCCGCGTCCGCATACTTGATCGCGTTCGATACGTAGTTGCTCAACGCGAGCTCCACCGCGGCGGCGTCCACCTCCACCGACGGGAGCGACTCGTCGAGCTCCACGCGCACGTTGCCCAGCTTGGCCGCGTCGCGCAGCTGTCGCGTGATCTCCTGCGCGGCCTGTGGCAGCAGCACGTTGCGCTGCTGCCTGGCGTCGCCATCCAGGCTCGAGAGGGCTACGAGATTCTCGAGCACGCGCTGCAGCGCCTCGCCGTTCTGCCCGATGATGCGCACGAACTTCGCCGACTGGTCGGGCTTGAGCCAATCCTCGCCCAGGAGCTGCGAGGCGCCGCGAATGGCGCCGATGCGGTTCTTCAGCTCGTGCGACACCATGCGATTGAACCGCCGCAGCCGCTCCTCGCGAGCGCGCACCTGCTCGCTCGCGATGCGCAGGAAGTGCATCATGGTCGTCTGCCGGATCTTCTCCGTTGCCTCGGACACGCGCTCCCAGCAGTAGGCGACGTTCGCGGCGACCAGCTGTTCCTCCGGCACGTTGCCCAGCGCATCGCGCATCACGGTGAACAGTATCCCCGTGAGGAGCTCGTGCTCCTTGAAGATCTCGTATGCGTCGAATCCCTGCGCATGGCGCAGCGCGCCCAGCTCCATGGCCTTGGCGGCCACAGCGTCGCTCGCGTCCGTGGTACCGGGCGCCTGCTCCAGGTAGTCGGCGATGCCCTCCACCAGCAGCGGCACGTGATCGAGCAGCGCATCCGTGGGGAAGATGCTGTTCGCCTCGACCGTCACCCGGGCGACGATCCGGTCGAGCCAGCGATGCACGATGTCCGTGCGCGCATCCCGGAGGATCGCCGCGAGGGTCGCGGCAAGCGCATTGGGGGCCGGCGAGTCAGTGGACATGCAGGAAAGCTATCCCGGGGAGGCGGGCCCATCCGAACCCCGGTTCTTGCCACCCCCTCGACCCTGCCACATAATCCCGTATGAAATACGCCGAAGTCCAGAACTACCTCGGCGACGCCTTCGTGTCGCCGAAACGCCCGCTGCTCGACGTCTACAATCCCTCGAGCGGGGACATCATTTCCCGCGTCCCCCTCTCCGGGGCCGCCGAGGTGGATGCCGCGGTCCAGATCGCGAAGGTCGCCCTGGTGCCGTGGTCGGCCACGCCGATCAAGGAACGCGTCCAGGTCTTCTATAGATACAAGACGCTCCTCGAGCAGCACATCGACGAGCTCACCGCCCTGATCACGGAAGAAAACGGCAAGATCGCGAGCGAGGCGCGGGCCGAAGTCCTCAAGTCGGCCGAGCTCACCGAGTTCGCCTGCTCGCTGCCGCAGATCGCCGCGGGCGAGATCCTCGAAGTCTCGCGCGGGGTGGAGTGTCGCGTGGAGCGTTATCCCGTGGGAGTCGTCGCGGCGATCACGCCGTTCAACTTCCCGAACATGGTGCCCAACTGGTCCATCCCGAACGCGCTCGCGCTCGGGAACACCATGATCCTCAAGCCGAGCGAGATGGTGCCGCTGTCGGCGCGCCGCATTGCCGAGCTGCTGAAGGAAGCGGGGCTGCCTCCGGGCGTGCTGCAGATCGTGAACGGGGGACAGGAGGCGGTGGAGGCACTCTGCGACCATCCCGACATCGCCGCCATTTCATTCGTCGGCAGTACAAAGGTCGCGCAGATCGTCTACCGCCGCGCCACGCAGAGCCTCAAGCGCTGCCTGGCGCTCGGCGGCGCCAAGAACCACCTGATCGTGATGCCCGACGCCAACACCGAGATGACGTCGTCGAACGTCGTGGCCTCGATGAGTGGCTGCGCGGGACAACGCTGCATGGCCGCGAGCGTGATGGTCGGCGTGGGCAACACCGACCACATCATCAAGCGCATGGTGGAGCACGCGAAGGCGATGGTGCCCGGCACGGACATCGGGCCGGTGATCAGCGCCGCCGCGCGCGAGCGCATCACCCGCTACATCGACGAGGCCGAGAAGGCCGGCGCCAAGGTCCTGGTGGACGGCCGCAACATGAAGGTCCCGGGCAAGGAAGGCGGCTATTACCTGGGGCCCACGATCATCGATCGCGTGACGCCGGACATGAAGATCGCGCAGGAGGAAGTGTTCGGGCCCGTGATCGTGATCGTGCGCGCGAAGGACGTGGACGAAGCGCTGCGCATCGAGAACGCATCCCCCTACGGCAACGCGGCCAGCGTCTTCACCGAGAGCGGTGGCGTCGCCCGTTACGTGATGGAGCACGCGAGCGCCGGGATGGTGGGCGTAAACGTCGGCGTGCCGGTGCCGCGAGAGCCGTTCTCGTTCGGCGGCTGGAACGACTCGAAGTTCGGCGTGGGTGACATTACGGGAAGAGGGTCCATCGAGTTCTGGACGCAGGCGAAGAAGATGACGACGAAGTGGAATTCGGAAGCGGGAACCAACTGGATGAGCTGAGGATCACACAATGGCAAACAAGTCGATCACCTTCACGGGCCTGAAGTTCGAGAACCCCTTCCTCCTCTCCTCGGCCCCGCCGACCGAGAGCGAGAACAACATCATGCGCGCGTTCAACGCGGGATGGGGGGGTGTCGTCACGAAGACGATCGGCCTTCACCCCGTGACGAACGTCATCGGCGCGAAGGCGAAGTTCCTCCGAACCTCGGCCGAGGACGCGAGCGTCTCGATGAAGAAGCGCCCGGGCGCGGCGCTGCACTCGAGCTGGAACTGGGAGCTCATCTCCGACAAGCCGCTCGACTGGTGGACGCCGCGCATCCGTCGCATCAAGGAGGCGCATCCCACCAAGATGCTGATCGCGAGCATCATGGCCGGCAGCGGCAACGACAAGGAGCTGCGCAACTGGCAGATGCTGGCGGAGGCGGTGCAGGAGGCCGGCGCCGACGGCATAGAGTGCAACTTCAGTTGCCCGCACATGGACCGGAAGGACATGGGCAGCAACATCGGCAAGGACGAAGGACTCTGCAGCGTGGTGACGGAGGCGGTGAAGGAAGTCGCGAAGATCCCGGTGTGGACCAAGCTCACGCCGGCGACGCGCGACATGGTGGTGGAAGCGGCCGCCTGCTTCCGCGGCGGCGCGGACGCGATGGTGTCGTCGAACACCTTCCCGAGCCTTCCGATGATCGATCCGGAGACGCTCGAGTTCGAGATCAACGTGGACGGCCTGGTGTCGAGCGGCGGGCTCGGCGGGCCGGCGATCCTGCCGATGTCGCTGGCGAACATGGCGAAGATGACGCAGGCATTCCCGGATCGCGCCTTCAGCGGCATCGGCGGCGTGAGCGACTTCTCGCAGGCGCTCTCGTACTTCCTGCTCGGCTGCGGCACGGTGCAGGTGTGCACCTCGGCCATGCTGGACGCGGCTGTCGGCCCGAACGTGATCAAGCGGCTGAACGACGGGCTCGATGCGTTCCTCGACAGGCATGCCGACAAGTGGAGCTCGATCGAGGACTTCCGGGGGCTGCGTCGCGATCGTGTCGTGCTGCAGTCGCAGATCCGGAGGCCGGAGGGCGATGCGTACCAGGGTGGGTACGAGCCGGTTGAGGGCTATGCGGCACCGGATGCGCATGACTCGCAACTGCAACAGCTTTAACACCTTCAGCCGCGGACGACCGCGGACGACCACACGTAGTCGTCCTGAGCGCAGCAAGGGACCTGCCGTTTGCAGTTGTCCGTGGTAGTCCGCGGTAGTCCGCGGCAAGATGTTTTTGTTTTTTTTCCTGAACGCCAGGGATGTTTCCATGACCGCCACAGCCCAGAAGCTCCAGCTCCCAGCTTCCTCGCACGTGCCAAAGCCCTACACGGGACCGGGGCGCGATGAGCTGGTCGCCATGCGGAAGCAGTTCACGAACCCGGCGATCTTCCATCTCTACAAGGAGCCGCTGCTGATCGTCGAGGGGCACATGCAGTACCTCTACGACGACACGGGCGCGCGCTACCTCGACCTGTTCGCGGGGATCGTGACGGTCTCGGTGGGGCACTGCCATCCAGCGGTCACGAAGGCGGTGGTGGACCAGGCGCAGCTGCTGCAGCACTCGACCACCATCTACCTCAACCCGAACTTCCCGCTGCTGGCGAAGAAGCTCGCGAGCAAGATGCCGAAGGGGCTCGACGTCACGTACTTCGTGAACACGGGCAGCGAGGCGAACGACCTTGCCATCCAGATGGCCCGGCTCTACACCGGCAATCGCGACGTCATCGCGCTGCGCAACGCGTACCACGGTGGCAGCCCGACGGGCCAGGGCCTCACGTCGCACAGCACATGGAAGTATCCAGTGGGCGGCGACGGCTTCGTCCATCACGTGGTGAATCCCGACCCGTATCGGAGCCCGTTCAGCGGCTCGCCCGAGGAGATCGCGCGGCAGAGCGCGGCGGAGATTCGCGAGACCATTCGCTACTCGACGAGTGGCAAGGTGGCCGCGTTCATCGCCGAGCCGATCAACGGAGTGGGAGGAGCAACTGCCGGCGCGAAGAATTACCTGGCCGAGGCGTACGCGGTGGTTCGCGAGGCAGGTGGGCTGTGCGTCGCCGATGAAGTGCAGACTGGATTCGGTCGCACCGGCGAGAACTACTGGGGCTTCCAGAATTATGGCGTGACGCCGGACTTCGTCACGATGGCGAAGGGCTTCGGCAACGGCATCCCGCTCGCGGCGGTCACGACGCGAATGGAGATCGCGAAGGTGCTCGCGCAGAAGACGCACTTCAACACCTTCGGCGGCAACCCGATCGCCATGGCCGCGGGGCTCGCGGTGATCGACGTCATCGACGCCGAGGGCATCCAGGAGAACGCGAAGGTGCTCGGCGCGCGCTTCCGGAAGGGACTCGAGAAGCTCGCGGCCACGCACGAGATCATCGGCGACGTGCGCGGCATGGGCCTCATGATCGGCGTGGAGCTCGTGCGCGATCGCGGCAGCAAGGAGCCGGCAAAGAGCGAGACGCTCGACATCCTCGAGTGCTGCCGAGAGAACTCGGTCCTGATCGGCAAGGGTGGCCTCGACGGCAACACCCTCCGCATCAAGCCCCCGATGTGCATCACCGCCGACGACGTGGACTATGCGCTGGACGTCCTCGACATCGCCTTCACCCGCGTACGCCAGTCATGACACAGTTCGATACGGTGGTCAGGGGCGGCAACGTCGTCACCCCATCCGGCTCCTACGTCGGCGACATCGGCATCAAGGGTGAGCGCATCGCCGCACTCGGCGACAACCTCGACACCGCGGGCGCCAAGGTCATCGACGCCTCGGGGCATCACGTGATTCCCGGGGTGCTCGACGTCCACGTGCACCTCGAGCTTCCCTTCTGCGGCACCGTGTCGGCCGACGACTACATCTCGGGGACGCGAGCCGCCGCGCGCGGTGGCGTGACCACGGTGATCGACTTCGCCATCCCGAGCGCCGACGGCACCCTCGCCGAAGCCGCCGACACGTGGATGAGGAAGGCCGAGGGCAAGTCGCTCATCGACTACACCTTCCACATCTGCATCACGCGCTACAACGAGCACAAGGACCAGATCGCCGGGATGGTCGAGCGGGGCTTCACGACCTTCAAGGAGTTCATGATCTACGAGTCCGAGGGCTGGCAATCGGACGATCGCGCGATGTTCGGCACGCTCGAACGGATGAAGGAGCATGGTGCGATGCTGCTGGTGCATGCGGAGAGCTCGCGCGTGCTGGATGAGCTGATCGCGCGCAACCACACGCCCGAGCTCATGAAACAGCACGGCGCGGTGCTGCACGCCATCACGCGCCCAAACTTCATCGAGGCCGAGGCGATCCAGCGCGCCGTGCAGTGGAGCGAGGCGACGGGTGGCCAGCTCTATATCGTGCACATGAGCACGGCCGAGGGCTCGGAGATCATCAAGTCTGCGCAGTCGAGGGGCGTGCCGGTGCTCGCGGAGACCTGCGTCCAGTACCTGGTCCTGGACGACAGTGTCTTCGCGAGCGAGGACGGCCACCTCTATGCGTGCTGTCCCCAGCTGAAGAAGCCCGCCGACTCGGCGCGGCTCTGGAAGGGGCTCAAGAGTGGTGAGGTGAGCGTGATCTCGACCGACACGTGCACCTTCACGCGCGAACAGAAGGCGATGTGGGAGGGAGACTGGACGAAGATCCCGATGGGGATGCCCGGGCTCGAGACGCTGATGCCGCTCACGTACACGAAGGGCGTGCTCGAGGGGAAGCTCACCCTCGAGGAGATGTGCATGAAGCTGAGCACGAACCCCGCGCGCATCATGGGGCTCGAGCATCGCAAGGGCGCCATTCGCGTGGGGGGCGATGCCGACCTCGCAATCATCCACCCCACGCGCACGCACACGATCGATCCCAAGGAGCTGGAGACGAACGCTGACTGGTCGCCGTACAACGGCTGGGAGCTCGCCGGCTTCGCGCGCACCACGCTCAGTCGCGGTGAAGTGATCGTGGACGACTACCGCGTGACGGGCAAGGCCGGGCGCGGGCAGTGGCTGAAGCGGACGCGGGCCGGCGCTTGAAGGACAGCGCGCTCTACAACGAGGACCTGGCGCCGACGCCGCCGGAACGTCGTACCTGGTCCACGTACAACATCGCCGCGCTCTGGATCGGGATGTCCGTCGTCATCACGACGTACACGCTGGCGAGCGGCATGATGCAGCAGGGGATGAACTGGTGGCAGGCGATGCTCACCATCCTGCTCGGCAACACCATCGTGCTGGTGCCGATGGTGCTCAATGCGCACGCGGGGACCAAGTACGGCATTTCGTTCCCGGTGATGTGCCGCGCGGCGTTCGGCGTGAAGGGCGCGAACATTCCCGCGATGCTGCGGGCGGTGGTGGCGTGCGGCTGGTTCGGCATCCAGACGTGGATCGGCGCGCTCGCACTGAATACGCTGCTCGGCGCGGTGTTCTCGGGCTGGACGTCGGTGCCTGGGGGCGTCGCGATCGCCTTCGCGCTGTTCTGGGGGCTGCAGGTGGCGATCATCATGGGCGGCATCGAGCGCATCAAGCACTTGGGATCGCTGGCGGCGCCCGTGCTCCTGAGCGGAGGGATCGTGCTGCTCATCTGGGGCATCCGTCATGGCGGCGGCCTGGGCAACATCCTCAGCCAGAGCCAGAAGCTGCAGGGCGCGCCGGGCGGCGTGAGCTTCTGGAAGCTGTTCCCCGCGGCGCTCACGGCGAACGTGGGCTACTGGGCGACGCTCAGCCTGAACATCCCGGACTTCACGCGCTACGCGAAGAGCCAGCGCTCGCAGATGATGGGGCAGGCGCTGGGGCTGCCGACCACGATGACGACGTTCGCCTTCATCGGCGTGGCCGTGACGAGCGCGACGATCGTGATCTTCGGCAAGGCGATCTGGGATCCCGTCGAGCTGGTGACGAGGATCGGCGGCGCGCCGGTGATCATCGCGGCGACGATCATCGTGATGATCGCGCAGCTGCACACGAACATGGCGGCGAACGTGGTGTCGCCGTCGAATGACTTCTCGAACCTGAGCCCGCGAAAGATCTCGTTCGTGACGGGCGGCATCATCACGGCGTTCATCGGCATCCTGATGATGCCGTGGAAGCTCTACAGCGACGCAGCCGCGTACATCTTCACCTGGCTGCTGGGCTATTCGAGCCTGATGGGCGCGCTGGGCGGGATCATGATCGCCGACTACTGGGTGTTGCGGAAACAGCAGCTGAGCGTGGAAGACCTGTTCCACGTGGAGGGGATCTACAAGTACACGAACGGCATCAACCCGAAGGCCGTGATCGCGCTGGTGGTCGCGGTGCTGCCCGTGATTCCGGGCTTCGTGAGGGCAGCTACGACACCGGGTGGCCAGGTGCCAAATCCCGGCTTCTTCGATGCCATCTACACGTACGCGTGGTTCGTGACCTTCGCGTTGAGTTTCGTCATTTACCTGGCGCTCATGGGCCGAGGGCCTGAGCGCAGCTTGCAGTCATCCTGAGCGCAGCGAAGGATCGGTGGAATCAACCGGTCGTTGCAACGTAGTTTGCCAGACGGACGGCCGGGGTATCCCAGTCCAGCGTTTGGCGGGGACGGGTGTTGAGGCGTTCTGCAATGACATCCAGCTGGCGC
>JAQBPX010000013.1 GCA_028287305.1 Gemmatimonadota bacterium
GGACGCCTCGCTGCCCAACAGCGCGCGAAATGCGGCATTGGCGTAGGAGAGCCTATGCTCCGGGCCGCGCGTCAGCGCAAAGGCAGACGCCATCCGTTCCACGACGTCACTGAACGCGGCCGGCGCCGCCGCGGTCGCGGCGGTCAGTTCAGTCCCTTCAGCCCGCGTGC
Organism: Gemmatimonadota bacterium; assembly: GCA_028287305.1. Classification (GTDB taxonomy): domain Bacteria; phylum Gemmatimonadota; class Gemmatimonadetes; order Gemmatimonadales; family Gemmatimonadaceae; genus JAQBPX01. The sequence continues at coordinate 171 of JAQBPX010000013.1, forward strand.
TCGCGGAGGGCGCGCTGATGTCGCTACCCTCCGGCCTGGGCGATCGCGCGATATTCTCCGCCACCCTTGGCCTCGACCGCAAATCCGAGCGCGGCCAGGCGATGGAGTATCGGGCCCAGTTCAGTGAGCTGAAGGCCGGAACGCTGGACGAGCAGCGCCGTCGATGCGCTCCCCAACCGCGTGAGCGTTTCGAGGACGCCGGCCTCGCCTTCCGTGAGACCCTCGTGCCGTTGCGGGTGCGGTCGGCGCTCGATCTCCGGCACGCCTGTCATGATGCCGTGATAGTTCCGCAACGGGCCCCCGATGACCGCGCCGCTCGGCGTGATCTCGTAGGTGAGGAAGTCGTGACTGTGCTGGCTGCCGCGCATCTTGTGGATGGCCAGCACGGTGCGCAGCATGCCATCGATCTCCACGAAGCGCTGCACGATGATGTCATCTGTGATGAACCAGACCTTTTCGGACGTGAAGCGCACGTGGGGATAGTCCCCCGCGATCTCCGTCGTCATGAAGATCGTGACCCCGGTGGCCGTCAGCGCCCCGACGAGCCGATACAGCGATTCGCGAAAGTCCTCGCGGAAGGCTGGCGCGAGCGCCACCTCGAAGCCCGATAGCGAGTCGATCACGACCCGCACCGCGGAGATGGCATTCACCGCCTCGATGATCTCGGCGAGGGTTTCATCGACGGACAGATCGAGCGGTCGCATGTAGATGAGGCGCAGCCGGCCCTCCGCGATGGCCTGCTCCATGTCCTGGTTCCTGGCCTTGGCGCGGGCCAGGTATTCCTCCGGGTACTCCTCGAACACCACGATGATGACGCCGTCCCCGCGACGAAGCCCTTCGGCGGCGAATTGCGTGGCGAAGGTCGTCTTTCCGCTCCCGGCCGGCCCGGCCAGCATCACCGCGTCGCCCGCCGGAATACCGCCGCCCATCAACTCGTCGAGGCCAGGTACGCCGGTGTTGAGGCGACGCGATGCCTGCGGATGCCGTTCATTCTGGTGTTCGGGAATCCGGGGGAAGACCTGCACGCCATTCCCGGTGATGCGATAGGTGTGCAGACCAGGCATGGGCGCGCGGCCGCGGACTTTCACGACCTGGAGCTTGCGAACGACCGAGTTGCGGTCGGTCACCTGCGACATCCAGAAAACGCCGTCGGCAACGGTGAAGACCGAGTTGCGTTGCTCCTGCTCCGCGTATTCACCGATGAGGAACGACGTCACGTCCCATGTGGTGAGCAGCAGCGCCAGGCGCTGGACGAACTGCTCGACGTCCATGCCACCGACGGGCGCGCCGTCCACGCTTCGTCCCAGGAAGGTCCGAAAGGAATCGACGACGACGATCCCCGGCTTCAGGCGCTCTACCTCGGTGACGATGCGCGCCAGCACGACGTTCAGGTCGAGCTCCAGCGCCTCCTCGCTCAGGTTGACATAGTGGATCGCGGAGCCCACGAGCGCCGGGTCGAAGAAGGCGAATTCCCGCTGGTAGCGAAGGAGCTTGACGGCCGGCTCGCCCAGCACCGTGAAGTAAAGTGCCGGCCGCGCCGCCGTCGCATTCGCGAACATGAGTTGCTGCGCCAGCGTCGTCTTGCCCGATCCTGGATTTCCCGCAATGAGGTTGAAAGACAGGCGAGGCAGGCTTCCCCCGAGGATCGTGTCGAGCCCCGGCACCCCAGTGTTGAGGCCTTCGATCGTGCTCATCCCGGGTGCTGAGGGCGCGCGCGGCTTCGTCGTGGCTTCGTCCTCCGTCATGTCAGGCTCCCGCCGTCCTGCATGGCACCCGTCGTGTCGCGCTCGACGAGTCGAGCGACGAGGTCGTCGCCGATGAGGCGGCCGAGCGCCGCAAACATCGATTCGAGCACTGTTTCGAGGGCCGCCGCCACCCTGGCGCCTCCGTTTTCCTCCGTCAGGCGCGCGACACCATCAAAAGTGTGCTCCGGGTGTCGGTTCACGCGAAGCGTCGCGAGGAAGGGGAACTCCGGCTCTGCCTGCACGAGCGCGCGACGGAGCAGCGCATCGAATCCAGGAGGCCCGAGGCTGAGCGACAGCTCAGCGCAGGCGATCTCGCAGGCGCTGGCTGCGGCGAGCGCGTCGACATCGGGTCCCGAGCGGCCTGCCGCCGCCCGAGTGACAAGGCGGCGAGTCAGGCTCCGTGCGCCGTGCGCCTCGGACGACATCCTGCGGCCTTTGATTGAGGTCGGCCGCAGGGTATGCAGCCGCAAAGTGCGATACCGTACGCACGCCATGGAAGGTACCGCCCTGCTACGGGATTGAGCAACCGGTAAAGGCTACGCCAGGTTGGCGAAGCGGTCGCGCACCACCTGATAGCACTCGCACGACATGCGCTCGAGCCCGAGACGATCGATGATGTCGACCCGGTCAAGTGAAGCGCGGATGAGGCCATGGCCTCGCAACGTGCGGATCGCGAGTGTCGCGCCCGCGATCGGCTCGCCAAGCATCACCGCGAGCAGGTGGCGCGAGAGCAGGAGGTGACCGTCGCGAAGGCGATCGTGCGTCATGAGCAGCCAGCGCGCGCAGCGCTGCTCGAGCCCGTGAACCCGGTTGCAAGCGGTCCCCTGCGCCACGAGCGTGATGTAGGCTCCCGCGTATCGATTCAACAGGCGCCGAATTGCGGGCCGGTGCTCCACCACGGCGATGAACTCGGACGCGCGGCCGCGCAGGGTCGTACCCGCGACGCAGCAGACGGCATGGCTGTCGTCGGTGTCAGCCTCGTGCCACGCGGAGAGCCCACACATCCCTTCATTGCCGACCGTTCCCACCTCCACCTGGCGGCCGCTCGCGCAGGTGTTCACCACGGAGATGATGGCGGACTCGGGAAAATGCAGCCAGGGGGAGACTTCACCCGGCGACACGACCGACTGGGAGACCGCGAGGT
>JAQBPX010000019.1 GCA_028287305.1 Gemmatimonadota bacterium
TGCGCCTCCTGACGCTTTTCGCGGCCGGCGTCGGTCACACTGACGATGCGGCTGCGGCCGTCCGCGCCGGGACCCAGATGAAGCCAGCCGGCATCGATCAGCGGGCGCAGGTTGCGGGTGAGCGTGGAGGCGCTGATTTTCATTTCGCGCGCGAGGTCACCGGGCCGGATCGGCCCGAGCTTCACGGCATAGGACAGCAGCGAATACTGGGTGCCCTTCAGGCCGGCCTTGCCGACTTCCGCGTCATAGTGCTGCGCCACACGCCGCAGCAATTGGCGCAATTTGATGTTGGTGCAGCCCTGGGGCTTGACAGCGGTATCCATATTTATTATTGTAGCTGCAATTGTTGCATATGCAAGTTAATCCCTGAAGGAAACAGCGATGACCCAGATGAACCAGCTCGAAGCCTGGCTGGCCCAGGAGCGTGAAGTGAGGGCGGCGCTCGATGCCGGCGTGGGCGCCGGTGTGGCCAAGCCAGAGCAACTAGCCGGCAAGAGCGGCCTGGAGATGATGCAGGCGATGCTGCGCGGCGAGCTCCCCTATCCGCCGATCGCGCAGACGCTCGATTTCACGCTGATGGAAGTGGACGCGGGCCGCGCCATGTTCCAGGGCACGCCGGGCCCGGCCCACCTGAACCCGATGGGCACGATCCATGGCGGCTGGTACGCGACGCTGCTGGATTCGGCGCTGGGCTGCGCCGTGCACACCATGATGCCGGCCGGCCGCGGCTACACCACCGCCGAACTGGGCGTGAACCTGGTGCGCGCCATCGGCGCCAAGGCGCCGCGCGTGCGCGCCGAGGGCAAGGTGATCCACTGCGGCCGCCAGCTCGCCACCGCCGAGGCGCGGCTGTACGGGCCGGACGGCACGCTGTACGCGCACGCCACGACGACCTGCCTCGTATTCGAGCTGCCGCCCCAGCGTTAGGCCAAGCCGCACCACACCGCGACGCGGTGAGCAACGTCCATCCACAGCGCCCACACCGTCGCCGCCACCAGCAGTACGCCGGCGGCACGCGTGCCCCAATCCTGGCGTAAGCGGTTTCCGGTTTGCTGCAGCCGCGCCAGCAGCCGCGGCGCCAGCGCGAGCGACAGGCCGCTGCCCAGCGCGAACAGCGCCATGCACGCGGCGCCTTCGAGCGCGCCACCGCTGAGCGACGCCACCAGCAGCGCCGAGTACAACAGTCCGCACGGCATGAAGGCCCACAGCGCCCCGGCAGCCAACACGCCGCCGCGCGCCGCCGCCATCGGCCGCACTCGCGTCCAGACATTGCGCCCCGCGCTGCTCACCCAGATAGGCTGGCGGACCTGCGCGACCAGCATCAGCCCCCAGGCCAGCACCGCCAGGTGGAAGAACGTCCAGAGCGGCCGCAGGGCCGCGGTGTCGGTGGTCAGCCACGCGAAGCTTTGCACCGCGAGTCCCGCGCCCGCGCCGGCCGCCGAATAGCCCGCGAGCCGCCCGGCCTGGAACACCCAGAGCGAGCGCGACGGCGATTTGCCCAGCCGCGCCAGGCCGCCGCAGGCAGCGCCGCACATCGCCGCGCAATGCGGGCCGCCGGCCAAGCCCATCAACAGGGCGGAGAGCGCAAGAGTCGGCTGCATGCGGGGCTCAGATGATGCGCGAGAACATCGCGCGGTTGCGGCCGGCCTGCAGGTAGCGGTCGAACACCATGGCGACAGCGCGCACCAGGAACCAGCCGCTGGCCGTCACCTGGATGCCCGCCTCGTCCATCACCACCAGGCCCTGGTCCGCCAGTTCGTCCAATTGCTCGAGTTCGCCGGCGAAATAGCTCTTGAAGTCGAGCAGCCAGGCCACTTCGATCGACTCGAACAGCACCTGTCCCTGGCACATCAGCGCCATGATCACCGCGCGGCGCGCCAGGTCGTCGCGACTGAGGGCCAGGCCGCGCACCACCGGCAGCCGGCCTTGCTCGATGTGGTCGCGATACTCCTCCATCGTCTTGGCGTTCTGGCTGTAGGTCGCGCCGACGCGCCCGATGGCGGACACGCCCAGCCCGATCAGGTCGCAGTCCGGCTGCGTGCTGTAGCCCTGGAAGTTGCGGTGCAGGCGGCCCTGGCGCTTCGCCACCGACAGCGCGTCGCCGGGCAAGGCGAAGTGGTCCATGCCGATGTAGTCGTAGCCCGCATCCTCGAAGGCTGCCAGCGATTGCGACAGCATGTCCAGCTTCCCGCCGGCGCCGGGCAGCTCGATCGCGATGATGCGGCGCTGCGGCTTGAAGCGCTGGGGCAGGTGCGCGTAGCCGTACAGCGCGATCCGGTCGGGCCGCAGCTCGCGCACCTGCTCCAGCGTCCGCGCGAAGGTCAGCGCGGTCTGCCGGGGCAAGCCATAGATCAGGTCCACGTTGATGGAGTCGAACCCGACCCGGCGCGCCTCCCGCATCAGCGCGAACACCTGTTCGGCCGGCTGGATGCGTTGCACGGCTTTCTGCACCTCGGCGTCGAAGTCCTGCACGCCGAAGCTGATGCGGTTGAAACCCAGGCCGGCCAGCACTTCCAGCCGCTTGCCATCCACCGTGCGCGGATCGACTTCGATCGATTGCTCCGCGCCGGGCGCCAGCGCGAAGCCGCGCCTGAGCATGGCCATCAGGGTCCGCAGTTCTTCATCGGACAGGAAAGTCGGCGTGCCGCCCCCCAGGTGCAATTGCGTCACGGCCTGGCCCACGCCAAGCAGCGCGGTGTGCAGGTCCACCTCGCGTGCAAGCAAGCGCAGGTAAGGGGCCGCGCGATCGTGGTGTTTGGTGATGATCTTGTTGCAGGCGCAGAAGTAGCACAGCGATTCGCAAAACGGCAGATGCACGTACAGCGACAGCGGCTGAGCCAGCGCGGCGCGGCCGGCCTTGCGCTGCGCCAGGGCCTGCGCGTAGTCGGCGGCGGTGAACGCCTCGACAAAGCGGTTGGCGGTCGGATAGGAGGTATAGCGCGGCCCCGGGATGTCGAACCGGCGCAGCAGATCGGGGGAGACGTGGGTCATTCGCGGGCTTGGGGTGATGAGCTGACTGTGCGGCCTGCCAAGCCGCCACCGCTTGATCTGGATCAAACACGCGCGGTGCCGGCCGCGCCATAGTGGGCTTCCAACCCCAGGAGCCAGACACCATGAATGACCTGATACTTTTCGCCCATCCCACCTTCGGGGTGCTGGGCATATTGGCCGCCGTGTGGGTGTTCGTCGAAACCCTCAACGCCGGCGCGGACAACGCCAGGCGCATCCGCATCGCGGCGCTGGCCGTGGCGGTGTTCATGCTGCTGTCATGGGTCCTGGCCGGCTACTGGTACGTCAACTTCTATTCGCCGGACAAGGCGCTGATCCTGAAGGGTCCGTGGCCGTGGGCGCACAAGATCTTCATGGAAACCAAGGAACACCTGTTCTTCATCCCGCTCCTGCTGGCCTTCTACCTGCCGTTCGCGACGCGCGAGCGGCTGTTCGCCAACAAGGTGGCCCGCACCATGGTGCTGTCGGTGGCGGCAATGATCGCCGCGTCGGGCTTTGCCATCGAAGGCGCGGGCGCCGTCATCAACTACGGCGTCAAGGTTTCGCTTCTCCAATCCGCAACCCAAAGGACACAGCCATGACAACGCATGCCGCCAAGTTCGACGACGTCGCCGGGTACGCCCCGCAAACCTCGGGCAGCACGATCCTGCTCAATCCCGCCTCCTCGGCGTTCGCGCTGTCGGCCGCGATCGCAATCGTGTTCAACACGCTGCTCACCTGGGGCAAGGAAGCCTACCCGGCCCTGAATGCGTTCATGGCCTCCCTCAGCGGCCACCATTGGATCACCCATGGCCTGGCCGACGTCGCGGTGTTCATCGCGCTGGGGCTGGTGTTCATGACATTCGGGACGGCCAGCCAGATGAGCCCCAAGCAATTGGTGGCCGTGCTGGTGTCTGCGGTGTTTTCAGCGGGGCTGGGCCTCGCGGCCTGGTTTGTCCTGGGGTGAGCGCCGTCCTGCCGCTCGCGCCGGCGATTCCCCGGTACCTCGAGCAAGCTTACTGGTGGGCGTATGTGCACCCGCGCGCGGTGCGGCTGTTCGAGCGCGAGTGGCTGGTGAACCTGATCCTCTTCGGCAACTACGGACGCCTGCGCGACGCCGCGCTGGCGGAACTCGGTGAAACGGTGCCAGGCCGGACCTTGCAGGTCGCCTGCGTCTACGGCAACCTCACGCCCCGCCTGCGCCAACGGCTGGCCCCGGACGCCAGCCTGGACGTGGTGGACATCCTGCCGATCCAGCTCAAGAACCTGGCCTCGAAGATGCCCGCCGACGAGCGCGTGACCTTGCTGCGAAGCGACTCGCGCGCCCTGCCCTCTCCCGACGCGCGCTACGACCAGGTGCTGCTGTTCTTCCTGCTGCACGAGCAGCCCGAGGCGGTGCGCCGCGCGACCTTGTCCGAGGCGATGCGCGTGGTCAAGCCGGGCGGCAAGATCGTGATCGTGGACTACCACCGCCCGGTGCGGCTGCATCCGCTGCGCCCGTTGATGACGGGAGTGTTCCGCACGCTCGAACCCTATGCGATGGACCTGTGGGAACACGACATCGCCCAATACCTGCCGGCAAACGCAAGACCGTCGTCGTCCGAGAAGCGGACCTACTACGGCGGCCTGTACCAGAAGCTGGTTCTGGTGCGCTGAAAGGACCCTCATGAGCGCCATCCTCCATCCGCCCATCCTCGAACCCATGCCGGCGCATTCCGGCAGGGACTGGATCAAGACCCTGGCTCTGTTCGTCGCGCTGGCCGCACTGGCTGCCATCGTGCTGATGCCCAGGCCGGAAGGCTTGCCCCAAGCCGGCCAATTGATGCTGGGGATCCTCGCCTTCGCGGTGATCGTCTGGATGACCGAGGCGCTCGACTATGCGGTGAGTGCGGTGGTGATCGCCGCGCTCATGGTTTTCCTGCTCGCCTACGCGCCCGATGCGGCCAAGCCCGCGGGCGCCGACATGGGCACCGGCGCTGCGCTCACCCTCGCCTTGTCCGGCTTCTCCAACAACGCCGTGGCCCTGGTGGCCGCGGCCTGCTTCATCGCAGCGGCAATGACCGCCACCGGGCTGGACCGCCGCATCGCGCTGTTCGTCCTCTCGAAGGTGGATGCCCGCACCAACCACATCGTGATCGGTGCGATGGCCGTGGGCTTCCTGCTGTCGTTCATCGTCCCCAGCACCACCGCACGGGTCGCCTGCCTGGTGCCGATCATGATCGGCTTCATCCTGGCATTCAAGGTGCAGAAGCGCAGCCGCTTCGCCGGCCTGCTGGTGATCACCGCGGCGCAGACCGCCAGCATCTGGAACATCGGCATCAAGACCGCGGCGGCGCAGAACATGGTGGCGATGGGCTTCATCGAAAAGCAACTGCAGGCCACCATCACCTGGGCCGAATGGTTCATCGCCGGGGCGCCGTTCTCCGCCCTGACGAGTGTCGCGCTGTACTTCATCATGACCCGCATGATGAAGCCGGAAACCAAGGAGATCGTCGGTGGCCGTGACGCCATCCGCCTGCAGCGCGACGCGCTCGGCCCCATGACGGCCAGGGAATGGAAGCTGCTGGCGATCGTGCTGGTGCTGCTGGGCTTCTGGGCCACCGAGAAGGTGCTCCATGACTTCGACACCTCGTCGACCACCATCGCCGCCATCGCCCTGATGCTGTTGCCGCGGCTGGGCGTGATGGACTGGAAGGAGTCGCAAAAGGGCTTCCCGTGGGGAACCGTGGTGCTGTTCGCCATCGGCATCAGCGTCGGCACCGCGCTGCTGCGGACCAACGCGGCCGGCTGGCTCGCCAACCTGATCGTGCAGAACCTCGGGCTGCAACAGGCCAGCGCCTTCGCGATCATGATGCTGCTGTCGCTGTTCCTGGTGGTGATTCACCTGGGCTTCGCCAGCGCGACGGCCCTGGCCTCGACCATGATTCCGATCATCATCAGCGTCTTGGTCGCCGTGAAGACACCCGGCATCAACGTGGTCGGCATGACCATGCTGCTGCAGTTCGTGGTGAGTTTCGGCTTCATCCTGCCGGTGAACGCGCCGCAGAACATGATCGCTTATGGCACCGGCACATTCGATGCGCGCGACTTCATCCGCACCGGCCTGGCACTGACGCTGGCCGCGGCGGTGCTGCTGGTGATCTTTTCGCTGACCTACTGGCCCTGGATGGGTTACATGACCCAGCCTGGTTGAGGCAGGACGCGGTTCAAGTTGAAATCGGTTCGACTTCCCGCAAGCTGCGGCCCACGCCGATCGGTGCCGGCGCCGTGAGGACGATCCGGGTGAACAACCGGTCGAAGCCCGGTAGGCCGGCGCCGGCACCCAGCGGGTCGGGATCGGCGAGAAAGGCGGCGTCGAGTTCGGCCCAGTCGGCGGGCGTCAACAGCCGCTGCGCCGCGGGCAACAGCTGGACTTCCTCGATCCGCATGTGCTCGAGGTAGAAGCTGACGTACTGGCGGGCGGCCTGCTCGAAGTCGGCGCGGCGCGATTCGCCCAGCAGCTCCCAGGCCAGCAGCAGGTGCTGCAAGGCGCGCACCTTGTGCTCGCCCTTCATGTGGTCGGCTTCCAGCGCCTGGATCACCGGCATCAATTCCGGCGCGGCGCGCACCAGCTTCGGAAACAGCAGGTCCGACTCCTTCGGGTGATGGTGCTGCTCGGGATACTCGTCGATGTAGAAGAGCATCGCGCGCAGCACGTCGAAGAACCGCTCCGGCTCGTCGGCCGGGCCCTTGTCGACCATCGCCACGAGCGAGCGGAGAACCGCGGTGATCGAGCTATGCTGGTCGCGGATGATTTGCGCTGCGCCGGTGTTCATCTGGTTTTCCAATGCGGGTGTGTGACGGCGCCGCGCTCAGCGCATGCGCAATTCGAAGGAGCGCTTCAGGCCTTCGGGGTTGACGATGCGGATGTGTCGCTTGTCCACTTCCAACAGGCCCTGCAGCGCGAAGGCCGAGAAGGTGCGGCTGACGGTCTCCAGCTTCATACCCAGGTAGCTGCCGATCTCCGCGCGCGACATGCGCAGGTGAAATTCATGGGCCGAATAGCCGCGCGCCTTCAGCCGCTGCGACAGGTTCAGCAGGAAGGCCGCCAGCCGCTCCTCGGCGTTCATGCTGCCGAGCAGCATCATCAGGCTGTGCTCGCGCACGATCTCGCGGCTCATCAGGCGAGTGACGACGTGCTGCATGTTGGCGGCGCTGCTGGACAACTCGCTCAGCAGCGAATACGGAATGGCGCAGATCTCGGTGTCTTCCAGTGCGATCGCGCTGCTGGCATAGGCGCCCTGCGCCAGGCCGTCCAGCCCCATCAACTCGCCGGCCATGTAGAAGCCGCTGACCTGGTCGCGGCCGTCGGCCAGCGTGAGGCTCGCCTTGAAGGTGCCGCTGCGCACCGCGTAGATGAAGAGGAACTTGTCGCCCTCCAGGTACAGCGCCTCACCGGCCTTGACCTTGCGGCGGGCGAACATCAGGCCGTCGAGGCTGTCGACGTCGGCCTCGGCCAGGCCACAGGGCAGGCACAGGTCGCGCAGGTGGCAGCTGGAGCAGTGCGTCTTGATGGCAATCACCGACGGGACCGGTACGGAGTAGATGGTGGTGCGGACGGAGCGGGAAGGTGCTTCGAGCATTGCGGCGTGCATGGGGTTCCTCGGGCTTATTGGGGTTGGGGTTTGGTGGCCGGCAGGAGCCGCGGCGCGGCGGCCACGGCCTGGGGGAGCTGGTCGAATTCGGAACTCTTGTCGAGGAAGCGCACAGCGCCCTCGCGCAGGTAGCGCTGGCGGTAGGCGGGTCCGGAGTTGTTGCTGAAGACCACGAACGCGATCTCCGGCTGCGCGGCGCGGACGGCGCGCATGACATCCAGGCCGGGCCCGCCTTCGAGCTGGACGTCCAGCACCACCACATCGGGGCGGGTGGACAGGATGCCGTCGATGGAGCCTTGCGGGGTCTCGGCCTGGCCGACGACGGTCATCGGCGCGCCCAACATCCGGGCGACGCGGGCGCGTATCAGGACGGAGTCGTCGGCCAGGAAAACCTTGATGGGAACGATGCGGTGCGGCATGTGCCCACTTTGGCCGCACGCGGCCCGCCTGGGTATCGGCGCACCCTGAATCGCGCCCTAGGCCGCGCCCGAAAATCGCGCTGGCCGGCGCCGAGGCCGGCTAGGAATCGCCCTAGGCGCCTGTGCCGGGCGATGGATGCGCGAGCTGCTGTCTTTTTGAACGCAGAGGGCGCAGAGGATTCGCAGAGGGCGCAGAGGAATGCCAAAATCTTTGTTGGTTTTTCTCTGCGTCCTTTGCGTGATCTTTGCGTCCTCTGCGTTCAAAAATACGGCGGCCCGGGATCGCGCACGAGGCCTGGATGCCGGATCGGGCCCGGCATGACAAAGCTTTTCCGTCGCTCAGGCTTCTAGGGCTCGAGCGGGTCGGCCAGGCCGTGCTTCATCGCGTAGCGGACCAGTTCGCTCGCGTTTTGCAGCCCCATCTTCTGCATCAGGTTGGCCTTGTGCGTGCTCACGGTCTTGGCGGACAGGTTCAGGCGCGTCGCGATCTCGGTGACCGACACGCCGGCCGCGAGCAGCCGCAGCACCTCGAACTCGCGGGCCGAGAGCGACTCGTGCGACGCCGCGGCCGGTGCGCCGGGCATGGCGCCCAGCGCCAGTTGCTCGGCCACTTCGGCGGTGACGAAAGCGCCGCCGCCGGCGATCTTGCGGATCGCCTGCTCCAGTTGCGCGGGCGCGCTCTCCTTGGTGAGGTAGCCGCTGGCACCGGACTTGATGGCGCGCACGGCGTACTGCAATTCCTGGTGCATGCTCAGGATCAGGATGCGCAATTGCGGCTTTTCGGCCTTCACCAATTTGATCAGCTCCATCCCGCTGCGACCGGGCATTGACAGGTCCAGCACCAGCACGTCGAACTCCAGCTCGCGCACGCGCTGCATGACCTCGGTGCCCTCGGCGGCCTCGCCGGCCACCTGCATGTCCCGCACCTCCGAAACGATGCGCTTGAGGCCTTCGCGCACGATGGCGTGGTCGTCCGCGATGACGATCCTGATCATGGCGCGGCCTGCGCCGTCTGCAGCGGAATGCGCACCTCCACGCGGGTACCGCGGCCGGGTTCGCTTTCGATGGCGACCACGCCCCTGAGCAATTGCGCCCGTTCATGCAGGCCCAGCAGGCCCAGCGACTGGGCCTTGCGCGGTGCCGACAGCGAATAGCCGCGGCCGTTGTCGCGGACGGCCAGCACCACCGTCTCGCCCATCTTCTCGATGCTGATCGTCACTTGCGAAGCGGCCGCATGCTTGGCCACGTTGGCCAGCGACTCCTGGACGATGCGAAAGACCGCCGTGGCGTACGGCTCGTGCAGCTCCAGCTCCTCGTTCACCGACAGTGTGCAGGCCACGCCGCTGCGCTGGCTGAAATTGCTGGCCAGCCACTCGATCGCCGGCACCAGCCCGAGGTCGTCCAGCAACAGCGGCCGCAGGTCGGCGGCAATGCGGCGGGTCGACGCGACCGCCCGGTCCAACATCACCAGCATGTCGTCCAGCTTGCCGCGGGCCACTTCCGGCGATCCTGCCGCGTTGTCGCGCACCCAGATCGTGTCCATCTTCAGCGCGGTGAGGGTTTGCGCCAACTCGTCGTGCAGTTCGCGCGCCACCCGGGACTTCTCTTCTTCGCGGATGGCGTGGGCGGCGGCGGCAAAGGCGCTGTGTTCTTCCTGCGCCCGTACCCGCTCGGTCACGTCGCGCACGATCACCGTGAACAATTTGCCTTCGGGGGTATCGAGCTGCGAGATCGATGCGTCCATCGGAAACTCTTCACCGTTGGCGCGCAGGCCGTAGATCACCGTGCCGTCCCCCATGCGGCGCGACGTGACGCCGGTGGCGGCAAAGCGCTTGATGTGCCCGCCGTGCCCGCCGCGAAAGCGCGCGGGCATGAACTTGTCCAGCGGCTGGCCCAAGGCCTGGTCACTGGGCCAGCCGAAAATCTTCTCGGCTGCGAGGTTGTACAAGACGATGCACTGCGTCTCGTCCACCGTGATGATGCCGTCCATCGCCGATTCGAGCAGGCCCGCCAGGCGCGCCGCCGCGTTGCCGGGGTCGCGGCCGGGAAGGATTGTGTCAACGCTGTAGGCGCGGGAAAATGGCAAGGGGATTCGAGGCCAAAGCCCTGAATCTACTCCTATGGCGGCGTCGCCGCGTGGTTGCGGCCCTGCAATGCCGGCATCCGGGCCTTGTCATGCGCCAGCGTCTTGTTGATCTCGATGCCGCGGCGATAGTAGTCCTCGGCCAGCACCGGGTCCGCGTTGCGCACGGCGATCCAGGCCGTGACCAGCCCCGCCACCACCACGATGGCCGGGCCGGAGATCACCAGCCAGACATGGCCGTAGCGCCACCAGGGACCGCTTACAGATGAGCTTGCCTTCATACATGACTCCTTATCGGGGTACCAGGAACACCGACTTCTCGCTCACGTGCGCGTCGCCCGAGGAAGTGCCGATGTCGAAATGGATAGCGTGCGAGCCGGGCGCCGCCGAGCCGTCGGGAATCTGCAGCCGCACGGCGACCCAGCGCGACTCGGCGGGGCCCACGGTCACGTCGGCGGGCGACGCCAGCAGCAGGCCCGGCAGGCCCTGCACCGAGACCCGATAGTCCTGCGGCTGCTCGGTGGCGTTCATGACCTGCAGCCGGTACACGTTCTCCAGGTTGCCGCCGGCCACCAGGCGCGACAGCGCGCCGCGGTCGCGGACCACGTCCACCTTCAGCGGCGTGCGCGCCACCAGGCTCCACAGCAACGCCGCGCAAAGCACCGCCAGCACGGCGCCGTACAGCAGCACCCGCGGGCGCAGCACCCGCCGCCACATCTGCGCCGGGCTCCATCCCTGCGCCAGCGCGTTCTGGGTGGTGAAGCGGATCAGGCCGCGCGGATAGTTCATCTTGTCCATCACGGTGTCGCACACGTCCACGCAGCCGGCGCAGCCGATGCATTCGTACTGCAGCCCGTCGCGGATGTCGATCCCGGTGGGGCAGACCTGCACGCACAGGCTGCAGTCCACGCACGCGCCCAACGACAGCGCGGCCGGGTCGGCCTTGCGCGAGCGGGAACCGCGCGGTTCGCCGCGGGCCGCGTCGTAACTCACGATCAGCGTGTCCTTGTCGAACATCGCGCTCTGGAAACGCGCATACGGGCACATGTACTTGCACACCTGCTCGCGCAGGAAGCCGGCGTTGCCGTAAGTGGCGAAGCCGTAGAAGAACACCCAGAACACTTCCCAGGAACCCATGCGCGTCTGCAGGAACTCCATGCCCAGTTCGCGGATGGGCGAGAAATAGCCGACGAAGCTGAAGCCGGTCCACATCGCCAGCCCGATCCACAGCAGGTGCTTGAACCACTTCTTCACCAGTTTTTCCAGCGACATCGGCGCCGAATCCAGCCGCATCCGGCTGATGCGCTCGCCTTCCACCTTGCGCTCGATCCACAGGAACATCTCGGTGTACACGGTCTGGGGACAGGCAAAGCCGCACCACAGCCGCCCCGCCACTGCCGTGAACAGGAACAGCGACAGCGCGCTGGCGACCAGCAGGCCGGTGAGGTAGATGAAGTCCTGCGGATACAGCACCAGCCCGAAGATGTAGAAGCGCCGCGCGGCCAGGTCGAACAGCACCGCCTGGCGCTGGCCCCACTCAAGCCACGGCAAGCCGTAGAAGATCAGCTGCGTCAGGACGACCATGCCCCAGCGCCAGCGCGCGAACACGCCGGTGACCTGGCGCGGGTAGATCGTCTTTTGCGCCTGGTAGGGCGCCTCGGGCGCGTGGCCGCCGGACGGCACGGGCGTGACGGGGATCACTTTCATCGCCCGATGATGCGGGCTTTCCCGCAGCCGCGTGTTGATCCAGGTCAGCTGCGCGGGCCTATCGCGCGTTCCGGCGGCGCGGCCGGGCCGGTCAGTCGGCGGTCGGCAGCTCCGCGATCTGCTGCGAGGCTTCGTCGTACCAGGCCATGCGGCTCGGGTAGCCCCAGGCCGTGCGGGACATCGCGCGCGCGCCGGCGATGGCGAGTTCGAATGCCTCGCCCGACGCGGCGATCAGCAGGCCGACGCCAACGCTGGCCTCCCAGGTGTCGCGGCTGGCTTCCAGGGCCGTGATGTCGCGGGTGATGCCCAGGGCCACCCCGCGCGACAACCGCTGGAAGACGAGGCGCGCGTACTTGACCATCTGGTTCGGATCGGGCGGATTGCGCAGCAGCAGCAGGAACCCGTCCTCCGGCAGCCGCGACAGCTCGGCACCCGGCAAGGCCATGCGGCGAAGCCGCGAGGCACACACGAACAGCGCGTGGTTGTACGCGGCCCGGCCGTGCAACTCCTCCAGCATCTTGAGGTTGCTGATCGAGACGACGATGACCCCATTGGGACGCCCTTCGGCCGGCGCGAACGCATCTCCCGGCGGGCGCCCCGTCTCGTAGGCCGGCATCGAGGTGACCGGGTCGAAGTTCGGCCCGTGCGTCATCACCTTGCTGACTTCGATCAGGTAGGCATACCGGATCCACATCGCCGTGGCGATGCACAGCAGGTAGGCAATGCCGCCGATCGCGCTGAGCGCGTGCAATTGCCATGGCGTGTTCTCCGGATGGAACGCATACCAGGCCAGCACGGCGACGCCGACGCAGACGCAGGGCAGCGCCGCCAGGGCGAGCCAGCCGGCGCGCTCGCCCCTGGACGCGCTCGTCACCGACACGCCCATCGCCGACAACGCGACCGCCACGTCGATCAGCACCGCCAGTTCGAGCGCGTCGGCCGCGGGCAGCAGCCAGGCGGCGGCGAACGCGACCGCCGCCAGGACGGCGACGACGAGGCGGACCCGCCGGCGCGCTTCGCGCTCGCGAAAGGTTCCCAGCAGCGCAAACAGCAGCAAGGCCAGCACCGCGGCCGTCGCGATCGCCGTCAATGCCTGGAGGCGCCGCAACAGCGCCACATCGGATACCGGGATCCAACCGAGGAACACCAGCGCATACGCCGCCGACAGCAGCGCCGCCAGCGCTCCGGTTATCGCCACCCGGCGCGCGGACCCGGTGAAGGCGAGGAGCGCGGCCACCAGGCACAGGCCCGCGGCGCCGAAGAACGCACCCCAGAAGCCGACAGCCAGCATGTTCATGGGGGCAGTATGACAACACTTAAGGCTTTGCCGGCTCCGGCTTGTTCGACAGGCCCCAGACGTACGCCGCCAGCACGTGGATCTGCGCCTCGGTCAGCTTGCCGGCCTGCGCCGGCATGTCGTTGCTCTTGCCGTTGTTGATCATCGCGACGATGGCCTGCTCGCCCCAGCCATGCAGCCAGGTGTCGTCGGTCAGGTTGGGCGCGCCCAGGGCCTGGTTGCCCTTGCCGTCGACGCCGTGGCAGGCCGCGCAAGCCATGAAATGCGACTTGCCCAATTGGGCGCGAACCGAGTCGCTGGGGCTGCCGGACAGGCTCAGCACGTAGTTGGCGACGTTCTTCACGTCGTCCGGCGTGCCCACGGCCGCGGCCATCGGCGGCATCTGGCCGTGCCGGCCCCGCGTGATGGTCTCCACGATCTTCGCGGGCGCGCCGCCGTGCAGCCAGTCGGTATCCGCGAGATTGGGGAAGCCCTTGCTCCCTCGCGCATCCGAGCCGTGGCACTGCGCGCAGTTGTTCATGAACAGGCGCTCGCCGATGCCCATCGCTACAGCGTCCCCGGCGAGCTCTTCGGTCTTCTTGGCGGTGAATTGCGCATACAGCGGCGCCAGTTCCCGCTCGGCGCTGGCGATCTCGTCGGCATACTCGGCGCGGGTGCTCCATCCCAATTGGCCCTGGTACGTGCCCAGGCCCGGATAGGCGACCAGGTACAGCAGGCCGAAGACGATCGATACCACGAACATCCACATCCACCAGCGCGGCATCGGGTTGTTCATCTCGCGCAGGTCCTCGTCCCAGACGTGGCCTGTGGTGTTGTCCGCGCGGGACGGGATCTTCTTGCGCGCCGTGATCCACAGCAGCAGCACGCAGGCCAGCACGCTCGCGAGCGTCATCGCGGCCACATACAGGGACCAGAAATTGCCGGTGAAATCGCTCATGGCGGCTCCTGGGTCAGTCTTGCCGGAAGGGAATGGCCGCGTCTTCGTCGAAGCGCGCCTGGTTGCGCCGGGCGTAGGCCCAGTACAGGATTCCCAGGAAAGTCGCGAAGCACAGCAGCGTCGCCAGCACTCGCAATGTGGTGATGTCCATGATTTCCATCCTTACTTGAGGGCCAGGCCCAGCGACTGCAGGTACGCCACCAGCGCATCCATGTCGGTCTTGCCGTTCACTTCGCCGGCGGCCGCGGCGATCTGCGCGTCGGTATAGGGCACGCCGACCATTCGCAGCGCCTTCATGTGCGAACCGATGGCGTCGGCGTCGACCCTGCCCTTGTCAAGCCAGGAATACGCGGGCATGTTCGACTCCGGCACCAGGTCGCGCGGGTTGTTCAGGTGGATGCGCTGCCAGTCGTCGCTGTACTTGCCGCCGACGCGGTGCAGGTCGGGGCCGGTGCGCTTGCTGCCCCACTGGAACGGGTGGTCGTAGACGAATTCACCGGCCACCGAGTAGTGGCCGTAGCGCAGGGTCTCCGCGCGGAACGGCCGGATCATCTGCGAGTGGCAGTTGTAGCAGCCCTCGCGCAGGTAGATGTCGCGGCCGGCCAATTGCAGCGAGGTCAGCGGCACCACCCCGGTGACCGGCTCGGTGGTCGACTTCTGGAAGAACAGCGGGACGATCTCGACCAGGCCGCCGACGGCGATCACCAGCAGGATCAGCACGATCATCAGGAAGTTGTTGGTCTCGATCTTCTCGTGCGAGAAGCCGGCCGAAGAGGTTTTCGTGTCGCTCATGGGGCTCTTTCGTTCAGGCGGCGGCTGGCGCCAGCACCGGCACCGGCACGTGCACCGACCGGCCTTGCGTGACGGTCATCCAGGTATTCCAGGCCATCACCAGCATGCCGCCGAGGTACAGCACGCCACCCAGCACGCGCACGACGTAGAACGGATAGGTGGCCTTGACGGATTCGACGAAGGTGTAGGTGAGCGTGCCGTCGCCGTTGATGCCGCGCCACATCAGGCCCTGCATCACGCCGGCGATCCACATCGCCGCGATGTACAGCACGATGCCGACGGTGGCCAGCCAGAAATGCAGTTCGATGGCCGGCACCGAATGCATCTCCTTGCGGCCGTACAGGCGCGGGATCAGGTAGTAGAGCGAGCCCATCGAGATCAGCCCCACCCAGCCGAGGGCGCCGGAGTGCACGTGGCCGATGGTCCAGTCGGTGTAGTGCGACAGGGCGTTGACGGTCTTGATCGACATCATCGGCCCCTCGAAGGTGCTCATGCCGTAGAACGACAGCGAGACGATCAGGAAGCGCAGGATCGGGTCGTCGCGCAATTTGTGCCAGGCGCCCGACAGCGTCATCACGCCGTTGATCATCCCGCCCCAACTGGGCGCCAGCAGGATCAGCGAGAACACCATGCCGATCGACTGGGTCCAGTCCGGCAGCGCGGTGTAGTGGAGGTGGTGCGGGCCGGCCCACATGTAGGTGAAGATCAGGGCCCAGAAGTGCACGATGGTAAGCCGGTAGCTGTACACCGGCCGCCCAGCCTGCTTGGGGATGAAGTAGTACATCATCCCGAGGAAGCCGGCGGTGAGGAAGAAGCCCACCGCGTTGTGGCCGTACCACCACTGGATCATCGCGTCCTGCACGCCGGCGTAGGCCGAGTAGGACTTCATCCAGCCCGCGGGCACCGCGGCGCTGTTGACGATGTGCAGGATGGCCACGGCGATGATGAACGCGCCGTAGAACCAGTTGGCCACGTAGATGTGCCGCACCTTGCGGATGCCGATGGTGCCGAAGAAGACGATGGCGTACGACACCCAGGCGATGGTGATGAGGATGTCGATCGGCCATTCCAGCTCGGCGTATTCCTTGCCTTGCGTGTAGCCCATGGGCAGGCTGATGGCGGCGGCGACGATCACCGCCTGCCAGGCCCAGAAATGGAACGACGCCAGCTTGCCCAGGAACAGCGGCACCTGGCAGGTGCGCTGGACCACGTAGTAGCTGGTCCCCATCAGGGCGCAGCCGCCGAAGGCGAAGATCACCGCGTTGGTGTGCAGCGGCCGCAAGCGCCCATAGCTGAGCCAGGGAATGCCGAAGTTCAATTCCGGCCACGCCAGTTCGGCGGCGATGAACAGGCCCACCAGCATGCCCACCACGCCCCAGACCACGGCCATGATGGAGAACTGCCGCACCACGGTGTCGTTGTAGAGCGCGGCCTGCGCGGGGTTTGGGTTCATAGTGAGCGCCTTTTGTCGTGACGCTTCGAGTTTCCGGCCGCGGGCGCTGCGCGGCCTTGACGAATATCAATCCGCCTCGAGAATGCGCTGCGCTTCCGCGTCGATGCCCTCGAACTGGCCCCGCCACACGGCCCAGCCCAGCGCCGCGATGATGATCAGGGCCAACGCCACCGACAGCGGGATCAGCAGGAACAGGATGTCCATTCAATGCTCCGCGGGCAGGCGGGCCAGTCGCGCCGAATTGGCCACCACCAGCAGCGAGCTGAGAGCCATGCCGAGCCCGGCCAGCCACGGCGGCATCGCGCCGATCACGGCAAGCGGCACGCAGACTGTGTTGTACGCGGCCGCCCACAGCAGGTTTTCGCGGACCACCCGGCGGGTGCGGCGCGCCTGCGACAGCAGGAGCGGGATCGCGCCCAATTGGCCGCCCAGCACCACGAAATCGGCCTTGGCCTGCGCCAGCGGCACCGCTTGCCCCATGGCGATCGACACGTCCGCTCGCGCGAGAGACGGCCCATCGTTGACGCCATCGCCGACCATCGCCACCCGGCGCCCCTGGCGCTGCGCCCGGCTGACGTGCCGCAATTTGCCTTCGGGCGAGCAGTCGCCCCATGCAGCTTCGATGCCCACGCGCCGGGCCAGCCGCTGCACGGACACGCTGCGGTCGCCGGAGAGCAATTGCACCGAGAGGCCCTGCGCTCGCAGCGCTTCGATCGCTGCTTGCGCGTCGGGGCGCAGCGCCTCGTCGAATTCGAACACCGCGAGCCAGCCCGCTTCATCGGCCAGGTGCACCTCCAGGCCCAGCGCGGTGTGGCGGCGCGCCGGCGCATCGCAAAACGAAGCCGCGCCCAGCCGCAATTGGCGCGCGTGCCGGCCACCGTCTTGCGACACCGTGGCCCGCAGGCCGTGCCCGGCCAGCTCGGTCAAGCCCGTCGCGATGCAGTCCACTTTGCCGGCCGCCGCCGCGATGGCGCGCGACGCCGGATGCAACGAATGCTGCGCCAGCGCGCCGGCGAGCGCGAGCGCCCGCGCCGGCTCGATGCCGGGCCGGCAGCGTGTGGCGAGCAGCGCCATCGGCGCAAGGGTGAGCGTGCCGGTCTTGTCGAACACGACGGTGTCGATCGATGCGCAAGCCTCCAGCGCCTGCAACCGGCGGACCAGCACGCCCCGCCGGGCCAGTGCGCCGGCGGCAGCGAGGGTGGCGGCCGGCGTGGCCAGCGAGAGCGCGCAGGGACAGGTGACGATCAGCACCGCAATGGCCACGCCGACGGCGTGGCTCGGATCGGTGGACCACCACCATGCGGCGGCAGCGGCGGCGGCGGCCACCACCGCAAACAGGAACGGCGTGGCGATGCGGTCGGCGATCCGCGCCAGCCGCGGCTTGTCCATCGACGCCTGCTCCATCAGGGTGACGATCTGCGCATAGCGTGTCTGCTCGCCGATGCGTTCCACGCGCATGGCCAGCATGCCGCTCAAGTTGTGGCTGCCCGCAACCACCAACTGCCCCTTGCCTCGCGGCACGGGCATCGACTCGCCGGTCAGCAAGGCCTCGTCGACCTGGCTCTCGCCATCCGTCACGACGCCATCGGCGGGAAAGATTTCACCGGGCAGCACACGGACCAGGTCGCCCGCCACCAGCCGGCGCACCGGCACCCGCTCGAAGCCGCCGCCGGGCAGCGCACGCTCGATCGTTTGCGGCAACCGGCGCATCAGCGCTTCCAGCGAGCCTGCCGTGCGGTCGCGCAGCCGCTGCTCCAGCAGGCGCCCGGACAGCAGGAAGAAGACGAACATCGTCACCGAGTCGTACCAGACCTCGTGGCCCAGCGGCCCGGTGGGATCGAACGTGGCGACGGTGCTGGCGCCGAACGCGATGGCGATGCCCAGCGCCACCGGCACGTCCATGCCGATGCGGCCGTGCCGCAGGTCACGCAGCGCGGTGCTGAAAAAAGGCCAGCAGGAAAAAAGCACCACCGGCAGCGTCAGGACCCAGGACGCCCAGCCGAGCAGGCCGGCGATATCGGGCGTGATGTCGCCGGGCGACGCCACGTACGCCGGTACCGCGTACATCATCACCTGCATCATGCAAAAGCCCGCCACCAGCCAGCGCCAGAGCAGCACGCGCTGCGCTTGCCGCCGCGGCGCGGCCAGCAGCAGGTCGCCCGCGGGTAGCGCGCCATAGCCCGCACCCGCCAGCGCGGCCAGCCAGGCCGACGGGCGGGTCAGGCGTGGCGACCACGCGATCAAGGCCGTCGCGCTGGCCCCGTTGACTCGCACGTTGTCGACGCCGGGCAACAGCGCCAGGGCATGCTCGACCGTGAGCGCGCAGGCGGCGCAGTGCATCCCTTCGATCGCCAGGTAGCACTCGCGCCAGCCGTCGCGCCCGGCCAGCGGGCGGCTGAAGCCTTCCCATTCGGCCGGCTCGTCCAGGGCGGTTTGCATGGTTGCAGCCTAAGCGAGGCTGTCTGCACCGCGTTTGACCTGGATCAAACACCGCGCTGTGCGCCGCGCCTAAGCTTCGGCAAGCAGCAACCACCGGAGAGACGCCATGTACCAGAAAATCCTGATCGCCACCGACGGCACCACACTTTCGACCAAGGCCGTTCGCAGCGCGATCGACCTGGCAGCCTCGATCGACGCGCAACTGGTTGCGCTCTACGTGGTGCCGATCTACCCCGTCAGCTATTTCGAGGGCGGCGCCACCGTCTCACCGCAACAGGTCGCGCGCACCGAGAAACAATGGGCCGACAAGGGCCAGGCGGTGGTCGACACCGTGCAGCAGATGGCGCAGGCCGCGGGTGTCGTGGCCAAGGCGGTCGTCTCGCGATCCGACCTCATCGCCGAAGCGATCATGGCCGCCGCCAGGAAGCACAAGTGCGACCTGGTCGTCATGGCTTCGCATGGCCGCAAGGGGCTCAAGCGCATCCTGCTGGGCAGCGAAACACAGCACGTGCTCACGCACAGCGACATCCCGGTGCTGGTGCTTCGCTAGTTCAGAGTCCGCGCAGGAAGGCCGGCACCGGCCGCCCCACCGAGGCGAGCCACGCGGCCATCGCGCCGGCCACGGTGCGCACCGCGGGCCGCTGCGTCATGCGATCGCGCCACGCCAGCAGCCGCGGGGTATCGGCACCGAGCGGCGCGCCCTTTCGCTCGCCGAACAGCGCCGCCATGTAGAACGCGATGTCGGCGAACGAAAAGCTTCCCGCCAGGTAGTCGCGGCCCTGCAATTGCGCCTCCATCTCCCGATAGAACTGCGACGCGGCGCTGATCGCAGCCACAGCGGCATCGCCTTGCAAGTCCTGCTCCAGGCTCATCAGCCGGACGACGTGCGGGAAATAGACCTCGTCGGATTTGTGTTCGAGCAGCCGCGCCCGGGCGCGCTCGCGCAGGTCGCGCGGCCACAGCGCGGGGTTGGGCTGCAGGTCTTCCAGCTATTCGAAGATCTGCGTCGAGTCGAAGATTTCCAGGTCGCCGTGCACCAGCACCGGCACCTGCCGCTTGGGATTGACGCGCAGCACTTCCGGGTGCTTGGGCGTGTACAGGGCCGTGAAGTCGAACGGCACCATGACCAGCTCGAAGTCCAGGCCCTTCTCCAGCGCGGCGATCTGCGCCTTGGCGCCGAACATGCTGAGTGGGCCTGAGTAGAGAGTGAAGCGCGCGGAAGTATTCATGCGCCGGAACATAGCAGTTTTGCGCGCAGGATATTGACGGTAGCCCCGGAAGGCTGCAGGCTGGAGCCTTCCGACCCAAGGCACGCCATGACCATCCCCGAACTCTGGACACTCTCGGCCACCGGCATCGCCAACCTTGTGCGCACGCGCGAAGTCTCCGCAACGGAAGTTGCGCAGGCGTCGCTGGCGCGGCTCGAAGCCGTCAACCCGGCGCTGAACGCGGTGGTCGAATGCCGCCCCGATGAAGTGCTGGCGCGGGCACGGCAGATCGACGAAGCGATCGCGCGCGGCGAAGACGCCGGGCCGATGGCCGGCGTCAGCGTCTGCACCAAGGTCAACGTCGACCACTGCGGCTACGCGACCACCAACGGACTGCGGTCGCAGAAAGACCTGGTCGCGCGCAGCAGCAGCCCGGTGGTCGACGCCCTGCTGCACGCCGGCGCCGTGGCGGTGGGCCGCACCAACACGCCCGCATTCAGCTACCGCTGGTTCACCGGCAACCTGCTGCATGGCACGACGCGCAATCCGCACGATCCGGCACTGACGCCCGGTGGGTCATCCGGCGGTTCGGCCGCCGCGGTGGCGTCCGGCATCTGCCATCTCGCGCACGGCACCGACATCGCGGGCTCGATCCGCTATCCGGCCTACGCCTGCGGCATTCATGGCCTGCGGCCTTCGCTCGGGCGCGTCGCCGCGTACAACGCCACCGCCACCGTGGACCGGCCGATCGGCGGGCAGCTGATGGCGGTGTCGGGCCCGATCGCGCGGACCATCGCCGACCTGCGCCTGGGGTTGCAGGCGATGGCGCGGCCCGATGCGCGCGACCCGTGGTGGGTGCCCGCGCCGCTGGAAGGACCGGTGCTGCCGCGCCGCGTGGCGATGTGCCTGCGGCCCGACGGCCTGGACACACAGCCCGAAGTCTGCGCCGCGCTGCTCGATGCAGCCGGGCGCCTGCGCGATGCGGGCTGGACTGTCGACGAAGTGGGCGAGCTGCCGCCGTTGAAGGAAGCAGTCGCGATCCAGGTCGCGCTGTGGATGGGGGACGGCTACGAAGCGCTGGTGCAGGCGGCGCAGCGCGAGGGCGATCCCGGCGCGATCGCGGCGCTGGCCGGCCAGGCGGCAATAGCGAGCTCCATCGGCCTGCCGGAATTCTCGTCGGCCCTGTCGCGGCGCCTGGGCATCGCGCGGGCCTGGCAATTGTTTCTCGAGCGCTACCCGGTCGTGCTGCTGCCGGTCTGCGCGGAACTGCCCTTCCCCAACGACCTCGACCTGCAGGGACCCGAAGCCTACGAGCGCGTCTGGCGCGCGCAGATGCCGATGATCGCGCTGCCGGTGACGGGCCTGCCCGCGCTGAGCGTCAACACGGGAATGTGCGCCAGCGCGCCGGTCGGCGTGCAACTGGTGGCCGGGCGCTTTCGCGAAGACCTCTGCCTGGCGGCAGGCGCGGATATCGAGGCGCGCGGTCAGCCCAGGGGCTGGCCGGACGGAGTCCAGAGCCCTTTCTCGAGCCGCACCGCGTCCAACGTGCCGCGGTAATAGCCGGGCACGGTGCCGACCTGCTCGTAGCCCTGCTCGCGATAGAAGGCGATGGCGGTGGGGTTGTCCGCGCGGGCTTCCAGCTGCACGCGCTCCAGCCCGGCAGTGACGGCGCATTTTTCCAGCCAGGAGAGCAGGACGGCGCCGAGCCCGCGCTTGCGCTGGGCCGGCTGCACCGCCAGCAGCGTCAGGTGGGCCCGCTGCTCGCCGTAGCGCATGATGCCGAAGCCCAGGACGAAGCCTTGCTCACGGATGATCGCCACGTTGGTGGCCCGGTCCTGCATCGCCTTGAGCACCCGCGCATGGGTCCAGCTCCAGCCCAGCCCGTACTCGATGTAATCGCGCGACATCTCGGCAATGCTGCGCGCGTCGGCCACGACGGCGAGGGTGACGTTGGGGATCTGGACCATGGCGATGACGCAGCATAACGCCCAATCGCTCCAGTCATGCACTATTGCTGGACGCGCCACCACCCTGCACAATGGCATCCGATGTGCCGCATCGAATCCCGTCGTTGGGTCTGCGCGCTGGCCCTGTCCGCCGCCGCCTTCGGGGCCGCGGCGCAGCCCGGCGGTGCGGCGCCGCCGCAACCTCCCGTCATCTCGCTGTCGCAAGCATCCCTGGACGTTTCCACTTCCGGAGCGGCCTGGGTCGAAGCGGGCGATTCCGCCACCATCGACCAGGTGGCCCAGGGCCTGGGGCAATTCGAGGTCCGGCCGGAGCGGGTGATCCACCACCTGGGCCGCGGCAAGACGCTCTGGATGCGCCTGTCGCTGCTGCGCGGCCGTGACGCCCAGCCCGAGTGGGTGCTGCAGGTACCGATGCCGGTGCTCGATTCGGTCACCGTGTACCAGCGCGACCTGTCGGGGGCCTGGAAGGGGCAGGCGGCGGGCGACACCATCGACAAGGCCTTGTGGCCCGAGCCGGGGCGCTATCCCTTCTTCCGCGTGAACCTGCCCGCGGGCGAAACGCGCGACATCTATCTCAAGGTCCGCCACTCCACGCCCGTCAGCCTTCCGGTGCGGCTGGTGACCGTGGCCAGCCACGACCAGCGCATGCAGATGGAATACCTCGGGCTGGGCGTGCTGTTCGGCGCCATCGTGCTGCTGATCGGCCTGACGGCCGCGCGCGGCTGGGTCCTGCGCGACAGCGGCTACGGCTGGTACACGCTCTATGCGGTGGTGAGCCTGCTGGCCGTCGCCGCCTACACCGGCGTCGCGGGACAGCTGTTGTGGCCGGAGAGCGGCTTCTGGATCGACGCGGCGCCCGGCGTGCTGGCGCTGCTGGCGGCCAGCGCCGCCCTGCTGATCGTGCGCAGCCTGAGCGGCGTCGTGACGCGCCATCGCTGGCTGGGCCGCGTGATCTTCGGCGCCGGCATGGCGGGGCCGCCGCTGGCGGCGATCTACCTGGCCATCGACCGGCCCGCCGGCGTGGCGATCCTCGGGCTTTACCTGCTGGCGGTGGCGGTGCTCTCGCTGGCCGCGGCCAGCCTGGCCTGGAGCCGCGGCGACGAAGTGGGCGTGTGGATGATGGCCGGCGCCCTGCCACTGGCGTTTGCGGTGGCGCTGGCGCTGGCCAGCGTCTTCGGCTGGGTGCAGGCGTCGTGGGTCACCGAGTACGCGCTGGTCAGCGCCATCGCGCTGGACCTGCCGCTGCTGCTCGGCGCCTTGCACAACCGGTCGCGCGAGCGCCGCGGCGCGGAGTTCCGGCAACGGGCCAGTTCCAGCCAGGACGCGCTCACCGGCCTGCTGACGGCCCGCGTTTTCGGGGCGCGGCTGGCGCAGGCGATCGCGCGGTTCCGCAAGCGCCGCGAGGGCGCGGCCGTGATGCTGATCGAGATGGCGAACTACGGCTGGATCAAGGAGCAGCACGGCTCGGCGGTCGCCGAACAATGCCTGTTGCGCGGCGTCATCCTGCTGCGCCGACTGGTGCGCGACGTCGACACCACCGGCCGCGTCGGCGAAGCCCGCTTCGGCCTGATCCTGGAAGCCATCGAGTCGCGCGCCCTGGTCACCGACCGCGCGACCCGGCTGCTGGCCGCCGGCTTGCGGCCCGGCCCCCAGGAAACCGGCGACGTGACGCTGCAGTTCCACGTGGCCGCGGCGCTGCTGGACGAGCACGAGCAGGAGCTGGACCCGGCGACGCTGATGTACGCCCTGGGCGACGTGCTGGGCGGCATGTCGGTCCACACGCACAGGCCGATCCGCTTCCTGGGCTCCGGCGACATGCAATCGTCCAGCCCCGAGTCGGCGTCGGCCCCGCTGGGCGCCGCGCAGCCGGCGCGCTGAGCGCTCATAATCGCGCCATGAGACTCCTCCACACCATGCTGCGCGTCGGCGACCTGCAACGCTCCATCGATTTCTACACCCGTGTGCTCGACATGAAATTGCTGCGCACCACCGAACGGCCCGAGCAGAATTACTCGCTGGCCTTCGTCGGCTACGGCACCAACCCGGACCATGCCGAGATCGAGCTGACCTACAACCACGGCGTCGACCACTACGAGCTGGGCACGGCCTACGGCCACATCGCGCTGGGCGTGCCGGACGTGTATGCGTCCTGCGAGAAAATCCGCGCCGGCGGCGGCAACGTCACGCGCGAAGCAGGGCCGGTCAAGGGCGGCACCACCGTGATCGCCTTCGTCACCGACCCGGACGGCTACAAGATCGAGCTGATCCAGCGGGAGAACGAACTGGGCTGAGGCTGCACGCGCATCGGTTTCTTGAACGCAGAGGGCGCAGAGGATTCGCAGAGAACGCAGAGGAATACCAATACTTTTTGGCTGTTTTCTCTGCGACCTCTGCGTAACCTTTGCGCCCTCTGCGTTCAAAAATACAGCGGAGTGAGTCAGCCCTTCAACGCAGTAGCTTCCCGCGCCAGCTGCGTGATCCGCGCCCAGTCGCCCTGCGCGATGGCGTCCGCCGGCGTCAGCCAGGAGCCGCCGACGCACACGACGTTCGCGAGCGCCAGAAACTCCGCGGCATTGGCCGCGGTGATGCCGCCGGTGGGACAGAACTTGACGTCGCCGAACGGCCCCTGCCAGGCCTTGAGCATGGCCAGGCCGCCGGCCTGCAGCGCGGGGAAGAACTTGAGTTCGGTGTAGCCGTCTTCCTGCGCCGCCATGATCTCGCCGCCGGTCGCCACGCCGGGCAGCAGCGGCAATCCCAATTCATGGCAGGCCTTGCCGACAGCGTGCGTGTAGCCCGGGCTGACGGCGAAGCGCGCGCCGGCCATCGCCGCGGCCTGCGCGTCGGCCGCGCTGCGCACGGTGCCGGCGCCGGCCACGGCCTCGGCCACTTCACGCGCGATGGCTTCGATGCAGGCCAGCGCCACCGGCGTGCGCAGCGTCACCTCCAGCATCCGGATGCCGCCCGCGACCAGCGCGCGCGCCAGCGGCACGGCGTGGGCCAGATCCGAAAGGACGATCACCGGAATCACCGGCGCGTCGGTCATCACGGCGTGCGGCGTCAGCGGGCCGGCGTTTGCTACAGCCATGTGCAGGCGCCCTCTTCCGCGATCAAGGCGTTGCGGCGGAACGCGGCGAACAGGTCGCGGCCCAGGCCCAGGCCGTTGGCGGTTTTCAGGGTGTCGGGCATGGCGGCATTGTCGCGCGCCGCCCATTCCTGCGGTGGCACCAGCGCCTCCAGCGTCCCCGCCACGGCGTCCACTCGCACAATGTCGCCGTCGCGCAACTTCGCCAGCGGTCCGCCGACCGCGGCTTCGGGCGACACATGGATGGCGGCCGGCACCTTGCCCGACGCGCCGCTCATGCGGCCATCGGTGACCAGCGCAACACGAAAGCCGCGTCCCTGCAGCACCGCCAGCGGCGGCGTGAGCTTGTGCAATTCGGGCATGCCGTTGGCCTGCGGGCCCTGCCAGCGCACCACGCACACGAGGTCGTGTTCCATCTCGCCGGCGTTGAACGCGCGCAGCAGTTCCTCCTGCGCATCGAAGACGCGGGCCGGCGCTTCGATCACATGGCGGTCATCGGGCACGGCCGACACCTTGATCACGCTGCGGCCGAGGTTACCGGTGAGGAGCTTCAAGCCACCGGTGGCGCTGAACGGCTCCGCGGCCGGGCGGACGATGTCGGTGGCGCGGGAGGGACCGATGTCGTGCCAGGAAATGACTTGTTCCCTCTCCCCCTGGGAGAGGGTTGGGGTGAGGGCGGGTATCCGCGTGAACTCCCGAATCCCGCCTTCGCGCACCGTCAGCA
Source organism: Gemmatimonadota bacterium (assembly GCA_028287305.1). Lineage (GTDB taxonomy): Bacteria > Gemmatimonadota > Gemmatimonadetes > Gemmatimonadales > Gemmatimonadaceae > JAQBPX01. Next base: position 25,731 of record JAQBPX010000019.1, read on the forward strand.
CGTCCTCGTGCATCAGCCCGGCGTCGAGCAACTCGCGGATGACGAAGCCCGGGCCGCCGGCGGCCTGGAACTGGTTCACGTCGGCCGAGCCGTTGGGGTACACGCGCGCCAGCAGCGGCACCACCGCCGACAGCTGCGCGAAATCGTCCCAGTCGATCGTGATGCCGGCGGAGCGCGCAACCGCCACCCAGTGGATCAGGTGATTGGTGGACCCGCCGGTGGCCAAGAGCGCCGACATCGCGTTGACGATGGCGCGCTCGTCGACCAGCCGGCCGATCGGCGCGAAGCGTTTGGCCTTGACGATGCCCAGCACGGTGCGCACCGATTCGCGCGTGAGTTCGTCGCGCAGTTCGTTGCCCGGGTTCACGAACGCCGTGCCCGGCACGTGCAGGCCCATCGCTTCCATCAGCATCTGGTTGCTGTTGGCCGTGCCGTAGAAAGTGCAGGTGCCCGGCGAATGGTAGGCGCGCTGTTCGGCATCGAGCAATTCGGGGCGCCCGACCTTGCCCTGCGCCGCCAGTTCGCGCACCTTGGCTTTTTCGCTGTTGGACAGGCCGCTGGGCATCGGCCCGCCCGGCACGAACACCGTGGGCAGGTGGCCGAAGTGCAGCGCGCCGATCAGCAGGCCCGGCACGATCTTGTCGCAGATGCCCAGCATCAGCGCGGCGTCGAACATGTCGTGGCTGAGCGACACCGCCGTCGCCATCGCGATCACGTCGCGCGAGAACAGGCTCAGCTCCATGCTCGGCGTGCCCTGCGTCACGCCGTCGCACATGGCCGGCACGCCGCCCGCCACTTGCGCGGTGGCGCCGTGCTTGCGCGCCTCGTCTTTGATCAAGTCGGGATAGCGGCCGAGCGGCACATGGGCCGACAGCATGTCGTTGTAGGCGTTGACGATGCCGATGTTGGGCGCCTTCTCGGCCACCACCTTGAACTTGTCGTTGGCGGGCAGGCCGGCGAAGGCGTGGGCGACGTTGGCGCAGCCCATGCGGTCGGCGCCGCGGCCGCGGTTCGCGGCCTCGTCCAAGCGCTGCAGGTAGGCCGTGCGTTGCGGCGCGCTGCGCTCTCGGATGCGCTCGGTGACGGCGCTGACGGCGGGGTGGAGTTTCATCTCGTCTGGTAACTAAATTACAGGTTTCATCGTACCCCGGAAAGGCGCATTGCGTGTGTGGCGGCGTTACGAACCGGTTACCAACATGCGGGGGCAAGCGCGGGGCGCTAAAGTGGCGCGGATGACAGATGTGTTGAAGCCGTTGCGCGACCCGGCGCCCATGCTTGAGAAGGCGCTGCAGGAATGGGGCGGGCACGAGGACCTGTGGATCTTCGGCTATGGCTCGCTGATCTGGAAGCCCGATTTCGAATTCGCGGAGCGCAGGCCCGCGAAGGTGCACGGCTGGCACCGCGCGCTGAAGATGTGGAGCCGCATCAACCGCGGCACGCCGGAGCGGCCGGGCCTGGTGTTCGGCATGCTGTCGGGCGGCTCGTGCCAGGGCATGGTGTTTCGCATCCCCAGGCACAGCGGGCAGGAGATCCTCACCCGCCTGTGGACGCGCGAAATGTCCCTGGCCGTCTACGACCCCAGGTGGCTGACCTGCCACACCAGCCACGGGCCGGTGCAGGCGCTGGCCTTCACGCTGTCGCGCAAGAGCCCGAGCCACACCGGCACCCTGACCGAAGAGGAGTACCGCAGCATCTTCGAGCAGGCCACCGGCATCTACGGCACCACCGCCGAGTACGCGCATCGCACCCTGGAGGAGCTGCGCCTGCACAACATCCGCGACCGCGGGCTGGAGCGGCTGCTGCGGCTGTTGAAGCGATAGTTTTCGAGGATTGCCCGGCCGGGCGCTTGGGCCTAAAGTGAGCGCCGAGTCCAACAACAACGGAGACATGCCATGGCCCAGCGACTGCACGCCACCCTCATCCTCGCCGCCGCAGCCGCCCTGGCCGGCTGCGCCACCCCGGCCGGCCCCCGCGCCGTCGCCACGCTGGCGCCCACGGCCGGAAATTCCGTCACGGGTACGGTGCAGTTCGTCCAGTCGGGCAACAAGGTGCTGGTCAGCGGCGAAGTCCGCGGCCTGAAGCCCGATGCCCAGCACGGATTCCACGTCCACGAAAAAGGCGATTGCTCCAGCCCCGACGGCATGAGCACCGGCGGCCACTTCAATCCCACCGGCGCGGCGCACGGCAACCACGACATGGGCGAGCACCATGCCGGCGACCTGCCGGTGCTCAAGGCCGATGCCAGCGGCACGGCGAAGTTCAACTATGAGTCCACCACCATCAGCGTGGGCAGCGGTGCGACCGACATCGTCGGCAGGGGCCTGATCGTGCATCGCGACCCGGACGACTTCAAGACCCAGCCCACCGGCAACTCCGGGCCGCGGCTGGCCTGCGCGGTGGTCGTCAGGTCTTGATCGCGGCGCGGTCCGCCGGCGTCATCGCCAGGCGAAGGCGATAGACGCCGCTGGCCTGGGACGGCAGCGCTCCGGCACCAGCCAGCGCGCTGGCGCTCAACTCATCCGACAGCAAGGCTTCCAGCACGCCGGATTCATAGCCACCGACCAGCACCACCCAGTCCGCCGCCGCATCGGCGCCGCCGCGAATCTTCTGCTCCTGCGTTGGCGGGATGTCCGGTGTCTGCGTTTGCAGCAAGTGACCGCCCGTCAGGCCCGCACGAGCGGGGATCGCGCCGAGCAGGTCGCGCAAGTGTCGCCGCAGCGCATCGCCGCGTCCGGGCGCCGGTGACAAGCGCAGCGTCAGCAGCGACCGGCCGATGCCGCCGCCGCAACTCTCGAGCACCCGGCACTGGCTGCGCACCATGTTGCTGTGGTGCGGCATCAATTTCCTGGACCAGGGCGTCGGATCGTTGAGGCGTTCGAGGTAAGGGGCGGACGTGAGGATGTCGTAGGCATCCAGCTCGTACATCACGAAAAATCCGTTCCCGCCGGATGCATCCGCCCAGCGCGAGCCGCGCAGGAAGCCGGGGATGCCCAGCCGTTCGGGAAAGTGCTCGTGCGAGTGCCAGTCCTCGAATTCAACGCGATACGCCGGCGCCATGTCCCACCACATCGCAATCGCCGCGGGCCCCAGAAGTGCCATTCGCCGGTCCTTGCCTTCAGGCGGAAATCGCCGGCGCTGACGCCCGCTCGGACGCCTGCGCCTCCAGTTCGCCGACCCTCTTGCGCAGCCGCTCGATGTCGGCGCCGAGCCGCTGGGTGATCAGCCCGGACACGTGGAAAGCGAATGTCGGGTTCTGGAAATACAGCTGCTTGAAAGTGGACTCCACGATGCCGAGCACCACGCATTCGGTGACGCAACGCGCCGACAGGGTGCGGGCGTGGTCCGGCGCGAAAAAGGAAATCTCGCCGAACAGCTCGCCCGGCGCCTGCCGCTTGCCGATCTCGACCCATTCGAGCTCGCCCTCCACCAGCAGGTACAGCGAGTCCGCGGGGTCGCCCTTGCTGAACAGCATGGTGCCCGCCGGCAGGCGCCGTGACTTCATGTAGGGCTTGAGCCAGACGCCCGACAGCTCGCGCTGCTCGGACGCCTCGATCACGCGGCGGGTCAGGCGGACGATCTCCATCAGCCGGTAGCTGTTGAGCGGGATCAGTACCAAATAGATGAGGATCGATGCGGGGTTAGGGTTGAGCACCGCCGCCGTCAGCAGCAGCACGTTGCTGAGCACCGTGAGGGTCCGCAGCGGCACCATCGTCCGCACGAACGAAGCCCCGACGACGAGCGCAAGCCCCAGGAAGGTCGCCACGACCCCGGCCGCGCCCCGGGCGGTATCGAACGGGCGCGTCAGGTCGGAAGCGATGCCGGTGACCAGGTCGAGCATGTCGGCTCCTTGTCAGAAGTGACAAACTATAGGGCACCTTTCCCTTTTGGGGACCCTGCGCCATGCACGAATCCATCGCCGAACTCTCGCATGCACTGCTCTTGACGGACATCGTCGACAGCACGTCGCTGACCGAGCGCCTGGGCGACGCCGCGATGGCCGCGGTCTGGGCCGCGCACGACCGCTGCGCGCGCGACCTGTTGCCCGCCTGGCGCGGCCGCGAGATCGACAAGAGCGACGGCATGCTGCTGCTGTTCGACAGCGTTGCCGACGCCGCGGGCTTCGCGCTGCAGTACCACCGCATGCTGGCGACCCTGGAGCCGCCGCTGGCCGCGCGCGCCGGCATCCACCTGGCGCCCGTCATCCTGCGCAGGAACAGCGCGTCCGACGTGGAACGCGGCGCCAAGCGGCTGGAGGTCGAGGGCGCGGGCAAGGCCATGGCCGCCAGGGTGATGTCCATGGCGCTGGGCGGCCAGACCCTGCTCAGCGAGCAGGCCCGCGCGGGCCTCGAAGGCACGCTGCGTGTCGAATCGCACGGGCATTGGCGGATGAAAGGCTTCGACCATCCGGTCGAGGTGTTCCAGGCGGGCGACAGCGCGACGCAGTTCGCGCCGCCAACGGATGCCGCCAAGTGCTACCGCGTGGTGCGCGCGCAGGACCGCTGGGTGCCGGTGCGCGAGATCCGGCACAGCCTGCCGGCGGAGCGCGACACTTTCGTCGGACGCGGCGAAACCTTGCTCGAACTGGCGCGCCGCTTCGACAACGGCGCGCGCCTGGTGACGGTGCTGGCCATGGGCGGCATGGGCAAGACGCGGCTGGTCACGCGATTCGGCTGGTCCTGGCTCGGCGATTTCCCGGGCGGCGTGTGGTTCTGCGACCTGTCGGTGGCGGGCAGCCTCGACGGCATCGCCGATGCGGTCGCGCAGGGCCTGGGCGTTCCGCTCGCCAACGAGGACCCGCTGGCCCAACTGGGACAGGTCATCGCGGGCCGCGCGAATTGCCTGGTCATCCTCGACAACTTCGAGCAGGTCGCGGTGCACGCCGAAGCGACGCTCGGCCGCTGGCTGGCGCGCGCGCCCGAGGCGCAATTCGTGGTCACCACGCGCGAGCTGCTGGGGTTGCCGGGCGAGGAGACGCTGATCGTGCCGCCGCTCGACACACCCGACGCCGCCCGGCTGTTCCTGCAGCGGGCCCGCGCGGCCAAGCCCGGCTTCGAGCCGACCGCGGAAGACAGCGCGGCGATCGGCCGCCTGGCCGTGCTGCTGGATGCGCTGCCGCTCGCTGTCGAGCTGGCCGCAGCGCGGGTGAATGTGATGACGCCCGCGGCCCTGCTCACCCGGCTTTCCAATCGCTTCGCCGTGCTGTCGTCGACCGCGCGCGGCCGCGGCCGGCAAGCCACGCTGCGCGGGGTGTTCGACTGGTCATGGGAATTGCTCGACGAGCCGGAAAAGGCGGCGCTGGCGCAGCTGTCGGTGTTCGAGGGCGGCTTCGACCTCGCCTCGGCCGAGGCGGTGGTCCGGGTGGGCGACGATGCGCCCTGGGTCATGGACCTGCTGCAGTCGCTGGTGCAGAAATCCTTCGTTCGCGGGCTGGCCGACGACAGGTTCGACCTGCTGGTCAGCGTGAAGGAATACGCCGCCGAGCACCTGCAGACGCCGGGCCGGTTCGCCGGCAGCGGGCCGCAGATGCTGCGTGAGAGCGAGTCGCGCCACTGTGCGCATTTCGCCGGCCTTGACTGGCGCGGCGCATCCACGCATACCGGCGCGGACCTGGACAACTTCGTGGCCGCGTGCAGGCGCGCAGCGGCGCAGGGCAACGCGGAGCTGGCCAGCCGCGCCCTGGAAAACGCCTGGGAGCTGACGCATTTGCGCGGTCCGTACGGCGCCGCGCTGGACCTGGCGCGCAGCGTGATGCAGGTGCCGGGCATTCCTGTCGTGGCGCGCGCCCGCGTGGCTTGCGTCATGGGCCGTGCCGCCGCCGCGCTGGGCCGAGGCAGCGAAGCGCGCGAGGCCTTCGAATCGTCGGTGCGCGAGGCGCGGGAAGCCGCCGACGCCGAATGCGAATGCCGCGCCCTGACCGGGCTCGGCCACGGCCATGCGATGGCCGGGCGAACCGAGCCCGCGGCCGAATGCCTGCGCGCCGCCCTCGCGATCGCCCAGCGCATGGGCGACCCGACGCTCGAAGCCGAGGCCCGCAACTCGCTCGCCGTCGCCGAGTTCTTCGCAAGCCGGCCGGACGCCGCGCGTGCGGAGTTTGCCGCGGCGCTCGCGCTGGCCCGCAAATTGAAGGACAGCAACCTGGAGGGCCGTGTCCTCGCGAATCTCGGGGTCCTGTGCGTGGACTCCGGGGCCATGGGCGACGCGCGCAGCTACTACGAACAGGCCCTGGCCGCGGCGCGCAGCAGCGGCAACCGCACGCTGCAAGCCAGCGCGCTGTGCAACCTGGGGCTGGTCCACCAGGTGCAGGGCCGCTTTGCCGAATCGCTGGACTGCCTCAGCGCGGCGCTGGACGAGGTCCAGGACATCGGCAACGGCCGCGTCCAAGGCATCGTGCAGTGCAACCTCGGCATGGTGTGCGAAAGCCTGGGCCGCGTGCAGGATGCCCGCCGCCATTTTCACGACGGACTGCAAACCACGCGCGGGCTCGCCGACGGCCGGCTGGAGGGCCAGATCCTCGGCTATCTCGGCCTGCTGTGCGCAAGACAGGGTGAGGAGGAGGCCGCGCGCGATTGCCTCACGAAGGCCGATGCCCTGTTGCGCGCGCTGGCCGACCGGGCCAGCCTGGGCATCGTTCTTTGCGCCCGCGCTGAAGCGGAGCACCTCGCAGGGCACCGTGCGACAGCGCAGCAGGCGCTTGACGAAGCGCGGGCAATGTCCGTGGAATTGTCGGCCGCGCCCGATTCGGAGTTCGGGCTGGCGCTGGTGAGGGTGCGTGAAACGCTCTCGCGGCCTGCGTCCTGAACGACGCCACAGCAGTTCAGCGGATCGCGACACCCCAGGGCGATTCACCTACGGCGATATCGAGAATCCGCTGGCCTGCCCGCGTATCGACGACCGACACGGAGTTGGACCGGCCGTTCGCGACGTAGAGCTTGCGGCCATCCGGTGTCAGCGCCATGTTCCAGGGCCGCTGGCCGACAGGGATGGTGGACTCCACCTTGTGGGTCCGCGCATCGATGACACTGACGCTCGCCCCGCGTCCGTTGGACACATAGACCTTGTCGCCTTGCGGGCTGACCACCACGCCGTTCGAAAACTCGCCCACCTGGATCCTGGCAAGGGTCGCCCGGCTCGCCACGTCGATCACGTGGACGGTGCCGTCCAGTTCGCACGCGACGTACGCGCGCGCGCCGTCGGGCGTGAAGCCGATGCCTCGCGGACGGCGTCCCACCAGCAGTGTCGCGACCTGCTTGCGCAGCGCCAGGTCGATCACGTCCACCTGCGAAGCGTCCTCGGCGCTCACATACAGCCAGCGACCGTCCGGTGAAAACACCGCATGCTCGGGGTTCTTGCCCGCGGTCGTGATGGTCGCCGCCACTTCGAGGCGTTGCGTGTCGACCAGCAGCACCGAGTTCGCGATTTCACTGGTGGCCGCCACCCAGCGCCCGTCCGCCGAGACATACACGCCTTCCGGCGATTCGCCCAGCGCGACCCGGCTGACGACACTCTTGCCGGCCGCATCGATCACGAGGAGCGAACCCGCCGACTGTTCGCTCACGTAGATGAATTTGCCATCCGGGCTGGCCGCGATGCCGCGCGGCTTGCCGCCTGTGGCAACGGTGCTCACCACCTTGTCGGTTGCGGTGTCTATGACCGACAGGCTGCCCGACTTTTCGTTGGGCACGAATGCAAACGGCGCGGCGGCCGCGGCTGCCGTCCACATCCACGCAGCAATTGCAAGACCGGTGCGAAATTTCTTCATGAGATGAGCCCCCGCACCGGCAGTCCGACCGAACCCGCGATTTCATGCCGCTTCCACCAGTGCCACAGGCCGGCGACCGCATGCACCGCAATCAAGATCATGAACAGCCAGACGCAGCCGAAGTGCAGCGCGGAAAACGCGTGCTTTGCCTCCGGCCAGTCCCTGTTCCAGCCCGGCAGCGCGATGCCGAAATACAGGACCGGGTAGCGCGTGCTGAATGAGCCGAGCAGGCCCGACAGCGGGATCAGCACCATCAAGGCGAACAGGAGCGAATGATTCGCCCTGGCCGCGACCCTTTGCCAGCGCGGCAGTTGCTCCATCGAGCGACTTGTCTCGCGTGGGCGCAGCAGGCGCCAGGCGAGCCAGGTCACCGTGGCCAGCGCGATCGTCAGGCCGATCGACTTGTGCAGGTTGAACCAGCCCGCGCGCACGCCCGGCGGCTGCTTGGGCACGTCGAGCATCCACCACCCCAGGGCGAGTTGCGCGAGGATCGCGAGGGCCAGCAGCCAGTGCATCGAGATTCGCAGGTTCAATGTTTTCATTGGCGGAAAACGTCTGCTCGACAGTGCGCAAGTGCACCACAATGTTGCGATTGACCGATAAACTATACGCACAAGAACAGGTTCTGTGGGTTGTCGGTCTTCAATAAGACGAGTCGCAAAACGCGCGCAGGAGATGGGGCTTCACGAGTCGACGGGAGTGACCGGATGAAGCGATTGGGGTCGTTGGCTGGAGCATGGATCACACTTCTTGGGCTGGGCCTGCCCGCTACGGCCCAGCTGCCGCCCGACGACGGGCAATGGCTGCGCCCCGCCAAGGATTACGCCAGCACCCGCTTCAGCGGGCTCGACCAGGTCCATGAGCGCAACGCATCGCAGCTCAAGCTTGCGTTCAGCTTTTCGACCGGCGTGGTGCGGGGCCATGAGGCGGCGCCCATCGTCGCGGGCGGCACGATGTACATCGTCGGCCCCTATCCCAATACGCTGTTCGCGCTGGACCTGACCAAGCCGGGCGCGCCGCTGAAGTGGACGTTCGATCCCAAGCCCGACCCGAGCGCGAAGGGTGTCGCATGCTGCGACCTGGTCAATCGGGGGGCGGCCTACGCGGACGGCCGCGTCTTCTTCAACACGCTCGACAACCAGACGCTCGCCGTCGACGCGGCGACCGGCAAGGAGTTGTGGCGGGCGAAACTGGGGGAAATCAAGCTCGGCGAAAGCATGACGATGGCGCCGCTGGTGGTCAAGGACAAGGTCCTGGTGGGCAACAGCGGCGGCGAGTTCGGCGTACGCGGCTGGCTGACGGCGCTCGATGCGGCAACCGGCCGCATCGTGTGGCGCGCATTCAGCACGGGCCCGGACAAGGACGCGCTGATCGGGCCGAACTTCAAGCCGTTCTATGCGCAGGATCGCGGCGCCGACCTGGGCGTGAGCAGCTGGCCTCCCGATGCCTGGAAGATCGGCGGCGGCAATGCGTGGGGCTGGATTTCGTACGATCCCGCGCTGGACCTCATCTACTACGGCACCGGCAACCCGGGTCCGTGGAACCCCGAGCAGCGGCCGGGCGACAACAAGTGGACATCGGGCGTGTTCGCGCGCAAGCCCGACACCGGCGAGGCGATCTGGTACTACCAGTACAGCCCGCATGACCTGCACGACTACGACGGCGTCAACGAACACGTGCTGATCGACGCGAACCTGGCCGGGCAGCCGCGTAAGCTGCTGGTGCACCCCGATCGCAATGGGCATGTCTACCTCATCGACCGCACGACCGGCCAGGTGCTGTCCGCCAACGCCTTCGTGCCGGTGACCACCTCGAGCGGGGTGGACCTGCAGACCGGCAGGCTGCGCTACAACCCGGACAAGGAACCGCGCGCCGGCGAGACCATCCGCAACATCTGCCCAGCCTCTCCCGGCGGCAAGGACTGGCAGCCGTCGGCCTGGTCGCCGCGCACCGGGCTGCTCTATATCCCACACCAGAACCTGTGCCAGGACGCGGAGACATCGCAGGTGAGCTACATCGCCGGCACGCCCTTCGTCGGCGCGGACATCAAGATGAATCCCGGGCCCGGCGGCAGCCGCGGCCTGTTCACCGCCTGGGATCCGCTCACCGGCAAGAAGGCCTGGAGCATCGCCGAACACTTCCCGGTGTGGAGTGGCGCCCTCGCGACCGCGGGCGACGTGGTGTTCTACGGGACCATGGACGGCTGGTTCAAGGCAGTGAGCGCGAAGACCGGCACGCTGCTGTGGCAGTACAAGACGGCGTCGGGCATCATCGGCCAGCCGATCGCCTACCGCGGGCCGGACGGCAACGAGTACATCGCCGTGCTCTCGGGCATCGGCGGCTGGGCCGGAGCGGTGGTCGCGGGCAACCTGGACACGCGCGACGGCACGGCTGCCGGAGGTTTCGCCAATGCGATGAAAGACCTGAAAGCGGCGACCACGCTGGGGGGCATGCTCTACGTGTTCGCGTTGCCGCCGGCGGGAGTGCGCTGACATGTGGCAACGCCCGCTCTTCCTTGCGGCTTTCGCGCTGAGCGCGATGGCCCTCGCGTCCGCCGCCGGCGCCGCCGATGCGCTGCGTGTCTGCGCCGATCCCGACAACCTTCCGTTCTCGCACGAGGACGGCAGCGGTTTTGAAAACCGCATCGCCCGCCTGCTGGCGGACGACCTGGGCGCGCCACTGCAATACGAATGGCTGCCGGATCGCCGCGCGTTCGTGCGCAAGACCCTGGGCGCGGGTTTGTGCGATGTGATCATCGGCGTGCCGGTCGATTTCGAGCGCGTGCTGCCGACGCGGCCGTACTACCGCTCGACCTACGTGTTCGTCGAGCGTGAGCCGAAGGGCCAGCCGCCGCTGGTGTCCTTCGACGACCCGCGCATCCGGCAGCGCCGCATCGGCATCCAGCTGATCGGCAACGACCTGCTGGCATCGCCGCCGGGCTACGCGCTGACGCGCCACGGCGCGATCGACAACGTGGTGGGCGTGACGCTGGCGGGCGACACGCCACCCGCCGACCGGCTGCTCCGGTCGCTCGCCGCCGGGCAGCTCGACGCGGCGCTCGTCTGGGGCCCGCAAGCCGGGTACTACGCGATGCGATCGCCGGTGCCGCTTCGCATCAGCCCGGCCGTGCGGCCCGCCGACTTGCCGCTGCCGTTCGAGTTCTCCATCGCGATGGGCGTGCGCCGCGGCGACAAGGCGCTGCAGTCCAGGCTCGACGAAGTCATCGAGCGCCGCGGTGCGGACATCCGGCGCATCCTGGTGGAGTACGGCGTTCCCCTCGTTCCGGAGCCGCGCCCATGAGAGCCGCGGCGCTGTTGTCCGTTCTCGCGGTCGCCACGGCGCTCGCGGCCTGCGAACGCGAAGCCCGGCGCTTCGAGACCACTGTCCCCTCCCCGGGCGCCAGCGCGCCGGAGTCGCCGCGCGTCGGCGCGTTGCAGCCCGCCACGCCGCAGCAGGGCGGCGTGAAGCTCTCGACGGTGAGCCAGGGACCCTACGAGGGAAACGCATTCGCGGTGAACCAGGGCAAGCGCCTCTTTCGCTGGTACAACTGCAACGGCTGCCATGCGATGGGAGGCGGCTCCATCGGCCCCGCGCTGATGGACGACCAGTGGAAGTACGGCAGCTCGTCGTCGGCGATCTTCGCATCCATCATGCAAGGCCGGCCGGAGGGCATGCCCTCGTTCGGCGGCCACATCACCGACGACCAGGCCTGGCAGATCGTCGCCTACGTCCGCTCGATGAGCGGCCAGTTGCGCAAGGACGTCGAGCCCAGCCGCGGCGATACGCTCAGCGGCGGCGAGCCCGAAGTCGCGCGCAAGCCGGAAAAGCCCAGGCCGGCGGACCCGCCGCCCCAACCACCCGTCGGGAGCCGCTGATGTTCGAACCCGCGGGGCCGCAGGCCCATCTCATCCTCCAGCTGTGGCACCTCATCGCATGGACCTGCGCGGGCGTCTTCGCCGCGATCCTGCTGGTGCTGGTCGCGATCCTGCTTCGCACGCCAAGAGCTCCCATGCCGGCGGCGCCCGACCTTTCTACCACCGACAAGGCCGAGCCCGGGCCGAGGCGCAGCGTCGCGACCGCGGTCGTGGCCTCGGCGCTGCTGCTGCTCGCGCTGGTGGTAGCCAGCGTCTTCACCGACCGCGCGGTGGCGCGCATGTCCCTGGTCGACGCGGTCAACATCGAACTCACGGGCCACCAGTGGTGGTGGAGCGCGCGCTACATCAACGGGCCGGTGTCGGACACTTTCACCACCGCCAACGAAGTCCACATCCCGGTGGGACGGCCCGTCATCTTCACGCTCAAGGCCGACGACGTCATCCACAGCATCTGGGTGCCGCGGCTGGCCGGCAAGAAGGACCTGATCCCGGGCCGCACCGCGAGCCTGCAATTGCGCGCCGACGAACCGGGGGTGTACCAGGGCCGCTGCGCCGAATTCTGCGGCCTGGAACATGCGTTCATGGGCCTGCAGATCGTGGCCGATCCGGCGGACCGGTATGAGGCCTGGGCCGCGGCGCAACGCCGCCCCGCGAGCGAACCCGCGGACGCGCAAGCCCTGCGCGGGCGCGAGCTGTTCCTCAGCCAGAGCTGCGCGATGTGCCACGCCGTGCAAGGAACGACCGCCGGCGCCCAGCACGGACCGGACCTGACGCACGTGGCGGGCCGGCGCGAACTCGCGGCCGGCACGCTGCCCAACACGCGGGAGAACCTGCAAGCCTGGATCGCCGACCCGCAAAAACACAAGCCCGGCACCAACATGCCTTCCACGCCCTTGTCGCAGGCCGACCTGTCGGCACTCGTCACCTACCTGGAAACGCTGAAATGAAACGCCAGCCGAGCGAGCAGGAAATCCGGGACGCCGCGCCGCGCCTGCGGGACGGGCCCGGCCCCGGCTCGCCGGAGGCGCGCGCCCTGGATGAAACCTGGAGCGATGCCCCGGGCCTCATCGGGTGGTTCAGCGCCATCAACCACAAGACGATCGCGCTGCGCTTCGTGGTGGCGACGATGCTGTTCTTCGGTGCCGGCGGCATCCTGGCGGCGCTGATGCGCCTGCAGCTCGCGCGGCCGGGCAACAAGCTGATGGGCCCGGACATGTACAACCAGGTGTTCACGATGCACGGCACCACGATGATGTTCCTCTTTGCGGTGCCGGTGATGCAGGCGGTAGCGGTGTACCTCGTTCCCTTGATGGTGGGTACGCGCAGCATCGCCTTCCCCCGCCTGAATGCCTACGCGTTCTGGGTGTTCGTCTTCGGCGGGCTGATGCTGTATGCCGCGTTCTTCGTCAACGCCGGCGCCGACGCGGGATGGTTTTCCTACGTGCCGCTGGCGGGCCCGGACTTCTCGCCGGGCAAGCGGGTGGACTTCTGGGCGCAGATGATCACGTACACCGAGCTGTCGGCCATCGTCGAGGCCATCGTCGTCATCACCACGGCGCTGAAACTGCGCGCGCCGGGCATGACGCTCAACCGCATGCCGCTGTTCGTGTGGGCGATGCTGGTCACGGCCTTCATGATCCTCTTCGCCATGCCGGCTGTGATGCTCGCCAGCACGGCGCTCATCATGGACCGCCTGGTCGGCACGCATTTCTACAACCCCGCCGAAGGCGGCGACGCCCTGCTCTGGCAGCACCTGTTCTGGTTCTTCGGCCATCCCGAGGTGTACTTGATCTTCATTCCCGGGCTGGGCTTCATCTCGGCCATCATTCCCACCTTCGCGCGCCGCCCGATGTTCGGCTACACGGCGATGGTGCTGTCGCTCATCGCCACGGCGTTTCTCGCGTTCGGGCTGTGGGTGCACCACATGTTCGCCACCAACCTGCCCGAGCTGGGCAAGAGCTTCTTCACGGCGGCGAGCATGATGATCGCCATCCCCACGGCCACCCAGATCTTCTGCTGGCTCGCCACGCTGTGGACCGGCCGGCTGAACTTCAAGACACCGCTGCTGTTCGTGCTGGCGTTCTTCTTCATCCTGGTGCTGGGCGGCTTGACGGGCATCATCCTCGCGGCGGTGCCCATCAACCTGCAGGTGCACGACAGCTACTTCGTCGTCGCGCACCTGCACTATGTGCTGATCGGCGGCGCGGTGTTCCCGCTGTTCGGCGCCTTCTATTACTGGTTCCCCAAATTCACGGGCCGCATGATGAGCGAGAGGCTCGGCCGCTGGAATTTCTGGCTGATGTTCGTGGGCTTCAACGTCGCCTTCTTCCCGATGCACTTGCTGGGGATGCAAGGCATGCCCCGGCGTGTCTACACCTACCAGGCGGAAAGCGGCTGGGGCCAGATGAACTTCGTGTCCACCGCCGGTGCCCTCGTCCTCGCGGCCGGCGTCCTGCTGTTCGTGATCAACGCGCTGCGCAGCTGGCACGCGGGCGCGGCGGCCGGAAACGACCCCTGGGGCGGCGGCACACTCGAATGGGCGGCGTCTTCGCCGCCCGCGCCATGCAATTTCCATGCGCTGCCGGTGGTGCACTCGCGCGACCCGGTGTGGCAGCCCCTGCCCTCCGGTCCACCCGCGCAGCCGCCCTTGCCTACCCACGTCATGGGACTCACGGCGGACGAGCGGCAATTGCTGGTCACCACCGTCGTCGATGCCCGGCCCGATGTGCTGCACACCTTTCCGCGCCCGTCGATCTGGCCCTTTGCCTGCGCGGTCGCGACCACGGTGCTGTTCACCGCATCGATCTTCACGGCGTGGGCGGTGGTCTGGGGCATGGTTCCGGTGGCGATCATCCTGACGCTGTGGTTCTGGCCGCACCGCCACGAGACGGCGCGGCACCTGGCCATGGAGCGCAAGCCATGACCGCGGCGCGCGTGCGCGGGACGGCGCTCGACGTGTCGAGCCTGCCGACCTATGGCTTCTCGCATCGCAGCATCGTGTGGTGGGCGACTCTGGGCATGATCGCGGTGGAGGCCACCGTGTTCGCGCTGGCGATCGCGACCTACTTCTACCTGCGCAGCCATGCCACCACATGGCCGCTGGCCGGCAAGCCGCCCGACCTGCTGTGGGGCACGATCAATACGCTCGTGATGCTGGGCAGCCTCCTTCCCAACCACTTGGCCAAGAAAGCCGCCGAGAAAGACAACGTGAGCCGGGCGCGCTTGTGGATGGCCGTTTGCCTCGCGATGGGGCTGCTGTTCCTGGTCATTCGCATCTTCGAGTTCCGGTCGCTCAACACCGGATGGGACACCGACGCCTACGGGTCCATCGTGTGGACGCTTCTGGGCCTGCACACCGTCCACCTGGTCACGGATTTCTACGATTCGGCGGTGCTCACGCTGCTGCTCTTCATCGGGCCGCTGGAGGGCCGGCACATGCAGGACGTGAGCGAGAACGCGTTCTATTGGTACTTCGTGGTGGCGTCCTGGCTGCCGATCTACCTCGTCATCTACTGGGCCGCGCGCCTGCATTGAGGAGTTCCTGCATGCGCGTCTGGCTCGCTCTCTTCGCCGCTCCCAGCCTGGTCCTGGCTTGCCAGGCCACGCTTTACGCGCTGGTGACGCCGTCGTGCGCCATGCAGACCCGCGCCGTGCTGCACGCCGTCGCGGCGGGCAGCCTGGCGGTGACGCTGGTCTTCACGCTGCTGGCGCTGCGCGAGTGGCGCTTGCGGGCGGCCGGCACGGGCAAGGTGCTCGACAGCGACGGTGCCGACACCGCGACTTCGCGGCGTTTTCTCGCCATCGTGGCGACCAGCGTCGGCCTGCTGTCCTGCCTGGCCATCGCCGCCATGTGGATCACCATCTGGGTGCTGTCGCCGTGCTGGAATTGAAACGCGCCTGCCGGCTGGCTGGATTGGCCGTGCTGGCCGCGGCGGCTTGCGGGCTTGTTTCGGCGCATGCGATAGACGACACTGGCTCGCCATTGGCGCGGTGGACTTTCGAGCCTTGGGTCATCCTGCCGATGCTGCTCTCGCTGTGCGCCTACGCCGTCGGCGCGGCGCGGCTCTGGCGCCACGCGGGCAACGGCCGCGGCCTGTCCGTGGGAAATGCTTCGGCGTTCGCGGCCGGCTGGCTTGCGCTCGCCGTGGCGCTGGTTTCGCCCCTCGACGCCCTCGGGGCGCAATTGTTTTCGGCGCACATGGTGCAGCATGAAGTGCTGATGCTGCTTGCCGCGCCGCTCATGGTCACGGGCCGGCCGCTCGCCGCCTGGGCTTGGGCGCTGCCGGCGCCGTGGCGCAAGAGGCTGCCGGCGTCGTTGCACAGGGCGTGGCTGGCACGCAGCTGGAGCGCCATCACCGACCCGCTTGCCGCGTGGGCACTGCATGCGCTCGCCCTCTGGCTGTGGCACGTGCCGGCGCTGTTCGAGGCGGCGCTCCACAACGAAGGCGTGCACGCGCTGCAGCACGCGAGTTTTCTCGCGACGGCGCTGCTCTTCTGGTGGGCGGTGCTGGGGCCGGACACCCGGGCCCGCCGCGCGGGCCTCGCATTGCTGCTGCTGTTCACCACCATGCTGCACACCGGCGCGCTCGGTGCCCTGCTCGCCCTGGCCCCGACGCCCTGGTATCCGCCCTACGTGGACAGCGCCGTCGCCTTGGGCCTGGACCCGGTGCAGGACCAGCAACTCGGCGGGCTGATCATGTGGATACCTGGCGGCGTGGCATACCTCGGGGTGGGCCTGTACGTGGTGGCGCGGCTGCTGCGGCGCAGTTCGAGGGCACTCGCATGAAATTGATTCGAACCTGCCTATTCCTGGCCATCGCCGCCACGGCCTGCGCGTGCGACTCGCCCAAGACACTGCTGGAACTCGACGACATCCAGCGGGCCGCCCGGGACACGGCCAGCCTCGCGGCCGAGAGCGCGCTGCTGGTCGAGCAGATCCGGCAAGGCCGGCTGGGCGACAACTACGTCTGGGTTCACCAGCAGGCGCTGCAGGAAGAGTCGCGCAAGGCGGCGCAGTCCTTGCAAAAGCCGGCGCGCCCCGACTTGCGGGAACGCCAGCAGCTCGCCGTGGTCCTGGATGCGCGATTGGCGCTGGGCCTGCAGCAGGTGGCCCAGGGGATGGCGGACCCCGCCGAGCTCCAGCGTCTCGCCAAATCGTTCAACGACATCGAAACGCAGGCCAATGCCTTGAAGGGCGGCAAGAAGTGAGCAGCATCCTCGAACTCGCCCTGGGAATCATGACCGCGCTCGGCGGTTTCGTGGACATTGGCGAGCTGGTGTTTGCCGTGGAGGCCGGCGCGAAGTTCGGCTACGGCCTTCTTTGGGTCGTGGTGACGGGCACCATCGGCATCGCGATTTTTGGCGAGATGTCGGGCCGCATCGCCGCGGTGCTGAAGAAGCCGTCGTTCGAAATCGTGCGCGACCACTTCGGTTTCGGCCGCGCGCTGGGCGTGCTCATCGCCTCCAATATCGTCAACGTCCTTACCTGCGCCGCCGAGATCGGCGGGCTGGCGATCATCCTGCAACTGGTGTTCGGCGCCAACTACAGCTTGATGCTCGCCGCCGCCGCCGGCCTTTTGCTGGTGACGGTGTTCGTCCTGCCGTTCCGCTGGATAGAGCGGGTGTTCGGCCTGTTCGGCCTCACGTTGCTGGTCTATGCTGTCGCCGCCGTGCAGTTGGGACCTGACTGGGGCGAGGTGGCCCGGGGCCTCGTGCCGAAATTGCCCGAGCCCGACATGCCGGGCCTGCCGATCTATGCGTACTACGTGGTGGGCTTGCTCAGCTCCATTCTGATGCCGTACGAGATCTATTTCTATTCATCGGGCGCCATCGAGGACAAGTGGACGCCGAAGGACCTGCCGATCAACAAGCTCACCGCCGGCGTGGGGTTCGCATTGGGCGGCCTGCTCACCATGGCGCTGATCGTCGTGGGGGCGGACGTATTCCTGCCCCTTCACATCGATCCGCAGCGGCTGAGCTCGGTGGTGCTCGGCGCGGCCGTGCCGTTGGGCCACGCCGGTTTCCTGTTCGCATTGGCCGGCATCTTCTTCGCCGTCGGCGGGGCCGCGGTGGAGACGGCGCTCTCGGCTGGCTACAACGCCGCGCAGTTCTTCGGCATTCCCTGGGGCAAGTGCCACAAGCCCAGGGCGGTGCCGCTCTTCACGCTGTTCTGGATGGTGGCCATCCTGCTGGGCACCGGCATCGCCATGAGCGGCGCCAACCCGATCGAGGTGGTGGAGTATTCCGTGATCTTCGCCGTCGTGGTGCTGCCGTTCACCTACTACCCCATATTGCGCCTGGCCGACAACCGCAAGGTGATGGGCAAGCACGTGAACTCGCCCATCATCCGCGTGCTCGGTTGGGGCTACTTCGGCCTGATCTGCCTGGTCGCGGCCGCCGCCATTCCACTGCTGGTGGCCACCCACATGGGGCAGCGCTAGGGCGCGTCGCGCAAACGCAGGTACAACATTTCCAGCCGTTCGGCTTGGGCCAGGTCCTGCACCGTGTCGATGTCGGTCACGATCCCGGCGTCGTCCAGTTCCAGTTGCGCAACCGGCTGGAGCGCCGCCCGCGCGCGCACCACCAATGCCGCGCCTTGCGGCCCCTTGAGCGCGAGCAATGCTTCGCGGCAGTTTGCCGAGAAACCCACCGGGTGGCCGCGCTGCCCGCGATAGTGCGGCAGCACGACATCGTTGCCGGGCAGCGCCGCGGCGACAGCTTGCAAGCTGCCTGGCTGCACCAGCGGAAGATCGGCCGGCAATACCAGCCAGCCTGCGGCGTTCCGCGTGGCGCGCACCGCGGCGGCGATGGAATCGCCCATGCCTTCGTGCCCCGCGTCTTCCAGGTGCCAGGGCAAGCCGCTGGCGCGCACGGCATCGAGCGTGCGCTCGAGGACCGGCTTGCCGGCCAGCAACGCTTGCAGTTTGGAACCGGTGCCGCCGGAAGCGATGAAGCGCTCGCCTTTGCCGGAAGCCAGGATGAGGATGGTGGGTTGGCTCACGCCACCGCGCAGCCTGCGGCCGGCTGGGCGGTCTTCGAAACCTCGTTCTTGCGCTCGATGATCTGCGCGACGATGGAAACCGCGATCTCGGCCGGCGTCTTGGCGCCGATGCGCAGGCCCACCGGGCCGTGCAGCCGCGCGAGTTCCGTTTCGGTCAACTCGAAATGCTCGGCCAGGCGCTTCTTGCGCGTGGCCTGGTTGCGCGCCGAACCGAGCGCGCCGACGTAGAAAGCATCGGAGCGCAACGCCTCCAGCAAGGCCATGTCGTCGAGCTTGGGGTCGTGCGTGAGCGCGACGATGGCGGTGTGCGCGTCGGGCCGCAACTCGCGCACCACGTCATCGGGCATGCCGGGCAGGTGGGCCGCACCGGTGAGGCCCAGGCTCCCGGCGTACTCTTCGCGCGGATCACACACCAGCACCTCGAAGTCCAGCATCTGCCCCATCTGCGCCACGGCCTGCGAGAGCTGGCCGGCGCCGATCAACAGCAGCCGCCACTTCGGGCCGAACAGCGTCGTGAGCTTGATGCCGTCGAACTGCATGCGCTCGTCGCGCGAAGCGGGCGCCAGCGTGACGGCGCCGGTGGCAAGCGTCAGCGTCCTGGCGACCAGTTCATGGGCGGCGGTGCGCGCCAGCAGTTCCTCGACCCAGGCGGTGTCGCCCAGCGGCTCCTGCACCAGCCGCAAGGTGCCGCCGCAAGGCAGGCCGAAGCGCGCGGCTTCTTCTTTGCTGACGCCGTAGGCGATCATCGACGGCGCGCCGTGGCGCTCGCCGGCCTTGACCCGCGCGATCAGGTCGTCCTCGACGCAGCCGCCCGATACCGAGCCGCTGACGGCGCCGTCGCCGCGCACGGCCAGCAGCGCGCCCGCCGGGCGCGGCGCGCTGCCCCAGGTTTCGACGACGGTGACGAGCGTGACCGCATGCCCGGCGCGGCGCCACGCCAGCGCATCGCCGAGCACACGGAGGTCGAGGCTTTCCATCCGGTGATTGTGCCTCTATGCGGCTTTGATCGCGTCGGCCGTGATCGGCAACTTGCGCACGCGCTTGCCGGTCAGCGTCGCGACCGCGTTGGCAATCGCCGGCACGATCACCGCCGTCGCCGGCTCGCCGATGCCGCCGGGCTTTTCGGTGCTTTCGACCAGGATGATGTCGATGGCAGGCGCCTCGCTCATCCTCACCACCGGGAACTGGTGGAAGTTGGTCTGCTGCACCCGGCCCTTGTCGAGCGTGATCTCCTGCATCAGCGCGGCGCCCATGCCGAAGACGACACTCGACTGGATCTGCGCCTCAACCGTGTCGGGATTGACCATGCGGCCCGGGTCGGCCGCCACCGTCACCCGATGCACCCGCACCGCGCCGGACGCATCGAGGCTGACCTCGGCGACCTGCGCCATGTAGGTGTCGTAGCCTTCCATCAACGCGATGCCCCGCGCATGCCCCGCCGGCAGCGGCCGGCTCGCCGCCTTGTCCATGGCGAGCTTGAGCACGTTGGCGAAGCGCGGCTGGCCGGCCAGCATAGCCATGCGGTACTGGTACGGATCCTGGCCCGCCTCCTTGGCCAGCTCGTCGACGAAGCTTTCATTGGCGAACGCGTTGAGCAGGTGGCTCACCGACCGCCAATAGCCCACCCGCAGGCCGGCGTCGTGCTTGATCGCGTCGTGGTGGATCGCGGGGATCGCATAGGGCGCGACCGCCGCCTCCATCATCAGGTCATCGGGCACCTCGTTCGGCAACCCGAAGACGCGCCCCGTCACCGACTGCGAAGTCAGCCGGAAGGTCATCGCCGTCGGCTTGCCGTCCGCGCCCAGCGATGCGGCCAACTGGTGCACCGACTGCGGCCGGTAGAAGTCGTGCGTCATGTCGTCCTCGCGCGACCACACCAATTTGACCGGCTTGCCGATCGCCTTGGAGATCTGCGCCGCCTGCACGATGAAGTCCAGGTCGATGCGCCGGCCGAAGCCGCCGCCCAGGAAGGTGGTCTGCACGCCGATGTCTTCCGGCTTCATGTCGATGGCCTTGGCCACCGCGCCCTGCGCGCCGTCCTGCCACTGGGTCGGGCCGATCAGCAGCATCTTGCCGTTGGCGTAGCTGGCCGTGAAGTTCATCGGCTCCAGCGGCGAGTGCGAGAGCAACTGGCTCACGTACTCGGCGCGCACCACGCGGTTCGACGCGGCGATCGCTGCGGGCGCGTCACCGACGGCCTTGATCGGCAGCGGCCTGCCGCTCTTCGATGCGGCGCGGATGCCTTCGAGCATGGCCTTGTCGTTGAGCGTGGCGCCGGCGCCCTCGTCCCAGACGATGGCCAGGGCCTTGCGGGCCTGGTTGGCGCGCCACCAGCTGTCGGCGACGACGGCCACGCCATCGGGAATCTGCACCACCTCGATGACACCGGGCATCGACTTGGCACGGGCCGCGTCGACGCTCTTCACCGTTCCGCCGATGACGGGGCATTGCTCCAGCGCGGCGTACACCATCCCGGGCAATTTCACGTCGATGCCGAACTCGGCCGAGCCGTTGACCTTGGCCGGCGTGTCCAGCCGCTTGGTGCGCTTGCCGACGATGCGGAAATCCTTCGGGTCCTTGATCGACACCTTGACCGGCAGGGGCATCTTCGAGGCGGCCTCGGCCAGTTCGCCATAGGTGGCCTTCTTGCCGTTGGGGCCGAGCACGGTGCCGTTCTCGGCTTTGAGCTCGCTGCGATCGACGTTCCAGCGCGCCGCGGCCGCGCTGATCAGCATCTCGCGCACTTGCGCGCCGGCGACGCGCAGGTTTTCCCAGCCGTCGCGCACCGAGGTCGAACCGCCGGTCAATTGCGTGCCGCCGAGCAGCGCGTTGCCGTACAGCTTGGCGTCGGGCGCCGCGATGGCGACCTTGACGCGGCGGATGTCGACGTTCAGTTCCTCGGCGATCAGCATCGGCATCGAGGTGTACACGCCCTGCCCCATTTCCGAGCGGGCCGACAGCAGCGTGATGGTGTTGTCGTCGGCGTTGTGGACCCAGGCGCTGGGCGTGTGGAGCGTGCCGGCGGCTTGCGCGTCGCCGAACGTCAACAGCGGGACGCCCATCAGCAGGCCGCCGGAGGTGATGGCGGTGGTCTTGAGGAAGTCGCGGCGGGAGGTTTGTGCAGTGGTGTTCATGCTGTTTCTCCTCAGGCCTTGCGCATCGAAGCGGCGGCATCCTTGATGGCCGCGCGCACGCGGGGGTAGGTTCCGCAGCGGCAGATGTTGCCGCTCATGGCGGCGTCGATGTCGGCGTCGCTCGGGTTCTTGTTGGAAGCCAGCAGCGCCGCTGCGCTCATCAACTGGCCCGACTGGCAGTAGCCGCACTGCGGCACGTCGTGCTTGATCCAGGCCACCTGCAGCGGATGCGTGTTGCGCGTGCCGGACAGGCTTTCGACGGTGGCCACCCTCTTGCCCGCCACCGACGAGACCGGGGTCTGGCAGGAGCGCACGGCGGCGCCGTTCACGTGCACGGTGCAGGCACCGCACAGGGCCATGCCGCAACCGAACTTGGTGCCGGTCATGCCCAACTCATCGCGGATCACCCACAGCAGCGGGGTGTCGGCTTCGGCCTGGGCCGTGACGGCCTTGCCATTGAGGTTGAAGGTCACGCTCATGTGTTGTCTCCTAAATGTTGAGCTTGCGCATGAACAGCCTATGCCGATGACGCCAAAAGTTCATCGGGAATACCCTGCAGCGGGCGCGGCATTCGCAAATTGATACAGGCTGCCGCCGAATGGCGCCAGCCTGTGCGTCACGCGAACTTGAACGGCAGGTCGCGCGGTGTCTTGCCTGTCAACTTGGCGACTGCATTCGCAAAAGCGGGCGCCAACGGCGGCAAACCGGGCTCGCCGATCCCCGTCGGCGGTTCCGCGCTCGGCACGATATGCACGGTGATCTGCGGCATGTCGGTGATGCGCGGCACCGTGAAATCGCCGAAATTGCCTTGCTCGACCACGCCGTCCTTGAGCGTGATCGCGGCGCCCGGCAGGCACATCGACAGGCCCATGACGGCCGCGCCCTGCACCTGCGCTTCCACGCTGGTGGGGTTCACCGCGAGGTTGCAGTGCACGCCGGCGGTGACGCGGTGCAACCTGGGCGTGCCCTTGTCCATCGAAGCCTCGACCACATAGGCCACCACCGACTGGAACGACTCGTGCACCGCCACCCCCCAGGCACGGCCGGGCGCGAGCGCGCGCTTGCCATAGCCGGAGTGGTCCACCGCCAGTTGCAATGCCGCCTTGTGGCGCGGGTGCTTGTCGCCCATCAGTTTGAGGCGGTACGCCACCGGGTCCTGGCCGGTCGCGCGGGCGACTTCGTCCAGCAGCGTCTCCATGGCGTAGGCGGTGTGGGTGGAACCCACGCTGCGCCACCACAGCACCGGCACATTGACCTGCGGGTGGTGCACCGAGAGGCGCATCGGCACGTCGTACGGCTCTTTCATGCCTTCGACCATGGTGCTGTCGATGCCGTCCCTGACCATGAACGATTCGAACGGCGTGCCCTTCAGGATCGACTGGCCGACGATCACGTGGTCCCACGCCAGGATGTTGCCCTGCTCGTCGAAGCCGATCTCGGCCCGGTGCAGATGCATCGGCCGGTAGTAGCCGCCCTTGATGTCGTCCTCGCGGCTCCAGAGGGTGCGCACCGGCGCATCCAGCCCGGCCGCGCGCGCGGCCTTGGCCACCTCGCAGGCCTCGACCACGTAGTCACTGGTGGGGATGGCGCGGCGCCCGAAGCCGCCGCCGGCCATCTGCGTATTCACCTTGATCGCCTGGGGCGCGACGCCCAGCACATTGGACGCGGCGAAGGCATCCAGCCCCGGCATCTGCGTGCCCATCCAGAGTTCGGCCGCGCTGCCGGTGAACGCCACGGTGCAATTGAGCGGCTCCATCGGCGCGTGCGCGAGATAGGGGAAGGTGTACTCGGCGCTGATCTTCTTGGGCGCCGAGGCGAGTTTCGAAACATCGGCGTTGTACTTGATGGCGCCGAGCTTGCCCGCCAGCTCGCGATAGCTGGCCAGCAGCCTGGCGCTGTCGGCCTTCTCCACGCCGGCGGTGTCCCATTCGAGCTTGAGCGCGTCGCGGCCCTGCTTGGCGGCCCAGTAGCCGTCGGCGACCACGGCCACGCCTTCACCGCCCCGGTCCACCGGCACGCGCAGCACCGCCTTCACCCCCTTCACGGCCTTGGCCGCGGAGTCGTCGACCGACTTGAGCTTGGCCGCGAACACCGGCGGCCGCGCGACCACCGCCGTCAGCATGCCGGGCAGGCGCACGTCGATGCCGTAGCGCTGCTGGCCGCTGGACTTGGCGCGCGCGTCGATGCGGCCTGTGGGCTTGCCGATGATGCGGAATTGCTTCGGGTCTTTCAGCGCCACTTTCTCCGGCACCGGCAATTTCATCGCCGCTTCGGCCAATTCGCCGTAACCGAGTTTCTTGCCGCCGGCGCCGACCACGTCGCCGTTTTCGGTGCGCAGCGTGCCCGCGTCGACATTCCATTGCGTCGCGGCGGCCGAGACCAGCATGGCGCGGGTGCGGGCGCCCAGCTCGCGGTATTGCGTGTAGGAGTTCTTGATCGAGGCCGAGCCGCCGGTCAGGTGCATGCCGAACGCGGGGTCGACATAGGCCGGGTTGGCGTTGCCGTGCTCGCTGCGCACCTTGGACCAGTCGGCGTCCAGCTCCTCGGCCAGGATCATCGGCAGGCCGGTCTGCACACCCTGGCCGAAGTCCAGGCGGTTGATGGTGACGGTGACGATGCCGTCGGGCGTGATGCGCACGAAGGCCGAAGGTTGTTCGGTGGCCTTCAGGCCGGCGGCAGGCGGTGTGCCCTGCGCAAGGATGGCAAGCGGAAAGGCGCCGAGCGCGAAGCCGGAAGCGGTGGCGACCTTCAGGAAGGTGCGGCGCGGCAATTCAGGGGTGAGGGTGTCGAAGTTCATGTGCATTCCTCCTTACGCCAGCTGCGTCGCAGCATCCTTGATCGCGCTGCGAATCCGCGCGTAGGTGCCGCAGCGGCAGATGTTGCCGGCCATGGCGGCATCGATGTCGGCGTCGGTCGGTTTGCGGTTGGTCTTGAGCAGCGCCGTGGCGCTCATCACCTGGCCGCTCTGGCAATAGCCGCACTGCACGACGTCGTGCTTGACCCACGCGTCCTGTACGGCCTTGCCGACGCGATCCGAGGCCATCGCCTCGATGGTGGTGATCTTCTGGCCTGTCGCCGCCGAGATCGGCGTCACGCAGCTGCGGATCGGCGCGCCGTTCAGGTGCACGGTGCAGGCGCCGCACAGCGCCTGGCCGCAGCCGAATTTGGTGCCGGTCATGCCGAGCGTGTCGCGCAGGGCCCAGAGGATGGGGGTGGAGGGGTCGGCGTCGACCGCGAGGTCCTTGCCGTTGACGTTCAGCGTGGCCATGGAATCTCCCTGGGGAAAGGCGGAATGTACCTCTCCCATTCTTAGCTGGCGATGAGACAATCCCCTGCAATGAACACGACCTCTTCCCGCTTGGCCGAATTGCGCAAGAGTTACGAGCGCGCCGAACTCAGCGAGGACGCTTCCAACGCCGATCCGCTGCAACAGTTCGACCGCTGGCTGACCGAGGCGATCAGTGCCGAGCTGCCCGAGCCCAACGCGATGACGCTGGCGACGGTGGCGAGCGACTTGCGGCCCAGCACCCGCGTGGTGCTGGTCAAGGGCTACGACGAGCGCGGCATCGTCTGGTACACCAATTACGACAGCCGCAAGGGCCACGAGCTCGCCGGCAATCCGTTCGCCGCGCTGCAGTTCCATTGGGTCGAGCTGGAACGCGTGGTGCGCATCGAGGGCCGCGTCGAAAAGACCAGCGCACAGGAGAGCGACGCCTATTTCGCCAGCCGCCCGCTCGATTCGCGCATCGGTGCCTGGGCCAGCCCGCAAAGCGAGGTGATCGCCGGCCGCGCGGTGCTGGTCGCCAACGCCGCCCGGTACGGCGCGCAATACCTGCTCAATCCGCCGCGGCCGCCGCACTGGGGCGGCTACCGCCTGGTGCCGCAGCAATGGCAGTTCTGGCAGGGCCGCAAGAGCCGCCTGCACGACCGGTTGCGCTACACGCTCACCAACGGCACCTGGGTGCGCGAGCGGCTGGCGCCGTAGCGTCAGGCCAGCAGCGACATCACCAGCGAAAGCGTCAGCAGGGCCAGCGCCGTGGACACTGCGACGCTGGCCGTGACCAGCTCCTCGGCCACCTTGTAGCGCTGGGAAAAGAGAAACACGTTGGCGCCGATCGGCAGCGCGGCCGCGACCACCATCACCGCCAGTGGAACACCGTGCAGGCCGAGCGCCCACGCAACCGCCGCTACCAGTGCCGGATGCACGAGGTTCTTGACCGCCGCCAGCCCGAGCGCGCCGCGCCAGTGCTCGCCGATCGGCGTGGCCGAAAGCGTGACCCCGACCAGCAGCAACGCCAGCGGGCCGAACGCGTTGGCGAGCAACTGCAGCGGCCGGTCGACCACCGCGGGCAAGGCCAGGCCGGTCTGCGCGAACAGCAGGCCCAGGAAGATCGGCAGGAACACCGGGTTGATGGTGGCGTTGCGCACGGCCAGCAGCACGGTGTGCGCCATGTGCCTGTCGCCGTGCCGGCCCGCCAGCGCTTCCTCGCGCACCACCGCGAATTCCAGCACCACCGTCGCGGCGGTGAGCAGCACCAGCGAGTGCACCGAGATCAGCGTGAACAGGATGACCAGGCCCGCGTCGCCATAGGCCAGCGACACGACGGGGATGCCGATCATCACCGTGTTGCTGAAGGTGTTGGCCAGCGCCAGCACCGCGGCGCGCCGGTTGAAGCCGCGCAGCGCCAGCGTGGCGAAGAAGATCACCGCCACTGCGATGAAATAGCTGGCGACCGGCCGGAAATCCAGTTGTTCGACATGCACCGTGCTCATGGTGCGAAACAGGAGCGGCGGCGTCAGCACGATGAACACCAGGGCCGAAAGATCCTTCACCCCCGCCGCGCCGATCCAGCGCATCCGGCCCGCGAAAAAGCCGATGGCGATCAGCAGGACGACCGGGATGAGGGCGGAGAGGACGGGGGAGTTCAAGTTTTCTGGCGACGCTTGGCAATTCGGGCAGGACGCGCTAGTCTAGTATCACGTTTGCTTGTCCAAAGTCATGTACCTTCTCAAGTTGATCCCAATCGGTGAAGACCTCGCTGTCCAATTGCCACCGGACGTCATCGCCAGGCATGGGTTGAAATCGGGCGGCGACCTGGTCATGTACCAAACCGATGAAAGTTGGAAAATTGCACTCCCCGGCACGGCCCTTGATGAACAACTGAGGGCCGGGCTACGAATCATGGCCGAGCACCATGACGTGCTGAGCCAGCTTGCGCGTAGCTAGTGTCCTGTCCCGCAAACCCGGTTGCAACAATCCGCTCTGCGGGTAAGATACCGACCTCTCGCCGCTGCGCAAGTCTGATACAGGCAGCAGCCGAGTCCAATCGATGCGTACGCCGATCCCTCTTCGTGGCCTGATGTTTCGCCTGCTGCTTTCGCTGCTGCTGCTATTTGCGCAGCAGCAGGCGGTGCTGCACGAACTCCAGCATGATTTCGACGCGGTCGCGCACAAGTCCTCGTCCGGTGCGCCGCACAGCGAAGTCTGTGCGAAGTGCGTTTTCTTCGCCCAGCTGGACCATGCAGCCGGGTCCAGCATCGCCGTCCCGCCGCCCGGGCACGGCGGTCATGCGCCGGCGCCCGCTGCCGCGTTCACGAGCGCCTACTCTGCCGTTCCCGCGGCATATCTGAGCCGCGGCCCTCCCAGCCACTCCTGAAGCAGTCGTGCTGCGGCGCCTCGATGCGCCCGTAGTTCATTCCTTTTTCGCTTTCAGGAGATCCCTCATGGGCAGTATGAAGTTCTGCGCCCTGGCCGTGGCCATGGCAGCTATTTACCCGGCCGCTCGCGCGGCCGACCCCGGCGACTCGCTGCTGGCGCAAACCGCAGCCGATCCGGCTACCACCCCCCCCGCACCAACACCGACGGGGGCCGCGACCCTGAAGACCGTCAGCGTGACGGCCAAGCGGCTCGACGCCGCGCGCAACGAGCTGTCGCCGGAAACGGGCAGCACGATTTACCGGTTCAGGCAGGACGACATCGACGCGCTTCCGCTGGGCAATTCCACGCCGCTCAACCAGGTCCTGCTGCAGGCGCCCGGGGCGGCGCAGGACTCGTTCGGGCAATTGCACCTGCGCGGCGATCACTCCAACCTCCAGTACCGCATCAACGGCGTCCTGATCCCCGAGTCGATCTCCGGCTTCGGCCAGGCCCTGGACACGCGCTTCGCCAACCAGATCAACATCCTGACCGGCGCCCTGCCGGCGCAGTACGGATACCGCACGGCCGGCGTCATCGACATTCGGACCCAGGGCCGAGACGCGGGCGATGCGGGCAATACAGGGAGCATCAGCGTGATCGGCGGCAGCCGCGGTCACCGCGAGGTGAGCGGCGATGTCGGCGGCAGCGTGGCGGGTTGGGACTATTTCCTGACCGGCTCCTATCTGCACAACAACATCGGAATCGAGAGCCCGACGGCGGAGCGCAACGCGCTGCACGACACGACGAACCAGGCCAAGGGCTTCGGCCTGTTCTCCCGCGTGCTCGACGAGAAGAGCCGCGTGAGCATCATGTTCGGTGCGGCAGACAACCGGTTCCAGATTCCCAACGTGCCAGGGCAAAGCCCGAGCTTCATGCTGGACAACGCGCCGCCGGTCGACTCTGCGGCGCTCGACGCCCGCCAGCGCGAGAAGAACAGCTTCCAGATCCTCTCCTACCAGGCCAGCCCGACCGACAAGCTCGACTACCAGATCGCGTTGACGCACCGCTACAGCGACGTGAACTACAAACCCGACCCGGTGGGCGACCTGGTTTTCAACGGCATCGCCGCGAACATCCTGCGCAAGAACGACGCGTTTGGCCTGCAGGGCGACATGAGTTACAAGCTCAACCCGCAGCACACACTGCGGGCCGGCGTTTTCATGCAGCGCGAGCGCTTCACGGTCGAGAACACCGCATCCGTATTCCCGGCGGACGACGACGGCAACCAGACCAGCGGGGTGCCCGTGACGATCGTGGACAACACCCGCCTGGCGGGCCGGCTGTTCGGCGTCTACCTGCAGGACGAATGGAAGGTCACGCCGGCGCTCACGGTGAACTACGGCGCACGCTATGACCGCGTCAGCAGCGTCGTGAACGAGCAGCAATTGAGCCCGCGCCTGGGCCTGGTGTACGACCTCGGCCCCCGCACGCGGGTGCACGCGGGCTACGCGCGCTACTTCACGCCGCCGCCGACTGAGAAGATCGATACGACGTCGATCGCGAAATTCCTGAACACCACCAATGCGCTGCCGTCCGACGCCAACACCGCCGTTTCCTCGGAACGGTCGCACTACTTCGACGTGGGCTTGTCGCACCAGGTCACGCCGGCGCTGACGCTGGGCATCGACGCCTACTACCGCAAGGTGAAGAACCTGCAGGACGAGGGCCAGTTCGGCAACGCGCTGATCTTCTCGGCCTTCAACTTCGAGCAGGGGCGCATCGGTGGCGTCGAGCTGTCGGCGTCGTACCGTGCCAAGGGCCTGTCCGCCTACGCGAACGTTTCGGTCTCGAAGGCCCGCGGCAGGGGCATCGCCACCGGCCAATTCAACTTCGACCAGGACGAGCTGGATTACATCGCCGCGAACTGGGTCCACCTGGACCATGAACAGATCGTTTCCGGATCGGCCGGGGTGTCATACCAGTGGGGGCCGACGAAGATCGGCGCCGACCTGCTGTTCGGCAGCGGGCTGCGCCGGGGCTTCGCCAATACCGAGCACCTGCCCGCCTACACGCAGGTGAACGCGAGCGTCGTGCGGACATTCGAGACCGGATCGCTCGGCAAGGTCGACGCGCGGCTGGCCGTCATCAACGTGTTCGACCACGTCTACCAGATCCGCGACGGCAGCGGCATCGGCGTGGGCGCGCCGCAGTTCGGCCCGCGGCGCGGAGTCTTGGTCGGCTTGACGAAGTATTTCTGAGCGGCGCGGTGCCCTGGCCCGCTACTTCACGCCCACCGCTTCGGTGATCCGGTAGTACAGGCCGTAGGGATCGTCGTTCAGCACGGCGAACTTGCCTTCCACCGTGACCGCGTCCATCGTGTAGCGCACGGGTGTCCGGGTCTTCACCTCGACCATGCTCTCGGGACCGCCGGGCGTGCAAAACGCGCAGGTCAGCGGCACCGAGCTGAGCAGGAAGTGGCTCTGCTTCTCGCCGGGCTCCAGCGGCATCATGAAGCCCTGGACGCGCTGGGTCTTCTGGTTCAGCGCCAACTGCGCCTTGTCGAAAGCGGGCAGCAGGCGGTTGTTCTCGGCCCGGGTCTTGACGGCCGACAGCACCGTCCACGAAACCACGTCGCCGCGCTCGGCCAGCGGCGCGAACGGGCTGTTGGGGCTGTGCACGCCGGGGCCCGTGCCCAGCGGCACCGGTGAACTCAATTGCGCGCCCGCCGAAAAGGCGATCGCGGCAGCGAGCAAGGCAATTGCTCTCTTCATGGCATGACCCCCGGGTGTTGCATCATTTTCCTCCCTCACCGTGCATTGAGCAACTGCGCCACGTCGATGCGATAGGCGGTTACCGAGGGAATCAGCGCGGCCAGAGTCGCCACGCCGACGGCGGCAACCGGGATCCACGCTTCGGCCGGAACCCAGATGCGCCCGCTGATGGGCAGCGAATGCTGCGCTTCGAGCATGTAGCCGACCAGTGCGGTGAGGCCGTGTCCCGCGGCCAGCCCCAGCACCGAAGCCAGCAAAGCGAGCCACAGGGCCTCGGACAGCAGCAGCGCCGCCACCTTGGTGGGCGTGGCACCGAGCATGCGCAGCATGGCCAGGTCCTCGCGGCGTTCGCGCACGGCGTTCCACAACGCGATGAAGACGCTCAGCGCGGCGGTGAACAGCAGTACGGCGCCGACGCCGCGCAGCACTTCCGAGCCGACGCCCAGCAGGCGCAGCAGGCGCGACACTTCCAGCGCCGGCGCCGCGGCCTGCATGCGGGTGCTGCTGTTGACCCAGCGCGGCAACGTGGCCGCCGCCAGCGGGCTCTTGTAGGTGATCAGCGCCATGGTGATTTCGCGCGGCGGCTCCTGCGCCGCGTGGGCTTCATGCGTGTCGCCTGCCGCATCGGGCATCGGCGCGGCCACCGGCATCGGGGCTTTCTCGTGGACCTGCCAGACCGATTCGGTGGCCGTCAGGATCAGCCGGTCGGCCACGCAGCCGCAGGGCGCCAGCACGCCCTTGATGCGGTACAGGTTCTCGCCGTGGTCGTGCCCCCCGCCGCCGCCCAGGCCGTGGCTGCCCACGAAGGTGTCGCCCAGCACCATGCCGGTCGAGCGCGCCACCTGCGCACCCAGCACCGCCTCCATCGGCCGGACCCAGGCCTGCCCTTGCGCGAACGCCATCTTGTAGTGCTCAAGGTAGTCGACCGTGGTGCCGACGATGCGAAAGCCGCGAAATGTATCGCCCATGCTCAAGGGGATCAGCTGGGCCACCTGCGGGTGCTTGCGCAATTCCTGCGCGTCCTGCAGCGAGATGTTGCCCGGCGGCACGTCGATGTGGAACACGCCGGCCAGGATCAGTTGCATCGGGCTGCCCTTGGCGCCCACCACCAGGTCGATGCCGGCCAGGTCGCGCTGGAAGGCGCGGTCGATCTGCTCGCTGGCCAGCAGCACGAAGGTGATCGACGCCAGCCCCAGCGTGAGCATCAGCAGGTTGAGCAGCGCCTGCAGCGGGCGCGACCAGAGGTAGCGGAAAGCCAGCGCGACGGTCTTCATGGCAGCGTGTCGCTCCACGCGGCCGCGGCGGCGCGCCCGATCTGGTACACGGTGGCCTTGGGCAAGGCCTTCTGCACGCGCCGGTCGTGCGTGGCGATCACCAGCGTGGCATTGCACTGGAACGCGCAGTTCTCCAGCAGCTTGAGACCCGTGAGCGCGGTCTCGTCGTCCAGGCTCGCCGTGGGCTCGTCGGCCAGGATCACCCGGGGCTCCATCAGGATCGTGCGCGCCAGCGCGACGCGCTGCGCCTGTCCGCCCGACAACTGCGAAGGCCTGCGGCCCGCGAGTTCGGCGACGCCCAGCAGCCCCAGGGCGCGGGTCAGGGTGACGCGGTTTTCCGGCACGCCGGCGGCGTAGAAAGCCAGCGCGAGATTGCGCTCGACGGTGAGCGCGTCGCTCAGGTGCAGCTTTTGCGGAAGGAACCCGACGGTGCGCGCGCGCCAGGCATCGCGGGCGCCGCGCGACAGCCGCGACAGCGGCTGGCCGGCGATGACGATCTCGCCCGCCTTCGGTGTGAGCATGCCGGCGGCCAGTGCCAGCCAGGTCGACTTGCCGGCGCCGGAGTTCCCGCGCAGCAACAAGGTCCCGCCTTGGCGGACGTCGACGTCGTCGAAGGACAGTGTGGGACCGGAGGGATATTCATAGCGCAGCGCGCGGGTCTCGATCATCGGTCCTTGGGTTCCTTGTCCGTCACGCCTTCACGAGTTCCGAGAACGTCTTGCGGAACTTGGCCACCTTGGGGCCGGCCACCGCGACGCAATAGCCCTGGTTGGGGTTCTTCTCGAAAAAGTCCTGGTGGTATTCCTCGGCCGGCCAGTAGTTGGAGAGCGGCAGCACCTCGGTCACGACCGGCTTGCCGAACAGTTTGTCCTGGTTCATCTGGCGGATCGTCTCGTCGGCCACCTGCTTTTGTTCCGGCGTCGTGTAGTAGATGCCGCTGCGGTACTGCGTGCCACTGTCGTTGCCCTGACGGTTCAGCGTGGTCGCATCGTGGATCACGAAAAAGATTTCCAGGATCTGCCGCGTCGTGATCTGCGCCGGGTCATAGGTCAGCTTGACCACTTCGTTGTGGCCGGTGGTGCCGGTGCACACGTCTTCGTAGCTGGGCCGCTCGGCCTTGCCATTGCTGTAGCCGGACTCCACATCGGTGATGCCGCGCACCTTCACATAGACAGCTTCGGTACACCAGAAACAGCCGCCGCCCAGCACCAGGGTTTGATTGGATGAGGACATGTCTTATCTCCAGGCAAAGGCTGTGAGTCGCGGCAAAGGGCGCCATCTTACGCTGCGCCGGCGGGCGCCTGGGCCCGCGTTCAGGAACGGTCGCGCGACTTGCTCTTGCCGGCGCGCATCGGCCCGACGGAATGGCGCAGCAGCTTCAGGATCAGCAGCATGACGACGGCGCCGGCAATGGCATAGGCCAGCGAGCCCACGCTGAAGACCTTGTCGTTGGTGACGCCCTTGTTGATCATCGAGACGACGAAATCGCCGCCGATGAAGGCGCCGAAGACGCCGACCAGGACGCTCTCGATCAGGGCGACGCGGCCCTCGCTGCTCGACATCAGCGCGGCCAGCCAGCCGATGAGGCCGCCCACTGCACACCAGATATATGAATTGATACCGTACTCCCTGACGCAATCACTGCCCCATCATGTTCTCTTTCCAGCCGCGTGCGGCCCTGCGCCGCCTTTACCCCTGATTTACCTTGAAAAACAGCCACTTGGGCGCCCTACCGGTGGCTCAACGGTTGACGGCTGGGAGCCCGAAAGTTACATTACTAACCAGTCAGTCATTAATTTAATCCATGTCGCTTTCCAAATTGATCGGGGTGCGCACCGACGAAGTGCAGGCCAAGCGCGAGCGGCGCAAGGAGGCGCGGCCGGGCGAACTGCTCGACGCGGCGCTCGACCTTTTCGTCGAAAAGGGCTTCGCCGCGACGCGCGCCGAGGAAGTGGCCGCTCGCGCAGGCGTGTCCAAGGGCACCTTGTTCCTCTATTTCCCGAGCAAGGAAGAACTGTTCAAGGCCGTCGTGCGGGAGAACATTTCCGGCCGTTTCAAGGAATGGAACGAGGAGTTCCAGGCTTTCGAGGGCACGACGGCCGAAATGGTGCGCGCCTGCATGACGATCTGGTGGGAACGGGTGGGCGCCACCAAGGCTTCCGGCATCACCAAATTGATCATCAGCGAGGCGCGCAACTTCCCCGATATCGCGGCCTTCTACCAGCAGGAAGTGATCGCACCCGGCCAGGACCTGGTGCGCCGCATCCTGAAGCGCGGGATGGATCGCGGCGAGTTCCGGGTGCTGGACCTCGACTATGCGACCTTCAGCATCACGGCGCCGATGGTGTTCCTGATCATGATGAAGCACTCGCTGGGCGCGTGCATCCCGCAGGACTATCCGCTGGACCCGCAGCGCTACATCGCCTCGCAGGTGGACTTGCTGCTCGACGGCTTGCAGGTGCGCAAATGACGAGGCGTCACTACAAGTGGATCGCCCTGGGCCTGGTCGCGCTGCTGATCGTGTTCAGCGTGGTGCGGGCGCTGTCGGCCCGCAAGGCCCAGCAGGAAGCCGTGCAGGAGGCCAGCGTGGCCAAGGCGCAGTCCGTGGTGGAACTGGCCGCCAGCGACGTGGTGAAGGCGCAGGTGCGCGACCTGGCGCAGGGCCTGCCGATCTCCGGTTCGCTCAAGGCGGTGAATTCCGCCGTCGTGAAAGCCCGTGCCGCCGGCGAAGTGCAAGGGCTCACGGTGCGCGAAGGCGACATCGTCAAGGCCGGGCAGGTGCTTGCCCGCGTCGATGCGACCGAGTACGGCCACCGGGTCAAGCAGGCGCAGGAGCAGGCCGACTCGGCCAAGGCGCAGATCGACATCGCGCAGCGCCAATGGGACAACAACAAGGCGCTGGTCGACCAGGGCTTCATTTCCAAGACCGCGCTGGATACCTCGCTGAACAACCTTGCCGCGGCCCAGTCCAACCACAAGGCGGCGCTGGCCGCGGTCGACATGGCGCGCAAGACCCTGGACGACACCGTGCTGCGCTCGCCGATCGCCGGCGTGGTGGCGCAGCGGCTGGTCCAGCCCGGCGAGCGCGTGAGCATCGACGCCCGCGTCGTCGAGGTGGTGGACTTGAGCCGGCTGGAGCTCGAGGCCACGCTCAGCGCCGGCGATTCGATCGACGTGCGCGTCGGCCAGGAAGCCGCGCTGCAGATCGAAGGCAGCAACCGGCCGGTGCAGGCCAGGGTGGTGCGCATCAATCCCAGCGCGCAAGCCGGCAGCCGCAGCGTGCTGGCCTACCTCACCATCGCCGACGCGAGCGGCTTGCGCCAGGGCCTGTTCGCCCAGGGCACGCTGGGGACCGGGCGCGCCTCGGCGCTGGCCGTGCCGCTGTCGGCGGTGCGCACCGACAAGCCTGCTCCTTATGTGCAAGTGGTGGAGAACAACCAGGTGGCGCACAAGGGTGTGGAAACCGGTGCGCGCGGCGAATCGGACAAGGAACTGATGATCGCCGTCAAGGGCCTGGCGCCCGGCGCCGTCGTGATCAAGGGCAACGTCGGCTCGCTGCGCGAGGGCACAGCCGTGCGATTCACCAAGCCTCCGAGCCCGTAGCCGCGTATGTGGTTCACCCGCATCAGCCTGAAGAACCCGGTCTTCGCGACCATGGTGATGCTCGCCATCGTGGTGCTGGGCCTGTTCTCCTACCAGCGGCTGAAGGTCGACCAGTTCCCAAACATCGACTTCCCGGTCGTCGTGGTGACGGCGGAATACCCGGGCGCGTCGCCCGAGATCGTCGAGAGCGAAGTCACCAAGAAGATCGAGGAAGGCGTCAACTCGATCGCCGGCATCAACGCCCTCACCTCGCGCAGCTACGAGAGCCAGTCGGTCGTCATCATCGAGTTCCAGTTGCACATCGACGGGCGCAAGGCGGCCGAGGACGTGCGCGAAAAGATCGCTTCGATCCGGCCGCTGTTCCGCACCGAAGTGAAGGAGCCGCGGGTGCTGCGCTTCGACCCGTCCGCGCGGGCGATCTGGTCGCTGGCGGTGTTGCCCGACTCGGGCAAGGGCACCGCCATGACGTCGGTGGAGCTGACCAACTGGGCCGACCAGGTACTGAAGAAGCGCCTGGAGAACGTGCGCGGCGTCGGCTCGGTCACGCTGGTGGGCGGCACCAAGCGCGAGATCAACGTCTACCTGAACCCGGCCGCGATGGAATCGCTGGGCATCACGGCCGACCAGGTGGTGGCTGCCGTGCGCAACGAGAACCAGGACCTGCCGGTCGGCGCGATCCGTTCGCTGGCGCAGGAGCGGGTGGTGCAGATCGACGCGCGGATGCAGCGGCCCGAGGACTTCGGCAAGATCATCGTGGCGAGAAAGAACGGAGCGGCGGTGCGTGTCGACCAGGTGGCCCGCATCTCCGACGGCGCGCAGGAGATCGACAGCCTGGCGCTCTACAACGGCCAGCGCACGCTGTTGCTGACGGTGCAGAAATCGCAGGACGAGAACACCATCGAAGTGGTCGACGGCCTGAAGAAGACCGCCGCCGAAATGACGGCGCAATTGCCGCCCGGTGTGCGGCTGGAGCAGATCACCGACGGCGCGCGCCCGATCCGCGTGTCGGTGGAAAACGTTCGCCGCACGCTGATCGAAGGGGCGCTGCTGACGGTGCTGATCGTGTTCCTGTTCCTCAATTCGTGGCGCAGCACGGTGATCACCGGCCTGACGCTGCCGATCTCCATCATCGGCACCTTCCTCTTCATGAACATGTTCGGCTTCACCATCAACATGGTGACGCTGATGGCGCTGTCGCTGTGCGTCGGCCTGCTGATCGACGACGCGATCGTGGTGCGCGAGAACATCGTGCGGCACCTGGAGATGGGAAAGGATCACTTCGCCGCGGCCCGCGAGGGCACCGACGAGATCGGGCTGGCGGTGATGGCGACGAGCTTCGCGGTGATCGCCGTGTTCTTTCCCGTGGCCTTCATGGGCGGGATGATCGGCAAGATCTTCTTCCAGTTCGGCGTGACCGTCGCCTTCGCGGTACTCGTGTCGCTGTTCGTGTCGTTCACGCTCGACCCGATGCTCTCGAGCATCTGGATGGACCCGGAGGTCGAGCATGCGAGCGGCCCCGAGGGCGAGGCGCGCATCGCGGAGCAGCGCAAGCGCGCGAACCCGGTGCGTCGCGTGGCGTTCGCGTTCAACGACTGGTTCGAGCGCGTCGCGGACCGCTATCCCGGCTGGCTCACGTGGGCCCTCTCGCATCGCCTGGTCATGCTGGCGATGGCCGCGTCCACCGTGGTCGCGAGCTTCATCATCCTCCCGCGGCTCGGGTTCACGTGGATGCCCGACGTGAATGGCGACGAGTTCAACGTGGGCTACAAGACGCCACCGGGCTCGCGCCTGGAGTACACGCTCCAGAAGGGCCGCGACATCGTGGCGATGCTGCAGAAGCAGCCCGAGACGGACTTCACCTACCTCACGGTGGGCGGCGGGTTTCGCGGCACGCCGAACAACGGCCAGATCTTCGTGCGGCTCAAGCACGACCGGAAGAAGTCGCTGTTCGAGATCCAGGGGGAGCTGCGCGGCAAGCTGCGCGCGATCCCCGGCATCAAGCCGGCCATCACTGGGCAACAGTCCATCTTCGGCGGGCGTGGGCAGCCCATCCGCGTGAACGTGCAGGGGCCGGAGCTCTCGCGACTGAAGATCGCCGCCGCCCGGGTGCTCGAGGTCATGAAGGACGTCCCGGGCATCGCCGAGCCGAACTCCACCGACGAGGGCGACATCCCCGGGCTCGACGTGCAGGTGGACCGTGCCGAGGCGTGGCGCGCCGGGCTGGGCGTGGGCGCCGTGGCGGCCACGCTGCAGCCATTGTTCGCGGGCCAGCGCGCCACCACGTGGGAGGACGCGCAGGGATTCAACCACGACGTCGTGGTGGTCTTTCCCGATTCGCTCCGGACCTCGGCGGCCGACGTCGCGCAGCTCCCGGTGGCCAGCACCTCGGTGGGCGCGAACGGCATGACCACCATGGTGCCGCTCTCGCAGGTGGCCGACGTGCGCGCCGGCGTGGGGCCGCAGCAGATCGAGCGGCGACAGCTCGAGCAGCAGGTGCAGATCTCCGCCGGCGTGCTGCCGAACTACGCAATGGGCGACGTGGCGGCGAACGTCGAAAAGGCGATCGACGCGATGGGGCTGCCGCCGGGCTATCACGCCGTGTTCGGCGGCGACGTGCAGAACCTCAACGAGACCAAGGGCTACGTTCTGGAGGCCCTGATGCTCGCCGTGGTGTTCATCTACCTGATCCTGGCGTCGCTCTTCGGCTCCTTCCTGCAGCCGCTGGCCATCATGCTCGCGCTGCCGCTCAGCTTCATCGGCGTGGCGCTCGCCCTGCTCATCACGA
The DNA here is from genome assembly GCA_028287305.1 of Gemmatimonadota bacterium. GTDB lineage: Bacteria > Gemmatimonadota > Gemmatimonadetes > Gemmatimonadales > Gemmatimonadaceae > JAQBPX01. The sequence goes on from JAQBPX010000019.1 coordinate 63,570, forward strand.
AGGGCAACATGAACGTGATGACGATGATCGGCATCATCATGCTCATGGGCCTCGTGACCAAGAACGGGATCCTGCTGGTGGACTTCGCCAACCAGCGCCGGGAGCTGGGCGACGATCGCGAGCATGCGCTGCTCACCGCGGGGCGCATCCGCCTGCGCCCGATCATCATGACCACCGTGGCGATGATCTTCGGCATGATCCCGCTTGCCCTGGCGATCGGCGCCGGCGCCGAGCAGCGTGCCCCCATGGCGCGCGCCGTGATCGGGGGGCTCATCACCTCCACGCTGTTGACCCTCTTCGTGGTGCCGGTGGTCTACACCATCCTGGACGACCTGTCCGCCTGGGTGCTGGGGCGCTGGGGTGCGTCCCATCCGCACGGAACGGCCCCGGAAATCCTGGCGCCAGCCCGCGACTGAGCCCCTGGCGCAGGGGCGCAGGCACGGCTCGAAGGGCCGAGTGCTTGACGAACTGCTCCCGCCGCTTTACTAGGAGGGCATCACGATGCGCACCATCTTGCGCGCGTTGAGCGAGCCGGTGATGGGGCATGCGTCGTGCAGCACGCCCCCCACCGACCGACACGAGCGTTTCTTCCCATAGGAGGCCGGCAATGCCCCGCGGTGACGAGTTGCAGGACGAGTTCCGATTCTCCGATCACGACGATGAGTCGGACGATCTCGGCTACGGTGGTGGTGGCGGCGGCGGCGGCGCGTCGTACGACGACGACGACGACGAGGACGGCGGCTGGGTTTCCCACAAGGACGACAGCAACGACCTCTGGGACAGCACCGACGACTCGGACGACGACGATGACGAGGAGGCGCCCGCGGTAGCCGCCACGGACGACGATGACGACGATGGCGCCGAGTTCGGGAGCGCCCCCATCGCGCGTCCCCGGGCATCTCGGGCGGCGGGCGCCAGCAAGCCGACGCCCGTGCCGCAGATGCCGTCCAAGGCGGCTGCGCCGGCCAAGGCTGCGCCGGCCAAGGCGGCTGCTCCGGCCAAGGCGGCTGCGCCGGCGAAGAAGGCCGCGGCACCTGCAAAGGCAGCCGCGCCCGCGAAGAAGGCCGCTGCTCCAGCTAAGAAGGCCGCCGCTCCGGCGAAGAAGGTGGCTGTCCCGGCGAAGAAGGCCGCGGCTCCAGCGAAGAAGGCCGCCCCTGCGAAAAAGGCGGCCCCGAAGCAGGCGATGAAGAAGCCCGCGCCCGCGAAGAAGGGTGCGGCGAAGAAGGCCATGCCTGCGAAGAAGGGCGCGGCCAAGAAGCCCATGCCCATGAAGAAGGGTGCGGCCAGGAAGCCCGTGCCCGCGAAGAAGGCTGCGAAGAAGTCCAGCAAGGGACGTCGCTAGCAGTTTCGCTGGCACGTCGCCTCGTACGGCATCACCGGCGGCGGAGCGCGCACCTCGCGCTCCGCCGCTTCCGTCTTTCCCGCATCGCATCCATGCTTCTGACATGACGTCGATCGAACGGCTCACGCTCGACGCGCTCCCGGTCACCGTCTGGACGGTGGACGTGGAGGGCCGGATCACCTTCGTCAACCGGAGCTGGTCCCGCTTCGCCACGGCCAACGCCGCACCCACCTTCCTCTCCGAGGAGCTGAAGGTGCTCGGCAGCTCCATCTGGGACGTCGTGCGCGGCGAGGAGCGTGCGCAGATCGAGCACGCCATGGAGTCGCTGCGTTCGGGACGCTCGCAGTCGCTGAGCTGGGAATTCCCCTGCGACTCGCCCGACGAGTCGCGCGTGTTCCTCATGCAGCTCAGCGCCATGCGCGAGGGCAGCCAGGTGGTGGGCTTCGCCTTTTCCACCGTGGACATCACGCAGAGCCACCGCGTGCGCGAAGTGCTGATCGACACCGGCATGGCGCTCGCGCGCACGATCTCGGTGGACCGCGTGGCCCAGGAGGTCGCGCAACAGTTGCGACGCTCGCTGGCGTGCGAGGGCGTGGCGATCGCGCTCGCCGACGACGAGACGTCTGCCCTGCGCCTCGTCTATGCCGCCGGCTACGAGGATGAGGACAGCGCGCTCGAGGTGGAGCTCAAGCCCACGTGGCTCGAGGCGCTCGCGCGAGGCGAGGTCGTCACGCGCACGCTCGCGCAGGGCATCGAGATCACCGCGCCCATGACGTCGAGCGAGGGCGTGATCGGCGCCGTGACGCTGCTGTCGCGGCCGATCGAGTCGCCCTATCGCCTGGAGGAGACGCGGCGCATGCTCGCGACGGTGGCGGCGGAAACAGCCGCCGCCATCGAGCGCGCGTGGCTCGTGCGACGCGTGGAGCACAAGCGGCGCCTCGAGGCCATCGGCGAGGTGAGCGCCGGCGTGGCGCACGAGCTCCGCAATCCGCTCTTCGGCATCTCGTCCGCCGCGCAGCTCCTCCGCTTTCGCGTGAAGGAAGATCCCGTCGTCGAGAAGAACGTCGGCCGGATCCTGCGCGAAGTGGAGCGGCTCAACGGCATGGTGACGTCGCTGCTCGAGTACGGACGGCCCGCGCCCATTCGCTTGGTGAACGGCGATCCCGACGCGGTGTGGGACGACGTGCTCGAGGCCGAGCGCGGTCGCCTCGAGAGCCGGCAGCTGGCCATTCACGTCACGCGGGCCGAGCCACCCGCCACGTGCCGGATAGACAGCGCGCAGCTCGGCCAGGTGTTCCTCAACGTGCTCGTGAACGCGGTGGATGCGGCGCCCGAGGGATCCGACCTCAGCCTCGTGACCTCGTCGCTGCCACATGGCGGCTGGCGCTGTCGCCTGCGCAACGGGGGCGCGGCCATTCCCCCGGAAGCGCTGCCGCGGGTGTTCGAGATCTTCTTCTCGGCCAAGGCCGGCGGCACGGGCATTGGCCTGGCGCTCTGCCAGCGCATCGTGCAGGAGCACGGCGGCACGATCGGCCTGGAGAGCACGCCGGAGCACGGCACCACCGTCACCATCCAGCTGCCCCCCGCGGCGCGCGAGGGCTGAGCGCAGCTCAGCGCCAACGTGCCCTCCGTCCTCATCGCCGACGACGACGCCACCATCCGCGAGGTGCTCGCGGAATTCTTCGCCGCGCTCGGCTGGCACTCGCGAGCCGCTGCCTCGGCCACCGAGGCGCGCGCTGCCGCGGCCGAAGATGCGCCGGACCTCGCGCTGGTGGACCTGCGCCTGCCCGACGCGAGCGGCCTCACGCTGCTCGAGGCCCTGCGCGCCGACGATCCCGCAGTCTCCGTGATCGTCCTCACCGGGCATGGCGACGTCGCCACCGCCGTGCGCGCCATGCAGCAGGGCGCGGCCGACTTCCTCGAGAAGCCGGTGAACCTCGACGCGCTGCAGGCAGCGGCGGAGCAGGCGCTCGAGCTCGGGCGCCTCAAGCGGGAGCTCGGCGTCCTCCGCGCGCGCGAGGCGCCGAGCGCGGAAGGCGCGGCTCCCGATGCGTCGCTCGAGCGGCTGATCGCGCTCGCCGCGCGGAACGGCGACGTCCCCGTCCTGATCGTCGGCGAGACGGGCACGGGAAAGGGATGGGTGGCGCGCCGCATCCACCAGGAATCGGCGCAACGCGAGGCACCCTTCGTGGAGATCAACTGCGCGTCGCTCTCGGCGACGTTCGTGGAGAGTGAACTGTTCGGCCACGAGCGCGGCGCGTTCACCGATGCACGACAGGCGAAGCGCGGATTGTTCGAGGTGGCGAGTCGCGGCAGCGTCTTCCTGGATGAAGTGGGCGAGCTCGCGCTCGAGGTGCAGCCGCGATTGCTCAAGGCGCTCGAGGAGCGGCGCTTTCGCCGGCTGGGCGGCACCGTGGAGCTCACCACGGACGCGCGCATGATCGCGGCGACCAACGTGCCGCTGCGCACGCGAGTGGAGGAGGGGCGCTTTCGCGCGGACCTCTTCTACCGGCTGCAGGTGCTCACCATCGAGCTGCCCCCGCTTCGTGAGCGCCAGGGGGACCTGCGCGCGCTGACGCAGTCGCTCCTCCCTGCGGGCGCCCGGCTCGCGACCGACGCGAAGCGCGTGATGGAGCGATACCCGTGGCCGGGGAACGTGCGCGAGCTGAAGAACGTGCTCTGGCGTGCCGCGCTGCTCGCCGACGGGGCGCCGATTGGCGTACGCGAGCTGGGACTGCCGCCGACGACGGTGGGCACCGCGCCGAGCCTCACGCTCAACGATGCCGAGCAGCGCGCCATCGAGCTGGCGCTCGCGAACGCGAAGGGCAACAAGACGAGGGCGGCGGAGCTGCTGGGCATCGCGCGCTCGACGCTGAACGAGAAGCTCCGTCGGAAATCGGACGATCAGGGTTGAGGCTGTCCGGAAATCGGACGCATGATCTGACAAGTTTTGTGATGTAGGCCGTGGCTAAGCCGTTGCCTGGACGCAGGTTGGGTGGTTGATGCTGGCGTGGTGCAGTCTTCGCGATGCATGCCGTCGTGACCAGCCAAAGCCCAAAGTCCAAAGCCCAAAGCCCTCTACGCGCCGTCCTGATCATCGAGGACGAGCCCAGCATCCGCGAGGTGCTGGTGGACCTGTTCAGCGTCGCTGACGTCGAGGTCTCCAGCGCCGGCGCACTCGACGCAGGGCTGGCGCTGCTGCGCGGCCGGAGCTTCGACCTCGTGATCACCGACATCCGGCTGGGTGGCAATCGCGATGGCGGGCTGCAGGTCATGGCGGCAGCGGGGCTGCTCTGTCCGGATGCAGGCGTGGTGGCGCTCACGGCCTATCCGGACGACGACAACCGTCACGCGTCGGCGAGGCTCGGCGCCGCGCACTTCATCGAGAAGCCGGCGCCGCTCGAGCGAATCGCGGAGGTGGCCGCGCTCTACGGCGTGCCCACTGCCATCACGATGCGGGTGCGCGGCGCGCCCGCCTGAGCTGCGCGCTCGATGGACGGGGTCGTCCGCTGGACCGGTGGGTGGAGGGGTGTGGGGTGAGCAGGACCGGTTCAGCGGGCGACTTGCGTGGGCATTATTCTTCGGGATGGCTGAATCACCCGTCGCGCTGCTGCGCGCCCACGCCCGGCACGCGCCGTGGAACGCTCGCGGTCTTGCCTCACACGTGACGGCGCTCGTCGACGCGGCGGGCATGCGCCCGACCAATGCATCGGCCAGGGCGGCGCCGAGCGCGCGCTCGGTGCGCTTCTACGTGGCGAACGGGCTGCTCGACCGCCCCGAGGGTGCGGGCACAGCCGCCACGTACAACTACCGGCACTTCCTGCAGCTGCTCGCGATCAAGATCCGGCAGCGCGAGGGCGCGACGCTCGAAACGATCAAGGCCGAGATGTCGGGCCTCACGGGCGATGCGCTGGAGCGCCGCGTGGCCACGTCGCTCGCGCCCGCGCTCGGCGTGGGTGCGGACACGGCCGCGCGCACCACGGATGACTCGCGCTCGATGGCGTGGCGCCGGGTGATCGTGGCGGACGGCATCGAGGTGCACGTGCGCGAGGACTCGCCAGCCGCGCGCGACGAGTCGCTGATCGCGATGCGCGAAGCGGTGCGCGCGGCGCTGGGTCGCGGGAACGACTGAGAAAGTCGCACCTGCTTATGAGCGGTAGAGCGGTAGAGCGGTAGAGCGGTAGAGCGGTCTTGGTCGCTCGCTGCGCTCGCTCCCCCGCCGAAAGGGCCCGAAACAGCTGAAAGGCGCCGCTTGCTCAATGCGCCACGCGGAGCGAGCGGCGCCGTTTCGGCCGTTTCCCGGTCGTTTCAGCGGATGAGCGAGCGCAGCGAGCGAGCAAACAAGCTGTGGGACCGACACGCCGCACCGAGTAACCGTGCGCGGTACGACGACCGGCAGTTGCGAGAACCGCTTCTCGGCTACAGCAACCGCCCCAGCAGCGCGCACACGCGCTCCTTGAATCGCTCCACCTGGCCGCGCTTCCCGAATTCCACCAGTGACATCTGCGTCGAATAGCGCAGGTCGTCCATGAAGGTGGAGTCCATCATCTGCCCGAACACCGGGTTGAGCACCACGAGGTTGGACTCGTTGTTGAACGCCATGGAGCGGTTGTCGAAGTTCATCGACCCCACCGAGCTCCACAGGCCATCGGCGACGATCGTCTTCGAGTGGATCATGGTCGGCTGGTACTCGTAGACCTTCACGCCGCCCTTCATCAGCTCCTCGTAGCGGAAGCGCCCGGCGTACCAGGTGGTCTTCACGTCGGTCTTCGCCCCCACCGTCAGCACGCGGACGTCCACGCCCCGATGCACGGCCTGGATGAGCATGCGGCGGAAGTCATCGTCCGGCACGAAGTACGAGTTCGTGATGTACAGCGACTTCCGCGCGCCGCTGATCGTCAGCGCAATGAACCGCTCGGCGGGCGTGCTGCCCGTGGTGGGCGAGGTGTAGAGGAGCCCCGCCTCCATGCTGCCGGTCATCGTGCGATGCACCGCGCGCGGGAAGAACAGGTCCCCGATCACCAGGTTGCCGGTCGCCTCGGCCCACGCGGCCGAGAATGCCGCCTGCAGCTGCAGCACCACCGGGCCGGTGAAGCGCACGTTCGACTCGCGCCACTGGTCGTCGTGATGCCCGTCGCCCAGCCAGTAGTCGGCCAGGCCGTAGCCGCCCGTGTAGCCGACCTTGCCGTCGATCACGATCACGCGCACGTGCGAGCGGTCGGTGGCGTTGTGGATCGAGTACCAGTGCAGCTGGCGGAGCAGGCCGATCTCGACGCCGGCCGCGCGCAGCCGGTCGGCCCAGTCCTTCTTGAGGTTCTGCGAGCCGAATGCGTCGAGCAGGAAGAGCACGCGCACCTTGCGGCGGGCGAGCTCCGTGAGCACGGCGGCCATGGTGTCGGCCACGGCGCCCGGCTGCGAGTAGTACATCTGCACCGTCACCGTCTGCTGCGCGGCGCGCAGGTCCGCCCACATGCGCGGATAGGTGCCGTCGCCGTTGAGCATGGCCTCGGCGTTGTTGCCGGGGTCGAGGTGCGTGCCGGTGAACAGCTCGAAGGTGCGGGCGAAGAGCGAATCGCTCACCGCGGGGGCACCGTCGGCGTCGCCCTCGGCGAGGACGTACTTCACCGGCGTGCCGCGCGTCACGGTGAGGACACCGATGGCGCCGAAGGAGAGCAGCACCAGGCTGCCGAGGACGATGAGAAGGCGCTCGAGGCGGGGTTTAGGCATGGCAAGGTCATCAGGTCACGGTCCGTGCCATGGCGATCCCGGCGCTGGCCATGAGAAGGGAGGGTGGCCATCCTTCCGGAGGGCTGGAAGCAACGAAACCTTCACCGTCTGGAAACACATGGCGCAGCAACGCGTGGCGCTCGTGACGGGCGTCGGCAAGGCGGGACAGGTGGGAGAGGCGGTGGCGCGACGCCTGGCGGCCGATGGGTGGCGCGTCGCGCTGGTGGACCGCGGGCTCGACGACGTATCCGCCCGAGCCACCGAGCTCACCGCCCTGGGCTACGCCGCGAGCGCGCATGCGTGCGACCTCACCGATCCCGCTGCAGTGGAGGCGCTCGCCCGCGCGGCGGCGGATGAGTCACCGGATGGCCTGCAGGCGGTGGTGCACGTGGCGGGCGGGTTCCTGCCGACCGGCGGCGTGGCCGACACCACGCCGGCGCAGTGGGAGCGCCTGTTCGCGATCAACCTCACCACTGCGTTCCTGGTGACGCGCGCGCTGCTTCCCGCACTGCGACGCGGGCAGGGCGCGCTCGTGTACTTCGCGAGCGAGGCAGCGCTTCCCGGGGCGACCGTGAGCGGCATGGGCGCGTATGCCGCATCGAAGGCCGCGGTCGTCGCCCTGATGCGCGCGGTGGCGCAGGAGGAGCGCGAGCACGGTGTTCGCGCGAACGCGCTGGCGCCGAGTGCGATACGCACGGCGTCGAATGAGCAGGGGATGTCGAGCGGCACGCACTTCGTGGAGCGCGACGCGGTCGCTGATGCGGTGGCGTGGCTGTGTTCCGGCCAGTCGCGGGCCATTACGGGACAGCTCCTCCACCTCACGTGATGGCGGCTCCCCGTCGCCGCCCGGCGGCACGGCCGCTCTATCTCGACCGGTCGCTCGAGGCGCTGCCCGTGTTTCGGCTGAGCGACTCGGGAGAGGACGGGGCGATCGAGTACGCGCTGGAAGGCGGGGCGCGCTGGCGGGTGTTGCCGGCGCCGGGTGACCGGGTGCCCGGGACGTTCGACCAGGACGTCTACGTCGAGCTGCTGCGGCGCTTCCAGGATGCGGGAGAACCGGCCGACGGGGCGATCCGCTTCACGCTCCACGCGTTCCTGCGCGGCATGGGACGCCGCGTGGACGGGCGCACGTACGAGCAGCTGCGTGGCGCGCTCGTGCGGCTGGAGCGCACCACGCTCGAGTCCACCGATGCGTACGAGTCGGCGGCGCGCGGGCCGGTGCGCGCGAGCTTCTCGATCCTCAGCGCGGTGTCCATCGAGCGCCGGCGGGTGGCCGATCGCGACCAGTTCGCGCTCTTCCCCACCGTGTCGGCCAGCGAGCCGGGCGAGGCGCGCGTGGTGATCGCGCTGCCGCTGCGGGAGAACATCGCGGCCCGCTTCAGCACCACGCTGGTGTCGGCCCGCTACTGGTCGCTGGCGTCGCCCGTCGCGCGGCGGCTGTACCGGCTGCTGGAGGTGGCGCGGTCGGGCGACACGATGGCCTGGCGGGTGTCGCTCGACCAGCTGCGTGAACAGCTGCCGCTGGCGCAGCGATTCCCCTCGCACCTCCAGCGGGTGCTGCAACCGGCGCACGCGATGCTCGTGGACGCCGGCCTGGTGCGCAGCGCGACCTTTCGCCAGGAGCAGAAGGAGTGGCTGGTGGATTATGTGCTGGGAATGCGGGGCGGGCGCCCGGAATAAACAGTTGCGTCCGCACCGATGGCTCGGTTGATGCCCCCTCTACGCAACGTTTTCGGTTTCCGAGAGTATTGTTTGGCATGGCTACCAAGCTGGTCAAGGAGATCCGGCGCGAGATCGAGATCGACGGTGAGGCCTTCACGGTGACCCTCACGCCGCAGGGCGTGCGCCTCACGCGCAAGCGCTTCCGGTCGGGCCGCGTGCTGTCGTGGCGCGCACTCTGGGAGCGAGGCACCGAGGAAGAGGGCCGCACCACCTCGCCGTAGCAGTCTCCGTTCGAATCACACGTTGAACCCGGGCTTCATTCGCATGCGTCGCATTCGCAAGGCCGCCGTCGTCGGCGGTGTCATGTTGCTGCCGCTGCTCGGCGGCGCATTCCTGCTCACGCCCAAGGCGGACCGTGACGGCGGCGTGCTGCTCGACCAGGTGCTCAGCCTGGTCTCGACGCGGTTCGTCGACACGCTCGACGCGGGCCTCCTCTACGAGAAGGCCGCGCGCGGCCTGGTGAAGGAGCTCAACGATCCGTACAGCGAGCTGTTCTCGCCCAAGGAGATGAAGGAGTTCACCGCGAACACCGGTGGGCACTACGGCGGCCTCGGCATGCAGATCGAGGACCAGAAGGGCGCGATCACGATCAGCAAGGTGTTCCCGAACACGCCGGCGGAAGCGGCCGGCATGCGCGAGGGCGATCGCATCCTGCAGGTGGACACCCTGCTCGTGCGCGGCTGGACCACGGCGCAGGTGGCCGACAAGCTCACCGGCACGCCGGGCACGCAGGTGAAGGTGCGCTTCGGCCGCCCAGGAGTCGCCACGCCGATCGACCTCAAGTTCACGCGCGCGGTGATCCACGTGCCCGCGGTGCCGTACGCGATCATGCTGGACCAGAAGATCGGCTACGTGCCGCTGCAGCGCTTCAACGAGACCGCCGCCGCGGAGACGCGCGAGGCCGTGCAGCGCATGGCGAAGGAAGGCGCGAAGGGAATCATCCTCGACTTCCGAGGCAATCCCGGCGGCATCCTGGAGCAGAGCCTCCAGATCAGCAACCTGTTCCTGAAGGAAGGCCAGTCCATCCTCGGCGTGCGCTCGCGCTCGGGCGAGGAGCAGGGCTACAAGGCGGAGAAGGGCGCGCTGCTGCTCGACCTGCCGATCGTGGTGCTCACCGACGAGTACACGGCGAGCGCGTCGGAGATCGTGGCGGGCGCGCTGCAGGACCACGATCGCGCGCTGATCGTGGGCGAGACCAGCTTCGGCAAGGGACTCGTGCAGTCGGTGTACAACCTCGATGGCGGGTACGCGCTCAAGCTCACCACCGCGAAGTGGTTCACGCCGAGCGGCCGCTCGATCCAGCGCGAGCGCAAGTTCGTGAACGGACAGTTCGTGGAGGTGCAGCCCGACACCACCGAGACGGAGGCGACGAAGAAGGCGAAGCCCGCCTACAAGTCGGATGCGGGCCGCGTGGTGTACGGCGGCGGCGGCGTGACGCCGGACGTCCTGGTGAAGGACGATACGCTGACGTCGGCGGAGCAGCTCGTGAGCAGGGCGCTGGCGCCCAAGTCGCAGGAAGTGTACGTCGCGCTCTACGACTATGCGCTCGAGCTGTCGAAGCAGCTGCCCCGCGACTTCCGCGTGTCGGCGGCGTGGCGCGACGAGTTCCGTCGTCGCATTGCCGCGAAGGGCGTCGTGGTGGATTCCACGCAGTGGACCGCGGCGAGCCGCTACGTGGACCGCCTGCTCGAGCAGCGCGTCGCGCGGTTCGTGGCGGGTGATTCCACGGCGAAGCGTCGCGACATCGCGTTCGACGCCCCGCTGCGGAAGGCGATCGACCTGCTCGACAAGGGACGCAGCCAGCACGACCTCTTCACCCTGGCCGCGGCGCAGCCGCGCGACGTGGCGACGCCGAAGAAGAGTCCCTAGCTTTCGCGCATGCGAACGCTGACCTCGACACTCCGAACCGCCGTCGCGCTCTGCGCGGCGGCGGTTTCCCTTTCCTGCCGCATTCCTCCCGAGAAGCCGATTCCCGCGGCCGCGGGCGAGCGCCGCCTGGGCAACATCCGCCAGCTCACCTTCGGCGGCGAGAACGCCGAGGCGTACTTCAGCCGCGACGGGAAGAAGCTGATCTTCCAGTCCACGCGAAATGGTCGCACGTGCGACCAGCAGTTCATCATGGACCTCGCGAACGGGAACTCCGTGAAGCGCGTCTCCGATGGCACGGGGAAGACGACCTGCGGCTACTTCATCGACTTCGACCGCCGCATCCTCTACGGCTCCACGCATGCGGTGGACACCGCGTGCTCACCCAAGCCGGATCCGAGTGCGGGGTACGTGTGGCGGCTGGACCCGTACGACATCTACGTGGCGAACGCCGACGGCAGCGAGCGGAAGGCGCTCACGTCGTTCCACACGTACACGGCGGAAGGCACGCTCTCGCCCGATGGCCGCACGATCGTGTTCACGTCGCTCAAGGACGGGGACCTGGACATCTACACCATGCGGACCGACGGGAGCGAGATGAAGCGCCTCACGTCGCTGCCTGGCTACGACGGCGGCGCGTTCTTCTCGCCGGACGGGAAGCAGATCGTCTATCGCGCGTACCACCCCACCGACAGCGCGGAGCTCGGCGCGTACCAGCGGCTGCTGAAGCAGGGGCTGGTGCGGCCGAACCGGATGGAGATCTGGGTGATGAATGCCGATGGCAGCGGCCAGCGCCAGGTGACGAACCTGGGGGGCGCGAACTTCGCTCCATTCTTCACGCCGAACGGGAAGCAGGTGATCTTCTCGTCGAACTACCGGAACCCGCACAGCCGCAACTTCGACCTCTTCCTGGTGAACCTCGACGGGAGCGGGCTGGAGGCCGTGACGACGGATACCGAGTTCGACGGATTCCCGATGTTCTCGCCGGATGGCCGGCGCCTGGTGTGGGCGAGCAACCGTCACTCCGCGAAGCTGGGGGACACGAACCTGTTCATCGCCGACTGGGTCCCCTGATCCAGCCGTGACGGTGGCGCCATTCGGGGCGTCATCGGTCACATGGAACCGACCAGCAGGATCTTCGTCGCCGGACACCGCGGGCTGGTGGGCTCGGGCCTCGTGCGCGCGCTCACGGCGCAGGGGTATGTGAACCTCATCACTCGCACCCGGGGCGAGCTGGACCTGCTGGACAGCGCCGCCGTCGAGCGCTTCTACGTGCAGGAGCAGCCCGAGTTCGTACTGGTCGCCGCGGCGAAGGTCGGCGGCATCCTGGCGAACGACAGCTTTCCCGCGGACTTCATCCGCGAGAACCTGCTCCTCCAGCTCAACATCATCGACGGCGCCTGGCGGCATGGCGTGAACAAGCTGCTCTTCCTCGGCAGCGCCTGCGTCTATCCCAAGGTGGTGGAGCAGCCGATTCGCGAGGAGGCGCTGCTCTCCGGGCTGCTCGAGCCCACCAACGAGCCCTATGCGATCGCGAAGATCGCGGGCCTCTCGATGTGCCAATCGTACAACCGGCAGTTCGGCACGCACTTCATCTCGGTGATGCCGACCAACCTGTACGGCCCGAACGACAACTTCAGCCACACCACCAGCCACGTGCTGCCGGCGCTCATGCGCCGCTTTCATGAAGCCAAGCTCGCGCAGCTCCCGAGCGTGCGGGTCTGGGGAACCGGAAAGCCCAGGCGGGAGTTCCTGCACGTGGACGACATGGCGTCGGCGTGCGTCTTCGTGATGCAGCACTACGACCGGTCCGAGATCCTGAACGTGGGGTGTGGCGTGGACGTGGAGATCGGCGAGCTGGCGGCGCTGATCAAGCGGGTTGTGGGGTACGAAGGGGCAATCGAGTTCGATACGTCGAGGCCCGACGGCACCCCGGCGAGGCGGCTCGACGTGAGCCGGCTGGCGGCCCTGGGGTGGCAGCCGCAGATCGGGCTGGAGCATGGGCTGAAGGAGACGTATCGGTGGTTCCTGGCGCAGGATGGGGCCTTTCGGGACAATACCTGAGACGCTTCTTGACGGTGAGGGGCCAGGTGGTGATTCAAACGGTTACCAGTTAGTCACTTAGGCGTCACATGTACAATAAAGTGACGTTGCACGATTCCTAGACGAATCGCAGATTCAACCACATCAAGCAGTGGGCTCTCGAGGGTCGCGCATGACTTGGCCACCTTCGAAGTATTGGCTGGATCTCCGCCCGTACCCGTAATTCCCTTCATGCTCCTCGCCGCGCTCGTCGCCTGCATCGCCTGCCTCGCGCTCACATGGACGCTCGTCCGTGTCGCGCCGCGTGCGCAGCGTCGCAATCGGCGACCCTCACATCGGCCGGCGCTGGCGCCGGCGGTGCCGAGGCTCGGTGGGCTGGCGGTGTTCGGCGCGGTGGCGGCGGCCGTCTTCGCCTGGGTGATGCTTAATCCCGGCTCGGACGTGCTGCACGGGCTGAATGGCATCATTGCCGGCGCCACGGTCCTGTTCTTCACGGGCCTCGTGGATGACCTGATCGACCTTTCGCCGGCCATCAAGCTCCTCTCGCAGTTCGCGGCGGCAGGGCTCGCAGTGGGCAGCGGCATCCTGGTCAGCACGGCCTCGTTCGGCCAGGCGGGGAGCATATCGCTCGGCCTCCTCGCGGTCCCGATGACGCTCTTCTGGATCGTGGGCGTCACGAACGGCTTCAACTTCGTGGACGGGCTCGATGGCCTGGCTGGCGGCGTGGGTGCGGTCACCCTGACGGGTGTCGCGATCGTCGCGTCGCTCCTCGGTCATCCGACGGTCGCGATGCTCGCGCTGGTCACGACCTGCGCCCTCGTCGGCTTCCTCCGCTTCAACATCGCTCCCGCGCGCATCTACCTCGGCGATTCCGGGAGCCAGTTCGTCGGCTTCCTGCTCGCCACGCTCTCGCTGCTCGGCTCCTCGACGAACCGTGGCACGCTGGTGCTCGTGCCGATCGCGGCGGCGGTGCTGCCGCTGTCGGACATGCTGCTCGCCATCGCTCGACGCGTGCTGCGTGGCATTCCCGTGTGGATCGGCGACCACCGCCACATCCATCATCGCGTGGTGTCGCTCGGGTACACGGAGCGCCAGGGCGCCATGCTGCTGGCCGGAAGCGCCGGCGTGGTGATGATGCTCGGGATGTTCGGCGCGCTCGTCGCTGGTGCCGTGGTGCCGTCGACGCTCGCGCTCGGCGTACTGGGCGCACTGGCAGCGAGCGTGTTTGCGCTGCGCCAGCTGGACTACTATGAGATCACCGCGGTGATCTCCGGCATCGCCAGCGGTCGCAACGACCTGGCCCAGGCCATTCGCGACGAGATCCACGCGCGCGACCACGCGCTCGAGATCCATCACGCGCGCTGGTTCGACGAGGTGCAGTCGGTGCTCGATCGCATGGCGGAAGCCGTTGGCCTCGAGCGGATCGAGCTCGAGGAGCCCAGCGCGCGACCCGGCCGCACGCGCTCCCGCAGCGCGCTCATGCGCGCCTCCGTGCAGCTTCCGGTGAGCTCGATGGGTGAGGAGGAGGGCTGGTCGCTCCGCATCTGGCATGGCGGGCGCGACGTAGCCCGCGCGCTCGCGGCCGCGCAGGTCGCGCGCATCGTGGTCCCCGAGCTGATCGCGTGGTTCGACCGCGCCGAGGCGTCCATCGCCTCGGGTGACGCCGTTCCGATCTCGGCCTACTCGCGCCGCTCGCGCCCGATGGCAGTGCCTGCCGTCGCGGCCGCGGAAGCGTAAGCCTCGTTCGCGCGATGGCGGTGCCGTCGATCGACGCGGAGACGATCCTGCTCGCGTCCGGCTCCCAGCTGTCGAGCCGCCTCGGCGACGAGACCGTGATTCTCGGTCTCGATGACGGCCTCTACTACGGCCTGGATGGCGTGGGCTCCCGTGTCTGGTCGCTGCTTGCCGAGCCGAGGAGCGTGGCTGCGTTGCGCGACGCGATCGTGGACGAGTACGATGTGGATGCAGCGACGTGCGAGGCCGACCTCGTCACGCTGCTCGAGGACCTGCTGCAGCGGGGGTTGGTGAGCATCCATGATGGAACGGCCGACTGAACGCGCACGCCGGCTCCTTCGGGAGTCGGACGCAGTGCTGGTGGCACTCTGGTGGCACCTGTGGGTGCAACTCGCACTTCGCGTGTTGTCGTATGCGCGGGTTCGCGCCCTGCTGTCGCGCTTCGAGCGCGCGAAGGCGGCTCACGCCGACACCGACACCATGCGACGCATCCTCGTCGGGAACGATCGCGCGACGCGGCTCATGCCGGGTTCGGCATGCCTGCAGCGGGCGCTCGTGGGCCACGTGCTGCTCGCGCGGCAGGGAATTGCGAGCGAGGTGCGGATTGGCGCGCGACTGGCGGCCCCTGCGGGGGCGCACTCGCCCGGTGCTCGCGCATTCGACGCGCATGCGTGGCTCGAGCTGCCGAGCGGCGAACGATTCAGCGGCGGCGTCGCGCCTTCCGAGTTCGCGGTCCTCACTCCGCATCCGCGGTAGGCCGATGCGCTCGTTCTGCGCCATCGTCCAGGGCCCCGGAGCGTCGCCCATTGATGTCGACGGGGACTTCGAGCGCGCGCTCGTCGCGCCCTTCGATGCGCACGTGACTTTCCGTCGCGATCTCGAAGTGACGCTCGCGCAGGTGGTGGATGAACACTCCAGCATTCGCGAGCCCCTGACGCTCGACGGGGACGCGTGGCTGGTGGGCATCGTTCGCCTGGATGCGCGCGACGCGCTGCGCGACGCGCTCGCCGGGAGGGGAGTGCAGACTTCGCACGACGTGCGCGACCATGACCTGGTGCTCCACAGCTGGACGGCATGGGGGGAGCGATGCGTCGAGCACCTGCGCGGTGACTTCAGCCTTGCCATCTGGAGCAGCCGCGCGCGCACGCTCTTCGTTGCGCGGGACCAGATGGGCGCGGTGCCGTGCTATGTCGCCGTGTCCACCGATGGCACGGTGGCTGTCAGCGACAACGTCGCGGCGCTTCGGTGCCTTCCATGGGTGACGCCGAGCCTGCGCGAAACCGCGTGTGCGGACTTCGTCGTCTTTGGATACGTGCAGGACCTGAGCGCGACCGTGCTTTGCGATGTGGATCGCCTGCCTGCGGCGCACTCGATGACGGTCGAGGGGGGCAAGCTGGCACGACGGCAATACTGGAGCCTCGAGGCACCGGTCGCCGAGGTTCGCCGCTCGCCGCGCGAGGCCGCGGCGGAGTTTCGCGCGCTACTGGTGCTCGCGTGCGAGGACCGGCTGCGTGATTGCGCTTCCGCCTCGATCTTCCTCAGTGGAGGAAAGGACTCCACGGCAGTGGCTGCCGCCGCGCGGTTGGCCATGGGGCCGGGCTATCCACTCCACGCGATCACCGTGGGTTACGCGCGATCGCACACGGGCACGGAAGCTCGCCTCGCGGCGAAGGTCGCCGCGCGCCTGGGCATGTCGCATCAGGTGTTGCGCCTCGATGATGATCGACTCTGTGGGGCGCGACGGCCCATCTCTCCCTTGCCCCTGGAGGACTGGGGCGGTTCCTCGGAGGCCGCCTCGCATGCTGCCGCGGCTGCGCACGGCCCGGTGGTGCTGACCGGATTCGCGGGGGACCCCCTGCTCCGCGAGACGTCTTCACACCTGGCGCGCATGCTCGGCTCTGGGCGAGTGCTGCAGGCCGTGCGTGAATCGTTCACCTATGCGCGCTGGCACCGGCGGGTTCCCAGGCCTGGCTTCCGCTCGCTCCTCCGACCCCGCTACGTGCCGGCGGACGTGCCGCGCTGGCTCCTTCAGGACTTCGTGTCGCGCACCGGCATTCGTGAGCGAGCCGTGGCAATGGGATCGCCGGGCCTGTCCTTGTATCCGCAGCGCCCCGAAAGCTGTTTCTTGATGCAGCATCCATTCTGGCTTGCGCTTCGCGAGACGCTGCACCCCGCGGTGACCGGCCTCCCACTGGTCCAGCGGCATCCGTTGTTCGACCTGCGCCTGATGGATTTCGTCCGCAGCATTCCCCCGGAGCAGTGGTACAACGACAAGGGGCTGATCACGATCGGCTTCCGCCATGACCTCCCGGGCGATGTCGTGCGTCGCGAGAAGTCGTTCGGGTCCTCGAGTGGCATGGCGCTGCTGGCCCGCAATGCACGCGCGACGGGTGTTGTGCCCCGAGATGCACCATCGGCGGATTGGCTCGACCGCATCGTTCGCTCCGGCGAGTTGCCCGGCGTGCTGGAGGCGGCGGAAGAAGGCGACGTCGCCGCGCTCAGGCTGCACTGCCTTCGTTGGTGGGTTGATTCCGGGGCGGGCCAAGCAGATGCGCGCAGTTGGCGGTAGCTTTCATCACGCATTCACCAGGGAAATCATGAAGAGCGATTCTCAGGATCCGCGCGAGGCGGCGCCGCGCCGCTACGATGCGCCCACGCTGCGCGTGTATGGCAGCGTCCTCAAGCGCACGTTGAGCAACCCGCTTCCCCACAAGCAGGACAAGGACGGCCTTCCCTCCACGAAGACCTGAAGGCGCTGGCAGTCGTATCCAGGACGTGAGTGCACCAGCGCCAGCGGGATGCTGGAACTACATGGCGTTCGGCCTGGGCATCTCGAGCAACGTCGAGCTGCCGCTCCTTCCGTGCGCCGCGCCGGGAGGGGACCTCGACATCCGCATGGGAGGCGTGCCTCCCAGCTTCGCGCGACTGGTGGATGACAGCCCGGAGCCGTGGGCGCCCGAGGCGCCTGCCGCGGATGAGCGCATCGGGAGCTATCGTCGACTTCGCGACAGTGGAGCGCTCGCGATCGACTTTCCGGACGGCGTGACCTTCGTGATCGCGGCAGACGGGACATCGATCTGGGCGCGCTGGCCACTGCGACATTCGCTTGCGTACGCGAGCGACTACATACTCGCGCCGATCCTCGGGCTGGCGCTCCGACTGCGAGGCGTACTCGCGCTTCACGGTAGCGCCGTGCGCATCGGAGATGGCGCGGTCGCCCTGGTCGGCCCCTCGGGTGCAGGCAAGTCCACGCTGTCTGCGGCACTCGTGGATCGCGGGCACGCACTCTTCGGAGACGACGTAGTGGCCATCCAGTTCCTCCACCGGGGGGTCCGGGTGCTTCCTGGCGTACCGGTCATTCGCCTCTGGCCCGACTCGCAGGACGCGAGCCTTCGCGCACGCGAGCTACCGGCGCTACCGGAGCGGTGGGACAAGTCGCGCCTGTCCGCACTCGGGGTGATGGCTGATTCATGCCCGCTCATGGCCCTCGTGCTGCTGGACGCGCGCGAAGCCGGTGAGCCACTGCTGATGTCCGATGTCTCGCCTGCCCAGGCGCTCGCCACGCTCTCGCGGGAGTCGTTCGGGGCACGCATCGTGGACCGCCGCATGCGCGCGGAGGAGTTTCGCTCACTGCAGCTGCTGATTGACCAGGTGCCCGTCTGGCGACTACGGGCGCCGGACGACCTCGCTCGCCTGCCCGAGCTCTGTGCGCTCATCGAGCGCGGCGCCGACTCGATGCGTGGGGCCGACCTCACATGACGCCGACGGAAGTGGCGGGAAAGCAGTACTCGCTGGACCAGTACCGTTCCATGATCCACGACCGCACCCGCGATCAGTGGATTGCCGCCATCCGGGCTAGCGTGCGACCCGGGGACGTGGTGATCGACCTGGGCGCGGGACCCGGCTTTTTTGCGGTGCTCGCAGCCCAGCTTGGCGCCTCGCACGTGTATGCGATCGACCCCAATCCCGCCGTCGAGCTCACCCGCGACGTGGCAGAGGCGAACGGGGTCCTCGACCGGGTCACGATCGTGCGCGGGCTGTCGAGTGAATTTTCGCTGGAGGGTGGTGCCGACGTCATCATCGCCGACGTGCACGGCCAGCTTCCCTTCTACCATGACTGCATCCGCACGCTCGACGATGCGCGCCGCCGCTTGCTTGCCCCCGGCGGGCGGCTGTTGCCCATGCGCGACCGCGTGCTCGCGGCGCCGGTGGAGCTGCCCGATGACTATGCGCAGTTCATCGAGTCGTGGGGTATGCACTGGAGCGGGGTGGACCTCGGCGTATTGCGTCCGCGCGCCGAGCACCTGATGCTGGCCTCCTTTCCCCCGGGAGATGTAGCGCTCGCGCCATCCGCCGAGTGGGCGTCGCTGGACTACGTGGCGGGCGCTGCGCCGAGCGCGCGCGGCGAGATGACCTTCGACATCGCCCGGGATGGCACCTGTCATGGGGTGCTCACCTGGTTCGAGTGCGAGATTGCGCCGGGCATCTCCTTCACCACTGCGCCCTTCGAGTCGCGATCGATCTATACGCCTGCGTTCTGCGCGTGGCCTGCCGCGACGGCACTTCGCCGAGGGGAGCGCCTCACCGTGAAGATGGGCGCGCATTTGATGCCCGACGGATATGTATTCTCCATGGAGACCGTGCTTCCGGATGGCAGGAGGTTCGCGCAGTCGTCGCTCGATCATGCCATGGCGGCACCCGCACTGCTCCGGAGCGAGTCATCCGGCTTCGTTCCCAACCTGTCTCCGGCCGGCTCCGTGGCGCGCGTGGTGCTCGAGGCGATAGACGGGCGGCGCACGCATGGTCAGCTCGCGCGACTGGTCGCCGCGACGTTTCCGCAGCGCTTTGCGCGGTGGGAGGATGCGATGGACGTCGTGACTACGCTCACGCGCTCGTATGCGCGGAATCAGGATGGCTGACGACCGGCCGTTGCCGGTCGCGCTCCTTCGCGCGCTGGCAGCGTGGCTGGAATCGCCTGGCGAGCCAGCTGCCCGGGTTGCGCTGGCGGAGTTACCTGGCACACCGGGGCTCGCTCGGCAGTTGCACGCTCACCGGCTCACTGCCTTGCATGCGCGAGCGTGCCTCGCCGTCGGGCTTCCGCTGGACGATGAGGCTGCAGCGTTCGCGCGCGAGGACGCAGCGCGCGCGATGCAGTCCCTCGCGCTGCTGGCCGAGGTTGCCGGCGCACTCCGCGATTCCGCGGTCGCGTTCCTCGTGCTCAAGGGAGCACCACTCGCCGTGCGCGCCTACGGCGACGCGCTGCTGCGCCGCAGCTCTGACGTGGACCTGCTCGTGCGTGCATCGGAGATTGCCGCCGCTCGACGCGTGTTGCAGGCGCTGGGGTTCGCGCCCTCTCGCGTGCGGAGTGCGCGGCAGGATCGGCAGCATGTACGCCTCGATGGCGAGGAGGCGTGGTTCCGGGATGCCGACGAGGCGCTCGTGGAGCTTCACGTTCTTGCCACTCCCCGCCGCTTCGGGATCGTCCTCGAGCCGGCCATGTGGAGCGAGCCCACCCTGGTGCGGGCAGGCGCTGTCGAAGTCGCCGTCCCGCGCGACGGTGCGCTGATTCCCTACCTCGCGGCGCATGGCGCCAAGCATCGCTGGGCGAGGGCAGAGTGGCTGCTCGCGTTCGGCCGGGTGTGGAGCACGGCACACCCGGACGAGCGCTCGCGTGCGCTCCTCACGGCGAGCGACGCGGGTATCGTGAACGAAATGACGCTCGCCCTCGAGCTTTGGGAACTGGTATCGCAGGACATGCCGGCGGAGCGCGCTTCACCGAGGACAGCCCGCATCCTGGACCACGTGCTGAGCGGCGGGGGCGTAGTGCCTGGAGTTCATGCGCGGCTCGCGCTCTCCCTGCGATTGCGCGAGGGCGTCGCCGCGCGCACCGCGTTCATTTTGCGATGGATCTTCGAGCCCGGCACCGAGGACTGGGAGGCGATCCCGCTCCCCGATGCACTGTTCCCGCTCTACTACGTGCTGCGACCCCTTCGCCTCCTCGCCCGTCAGGTCGCGTTGTAGCCGTACGCGGCGTAGTAGCCGCCGTAGCGATCGTACTTCGGCGTGCGCGCATCCGGATCATTGAGCACGGCGCCGAGGAATCGCGCGCCCACGGTGCGCAGCTGCTCGGCGGCGAGGCGCGCCGTCTGGCGCTGCGTCTTGCCGGCGTGCGTCACCAGCACCACGCCATCGGCGAAGGTCGCGAGCACCGACGCATCCGCCGTGGCGAGAATGGGCGGCGTGTCGATGATGACCACGTCGAAGCGCTCGCGCAACAGCACCAGCAGCTCGCGCATGCGGTCGCCGGCCAGGAACTCCAGCGGATTCGGCGGCAGCTTGCCCGCCGGGATCAGCGAGAGGCCGGCGCTGTCGGTCGCGCGGATGGCGCGCTCGATCGGCACGTTGCCGATCAGGAAGTCGGTGAGCCCCGGCTCCAGCGGCATGCCGAACACCTCGTGCTGCCGCGCGCGGCGCAGGTCGCCGTCGATGAGGATGACGCGCCGCCCCTGCTGCGCGAACGTCACCGCCAGGTTCGCGGCGGTGGTCGTCTTGCCCTCGCCACTCGTCGCGCTCGCGACCACGATCGTGCGCAGCCCGGGCCGCGCCGACGTGTAGAGCAGGTTCGTCATCAGCTTGCGGTACGCCTCGGCGGCGACCGAGCGGATGTCGTTGATGGCCACGAGCTCGCGCCCCACGGATTCTCCGGTGGAGGGCACCATCCCCGAAGGCCGAGCACGGGTGACGATGGTGGCGAGCCTTGCCCGCAATCGCTCCGAGCGGCTCAGTGCCTGACCCGAGGTCTCGGTGCCGAACTGCGGAATGACAGCGAGTGTCGGCGCGCGCACGATGCTCTCGAGCTCCTCCACGCGCCGCACGGAGCTGTTCAGGCGGTCGAGCAGGATCGCCGCGACCGCGCCGAATCCGAGCCCGATCACGAAGGCGAGCACCAGCTTCTGGCGGCGGCCCTTGCCGAGCGGGCCGATGCCGGCGCGACTGAGGTCCACGATCTCGACCTGCCCCGTCTCCACGGCCTCGTTGATCTTCGCGAGCTG
Source organism: Gemmatimonadota bacterium (assembly GCA_028287305.1). GTDB lineage: Bacteria > Gemmatimonadota > Gemmatimonadetes > Gemmatimonadales > Gemmatimonadaceae > JAQBPX01. The sequence continues at coordinate 85,056 of JAQBPX010000019.1, forward strand.
CAACTCCTCGTTCAGGCGATCGGCCAGCTTGCGCACGTTGTCCACGTTGCGCGTGAGCCGCACCTCGGTCTCCTCCTCGGCCGGCAGCGTCGCGATGCTCGACGTGCCGCGATCGCGCTGCGTGTCCACGCCGGCGAGTTGAGACTGGATCGAGGCGATCTGGCTGCGCACGGCCGTGAGCAGCTTGAGTTGCGTGGACTCGATGATGGCGTCCACGCGCCGCACCTCGGGATGTTGCGAGGTGCGCGGGAAGGGTCCGCTCGTGAGCGAGTCACGCTGGCGATCGAGCCGCTGCAGCTCCTGGTAGAGCGTGGCCACCGAGGTGTTGATTGCGACTTCCGGCGAGAAGGGCAGCGTGCGGATCGACTCGCGCGAGGCGTCTCGCGCCGTGAGCCCACCCAGCAGCGCCTGGTACGACGCGAGCATCGCCGTGAGGTCGTCATGCCGCTTCTGCAGGGCGGTGAGGTCCGCCGTCTCGATGGCGTACTTGTCCTTGGCCGAAAACGATCGCGCACCCCGGCGATACGACGACAGCGCCGCCTCGGCGTCGCGAAGGTCGCGGTCGGTCTGCTGCAGCTGCCGCTGGATGAACTCGCGCCGGCGGCGCGACTGCTGCTGCGCCGACTGCGCGTTGAAGTACTGGAAGGTGTTCGCCAGCGCGTTCGCCGAGCGCTGCGCGAGCACCGGGTCGGGCGCCGTGACGTTGACGTCGATCACGGTGGTGAGCTCGCGCGGGCGCGCGTCGATCCCGCCGAGCAGGCGGTCGATGGCCCCCTCGCGATCGAGGACGCGCAGCGTCACCCTGGGCCAGGGCGGCGGCTCGCGGAGGATGAAGCGGATGCCGCTGATCGTGAACGGCAGGCCGTAGATGCCCGTTGCGGTGTCCTTGCCGAATCGCGCCGTGAACGAATCACGATGGATGCCGAGGAACAGCGAGTCGTTGGGCGTGAGGTGCGAAACGGAGACGCTGTCGATGAAGCCGAAGTAGAATCCCTTGGTGCCGCTCTGGAGCCGGAGGCCGGCCGAGTCCACGACCGTCTCCGCGAGCGCGCGACTGCGGAGCACCTGGATCTGCGTGAGGACGGGGTCGGTCCAGCCACCCGACCCGCCGGCCACCTCGCCCGCGAGGTTTCCGGTGAGCGCCGGGCGCGGATCGGTGATTCGAATCGAGGCGCTCGCGAGGAAGACCGGCGCGTCGTTCCGCACCTTGCGCCAGGTGAGCGCCATCGAGAGGCCGCCGGCCACGAGCACCAGCCACCAGTAGCGGAGCAGCGCCAGGAAGTACGGACGCAGCGGGTTCTCGGAGTTGAAGCTGTCGCCGCCACGCCCGAATGCCGCAGGCCCGACACCAGCCGGGCCGAATGCGGGCATCCCCACCGGGACGTTTCCTCCCGCGGCGTGGGTCAGGCGGGTGGGCGGTTGGGATTCAGACATGGTCCCTCCGGCGAACGGCGGGCCGGGTCATCACGTTGGAGTACAGCGCCACGGTTCGGGCGCCCATCAATTCCAGGCTGAACTCATCGGCCACGCGCCGGCGGCCCGCGTCGCCCATTGCGCGACGCAGCGGCGCGTCGTCGAGCAGGGTGTTGAGCGCAGCGGCCAGCGCATGACTGTCGGCGGGCGGCACGGTAATGCCCGTGACGCCGTCCAGCGACACGAAGGGCACCCCCGACGCAATGCGTGCATTCACGACGGGAAGGCCGCACGCCATCGCCTCGAGCTGCACCAGGCCGAAGGCCTCACTGCGGAGGTGCGAGGCGAGCACGAACACGTCGGCGGCATGATAGTACGGCGCGACCTGCGGCACGCGCCCGATGAACGACACGCGATCCGACACGCCGAGCCTCGCGACCTGCGCCGCGAGCTGCGCGCGCAGCGGACCCTGGCCCACCACGAGCAGCTTCGCGTCGACCGACGGCATGGCATCCAGCAGGAACTCGATCCCCTTGTAATACACCAGCCGCCCCACGGTGAGCACGATCCGCGGGCCATGCTGGTCGCGGATGCGCTGCACGTCCGCGGGGTCCGGGTCGGCGAGGAACCCGGTCTCCACGCCGAAGGGAATGACGACCGTGCGGTCAGCGTAGTGCCGGAGCAGCGGCGAGCTCTCGAAGTACTCCCGCGACGAGACGATGATCGCGTCCGCGCGGTCGAGCACGCGGCGCACCACGGGTTCGTAGATGAGGTTCAGCGTGCGCTGCGCGACGATGTCGCTGTGGTACGTGACCACCAGGGGGCCGCGGTGCCCGCTCGCCAGGTACGAGAGGAAGGCCGATGGGTTGGGATGATGCAGGTGCACCAGGTCGGGCCTGCCACTGCGCAAGGCGAGGATCATGCGCGGGCAGAGTGGGGCGCTCGCCACCGTGAGCCAGGTCCCCGCGCGCGTGAGGTGCACCCCGTCCACCACCTCGCGATGCGAGCGCCGGCCGTCGCCCGACACGACGACGTCGAGGTCGACCGCGTGCCGGAGGTTGCGGCAGAGCGCCTGCAGGTGCGTCTCCATGCCGCCCTCGTGCGGCGGATAGAACTTGCCGACCTGCATGACGCGCAGCGACCGCACCGGCGCCATCGGGCGCGACACGCGCGGCGGCGTCACGCCCGTGGGAGCGCGCGTCGCCGGCGACGGCGTGGTCATCGCTGAACCTGGTGATCGCTCATGCAAGCACGTCAAGGTAGACATCGCGCATGCGGGCAGCGCACGCGTCCCACGAATAGCGGCGACTCCACCGGCGTCCCGCCTCGGCGCGCCCGGCGTGCACCTCCGGCGCGCCGTCACTCTCTTCCAGCAGCGCGCGAGCCCGCGCGGTCCACGCCCCGACATCGGCCACCGGCGCGTACTGCGCCACGTCGCCTCCCACCTCTCGCAGCACCGGCAGGTCACTCGCCAGCACCACGGTGCCACACGCCAGCGCCTCCACCACGGGCAGGCCGAACCCCTCGCGCTCGGAGGGGAGCAGCACGAGCGCGGAACGCCGGTAGAGCGCCGCCAGCACCTGCCGCTCGAGCATGGGCATCTCGACGATGGCGCCAGCGACGCCAGCCTTGCGTGCCATCTCGCGCTGCGCCGGCGGCAGGGCGCCACCCACGCGCACGAGCCGAAGCGACGGACGCCACGCGAGCAGCGCGCCCATCACCTCGAGCAGCACGTCGATTCGCTTGCGGGAAATGGTGCTCCCCACATGCATCACGAACGGTTGCTGCACCCCCTCCAAGAGACGGTCCGCAGCCTGTTCCGCAACGGCGCTGGGCGGCTCGAGGAAGTCCTGGTGCACCGCCAGCGGTACGGTGACTGTTCGGTGCGCCGGCACCAGCCCATTCTCCACGAGCTCCCGGCGGGTCGCGTCGCTGTCGCAGGTCACGCGGGCGGCGGCCTGCAGCCCACGCAGCACGCGGCCGGTCACGTGCCGAAACAGCGCCGAGCGAGCCTCCCGGGGCGGCACGAGCAACGAGCGGAATGCGTCGATGTCATGGCAGGTGACCACGCAGCGCCCACGCGGCAGCGACGACACCACGTGGGCATAGCTGTGGTCCATCACGTGCCAGAGCTCCACGCCGCGCCCCGGATGGCGATTGACCCACCCAGGATACCAGGCGTAGCGCGCCCAGCCACGAATCGCCGCATCGAGCGCCGGCACAGGCGCCGACCGCAGCGCATGCAGGGGGTGCGGCGACGCCGGACGGATGAGGGTGGTGGCGACGGGTGGATCGAGCCGCGGGAGCGCCTCTGCCAGGGCCTCCGCCACCAGGTCCATGCTCGGCCAGCCTTCCTCACGCAGGTCGGCCACGATGCCCACGTGCATGGAATCGCTCAGCGCCGGCGGCACACGAACCAGGCCTGGCTGTTGGCCTGCGCACCGAGTGCGCCGAGTGCCCCGAGCGCGCCAAGGGGGGAAAAGTGCGTGTCCACCATGAAGTCCCGGTCCACGCGATGGCGAAGCACGCGCCAGTTGAATCCCTTGTGGCCGTGATAGCGGTTCGGCCGGCCGTCCGCGAAGGGTGCGTCATACACCGGTCGCGGAATCGGCGGCGCATCACCCGCCGTGAGCATGCGCAGCATCTCGCCCGCCGAGTAGCGTTCGCGCTGCGCATAGTGCGCGTGGACGAAACGTGCAGCCAGCGCGCGCGCCGCCTGCTTCACAACCAGCGGCAACCCCGTCTCAATCGGGACGCTGATCACCACCAACCCCTCGGGCGATACGAGCCGCTTCAGTTCCGCGAGCACGGTGTCCACGGCTTCCGGCAGGCAGTGTTCCAGCACTTCCGTACAGATCACGGCACCGAAGCTCGCGTCGGGCAGCGTGGAGGCCTCGCTCGCGTGGAGGAAGCGCAGGCGCGAGTCCGCGCCGAGGCGCGCGCGGCAGTCGGCCACCAGTGCGGCGTCCACCTCGAGCCCGACCGCGAGAGGCACGCGATCGCGCACCAGCGTGAGCAGCGTGCCATCGCCGCAGCCGTAGTCCAGGAATGGCGAGCCCGCGCGGGGCGCCGTGAGCTCGAGTGCCTTCGCGAACCGCGCGCGATGGCTCCAGGACATGAGCGAGATGCGCGTGTCCAGCTGCTTGTCTGCGTAGGTGCCGCGCGAAGTGGTGGCGGAATCCTTCGTCATGCGCGCCGCGTGGACTCGAGAAAGTCGAGCGTGCGGCGCGCCAGCACGGGCCAGGCGTATTCCGCTTCGGCCCGGGCGCGACCGCGCGCCGCGAGTGCCGCGCGCCGTTCGGGCTCCACGAGCAGATCACGGATGGCTGCGTACCAGGCCTCGACGTCGCCCTCCGGCAGCACCAGCCCCGCTTCCGACACGACGTGGGGAATCTCGCCGCTGCTGCTTCCGAGCACGGGCACGCCACACGCGAACGCCTCGATCAACATGCGGCCCAGCTGTTCGCGCCAGCGCGGCGTGGTCTCGCTCGGCGCACACAGCATGTCCATGGCGTTCAGGTATCGCGGCACGTCGTCGTGCGACACCCCCGTGACCACGCGCACGCGGTCGGCGAAGGGTGTGCGCCACCCGCGCAACTCGCCGGCCATGGGCCCGTCGCCGACGAAGAGCGCGCGCCACGGCGTGTCGAGTCGCTCGAGGACCCGCATCAGCAGGCCGAGGCCCTTCTCGGGAATGAATCGCCCGAGAAAGCCGATCACCGGAACGCCGTCGTCAGCCCAGCCGAGTCCCTGCCTCACGGCCCGGCCAGCCTCCGGGTCTGGACGGAACGCGTCGACATCCACGCCCGTGGGGATCATCGCATGCGGTCGCTCGGCGTAGCCGGGCCGGTCGCGCAGTGCATCCTCCACCGTGCGGCCGAATGCAATCCAGCCGCTGGCGCGCCGCATGGAGTAGCGTTCGAGCCAGTTGAAGGGCGGCGGATAGCGCTTCGGGATGTTCTGGAAGGTCGCGTACACGAGCGAGGCGCTCCTCGGCGTCCAGCACGCCACCTGCGCACCAACGAGGACGTACGGCTCCTCCCAGCAGTGCACGAAGTCCCAGCGATCCTGCAGGAGGGACTTCAGCCGCCACGCATATGCGGACAGGTGCGGTGACTGCGCGAAGTGCATGCGCACCCGCTCGAGCCGCGCGTTCTCGCCGGCCACGGGCGTCGTGACGATCTCGCCGAAGTCGCCGGGGAATCGCGTCGGCGCGACCGATGTCACGTGCCAGCGGGTGCCGCCTGCGCGTCCTAGCTCGTCGGCCAGGCGGCGATTGCGCGAGACGCTGTACGAGTGCGCGATCGTCAGCAGGCGAAGGGGCGCGGTCATCGCGCCTCCGGTGCGACGTACGGTCGCGGCGACCGCACCAGGCGGCGCCACTCGAATATGGTCCCGAGCTTCACCGGCGTGCGGCGCCGCCAGGTGTCGGGGAGGTTGCTCAGCAGGTTGCCCACCAGGCGCACGAAACCACCCGGGTCGTCGATCTTCCATCCGCGACGCATGCGGAAGTAACCGACCAGTCGCATGGGCACGCGGATGAGGAGCACCGGCAGGGGATCGTCATAGAGCGACGCGAGCACGTTGTTCCGCGCCGAGAGGAAGAGGTACCGGCGGGAATCGCGGTTGTACGGGTCCACGAGGTGTGCCACGCGGGTTCCCGGAAGGTAGAGGACGTGGTATCCCGCGTCGAGCAGCCTGAGGGACAGCTCCGGCTCCTCGTTCATGATACTCATCGGCTCGCGAAATCCGCCGAGTGCGAGGAATGTCTCCCGTCGCAGCAGGTGGGCGTAGCCGATGAAGCTCGCGACGATGGAGGGCACCGTGACCGCTGCCGGCTGCATTCCCGGCCAGGCGACATCGTCCTTGTCGGTCTGGGTGATCGCGACGATCGCGACCTTCGAGTCGCCCTCGATCGCCTGCACCGCACGGATGATCCCGTCGGGGTCACGCAGCTCCGTGTCGTCGTCGAGGCTCAGCACGAAGGGGGCGCTGCACTCGAGCACCACGCGGTTGCGGGACGCGGCCAGTCCGCGATTGACGTCGTGCCTGATCACGCGAAGGCGGGTGGAGAGCGCGTCAGGCAGCCCGTCGCGCAACGCGCGCTCGATGGCAGGCTCCGACCCATCGTCCACCACCACGATCTCGCGCACCAGCGCACCGAGGCTCGCGAGCGACTCGATGCAGCGCCGAACGGACACTGGCCGTCCCTTGGTGGCGATGCCGATGGAGAGCAGCGCGTCAGCGGGCACTGGCAGCCTCCCGGGCGGCGCGATACACGTCCACGGTGCGGCGCGCAGTCTCGCGCCAGCCGTGCTGCAGCGCCACCGCATACGCCGCCTCGGCGCGCAGCTCCGCAGACGCACGATCGTCGAGCACACCGGCCAGTGCAGTCGACAGCGCCCGCGCATCGCGCGCCGGCACCACCACGCCCGTGACCGCGTGCTGCACGAGGCTCAACGCGGCACCCTCAGGCGTTGCAACCACCGGAAGGCGTTGGCTCATGGCCTCGAGCATCACCATGCCGAACCCCTCGTACGTGGAGGGCGACACCAGGACGTCGTGACGCGCGAACTCCGCCATCACCTCGGCTTCCCCTGCGCGAGGAATCACGCGCACGAAGGGGCGCACCGACGGCGCGAACGAGGCGAGGACGTGAGCCTCGGGGACGCCGGGACCGAGCACGGTGAGGCGCGCCTGCGGGTGCGTCGCCCGCAGGAGGAGGAATGCCTCCGCCAGGTACGTCACGCCCTTCACCAGGTCCCAGCTGCCACAGAAGACGATCCCCGCGCCGCGCGCCGCGCCCGCCGCCGGGGCGCTGGCAAGGAAGCGCTCGCTCACGCCGTGCGGCACCACGAGCACCTCGCCGCCCGACTTCCATCCCCGTTGCACGACCTCGTCGCGATCGCGTGCGTTGAGGACGATCATGCGATCGCTCGCGCGCGCGGCGAGCGACACGGGCCAGAGCCGCGACAGGGGATACCACCAGCGACGCCACCAGGACTTCGGCTGCAGCCCCGCGCGGGCGTCGTCCAGCATGCGCGCGTAGTTGCGATGCTCCAGGCCGTGCGAGCGCGACACGATTCCCACGCGAGGGCCATCACGCCGCGCCCGCTCCGCGAGCGCGAGCCACGCCCCTTCCGCGCTCGCCACGTCCACCACCTCGTAGTGACCGCGCGTCACGCCAGCGCGACGTGCGGCACGCAGCGCGAGCCAGGGCGCCGCGATCCAGCGCAACCGCGACGCGTCCGGCCACGCGCCGAGTGCGTCTCCGAGCAGCACGTCGCACTCGTGCCCCAGCTCGCGCAGCGCCTCGGCGAGCTTGAAGTAGACCTTGGCCGAGCCGAGGCGCGCGTCGGGCGGATAGTCGCCGATGAGGAGCACGCGCATCATCCCTGCTCCCCGGTGAGGGCGGCGATGGTGTGCCGCAACGCGAAGCGCTCGCCGTACAGCTGCCGGCCGGCCATGCTCACGGCGGAGCGACGAACGCTCTCGCGCAGCAGCGCCACCGACGCGGTCGCGAATGCCCCGGGCGTGCCATCGGTGAGGATCACGGCGCCGTGCGCGGCCCATTCCGGCTCCGTGGTCTCGCCACTGTTGCTCACCACGGCCACGGAGTTGGCGAGTGCGGCCATGACGGTGGTGCGACGCGCACTCACGCCATCGGCGTAGGGCTGCAGCACCAGGTCGCATGCAGCGATCGCAGCGGCCACATCCTGGGCGGTGGTGGCGTCGCTGGACTGCACGCGCGATTCGTCCGTGAGGCGAGAGGCGAAGGCGCCAGCGCCGGAGCCGATGAGGAGCACGCGCACGGTGGCGTCACGCGCCAGCAGCTCCCGAAGCGAACGCTCGAGCAATGGCGCCACGAGTGAACCGTAGGTTCCGAAGTGCCCCACGACCGGCGCGCCGGCATCGCCCTTCAACGCGACGCGCGCGAGCGCAGCGGCGCCTGGCGCGGCCTCTGGAATCGTGGACGGTATCGGCAGCCAGCCGAAGCGTGCCCCTGGTGGAGCGAGGCTGCGCAGCAGGCGGCCCCACCGTGGAGTGGACACGTGGAGGTGATCGGCGCCCCGCATGCACGACCAGGCCATCATGCGCGTGGCCACCGCGGCCGCTCGCCGCTTGATGCCCCCGCCGTAGGGCACCCATGGCTCGTGCAACATGAGGTGCACGACGTCTCCCCTGTCACGGCGACTCGCCAGCCAGTGACCCATGCCGAGGTTCACGGCATTCTCCCCGAGTGCCTGCGGCACGTATTGCACATAGAGGTGCCGTGGCGCCGGCGTGGCCTCGAGCGCGCTCGAGAGCGCGCTGCGCGTGGCCCGGTCGAAGCGCCCCGGCAGCTCGTGCACGCAGACGCCGTTGCGAAGCGCGCTGCTCGCACCAGGGGCCCACGCATGCGTATTCCAGCCCAGCTCCGACAGCCCCTCGGCCACGAGCGCGGAGTAGTCCGCCACCCCGCCGCGAGTCGGTGGATACTCTCCGGTGATCACGTGCCACGATCCACGGCGTTCCTTCATGCGCTCCCCTGCACGCGCTCGAGCATCGGCAGCAGGCGATCGACATGTGCGGCAACGCTCGCCCGTCCTGCGTGCTCCCACGCCTCGCGACGCCACTGCTGGAGGCGATCGGGATGCAGCGCAGCCTCGACGAGTGCCGCCGACAGCCCGGTGGCGCCGCGCGAGGGCGGCACCAGGCGGCCGGTCCGGCCATCTTCCAGCCAGTCGCGGATGCCGCCGGTGTCGAAGGCCACTGCGGCGACGCCCTGCCCCGCGGCATCGAGGCCCACGAGGCCGAATGGCTCCGGCCACACGCTCGGCACCGCGACCACCGAGGCCTCGCGCAACAGCGCCGGGAGCGCGGCCTCGCCCACCCAGCCGCGAAAGTCCGCGCTCACCCCGAGCGCGCGTGCCAGCTCCTCCCACTCGTCGCGAGCGGGACCCGCTCCAGCGAAGATGAGCCGCGGCGGTGCACCGAGCACGCGCCCCGCCGCCGCCGCGGCGCGCACCAGCACGTCGCCTCCCTTCAGTCGGGTCATGCGCCCGAGGAACGCCACCGTGAACTCGCGCGGCAGCGCGGCGGGCCGCGTGGCACGCGCCACGGTGGGAAAGAGGGCGTTGGAAAGCACCTTGCCCGGCTCCACCCCGTTGCGCGCGTACTCGGCGGCCATGTGCGCGCTCGCGACGATCACGCCCGAGTAGCGCGGAAAGAGTTCGCGCTGGCGCTGCGCCCAGGACGCGTGCCTCACGAACGCGGCCGGCGAGAGCTCCCCGCACCTGCGCGGGCCATACAGTGCGCCGCACGCGAGGCCGTAGCGGCGCGCGCAGGCGACCGGCGAGGGAAAGAGGTGCGCCTTCTGTCCACTGATGCAGGTGCCGAAGTATCCATGCATCATCTTGACGAGCGGCCGCACGCGCATGAGCAGCTCCTCGACTGCCAGCGCGTGCATGTTGTGCGAGAAGGTCACGTCGGGTGACCACGCGAGCGCAGCCGCTGCCGCCCCTTCAGCGCCGAGCTGCGTCACGCAGAAGTGAGGAACGCCCTCGATCGGCGACGGCGCGCCCGTGCGTCGCTCGTCCACGTGCAGGAAGGCCAGCGCATGCCCGCGGCGCTGCAGCTCGGCCGACACGACCTCCAGGTACGACTGTACGCCGCCGGGGTCGCCGATGCCGTCGTTCGCCATGAGGATGCGCACGTCAGCCTCGCGCTCCGGCTATGCGCACGCGGCGGGCGAGGCCGCCGACGATGCTCGCCGGCAATGCGGCAGCAGCGCGCGGCGTCACGCGTCGCCACCACGTGCGCCAGTCGCGCGGTTGCTCGGCGGCGATCGTCGACTGCCAGCGGCCGAAGAAGATCTTCGCGTTGCGCAGCGCCTGCGCGGTGCGCCGCTCCCAGCTGTGGCGTCCGAGCGTGCTGCTCACCTGGTGGACGTACGCGCCGTCCCGCTCGTAGCCGTGGGTGGCGACCTTCCAGCCCGCAGCCCTGATGCGCATGCTCAGGTCGGACTCGTCCCATTCCGTGGGACGATATTCCTCGTCGAGCGCTCCCACCTGGTCGATGCACGCCCTGCGCACGGTCCAGGGGCGCATGACGCCGTCCACCTCGCTCAACCGCAGCCAGTTGAGCGGGCCGCTTCCGATCGTGCTCACGAGACGCCGCCAGTCGATGGAGTCCTCGAAGGTCTCGAGCGGCCCGGCCCAGCCGCCGAATCGCAGGCCGCGACTGAGGGCGAGCAGCCCGATCTCCGGGTACGCCGAGAACGTTGCCAGCAGCTCCGGCACCATCCAGTCGCACTCGAGGAACATGTCGTCGTGCCAGCTGGTCACCAGCGGCGCGCGCGCCTCGCGCAGCCCGCGATTGGTGCAGCGCAGCTCGTGCGCGTCGTCCTCGTGCACCCAGCGGAACTGGATGCGCCCCCACTCGGCGTGCTCCTGCGCGCGGAGGTAGTCGGCCGTGCCATCGCGACAGCCGTCCTCCACCACGAGCAACTCCACCGGCTGGTGCGACGCATGCGTGCGCCAACCCTCCAGGCACCGCTGCAGCAGTGCGAGGTTGTCGTGCGTCGCAATCACGATGGTCATCTCGGGCGTCATGCGCGCGCGTACGCCTGGAGGTGCAGTGCGAGCGGCGAGTGCACGCCGCCGGGCAGGAGCGAAGCCGCGCGCCACACGCCCAGTCGCGCCATTCGGTCGATTGCCGCGCGCACCCCAGTTCCGGGAATGATCTCGGGCGCGGCGACGTCCACTTCCACGCGCTGGTAGCCCGCCTCGCGCAGCGCGCGCGCGAGCGAGCCCGGGCTGAAGTGGTTCACGTGCACCAGGTTGTCCGCGATCGTTGCGCGGTACCCGCTCCGCAACCTGGCGCGCAGTGCTTCCTTGTCGCGCTGCCGCTTTCCGTTGGGCACCTTCACCGCCAGGACGCCGCCGGGGGCCAGCAGGGCGCGCAGGGCGCGCAAGACCGGCACGGGATCGGGGATGTGCTCGAGCACGTCCACCAGCGTGATCGCGTCGTAGCGGGCACCGCGCGCCGCCATCACCGCAGCATCCTCGCGGTGCACCACCAGTCCGGTCCGCGCCGCGGCGAACGCCGCCGTCTTCGGGTTGAGCTCGACTCCTTCCGCCTGCCACCCGTGCTGCGCCGCAAGGTGGATCAGGCGCCCGACATGCGCGCCGACGTCCAGCAGCACCCGGCCCTGCGTGCGGCGCGCGAGGCCAACCAGCACGTCGAGGAAGATGCGATCCTTGTAGCCGAGCTCGAACTCGTCCACCACCCATGCATCGCTCCAGCGCTGGTCGTACATGCGCGAGAAGAAGTCGGGGAGCGTGGGCAGTGCGGCCGGTTGCGCGAATCCGCACACCGCGCACTCGACGATGGGCACCGTGGCGCCGGTGTAGCCGTCGAGCGCGGGATCCTGCTCGCGATAAAGCGAGAACTCGAAGATCGCGGTGGTCACCGTCCGCAGCGAACGGCTGCCGCACACCCAGCAGGCATCCACCGCGCGGAACATGGCGGGCGCGCTCACGAGACGTGTGCCTCGGCCAGCTCCACGATCTGCCGCGACATGGCGTCCCAGCTCCATTGCGCGAGCGTGGCGCCGATCTCTCGCGCGCCTGCCGCGTGCGCCTCGCGCGACGAACTCCACTCGAGGATGCGCACCAGCAGCTCGTTGGCGTCCTCCGCCGACTGGAGGCGCAGCATGCCCGCTCCCGCTCCGCGCTCGGCGATTCCCGACTGCGCGCTGACGATCGCCGGAATGCCGCAGCAGAGCGCCTCCTGCACGGCGAGGCCGTAGGCCTCGTAGCGGGAAGGGGCGACGATGGCGTCCGACGCCGCGAGCAGCTCCCGGATGTCCTGCCGGAAGCCGAGGAACTGGATGCTTCGTCCCAGTCCCGCCGCCGCGGCGCGCGCGCGCCACGAGTCCAGCTCGGCTCCTGCACCCGCCACGAGCAGCGTGCCGCGCCATCCTTCCCGCTGCAGCGACTGCCATGCCGAATACAGCGTGTCGAATCCCTTGCGGCGGTCACCGAGCGCGCCGATGAAGATCATCACCGGCTCGCTGCCGCTGATGCCAAGCCGCGCGCGCGCCGACGCGCGCTCCGTGGCGGACGGGATCCGGAAGCGGCTCGCATCGGTTCCGTAGTACACGCGGTGGACGCGCTCGGGCGCGACGCCCAGTCGCTCGATCGCGTCGGCGCGCGTGCGCTCCGAGTTCGCGATCACGAGCGTCGCCGCGCGCGCCGCGCGCGCCTCGTCGTCGCGATCGCGCTGGTGGAGCATGGCGCCCAGCACCCGGCGGATGCCGCGCGTGCCGAGCGGGGCGTGCACGGCGTGCACGTAATGCAGCCAGTTCACCTGGCCCACACAGTTGCCGCCGTTCACCACGCTCACGCCACCGCGGCGGCGCATGACGCCAGCCCAGTAGCGCCCCTCTCGCGCCAGCAGCGGGGCGCCGAGCATGTGCGATCCAAGCGGGCGATGCACCCGGTGCACGGTGACGCCCCCCGCCAGGCTCGCCGCAATCCGGTGCGCCACCACGTGCACCTCCCGCGACTGGCGCCTCAGGAAGTCGGCCAGCGCGTAGTTGGCCGCGTCCATTCCTCCCGTGGTCACGAAATCGCCGGCGACGATGGTGAATGGCCTCATGCGACCGCGCCCCATCGCTCGGCTTCCTCGTACGCCTTGGTGCGCCCCACGGCGAACACCACCGCCTGCAGCAGCCAGAACTCCATCCCCGGCTGCGAGAGGAACACCGGATACGAGAAGGTGAGCGCGAGCGTGCCGACACCGTTGGCGAAGACCATCGTCGCCCAGTACGACAGCGACGCGTCGGCCCATCGGAAGCGCGCGATCCGCCACGTGATCAGCAGGGTGTAGCAGACCGTCGCCAGGTACGCGAGCATCAGCGGCAGGCCGCCATCGAGGATCCACGCGACCCACTGGATCTCCGCCCAGAGCGGCTGCACGCCGCTCGTGGGATCGCCGAAGTAGGCGTTCATCATTCCCCAGCGACCCAGGCCGGCGCCGAGTGGAAATTCCGGCAGGTCGCGCGTGAACGCCTCCTCCAGGAAGAAGCCGCGATTCTGGTAGTAGACCTGCCCCGGGTTCGCGTTGGTGAGCGACGACACGCGCTGCGTCACGTTGCCGCGCGCCATCGACTGCGCGCCGCGAAACCCCCCGACCAGCGCGATCACGAGCACGATGCTGAACCAGCTGAGCCGCTTGAAGTCGCGGCGCATCACGAGCGTGGCCGACATGGCCACCATGCTCACCACGGTGATGACGAGCAGCGCGCGGACCTGCGAGAGGTAGATGGCCATCATGCCGACCACGATGCTGGCCAGCGCGATGAGCATCACGCGCCGCGTGCGGCCGGTGAGCAGGTAGCCCATGCCGAGCAGCACCGCATAGAAGCCGGACCCGGCGGCGCCGCCGGGCACGTCGGTCAGCCCCATGGGGCGGAACACGCGCTGCCCGAACGCGTTCGTGATCTTGAGCGTCTCCACGTACGAGCGCCCGAGCCCCGCGATCGTGGAGGAGAGCGGCGCCTGCCACATGCCCGGCACGTAGACCTGCAGCACGCCGAGCATCGCGCCGGCGCCGTGGAAGATCCAGAGGATCAGCAGCATCACGCGCAGCGTCCGCTCGCTGAGCCACGTGCGCGGCACCCAGAACAGCGGCGCCATCACCGCCAGGTAGAGCAACGCCTGCGCGACCGCGGCCGGCAGCACGTTCGCGCTGGGGTGGAGGATCTCCAGGAACACGATGATGATCGTGATGATGCCCAGCCGGCTGGCCGGGTGCGCGCCGCCGCGCGTCCTCACCAGTCCCAGCATCAGCAATCCGCTGGAGAAGGTGATGATCCGGAACATGATGCGCAGCCCGCCGATCGGGCTGATCAGCGCGAGCTGCGTGAGCACCAGCAGCATGAGGTAGCCCACCGCCCATGCGTGGGCCTCGCCCCGGCGGCTGCGCACCTTCTCACGGAATGCCGGCGGCGGATTCTCCTCGGGCGCGCGAATGTCCCACGGAGTGGCGGTCACCAGGGAACCTCCACCCCGGGCGCAAGCCACAGGGTGTGCGGCCAGCCGTCATCGCGCAGGTCACTCGTCACGGGATGCATCCACGTGGCGACGTGCGCCCGCTGCTGCGCCGCGCCCTGGTACGCCACGGCGCGCGTGACTTCCGGCTCGTGGTCGATGGACCATCCCCGATACCCCGCGCCCAGCAGCATCGCGACCACGTCGCGCATCGCCTGCCCACGCGACGCGAGCGCCCGCGGATGCAGCTCCAGCAGGATGGCGCGGCAGCGCGCGTCCGCGATCGACGCGCTCATGCCGGAGAGCGCGTCCAGTTCGCCACCCTCGACGTCCATCTTCAGCAGCGAGACGCGGCCGACGTCGCGCTCCGCCAGCAACCCTTCCAGCGCGCGACCCTCGACGCGAAACGAGGGGCCGCCGCCCGCGCTGTCGCCGACCACCGACGTTCCACGATTCGACGCGGACTCATCGTAGCCGGCCAGCGTGAAGGAGTCGTCGGTGGCCGTCGCGGCCAGCTGCATGGCAGTGACCCACGCCAGCCCGTTCCGCTGCACGTTCTCCGACAGCTCGCGGAACATGCGCGGGTCCGGCTCGAGCGCGAGCACGCGGCCGCGCACTCCCACCATCGACGCGGCCATCAGGGTGAAGTATCCCCAGTTGGCGCCCACGTCCACGAAGGTGTCCCCTTCATGCAACAGCAGCCGGGCGAGCGCCGACTCCTGCGGCTCGTATCCGCCCGTCGCGAACACCTCGCGCGCGATCTGGTCGCGCAGGTCGCAGGCAAAGCTGACGCCGCCGAGCTCTCGCGCATGCGCGAGGAAGGGCGCGCGTGCCGGCAGGAGGTGCATCGCGCGATAGCGTCCCATGGGGAGCCGGCGAATCAGCGCCGCGCTCCATTGCATCCAGCGCGGCGGCGGGTCCAGCGCGCGCACTGGGCTGGAAACGCTCACGGCGCGCGCCCCATGATGGCGACGTTGTCCGAGCAGGCGCGCGGCAGCACTCGGCTCACCACGCCAGGCCAGTGCCCACCGGTGAGGGGCATCCGGCCCTCGAGCGAGTGCGCGAACTGGAGCTCGACCAGCCCCGCCTCGCCCATCACGCGCCGCAGGTCGATGGGGAGCAGCGCCGTGCGATGCGCGGGCCACGAGCTGTCCTGGAAGGCGTTGAACGCGCCCTTGGTCACCAGCGTGGCGAGGCTGAGGACACTCTGCTGGTTGGGGGTCGTCACGATCACCAGCCCGCCGGGGCGCACCAGCCGCGCGAGCTCGCGCGTGAACGACCACGGATTCTCGAGATGCTCGATGGTCTCCACCGCCACCACCACGTCGGCGCTCGCGGCGGCGATCGGCACGCCGGGCGCGTCGAGATCGTGCTGCACGAACTCGACCTCACCGGGCAGCGCGTCGTAGCGCACGGCGTCCACGCCGATGCAGCGCGTGAAGTGCCCCTGCACGAAGGGCCACAGCCGCCCGCCTCCGCATCCGACGTCCACCAGCACGCCGCCGCGCGTGGGCCGCTGCGCAACGAGTCTCGCCACCATGCGATAGATGGCATCCCCGCTCGACCCGAGCGACAGCCGCGCACGCGCCTCGACGGTCGTCGCCGGCGAGGCGCTCATGTGTGCGCCGCCGCGCTCGTGACGTAGCGCTCGAGCAGTGAGGAGAGCAGGTCGAGCTGCCGCGCTGGATCGCTCACCTCCACCGCGCGGGCGGGCCCCGCGGCACCCAGCGCGCGACGGCGCGGGCGGTCCGTGAGCAGCGCGGTGAGCGCATCGCGCAACTCCATGAGGATGCCGGGCGCGAACAGCACGCCCGTCTGCGCGTCGAGGATCTCCTGCACGCCGCCCGCTCGAGCCGCCACCACCGCGCGGCCGGCCGCCAGTGCCTCCACGATCGCGATCCCGAACGGCTCGGGACGCAGGCTCGGGTGGCACACCACGTCGGCTGCCGCGAGCAGGTCCGGCACGTCGTCACGATCCCCGAGGAAGGCGACGCGGCGCTCGATGCCCAGGTTGCGCGCCAGCTGCCGCAGCTCGAGCTCGTACACGCGCTCCTCCGCGCGCACCGCGCCGCCGGCCAGCCAGCAGCGCCAGGGCAGGTGTCGCGGCAGCTGCGCCATGGCCTCGAGCAGCATCGAGTGCCCCTTCCACGATTCCATGCGGCCGAGCTGCAGCACCACGAGCTCCGCCTCGGTCGCGCCGAGCGACTCTCGCACCGTGGCGCGCGCGTCCTCGCGCGGCGGCGCGAGCGTCACGGGGCAATGCACCACCTCTACCGGCACCGCCCCGAACACCGCGCTCGCCGAGCGCGCGGTGAACACGCTGTTGGCGATCACGAGCGACGGTAGCGTCCGCGCCGCGAGGCGCTCCGTCCAGTGCGAGCCCGTGACGAAGTCGTGCAGCCAGAACACCAGCGGCAGGTTCGCCTTGCGCACCACCGGCGCGAACAGCGCGTGTGCCCACGCGGAATGACAGATCACGACGTCGGGCGCATCACGCGCCAGCAGCTCCGCCAGCGCGCGGCGCGCGCGCAGCACCGACAGTGGGCGCGAGACTCGCACCTCACCCAGCATCGTGGCGGGCACGCCCGCCTCCTCCAGCTCACGCGAGAGCCGGCCCTCATGGCAGAGCGCGAACCGGGACTCCAGCGCCGGGCACAGTGCCCGCTCGCGCGCCAGCGTCGCCAGCATGCGCTCGACGCCGCCGTACATGTTGCCGCTGTACACATGGAGTGCGCGCATCATGCGGCGCGGGCCCGTCGTGCCATGGCCGCCGCGTAGATCGGTTGCCATTCGTGCGCCAGTCGCGCGCGGTCGAACCGCTCCGTGGCCGAGCGTCGCGCCTCGGCACCGAGGCGCGCGCGCAATGCGGGCTCGCTCGCCAGCCGCGCCATTTGCGCCGACAGCGAGGCGGCGTCACCCGCCACGTGTGTCAGCGCATCGCATCCATCGCGCACGAGTTCCGCAGCGCCTCCCACCGCGCTCGTGATCACCGCGCGGCCGCTCGCCATGCCCTCGGCAATCACGAGCCCGAACGGCTCCGGCGCCGTGCTCGCATGCACCACGACGTCGAGCGCTCGCATCGCCTGCTCCGGCGCGACCACGAAGCCCGTGAAGCCCACGCGATCGGAGATCCCGAGCGAGCTGGCGAGGGCGCGCAGCTCCTCCAGCGAGACCTCGCTCCCCCTCGGCTGGTAGATCGCCCCTCCCACCACGTAGGCGCGCACGGGAAGCCCGGCGGGCAGCATCGCGATCGCGCGGAGGAATGTCTCGTGACCCTTGAACCGTCCCGCAGTGGCCACGAGCCCCACGCGCACCACGCCTGCTGCAGCGGCCGGCAGTGCGCAGAGCGCATCGAGGTCCAGCCGCGGGCCCTCCGGCGTGAAGCGCTGCAGGTCCACCGCGTTCAACACGACCGCCATCGCGATGCTCGGGCCGAGCGTGGCGCGCGCGTCATCGGCCACGCTTCTCGATACGCCGACAGCCACGTCGCAGCGCGACGCGAGCGCATGGAGCAGCCGCGCCATCGCCGGCCGTGGGGAGAGGTAGTCGTGAAGCTGCCACACGAGTGCGCTGCGTGGCGGCCTCGCCCAGGAGGTGAGCACGTGTGTCTTGAGGCCATTGGAATGCACGACGTCCGGCGACAGCCGCCGGAGCAATGCGCGCAGCTGCGACACGTGACGGGCGGTCCCGGCGCTCGCGCGCACCGCGCGAGCGGCCACGAGTGCCACCGATGAGGCGCTGCGTCCGGCACCGACCAGCGCGGAATCGCCCAGCCGGGCGAGCGAGGCAGGAAATGGGAGCGAGTGCACCTCGACTCCGATGCGCCCCGCTTCGGCCGACAGTGCACCGACCCCAGGCGTGACGAGCGAGAGGCGCCATTCCGGCGAGCGGTCACGCACGCTCGCCGCGAGGTCGAGCAGGCTGCGCTCGGCCCCACCCACTTCGGCCGAAGCGCTCAGAAAGGTCAGGTGCACGCGAGGGGCTCGGGAGGCGGCATGGAGAGGGGGCTCACACCGGGTAAAGAATGACGTTCCAACCAGTTATGCGTCACTCTAACACGAGGATTGGAGCCGGTGTCAGCAACCGGGCCGGTGCGGGGCGATTCGTCCCGAATGGTAATTCTGCCCGCCGGTGTGCCTTTACTACTGATGGACGTGCCCGCTCGCCTGCCCCTATCCTTCGACGTGCCCCTCCCCATCCGCCGATCCCTCCGCCTTTCCCTCGCCGCAGTCCTGCTCATCGCAGGCGGCGGCGCTCGACAGGCCAGCGCCCAGCAGCCGGTTGCGCCACGCGACAGCGTGGCCGACAGCCTCAAGGTAGCGCGACCGGCGAGGCCCGATTCCTCGGGATTTTTTCCGCACGACATTCGCCTGGTGAAGGCCTGGATCTTCGGGCTCTGGGGGCGCGGCCGCCTGCCACAGGACTCGACCTCCGGGTTCGTCGGCCCTGACTCCGCCGCCCTTCGCCTGCGCCGCCTCGCCTCGAACGACACGTCATCGGATAACGCCTCGGTGCGCCGCCGGTCGCTGATCGACGCGCTGCGCGACTCCCTGCGCCTTCCGCGTCCGCCCGTGCGCGAGGTGAACACCTCCTCGCTCGTCGGCACCCCGGGAAGCTCGTTCGGCTCGCCCTCCGCCTTCGGCGCGGGCGCCTGGGACGTCTTCGGCGGGGTCGGCTACCAGCATCGCTCGCGCTACACCAAGGTCCAGGACGGCGCCGTGGTCGGCGGATTCGGGCTGTTCGACCCGGAATCCTGGGCTGGCCTCGAGGTGGCCCTGACCTCATTCGCCACTGCCCGGCACACCTTCGGGTCGGTGGGCAGCGTGAGCCTCAAGGCGCATCACCGATTCTCGCGCTTCACCGAGGTGGCGCTGGGCACGGAGAACGCCGCGAGCTGGGGCCGCACGGACGGGGGCCGCAGCACCTACCTGGTGGGGAGCCACGTGGTCACCATCCGGCATGGGGAAGGCGTGCGATTCAACGCGATGAGCATGGCGCTTGGCGTCGGCAACGGCCGCTTCCGCTTCGAGAAGGACGTCTTCACCAATCGGCAGCGGGTGAACGTGTTCGGGAACCTCGGCCTCCGCCTCGTGTCCGGACTGGCCCTCGCCACCGACTGGACTGGACAGAACCTGAACTCCGGCTTTTCGATCTCTCCACTCAAGGGCGAGGCCTTCGTGGTCAACGCGGGCTTCGCCGACCTCCTGCACCACTACGCCGGTGACGGGGCACGATTCGTCATCAGCATCGGCTACGGACACAACACGCGCATCGAACGGCGCGTCTTCTCAAAGGATGATCGTCATGCCATCACGAAATAGCTTCGTCGCTTGCGCACTGCTGCTCGCGCTTGGCGCGAGCGCCGCCGGTGCCCAGGTG
The DNA here is from genome assembly GCA_028287305.1 of Gemmatimonadota bacterium. Lineage (GTDB taxonomy): Bacteria > Gemmatimonadota > Gemmatimonadetes > Gemmatimonadales > Gemmatimonadaceae > JAQBPX01. Next base: position 104,885 of record JAQBPX010000019.1, read on the forward strand.
TTCAACCAGTCCGACGTGTCCGGTGGCATCGTCACCGGAAGCGAGATCTGGAGCGGGGGCTACGCGCCGCCGCTCGGCTCGGTGATCCGGATTCCGACGTTCACCACCGGCTCGGCCGCGCGAAGCTTCTCGCTCAACACGGGGCTGCTGGCCGTGCAGCTCAACTCGGCGACGCTGCGCAACCAGCTCTCGCTGGGCGCCGGCTTCTCGAACGCGAGCTCGAGCGAGGCGATGATCGTCGCACAGTCCACGCTCTACGACGTGATGACCACCACGGAGGCGGCCGGGACCACGTTGCTCGCCACCGAGCGGCTCTATGCGGCGCTGATGCGCGGCAACGACGCACCGAACGCGGCGACCGAGACCCGGAAGCTGGTCGAGGCGCTGCAGGGGATGATCGAGATCGGCAAGACGGTGAGCCCGCGCTTCTTCAACGTGACCGCCGCCACGCAGCTGCGCTCCGCGAACGCCGCCTACAACGCCCTCATCGACTCGGCCCCCGACTCCTACATCGCGTCGCCGCCGCCCGAGCTCGTGTTCATTCGCGCCGCGCTGCTGCAGGTCACGCGCAAGGACTGACGCGGGCGACGCACGCGCTAGTGGTTCTTGAAGAGCACCAGCGCGAGCGTCACCGTCTGCAGCACCGTCATCACCGTCTGCCAGCTGAAGCGCTGCTTCGGCATCGGCGGCACCACCACGCGATCGCCCGACTGCAGGAAGACGCCGAGCACCGGCTCGCCGGTGCTCATCTCGCGCCCCGCATCGAGTTCCACTACGCGGTCGCCGCGCAGCAGCCGCACGTGCTTCGCGTCCGCGTCAGGGGTGAGGCCGCCCGCCTGGCTGATGATGTCGAGCACCGTGCTCGTGGGCTCCGCGACGTAGAGGTTGGGGCGGACGACCGCGCCCACCACGCTCACCTTGAACACGAGCGACACGCTCACGATGCCGTTCTGCACCAGCGCGCTGTAGCGGTCCCGCAGCTGCGTGCGCGCCTCGGCCAGTGACTTGCCGCCGACGCCCACCTCACCCACGAGCGGGATCACCACCACGCCGTTGCTCTCCACGGGGTAGTCGCCGGACAGGGGCTGGTCGGGCCAGAGCCGCACCCTGATCAGGTCTCCGGGGTGCACGATCACGCCCGTGGACGAGCGCGGCTCGGCCGAACCCTGCGCCTGGAGCGATACCGGGGCGGCGAGCAACAGGACCAGTGCGGGAAGCAGTCGGATTGGGTGTCGCATGAATGGGGTGCGGGTGCGGCAACATAGCACGGTTCGCCGTCGCGGCGGAATGGAACTCGCCGTAAACGCCACGGGGCGTCGTGCGGCCGGCGCTTAGATTTCGCTCGTCCCTCGCCCGAGCCAGGCCATGCCAGAGATCCAGTGCACGCGATGCGGTGAAACGAAGCCCGCTTTCGACCGCCCTCCCTTTCCGGGTCCGATCGGCGCCCGCGTGGTGGCGGAGGTCTGCCAGGATTGCTGGGGACTCTGGGTGAAGCAGCAGACCATGCTCATCAATCATTACGGGCTCAACGTCATGGATCCCCAGGCGCGCGGCTTCCTGACCAAGAACATGCAGGCGTTCCTGTTCAAGGCCGGCGGGGAGGAGGACGTGGACACCACGAAGAAGGGGACCATCGCGTGGTGAGCCGGTGCGCCGCGGCGCGCGTGGCGATGCTCTGCGCTGCGGTCGCGCTGTCCGCGTGCACGCACACGGCCGTGATCGCCGCGTCGCCGGCGCCAGTCACCAGCGTGGCGGCATCGACCCAGCTGCTCACCGATGCGCAGTGGGTGGACTCCGCGCTGGCGTCGCTCTCGCCTCGCGACCGCGCGGCACAGCTGGTGATGCCCTGGATGCTCGCCGACTACGTGCCCACGGGGACGGCGGAATGGGGGAAGCTCTCGAGGCTCGTCACCGAGCAGAGGGTGGGCGGCATGATCGTCTCGGTGGGCTCGCCCACCGACATGGCGCTCAAGCTCAACGCGCTCCAGCGCCTCAGCACGCTGCCGCTGCTCGTGGGCGCCGACTTCGAGACGGGCGCGGGCTTTCGCGCGCGGGCCGGCTACTTCGTGCCGAATGCCATCGACCTCGGCGGCGCCACGCTCTTCCCGTACGAGATGGGTGTCGGGGCCACGCGCGATACCGCGCTGGCGTACGAGATGGGGCGCGTCACCGCGCTCGAGGGACGCGCGCTGGGCGTGCACCTCGCGTTCTCCCCGATCCTCGACGTCAACAACAATCCCGGCAACCCCGTCATTGGCGCGCGGTCGTTCGGCGAGAACCCGCAGCTCGTCGCATCGCTGGGCGCCGCGTTCGTGCGCGGCATCCAGGAGCACGGCATGCTCGCGACGGCGAAGCACTTTCCGGGGCACGGGGATACCGACGAGAACTCGCACCTGCAGCTGACGCACGTCACGGCCAGTCGCGCGCGCCTCGACACCGTGGAGCTCGTGCCCTTCCGCGCCGCGATCGCCGCGGGCGTGGGCGGCATCATGACCTTCCACGGCGTGGTGCCCGCGCTCGATTCCAGCGGCGTGCCCGCCACGCTGTCGCCCAAAGTGATGACCGAGTTGCTGCGGACGCAGCTCGGCTTCAAGGGACTGCTGGTCACCGACGCGATGGACATGAACGGAGTGCTCGACCGGGTGCAGGTTGCCACGCCGTCGCCGACCGTGATGGGCACCTACGGCCCGATTCACAGCATCGGCATCGCGGAGGCGATCAAGCTCGCGGTGGAAGCCGGAGCGGACATCCTGCTGATGCCGTCCGATGTGCCCGCCGCGATCGATGCGGTGGTGGAGGGCGTGCGCGAGGGACGCTTCACGCAGGCGCGCGTGGATGCATCGGTGCGGCGCATCCTGGAGCTGAAGGCGCGCTTCCGCCTGCGACAGCAGCGCTTCGTGTCGCTCGACAGCGTGCGCGCGATCGTGGGCGACAGCTCGCACCTGTCGTCCGCGCGAATCGTGGCGCAGCGCGCGATCACGCTCGTGCGCGACTCCCTCGCGACGGTTCCGCTCGCGCGCGGCACCCCGGCGCGGCGCGTGCTCTCGCTGACGATTGCGAACCGCAGCGACCTGGGCGCGGGGGTGGCGTTCGACGCGGAGCTCCGGCGCGCGCATCCCGGCCTGCGCTCGCTGCTCGTGGGACCGGAGAATGCGGGGCCGCTCACCGCGCGCGCGCTGGAGGCGGCGGACTCCGCCGACGTGGTGATCGTGAGCTCATACCTCGCGCAATCCACGACGGCATCCACGGGCAACGCGCCGGTGGCGGTGGTGCAGCTGCTGCACGCGCTGGCGAAGCGGCGGCCGAACGTGGTGCTGGTCGCGTTCGGCAATCCGTACTTCCTGCAGCAGCTCCCGGAAGTGCCCGCGTACCTGGTGGCGTGGGGCGGCTGGCCGGTGAACCAGGTGGCGGCCGCGCGCGCGCTCACGGGGAGCGCGCCGATCACGGGGCTCCTGCCGATCACGATCCCGCCGATGGCGGTGTACGGGCAGGGGTTGGTGCGACGGTAGCAGCAGGGGCTCGGGTGTGAGGAGGTGGGGACTCGGGACTGCACGTCGTTCCCCATCCCTCACATCCCCACTTCCCGAAATCCCGCAGTCTTGACTTTATTCGCCCATTAGTACTAATTGGCGCATGCCCGCGCGAGCCACCCCTGCGGCGCGGGCCGCCGCCCGCGCGATCACCCTCTCCGTCGACGTGGTCCTCCTCACGCCGCGCGACGGGCGGCTGTCGGTGCTGCTGGCCGAGGAGCCGCGCGGGCGCGAGAAGTGGGCGCTCCCCTGGGACGGGCTGCGCGCGGGTGAGGAACTGCCCGACGCCGCCCTCCGCATCGCGCGCCGTGCCCTCGGTGCGCCCCCCGCGCTGCTCGAGCAGACCGTGACCCTGGGCGACGCGAGGAAGCATCCGGGGGGTGCGGCCGTCTCCGTCGCGTTCCTGGGGCTCGTGCACGCGGAGACGGCCGGCGATGCGCCCGGCTGGACGCCCGTGGCGGGCGTGCCCGCGCTGGCCCGGCGGCAGGCGCAGCTGCTGGAGGAGAGCCTCGACGCGCTGCAGCGGCGCATCGACCACGCGCCGCTCGCGTTCCGGCTGCTGCCGCCCACGTTCACGCTCACGGAGTTGCAGGCCGTGTACGAGGTGCTGCTGGGCCGGGCGCTCCACAAGGCGAGCTTCCGCCGCGCGCTGCAGGCGGCGTTCCTGGTGGAGCCCACCGACGAGTGGCGGAGCGAGGGGCGGGGGCGGCCGGCGCAGCTGTTCCGCTATGCGCCGCGTCGCCGGCGCGGCGCGCGGCGCGGCGTGCGGTTCGACCTGCTGGCGGAGTGAAGCGCGCCCTTGCGCCGGCCGCCATTTAGTATCAACTTAATAATAACGATGTAAGTATATATACGCGCGCCCCATGGACGTTCCGGGCATTCCGGGTGCCGCGCGACGAACGGGCCCCAGCGACGACGCTGGGGCCCGTTCGTTGTCCTGCCTGCCGCGCGCGCGCGTCAGTCCCCCCGCGCCACGCTCCGTCGCTCCCACTGCAGCAGCGCCCGCGCGATCGCCACGTTGTCCGTGGCCAGGCGGAACAGCTCGTTCACCTCGCCGTCGCCGCAGTCCTTCACCACCGCGATCGCCGGCGGCTGGTGCCCGTCGCGACGCGCCGCGTCGCACCGCCGCTCCACCACCACGCGCCCCACCGGCGCCCGGTCCGCGAACTCCGGCGCAAGCTCGATCATCACGTGACCCCCGCCCGGCAGGTCGCGCACGTAGACGCGCGACGGGGAATAGATCGGGACTTCGCGCCGCGCCTCGCGGATCGCGTCCTGTCGCGTCTCCCTGTTCAGTTCCATCGTGCCTCCCCCGGGTTCCGTGCCCGAGCTGATGGTTCGTGGCGGCGGCGCACGCTCCGCGCTGCCCGTCACCCCTCCACTATGGCAGCATCGCGAAAATCGTGCGAGCGAGCCCGGCCGTTCCCCTGCCCGCACGCTGGCCGCGACGAAGCGCCCCCGGCCAGGCCGCAGGGCGCTTCGTGACCTGCGGGACCGCGCAGTCGTGCTCAGGCCTTCGTGACGTCCGCCGCCTGTGGTCCCTTCTGCCCCTGCACGATCTCGAACTCGACGCGGTCGCCTTCCGCCAGCGACTTGAACCCCGATCCGCCGATCGCACTGAAGTGGACGAACACGTCAGGTCCCCCCTCGCGCGAGATGAACCCGAACCCCTTCGCGTCGTTGAACCACTTCACCGTGCCTGTGATGCGTGCCATGAACCGTACCTCGTGCGATTGTACTGGATGCTGATCCCGCATGCCTGGTGCAGGCCCTCGCGGCGCTGCGCCGTAAAGCGTGATCCATGAAAGCACCCGACCCTTCCATCGTGCGGCAGGAGCAGGAGCGACCCCCTCCCGGGCAAGTTTTGTGCACCGTGCTACGCCTGCGGTCGCCAGGCCGGCCCCCGCCACTTCGGTGAGCCGCAAAAAAACGGGCGCGCCCGCGGATTCCTCCGCTCGGCGCGCCCCCTTCCACACTTCCCGTGCTGCCCTCGATTCTCCTTCCCGCTGGCCTGCACCGCTCCCGCGGGAACCACCCGCTAGGCGGCACCAGCCACGTACCGCGCCGTGCGCCCGCACTCGATGCACTTCAGCGTCACCTGCGATCGCGGCGCCGGGGGAAAGTTGTCTGGGGTGCGCTCGATCCCGCCGGAACACGACGGGCAGCTCAACGGGGAGCCCGTCCGGTCGTTCGCGATGAGGTGAAGCGCCTGGACGGGATTGAACGTCGCCGGTCTTGGCTTACGCATGACTCCTCCACGAGTGCTGCGCTCTCGGCGCCATCTGGCGCCGGGGGCCACCACGAATCTGCAAAAGTAACCGCCAAACCCTGCAACGCGCTGGCGCGTCACAGGTTGCGGGGTTGGCATTCCTTCGCCGCCGGGCTGCTCTCGCTCGCCCTGGCTGGCTGCGGACCTCACGCCCACATCCCTCCGCGGCCGCTCGCACTCGCGGGGGCCCTGCCGTCATCCGACTCGGCCGCCTCTCTCGCGCGCATGCTGGCGCCTGTCTTGTACCTCCAGCGTGACGAATGGTTCCCCCTCGAGCGTGTCGTCGCCGTCGTCCATCCCACCCGCCCCATCATCGCCTACCACCTGCTGTGGAAGGATGACGTCACGGGCTCGTGGATCCCCTTCACGGTCCCCACCGACGAGGAGGTGGTGTGGGTCGGCTACGACCCCGCCACCCAGGCGGCGACCGATCTCTGGACCTACTGGCACGGGAAGATCCTGCACTCCCGCGCGAGCGGCCCTCCCGAGTTCAACATCCAGTGGGGAAAGCACGGATCCCTTCCCCGCGGCGCGATCGAGAGCGACCTCCCTCCCCTACGTACGCTCAACTCCTTCTGGGCGTTCACGTACCTCGGGATTCCCGATGCGCTCCTCGGCCGGCTCACCAGGCCTGGCCCCATCTGCTTCTGTCACGGCTACGCGCGATACCGCGACTTCTCGCGTCCCCTCGCCCTGCGCGACCGGCTCGACCTCACGGTGCGCGCGACCGACGCGCGCGAGTCACTCGCGGCCGTCTTCGGCAGGCCCTACTCGAAGAAGATCCCCTGGCCGCAGGAAGCGCCCTAGTCCCACGAGTGTGGGCGCTTCCACACCCGGCGGTTCACGCGCCAGTTCTTCCGGTCGCTGATCTCGCCCCCCGACGCGAACGCCTCGGGATCCTCCAGCGCCTCCATCATGTCGTTCCCCTTCGCACTCGCCTCATCGGCCCAGTGCACCAGCTCCGCCTCGGCCGTCATCGGCTGCACGGGGCTCCCGAACTCCAGGGATCCATGATGCGAGAGGATCATGTGCTGCAGGTCGAGCAGCTGCCCCGCGCTGCAGACCGGCGCCACGAGCGCAGCCATTCGTCGCTCGAGCATCAGGCAGCCGAGCACCACGTGCCCGAGCAGCATCCCGCAGGGCGTGTGCGTGAAGCCGGCCGCGTCCACCGCATACGCCTCGACCTTGCCGACGTCGTGCATCAGCGCGCCCGCCACCACCAGGTCGGCATTCACGCGCATGGTCTTCGCCGCGGCCTTGGCGATCCGGGTGACCTCCACGACGTGAAGCAGCAACCCGCCGATCTTCGCGTGATGCCCCGCCACCGAGCCCGGCGTCCGCTCGAACCGCACCCGGAACTCGTCGTCGCCGAAGAACAGGTCGATCGCGGCGCGCAGCTTCGGTGACGCGATCTCGGCGCGCGTGCGGTCCACGTAGTCCCAGAGGGGCTGTGCCTCGACCGGGATGCGCGGCAGGAAGTCCTCGAGCTTCGCGTGCCCCACGGGCATGACCCGCAACGGCGACGTCAGCGTGAGCTGTCGCTTGCGCTGGTAGGTGGACACCTGGCCGATCGCCTGCACCACGCGCCCGCGCTCCGCACCCTCCGCCAGGTGCAGCTTGTCCGGCCAGATGGGCGCCGTCGCCAGCTGGCCGGTCGAGTTGCCGAGCGTCAGGACGATGAACGAGTCGCCACTGGGGAGCTTCTTCTCGCTGCGGTCGAGGACGAGGAGCTCGTGCTGCACCCGGTCACCCTCACCGAGCTTCCGAAAATCGAGGACGGTCATCAGGGGAGGCGGCGCCGACGCGGAACGTGTATCTTCGCCATGGCGGACGCGCGGTAGCACGAGGGTGCGTCGGCTGTCATGGACTGCATGCATGCAGTCTAGGAGCAAGTCTGACAGCGGGCAATCGCCCGGTCGTGCGCGCTTCTTGCGAAGTTGGCACGACGACAACTTTCCCTGCACTGGAGGGCCCCGCATGGCCATGAAAAAGCAGTCGCGCAGCAAGCCCCGTCGCACCACGACCACTCGCGGTGCCGCCAAGAAGCGCGGCGCGAAGAAGGGCGCAGCGAAGAAGTCGTCGAAGAAGTCCTCGAAGAAGTCCTCGAAGAAGGCCGCGAAGAAGTCGGGCGCGAAGAAGTCCGCGACGCGCAAGTCGCCGGCGAAGAAGTCCTCCGCGCGCAAGGCTCCGGCCCGCAAGTCGCCGGCGAAGAAGTCGGGCGCGAAGAAGTCCAGCGCCCGGAAGTCGGCCCCCAGGAAGTCGGCCCCGAAGAAGTCCGCGCCGAAGAAGGCTCCGGCCCGCAAGGCTCCGGCGCGCAAGGCGCCCGCCCCGGTCGAGCGCGCAGCGCGCGTGGCCCGCACGGTGGTCGAGCAGGCGTCGGCCGCGATCAGCGAGGGCGTGGATTCGGTGAAGGAGTTCGGCGAGGACCTGGTCGACCGCTTCCGCAGCTGACCGTCGTTCAGGCCGTCGTGGCGCCCCGGCTTTCCTCATGGGAAGCCGGGGCGCTTTCGTAGCGCTCCATCCATTCGCCCAGCCGCGCGAACACCTGCTCGCGACCGCGATCCACCGTGATCACGTGTCCCATCCCGCTGAGCCAGGCAAGCTCCTTCACCGGCGCGCCGAGGCGCTCGAACGCCGCGGCCGCGCTGGCGGGCGTGATCCGGTTGTCCTCGCGTGACTGCAGCACGAGCGTCGGCGACGTCACCCGTGGCAGCGCCTCCCAGGCAGCATCCACCGTCTCGGTCAGCGCGCGAAGGAATGCCGGCGTGAAGATGCCATACGCCAGGCTGCCTGCTCGCTGGGACTCGTCCTGGATGGACTGTCCGCGCTGCCTGCCCCTCAGGTACGGCACCGCCCACCCCCACAGCGGTGCCGTGCGCGCCAGCCGGCGCACGATCGGCGGCACCACCAGGTACGGCGCGGCGAGGCCCAGCGCCGGAAGCTCCGGATGCTCCGCCGCGAGGCGCACCGCGAGCGCACCACCCATCGAGAGGCCGATCACCCCCACCCATTCATGCCGCGCGCGCAGCGCGACGTAGGCGTCGCGCGCACCCTGCAGCAGCTCCCGTGAGTCGGCGCGCGCAAAGTCCCGCACCGTTCGCCCATGCGCGGGGAGCAGCGGCGCGTGCACCGCGAACCCGCGCGCGTGGAGCGCGCGTGCCAGCTCCTGGAGCGTCTGCGGCGTATCGCCCCCTCCGTGCAGCAGGAGGATCGCGCGGCCTGCATCACCGGGAAGCTCGATGCTCTCCGCCCCGGGCACGATGCCGCTCGGTGCTCCCGCGAGGCGCGCGCGCGACGCCGCCTCGATGCGCGCGGCGCGCACGCGCATCACGCCGAGCCACGCGCCCACGAGCAGGAGTGGAAGCAGCAGCATGGTCAGTAGCGCTCGAGGGACGGATCCACGTCGCGCGACCACCGGTCGATGCCGCCACTCAGGTTCCGCACGCGCGTGGCGCCCTGCTCGCGCAGGAACTCCGCGGCCATGGCGCTGCGAGTGCCGTGATGACAGTACACCACGATGTCGCGCTCCAGCGGGATCGTGCCCAGGCGGTCCTGCAGGCGACCGAGCGGTACGTGCACGGCGTCGGCGAGGCGCACGAGGTCCCACTCCATCGGCTCGCGCACGTCGAGCAGCAATGGCCGCGCGCCAGCTTGCAGCTCCTCGGCCAGCGCGCGCGGCGTCACGTCCGCCGGTCGCGCCTGCGCGGTGCGGGGTGCTCGTGCGCGTGCGCGTGCCGCGTCACCGCAGGCCGCGCAGTCGGCGCGGCGCCGGATCGACACCGTCTCGAACCGCGCCGCGAGCGCATCCACCAGCAGCAGCCGGCCGGTGAGCGCATCGCCTGCGCCGAGCAGGAGCTTGAGCACCTCCGTGGCCTGCAGCGTCCCGATGATGCCGGGCACCACGCCAAGCACGCCGGCTTCGGCGCAGCTCAGCACCGTGCCGGCCGCCGGTGGCAGGGGAAAGAGGCACCGGTAGCAGGGCGCGCCGGCGGCGATGAGCACCGTCACCTGGCCGGCGAAGCGCTCCACGCTGCCACTCACGAGTGGGACGCCATGCTGCACGCACGCATCGTTGATCGCGTAGCGCGCGTCGAAGTTGTCGGTCCCGTCCACCACCACGTCGTAGGCGCTCACGAGCGCGTCGGCGCTGGCGGCGTCGAAGGTGACGTCGTGCCGCTCCACGCGAACGTGCTCGTTGAGCGCATGAATGCGGCGCGCCGCGGACTCCGTCTTCAGCATGCCGACCGAGGAAGCGTCGTGGAGCAGCTGCCGGTGGAGGTTGCTCGTGTCCACGGTGTCGAAGTCCACCAGCCCCAGCGTGCCCACTCCCGCAGCGGCGAGGTACAGCGCGACGGGCGAGCCGAGCCCTCCCGCGCCCACCACCAGCACGCGCGCGTCGCGCAGCGCACGCTGTCCGGCCGGTCCCACTTCCGGCAGGATCAGCTGCCGCGCGTAGCGCGCGCGCTCGTCGGCGGAGAGCGGGGTCAGCGTGGCGGGGTCAGCGGCAGGGAGTGACATGGATGGGTTGACCTGTGCGCCAATATACAGCGACGCCGGTCGCTGGCAGGCGACCGGCGCTGGCTGCTGCATGCTGCCCCACGTGCGGCTATGCGACCGGCCGGTCGTCTCCCACCGCGATCGGCACCATCAGGTCGGTGGCGGACTCGCACTCGATGCGCTCCGCCAGCCGCCGTGGCGGCGAGACGATGAGCGTCGACCCCTTTCGCTCCACCAGTCCCTCGCCCGTGAGCCGGCTGAGCACCAGCGACACGGACTCGCGCGTGGCGCCCACCAGCTCACAGAGCAGCCGGTAGCGCGCGGGGTTGAGCACGATGTGCCCGTCCTCGCGCGTGAAGGTGTCGGTGGCGCCCATGCGCACGAGCGTCGCAAGGAGGCGCTGCTCCACGCTGAGTGTCGTGAGCTCGCGCAGCTTGTCGAGGAGCGCCGAGCGCTCCGTGAGCACCTGCGCCACGAGGGCGATCGCGTGATGCGGCTGTTCGCGCACGAATGCGCGGAACCGCGCCCCACTGAGGAAGAGCGTCTCGCTCGGCTCCTCGGCGCGCGCGTCGGTGGAGTACGCGGCCTGCGTCGAGAGGCCCTCTGCGCCGAAGGTCTCGCCTGGCGTGGCGATCCACGGCACGTAGCCGCGCCCCGCGCGCACCCGGCTGCGCAAGACGATGCGTCCACTCGTCACGAGGAACACGCCGTCTGCTGGCGCACCGCGCTGGTAGACCACGAAGCCCGAGGGCCAGGTGGCGCGCGCGGCGAATGCCGCGAGCGCGTCATGCGTCGCGGGCGAAAGCCTGGTGGTGCCGTTCCTGGTAGCGTCCGTCACTGCATCCTCACTGCGTTCTGCACGATGCTGGGAAAGCAATGTCCGGGCCGTGCTTGACTTTCCACTTTCGGCTTCCCCTTTTGCACGAACGTGAAGCGGACGCGACGACGCGGCCGCCGCCGTAACCCGAGTGCACCGCGTGGCTGCAGCCTCCGCCCCTTCCCTCGTCATTCTTGGCGCCGACGTGGTGCGCGCGGCGCACCCCGCCACGCCCATCCAGCTGGCGCACGCCTGCGTGGCGAGCGGATGGCACTCGGTGGTGCCGCCGAACTGGGGAGACGAGCTGGTGGCGCGCGCGGCCGCCACCTGGGCGGCGAATGCGCCGAGTCGGGTGGCCATCCAGTGTGCCTGCCCGCTGGTGTCCGAGCGACTGCTCGCCGCGGGTGGCGAGCTCGGCCCCTGGATGCTCTCGCTGGTGTCACCGCCGGTTGCGGCCGCGCGCTACCTGCGCGCCGCGTGCGCGCCCGCGCAGCCGCGCATCACGTATGCAGGCAATTGCCCCGGCGCCCGCAGCATCGAGATCGACGAGCAGCTCACCGTGGACGAGTTCCTCACGCGCCTCGTGGACGAGGGCATCGACGTGCGCGCACAGCCGACCGTGTTCGACGGCGTGCTGCCGCCGGACCGCCGCCGCTTCTTCTCGCTCCCGGGCGGCCTGCCGTCCATGGAGGGACTGCGAGCGGAGAACGCGCCGCACGCACTGGTCGAGTTGCAGGGCAGTGCGTTCGAGGTCGAGCTGGCGCAGGTGCTGCTCGCGCAGCGGCCGGCGATCGTGGACCTCGCCTGCGCGGTGGGGTGCGTGTGCGCCGGCGCGGGACGCGGCATCGGCGCGTCGGATGCGCGCCGCGCGGTGATGCACGACGAGCCGCCGCGCGCCACCACGCCGGTGGTCCAGCATGACCTGCCCATCGCGCTCGTGCGGTCGCTGCCCGTGGACGGTGGAGCGCCTTCGCTGCCGCGTCGGGCGCCGGTCGCCGAGCGCGCGATGGTGATGCCCACCGTGAGGCTCGAGCGCATGGAGAACGAAGGGGGCGTCGAGCACGCGGCGCACGGCGAACCCATGGTGCACGCAGAACGCGCCGACCGCGTGGAGGCAGCCGACGAACCCGCTCCCCCACGCCGCCGGAGCTCACCCGGCATCGGCACGCCGCGCGCGGTGCTCGGCGCGATGCCGCTGTCGCGCTCGGAAGACGGGCGGCAGCTGCCGCGCGCATACGTGGCGCGGCGTCGTTCGTCGCCGCGCGGGATGAGGCTCGTGGAGCCGCGCTCCGGGGAGCCGTTCACGTCGCCCCCGCCTGCCGCGAGCGCGGTGGGCAGCGAAGCCCCTGAACGCAGCGAGGCGCCGACAAGCCGGCGCCTCGTGCTGGTGCTGGTCGTGGCGATCGTCGTCGTCGCGACGATCGCACTGGCGATGCGCTAGCAGCTCATCGACCGCCGATCGCGGCGCGGGCGCGATGGAGCGCCGCCGTGGCCGAGTCGAAGCGCTGCACGAGGTCCGCCATCTCGCGCTGCGTGAGGGACGCGTCCCCTCCCTTCAGGGCCTCGCTCACGGAGGGAAACACGACGTTCGCGTATCCGTTGTCCTCGTCGGCGGCGTAGATGAGGTTGCGGAACCAGGGGCGCGACCGAAGTCCCTCGCCGCGCGTGAGCGCACGCTCCACCTCGCGCAGCGCCGAGTTCACCCGGGCCAGCGGCACGCCCTGCGCCCCACCGGCGAGCGCGCTGTCGCGCGACGCGTTGAACGCCGCGCCCGCGGCGTGCATCGCGTCGATGGCCGTGTGAAGCGCGCCGGTGCCCACCCCCGCGCTCCGCCGTGCCAGTACGCGGTCGAGTGCCGGCAGGTACGTGAGCATGGTGGTCGCGTATTCCGCGTAGTCGTAGGGGATGATGTCGGCGTTCGCGAGGCGGAGCATCATCGCGGCGCCCAGCTGCGCCGCCGCCGCGTGGTAGCGAAAGCCGGGATCGCCGAACTTCGACATCCACGCGTAGTCGTCGTACTGCGAGTGATACACGCCGCCGCCGCCGCCGAAGCCCCACTCGGCGATCGGCATGCCCACGTGGTTGTAGAAGCCCGCGTAGTCGGAGCCGCCACCCGGGTCATCCATGGCCGGCTCGGCGCTGTCGGCCACCGCACTCTCCAGCCGCCACTGCGCGTACACACTCTTCCCGGAGTTCGGGTCGCGCACAGCCTTCGTGACGTCGCGCAGCACGCCGCGCAGCGAGGGAGAGCCGCCGCCGCCGAAGTGTGACCCCTGTGCCGAGACGTCCTGGTTGAGGTATGCCACGCCGCCGCGCGCGAGGCGCAGGGAATCCTCCTCGACGTATTCCGTGGATCCCACCAGCCCCCACTCCTCCGCATCCCACGTGGCGAAGACCATCGTGCGACGCGGCCGCACGCCGCCCTTCACAAGCTCCGCCATGGCGCGCGCCGCCTCGAGCACGCTCACGGTGCCGCTCACGTTGTCCGCGGCGCCCGGTCCCCATGCATCGCGATGCCCGCCAACCATCACGATCTCATCGGGGAACTCGCTCCCGCGCACGATGCCGAAGGTGTCGTAGATGGGCTTGAGTCCCTTCGTGGCGCGATCGTCCCTCACCTGCACGCGCGCCTGCACCGGCCCCGGTCCCACGTGATATCGGAACGGCAGCGCGCCCTGCCACCCCGGCGGCAGGTCGTGCCCGCGGACGCCCTTCAGCAGCTCGGCTGCATTGCCGTACGACATCGGCACCACCGGGATCTTCGGGACTTCCGACACGGATGGGTCCAGTCGCTTCGCGCCCGCCGTGGAGGGATAGCCCGGCGTCGTGGGATCCCCGTTGCCGTTGAATACACTTCCGCGCTGCACGCCGCGGTCGTTGCGGTTCGGGCCCTCGGGATACACGTCGCCGCTGGCGTAGCCATCGCCGCTGGGGTCGCTGTAGATGATCAGCGCGAGCGCCCCGTGCTTTTCCGCTTCGCGCGCCTTGATGCCGCGGAAGCTGCGGCCGTAGCGCGCGACCGCGATCTTCCCGCGCACCGACACGTGCAGCGAGTCGAGCAGCGCATAGTCCTCGATGAGCCCGTAGTTCACGTACACCACCTCGCCGCGCACGTCGCCCGTTCCGCTCGTGCCGTTCACGGTGGGATACTGCGACAGCGCGGAGCTCGGGTCGCCGGGCACGGCCGGCTCGGCCAGCGGAAGCTCCCTGGGCGAGGGGGAGAGCCGCCACACGTGCACCGCCGTCGGATGCGGCAGGAACACGTCGTAGCTGCGCACCTCGGTCTCCATTCCCCACGACTTCATCTGCGCGATCACGTAGTCGCGCGTGCGTGCCTGCGCCGGCGTTCCCGCCACGTGCGCTTCCTTCGACAGCGTGCGCGAATGCGCGGAGGAGCGCTCGGGCGTGGGGACGGCGATGGCGCGCACCTCGAGGTCCTTCTGGCGCTGCGCGGCGGCCGGGGTGTAGCCGGCCATGACCTGCTGCGCGCCGAGCGTGGTGGCGGACAGCGTGGCGGCGAGCGGAAGGGAACGGAGCAGGCGCGCGTGTCTCATGCGTGTCGTGGAGGGAGGATCATTCGTATCCGGAGAGCGCGCCGCGAATCGCGGTGCGGAGTGCCTGCTCGCGATCTCCACCCGGGGGAATTGTAGCGGCCAGCCGCCCGAAGTGCGCGAGCATCTCTCCCTCGACGAACGCCTCGTTGTCATGCACGCCGAGCGCCTCGAGGGAGCGATGGGCGAGGTCCCGCAGGAGAGCGCGCGTTTCCGCGTGCAGCTCCTGGAGCGACACCGGGTCGGCGGGCTTCGGCGGCGCGGCATCGCGACGCCGCTTGCCCACCTCGAGCACGGCGCGCACCGACGCGAGCGTCACGATGAACGAGCCTGGCGAGTGTTCCTCGTGCCCCGCGACCACGCCCTTGCGCCGCAGGACGTGCAGGAGCGCGATCGCGGCCTCGCGGATCACCGCCACGCCTCCCTCGCTGTTGTTCCCGCGCCCGGTGACCACGAGCACCTCGCCCGCCTGCTCGACCTGCTTCTGGCGCAGCCACGACTCGAGGCGACGCACCGCCTCGTCGCGCGTGGGCAGGTGCGTGCGCAGGTTGATCGTGCGGTCGGCGCCGAAGCGGACCTCGTCGAAGGCCTGGCGGAGGGTCGAGATGTCCTTGATGCGCTTTTTCAGAGGTGTGCGGTTTGAGGTGTGTGGAACTGCCAACGCCGCGGCTGTTGCAGTTCCTCACACCTCAAACCTCATACCTCACACCCGTTTCCTCAAACCTCATACCCCACACCTGCTTCCTCAAACCTCATACCTCACGCCTGTTTCCTCAAACCCGCCCTACGCCACTCTCCGCCGGTTCGCGGCGATCACCCCTCCCGCCAGCGCGAGCGCCGCGGTGACGAGCAGCGCGAGCAGCGCCCTGCCGCCCAGCGAGGGACCGGTGGATTGCTCCCCGATCAGCTGGTGCGCCCACTCCCGGGTCCAGTCCTCGAGTGGCCGCCCGGCGGCGGCGGCGAACGCCGATTCCGGAGCCTCGTTCGAGCTCCAGAACTTCCCGAACCGCTCCACGCCGAGCGAGCGCACCATCTGCGACAGCGCCGCGCCCTGGAAGGGTCCGAAGGCGACCTGCGGGTCGCTCCAGAAATAGTCGTAGCGGCTGAAGACGTTCGACGCCACCGCCTGGGCGGTCCACCCCGGGTCATCCGACGTCGCGTGTGACGACATGGCCTCGCGGCAGCTCTCGCCGTGACCGGCCACGCATGCGACCGCTGTTGGCGACGTGACGTACCGTGCATCCTGGTTGAGCAGCGGCGCGACGAACTGCGACTCGAACAGCCGGAAGCCGGAATCCGGGTCCGTGGCCACATGCAGCCCCTGCGTCCGGCGTGACCACGTCGCCTCGCGAGCGACATCCCATCCTCGCGTCGCGAGCCACTGGTGTACCTGCGCGCCCGGCATTCCGTAGGTCGAGAAAAAGGGGCACGCCCCGAGCAGCGGGGTCGCGGGATCGTGACGATTCGCCAGGGTAGGGTTGTACTCCGACAGCTTCGAGAGCTCCTGGGGCTGTACGCGGATGCGCAGGATCGAGATGCACGGCTCGCTCGCGTTCGCGGGCACGAACACGGTGCTTCGCGAGCGCCATCCGTAGCTTCCGACAGCCGCATACTGCGTGGTGTCCACCACGATCGCCACCACGGCCTGCATGCGCGAGCCGGCCTTCAGTTCGGACCAGCGCTCGCGCAGCGCCCGCTCGATGTTCGCGCGCACCGTGGGCGCCAGGCGCTGGTCGAGGCGGATCACCAGTGCGGATTCGGCGACCGCGGGGCGAGGTGCCTGGAGCAGCGAGTCGTGAATGACGCTGAGCCGCAGCTTCGCCTCCACGTTGCGCACCGTGTCCTGCACTGCTTGCGCGCGCACGACTTCCGGTGCGCGTGAGTCGTTCCAGGCTATCGCCGGGGGCTTCGGCCGCGGGTACAGTCGCACGTAGGTGGCGACCATCACGAGCAGCACCGCCGTGGCCAGCTTCGGGATCCGCCGCATCAGCTCCATCGGGACCTCCACAGGGCGAGTGCAAGGCACCCGGCACACCAGAGCAGCGAGGAGCCGAGCACGACGGGATCGCTGGCCTCCGTGGCATGCTCGGGCTTGAGCACCGCGTCGCGCCACGCGCTCACCAGCGCCGGTTGCGGCATTCCCGCCGCGGCGGCGAGGCGCGAGCCGATGTCGCCGGTGTCGGTGGCCAGCCGGTCGAAGGCGCCCGGGCCCCCGCGATCGAGCGCAAAGCGCAGCAGCGACATGCGGAGGATCGAGGGAATGCCTTCGTCACTCATCTCCGACTCGTGCGCGCGCAGCAGCTCCAGGCACCGTGCATCGTCGGCCCGGTCGACGCAGGCATCGAAGGTGGCCGCCTGCGACCCTCGCCTCCAGGCCCATCCCCGGCGCATCACGAGCTCGCGACGCTGCGCGGCCGAATACCACTCGGTGATCCGGTCTCGCGTCGGCGCGAGCGCCAGCCCCTTCTCGCATGCCGTCACGGAGCCGGCGGTGCACTGCATCCCCACGTCGGTGCCCGCGCCCACGAGCTGGGATCGCATGTTGTCGGGGTTGCCGATGTCGGCAGTGGACCAGGGGATGTCACGCTTCGCCCAGTCGCGAAGCGGCTGGTCGAGCGACGCGGTGATGTCGTGCGCGCCATGGTTGCGCAGCCGCGTGCTGACCGCCTGCAAGGTGCCGTACTCGCTCGACTCGCGCGTGACGTGTTGCGCCGTGTCCACCGACCACATGGTGAGCACGGGAGAGCCGTAGTACCGCTCGCGCGCTGAAGTGTCGATGCCCACGGCGAAGCGCGTGTTGCGAAGCACGGCCGTGCGCGCGCCGAAGGCGCGCGTGAGGTCGCTGTCCGCCTGCTGGGCGGCGCGCCGCACCAGCTCCTGCACCTGTGGATTGACCAGGAGCGTGAGGTGCGGCGTGGACACGCTGTCCGTGGGCAGCACCGCACGCAGCGCGCGGACGGAGTCGGCGGCATGTCGCGCCGCCGCCAGCCGCGGCCTCAGCGAGTCGAGGCGCGCGCGATACACCGACGCCTGGCCATGCAGCGCCGTGGGCAGGGACAGCAGCAGCACGGTCGCGCCCGTGAGCGCCGGTCGCACCATGCGCTCCAGTCGCGCGATGGCTTCGTCAGACATCGAGCAGCATCCAGCGGCCGGTGAACGCCGCGAGCAGCCCCGGCTTCGCGAACACCACGTCCATGATGTGGCTCGTGAGGCTGTAATCCAGCCCGGCGGAGTTCAGCAGGATGTCCGCGACCACGATCGCGACCATCGCGCTCAGCACGTACGCCGCCATGCGCGCCGAGCTGGACGCCACCAGGAAGAACACGGAGAAGCCCACGAGCGAGGCGAGCATGAAGCGCAGCGCCAGCGCGCCGATGTACGTGTGCAGCCCCACGGGGACTACGCCATTGCGCGTCGCGAGGAACGCGCTCACGAGCAGCGCGAGCGTGGGCACGACCGTCATCATCGCGCCGGCGGCGTAGCGGTTGAGCACGAAGCGCCAGCGCGGCAGCGGAAGCGCCAGGGCATAGACGTGCCGGCCGCGATGGTCCGAGCTCCACGCGGCGAGGGCCAGGAAGAGTCCCACCAGGCCCGCGAGCGCGGCGTACGCCACGGCCCATTGCTGCATGGTGGCCATCACGTAGCGCGGGTCGCTCGCCTCGAGCAGGCGCACGGACAGGAGCGGGATCGCGAACGCGAGCACCGTGAGGAGCGCGATCGGCAGGCGGGCCCAGCGCCACTGTGCCCGCAGCATGGCGGCGAACATTTATCGAGCTCCGTTGGAAGGTTCACCTGCCGGCGCGCGGAACGACCGCAGGAGCTCGACGAATCCTTCCTCGAGGTCCAGGTCCATCACTTCGCGCACGCTCACCCCCTGCGCCTCGACGGCCGCGGCCATTTCCGGCTTCCACCCGCGCACCAGCCACTGCTCGCCGCGCGCATCGCCCTCGTGCCGCGCCAGCACCGCGAACGGCGCGGACTTCCATGCGTCGCTCCCCCGCGCGCCCGGCACCACGCGCAGCCGCTTGATCCCGGCGCGAAACTCCTCCATGGGCAGCTCGGCGATCAGGCGCCCGCGATCCATCACGCCGATCCAGTCGCAGATGCGCTCGAGCTCGTGCACCAGGTGGCTGGAGATGAACACGGTGGCGCCGCTGCTCGAGACGTAGTCGAGCAGCGCCTCCA
Source organism: Gemmatimonadota bacterium (assembly GCA_028287305.1). GTDB lineage: Bacteria > Gemmatimonadota > Gemmatimonadetes > Gemmatimonadales > Gemmatimonadaceae > JAQBPX01. The sequence continues at coordinate 123,734 of JAQBPX010000019.1, forward strand.
GCACGTCGCGACGCACCACGGGGTCGAGCCCGTCGGTCGGCTCGTCGAGCGCGAGCAGGCGCGGCCGCTGCGCGAGCGCGAGCAGCATCATCAGCTTGCCGGTCTCTCCCTTGGAGAGCGCCGCGACCTTGCGATCGCCTGGCAGCTCGAAGCGGGCCGCGAGGTCACGCGCGTGCGCCTCGTCCCACGTCGCGAAGAACGCTGCGTGGTACGCGATCGACTCCCCGATGGTGAAGGTGGGATAGAGGTGCGGGCGCTCGGGCACGTAGCCCACCTTGGCCAGCGCTTCCACGTAGCCCTGGGGCATCGGGTGGCCGAGCAGCGTGATGTCGCCGGCGTCCTGCCTGAGAAGGCCGAGGAGCAGGCGCATGGTGGTGGTCTTTCCGGCGCCGTTGGGTCCGAGGAAGCCGTAGACGGCGCCCTCCGGCACGTGCAGGCTCACGTCGCGGATCTCGAAGGACTTCCCCGCTCGATAGCGCAGCCCGCTGGTCTCGATGGCGTTGCTCATCGGCCGCTGCCCCGCGCGATCTCGTCCTGGAGCGCCTCGTGGATCTCGGCGGCCGACAGTCCCACGCGGGCGCCGTCGGCAAGCATGTCACGCACGAGGCGACGGGCCGCGGCGCGGCGCTCCTGCGCCTTCCGTTCGCCGGCAATTTCCAGCACGGTGGTGCCCGCTCCCTGTCGCGTCGCCACGAGTCCCTCCCCCTCGAGTTCCCGGTATGCCTGCACGACCGTCGCCGGGTTCACCCGGAGCTGCGCGGCCAGCTGCCGCACCGACGGGAGCGATGCCCCGCCCGCCAGCTCGCCCGCCGCGATCGCCATGCGAATGCGCGTGGAGATCTGGGCGTAGAGCGGGGTGGGACTTCGTGGATCGAGCCGATCGAACATTGGTCTCAGGTGTGTTATTGTTGTGATACAGTAGGACTGTGGGGGCGTCGGTGTCAAGAGGGAGTGTCGGTTGGGGGGGACACTCCACTCAACAGTGCCATGGCCTGCGGGACCGCGGGACCGCAGGACCGCAGGCCCGCGGGATCGCAGGACCGCAGGCCCGCGCGCCAACAGGCCCGCAGGCCCGCAGGCCCGCAGGCTCGAGCAGCGAGAAGGAAGCGCTGCGCGCCTCGTCATTCGTTTGTCCGTCCACATGGAACGGATGACGAAGCAGCGGCCGCAGGCCGCCGCGTACCCTGTCAGTGCTGTAGCCCGCGGGCCTGCGGGCCTGCGGGCCAGCCGCCGCCGTTCTCCCGCGGAGTAGCGAGGCCCGAAGGCCGGACGGCCGGACGGCCGGACCGCCGTTAAGCCGCCGCCCGCAGCCCCGGCACCGGCAGGTTCCGCGCGTAGCAGATCTCATTGCACGCAAACCGCCGCGTGCACGACAGGCAGTCGCGTCGGATCTTCTCCGGGTAACGCGCGCGATCCACGCGCGAGTAGCCGATCGCCTCGAAGAACTCCGGCTGCAGCGTGAGCGCGAACACGTCGTAGATCCCGCGCTTGATCGCGAGGCGCTCCACCTGCTCCACGATCTTGCGCCCCAGCCCGAGTCCCTGCGCCTCGCGCGCCACGGCGATCGCCGCCACCTCCGCCACGCTCGGCGAATACTCCTTGAGCGCGCCGCAGGCCAGGATGTTGTTGCGCTCGTCCACCGCCACCACGTAGTCGTCGATCGCCATCCCGATCACCTCGGGCGAGCGCGCGAGCATCAGCTTCTCGCCCGCAAAGGTGTTGTTGAGCGCGGAGATCGCCGCCGCCTCGTGCGCCCTGGCGGAGCGCAGCACCACGCGCGGTGCCACGAGCCGCGGCGTCATGTTCGGCGTCATCAGAGCACTTCCTCCAGGATGGCAATGCCGCGCGCCAGCTCGTCGCGCGTCGCGACGAGCGGCGGCAGCAGCCGCAGCGTGTACTCGCCGGCGGTGCACGTGAGCAGCCCGTTCGCCAGCGCCTCGCTCACCACGTGCCCGGCCGTGCCCATGATGTCGAGCCCCCACATGTACCCCATGCCGCGCACCTGGCGGATGCGTCCCGTGCGGCTCGCGAGCTCGCGCAGCTGCTCGCCGAACCACGCGCCATTCTCCGTGACCTGCGCGAGCAGCGCCGGATCGGACAGGCGCCCGAACACGTGCTGCGCCACCGAGGCCACGAAGGGGCCACCGCCGAAGGTCGTGCCGTGATCGCCCGGCTTGATCGTCTGCGCAATCTCCTCGGTGAGGAGGATCGCGCCCATCGGCAGCCCGCCCGCGATCGGCTTCGCCAGCGTCATCATGTCCGGCGTCACGCCGAACTGCTCATGCGCCCACAGCGTGCCAGTGCGACCGAGGCCGCACTGGATCTCGTCGAAGATCAGCGCGATGCCGCGCTCGGCGGTGAGCGCGCGAAGCTCGCACACGAAGCCCGCGTCGAGCACCCGCACGCCGCCCTCGCCCTGCACGGGCTCGAGGATCACCGCGCACACGGTCTCCGCATCGAGTGCCGTCGAGAGGTCCTCGATGTCACGCTCGAATACCGAGATGCCCGGCGCCAGCGGCCGGAACGGCAGACGATACGCCGGACGGTCGGTCGCCGCGAGCGTGGCGAACAGCCGTCCATGGAAGCCGCCGCGCAGCCCGATGATCTCGTGCTTCGCCTCCCCCACCGTGCGCCCCCAGCGACGCGCGAACTTGAACGCGCCCTCGTTCGCCTCCGCGCCCGAGTTGCAGAAGAACACGCGGTCGGCGAACGACTTCGACACCAGCGACGCGGCCAGCTCGCGCCCCGGCGCCGTCCAGTAGAGGTTCGACGTGTGCACCAGCTGGTCCGACGCACGATGCAGTGCGGCCGTGAGGCCCGCGTCACCGTAGCCCAGCGCGTTCACCGCGATCCCGCTCACGAAGTCCAGGTAGCGATTGCCCGCGGAATCCACGAGGTAGACGCCCTCGCCGCCCGTGAACTCCACCGGCGCGCGCTTGTACGTGCCGAGCAGCGCGTCGCTCTCGAGCGGCGCGTCGTACGTCGTCGCGGCCACGGCGGCCGCTTCCACCAGCGCCGGCTTCGCGCCGGTGGCGGGTGCGGAGGGGGCGTCGTGTGCCGACAACACCTTCAGGGCGGGTACGGTCATTTGCTGCTCCCTTCGAGCTGGAGTACGGTGCCCCGGGTCGATTCCCTGATCCCCGGAATGTCGGTGATGCGAACGCGACGCACGCCGCCCTCGAGCGCGGCGAGCGCCGCGCCGAGCTTGGCGCCCATCCCGCCACTGGCCACGCCCGCGTCGAGCAGCGCGCGTGCTTCGGTCGGGGTGAGCGACGCGAGGATGTTCCCCTCGCGCATCACGCCTTCCACGTCGCTCACGAGCAGCAGCTCGCGCGACTCCATCGCCACGGCGATCGCGGCGGCCGCGTCGTCACCGTTCACGTTCAGCGCGGGCCCGAGCTCGAGCCCGATGTTGCGGCTCACCGGGCTGATCACGGGCAGGTAGCCGCCATTCAGCAGGTGCTCCAGCATCGAAGTGTTGATCTGCTGAGGCGAGCCCACGTAGCCGTACATCTGCGGGTCGAGCGGCACCGCGGCGATGAGCGACGCGTCCTCACCCGACAGGCCGATGGCACGCACGCCCTCGCGCACCAGCGACGCCACCAGTCGCTTGTTCGCGGCGCCCGACAGCGCCATGCGCACGATCTCCAGGTCCTGCAGCGTGGTCACGCGTCGCCCCCCCACGAACTGCGCGGTGGTGCCGAACGCCTTCTGCAGCATGCTCACCTCGTCGCCGCCGCCATGCACGATCACGAGGCCGCCGCGCTGGGTGTCCCACACCTCGGCGATGACGCCGGGCAGCGAGAGGTCGCTCTGTGCGCGCCCCCCGATCTTGATCACGCGCGTCATGTCGGCAGCCCCATCGTCTCTTCGAGACCGAGCATCAGGTTGGCGTTCTGGACCGCCTGGCCGGCGGCGCCCTTCACGAGGTTGTCGATCGCGGAAAAGATCATGAGCGTGGGCCGCTGTGTGCCGGCCATCTCCGTGGCCCAGAGCCGCACCACGTTGCGGTGCGAGACCTCGCGCAGCGAGGGGGGACCCGAGGCGATCTCGATGAACGGCTCCGAACCATACGCCGCGCGCCAGAGCGCGAGCGGATCGGGGAGCGGGGCCGCGAGCGTCACGGTGATCGACGCGAGGATGCCGCGCGCCACCGGGAGCAGGTGCGGCGTGAACAGCAGGTCGTTGCCCGAGCCCATCGCGAGCGCCAGCGCCCGCATCTCGGCCAGGTGACGGTGCGTGTTGCCCACGCCGTAGGCGCGATAGTCCTCGGCCACCTCGCCGAAGAGCAGCTCGCGCTTCGGCGAATTCCCCGCCCCGGTCACGCCACTCGCCGCGTTCACCACGATCTGCGCGTCGGGCGCCACGAGCCCCTGCGCGAAGAGCGGCGCGAGCGCCAGCAGGATGGCCGTGGGATAGCACCCCGGGTTCGACACGAGCTCGGCGCCCTGCACCACGCCCCGCATCAACTCGGTGAGCCCATAAGGAATGCCCTCTCGGCCATTCCCGGGGCGCAGGTCCGCCGAGAGGTCCACGGCGCGCGCGCCCGCTTCGACCGCGCGCTCGGCCCACGCGCCGGAGGTGCCGTGCGGGAGCGCCGAGAAGACGAGCGCGACGTCGCCGAGGGGCGCCTCGTCGGTGCCGATGAAGGAGACCTCGCGACCGCCCGCCATGATCGTGGTCCCCTTCTGGTCGTTCGCCGTGGCGAACGCCAGCTTGAGGCCCGGATGGCGATTGATGAGGGCGCACAATTCCCGGCCGGCATAGCCCGACGCGCCCAGGACTCCTACGAGCTGCTTATTCACCCTGAATGTATAATCATGCGGAGTTTCTGCGTCAACGTCCTTTCCATGCCGGGGCAGCAATACTACCTTGCCTCCATCCACGGGAGGGGTGATGGCGTCGAAGAACGAGCGGCAGCAGGCGATCCTGGAGCTGATCCAGCTGCATGAGGTGGCGAGCCAGGAGGAGCTCAGGCGCAGGCTGCTCGAGCGGGGTGTCTCGGTCACCCAGGCGACCCTGTCCCGCGACCTTCACGAGCTCGGGGTGGCGCGCGTCCCGACCGAGGAGGGCGCCCGATATTCCCTTCCGGAGTCCATGTCTGGAGATGAGGATAAACCTAATCTGGGCTTGCTCTTACCCCAGCTCTTCTCGGACGTGGACGGAGTCGGCGAACTGGTGGTCCTCCACACCGTTGCCAGCGGGGCCCAGCCCATCGCTGAAGCCATCGACGCCGAGGGGTGGCCGGAGGTGCTGGGCACGATCGCCGGGGAGAACACGATCCTCCTGATCTGCCGCTCGGCCGAGGCACGGATGAAGGTGATCGGGCGGATCCGGTCGTTCGCGCAGCCGGTGCAGGGAACGGGCTGACGCGAGGGGATTGACGCAGCGTTCAAAATGGTTAATTATGCAGTACGCTTGCATAATGATGCCTTTCAGGAGCTGCCATGACCCGCACCATCGTCCTCGCCTACTCGGGCGGCCTCGATACCTCAATCATCGTTCCGTGGCTCCGTGAGCACTACGATGCGCGTGTCATCTGCGTCGCCGCCGACATCGGCCAGGGCGCCGATGAGCTGCGCGGCGTGCGCGAGAAGGCGCTCGCCTCGGGCGCCGAGGAGTGCTACATCGAGGACCTCCGCGAGGAGTTCGTTCGCGACTTCATCTTCCCGACGCTTCGCGCGGGCGCAGTCTATAACCGCAAGTACCTGCTCGGCACCGCCATGGCGCGTCCCCTGATCGCCAAGCGCCAGGTCGAGATCGCGCATCGCGTGGGCGCCGACGCGCTTGCGCACGGCTGCACCGGCAAGGGCAACGACCAGGTGCGCTTCGAGATGACCTTCGCGACGCTCGCGCCCGAGCTCCCCGTCATCGCCCCCTGGCGCGAGTGGGACATTCGCAGCCGCGAGGACGCGATCGACTACGCCACCGCCAAGGGCATCCCGATCGCGGCCACCAAGGCGAAGATCTTCTCGCGGGACGCCAACATCTGGCACCTCTCGCACGAGGGTGGCAACCTCGAGGATCCGAACTCGGCGCCCGTCGCCGACATGTTCATGCTCACCACGGAGCCCACGCAGGCGCCCGATGCGCCGGAGGACGTGGTGATCGGCTTCGAGGCTGGCACGCCGGTCTCCGTGAATGGCGTTGCGATGGGACCGGTGGAGCTGCTCACCGCGCTCAATCAGCTCGGCGGCCGCCATGGCGTGGGACGCATCGACCTCGTGGAGGATCGCATGGTGGGGATGAAGTCGCGCGGTGTCTACGAGACGCCGGGCGGTTCCCTGCTCTACGCCGCGCACTCGGAGCTCGAGCAGCTGGTGCTCGACCGCAAGACGCTCTCCGCCAAGGACGTGATCGCGCCGCGCTACGCGGACCTGGTGTACGAGGGTCGCTGGTGGACCACCGAGCGCGAGGCCTACGACGCGTTCGTGAACGTCACGCAGTCGCGCATCACGGGCACCGTGACCCTTCGCCTCTACAAGGGCGGCATGCAGGTGGTCGGGCGACAGAGCGTGCACGCGCTCTACGACGAGCGCTTCGTCACCTTCGGCGAGGACGACGTGTACCAGCAGAGCGACGCCGCAGGCTTCATTCGCCTGTTCGCGCTGCCGGCCCGCGTGCGCGCCATCAAGGACCGGGAGCTCGCCGCATCGCAGGTGGTCGGCAGCGTGGCGCCGGCGCCGGTGGCCGCCGAGCCGGAGCCCAAGGACAAGCATCTCGCCATCGCGTGAGATGGGATCCACGCTGAACGTTCCGCCGGGCTCGGAGCCGGCACGGCCGAAGTCCCACAAGCTGTGGGGCGGACGCTTTGCCGGGGGCCCTGCCCCGGAGTTCGAGGCGCTCAACGCGTCCATCGGCATCGACTTCAGGCTCTGGCCGCACGACATCCGCCTGTCCAAGGCGTGGGCGGTCGCGCTCTGGGGCGCGAACGTGCTCACGCTCGAGGAGAGCCGGGAGCTCGAGCGCGGGCTCGATGCGGTGGGCGCGCGCATCGCGGGGGGCGAGAAGCCGGCCGCGGGCGACGAGGACATTCACACGATGATCGACCGCCTGCTGCATGAGGAGGTCGGCGACGTCGCGTCGAAGCTGCACACGGGACGCTCGCGCAACGACCAGGTGGCCACGGCGGCGCGGCTCTGGACGATGGAGGCGACGACGAAGCTCGACGTCGCCGTGCGCCTGTTGCAGTCGGTGATGGTGGAGCGCGCGGCGGAGGTCGAGTCGGTGCTCATGCCGAGCTACACGCACCTCCAGCGCGCGCAACCGGTGTCGGCCGCGCACTGGCTGCTCTCGCACTTCTGGCCACTCGAGCGCGATCGCGCGCGCCTGAAGGGCGCGGCGCGCAGCGCGGCCGTGCTGCCACTCGGCTCCGGCGCGGTGGCGGGGTGCGCATACCCGATCAGCCGCACGCTGCTGCAGGGGACGCTCGGCTTCGATGCGATCACGCCGAACTCCATCGACGCGGTGAGCGATCGCGACTTCGTGGCCGAGCTGCTCTTCACGGTGGCAATGGTCGCGACGCACCTCTCGCGGCTGGCGGAAGACCTGATCATCTACGGCTCGAGCGAGTTCGGCTTCGTGCAGTACGGCGAGCTGTACTCGAGCGGCTCGAGCATGATGCCGCAGAAGCGCAATCCGGATGCGCTCGAGATTGCGCGCGGCTTCCCCGCGCGCGCGCTCGGCAACCTCACGACGCTGCTGGCGACGCTGAAGGGATTGCCGTCGAGCTACAACAAGGACCTGCAGGACGACAAGCGCGCGCTGTTCGACAGCGTGGACACGCTGCTCCTGGTGCTGCCCGCCGTGGCGGGGACGCTCGCGGAGATCGCGTTCCGCCCGGCGCGCATGAAGGCTGCGCTGTCGAGCGCACTGATGGCGACGGACCTCGCGGACTACCTGGTGCGCCGCGGTGCGACCTTCCGCGAGGCGCACGGCGCGGTGGGCCGCCTGGTGCGCGCGTCGGAGGAGCAGGGGATCGAGATGCACGCGCTCCCGCGCGCGGCGTTCACGGAGGCGCACGCCCTGTTCGGTGACGACGTGTTCGACGCGCTCTCCGCGCCCGCGAGCGTGGCGCACCGTGAGGTCGAGGGTGGGACGGGGCCCAAGGCCGTGGCGGTGCAGCTCGCGGCGGCGAGAAAGGCAGTGGAGCAGTAGTGCGTCACTGCACTACTGCATCACTCCTCAGAACCGCAGCCCGATCTGTGCGCCGAGGCGAAAGGTCCACAGCTCCGCGCGCGACTGGATCGGCGTAAACGCGATCTGGCCGTTGCCGGTGTCGGTGATGCTGCCCTCGCGCAGGTAGCGCACGTCGCTGTGGGCCAGGTAGCGCGCGCCCACGTCGATGGCGACGGGCGTGGACTTCACGTGCAGCGGGAAGAGCAGTCCGCCTCCCCCCGACCACCCGGCGACGCCGTCGCCGTAGTTCTGGGTGGACAGGTTGTTGTTGTAGTTGTTGCCGTCGCTGCCATCGGCGGACGACTGCGTGTAGAAGTACGACCAGGTGACGCCCGCATTCACGTACGGGCGCACGGGACCGCGCGTGACGGCGAGCTGGGGGCCGATGCCGGCCGTGACGATGTTGTTGCTGGTGGTGACGTCGAGCTGCACGCGTCCCGTGTACTGGTTGAGCGGGACGCGGATGGTCTCGCTGCCGTACTGCATCCACCCGATGTCCGCGCGCAGCTGGAGCGCGCTGAACGATCCGCCGATCGGCTGGATCCACGCGCCACCGATGCCGGCTGCGCCCTTCACGTAGCTGTGGAAGTCGTGCACGGGCTGGGCGACGATGAGCGACAGGTCGCCGTAGGCGCGCAGCGGCTTCGTGTTGGACTCGGAGAGGTCGGCGGTGATGACCTGGGCATGCGCGCGATGCACGAGGGAGGCAGTGACGATCGCGGCGAATGCGGTGCGGGCGAGGAAGGAGCGTGTGTTCATGGGGAGGCCTGACCGGGGATGGGGATGCGGGCAATACGGCAATTGGATACAAAAGGTTCCATGGCCGTTCCGTTCGCCGCGCCGGGGCTCGAACCGCCTTGGCCAGGACAACCTCGGAGAACTGCTGGAAAGGGGCGGCGTGGAGGCGGGTTCACTCCGCCGTTCTCCATAAGTGCTCCGTTGTTGTCCCTGCGAATGCTGTTGCGGTCCTCTCCCGCATCACCAATATTCCTCATGCGTAAGGATTATTAGGTGAATTAATTGTTCTTATTTCAAGAGGATATTTAAACGCGCTCCTACGACGTTGCCCTGTCCGCACTTGCGATCGACTGCGACCCCAAGTGGCTCGACAATACCCTCTCGCGTTTCGAGGTGGCGGGCGTCGTCCAGTCGCGGCAGGGCGTCTCCCGCCGCGTCCCTGAATCAGCGCTCCTCACCATCGCCATGGCACGCGCCCTCGTCTCGGCGCTCGAGCTTCCACTCGGACGCGCGCTCGGCCTGGCCCATGAGTACCTGCAAGGCGAAGGCGCCGAGCTGTCGCTCGGCGCAGGGGTGGCCATCTCGATCGACCGGGGCGAGATCGAGCGCCGCATCCGCGAGCGCCTGCTGGCTGGGGCCGAGCTCACCCCGCCTCGCCGGCGCGGGCGTCCGCCGGGCCGGCCGGCGCGCCCCGGCTCCTGAAACGACGAAGGGGGAGCGCCTCTCGGCGCTCCCCCTCGTCTATCGCGGTGACGTGCTAGTTACCGATGCGCTCGACGTTCGAGGCAGCCGGTCCCTTGTCGCCGTTCACCATCTCGAACGAGACCGGGTCGCCTTCAGCCAGCGTCTTGAACCCGCTCCCCTGGATCGCGCTGTAGTGGACGAAGCAGTCCTTCTCCCCACTGTCGGGGGTGATGAAGCCGAACCCCTTCGCGTCGTTGAACCACTTCACTTTGCCGGTGGTACGCATTGCATGCACTCCTGATGATGGCGATGTCCAGGAGCACTGCACTGCCGATCTCCCGACAACCCTGATTGTTCGTGGCGCCATGCGCACTCGCGCACGGCCCAGCGGTTCCCGTCGGGGAGGCTCGGCCGCCTACCGACGCGCCGAAAGTAGGAAGCGCCGGCCGGAAGGGCAAGCGCGGAAGCGTCAGGGCTGGACCGAACGAACGCCCGTGACGAAGTATTCGGTCTCCCCAAAGCACACCGAGGGCACCCCCCGGTGCTGCTCGTAGACCAGGGCCACCTTGTCCCCCATGGACCTGGTCACCAGCGCCGCCACGCTGTCGTTGCGCACCGTGAAGGTCCAGCGCTCCTGCGGCGCGCCCGCCAGGTTCGCCATGGACAGCTCCCCCTCCCAGGTTTTGCAGAGCCACCCCTTCTTCGAGAACTTCTGGACGTAGCCGGCTCGCTCGCCCTGCGAGTAGGAGTACGAGAGCGCCACCCAGCCCCAGAGCGCAAAGACGATCCCCGGCACCAGCACGAGGATCGCCAGCACCTTCCACAGCCAGCGCTTCCGTCGGGGGGCGGGGGCGGGAGTCGCCGCCGGCGCGGCAGCGGGGGTCTCGTCAGGCGTTTCGTCGGCCATGTTCCTGGGGTGAGGACGACAGCAAGCTAGGCGCCCCTCCCTTATTTTTCATCCATGTCCTTCCAGCAGCACCGCCGGCACACGGTCACCGCGCTCATCGGCAACGTCCCGGTAGGGTCGTCGCATCCTGTGGTCGTCCAGTCGATGACCAACACCGACACGGCCGACGCCGCCGGCACGGCGGGGCAGGTCGCGGCGCTGGCGAAGGCGGGGTCGCAGCTGGTTCGCATCACGGTGAACAACGACGACTCGGCCGCCGCCGTCCCCGAGATCGCGCAGCGGCTGGCCGACATGGGCGTGGACGTGCCCATCGTGGGCGACTTCCACTACAACGGCCACCTGCTGCTGACCAGGTACCCCGAGGCTGCCCGCGCCCTCGCCAAGTACCGGATCAACCCCGGAAACGTGGGCGGCAAGCGACGCGACGAGCATTTCCGGCAGATCGTCCAGGTCGCGGTGGACAACGGCAAGCCCGTGCGCATCGGCGTGAACTGGGGCTCGCTCGACCAGGACCTCCTCACGGAGATGATGGACGCGAACGCCAGGGCCGCGGAGCCCATCTCGGCCAAGGACGTCTACATCGAGGCGATGCTCGCCAGTGCCCTTCGCTCGGCCGAGATGGCCGAGGAGGCGGGGCTGCCGCATGACCGCATCCTGGTCTCGGCGAAGGTGAGCGGCGTGCAGGACCTGGTCGAGGTGTACCGCCGCCTGGCCGCGCGCTGCGACTACCCCCTGCACCTGGGCCTCACCGAGGCCGGAATGGGCATGAAGGGCATCGTCGCGAGCACGGCGGGCCTCTCCATCCTGCTCGCCGAGGGCATCGGCGACACCATTCGCGTGTCGCTCACGCCGAAGCCGGATGGCGACCGCACGGAGGAGGTGCTCGTCGCACAGCAGGTGTTGCAGTCGCTCGAGCTGCGCAGCTTCACGCCGCAGGTCACGGCCTGCCCGGGCTGCGGCCGCACGACGTCCACCTTCTTCCAGCACATGGCGCAGGACATCCAGGGCTACCTGCGCGAGCAGATGCCGGTGTGGCGCGAGCGCTACCCCGGGGTCGAGGAGCTCAAGGTGGCGGTGATGGGGTGCGTGGTGAACGGGCCGGGCGAGTCGAAGCATGCGAACATCGGCATCTCGCTGCCGGGCACCTTCGAGGACCCCAAGGCGCCGGTGTACGTGGATGGCAAGCTGCACGTCACGCTCAAGGGCGATGCGATCGTGCCGGAGTTCCTGGAGCTTCTCGAGCGGTACGTGGAGCGGCGGTACGGTTCACAGGTGCCGGCTGCAGTCTGAGCTGTTACTCGCGCCGCGGCCGAACTAACGAATGAGCCACGGTGCAACGCGGTACAACGCTGAACGGCCGGCAGTTGCAGTTCCCAAAGCAGACAGGACCCCGACCGTCGTCGGAGTCCTGTTTTCTTGTTTGATGCTTCCCGAGGTGCGGTTCAGCGCGGGCCGAAGGCCCACAGCGTTGCACCGCGGCTCATTCGTTCGTTGCGCTCGTTGCGCAAGGAACTAAGGCGACGCGTACGACTCCAGCACCTGTACAGTGGACTCGAGCTCCTCGAGGATCTCCCCCGTGAAGCCGAGCGAGCGCAGCCGCTCGAGCACGTCGCGGTACCACCGGATCGTGCCGGCCTTGCCGACCTTGAAGCGTCCCCACACGGAATCCTCTTCCATGGTGCGCTTGAGGTCCGCCACGATCGAGCTCGCGTTGTGCAGCTTGTCCGCCGCGCACACCCAGCGCGCGCTCTCGTTCGCCGACGCCAGGCGCGCGAGGTAGTCCTCCTTGCGCTGCTCGCTCGAGAGCTCGTTGCCCTCGTCGTCGCTGTTGCGATGCGTGACTGCGAGCACGGTGTCGAGCACCTCGGAGCCGAACTTGTCGGCGATGCGCTGCTCGAGCATGTCGCGCGTGAAGCCCTCGCGCACGCAGTCCTCGATCACGTCGTGCAGGATTCCCGCGACGATCGTGCTGTCGTCCTGCCCGTAGCGCGTGAGGATGATCGCCACGTTCGCCGGGTGCGTGAGGTAGGGCAGGCGAGTGCCCTTCCGCACCTGCCGGTCGTGATGCTTCGCCGCGAAGGCGAGCGCGTGGTTGATGCGGTCCGAGTAGCCCGTTGCCATCTGCAAAAAAGCTAGCGCGCGACACGCGTCGCCGCGAATCAGCGCACCACCTGCGTCATGAATCGCGCGTCGAGCACGAGCAGCGCCACGCCCTGGACCGTCACGCCCAGTCCGGCGCCCACCGCTCCCAGTCGCTTGCCCAGGATCCATCCCGTGCAGGCGAGCGTGACGCCCGCGATGACGTAGCCCACGTCGAGCCCGGCGTTCAGCCAGAGCAGCCGGTCGAGCTGCGTGGCGCTCGCGAGGTCGCGCAGCTGCAGCTGGGAGCGTGACCACGTCGCGATCGCGAGGTCGATCGCGCCCCAGGCCGCCGATTGCATCGCGAAGTGCCGCAGCAGCGGGGAATGGAGGCGCCGCACCGCGAGCATCGCGAACAGCGACGTACCCACCACCACGCAGGCCACGCCCCAGACGGTGAGGCGCAGCAGGTGGAGTCGCTCGGCGTGCAGGAGTGCGTCGGACCACATGCACGCATCCTAGTCGGCGGCGCGCGACGCAGGTAGCGAGCGAGGCTCAGCCGTTCACGCTCGCCGGTTCAGCGGAGTTCGCGCTACGGCGCGGACCGCTCACGGGGGGCACCTCCGGCACCAGCCCGTCCCAGAGCACGATGCCCACGGGATTGCCGCCGGCCTCGCGCACCTGGGCGACGAGTCGCTGGAGGTCGCGCAGCCGTGTGTACCCGATGCGCGCGCAGAGCACCACGGAATGCACCGGCAGGGCGGCCGCCAGCCCGGCGTTCACCTGCTGCGGGGACGCCACCACGAAGATGGCATCGTAGTGACGCGACAGTCGCGCGGTCTCGCGCACCACCGCATCGGCCACGGTGGCGGGATCGCGCTCGCTGCGCCCGGTGCCACTCGTCACCACTTCGATGGCGCGATCGCGACCGGTGGGCGTGCCCTGCGTCACCTCCGCCCATTCCACGCGCCCGGCCGCGGCATCCAGCACGCCCGGATCGTTCGGGATGCGCAACGTGCCGGACACCGTGGACGACGCCGGGTCGGCATCGATGAGCAGCGCGTTGCGCGCCTCGTCGGCGGCGACGGCCGCCAGGTTGGCTGCGATCACGCCCACGATCGGCATGTCGGGACCCACCAGCGTGACCATCAGGAGCCCGGTGCCCGGCGGCACCACGTGCAGGTACGCGAGCTGGTAGCCGTCGGTGCGCGGCTCGAGGTACGGCGGCGCCAGCCGGTCGGACTCGCGGCGCTGGCGATCCTTCGGCCGCTGCCGCGGGCGCACCTTCGCCACCACGCGCACCATCGTCAGGCGCTCCGCCTCCCCTGCGTCGGCAATGCGGGGGCGGCGCAACTCGGCGACGAGCGCCGTCCCGAACCCGATCACCGCGCCGAACAGGATGGATGCGCCGAGGATCGCCATCACCGGCGTCGCCGCGGTCGCGATGTCGCGCACCTCGGCCTCGCGCTTCGCGATCGCATTCACGCTGTCCCGCATCCGCGATAGCTGGCGATTCGCGTCGGCGGCACCGGCGCGCGCCGAGTCCAGCGACAGCAGCCGCGACGCCGTGTCGATGGATGCGAGGTCCACCGGATGCACCACCGCCGGTGCAAGTGATGCCACGTCACGCTGCAATCCGGCGCGACGCTCGAGCGCGATGGCCTGCATCGCGCGCCCCACCTCGGTGGCGCGTCCCGTGAGCGCGACGAACACCGGGTCCACGCCCCCGATCGCCCCGAACGCCTCGCGTTCCTTCTCGATCTCGGTGAGTGAATCGCCGAGCGCGCGCATCCGCGGATCGCCCTTGAGCGCGGCACTCTCGGCGAGCCCGCGATACGATGCCGACAGCGGCGCGTTCTCGGCGCGGGCGATCAGGCGCTCGAGGTCCAGGATGGCAATGTCGAGCGAGTCCCGGCGAGCGCGGCGCGCGGGGCTCATGGTGTCGACCGCCGCGGGGGACACCTGGGTCGCGCGCGTTCGCGCGTTGACGAGTGAGCTCTCCGCATCGCTGAGGCGCACGCTCGCCGTGGCGAACGTGATCGCGAAGGGCAGGGTATCCGGCCGCGCGGCGGGGGGCGGGAGCGCCCGCTCGGCGCGCTGCGCCTGCTGCGTGGTGACCACCGCCACGAGTGCCGTTATCGCGGCGCCGGCGGTGAGGGCGATGACGAAGACGGGCCGGCGCATGGCGTTCCGCGCCCGCGCTGCCATCCAGGCGGAGCGGGGCACCTGGTGTCGGAACTCGGCGGTCGTCGGCATGCGGGTGAGGTTCGCAGGAGGTGGGCCAAAAGACAATGCGGAGCGAGCGCGTAGCGCTCACTCCGCACAGGCCCTGCGGGAACGGCTTACTGGACCGTGATCGTGCCCTTCATGCCCATCGCAAGGTGCGGCGTGCAGTGGTAGTCGTACTTGCCGGCCTTCACGTTCGCGAAGGAGATCGTGTAGGTCTCGTTGGCGGCGAGCAGCATCTTGCCGCTGAGCTCCATCATCTTCTCGGGCATGTTCGCGTCGATCTGGCCCTTTGCATCGGCCGGGAGCGTCGCGCCGTCGAACGCCACGTTGTGGGGTCCGCCGGAAACCATCGTCCAGCGAATCGCGTCGCCGGCCTTGATCGTGATGTCGGCCGGATCGAAGTGATAGCCCTTCGCATCCATGACCATCTTGACGTCGTGCGTGGCGCCGGTGGCCGGGGCCGCCGCAGCTGCACCAGTCGCGGGGGCCGTGGCCGGGGTCGTGGCCGTCGCTGCCGGGGTCGGGGCGGCGGTCGCCGCCGTGTCCGTGGTCGCAGCCTTTTCACCACCACCGCACGCGCCGAGAACGATCGCGCTGGCAGCGAGCACCAGTCCGTTGAAACGCATTGCTTGAAGCCTCCAGTATTGCCTAGGTCTGTTTGATGTACGCCCGCCCTTCGGGGATCCCTCCGGGCTTTGTGAAACTATTCACAAGCCCCCACGTGCGCAACGCAGGGGGGTGCAAGTTGGAGGCCGTCCAAGGTACCTTTCGACCATGGTCCTTCGC
Source organism: Gemmatimonadota bacterium (assembly GCA_028287305.1). Classification (GTDB taxonomy): domain Bacteria; phylum Gemmatimonadota; class Gemmatimonadetes; order Gemmatimonadales; family Gemmatimonadaceae; genus JAQBPX01. The sequence continues at coordinate 139,335 of JAQBPX010000019.1, forward strand.
TCCGCCACCCATCACGTGCATCATCACCACGGCTCACGGGCCGGGGCGGTCGCGCACGTATAGGGGTGGACTGAAAAGCTCCTGAACGTCCGATTTGCGCCGGGCCCGTCGACCAGACGGGCCCTTTTTCACGTCCTGGAGCGCTTTTCCCACTCAAGTCGTCGATTTCATGCTCAAGATCGCCATTCCAAACAAGGGTCGCCTGGCCGAGGAGGCCCGCGAGCTCTTTGCCGACGCGGGACTCGAGGTGAGGGCGCGAGGTGAGCGCGCGCTCACCGCCTCCCTGGGCGGGGAGTTCCAGGCCCTCTTCGTTCGTGCGCAGGACATCCCGGAATTCGTGGCTGACGGAGCCGCCGACGTCGGCATCACCGGGTGGGACCTGATCGAGGAATCCGGCCGGCCGCTCGAGGTGCTGGCCGACCTTGGCTTCGGACGCTGCCACCTGGCGGTGGCGGCTCGCGAGGACAGCGGCATTCGCTCCGTGGCGGACCTGCCGGAGGGCATTCGCGTCGCCACCGTCTTCCCGCGCATCGCGGCGCGCTTCTTCGCCGGGGCCGGTCGTACCGTGGAACTGGTGCCGATCTCCGGCGCCGCCGAGATCGCGCCGCACATCGGGATCGCGGACGTCATCGTGGACCTCGTCTCCACCGGCAGCACGCTGCGGGTGAATGGGCTGCGCGAGGTGGGTACGGTGCTCGAGTCCACCTGTCGCCTGGTGGTGGCGCGCGACGGCGTGGTCATGAACGATCCCGCGCGGCGCGTGGCCGCCGAGGAGCTCACCGCCGCGCTGACGTCGGTGCTGCGTGCGCGCGGCCAGCGCTACCTGATGGCCAACGTGCCGCGCGAGCGGCTGGCGGAGGTGAAGCGGGTGCTGCCCGGCATCGACGGCCCCACGGTGATCGACATCATGAACGGAGGATCGGTGGTGGCAGTGCACGCCGTCGTCGCGAGCGGGGCGGTCTATCGCACCATTGCCGACCTCAAGGCGCTTGGCGGAACGGGAATCCTCGTCACGCGCATCGAGCGGCTGATGCCATGACGGAGCCAGCCCTGCGTTTCACCGGCGCGCTGTCGCAGCTCTCGCCCTCGGCGCGACGCGCGCTGTTCGATCGATCGACGAGCGCCAACGTCGCGGTGCGCGTGGACACGGCCCGGGTGATCGAGGAGGTGCGCACCGGTGGCGACGAGGCGCTGCGGGCGCTCGCGTCGAAGTTCGACGGCGTGCGGCTCGATGAGCTGGAAGTCCCTCGCGCGCGCTGGCAGGCGGCGCTCGACGCCACGCCGGCCCCGTTGCGTCGCGCGCTCGAGCGCGCCCGCGACAACATCGCGTCGGTGCATCGCGCCTTCCTGCCGCAGGCTGCGGAGACCTCGCCGGAAGACGGGATCGTGGTCGGGCGTCGTCCCGACCCGCTGGATCGCGTGGGTGTGTACGCGCCGGGGGGGCGTGCGTCGTATCCCAGCAGCGTGTTGATGGGCGCGGTGCCCGCTCGCGTGGCGGGCGTGCGCGAGGTGGTGGTCTGCTCGCCCCCGTCGGGCACGGGAGCGCCGTCACCGATCGTGCTGGCGGCGGCAGCGATCGCGGAGGCCGACCGCGTGTTCGCGATCGGCGGCGCGGGCGCGATTGCGGCAATGGCCTTCGGCACGGAGAGCGTGCCACGCGTGGATCGCATCGTCGGGCCGGGCAACGCCTACGTGGCGGAAGCCAAGCTGCAGCTCGCGGGCGCCGTGGCGATCGATGCGCCCGCGGGCCCGAGTGAGCTCCTCGTGATCGCCGATGCGTCATCGGACGCTCGCGTGATCGCGCGTGAGCTGGTGGCACAGGCGGAGCACGACCCGCTGGCGTGCTGCGTGGTGGTCGTGATCGGTGAAGAACTGGAGGTGGGCATCGTCGAGGCGATCGCCAGCGCCGCCGCCACGCAGCCGCGGCGCGAGATCATCGCGGAGGCGCTGCGCAATGCGGGCGGCGTGCTGTCGGCGCGAGATGAGGACGAGGCGCTGGCATTCGCGTGTGACTACGCGCCGGAGCACCTGCTCTTGCTCACGGGCGATGCCGACCGCCTGCGTTCTCGCGTGCGCAATGCTGGAACGATCTTCGTGGGAGCATCGAGCTCGGTGGCGTTCGGCGACTACATGACGGGCGCGAATCACGTGCTCCCCACCGGCGGCCTGGCGCGTTCCTACTCGGGGCTCTCCGTGCTCGACTTCGTGCGCTGGACCACGTGGCAGCGCGTGACGCCGGACGCGGCCGCGCGACTCGCTGCCGACGTCGCGGTGTTCGCGATGTCAGAGGGATTGGCGGGGCACGCCTCCGCCGCCTCGGCGTGGGGGACTCGATGACGCTCCGGGCGCGCGATGGGGTCGCGGAGTTGCCGCTCTACTCGGGTGGTGACGCGTGCGCCGTGGACCTGAGCGACAACACCAACCTGTGGGGAGCACCGCCGGGCACGTCGCGCGCATTCGCTGGCGCAGCGGCGCGAGTGGCGCGCTATCCGAGCGCCGGTGCGGCGGAGCTGTGCGCGGAGGTCGCGCGCTATGCTGGCGTGACGCCACCGATGGTGGTCGCGGGCTGCGGATCCGATGACGTGATCGACTCGGCGTTCCGGGCGTTCGGCACGCCCGGCTCCTGCGTCGCGTACGTCGAGCCCACGTTCAGCATGGTGCCAGTGTTGGCGCGGACCAACGGGCTGCGTCCCGTTGCCGTGGCCCACGACGACGACGCCGAGCGACTGCTCGCGAGCCTGCGCGCCAGCGATCCGTCTATCGTGTACCTCTGCTCCCCCAACAATCCCACCGGCTCCGCGCTGCCTCGCGCATTCGTGGAGCGCGTGCTCGAATCGATCGACGCACTCGTGATCCTGGACGAGGCGTACGGGGAATTCACGACGTCGTTCGGCTTCGAGCTGGTGCGCACCTCCGATCGCCTGCTCGTGACCCGCACCTTCTCGAAGGCGTTCGGGCTCGCGGGGCTGCGCGTGGGTTATGGAGTGGGCGCCGCGTCCGTCGCAGGCACCGTGGCTCGCGCGCGTGGCCCTTACAAGGTGGGCGGAGTCGCCGAGCAGGTGGCGCTTGCAGCGATGCGCGACGACGTGAGCTGGATGCGCGAGCATGCGAGGCTGGCGATCGAGGAGCGCGAGTGGCTCGCGGCGCAGCTGGTGAATCGCGGCTTCGAGACGATGCCGAGCGAGGCGAACTTCGTGCTGCTGCCACTCGCCGGCGCGCCTGGCGTGGCGACGGCGCTCCGGTCATGCGGAATCGGCGTGAGGGCGTTCAGCGCGCTGCCGGGCATCGGCGACGCACTGCGCATCACCGCCGGGCCGCGCCCGATGCTGGAGGCGCTGCTCTCCGCATTCGACAAGGTGGTGCGCCCGTGAGGCTGACGATCTTCGATTACGGCGCGGGCAACCTGCACTCGCTCGCCAAGGCGCTCGTGATGCCGGGCGTCGAGCTCGCCATCGAGACCAATCCATCACGGGCGGTGGAGGAGACGGATGCGCTCATCCTCCCCGGCGTGGGCGCCTTCGGCCTTGCCGCCGAGCGCCTGGCGCGTGGCCGCGACGTGATGCTCGCCGCGCTCCAGGGCGGGTTGCCATGCCTCGGCATCTGCCTCGGCATGCAGCTGCTGTTCGACGGGAGCGAGGAGGGCGCCGGCACGGGCATCGGACTGGTGCCGGGGCGCGTGCGGCGGCTACGCGCCGAGCGGGTTCCGCAGATGGGCTGGAATTCGCTGGAGGGAGTGCGGGGCGAGCCGCTGCTCGCGCGCGCGGGGCTCGACACTGTCTATTACGCCAATGGATTCGTCGGCGAGCCGCTCGACAGCTCGGTCGTCACGGCATGGAGCACGCACGAGGAGGACCGGTTTCCGGCGGCGGTGCGCATCGGGAGCGTGGTCGGCGTGCAGTTCCATCCCGAGAAGAGCTCGGCCCCCGGCGTCCGCTTCATGCATGAATTCCTGAAGGAGCTCTTATGATCGCGATTCCCGCGGTGGACCTGCGCGAGGGCGCCTGCGTCCAGCTGGTAGGCGGAGACCTGGCGCAGGAGCGCATTCGGCTCGACGATCCCGTGGAGGTGGCGCGGGGCTGGGAACGCGAGGGATTTTCCATGCTGCACGTGGTGGACCTCGACGCAGCGCTCGGCCGCGGCGACAACGCGCGCGTCGTGCGCGAGCTGATCCGCAACGGCGACCTGCCGATCCAGCTCGGCGGCGGCATCCGGTCCAGCGACCAGGTGGAGGAGTGGCTCGAGGAGGGCGTGACGCGAATCGTCGTCGGCACGCGCGCGCTCGAGGACCCGGACTGGCTGGCCGAGATCGCGACGGCGCATCCGGGGTCGATCGTGCTGGCCGCCGATGTGCGTGAGCGTCGCGTGGTCACGCGTGGGTGGGTGCACACGCTGCCCGTGGACATCCTCGACCTCGTGCGCGACCTCGAGGGGCTGCCGCTGGCGGCCATCCTGGTTACGGCCGTGCACATGGAAGGGAAGATGGAAGGCACCGACCTCACCCTGATCGAGGACGTGTGCGATGCCTCGCCGGTCCCGGTCATCGCCTCGGGCGGGATCGGTGGCGTGCAGGACCTCCGGGCACTCGAGCATCGTGGCGCCTCGGCCGCGGTGATCGGCATGGCCCTCTACACCGGCGCCATCGACGCGCGCGCCGTCGCGCAGGAATTTTCCGAATGACCCGACTGATCCGCGAGACGCGCGAGACGCGCGTGCGACTGGAGCTGGTGAGCGACGCCGCCGTAACGCGCATCGACACCTCCATCCCATTTCTAGACCACATGCTCACCACCCTCTCGCGCTATGCAGGCGTGGGAATCGTGATCGAGGCGCAGGGTGACCTCCGTCATCACCTGCTGGAGGACGTGGCGATCACGCTCGGCGCGGCGATCGGTGGGCACGCGCCCGAGGCCTGCGCGCGCTTCGGTGATCGCACCGTGCCCATGGATGACGCGCTGGTGCACTGCGCGCTGGATCTCGGCGGCCGCGTGTGGTACGAGGGGCCGCTCCCGAGTGACCTGTACGATCACTTCTTCCGCTCGGTCGCGGAGAACGCGAAGGCCACGCTGCACCTGCGCGTGCTGCGCGGCCGCGACCGGCATCACGTGGTGGAGGCGGCGTTCAAGGCATTCGGCCTCGCGTTGCGCGACGCACTCGTGGTCGGCGATGGCGTGTTCAGCACGAAGGGCGCGGTGATGCTTCAGGAGGAGTCATAGCACATGCTCACGCGACGGCTGGTGGTGTGCCTGGACGTGAAGGGCGGGCGCGTGGTGAAGGGCGTGCAGTTCGAGGCATTGCGCGACGTAGGCGACCCCGTGGCCCTCGCCACTCACTACGAGGCCGAGGGAGCGGACGAGGTGACCTTCCTCGACATCTCGGCGACCTCCGAGGAGCGCGCGACCGTGTTCACCCTGCTCGAGCGCACGGCGGAGCGGCTGTTCGTGCCGCTGACGCTCGGTGGCGGCGTGCGGTCGGTGGACGACGTGGGACGCGCACTGCGCGCGGGAGCCGACAAGGTGAGCATCAACTCGGCTGCCGTTGCCGACCCGGCGCTGCTCACGCGCGCCGCCGAGCGATTCGGGGCGCAATGCGTGGTGGCTAGTATCGATGCGCGTCGCGACGGTACGGGGTGGCGCGTCTTCACTCGCGGAGGGCGCGCGCCCACGGGGCTCGATGCGGTCGAGTGGGCCGCGGAATGCGCGCGGCGTGGCGCGGGAGAAATCCTCCTCACGAGCATCGATCGCGACGGCGCGCGCAACGGCTATGACCTGGAGCTCACGCGTGCGGTATCGGCGCGCGTCTCCGTTCCGGTGGTCGCGTCGGGTGGCGCGGGCTCGCCGGAGCACGTGCGAAGCGTGCTGGTGGACGGTGGCGCCGACGCGGCGCTCGTCGCGGGAATCCTGCACGACGGAGTGACCACGGTGCGCGCGATCAAGCAGCTGCTGGCCGATGAGAGTCTTCCTGTGCGCCAGGTGGCGGCATGAGCAGCGACGCGTTGACGGGAGGATTGCTCCTCGAGGCCATGAGCACTGTGGCGAAGATCGCGGGCGATGCGGCGCTCCGGCACTTTCGCAGTGCCCTTGCGGTGGAGGTGAAGGGAGATGGCTCTCCAGTCACCCTCGCCGATCGTGAGGCCGAGCGTGCAGTGCGCGACTGGGTCGAGTCGAAATTTCCGGAGGATGGCGTGCTGGGTGAGGAGTTCGGCGAAGATCGGGCCGGCGCGAAGCGCCGCTGGATCATCGACCCGATCGACGGCACGAAGACCTTCCTGAAGGGAGTGCCCCTCTGGGGATCGCTGATCGCGCTCTGCGAAGGGAACGAGGTGCTCGCGGGCGCCGCATACTATCCCGCGGTCGGCGAGCTGGTAGTGGCCGCGCCGGGCGAGGGTGCGTGGTGGAATGGCGCACGTTGCTCGGTGTCCACGGTGGCCGACATGGACGAGGCCACGGTGTGCACCACCGACGAGCGCTTCGAGGCGCATCCGCCGCGCCGTGAGGGTTGGGAGTCGCTGGCGGATCACGCGCAGATGAGCCGCAGCTGGGGAGATTGTTACGGCTACCTGCTCGTGGCCACGGGGCGCGCCGAGGTGATGGTGGATCCCGTGCTCTCGCCCTGGGACGCGGCCGCGCTGCTGCCGGTGATCGAGGAAGCAGGCGGTCGGTTCACCGACTGGCACGGCAACCGGACGGCATTCGGCGGCAGCGCCATCGCGACCAATGCCGCACTGGCAACGCGCGCGCGCGAGCTGCTCGGGAGCCGCTGATGCTGGACGTGTCGCAGGTGAACTTCGAGAAGGGCGGCGGACTCGCGACGGTCGTGGCGCAGGATGCCCGCACTGGCGCCGTGCTCATGGTGGCACACACCGACCGTGAGGCGCTCGAGCGCACCATCTCCAGTGGAGAGATGCACTATCGCTCGCGGTCGCGCGGGCCCTGGCACAAGGGCGCGACCAGCGGCAACACGCAGCGGGTTGTGTCGCTGTCGCTCGACTGCGACGGCGACGCGATCCTCGCTCGCGTCGAGCCGAGAGGACCGGCCTGCCACACGGGCAGCGTGTCCTGCTTCGGTCCGGACGCACTGGACGTGGAGGAGCTCTCGCGCCTGGCGGCGACGATCGACGCACGCGCCGCGGAGCAGGGCAGTGACGGATACACCAGGAAGCTGCTGGCCGACCGCAACCTGCGCCTCAAGAAGCTTGGCGAGGAGACGGCCGAGCTCGTGGTGGCGCTATCCGATCGCGACACCGCGCGCGCCGCCGAAGAGGGCGCGGACCTGTTCTATCACGTGCTCGTCGCGCTGCGCGCCGAGGGCGTGACCCTTGGCGACGTGCGCGCGGTGCTGGCGGCTAGAAGCGCGAAAGCAGGTCGGTAGGAACGAGCTTCGTGTCGCCCACGTAGGCGAAGCGCATGTCGCGCATGTAGCGCTGCGCCACGCGTCGCACGTCCTCGGGCGACACGCGCCGCAGCGCATCCTCGAAGCTCGTGGCCGTCGAGACCTTGCCGGTGAACAGGTACGAGCGGGCGAGGAAGTTCGCCTGGTCGCCGTTCGTCTCGTTCTTCATGAAGTAATCGGTGAGGAACTGGAGCACGAGCTGCCGCAGTCCCTCCTCCTCCACGAGCTCCGACTGCAGGCGCTGGATCTCGGTGCGGATCACCACCATCGCCTCCCGCGGCGCCACGGTGGTGATGAAGATTCCACCCACGCCGATGGCGCGCTCGAGGAAGGGTGCTTCCACCGAGTACGTGAGGTTGCGCTTGGAGCGCACCTCCGTGAAGAGCCGCCCCCCCAGGATCGCACTCGCGACGCGCATTGCGTCGTAGTCGTGCGTTCCCGCGCGCGGGCCCACGAAGTAGCCGAGCACGTAGTTCGTGGGAAGCGACTGTCGCTCGATCGCGAGGCGCCCCGGCAATGGCGTGAGGTCCTTCTGTTGCGACCACGCGTACGTGCCCGCGGGCAGGGTCGCCAGCGTGCCCTGCACCAGGCGCGTGACCGTCGCCCGATCCACGTTGCCCACCACCACGAGCAGCATGCGGGACTTCACCATCTGCCCCTGCTGGTACGCGCGCAATTCTCCCCGTGTGATGGATGCGAGCGAGCGCTCGGTGCCGGTGGGGTCGAGCGCGTACGGATGGCCGGCGAACAGCAGGCTGTCGGCCAGCGACTCCACCTCGGCGTCGGGTGCGGTGCGCGACTGGCGCGCGCCCGCGAGCAGCTGCGAGCGCACGAGCTCCACTTCCATGCTGTCGAGCGTCGGGTTCATCAGGCGGTCCGCGAACACGGACCAGCTCGAGTCGAGCGTGTTGCGCAGCGCGCGAAGCCCGAACACCGTCCAGTCCACGCCCGGGCCGATCTCGATGGCGCCGCCCGTCTGCGCGATGGCAAGGCGCGCCTTCTCGCCGGGATACTTGCGCGTGCCGCGCTCCGTCGCGGCGAGCAACAGCACCTCGATGCCCTGCGTCTGCTCGGTGAGCTGGCGGGTGCCGCCGAGCAGGTAGAGGTTCGCGGCCACCACGTCGTTGGCGGAGTTGCGGCGCAGTAGCACCTTCACCCCACCCACGTCGAACTCGGTGGTGGTGGTGTCACTCGCCCGCTGCGCAGACAGCGGATGAACCGCGGCCGATGCGAGCAGCGTGGCGATGCCCAGCGCGAGCGCGGCCGAGCGGGACCGGAGGCGCATCATGGCGTGATCCTCGGCAGCAGGTCGGCGGGAACGAGGCGGAGCGCCTGGTGCGCATCTGCCGGCAGCATCACGCCGACCACGCGAGGCTTCCCGATGATGTACGTGCGAGCGTAGCGGCGCAGGTCCTCCGCCGACTGCCTCGCCATGGTGTCCACGTAGCCGTAGTAGTACTCGAGGCCCGTCACGGCCCACCAGAAGCCCACGAGGTGCGCGAAGCCGGAGGCGCGCTCGAGCCCGAACATCGTGCCGGCAATGCGCTGCTGCCTCGCCGTCTCCAGCTCCGCCTCGCTGAAGTAGCCGGGCTCGGTGACGTGGCGCAGCTCTTCCTCGAGCGCTGCCATCGCCTGCTTGAGGCGCGCGGGATCGGCCTGTCCCGAGATCGTGATCGGTCCGACTTCATTGAGCGTGTAGTAGTTCACGCCGACCGCCTGCCAGAGTCCGGAGTCCACGAGTTTGCGCTGGAAGCGCGACGTCGGCTGGTTCAGCACGTCGGAAAAGACGTCGGCGGCATATGTCGCGGCCACGTCACCGCGGGCGCGCGGCCCCTGCCACTGCATCATCATGAACGCGCCCCCGATGGGCTCGTCCACGATCAGCGCGGTATCGCGCCTCAGCGGCGGCACCGGAGGGATGGCGCCGGCCGGAAAGGGCTCCGATCCACGATCCCATTTCGAGAAGAGGCGACGTGCGAGCGCAAACGCGCTGTCGGAGGACACGGCCCCGGCGATGATGAGCGCGGTGTTGTTCGGGATGTAGTACTTCCGCTGGATGGTGCGCATCTGGTCCGGCGTGGTGCGCAGGATCACCGCGCGCTCGCCGAGCGGGTTCTTGCGGCTCCATGCCGTGCTCCAGAGGGCCAGGCCCATGGTCCGGTTGAAGCGGAAGAACGGGCTGCTCTCCTTCTGGTCGTACTCGCCGATCACCACCTGCCGCTCCCGCTCCAGTTCGTCGCGCAGGAAGAGCGGGTTCATCAGCGCGTCGGCCAGGAAGCGCATGCCGGGCGCCACGCTGTCGGCGGGCACGGTGAGGTAATAGTTGACGCGCTCCTCCTCCGTGGTGCCATTGAACACGGCGCCCAGCTCCGACGCGCGCGAGACGAAGGCGTCCGGCTCGGGATACGAGGTGTTCGCCTTGAAGAACATGTGCTCGTAGAGGTGCGCCAGCCCCTCGAACGTCGAGTCCTGGGTGAAGGAGCCGTTCCGGACGTTCGCCTCGATGGTCACGAGCGGCACGCCGAAGTTCTCGACGGCGATCACCTCGAGCCCGTTCGGCAGCACGAGGCGCTTGACCCGTCGTTCCAGCTCGGCGCGCTGGGCGAGGAGCGGGGTCGCCAGCGCCAGTGCGACGAAGGCCACTCCCGTGGCCTGCACGATCCGGCGTAGCGCGCGCGCACGCCCCGGTGTTTCATTTCTGCGCATCATGCCCAGCGTGATCTCCTCATCGGCACTCGATGCCGTGGCTTCGGCGCTCGACCCGGCGCACCTGCGCCGCGACGAGCCCCTCGCTCCGTTCACCACCTTCAGGATCGGCGGACCCGCCGACCTGCTCCTTGAAGCTACCTCGGCGGACGAACTCGGCGCCGGGATCACGGCCGCACGTGCACATGGGGTGCCGTACTTCGTGCTTGGCCTCGGCGCGAACATCCTGGTCGGCGACCTGGGCGTGCGCGGCCTCGTCATTCGTAACCGCGCCGACCACTTCGAGTTCCATGAGGACGGGCGGCTCTGGGTGGAAAGCGGCGCCACCATGCAGCAGCTCATCCCCGAAGCCGTGAAGCGGAACTGGTCCGGGCTCGAACACTACGTGGGCATTCCGAGCACCGTTGGGGGCGCGGTCTGGCAGAACCTGCACTTCCTGTCGCCTGCGCCCGAGCGCGACCGCACCATGTTCATTGCCGAGGCGTTCGAGAGTGGCGAACTGCTCACCGAGTCCGGCGAGCGAATCCGGGTGAGCCGCGAGGAGATGCGCTTCGCGTACGATGACAGCCGCCTGCACCACTCGAGGGAGGTCTGTCTCTCCGTCACCTTCCAGCTCCAGCGCGGCGATGCGTTCGTCATGCACCGCATCATCCAGGAGAACCTGTCGTGGCGCGGGGGCAAGCATCCGTGGCTCGACTGGCACCCGAGCGCCGGCTCCGTGTTCAAGAAGATCGAGGGCGTGGGCGCAGGTCGACTCGTCGACCAGTGCGGCCTCAAGGGCTTCCGCGTGGGCAACGCGCAGATCTCGCACATCCACGCGAACATCCTCGTGAACCTGGGCGGCGCCACTGCGAAGGACGTCCGCGACCTGATCGCCCACGCCCAGGGCGCGGTGCAGGAGAAGTTCAGCCTGCACCTCGAACCCGAGATCGGGTTCATCGGGGAGTTCGCCTAGCGGCTAGGGCGTTCCGCCGGACCCGATGGTGAATCGCCACGGGGCCTGGTGATCGAGGGGCCTGGCGACGCCGAGGCCAATGCTGCCACCGAAGAACGTGACGAGCGCCTCGACGGTCGAGCGCATGCCGCCGGTGGTGCGCGCGCCACCGGGAGTGAGTGCCATCAACCGCGCGAGGCTTGCACGCCCCGCATCGCTCGCCAGGCCGGTCCATCCGCCCTGCATGCCGACCGCGAGCCCGGGACTCAACCCCGGAATCATCCAGCGGCCATGAAGCCTGATCGGCGCCTCGAGCACCCCGAACTGATATCCGCCGATCGCGCGAAGCAGCACGGCGCGATCTCCGCCGAATTCCTTGTAGTCGTAGCCCGGCAATCCGTTGTCGCCGCCCAGCTCGAGCATCGCCTGCGGGGCGATCCGTGACCCGGTGACCATGTCGCCATCCGCGCGAAGGGCAACGCGAAAGGGGCCGGGGCGGAGGCGCGCCGAGAGGCGAGCTTCCGCGCGCTGCCAGCGCACGCCCCCGTCGGCGCGATCGAGCAGGAGCGAGAGGCCCACCCCGCGATCCAGGAAGTCACCACTCACTCCCGGGTTGAGCTCGAGTGACACGACCGTGTGAAGCGCAGTGCCCGCGTCGATGGGGCGATTTGCGCGAAATGTCGAGTCGGACCGAAATGGGTTGTGGAACAGCGCCACCGACAGTGCCCCATCGCGAACGACGCCGGCCTCGACTCGCAGCCGCGCTGCCTCGTGCACCCCGAAGCGCTTCCGCACGCCAAGCATTCCGGTGAAGCGGTCGAGATAGTCGGCGTCATCGCGCGAGCCGAAGAATGCACCCAGCGATTGGTCGCCGTCGCCGTCCTGCAGGGTGAGGAAGTCCGCGGTGTTGACGAGCGCGCGGTCGGCGCGCGCTGTCAGGCTCCACTGCCCTCGCTCGAGCTCGAGCGAGCTTCCGCCGCGCACGGTTCGTTCCGACCATGCAACCCCGCCCCAGGCACGCGCGGTGAGGCCCGGCATTGCATCGCGGAATCGCACGCGCCCCGAGAGGCCCGTGAACAACCCTTCCACGCGGTTGTAGCGCAGGAGCTCCGTCGCTCGCCTCGGCTGGAGCTCGGCGCGCGGTGCACCGGTCGGCTTCCAGCTGTCGGGCGCCATGTCGTCGAAGTCCGCGGCGCGCGCGTTTGCGGTGAGCGCACCGATCGGGAAGCGCCAGTCGTGAAAGTGGTCCACGCTGTCGCGCGGCGCATAGGCGAACTCGTGCTTCGGATGTAGCGAGTCGGCGCTGGCGAGCGTCGGTCCCGCGCCGGCCGGCGCGACGTCGAGGAACCGTGCGACCACGTGAATCACCGAGCGTCCCTCGCCCATCATCGCGATCGCGGCCTGGTACTCGAGCCGCTGCGTGGAAGGCAGCCAGAAACGGCCATCCACCTCCGAGTTCTCGAGCTCCATGTACGCCACGGCGCGAATGCCCACGCGCTGCACGCCGACACCTCCGCCCGCGCGCTCGACCTCGGCGACGCGCACGAACGTGCCTCGCATTCGCACCAGCTGCCCGCGCGTGGCATCCAGCTCGATCTCCCCGCTGAAGGCGATCGCCTTGCTCCCGGGCTTCGCGATGGGCTCGACGAGGATTCGCACGATCGGGATGTCTCGTGACGCCTCGTGAAGCACCGCCACGGTGTCACCGCCACGAAAGCGGTACACGGTATCTCGGCCGGTGGCGAGCGGATGCACCGACCACAGCGTATCGATGCCGGTGGCGCCCTTGCCCTTGCGCCTGGTGGCGCCCAGGCTGAGCCGCTGCCTGGAAGGCATCGGCAATGTCCAGCCCTGGATGAACGAGAGCGCCGAGTAGATGCTCCCGATCGATTCGCTGCGATAGCCGATCACGCGCTCGCGCCAGGTGCCGTCGCTCCGCCATTCACCGGCGGTGGCGACCTGCTCCACCTGCGCGGTATGCTCGCGCCCCGCCGAGTCGAGCAGCGCCAGCGCGATCTCGCTCTCGACGCGCGTGCGATAGCCGCGGACGGAATCCGCCAGCGTGCGATTCACCTCGGCCGCTCGCACCAGCAGGTCGCGCAACGCCGCCGGGGACGCGCTGTCCCGCGGAACCGCGAGCTGTGCCAGCAGGAGGAGCATTCGCATCTTCTATCCTACGTCATTCTCGCCGCGCCGGTTCCTGCGGGCGCGGAAATCACGCGCTTTCGGCTGCCTCGGTGGCGCTCTCCCACGCGCCCATGGCTTCCTCGAGCTCCTTCTTCGCGGACGCCAGGTCGCGGCTCATCTCCTCGGCGCGCGCGATTCCCTGCGCGGTTTCATAGAGCGCCGGCGACTCCAGCAGCGACGACAACTCGGCCACTCGCTTCTCGAGCTGCGCGACGCGCGCCTCGGCCCCCTCGAGCTCGCGCTTGAGCCGACGATCATCCCGGCGCTGGCCCTCGCTCTTCTTCTCGCCGCGCTGCTCCGCCTTCAGTGCGGCCTGCTTCTCCTTCGCCTTTCGCTGCCGGCTGTCGTCCGAGGCGCTGCGCGCCACGTCGTCCCGACGCTCCTCATCCACGATCTCCCACTCCCCGAAATTTCCGGAGAAGACGTGCATGTGCTCATCGCGAAGCTCCCACACGCTGGTGGTCAGGCCACGCAGCAGTTCGCGGTCGTGGCTGACGAGCAGCACCGTGCCGCCGTACGCGCCCACCGCATCTTCCAGCGCCTCGATGGACTCGACGTCGAGGTGATTGGTGGGCTCGTCGAGGATGAGGAGGTTCGACTGGCCGAGCGTCATCATCGCCAGCGCGACGCGAGCGCGCTCGCCGCCGGAGAGCGTCTCCGTGCGGCGCATTGCCTCGTCGCCGGAGAAGCCGAAGCGCCCCAGGTGACCCTGCACCATGCGCCGTTCCCAGAGCGGGCGCAGGTCGGCGATCGCATCGTACATCGTCTTGCCGAGCGGGACCTGTGCGAGATCCTGCCGATAGTACGCCAAGCTGATGGTGTCGCCGGTGCGCAGGATGCCTGCGTCCACCGGTCGCTCACCGGTGATCGCCTTGAGCAGCGTGGACTTGCCGGAGCCATTGGCGCCCACCAGTCCCACCACCTCGCCCCGCATCAGGCGCCCGGTGAAGCCACGGAGGAGCGTGCGTCCCGGCACTCCCAGCGAGACCTTCTCCGCCACCACCACCTGGTCGCCGCCACGCTCGCCGGACTGGAAGCGCAGTGCCATTACGTCCGCCTCGGAGGGAGGCGGGCTCAGTCGGGGCAGGCGCTCCAGCTTCTTGCGACGGCCCTTGGCCTGCCTGGTATTCTGGCCGGCGAGGTTGCGGGCGATGTAGTCCTGCTCCTTCGCCACGACCTTGGACTGCTTGTCGTACGAGCGCGTGGCGGACAGGCGACGCTCGGCGCGCTGCTGCACGAACGCCGCGTATCCGCCCGAGTAGGGGGTGGCCGTTTGCGCCTCGAAGTGCAGCACGTGATCCGCCACGGCCGCCAGGAACGCGCGGTCGTGGCTGATGAGCAGCACCGTCTGCGTGGATTCCTTCAGCCAGTCCTCGAGCCAGCGCGTGGTCTCGAGGTCGAGGTGGTTGGTCGGCTCATCGAGCAGCAGCACGTCGCCGCCGCGCACGAGCTGGCGCGCGAGCCCCAGGCGCCCGCGCTCGCCGCCGCTCAACTGCTCCACGCGATCCACGCGCGACTGCTGCGGGTCGAAGCCGAGACCGTGCAGCACCGCGTCCACGCGCGCGGTAGCCGTGTAGCCGCCCTCACGCTCGAAGCGCTCGAGGTCGTGGCCATACCGCGCCATCGCCTCCTCGCTATGGTCGTGCGCGAGCGCGTCCGCCTGGTCGTGCAGCGAACGCTCGAGGGTGAAGAGGTCGTGCAGCTCGCCGGCGGCGGCCTCCCAGACCGTCTCGGCGTCGCCGAAGTCGCGATGCTGCTCGAGCAGCGTCACCTTCACGCCCGGCTGGATCACCACGATGCCCTTCGACGGCTTCATCTCACCGGTGAGCAGCCGGAAGAGGCTCGTCTTGCCGGTGCCGTTGCGCCCGATGATCCCCCAGCGCTCGCCGGCGGCGATCGTGATGGTGATGTCCTTCACCACCGTGGTCGCGCCGAACTCGACCGCCACGTTCGAAATCGAGAGCTGCGTCACTTCGCCACCCACTCCTTCCACGTGGCTTCTGCATCGCCCACGGTGAGCTTGCCGCCAAAGCGCACCAGGGGCACGCGCAGCATCATCGGCTCATCCACGAGCTTCTCCATCCAACGCTCCTCACTGGCATTCGCGTAACGCAAGCCGAGCTCCTGATATCGCCTGCTCTCGCGATCGAGGATCGCGTCGAGGCCGAATTTCTGCTGAAAGCGCCGCAGCTCCCCGAGCGCGGCGGCGCGCTCGGCGAGGTCGACGAAATGGGTCTTTATGCGGCGTTCGGCGAAGAAGCGGAGCGCCTTGCGGGTTCCCGGGCTCTTGCGCGTGCCGAAGATCTGGACTTCCATGCGGTATGAACGAGGACGACAGGGAGGATACCTACCAGCCGGCGTGGTGGGTACCGGGGCCGAACCTTCGCACGCTCTGGCCCTTCTTCTTTCGCGACCGCCGGCTGCCGCCGCACACGCGCTGGGAGCTCGAGATGCCCGACGGCGACCGCGTCGAGCTGTACCGCGTCCAGGCCGATCCCCGCGCTCCTCGGTTGATCCTCCTGCACGGCCTCGAGGGCTCGCTGCAGTCGCACTACCTGGGGCCGATGCTTGCCGAAGCCTCGCGCGCCGGCTGGGGCGCCGACCTGCTGATGTTCGGGGGGTGTGGCACGCCCCCCAATCGCGCGAAGCGGTTCTATCACTCGGGCGAGACGTCGGACATCCATGCCGTGGCCGAGCACCTGTACGCCGAGTTCCCGTCTGCCCGCTTCGTGGCCGCCGGCTATTCGCTGGGGGCGAACGTCCTGCTGAAGTGGCTGGGAGAGCAGGGCCAGCGCGCGTCGGCACGGATCGCCGGCGCGGTGGCCGTCTCCACGCCCTTCGACCTCGCGCGAGGGGCGCGACACATCCCGCGCATCTACGATCGCCGGTTCGTGAAGAGCCTGCGCGCCAAGGCCCTCGCCAAGCTGGCGCTCCACCCCGGGGCGTTCGACGAGGCGCGGCTTCGCGCGGCGCGCACCATCTGGGACTTCGACGACACCGTCACGGCGCCCGTTCACGGCTTCGGCGGCGCGAGCGACTACTACGCGAGGTCGAGCAGCATCCACTTCCTCTCGGCCGTGCGCGTGCCGACGCTGCTCCTCAGCGCGCGGGACGATCCATTCCTGCCGGAGGAGGTGCTGGCCGAGGTGGAACAGGTCGCGCGGGGAAATCCCTTCATCACCACCGAGTTTCCGGCCGTGGGTGGTCACGTGGGCTTCGTGAGCGGACGGCGGCCCTGGCGCCCGCAGTACTGGGCGGAGCGGCGCGTGCGCCAATTCCTCGAGGTATGTTTGCGAGCATGAGCATCGATCGGCGGGCCGTCCAATTCATGCTGCTGGCGGCGGTCGCGTGCGGGCGCTCGACCAGCGTCGCACCCGCGAGCGGGGCAATGGTTGCGCAGGTGGCGCAGCAGCCGAGCGTGGAGGCGCCATTGCTCGCGACGTCACCCGATTCCGTGGCGAGTCGCCTTCTGGCCGACGTGCATGCGCTGGATGCGAGCATCCGCGTGGACCTGCGCTACCGCGACGCCGGCAACTTCACCGGCGCGCCGTTGCCCGGATACGAGGCGAACCGCGCGCTGCTGCGCGTGGAAGCGGCGCGTGCGCTCGTGCTCGCGAGCGCGCGTGTGAGGGCGGCAGGGTACCGCCTGCTCATCTGGGATGCCTATCGCCCCGCGCGCGCCACGCAGGCCATGATGGACTGGACCGAGCGCGTGCATCGCGAGCAGCTCGTGCGCGACGGGTACATCGCGCGCAGCAGCCGGCACAATCTCGGCCTTGCCGTGGACCTCACGCTGGTGCACGCCGATGGATCGCCCGTGAACATGGGCACGCCCTTCGACAGCTTCTCCGACAGCGCGCACACCGTGAACGCCAGCGGTGACGTGGCGCGCAACCGCCAGCTGCTCAAGCGGCTGCTGGAGGCCGAGGGCTTCGTGAACTACGACCAGGAATGGTGGCACTTCAGCTATGCCGTCACCGACCCGCGCCGCTTCGACCTCGTCATTCGCTGATTCGCTGATTCGTTGTTTTGTTGATCATTGATTCGCCCAGCTCGACCTGACCTCCCCCAGGAGCCACGCCCATGCTTCGTCCCCACCACGCCCTCTTGCTGGTCGCCTCGCTCACCCTCGCCGCCGGCTGTGCGCGACACTCATCGATGGATGAGCACGACCACGGCGACATGTCGTCGAGCTCCACGTCGAGCTCCGCGTCGGTCGCCACGCCTGCGTCCATCGCCGCCGGCGCGGGGGACGTGGCCTCGCGACTGATGTCGTCGCCGCGCCACCAGGAGTGGGTGTACATCCGCACGGGCGCCGACAGCGTTCGCGCGTACGTGGTCTATCCGGAGCGCGCCACCAAGGCACCGGTGGTCGTCGTCATTCACGAGATCTTCGGCCTCTCCGGATGGGTGCGCGGCGTGGCCGACCAACTGGCCGCCGACGGCTACATCGCCATCGCCCCGGACCTGCTCACCGGCATGGGCAATCGCCAGGGCGACACGCTCACCTGGAACGACGCGCGTGGATTGATCGGCAGCCTGAAGCAGGACGACATCCACCGGCAGCTCGCGGCGATCGGCAAGTACGGCATGTCGCTTCCCGCCGCGCAGCAGAAATACGGCATCGTGGGATTCTGCTGGGGGGGCTCGAATTCGTTTGCACACGCGGTGCGGAGTCCCGAGGGTCTCGGCGCAGCCGTGGTGTACTACGGCGCGTCACCCTCGCGAGCCGACCTCGAGAAGGTGCGCGTCCCCGTGCTCGGGCTCTACGCGGGCAACGACGCGCGCGTGGACGCGACCATCCCGCCCGCCGACTCGGCCATGAAGCAGATGGGCAAGACCTACGAGCCGCACATCTTCGCCGGCGCGGGACACGGCTTCCTCCGCGCCCAGACGGACACGGGCGCCACCGGTGCGGCCAACCGCCAGGCGTCGCTGCAGGCGTGGCCGCTCACCATCGGCTGGTTCCGGCGCTACCTGGGTAGATGACCGGGCTGTTCCTCGTCGCGTTCGTGGCGGGGGTGCTGCTCGGCATCAAGCTGATGGCGAGTGACGACCCGGCACCCGCGCACCTGGCCGAGCTGGCGTGGTTCCTCGCGCTCTCCGGCGCGGTGGGGTATCTCGCGACGAGGGACGACGCCGGCGTCTCGGCTGCGGCCCTGGTCCTCGCGCTGGTGCTGGGCGCAGTGGGCGCGCTGCTGGCGCGATGGATCACGCGTCGCCCCGCCGCCGCGGATCCAGCCGCGCGGTGGCGAGGGCAGGTCGCGCGCGTCTCGCGAACGATCGGGGCCGGCGAGCTGGGAGAAGTGGAGCTCGTGCTCGACGGACGGCCGCAGCACTACCCGGCGCGAACGCTCGATGGCAGCGCGGTGCCGATCGACGCCCGGGTGATCGTCCAGGGCTTCAGCGACGACGGCGTTGCGATGGTGGAAGCCCCACTCACGCAGTGACGTGGAGCGCGAGCCAGGCGGGCCAGTTGCCGCTCAGGTCGAAGAAGTCCTCGTAGTACACGAGTCCCAGCGACTCGAGCTCGGCGATCATCTCGCCGAGGGCGACGTCGTCGTAGATGGGGCCGATGGCCACGAGGTCGCCCTCCACGCGGAACTCGTCCTCGGTGAGGCCGAGTCGTGCGTCGATGGACGCGCGCGCGAGCCCCACGCGTTCGTAGCTCGCGCGCCGGATGAGCAGTGACGGTGCGCCGTCGGCAAGTCGCAGTGGCATTCGTTCACGTTACCTTATGAGAATGCAGACGGGAAGCGGCGTCGAGGCGGAGTTCGACGTGCTCGTGATCGGCGCGGGCCACGCGGGCACCGAGGCGGCCGTGGCAGCGGCGAGACTGGGCGCGCGCGTGGGCATCGTAACCAGCGCGCTGGAGACCATCGGCCAGATGAGCTGCAACCCCGCGATCGGGGGCATCGCGAAGAGCACCGTGGTGCGCGAGGTGGATGCGATGGGCGGCATCATGGGCCGCGCCGCCGACCTCGCGACGCTGCAGTTCCGGATGCTCAACCGCAGCAAGGGGCCCGCCGTGTGGGCGCCGCGCGCGCAGTGTGACCGCGGGCTGTACCGCCGCGCCGTGCGCACGCTGCTCGAGGAGCACGCGCTGCTCTCCACCATCCAGGGCACCGTGCGCGGGCTGCTGATGGAGGACGACGGGCATCGCGTGACCGGCGTGGAGACCATCGAGGGCCGGCGGTTCTCGGCGCGCGCGGTGGTGATCACCACCGGCACTTTCCTTCGCGGGCGCATCCACATCGGCACCGGCACGCGCATCGCGGGAGGTCGCGCGGGCGAATCATCGAGCGTGGACCTGGCCGAGCAGATGGAGCGCGCCGGGCTCGAGGTGGCGCGCTTCAAGACCGGCACGCCCCCGCGGATCGACGGGCGCTCGGTGGACTACTCCGCGCTCGAGCCGCAGGCGAGCGAGATCGAGGCGTTCGACTACTCGTGGTCGCACTTCTGGCCCACGCCGCGGCGGGGCGCGAGCGGCGCGACGCGACATCCGTCACAGCTCCCCAACTGGATCACATACCTCGAGGGTGCCGGCAAGGAGATCATCCAGCGCGAGATCGGGCGGTCGGCCATGTACGGCGGCGCGATCGAGTCGCGCGGCCCGCG
This sequence comes from Gemmatimonadota bacterium, assembly GCA_028287305.1. Classification (GTDB taxonomy): domain Bacteria; phylum Gemmatimonadota; class Gemmatimonadetes; order Gemmatimonadales; family Gemmatimonadaceae; genus JAQBPX01. The sequence continues at coordinate 159,169 of JAQBPX010000019.1, forward strand.
CTACTGCCCGAGCGTGGAGGACAAGGTGGTGCGGTTCCCGAAGGCCGAGCGTCACCAGCTCTTCCTGGAGCCGGAGGGGCACGACACGCATGAGCTGTACGTGAACGGCCTCTCCACGTCGCTGCCCCCTGAGGTGCAGCTGGACGTGATGCGCACCGTGCCGGGACTCGAGCAGGTGCGCATGACGCGGGCGGGATACGCGATCGAGTACGACTACTATCCGCCGACGCAGCTCGAGTCGTCGCTGCAGGTGAAGGCCGTGCGCGGGCTGTTCCTGGCGGGGCAGGTGAACGGGACCACGGGCTACGAAGAGGCGGCGGGGCAGGGCGTGATGGCGGGGCTCAACGCGGCGCTGCTGGTGCAGGGTCGCGCGCCGCTCGTGCTCGGGCGCGAGACCAGCTACATCGGCGTGCTGGTGGACGACCTCGTGACGCGCGGCGTGGATGAGCCCTATCGGCTGTTCACGTCACGCTCGGAGTTCCGGCTGACCGTGCGACAGGACAATGCGCTGCGGCGGCTGGCGCCGATCGTCGAGGCGCTTGGCGTATTCTCGGCGGATGAGCGCCGAGTGGTGGCGCAGCGGCTGCGTGATGAGGACGTGGCGCGCGAGATCGCCGAGTCCACGAGCATCACGCCGGCGCAGGCGGCCGTGGTGCTGGAGCCAGCGGGGAGTGCGGTGCTCGCGCATGCGGTGCGGATCGCGGAGGTGGCGAAGCGGCAGGACGTGACGCTGCTCTCGCTGTTCGCGGCGGCCGGCGTGGGCGGCGAGCTGTCGCCGGATGCGGTGACGACGGCGGAGCTGGAGCTCAAGTACGCGGGCTACTTCCAGCGGGAGCGCGTGGCGGCGGAGAAGCTGCGGCGAATGGGCGCGTTCGCGCTGCCGGCGGACGCGCCATACGATGCGATGCGGTCGCTGTCGGTGGAGGCGCGGCAGAAGCTGGGGGCGTTGCGCCCGTCGACGCTGGCGCAGGCGTCGCGGGTGCCGGGGGTGAGCCCGACGGACCTGCAGAACCTGGTGATCGAGCTGACGAAGGCGGGGCGGGGGTAGCTGTTCGTGGATGCTGCCCGGTGACGGCGAGTGATTGTTGGTTCATGCTTTTATCCTCGCTCGTCCGCGCTCGTCCGCGGCTGCGGTTGCCGTTGCAACAGCCTTAGCCGCGGACGAGCGCGGACGAGCGGGGAGCACTGCAGGGATTGATCGTCACGCGCGTCCATCCTTGCGCTGTGCAGGCCGGCCCTGAAGTTGCGCGTCCGGAACCATGGAGGTGCGCGGGGTTAGGATGGACTGCGCGTTCGCACGTGCGCGGATAATTATTCGCCGAGTGCTACCAATACGCTGCATAAAGTAACTTTGTGTTACTAATTCAACTCGAACTCCGGATGCCCATGCGTCGCTCCTCGCTCCTTGCCTTGCTGCTGGTTGCAGCGCCCCTTGCGATGGGCGGCGCGCAGGCGGCGCCCGCCCCGCAGCCCCCGCCGCAGATCTTCACGACTGCCCAGGGCGAGGCGAAGGTGACGCCGGATCGTGCGACCGTGCAGGTGGGCGTGCAGACGCGCGCGAGCACGGCGGCGGCGGCGGCGGCTGAGAACGCCCGGAAGCAGCGGGCGATCATCGATGCGGTGAAGGCGACGGGCATCCCGGCGGCGCAGATCAGCACCACGGGCTACAGCGTCCAGCCGGAGATGGCGTGGGACAAGACCGCGCAGGTCTCTCGGATCACCGGCTATCAGGTGGTGAACACCGTGCGCGTCGAGGTCTGGGCGCTGGACCGTGTGGGGGCGGTGCTGGATGCGGCACTCGCCAAGGGGGCGAACCAGGTGAACTCGCTCGACTTCTGGATGTCGAACCCCGACTCGGCGCGCCGAGAGGCGCTGGCGATGGCGGTGGCGAAGGCTCGTGGGGATGCGGAGGTCATGGCGCGGGCAGCGGGCGGCTCGCTGGGAAGCCTGATCGAGCTGACGAGCAGCGAGTACTCGCCGCCGCCGGTCTTTCGCCGTGAGATGGCGATGAAGGCGCAGATGGCTGATGCGGCGCAGGCGCCGACGCCGATCGAGGTGGGGCAGGAGACCGTGCGAGCCTCGGTGTCGGTCCGCTGGCAGTTCGTGCCCCGCAGCTGAGCTCGGCGTTTCACGTGAAACGGGCTGGGCGTTCCGCAGCCCAGCCCGCTTGAGGGTCTCGACCGCCGGAGATCATAACGGACTGAACGGCTGCCTCGGGTGACGCCGCACTGCAACGGCAGGATACCGCACTGCTACTCTGGAGAAGGGGCACACCCCATGGGTTCGTCCCCGCGGGTGTGCCTTTTTCATCGAGGTTACGTTAATCCCCGCTCGTCCGCGCTCGTCCGCGGCAAGGCTTTTCAGAGACAACTGCAGCCGCGGACGAGCGCGAACGAGCGGGGATAAAAGCGGGACACCTCCAGCATCGAAATCCCTCACGCGCGCTGCCCTTCAGCGGCCATCTGCCGTCGCCGTGCAGCGGCCATCAGCGAGCGTAGTTCCACCCGTTGGGATCCTCGCTTGGCCGGGGTCTTCGAAGCGGTGACCGGAACCCAACCCAAACGTTCCACGTGAAACAATTCGGTTCACTGCCGATCGTCAGGCGACGTATATTCCTCCCCCTTGCACTCCCTGCCGCTGAATCCCGGAAGCTGACGTGACCAGAGTCATCGCCGTCGCCAACCAGAAAGGCGGGGTCGGGAAGACCACGACCGCCGTCAATCTCGCCGCCTCCCTGGCCGTCGCCGAGCAGCGCACGCTCCTCATCGACGGCGACCCGCAGGGCAACGCGACCAGCGGCGTGGGCCTCGACCGCGACCAGTTCTCCACCACGGTCTACGACGTCCTCATCGGCCAGGCCTCCATCGCCGAGGCCACGGTCCGCGCCGTCCAGTTCAAGCACCTCGACGTCGTCCCCGCCACCCCGGACCTCGCAGGCGCCGAGATCGAGCTCGTCGACGCCGAGCGCCGCGAGCTCCGCATGCGCGAGGCCGTCCGCTCGGTCGCCGGCGAATACGACTACGTCCTCATCGACTGCCCTCCCTCCCTCGGCCTCATCACCCTCAACATGCTGGCCGCTGCGGATGCGCTCCTCATCCCGCTCCAGTGCGAGTACTACGCCCTCGAAGGGCTCTCCCAGCTCCTCAACACGGTCCACCTCGTCCAGCGCAGCGTGAACGAGGGCCTCGTGATCGACGGCGTGCTCCTCACGATGTACGACGCGCGCCTCAACCTCTCCCGACAGGTGGCGAGCGAGGCCCGCGAATACTTCGGCAGCCAGGTCTTCGAGACCATCATCCCCCGCAACGTGCGACTCGCCGAGGCGCCAAGCTTCGGCAAGCCGATCATCCTCTACGACGTGGCTTCCGTCGGCGCCCAGGCCTACGTCGCCGTCGCTCGTGAGCTGATGTCGCGCCTGGCCCCCACACCCGGCGGACGATGACCGAAAAACCCCGCCGCCTCGGTCGCGGACTCGAGGCGCTGATCACCGGCGCACAGTCGCCATCCGACCGCAACCAGGCACCCGCCGCGCCTCCCAGCGAGCTCCAGCGCATCGCGGTCGCGAGCATCCGGCCCAACCCCTTCCAGCCCCGGAAGAGCTTCGCGGACGGCGAGCTCGCGGACCTCGAGGCCTCCATCCGGGTCAGCGGGCTGCTGCAACCCGTCACGGTGCGCCACGCGACCAGCGGGACCGGGTACGAGCTCATCGCCGGCGAGCGTCGACTCCGCGCCGTCACCCGGCTCGGCTGGCCCGAGGTGCCCGCGATCGTTCGGGACTTGGACGATCGAACCGTGGCCACGCTGGCCCTCGTCGAGAACCTGCAACGCAGCGACCTGAATCCGGTGGAGGAAGCGCGTGGCTTTCAGCGCCTCATCCAGGACTTCCACCTCAGCCATCAGGACGTGGCGGACGCGGTCGGAAAGGATCGCTCGACAGTGGCAAACCTGCTGCGCCTCCTCGCCCTGCCGCCCAGCGTGCTCACGATGCTCGAGGGTGGCCAGCTCAGCGCCGGCCACGGCCGCGCGCTGCTCACCCTGGATGGCGAGCGCCGCCAGCTCGCGCTGGCCCACGAGATCCTGGCGCACCACCTCAGCGTCCGCGAAGTGGAACGGCGCGCTCGCGAAGCGACTGGCGCCGCACCGAAGGCAACGAAAGGCAAGCCCGCCGCACCGTCCACGAAAGGGGGGCAGCCAACCTCCCCCGCCGGCGCAGTGAAGCACGTGGAGGAACAGCTCCGGCGCCGGCTGCAGACCGACGTGAAGGTGGAGGTGACGAGCGGCGAGAAGGGTTCTGTGCAGATCTCCTTCTACTCGGCCGACGACCTGGAGCGGTTGCTCGACCTGATCGTGGGCGGGGAGCGGGAAGCGTACTAGGCAAGCCGGGACATCACATAGATGCTCTGTGCATAACCTGTGTAGACAATTTATGACGGACACAAACGAACGTTTCCCTCATTTGCATTCAGTGTTGTCAACAGAACAGCAACTACCGTCAAGCACACGACATACAATGCGAGCACATCCATTGCGCCGTCTGTTTTCCACAGCCGCGGCCCTCGCTCCAGCTTTCCTCATTGCCTGCTCTGCCTCGCAGGAAAAGAACAGCGACTCCGCATCGCCCCCAGCCGCGGGCAAGCCGTTCCGAGTCGCCCTTCTCACGCCTGGCCCCATCTCCGACCAGTCCTGGAACGGCGGCGCCTATCAGGGGCTGATGCGAATTCGCGACTCCCTGGGCGCCCAGGTCAGCCACATCCAGACGAAGACCCCCGCTGAGTTCGAGGAGAACTTCCGGCAGTACGGCGCACAGGGATACGACCTCGTGTTCGGTCACGGCTTCGAGTTCCAGGACGCGGCCGTTCGCGTGGGACCGGAGTTTCCGAAGACCACCTACATCACCACCTCGGGCAACTCGTCCGGCACGAACGTCGGGGGAATGGTCTTCAGCTTCTCCGACGCCTCCTACCTCGCGGGACTGGTCGCCGGCGCGATGACCAGGTCGAACGTCCTCGGCATGATCGGCGGCACCGAGCTGCCCCCGGTGAAGGAGAGCTTCCAGGCATTCGCGGCCGGCGTGCACCACGTGAACCCGAACGCGAAGCTTCTCACCGCCTACATCGGCAACTGGGACGACGTGAGCGCGGGCAAGGAGCAGGCGCTCGCCCAGCTCTCGCGCGGCGCGGACGTCATCTTCCAGAACGCCGACGCCGCCGGGCTCGGGATCTTCCAGGCCGCGCGCGAGACGAAGAAGGCGCTCGTCTTCGGGACCAACTCGAACCAGAACGCGGTCGCGCCGGAGGTCACCATCGGCTCCGTGGTGATCGACCTGCCGCATGCATTCCTCACGGTTGCGCGCGAAGTGAAGCAGGGCGGGTTCGTGGGACACGTGGTGGTGCTCGACTCGAGGACGGGCGTCGTCTCGCTCGTGATGAATCCCGCGATGAGCGCGCGCGTTCCCGCCGCCACCATGGCCACCGTGGATTCCCTGCGCGTCCTCATGAAGGCGGGACAGTTCACGTCTCCCGTCGCGAGCTGGCACGACAGCAGCGCGAAGAAGCCGTGAGCATCGCGCGACTGTCCGACGTCGTCGGCTGGCTGGACGACGTGCTGCGCACGAGCGAGGTGCCCGACTACGACGGCGCGCTCAATGGCCTGCAGCTCGCCAACCGGGGCGAGGTGACGCGCGTGGCCGCGGCGGTGGATTTCTCGCGCCGCACGGTGGACCAGGCAATCGCGTCCGGCGCAGACCTGCTCATCCTCCACCACGGCATGTTCTGGAGCGGCGCCCGACCAATCGTGGGCCCCGTGTACGAGCGCCTCGCACTGCTGATGGCGCACGGGGTCGCGGTGTATGCGTCACACCTGCCACTCGACCTGCACGCCGAATACGGCAACAACGCCCTGCTCGCCCGTGCACTCGGCCTGCAGCCCACCTCCGGCTTCGGCGCATGGAAGGGGCTTTCGATAGGCGTGTCCGGCGAGTCGGATCTCCTCACCTCGGAGCTGCTTGCGCGCGCGCGGCAGTTCGCGTCGCAGTACGGCGGCAGCGTGGTGAGCACGCCCTTCGACGCCGTGCGCCATACGCGACACTGGGGAATGGTCACCGGCGCCGGCGCATCGTCCGGGACGCTGTGCGAGGCGCAGGCCGCGGGCATCGACACCCTGGTCGTCGGTGAGGGGCCGCACCACACGGCCGTCGATGCCGACGACAGCGGGCTGGTGGTGCTCTATGCGGGCCACTACGCCACGGAGACCCTGGGCGTGCAGGCGCTCGCTCGCGCGATCGAGTCGCGCTTCGGGCTGCCCTGGTCCTTCCTGCACGCGCCGACCGGGCTCTGAGCCGGATGGTCGACGCGCTCATCCTCGTCGACATCGAGAAGCGCTTCGGTGCCGTGCACGCGCTTCGCGGCGCATCCCTGCGCGTGCGCGCCGGCACGGTGCACGCCGTGCTCGGCGAGAATGGCGCGGGCAAGAGCACGCTGCTCCGGATCGCGTTCGGGATGTACGCGGCGGACGCGGGTCGCATGGAGCATGAGGGCCAGCCGTACGCGCCTGCCGCTCCGCGCGACGCGATCGCGCGTGGGCTTGGCATGGTGCACCAGCACTTCACGCAGGTGCCGGCCATGACCGTCGCCGAGAACGTGGCGCTCGGTGGGCGCGGCCGGTTCTCGAGGCGAGGCGCCGAGGAGCGCGTGCGCACGCTGTCGGTTGCCGCCGGCCTTCCGCTGGATCCCGCCGCGCGGGTAGCTGCACTGCCCGTGGGCGGCCAGCAGCGGCTCGAGATCGTGAAGTCGCTGGCACACGACGCGCGGCTGCTCATCCTCGATGAGCCCACGGCGGTGCTCTCGCCGGGCGAGGCCGACGACCTGCTGCGCTGGCTGCGCCACTTTGCCGATGCGGGCCACAGCGTGGTGCTCGTGACGCACAAGGTTCCCGAGGCGCTCGCGTACGCCGATGACGTGACCGTGCTGCGCGGCGGGCGCACCGTGCTGGAGACCGCAGCGTCGCGCACCTCGGCTGGCGCGCTCGTGGCGGCCCTGATGGGCGCCGAGCCGGTGGCGCCGGCAGTGTCGAACGGCAAGCCGCGCGGGCCGCTGCTGGTCGATGCCGCCAGCCTGCAGGTGCGCGACGCGAGCGGCGCGCTGCGCGTGCGCGACGCGTCGCTGCAGCTGCATGCCGGGGAGATCGTGGGCATTGCCGCGGTGGAAGGGTCGGGACACCATGCGCTGCTGCGCGCGGTGGCGGGTCGCGTGCCTGTCGAACGTGGGACGCTCCGCGCGCCAGCGGGCGTGGGGTTCGTGCCGGAGGATCGCCATCGCGACGCGCTGGTGCTCGCCATGTCGCTCACGGAAAACCTGGCGCTGCGGGACGCCGGGCACCGAACGGGCATGATGGACTGGCCGGCGATCGCCTCCGATGCCGCATCGCTGCTCTCCGATCACGACGTGCGCGCGCAGGACACGACCGTCGAGGCGCGCACGCTCTCGGGCGGCAACCAGCAGAAGTTCGTGCTGGGGCGCGAGCTGGCGGCGCGCCCGGAAGTGCTCGTGGTCGAGAACCCCACGCGCGGCCTCGACGTGAACGCGACCGCGGCCGTGCACGCGCGCCTGCGCGCCGCGGCGAGCGAGGGCGTGGGCCTGCTGCTCTATTCCAGCGACGTGGACGAGGTGCTTGCCCTCGCCGACCGCGTCTACGTCATGCACGCCGGGGTGTTGGCGGCGTGCCCGCTCGACCGCGCAGCCGTGAGCGCGGCCATGCTCTCCGGAGGAAGTTGACCATGCTGCCCACCATGTTGCTGGCGCTCGCGCTGTCACTCACGCAGCAACCAGGCGCGCGGGGCACCGTGTTCCTCGATCGCAATGCCAATCGCACGCAGGACGCGGGAGAGCCCGGCATCGGCGGCGTTGCGGTGTCGAACCAGGATGCGGTGACCGTGACCGGCGCGGATGGAGCGTACGCGCTTCCGCCGGGAGGCCACGGCGTAGTGTTCGTCTCGGTGCCCGATGGCTATCGCTCCACGGGCTCGTTCTGGCGCGTGAGCAGTGACACGGCGCCCGTCTCATTCGGGCTGGCCGCGATTCCGCGCGCGCGCGAGTTCACCTTCGTGCACGCCTCGGACACGCACCTCAGCCCCGCGTCCCTGGCTCGCACACAACGACTGCGGGCCATGACGGACTCGATTCACCCGGCGTTCGTGCTCATCACCGGCGACCTGGTGAAGGATGCGCTGCGCGTGGGCGAGGCGGAGGCGACGAGCTATTACCAATTGTTCGCGAAGGAGCGCGCGGCGTTCGCGTCGCCCGTGTTCACGGTGCCCGGCAATCACGAGAACTTCGCGATCGAGCGCATGCACTCGCTCGTGAGCGCGAAGCATCCGCTGTTCGGCAGGGCGATGTACCGCCACTGGTTCGGCCCCGACTACTACTCGTTCACGCACGGCGGCGTGCACTTCGTCGGGCTGAACACGGTGGACATCGACGACCTCTGGTACTACGGCCACGTGGACAGCCTGCAACTCGCGTGGCTCGAGCGCGACCTGGCCCTCGTGCCACCGTCCATGCCGGTCGTGACGTTCGACCACATACCCTTCTACTCTGTGGCCGTGAGCCTGTCGGGCTTCACCGACGAGCCACCGGCCCCCACCCTCATCACGGTGAAGGGCAAGACCGACTTTCGTCACGTGGTGTCCAATGCGGGCGACGTGCTCGCGGTGCTCAGGCGACGTCGGCACGTGCTTGCCCTGGGGGGCCACATCCACCAGGTGGAACGCTTCGACTTCGAGCAGGACGGGCAGCCCCTGCGCTTCGCGACGTCAGCGGCCACGGTCGGCCCGAGTGAAGTGAACGGGGTCACGTACCCGTCGGGCTTCACGGTCTACACCGTGCGCGACGGCGTGATCGACGCGGGCCGCTTCGTGCGACTCGACCCGCCGCCGCGCTGAGCTAGACTGGCTGGCGCGTGGAGGCGGGGCGAATGAGGCGGGCCAGCTCCCGCGGAATGTCGTCCAGCGTCAACACGCTCTCGACGCCACCGCGCGCGATGGCTTCCCTCGGCATCCCGAACACCACGCAGCTGCGCTCGTCCTGGGCGAAGGTGCGCGCACCGTGCAGTCGCATGCGGAGCAGGCCGTCGGCTCCATCGGCACCCATGCCCGTGAGGATCACGCCCACGGCACGTGCGCCGAGCGCCGTGGCCGCGGAGCGGAACAGGACGTCCACGCTTGGGCAGTGTCCGGACACCGGATCCCCGGCGCGGATCCGCACGGTGGTGTTTGTGGCGTGATCGCCGAGCTGGAGCTGCCGGCCGCCGGGGGCGATCAGGGCAACGCCCTGCTGCAGGACGTCGCCGTCCCGCGCCTCGCGCACGTCCATCGCGCTGAGGGAGTTGAGGCGGTGCGCGAACGCGCCGGTGAACGCGGCGGGCATGTGCTGCACCACCACCACCGGAGGCGCATCACCGGGCAAGCCTCGCAGTATGGTGCGAACCGCCTCCGTTCCCCCGGTCGAAGCGCCGATGACGAACACGAGCCCGCGCCACACGCGACCGGGTCGCGCGGCGGGATGCGGCGCCGGTGGCGGCCAGGCGGGGGCCGAGGGAAGGGCAACACTTCGAACGCGGGCGGACGCCGCGGCGCGCACCATCGTCACGAGCGGAGAGCTTTCGGGGTTGAGGAATTCGCGAATGCCGCCCTCCGGCTTGGGGAGGATGTCGATGGCACCCAGCTCGAGTGCGCGCACGGCGGCGGCCGCGCCGGGCCGCGCGCTTCCCGAGCAGACGACCACGGGGGTGGGCGTGTGCGCCATGACCGTCTCCAGGAGCACCAGCCCGCTCATGCCGGGCAGCTCGAGGTCGAGCAGGATGACCTGCGGGCGATGCTGGCGGATTCGCTCGAGCGCGATCGCGCCCGTGGGGGCAGTGATCACCTCGATGAGCGGATCGCGTCGAAGTGCCGTGGTGAGCACCTCGCGCGCAACGGCGGAATCATCCACCACGAGCACCCGCAGCGGCGCGGGCGCTGAAGCTTCCTCACTCACGGCAGTCGCGTGTAGACGGTGGGGAGGACCGCGCGCAGCCGGGTGCGGTGCTCGTGGAGGGACTCGGCGTGACCGACGAACAGCAATCCGTCAGGCGTGAGGCGCTGCGTGAGCTTCTCGATGACCTGTGCGCGACCGGCCTGCGTGAAGTAGATCAACACGTTCCGGCAGAACACGATGTCGAACGAGCCGATGACGTCGAGCGCATCCTCGTTGAGGTTGAGGCGGCGGAAGGTGATCGCGTCGCGAAGCTCCTGCACGGCGCGCATCACGCCGACCTGGGGCCCGGTGCCGCGACGGAGGAATCGCTTGAGGTATGGCGTCGGGATCTCCTTCGCCTTGTCCACGCTCCAGGTGCCGTGCGCAGCGGCGTCGAGCGCCTGCGTGGAGATGTCCGTCGCCAGGAGCTCGAACGTCCAGCCTTCGGACGCAGGAAGGTTGGCGAGCAGCAGCATGCCGAGGGTGTACGGCTCCTGTCCAGTGGAACATGCGGCGCTCCAGATGCGCACATGCCGCTGCCGCGTGCCCTCGCGGGCCTCGGCCTGCCAGCGCGGAAAGACCTCGCGCTCCAGGTAGTCGAAGTGCGCGGGCTCCCGGAAGAAGTGTGTTTCGTTCGTGGCGATGAGGTCCAGCAGCTGCACCAGCTCCTGCCCGCTGTCGTCGGCGCGCACGAGGTCGTGATAGTCGCCGAACGACGTCAGGCCGAGCGACTGCACGTGCGACGACAGGCGTCGCACCATGAGCGCGCGCTTCGACTCGTTCAGCGAGATGCCGGCCACGTCGTGGATGAGCGTGGCGAGCTGGCGAAACTCCTGGGCGCCGAGCTCCCGCAGCCGGCGACTTCCGCCGGGCTGCGCGAGCTGCGCGACTGAGACTGCGGCGTCAGGACGCATCGGCCAACTCGCTTGTCTCCGACGCGAACGTCGACGTGTCCAGCGCCCGCTCGATGTTCATCAGCAGCACGAACTTCTTGCCCGCCTCGGCCAGTCCATTCAGGTACTCCGAGCCCACGGCGGTTCCGAACTCCGGCGGGGGCTGGACCTGCTCGGCGGTGAGGTCGAGCACCTCGCTCACCTCGTCGCAGAGGATGCCGACGACGAGCGACGCGTCTCCATTGGACGTCGCCTGCGCGAGTTCCACCATCACGATGCAGCTCCGCCGGGTGAGCGGACTGGCGGGGAGGCCGAAGCGCAGGGCCAGGTCGACGACCGGCACCACGCGCCCACGCAGGTTGATGACGCCCCGCACCGCGGCCGGCATGGCCGGCACGCGAGTGAGGCTGTCGTACTCGATGATCTCCTTCACTCGCAGGATCTCGACGGCGTATTCCTCGCCGGCGAGCACGAAGCTGAGGTACTGCGTGGGCGGCGAGGCCGCGACTGCGTTCGAGGCGCGCATGGCTAGAACCTCGTGAAGTTCTGGTCGTCGTTCGCGCCCGCCGTGGCGCGGCCGGGGCGCGCGCCATTCGCCTTGAACGAATGCGGAAGGGCGTACCACCCCTTCCTGCTGTCCTGGCTCGCGCGGGAACGCGGTGCGCCTGCGGGAACGGCAGCGGCCGACTGGGGCGAGTGGCCCTTCCATTCCTGCTCACCACCCATCCTGAAGAAGCTGACGAGCTGCTGGAGCGACTCGGCCTGTGCCGACATCTCCTCGGCGGTCGACGCCAGCTCCTCGGCGGCGGACGCGGTCTGTTGCGTCACCTGGTCCACCTGGCCCATGGCCTGGTTGATCTGGGCGACACCGGAGGACTGCTCGCGCGAGGCGGCCGCGACTTCCTGCACGAGCTCCGCCGTCTGGCGAATCTTGGGCACGAGCGAGGCGAGCAACGCACCGGATCGCTCCGCGACGCTCACGCTGGTCACGGCGAGGCCGCTGATCTCATTCGCCGCCGACTGGCTGCGCTCGGCGAGCTTGCGGACTTCCGTCGCCACCACGGCGAACCCCTTGCCGTGTTCACCGGCACGCGCCGCCTCGATGGCCGCGTTGAGCGCGAGGAGGTTCGTCTGGTAGGCGATGTCCTCGATGATGGAGATCTTCTGGGCGATCGTCTTCATCGCCGCGGTGGTCTCCTGCGCCACGTTGCCGCTGTCTTCCGCGTCGCGGGCGCCCTCGATGGCCATGTGCTCGGTGCGCTTGCTGTTCTCGGCGTTCTGCGTGATCGAAGCGCTCATCTGCTCCAGGCTGGCGGTCGTCTCCTCCACGGAGGCGGCCTGCTCGCTGGTTCCCTGCGACAGGCTCTGCGCCGTGGCGGAGAGCTGCGCCGAGGCGCCGGTCACGGCGCCTGCGCCGGTGCGCACTTCGCGAATGACGCGCTCCATCTCGGCGGCGAAGCCGTTGAAGTGCTCGGCCATCTCGCCGATCTCGTCATTGGCCCCCGCAGCCATGCGGCGGGTGAGGTCGCCCGTGGCCATTGCCTTCAGGTGGGCTGTCGCCTCGACGATCGGCCGGGCCAGGCCGCGGGCGATCAGGAAGGCGAGCGTGAGGCCAGCGAGCAGGAGGCCGAGCACGAGCAACATGGTCGTCGTGCGGGCCTGCCGGACGGCGGCCTCACTCCCCGCGAGCGCACTGTCCTTCTGCGCCAGCGTCACGCGCTCCATTTCCCGCAGGATTGCGTCCTGTCGGTCGCGCGTGGCCATGTACTCCTTCTCGTACTTGGCGCGCGCGTCGTCCACCTTGCCCGTGGCGACCATCTGCATGATGGCGTCCTCGATCGGGTTCAACGTGTGCTCGTCGAGCTCGGACGCCTCGGTGATCAGCGCGAGCACCTCCTTCGTGGGACCGAGCTGGCGGATGGAGTCCGCGTCGGCGACGAGCTTGCGATCGGCCGCTTCCTTTGCGGCAAACTCCGACTTGTTCGCGGGGTCGAGCAGGTAGCCACGCATGGCGTTGCTCATCGCCATCATGTCGTAGCGCACTTCCAGCGCCTTGAGCGCGATCACGTCATCGGACTCCGCTACGCGCTCGAGGCGCACCACGTTCCGGCTCATCACGACGAGCACGGAGGCGCAGGCAATCGAGCCGAGGAGCAGCACTCCGGCGAAGCCCGCGCCGATCTTCGTGCGAATGGTCAGCTTCATGGTCAGGTTCCGTTTCCGTCGAGGTGGGTGCGGCCGCTTAGTGCGCGAACGGGTGTTCGATGCTCAGGTAGAGAAACAGCGCGTTGGTGCCGCGGCTGGGACCCACGCCGATCGTGTAGGCGATGCCGGGGACGACCTGCATCTCGCCCAGGTTGTGCGCCCAGCGGATGCCGGGCGACACGACCCACTGCTTGTCGCTCGCGACCTGGCCCGGGGCGACCACGGAGCCGATGCGGTTCCAGGAGGTTTCGACCAGCGCGTTGAACGTGGACGTCGCCAGCCAGATCGCGGATGCACCGGCGGTGTAGCTCGTGGTGGTCGCGCGATCCTCGGCGGCGTTGCGGGCATGTCGCGTGTAGGTGAGCCCGGCGTTGCCGTGCAGCGTGAAGCGGGGGGAGAGCTCGAAGCTCACGGGCAGCATCGTTTGCAGGCCCGTTGCGCCGGCGCCGAAGCCACGGCGCGAATCACCCGTGGAGAGGACCAGCGAGGCGCGCGGCGAGACATAGAGTCGTCCACCGTTCACGCCCACGAGCTGCAGGCGGTAGTGCAGGGCGATGTCGCCGATCTCGCCGGCCGAGTTGGCGGCGGCACTCACCGGAATCGTGTAGCTGAGCTGGTGGCGCATGCCGGCCACCGGCCATTCCTGGGAGAAGCTGTAGTTCCATCCGGCGCCCGACACCGGCACCGAGAAGGTGTTGATGTGCTGGACGACGCCGCGATCCTGGTTGTAGGCCTCCTCGATGAGGAAGCTGTTGTCGCGGATCGGCTCGGGAGCGGACTGCGCGTGCACCGCCGCGCTCAGCGCGAGCGACAGGCAACAGGCGGAGAAAACGGATCGGAGCGACATGGGAATACCGATTGGTCAGGGGAGGCACCGTGCGAGTGGGACGAAGAGATTCGCCATGCCACGCGCGCGGCCCCGGGTTACATGTGCAGGATACCGGTGACCCCTCACCCCGGACCAATACTTCACGGCAGGTGAAGTCATGCCTGGGGCAGGGTCGCGCCCCAGGCATGTCTCCCCTTCAGGCAGCGGCCAGCGTCGCCGCGTCAGGCGCAAAGGTCGAGGTGTCGAGGGCCCGCTCGATGTTCATGAGCAGCACGAACTTCTTGCCCGCCTCGGCGAGACCCTGCAGGTATTCCGCACCCACGGCCGTGCCGAAGGCAGGAGGTGGCTGTACCTGGTCCGCGGCAAGGTCGAGCACCTCGCTCACCTCGTCGCAGATGATGCCGACCACGAGCGAAGAGTCACTCGTGGACGACGCCTGCGCGGCCAGCTCCACCATCACGATGCAGCTGCGGCGGGTGAGCGGGCTCGCGCCGAGCCCGAAGCGCAGGGCCAGGTCCACGACCGGAACCACCCGGCCGCGGAGGTTGATCACGCCTCGCACCGCGGCCGGCATCGCCGGCACGCGGGTGAGGCTTTCGTACTCGATGATTTCCTTGACCCGCAGGATCTCCACGGCGTACTCCTCGCCGGCCAGCACGAAGCTGAGATACTGCGTGGGCGCGAGTGTCGCGTTCGGGGACATGATTCAATTCTCCTAGAAGCGCGTGAAGTGCTGGTCATCATTGGCGGTCGCGCCGGTGCCGACAGCGCGCGCGGGGCGCGTGCCGTTGGCGTTGAACGAGTGAGGGATGGCGTACCACCCCTTCTTGCCGGACGGCGCCGGCGCGCCGACCGCAGCGCGGGGTGCCTTGACCGGCTCCACGGGGCGCGACCAGTCGCGTTCCGCAGCACTCACCTGGAAGAAGCTCACGAGCTGCTGGAGGGACTCGGCCTGGGCCGACATCTCCTCAGCCGTGGAGGCCAGCTCCTCGGCGGCGGACGCCGTCTGCTGCGTGACCTGGTCCACCTGGCCCATGGCCTGGTTGATCTGGATCACGCCCGACGACTGCTCGCGCGAAGCCGCCGCGACTTCCTGGACCAGCTGGGCGGTCTGGCGGATCTTCGGCACCAGCGACTGCAGGAGCTCTCCCGAGCGCTCCGCGACGCTGACGCTCGACACGGCGAGGCCGCTGATCTCGTTGGCTGCCGACTGGCTGCGCTCCGCCAGCTTCCGCACTTCCGTGGCGACCACCGCGAAGCCCTTGCCGTGCTCGCCGGCCCGTGCTGCCTCGATTGCGGCATTGAGGGCGAGCAGGTTCGTCTGGTAGGCGATGTCCTCGATGATCGAGATCTTCTGGGCGATCGTCTTCATCGCGCTCGTCGTTTCCTGTGCAACGCGACCCGAATCCTCGGCGTCGAGCGCGCCCTGATTGGCGACCGCCTCGGTGCGCTTGCTGTTCTCGGCGTTCTGGGTGATCGAAGCGCTCATCTGCTCCAGGCTCGCGGTGGTCTCCTCGACTGAGGCGGCCTGCTCGCTCGTGCCCTGTGAGAGGCTCTGTGCAGTAGCGGAGAGCTGCGCCGAGGCGCCCGTGAGTGCCTCAGCGGCGGCGCGGACCTGCGATATGGTCTGGGCAAGCGAGCCTGCCATGTTCTGCATGGCCTTCTGGAGCTGGCCCGTCTCGTCGCCACGCGTCGTACCGGAGATCTCGCGCAGGTCGCCAGCGGCAATGCGGTCGGCAATCACCACGAGCTCGACGATCGGCACGGTGACCGAGCGGATAGTGGCCCACGCCAGGCCGAGCGCGATGAACAGCGCGGCCAGGAGCGAGATGAGGAAGGTGATGCGGGCCGTAGCGTAGGAACTGCGGGCGGAGGCCGTCATGGTGCCATAGCGACTTTCGGCGGCCTTCTGCACGCTCTCGACCAGGCTGTCGAGTCCCGCGGTCAGTGGGCGATCGAGGCCGCGCACCAGGCTGTCGGTGCGCTGCGTGCTGGCGAGGCTGGACGGATCGTAATGCTTGAGCGCGTCCATGTAGCGCGCGACGAGCTCCGCATGCTCCTGGAGCAGCGGCTCGACCGGAACGGTCTCGAGTCCGAGCGCCTTGACGCTGTCACGCGTCATGGCGAGCTGGGTGCGCACGAGGCTGTCCTGGCGCTGGAAGGCCGCGAAGTGCTTGTCGAAGTCCTCCTTCCTGTGGCCACGGATGAGGAGGTCCTTCCACTCCTTCCACTGCTTCACGAGCTCGCCCTGGGAGTCCCGGGCGTTGTCGACGACTTCCGTGACGCGGGCCGCGGTGCCGAGGCTGGTCTCGAGCGCGGTGGTGGAGCGGCTGAGCGCGCTGAGCGACATCCAGCCGACGATGAGCATGATGGCGCCGAGCAGGCCGGCCATCGCGAACAGGCGGGTGCCGATGCGAAGGTTGTTGAACATGGGATTCACGTAGGGGAAGTGGGCGCGCCTACCAGGCGGCCTGCATGTTGAGAAGGACCTGCGAGCGGGACTTCGTGATGTTGCGCGTGAAGGTCTTGTGCACTGCGGCGAGCTGCAGCTTGAGGCGGGTACCGGCCGGCAGCCACGAGGCGCCGACGAGCGCGTCACGCTGCGTCACGTCGGCGGCGGCGGCTTCGCGATGCGTGTCGGGATCCCACGAATCGAGGCGAGCCTGGAGCTTCACCGTGGGCGCGATGCCGACACTGGCGAGGGCGTAGGCGCCGAAGCGGGTGGTGATGTCGTCCTGGCCATGCATCGCTTCGGCGACGAGCAGCACGCGACCCGTCGAGAAGCGCAGCTCGGCCCCGGCACGATCTCGCACCGGATTGTCGAGCGAGCCGGCGCCGGCGCTGGCGCCGGATGCGCCGACCTGCAGTCCCTTCACGAACGAGGGACGAACCGCAACGCGAGCGACCAGCGACTTTCCGACGTTCTTGTCGACGTCGTTCTGCGCTTCGCCGCTCCCGTCGAACGCGCCGACCTGGAACTCGGCCAACGTCCACTTGCCGCGCAGTGCGACGCCGACGTCACGCACGTCGCCGAAGCTTCCGCCGCGCGCACGGTCGGAGAACATCAGTGCTCGCTCCACCGTCTCGAGGCTACCGGACGACGTCATCCCCTCGAGGCCGAGGAAGAGCTTTTGCTGGCCTGCATCGAGCTGCAGGGTGCCGAAGGGCACGCTGATCAAGGCGTCCTGCAGCACGCGACTCGACTGCGCGACGCTGGGCTGCACGGGGGCAGCGCCGGTGTTCAGTGAGAGCGCCTTGGCGACATCCAGCATCACGATCGCCTTCGCCTTGCGGCCCAGGTCGCCCACGACCTTGATCTCGGCGCGACGAACGCGGTAGCTGTTGCGGTATCCCGCATCTCCGCCAATGGCCCAGAGCTGCAGCATTGCCGAGACCGTAGGCAGGAGTGGCGCTACGGCGGGAGCGGGAGTGATCGTCGCCGGCTTGGCCTGCGGCTTCACGACTTCCGGTATCGCTACGGGCTTCGCCGCGACAGCGGGCGCCGCCACGACAGCGGGCGCCGCCGGCACGGCAACCTTGACGGTGTCCACGCGCATCTGCGTGACGAGCACCGTCTCAGGCCTGACGGCCGGCGCGCTGATGGTGCGGGCACGCGCAACGGCAAGGCTGTCGCGCAGCGCCGAGGCAGCGCGCTGGAGCCGTTCGGCATCGGCACGCTGGCGGGCGACGATGCGGCGCAGCGAGTCGCTGGCGCTCGTCGTCTTGAGCGCGTCGAAGGAGATCGGCGCAGTCGCCTGGGCGGCGCCCAGGGAAGAGAGCACCACGAGCAGCGCAGCAGCGCGCGCGAGCGGGCGGATCATGAGGACACCGGCAGTTGAGTGTGGGCGTGCGTGGAGGCGATGGGGAGATGGCAGAGTTCCAGCAGGGCGCCGACGTCGAGCATGAGCGAGACCTGGCCATCGCCCATGATCGTGCTCCCCGACACGCCGGCGGCGCGGGCGAGCATTGGAGGAAGCGGCTTGAGCACTGCCTGGGTCTGGCCGAAGAGGTGATCGACCACGAGGCCCGCCTGGCGACCGCCGTAGTGCACCACGACCACGCTCTCGCGCGCCGCGGGCGCGTTGCCCGGCGCCACGTCGAGGAGGTGGCGCAGCCGCACGTACGGAAGTGGGGCGCCTCGAAGTTCCAGCACGCCGAAGGGCGTTTCGGTCTCGGCAAGCGGCAAGGACAGGCACTCGACAATGGAGTCGACCGGCACTACGAATCGCTCGCCGCGCACGCCGACCACGAAGCCCTCGACGATCGCGATCGTGAGCGGCACGCGAAGGCACACGGTGGAACCGCGGCCTTGCTGGCTGCTGATCTCGATGCTGCCGCGAATGGACTCGACGTTGCGGCGCACGACGTCCATGCCCACGCCGCGGCCACTCACCTCGGTGACCTGTGCGGCCGTGGAGAAGCCAGCCTGCATGGTGAGCGCGAACACCTGCGCGTCCGTCATCGCGCTGCCGTCCTCCACCATGCCACGCTCCCGCGCCTTGGCGAGAATCGCGTCGCGGTCCATGCCGCGGCCGTCGTCGCTCACCTCGACCACCACCAGCCCGCGATCGTGCCGCGCGCGAATGACGATCGTGCCGCAGGGGCTCTTGCCCGCATCGCGGCGCGCCGCGGGATATTCCATCCCGTGATCCACGGCGTTGCGCACGAGGTGGGTGAGGGGATCGCGCAGCTGCTCCACGATCGAGGCATCCACCTCGACGTCCTCGCCCTCCAGCTCCAGCTTGAGCAGCTTGCCCTGCTGGGCCGCGATGTCACGCACGGTGCGGAGGTGCTGCCGGAAGATCGGGCCCAGGCTCACCAGGCGGAGCTGCATCACGCGCTCGTGCAGCGATGCCAGCAGCCGCTCCATTTCCTCGGCCGCGGAGTCCGCGGCTTCGTCGCGTCGATCGGCGAGGACCTGCATCAGGCGACCCTTGGCCACCGCGATCTCGCCGCTGAGGTTGAGCAGCACGTCGAGCTTCGACATGTCGACGCGCAGGCTGCGCAGCCGCGACGAGAGCGCGGTGCCGGGGACCCATGCTTCCACGTCCTCGACGGGTGCCGCGTCGTGCGGGCGCGCTGCCAGGTCCAGGTCCGCCGGCATCAGCTGCGCCACCAGCGCCAGGTTCGACGTGCGCACGGTGACCTTGCGACCAGCCGCCTCGATGCGGAGCATCTCGCGCATCGCGTCGACGATCTGCAGGAGCACGGTCACGCGCGCCGGAGAGAGCGCGACGACCCCATCGCGGATGAGTGACAGCGCATCCTCGACCTTGTGCGAGAACTCGGCGAGGCCGCTGAACTCGACCATGGCCGCGCCGCCCTTGATCGTGTGGGCGAAGCGGAAGACTTCGTTGAGGAGCTCCGCGTTGTCGGGCTGCTCCTCGAGCGTGATGAGTGCCTCCTCCATGGCGGAGAGTGCCTCGTCCGCCTCCTGCACGTACACATGGCGGAACTGGTCGAGGTCGAGTTCGATATTCACTGTCCGATCCTCTGGACCCAGAGGGTCCCCGTTCCGGGCGTGAATACCAGCTTGCGGCCGCGCGTGCCGCCCACGTCCTCGGCGATCACGCGAATGCCCGCGGCCTGCACGAGCTCGCGCGCGACTTCCACGTTGCGCATGCCCAGGTGCGCCTCGCTGTTGGCGAATGCCGACAGCACGTTGGCACCGCCGACGATGCGCGCATCCATCCGCGAGAGGTCGGCGCCGAGCGCGAGCATGCGCTCGAGGAGCACGCGCATGGCGCTGGGTGCGTAACGCGTGCTCGCCGTGCCATCGGGCGGCGGACCGGCCAGGAGGAAGTGATTCATCCCCCCGGCGCGCTTCGCCGAGTCGTGCAGGCAGATGGCCACGCACGACCCGAGGATGGTGGTGATGGTGCAGCGCTCCGCCAGCGTGGCGTGCAGCTGGCCCGGATGCAGGTAGATGGTGGGGACGTCCTGCGCCACCGCGGGCGCGAAGGCGACGGGCGTGCCCGGGGAAGGGGTGCGAAGCTCGGCCCGCGAACGGGCCATCGGCATCGCGATCGCGGGGGACCTCATACGTTGCCCAGCGACAGCCCCGACCAGGTCGCGCGCTGCTCGGCGGCGATGATCGCGGTGGCTGCGTAGGTGGCGAGCAGCTTGAGCACCTCCTCGTCGCAGGCGTCGAGCGCCTCGCGGTGGGGAAGGAGGCGATGGATGACGATGGCGCCGACCACCCGGTCGATGATGGAGAGCGGCAGGCAGGCAGCCATCTCCTGGCCGTCCGGGAGCGGGAAGGCGTGGCGCTGCACGCGTCCCACGATCGACCGGCCGGCGCGAATCACGAGTGCGAGCTCGTTGCGCGAGGGTGAGCGGCGGCGGGCGTCCAGGTAGCAGTCGCCCATGCCGGCGATGGGCACGAGCGTGTCGTCGCCGCCGAGCGCGTAGATCACGTATTGCTCGGTGCCGATCACGGACACCAGGATCTCCTGGACACCCGCGAGGACTTCCGCGCCGTCGCGCGACTCGATCATGCGGCGCACCGTCGTGAGGAGCTTCATCATCTCCCCATTGCGATGCTCGGCCGCCATGAGCAGCGAGGAGATGTTGCGGCTGGTGGAGGCCAGCTGCTCGACCTGCTCACGAAGCTTCCGCTCCTCGACGGCGTTCACTGGACCGACTCCGGCGCGAGGTAGCTGCGCACTTTCATCAGGAGCTCGAGGCGGTCGATCGGCTTCGTGATGTACTCGTTGCAGCCGGCGTCGTAGCCGGCGAGCACGTTGATCATCTCGGAGCGCGTCGTCACCATCAGGATGGGGACGTCGCGCGTCTCGGGGCATTCACGGATCGCGCGGCAGGCGGCGAAGCCGTCCATGCGCGGCATGATCACGTCCAGCAGCACCAGGTCGGGGCGCTCGACGCGCGCGCGCTCCACGCCTTCCTGGCCGTCCTTGGCGATGACGATCGCGTAGCGCTCCTGCTCGAGGATCAGGCGCTGCCACATGATGACGGTGGGCGAATCGTCCACCAGGAGAATCTTCTTCTTGAGCATTGGTCGCGTCGTGAGCGGGGCGGCGCGCAGGGCGCGCCGGCGACCGAGGCGTGAGCCATCGATCACGACGTGACGATATCAGTTGGCCAGGGAGGCGGACCAATACTTCGTGGGTGGCGAAGTCATGCTTCGTCGCGCGACCCGTGATGCGTGCCGCTCAGCGCGCCGGCTGGGCCTCGCGCGCCGAAGGCACATAGCTGTAGGGGGCCTCCACCTGCGCCGGCGTGCGCACCGCGGCGACGAGGCGCTCGAGCATCATGAGCGTCGAGGTGCGCGATTCATCGGCACGGTGCAGCGCATCGAGTCCCCAGGGCAGCGAGAAGTCGTCGAGCTTCACGACGCAAAGCCCGCGCGGCGTATCCTGCCACAACGTGTCAAATCCGAGCGACCAGCCAGCCCCCGCGGCGACCATCGTCCAGAGCGTGCCCAGTCCCTCGTACGTTCGCTCCACCACGGGCTGGAAGGCTGCGCGAGCGAAGCCGTTGAACACCATGTCGTACATGGCCGGCTGGAAGTCGCGCGCCACCCACAGGAAGGGCATGCCTCGCAGGTCGTGAAGCGACAGGCTCGATCGGGATGCCAGCGGATGCTCGCAGGGCAACAGCACGCAGTTGATGCGGTCGTCGATCAGCGGGGTGCGCACGATCCCCTCATCGTGATGCGTGCTGACGGGGCTCGCGTGGCAGATGCCGATGTCGAGCGTAGCGGCGCGCAGCGCCGGCGCCTGGCGCGGCGTGACGCATTCCTCGATCACGATCTCCATGTTGGGGAGCTCGCGGCCGGCGCGGCCAATCAGTTCCGACACGAGTCGCTGGACCAGGGGCGTGGCCACGGTACCGATGACGCAGCGGTCAGCGGCCCCGCGCTGCGCGCGCTCGAGCTCCGCCGGCAGCGACTGCACCTCGTCGAGGATGTGCCGCACCTCCTCAGCGAGCGCCGCGCCCGCCACCGTGGGAACGACGCCGCGCGATTCGCGCTCGAGGAGCGGTACGCCCGCCACGCGCTCGAGGTCGCGCAATTGCCGTGACAGCGTGGGCTGGGACAGCTCCAGCCGCTCGGCCGCGCGGCCGATGCTCCCCTCCTGGATCACGAGCCAGAAGTAGCGCAGGTGACGCAGCTCGATGAGGGTGGAGGCTGGCGGTCCTCCGGTCACGTCCTGGGCGGAGGGTTTTTCCGGCCGGGCAACTTGCGCGGCCTCGTCGCCGCCCAGGCGGCGGACCAGCGAGAGCACCGTCCTCGTGGCTGGCCGCGGCTCCTCGCGCCGATAGATCACGGCAAGCGGGATCGGCACCAGCATGTCGCTCAGCGGTAGCATCACAGTGCCGGGCGGCAGCAGCAGCGAGCGGGGGATGATCGTCCACCCTTGCCCCGCGGCCACGGCGGCGCCGATCGCCGCGATCGTCGGGTATTCGCGCGTCGAAGCAGGCGTCATCCCGAGCCGGGCGAATTCGCTCCGCGTGAGGGCCGCGGCCTGCGGGATGAGCGGACGCTCGAACGTGACGAAGCAATCACCCGCCAGTTCCGTGGCAGAAATCTCGGTGCGCGCCGCGAGGGGGTGTCCAGCCCAGACCAAGGCCGCGTCGAAGTGCTCCTGGTGCAGGGTCTCCGAGGTCAGCTCCGGGTAGTCGGCCGTGGCCGGCAGGCCGAGGCCCAGGTCAGCCACCGCCCCACGCACGGCATCCCACTGCGCTCGTAGTGTGCCCTCGGTAATCTCGAGGTGAATCTCCGGGTACTCGCGATGCACGAGCGCCACGAGCTCCGCAATGAATCCGGTGTCGGTGGGGCGACGGCCGGCGCAGATCACGCACCGTCCCGCCAGCCCGAGGCTCGCCTCCCGCGCCCGCTCGAAGGCGAGGTCCGTGCGCCGCAGGATGAAGCGGGCGGCGACCACGGCCACCTCACCCGCGGCGGTGAGCGGAGAGCCCTTGGGGCCGCGATCGAAGAGGCTCACGCCCAGGTCCTCTTCCAGGTCGTGGATCTGGCGGGAGAGCGCGGGTTGCGCGACGCGCAGCTGTTCGGCGGCGGCCACGAAGGTGGACGTCTCGGCGATCGCGACCAGGTACCGCAGGTGCCGCAACTCCATCCGCTCCTCCCGGCGACATCGGCGCCGCCTCACCCACAATACGACCAAGCGGTCGGAAGCGAAAGCGCGAAGGCATGGGTTGGGTGCGCCTGAAGTATTGGATCGGTTGTCCCGTCACGGATAACGTGCGCTGCGTCACCACCAGACACGGAGCAACCATGGCAACGATGACTCGCAGCATGCACACCCCCACGCGCAGCGCCCCCGGCGCCGCCGCCCTCGAGCGCGTGTCGCGCTCAGTGGACGTGGCGTCTGAAGGATATTGGGACTGGAACCTCGTCACGGGCGAAGTCTTCTACTCGCGCCGCTGGTGCGAGATGGCCGGCCTGCCCGCCGTCGCGCTGCGCGGCGATTCGCAGCTCTGGTTGGACCGCGTGCACCCGGACGACCGCGCCATGGTGCGCTCGGCGATCGAGGGCGCGGGCCGCTGCTGTGCGAGCGTGCAGACCGGCTATCGCCTGCTGCGCGCCGACGGCCTCTATCGCCCCATGCGCGTGCAGGCCGTGGTGGTCTGCGACGAGTTCGACGTCCCGGTGAGCATTGCCGGCTGGCAGATGGACATGGCGCCGCGCGAAGTGGAGCCGGAAGTCATCACCGCCGAGGCGGTGTTCGACGCCGAGTTGCGCCGCGCGCTCGCCCGGAACGAGTTCGTGCTGCACTACCAGCCGATCGTGGCTGCCTCGAGCGGCGGCATCGTGGCCTTCGAGGCGCTCATTCGCTGGCAGCATCCGGTGCGGGGCCTGCTCGCCCCCGACCAGTTCCTCAAGCGGCTGCAGTGCCTCGGCATGATGGTGGAAGTGGGGCGCTGGGTGATTCGCGAAGCGTGCGAGCACTGCGCCAGCTGGCAGCGCACTGGCGCGCACAACCTCACCGTGAGCATCAACCTCAGCGCGATCCAGCTCGAGGACCCGGAGTTCGCCGCGGAAGTCGCGCAGATCGTGATGGAGACGAAGGTGGACGCATCCCGGATCATCTTCGAGATCACCGAGGACCTCGTGATCCACAATACGCGCCAGGCCATCGACGCCCTCACCAGCCTTCGCGCCACCGGCATTCGCCTCTTCATCGACGACTTCGGCACCGGCTACTCGTCGCTCAGCTACCTCCAGCAGCTGCCGGTGGACGGGCTGAAGATCGACCGCGCGTTCCTGGAGGAGATCGAGCAGGAGAGCGCGCGTCGCGAGATCGTGCGCGCCATCATCGACCTGGCGCACGCGCTGGGACTCGAGGTCGTGAGCGAGGGCGTGGAGCGCCCCGAGCAGCTCGAGATGCTCCGCACGCTGGGCTGCGACCGCGTCCAGGGATTCCTGCTCGCGCCGCCGATGAACTCCGATGCAGCAGACCTGCTGGCCTGCTCGTCGAACCTGAAGGCTAGCTGACGGGCTGCGTCGCCTGCGCGCGCTGCACCGCGCGCAGGCGACGGATGAATGCGATCCCCACCGCGGGCCCCAGTGCGAGCATCGCGAACGCCCACCGCCATCCAACGAGCGCCACGACGGGCGGCACGAGCTGGATGGACACCATCGTGAGCAGGAAGCCGAGCGACGTCTGCACGGTGAGCGCCGTACCGACCGCGTGTGACGGCACCGACTCCGTCACGAGCACGCTGAACTGCGCACTGTCGGCGATCACGAAGAATCCCCAGGCCAGCGCCACCGGCACGAGCAGCAGCATGCTGCGCCCGAAGGTGAGGCCGATCAGCAGTGCGCACACGGCGCTCGCCGCCATCGCCACGGTCACGAGCCACTCCCGTCCGCGGCGGTCGGCGAGCCGTCCACCCCACACACAGCCTGCACCGCCGATCGCGATCGCGGAAAAGGCGGTGGCCGACGCAAGCGAATCGCGTCGCGGGCCGGCCGGCATGCCCGCGGCCGCGGTGCTCGCGGCGACGAACACGGGGATCCACGTCCACGCGCTGTACAGCTCGAACATGTGCCCCAGGTAGCTACCGGTTGCCAATCGCCAGCGTCGCTCGCGAAACACCGAGAGCACCAGCCCCCACGAGAACGGCCGGGGCGGGAAGGGGAAGGGGCCCTCCTCGTAGCAGCAGAAGACGAGCAGCGCCGACCCCAGGGCGAACGCCGATGCGGTGAGCACCACCGGCGTTTCGCCCGCGCCGGGAATGGCATGCACGAGGTATGGAGCCGCCTTGCCCACGGTCAGCGCGCCCACGATGGTGCCGACCGCCATGCCGCGCTGCGAGCGAAACCAGGTGGAGATCATCTTCATGGCCGGCGGGTACACGCCTGCCAGCGCGAAGCCCGTGAGGAAGCGGCACAATAGCGCGGCGCGGTAATCGGGCGCGGCCAGCAGCAGCGCGTTCACCGCCGCACCCGCGAGCGCCGAGAGCGCGAACAGGCGGCGCGACGGCACGATGTCGGCTACGTTCAGCAGCGCCGAGACAGCCGTGCCGATCACGAACCCCAGCTGCACGATCGCGGTGAGCCACCCGATTTCCGATGCGGAGAGATGCCAGCGGGCGCCGAGTTGCGGCGCCACGGCGCTCGCCGCGAACCAGAGCGACATGCCGAGCAGCTCAGCCAGCGCCAGCATCCCGAGCATGCGCCAGCGACGCGGGTCCGAATCAGGCGTCGTCATCGTCGGAGAGTCTAACGCGTGGCGATGAGCGGCGCCCGTCATGTGTGGCTCCCCACTGCACTCGCGCTCTGCCTGGCAGGGACGATCGCCGCGGTGCTCTCGAGCGGAAACGCCAGTCCCGGCTTCGCGCTCGCGGCGCTCGCGCGCGGCGCCGCGGGTAGCTGGCATGCCTTCACGTCGGGCACCCTGGTTCGCGCCACCCCGCTGCTGTTCACGGGGCTCGGCGTTGCCGTGGCGTTCCGAGCGGGAGTGTTCAACATCGGGGCGGAGGGCCAGTTCCTCACGGGCGCCGCTGCCGCCGCCGCCGCTTCTGCGGCATTGTCGTCGCACGCGGGAGCCCTGACTCCGTGGCTGGCAATCGTCGCGGGCGCGCTCGCGGGGGCAGCCTGGGCGTCCGTGGCCGATGCGCTCCGGCGTCGGTTCGAGGTTCCGGAGGTGATCTCGACGATCCTCCTCAACTTCGTGGCGATCTACCTGGTGGGCTACCTGGTGCGCGGGCCGCTGCAGGAGCCCACGCACATCTATCCGCAAACGAGGACGCTCGAACTGCTGGCGCGCCTGCCGCGAATGAGCAGCGGCACGCGGCTGCACTGGGGCTTTCCCCTTGGCGTGGCGATCGCCATCGCGCTCGCATTCTGGCTGTCCCGCACCGCATCGGGATTCCGGCTGCGCCTGGTGGGTGCCAATCCGCACGCTGCGCGCGTGACGGGACGCGTGAACGTGGGGCGCGTGACCACGCTCGCATTCCTCGCCAGCGGCGCGCTCGCCGGGGCCGGCGGCGCCGTGGAGGTGAACGGGGTGACGTTTGCGCTCTACGAAAACATTTCCCCGGGGTACGGCTACACCGCCATCGCGGTCGCACTGCTGGCTGGACTCGACCCGCGCTGGGTGATCGCGACCGCCGTTGGGTTCGGCGCGCTCGAGGCGGGTGCATCGGCCATGCAGCGCGACGCCGGCGTGCCATCGGTGATCGCGGGAATCGTCGAGGCGTCCATCATCCTCATTGCGATCGCGTGGAGCGCTCGCTCGCGCGGCGATGCGTCGCTGGAGCGCGGCACGTGAGCGCCACCAACAGCTTCATCGAGGCTGCAGTGCGCACGGGCACGCCGCTCGCCCTCGCGGCGCTGGGCGAGACGCTGGTGGAGCGCGCGGGGATCATCAACATCTCGCTGGAGGGCACCATCATCGCCGGCGCATTCGGCGCGGCGGTCGGCGCGTCCGCCGGGCAGGCGACCGGGGGCTACGCGCTCGCCGTCGTGGCGGGCGTTCTGGTCGCCGCACTCTTCGCGATGTTCACCGTCACCCTGCGCACCGACCAGGTCATCACCGGCACCGCGCTCACCATGCTTGCGCTGGGGCTCACGGGTGCGCTCGCGCGCAGCGTGTTCGGCGCGCACGGCCTCGCGCTCACCATCGCGACCACCGGCCCCCTGCGCCCGGTGCCGGAAGGATGGCTGGTGCTCGGCGCGCTGCTTCACCAGCCGTGGCCGACGTATGCGGTGTATGCGCTGGCGCCCGCGCTGTGGTGGTGGCTGTACCGCACGCATGCCGGACTCGCGCTGCACGCGATCGGGGAGAATCCCGCCGCGGCGGAAGCCGCCGGCATCGCCGTGAATCGACATCGCGTGGGAGCGATCCTCGCCGGCGGCGTCATGGGTGGACTGGCCGGCGCCACGCTCGTGCTGGCGCAGGCCGGCACGTTCGTGGAGAACATGTCGGCGGGGCGCGGCTTCATGGCGATCGGCATCGTGGTGCTCGGGCGATGGAACCCACTCGGCGTGGCGGGTGCCGCGCTCCTCTTTGGCGGCGCCACCGCCCTGCAATACCTGTTTCAGGCCGCGGGGCTGAACGTGCGCTACGAGCTCGTGCTCATGCTCCCGTACCTCGCGACGCTCGCCGCGCTCGCCGGTGTCGCCGGTCGCTCACGCGGTCCGGCAACGCTCGGCCGCAGGCTCTAGCGTTCGTCGCAGCCGCTGGTCGCGCTCGTGAAGCGCGCACTCCAGCGGCGCGCTCCGTCGCGACGCAAGAGCATGTAGCGCAAGCCTTCCGCACCATCACGCGCAACGACCAGTGCGGCAGGGCGACCGGCACTCGGCGCAATGCCAGCCAGCACCTCGAACGCGTCCACCGCGTCCTCGGTGCCCTCCACTCGCACGTGCCAGGCGAGCGTGAACGGGGCGTGCAGCGCCCCGCTGTCACGCTCGGCGACCAGGAAGAGGGCCTCGACGAGCGGCGACGCTTCCTGGTTCAACCCACGCTCGAGTCGCGCGGCCACCGCCTGCACGCCGGGCGCCGACATGAAGCGGTCGGCGGAGCGCACGGCGAACGGCAACCCCGTGAACCGGCTCGCGGGATTCGCCGGGATCGTGAACGCCAGTCGCGTGAGCTCGGCGGCCAGCGCGACCGAGTCAGCCGCCACGAGCCCCGAGAGCGAATCGAGGGGGAGCGCGCCCGAGACAGTTCCCGCAAGTCCGATGGACCATGGCCTGGCCGGCTTCGGGAACAGCGTGACGCTCGGTTGCCCACAGCCCGAATCCGCCGCCGACACGCCGGTGATGCGCGCGTGCTCCACCGTGCCGCTTCGCGAGAGCAGCGAGACCTCTCGCACGCCCCCCTCGCCTGGCCCCACGATGGCGAGCGCGCCACCATCGTCGGTCGACGCGAGCAGCGCGTCGCCAAAGGCCGTGTCCCATCCACTGGAAGTCGCCGCGGCCGGCGACGAAGCCGAATCGGGAGCGATCGTGGTGCGCGCACTGTCGGGTACGGGACGCGCGCCTTCCTTCGCGCATCCCACGAGGAACGCGGTGAGCATCGCGATGGCCCAGGGTCGGCGCGGCATGAGCATCCTCCAATCTGGACGCACCGCTTCGCCGCGGCCACCCGCTACGTCACCCTACGTATCCCGGGCCGCCCGCCCGGGTGGTACTCTTGGGCGTCACCAGAACGGAGCAGCATGGCCCCACCGCAGCAGGCGGCGCACGCCATTACCATTGAAGGAGAGATCTCGATCGTGTCGCGCGCGCCCTTCCGCGAACGGTTGAGCTGGGCACTCTACGACTTCTCGAATACGATCTTCTCGATGAACGTCGTGACGCTGTACGCGTCCGTCTGGCTCATCAGTGACCTCGGTGCGAGCAGCACCCTGTACGCGAGCGCGAGCGCGATCGCATCGGTGATGGTCATCGCCTCGATCCCCGTGCTCGGCGCGGTGTCCGATGCCCGGCGCCGGCGCAAGCCGTGGGTGATCGGCTTCACGGTACTCTCGTGCATCGCGACGGCCTCCATCGGGATGTTCGGCGTGAAGACGCTGCCGCTCGTGGGTGCGGGCGTCGCCGGCGGCGGCGAGCCCGGTTCCGTGCACCTGGGCGGCGGATCGCTGCTGTGGGTGATGGCCGCGTACATCCTGGCGAACTTCGCGTACCAGGCGGCGCAACCGTTCTACAACGCGATGATGCCGGAGCTCGTACCGGCGAACGAACAGGGCCGCCTCTCGGGATTCGGCACCGCGCTCGGCTACGTGGGATCCATCGTCGGCGTGCTGCTCGTCATGCCCTTCTTCACTGGAGGCCTGCCGGGCGTGCACTTCTCCGCCGGCACGATGTCGCTGCTGCACTCGGTCTTTCCCTTCACCTCCACGGGCGGGCGCGTCGCGACCTTCGTTCCCACTGCGCTGCTCTTCTTTCTCTTCTCCATTCCGTTCGTCCTCTTCTGCCGCGACCACTTCCCGGTGAACGATGGGGGCGCCATTCCCTGGCGGGAGTCCTTCCGCGAGGTGGGCCACACCATTCGTGACGCGAAGCAGCACCCCGGCCTGCTGCGATTCATCCTCACGACCTTCCTCTACCAGGATGCAATCGGGACGATCGTCGGCTTCATGACCGTGTACGCGGTGGAGGCGGTGGGCTTCACGAAGGGATCGGAGATCACCCTGTTCCTCGTGCTCACCGTGCCCGCGATCATCGGCAGCTACGTCGCCGGCGTGCTGGTGGACCGGATCGGCGCCAAGCGCACGCTCTCCATCACGCTCGTGGGATGGGTGCTGTTCCTGGTGCTCATGATCTCGCTCCCGGGCAAGACCGGGTTCTGGATCTCGGGGATGCTCATCGGGCTGGTGTTCGGGGGCGTGCCCGCCGCGGAGCGCCCGGTGCTGCTCAACCTGATTCCAGACGTCGAGGCAGGTCGCTACTTCAGCCTCATGCTGCTCTCCTCGCGCGCCGCCGCAATTGCAGGCCCGTTGATCTGGGCGCTCACGGTGGATGGCCTCACCGCGAGCTTCGGCAAGGCGATCGCTTACCGCTGCGCGGTGATCGTGATCGGCTGCATGTTCGCCGGGGCGGTGTGGCTCCTGCGCAAGGTGCCCGAGCATCGCCCCCTTCGCGCCGCCTAGCGTCATGTTGTATGCGCTGCTGCGCGCCCTCGCGGGAATCGCGCTCCGCTGGTACTACGGCCGCATCGAGGTGATGGGCGCCGAGCGCATCCCGGCCCACGGGCCGGTGCTGCTCGTGGTCAACCACCCGAATGCGTTGATCGACGCGCTCGTGGCGGCGTGGGTCGCGCCACGGCGCGTGCTGCTCACTGGAAAGGCAACGCTGTTCACCAATCCCGTTGCCGCATGGGCGCTGCGCATGATCGGCGTGGTGCCGCTCCGGCGCATCTCCGATGATCGCACCGGCATCGCCGACCCCGCTCGCAACGCCGATGCCTTCTCGAAGATCGTCGAGGCGCTCGCCGCCGATGGCCTCGTGCTGATCTTTCCCGAGGGCAAGAGTCACGATGAGCCGGCCATGGCACCGTTGCGCTCAGGCGCGGCGCGCATGGCGCTCGAGACGCAGCGCGCCATCGGTGCGCGCGCCCTCTCGATCGTTCCCCTGGGCCTCGTATTCGAGCGCAAGGAGACGGCTGGCTCGCGCATCAGCGCCGAGGTGGGCGACCCGATCGACGTGCGCGACTGGGTGGCGCGCGAGGACGCGCCGCGCGCGCTCACGGCCGAGATCGACCGCCGGCTGCGCGACGTGACCCTCAACCACGAATCGCACGCCGCCGAGCGGTGGACGAACACCGTCGCGCGCCGGCTCGTGCGGCTGCACGCGACGCCGCGCCCCATGGATGCCGCGCTTCCTTCGCTGCGCGACGAGCTGGCCATCGCGCGGCGGCTACAGCAGGTGGCGGCGCAGCTGCAGGATGACGCCAACGGTGTCCGCGCGCGCGCGCGCGATCTCGACCGGCGGCTGGCCGACCTCGACGTCGCCATGGACCGCGAGGGCATCGCGCTCGAGGACATCGGCATGGAGCTGCAGGCCCGCGTGGCGCTGCGCTTCGCCCTGCGCGAGCTGGCGCTCCTTGCGGTCGCATCGCCGGTCGCCTGGTGGGGCGAGGTGAATCACTGGCTTCCCTTTCACGCCGCGGAGTGGATCGGCGCGCGAGGGCCGGATCGCGTGTCGCGAGACCAGCCCGCCATGCGGGCGATCGTCAGCGGCGCGTTGCTGGTGCTTGGCTGCTACCTGGCGCAGACGTTCGTCGTGGCGTCGGTGACGTCCGTCCCCACCGCGCTCGGCTACCTGCTCAGCCTTCCCCTCGCGGCCGAGGTGAACTTCGCGCTGCGGGCCCGGCGACGGGAGGCACAGCGGCGCGTGCGCGCGTGGCAGCTCTTCCAGCGAGACCCCTCGTTGCACCGCGCGCTGCTTGGCGAGCGGGATGCCCTGCGCGCCGACGTGGCGCAGCTGGAGCAGGAGCTCAGCGTGGCGGCAGGTAGGGACCTCCCAGGTCCCAGTGCCAGGCCTCTCGCCGCTCACCCGTCCGCGGATCCTTGAGCGGCTTGTACTGCAATCGCTCGGCGGGGATCCCGATGGAGCGCCCGTAGGCCAGGAGCGCCTCGCGGTCGGTGGAGACCAGGTGGGCCATCGGGCGACCGAACCAGACGTGGCGATGCAGCCACAGCCCGCCGTCCATCGCGTGGATCATCCCCTCTCGGCGATCGCGAAATTCGCGAAAGCTGGGCGCGCTCAGTTGCAGCCGACCTCGCCCTCGAGCGTGGCCGGCGCGAGCACGGCGGCGCCACCCATGAAGATCGCGCAGGTGTGCGGATATGCCGCGGGATGGTTCGAGATCGCGGACCAGCCGACCACCGTGGCTTCCTGTACCGTGACGGTCACGCCGGTGGAGGGCACGAAGTTGAGCGAGTCGAGGCGCGTGGTGTAGCCACGGTTCTCGAAGAAGTACGCCTCTTCCGCAGTGGACAGGTTGCGCAGGTCGCTGCGCATCGCGGCGTAGTACGCCTTTCCCTTCGTGTTCTGGAACTTGGGAATGGCGATGGCCGCGAGGATGCCGATGATCACCACGACGATCAGCAGCTCGATGAGCGTGAATGCTGGACGTGATCGGGGCATCGCAAGGGGGCCTGAACGGGTCGGACGGCACGCGGCTGGGGAGGAGGGCCGGTGCGGGAGCATGCTCGAAGGGCAAAGGTGAGGCCCAACGAACGGTGGTGACTTAACTCGTTCCCATTCAAGCAGTTGCCCAGTTCGTCCCAGTTGGGGGACAATCGAGGCGCTACCTCATTCTGCCCGACGTGAAGCGCACTGCGACACTGTCTCGCCTCGTGACGGTGCGCTAGCCCATCTTGGTGGCCAGCCAGTCGTCGCCGATTCCGACGTCGACGACGAGCGGAACTGACAAGGTGGCCGCGCCTTCCATCTCCGTCACGACGAGCAGCCTTAGCGACTCCACCTCGTGCGGGGGTGCTTCAAAGACGAGTTCATCGTGCACCTGCAACAGCATGCGGGACTCGAACCCCTCGTTGCGCATGCGGTCGGCCACGCGAATCATGGCGATCTTGATGAGGTCCGCCGCCGAGCCCTGGATGGGCGCGTTCGAGGCGACGCGCTCGCCGAAGGCGCGCACGTTGAAGTTGCGGTCGCGCACCTCGGGCACATAGCGGCGGCGGCGGAAGATGGTCTCCACGTAGCCGTGCTCGCGCGCGAACTCCACCATCGAGTCGAGATAGCCGCGCACGCGCGCGAAGCGCTCGAAGTACTTCTCGATGAAGTCCTTCGCCTCGGCGTGCGCGATCTTGAGCTGGCGCGAGAGCGCGTGCGGTCCCTGGCCGTAGATCGTCGCGAAGTTGATCGTCTTGGCGCGACCGCGCATCTCGCCGGACACCACGTCGAGCGGCACGTCGAAGATGAGCGCGGCCGTCTGGCGGTGGATGTCCCCACCGGCGCGAAAGGCCTGCACGAACGCCGGGTCATCCGACAGGTGCGCGAGCAGTCGCAGCTCGATCTGCGAGTAGTCGGCCGACATGAACTGCCAGCCGCGATGCGGGATGAAGCCGCGGCGAATCTCCTTCCCCAGGTCGCGACGGATCGGGATGTTCTGCAGGTTCGGGTCGCTCGACGACAGGCGTCCCGTGGCGGCCACCGTCTGGTTGAACGACGTGTGCAGCCGCCCCGTGCGCGAGTTCACCAGCGCGGGCAGCGCGTCGATGTAGGTGCTCTCGAGCTTCGACAGCTCGCGGTACTCCATCAACAGCACCGGCAGCTCATGGCCTTCCTCCGCAAGCTGCTGGAGCACGCTCGCATCGGTTGACGGGCCGGTCGCCGTCTTCTTCAGCACGGGAAGCCCGAGCTTCTCGAACAGCAGCACGCGCAGCTGCTGGTTGGAGTTGATGTTGAACTCCTCGCCCGCCACGGCGTGAATGTCGCGCTCCACGCGCTCGCGCTCCGAGCGGAACTTCTCCTTGAGCGCGGCGAAGCCCGGCAGGTCGATGGTGACACCCGCCCATTCCATGTCGGCCAGCACGCCCACCAGCGGGATCTCGACCTGCGCGAGCAACGGCGCGAGCTGCATCGACTCGAGCTGCGGCGCGAAGATCGCGCGCAGCCGCCACGTGACGTCCGCGTCCTCGCACGAGTAATCCCGGGCGCAGGAGATCGGGACCTCGTCGAAGGGAAGCAGCGACTTGCCCTTGCCGCAGAGGTCCTCGTACGACGTCATGTGATGACCGAGGAACTCGAGCGCCAGGATGTCGAGCCCGTGCGAGCGACGGCCCGGGTCGAGCAGGTAGCTGGCGATCATCGTGTCGAAGTCCAGGCCGGCGAGCGTGACGCCGGTGCGCCGCAGCACGAGCAGGTCGTACTTCGCGTTCTGCGCCGTCTTCCCGACCGCCGGGTCCTCGAGCAGCTCGCGCAGGGGCGCCATGCTCGCGTCCAGCAGTGGCGGCAGGTTCCTGACCTCGTGCCCGCCGGCCGCGATCGCGCGCGCCGCGATGCTGGTGGGCTCGGCGACCTTCGACGCCTTCTTCGGCTTCTTCTTCGCGCCCTCGGCCTCAGCGCCCGTGTCGCCGGCAAAGGAGAGCTGCGCTTCCGCGGGGCGCTGCTCGCGGTGCCCGAAGGGGAAGTAGTACGCCTCGCCTTCCGCGACCGCGAGCGAGATCCCCACGAGCGATGCGCGCAGCGGGTCGATCGTGTCGATGTCGCCGGTCTCGATCACCGTCTCGGTGTCGAACGAGATGTACGGCGCCTGGCGCGCGCGCTCCACCACTTCGCGCATGCGCTCCACCGTGAGCACCGCCTCGTAGCGCTGCGGCACCGCCTTCACCGCGGATGCGGGAACCGGCACGTCGCCGTGGAGGGCGACCGGCGCGGCGGGATCCGCGGGCGCCAGCCCCACCTGCGCGCCGGCGTGCTTGGCGAGCCCGTGAAACTCGAGCTCCACGAAGAGGTCGCGCAGCCGTGCCCAGTCGGGAGTGGCCACGGACATCTTCTGCAGCTCGAGCGCGATGCTCACGTCTTCCTTGATGGTCACGAGCTCCTTCGAGAGCCGCGCCTCGGCAGCCTGCGCCAGGAGCGCCTCGCGGGGCCGCTTCTTCGTGATCTCGCCCGCGTGCGCGAGGATGGCCTCGAGGTCGCCGTACTGCTCGATCAGCTCGATCGCGCCCTTCTCGCCGATCCCCTTCACGCCCGGCACGTTGTCGGAGCTGTCTCCCACCATGGCCAGGTAGTCGGTGACGCGGGCGGGCACGACGCCGAGTCGCTCGCTCCCGTTCTCGACGCTCACCCAGCTCTCCTCCACCGCTGCGGGCCCACCGCGTCCCGGGTTGAGGAGCCAGAGGCCCGGGCGGACGAGCTGCTGGAAGTCCTTGTCGCCGGAGACGATCACCACGTTCACGCCCGCGTCCACGCCCTGCTTCGCCAGCGTGCCGATGACGTCGTCCGCCTCGTAGCCGGCCAGGCTCAGCACGGGAATGCGATACGCGTCGAGCAGCTGGCAGATCCGCTCCATGCCGCGGTCGAAGTCCTGCTGCAGCTCGTCCGTCAGCTTCTCGCGCGTCGCCTTGTAGGCGGGATAGGCCTCATGGCGGAAGGAGAGCCCGGAGTCATGTACCCAGCCCAGGTAGTCAGGGCGGTGCTTGTCGAGCAGCCGGTTGACGAAGTTGACGATGCCCCACGACGCCGAGGTGTTCTCGCCCTTGCCGGTGGTGAGGGGCCGCGAGATCAGCGCGTAGAACGCGCGATAGATCAGCGCGTAGCCGTCGACGAGGAAGAGCCGGGGAGCAGGAGGCGGGGTGACGACCGTCATGCCTCAAAGATAGTCCCTGAAAAGCGGCATGGCCTGCCGGTGCAGGCAGGCCATGCAGGAGACTGGTCCCTCGCGATGGGTGGCGGTCAGACCTTGTGGACGTTGGCGGCGTGCAGCCCCTTTTCCCCGGTGTGGATCTCGAATTCGACTTCCATTCCCTCGGTCAGGGTCTTGAAGCCATCCATCTCGATCGCCGAGAAGTGGACGAACACGTCCTCGCCACCGTCCTGCTCGATGAAGCCGTACCCCTTGGCGTCATTGAACCACTTCACCTTTCCCTTGGCCATTCGGTCTGCCTCCAACACGGGAACACGGATCCTGCACATGGTGGTGCCGGGCAAGCCGACTGGACTTGCGGGCCCTATATAGGCGGCGTCCCGCTTTCTTGTCAAGCAACCACGCATTCAATTCGCTTGCGAATGCACGGCGTTGCGCGTTAGCTTCGCCCTCGTGGCGCGAGAAAACCTGATCGGGCGGGCACTGGCGGGATACACCCTCCAGAATGAAGTGGGCGAGGGCGGCACGTCCGCGGTC
This sequence comes from Gemmatimonadota bacterium, assembly GCA_028287305.1. GTDB lineage: Bacteria > Gemmatimonadota > Gemmatimonadetes > Gemmatimonadales > Gemmatimonadaceae > JAQBPX01. The sequence goes on from JAQBPX010000019.1 coordinate 194,912, forward strand.
TACCGCGCGCATCACGATGCGCATGGGACAGTGGCCGTGAAGGTCCTGCGCGAGAAGCTGCGCAGCGACAAGACCGCGGTCGAGCGCTTCGTGCGCGAGGCGCGCTTCGGGGAGCGCGTGGTGCACCCGAACGTCGTGCGCACCATCGAGATCGGCGAGGCCGGCACCGGCCTCCACTTCCTCGCCATCGAGTGGGCCGCCGGCGAGATCCTCGAGAAGTACGCCAAGCAGAACGGCCCGCTCCCGCCCTCCGAGGTTGCGGTGATCGTGGCGCAGATCGCCGACGCGGTGCAGGCCGCGCACGACGTGGGCATCGTGCACCGCGACCTGAAGCCCGAGAACGTGATGTACGACCCCGCGTCGCATCTCGTGAAGCTGCTCGACTTCGGCATCGCCACGAACACCGATGCCACGTCGGAGCAGCGCCTCACGCGCGCCGGCTTCTTCGTGGGCACGCTGATGTACGTTGCCCCCGAAGCGCTGTCGGGAGAGCTCGTGGGACCCGCCGCGGACCAGTACAGCCTGGCGACCATCGCGTACTTCCTGCTGTCGGGCTGCCATCCGTACACCGCGAAGTCGCCGCGCGAGATGTTCACGCAGCTGCTCTCGCAGTCACCGCTCGCCCTCAACCAGGCGAAGCCCGGCCTCCGCTTCCCGAACGCGGTGGAGCAGGTGGTGATGCGCGGCCTGGCCAAGGAGCCGGCGAAGCGCTACCCGGACAGCGTGTCGTTCGCGAAGGAGCTGGCCGCGGCGATCGAGGCCGGCGGCGGCAACGGCAGCGACGCGGGCCTCTTCGGCAAGGTCAAGTCGTTCTTCAAGCGATAGGCCTCGTCGCGCTTCACACGTAGAGCAGGACGTGGCCCGCTTCGTCGCGCTCCACACGTAGAGTGAAGCTCGGCGTAACGGCTGCAGCTGGGGAACGCTGATGGCCGCTGCACTGCAACGGCAGATGAACGGCGTGCTTTTGTAACTGCACATCGATCGGGCTCGTGCTCGACTGGTGTGCATTTTCAACGAGTCGGTTGTCGTTGCACTGCCGCGGCCATCTGCCGTTGCCCTTCGGTGGCCATCAGCGTTCCCCAGCTGCGGCCAGTACGCCACTCGTCTCGCTACGTGTGGAGCGCAATGACGCGCCCGAACTCCGGACTCACTCCACTACAGCCTTCGTCGCGCTCGCCGGCGACACCCGCTCCTTCGCCACCTGCACGTCGGCACGATCCACCGGCAGCCAGATGGTGAACGTCGAGCCCCGGCCGGGCTCGCTCTCGAGCGTGATCTCCCCGCCCAGCAACCGCGTGAGCCGCCGCGAGATCGGCAGCCCCAGCCCCGTGCCGCGCTGGCTCGAGTCGCCGCGCGGACCCGCGTTCACCTGCTCGAATTCGTCGAAGATGCGCTCGTGATCGGCGAGCGCGATCCCGAGCCCGGTGTCGCTCACCTGCACGGCAACCCACGGCCGTGAGAGGTCGGGGCACCCGATCGGCGAGCCCGCGGAGGTACCGTCCACCAGCCGCGCGCGCACGGTGATGCCGCCCTCCGGCGTGTACTTCACCGCGTTCGCCAGCAGGTTCACCAGGATCTGGCGCAGGTGCGCCGGGTCGGTGCGCACTCGCGGCAGCGTGGTGCCGACCGCGATCGAGAGGGCGAGCCCGCGTTCCGCGACCAGCGACTCGAGCTCCGAGGCCACGTTCAGCACGAAGGCGCGAAGCACCACCTGCTCCGGATGCACCTCCAGTCGCCCCGCCGCCATCTTCGCGATGTCGAGCACCTGGTCCACGAGGTGACGAAGGTGCGTGGCGGATCCGGCGATGCGATCCACGGGGGATGCCTGCCTCGGGCTGAGCTCCCCATACACGCCGTCCCGCAGCAGCTCCACGAAGCCCACGATCGCATTGAGCGGCGTGCGCAATTCGTGCGACACGTTCGCCAGGAACTCGCTCTTCATCCTGTTCGCGCGAAGCAGCTCGGCGGAGAGGCGCTCCAGCTCCGCCGATCGTTCGGCCACGCGGATCGCCTGCCGGCGCTCCCACAGCAGCCCGCTGAACAGGAATACGAGCGCCAGCAGCGCGAGCAGCCAGAGCGCCAGCCGCAGCTCGCGAATGCGGCGGGCGTGCGCCACCTCCAGCGTCCAGTGCGTGCCGCCCGGCACGCGCAGCTGCGTGCCGAACCAGTCGATCTTCGCTGGCTGGTCCGCCGCGCCGATACGGGCGATCGTGTCGGCGCCCGCCAGGATCCCGATGAAGCGCCGGCCTTGCGGTGCCCCCTCGGCCACGGGCGAGAGCATGGCGTCCGACGTGAACACCGCCAGCGCGGTCCCCTCGCTCACCGAGTCGAAGGTGAGCGGGACCCGCAGGACCACGTGTCGCCGGTCCAGCAGGGGAAGCAGCGCCGACGCCGCCACCCCGGGCTCCACCGGGAGCACGAGCGTGCCGGCGATCTCGTGAATCACGGTGTCGAGCACCACCTGCCCCGACGGCAGCGCGACGAGCACCCGGTCGAGCTCGGGGTGGCGCGCGACCATGGCCGCCGTAAGCGCGGAGAGCGCCCTGCGGTTGTGCGTGGAGTCGCGCGTCATCCCGGGCGCGAGCGTCTGCAGTGCGTCCGACAGCGCCGAGAGGCGCGTCTCGACCAGGCGCGCCGAGGTCGATGCGTCGAGGGTGAGGTGCTCCGTGTCCCCGGCGCGCAACGCGCTGCTCGCCGCCAGCAGCCCCGCCAGCATGAGCAACAGCACCGCCCCGAGGAGCAGCGAGAACATCCCGATCCGGCGCGGCGCGAACGACATGCTGGCTACCCGGTCTCCACGGCTGATTGACGCTCCTGCCGGCCGCCGCTAACCTCTCGACGACATGACACCCGACACCACCCCACACGACCAGCTCGTACGCCTCCTCGCCGCGCGCTCCGCGAAGAAGGGGCAGTTCACGCTCGCCTCCGGTCGCCAGTCCAGTTTATACATCGACGCGCGACTCACCACAATGAGCCCCGACGGACTCGCGCTCATCGGTCCGCTGGCGCTCCACGCGATCGCCGAGGAGGGGTGGCAGCCCGACGCCGTCGGCGGGCTCACGCTCGGTGCGGACCCCATCAGCTACGCCATCGCCTACGCGAGCGCCGCGAGTGCCCGTCCGCTGCGCGCCTTCACCGTTCGCAAGGAAGCGAAGGCGCATGGCACCGGCAAGCGCGTGGAGGGACCGTTCCGGAATGGCGACGCGGTCGTCATCATCGAGGACGTCATCACTACCGGCGGTTCCGCGCTCAAGGCCATCGAGGCCGTGCGAGCGGAAGGCGCCACGGTGCTCGGCGTCCTCGCCCTCGTCGATCGCGAGGAGGGTGGACGCGAGGCCATCGCCGCCGAGGGGATGCCCGTGCGCGCGCTCGCCCGGGCCGGCGAAATCCTCCCGCTCATCACCTGACCGTCGTGACCGCTCCGCAACCCGTCGAAGAACGCGAGAAGGACTTCCTCACCTTCCGCCTGGGCGCGAAGCGCCGCTACCTCACCACCTTCGCGGTGGGCGCCGCGTCGCTGCTCGCCTCGTGGCGCCGCTTCACCCCGGTCAGCCCCTGGCTCATCCTCGGCCTGGTGGCCGTGGCGCTAGTGACGAACTTCGTCATCACGACGTTCGCCACCGGCGCGCGCACGTACCGCTGGTGGCTGCGATACCTCTTCGCGCTGCTCGACGTGACCCTCGTGAGCATCGTCGTCGCGGTCTTCGGCTTCGACGGGCTGGTGGTGCTCTACTTCATGGTCATCGTGCCGTACTCGTTCGATCGCGGCCGGAGCATCGGCTTCTTCTGCGCGGTCGCGTCGGCGATGATGTTCATGCTCGCCATGCAGTGGCATGCGGACACCTATGGGGGCGCCGCGTCATGGTCGCGCACGCTCGCCAGCGCGGCGCTCCTCCTCCTCGTCAGCTGGCAGCTGGTGCCGATCGCGTCGCGGCTGATCCGCCGCATTCGCGAGACGCGTGACAGCATGACCGCCGTGCAGGACGGGCACTTCGAGACGCGGCTCACCGCGCGCTCACGCGACGAGCTGGGGCAGCTGCAGTCGGGCTTCAACGGCCTGGTCGAGCACCTCGAGGCGCTGATCACCGACGTGCAGCGCGAGGCCGACGCGGTGGGCACCAGCGCCGACGAGCTGGGCAGCGCGTCCATTCGGCTGAGCACCGGCGGCGCGCAGTTCACCACCGCCATCCAGAGCCTGCGCGGCGCGCTCGACTCGCAGCGCCTCCACGCCGAGTCGGGCGTCACCCAGGTGAAGGCCGCGCGCTCGGCGGCCGAGCCCCTTCGCCGCCGCGCGAGCGAGATGGAGTCGCAGGGGCAGGAGCTGCTGCACACCGCCGAGAAGCACCGTGACGCGATCGGCCGCGCCGCCGACACGCTCGTGGCCATCGGGGAGCGCGTGCGCGGCTCGGCGGCCAGCGTGCAGAGCCTGGCCGAGGCGAGCGAGCAGGTGGGCGAGTTCGTGGATGCGGTGTCGCGCATCGCGCGCCAGACCAACCTGCTCGCGCTCAACGCGGCCATCGAGGCGGCGCGCGCCGGCGAGAACGGCAAGGGCTTCGCCGTGGTCGCCGACGAGGTGCGAAAGCTCGCCGAGGAAAGCGGCCGCGCCGCGAAGGCCGCCGCGCGCACGATCGCCACGGTGCGCGACCACATCGGCGAGACGGTGCAGTCCATGGCCGAGGGCGAGCGCGAGGTGCGTGGTGTCGGCGACATCGCGAGTGAGGCGAAGCTCGCACTCGACGCGATGCTGCACGGCATCACGCAGCTCACCGCGCTCACCACCGAGACGAGCGCCGTGACGCGCGAGCAGTCGTCGCGCCTCGACGAGCTGGCGTCGGCGATCGATGGCGTGCAGCGCGCCGCGGAGGATGCCGCGACGCGCGCGCACCACGCCACGGAGGCCATCACGCAGCAGAGCGCGGCAAGCGAGCAGGTGGTGGGCACGGCGCAGCGCCTGCTGACGCTGGCGGAGCGCCTGCGGCGCTCCGTGCGGCGCTTCAGTGCATCGTCGTCGGGAGAGTCCGCATCGTTCTCGCGGCGTCGCTCCCTCGGGATGCGACGACTGAGCGGCGCGACGGAGTCCAGCCGGGAGGCGACGACAGGGGGGTGAGCTGGCGCAGCGCGACGAGGTGCGGCAGGACCAGCTCGCTCCGGAAGTGCTCGAGCATCGCCGCGCCGTCGTACTGCTGACGGAACTCCACGGCGGTGACGCGCAGGAGCGTCCGCACGTGACGACCGAAGCTCTGCGGCGATGAGTAGTCGAGGTGGTTGGACACGTTCGCCACCGAGAAGCCGCGATTCTCGAACAGCCGCGCCGCGCGAATCAGCCGCGCCATCGCGAGGTAGCGCTTCGGCGCGGGCAGCCCCGCGCGGAAGAAGCGGCTCATGAGCGTGGAGGGCAGCACCTCGAGCTCGCGCGAGAGGCGGCGCACCGTGGAGACTCGCGGCGCGCAGCTGAAGAGGAAGGCGAAGAAGCGCAGGCAATCCGCGGGCGCCCCCGCCAGGTCGGTGGCGATGCACCCGAGCGCGAGCTGCTGCACGTCGTCGATCGAGCTCACCATGAGCACCTGGCGCAGCTCACGCCACCCGCGCGCATCGCGCACGTCGATCATGCGCTGCACGCCTGACCGGCCGAGCGACATCATCGTCTCGGGCGTGCGCTCGCTCACCTGGCTGAGCAGCGCCACGGTGGACACGCGCGGGAACTCGCGAACGAGCCGGGCGAGCCCCTGCGAGGCCGGCGCGTCGCAGCGCTGCACCGAGACCAGCACCGCGCTCGCCCCGCGCTCCTTCACGTCGCGCACCACGTCGTCGAGCGATTCCCGGTGCATGGCCCGGTAGAGGCCTTCCCCCGCCGCGTCGACGCGCAGGCGCTCGGATGGCGTGAGGACCGTGGAGATGGGCGTGAGCGTGGGAGCGGCGGGAGACGTGGGGGTGGGGTGCATGACGACCTCGGCGTAGGGGTACCGCGCGCGGCCTGCATCGACCGACGGGCCCATGGTGCGGGCACGGGGTCAATTCGTCGTCAGGGCCTGATTTTTCGCTCGTCAGCCGTCTCTTGCGCGGTACGTTCGTGGCAACCGATCTTCCGGGGCGCATTCCTCCACCCCACTCGATGCCCGACTTCGACGCGCTCCGACAGGAGCTGTCCTCCCTCTACACGCTGCAGGCGGAGCGCGGGCGCGATGCACTCGGCATCACGTTCAGCGGCACCGCGGCCGACGGTCGCGCCGCCCTCGTGCGCGTGCTCGGGGCCGACGTCTCGGCCGACCTCTCCGCCCCGGACGAGTTCGTGCGCGTCTTCGAGGCGGCGGCTCGCGTCTCGCACCCCGCGCTGGTCCCGATCCTCGGCGCGGGCGTCACGCCCACGGGACGCATCTACTCCGCCACGCTGCGCCCCGACGGACGCAGCGGCGCCGAGCGAGCCGCCGCGCGCGAGACGCTGGCTGCCGGCGACATCGGCGCGGTGGGCGCCGCGCTGGCCGACGCGCTCACGCAGCTGCATGCGCACGACCTGGTGCACGGCGCCATCACCGCCTCACAGGTCTTTCTCGGCAGCGAGTCGCCCGTGCTCGCCAACGCGGGATTGCTGCAGGCGCTCGTGGCGGGAGGACTGGAGACGCGTCGCGCGGCCACCATGCTCGCGCCGGCCACGGCGCTCGCGCCCGAGATGCTCGGGGGCCAGCGGGCCACGCCGGGGGCGGATGTCTACGGACTCGGTGCCGCGCTGTACGAGATGCACACCGGCAAGCCGCCCTTCGGCGGCCGCACCACGGCGTTCGTCATGGCGTCGGTGCTCGGTGACGAGTCGGCGTCGGTGAGCGAGACGGGGAGCCAGCACCCGGGCCAGGTGGTGGAGGCACTGCTGCGCGCGATCGAGAAGTCGCCGGACGATCGGTGGCGCAGCGCGGACGCCTTCGCGAAGGCGCTCGCGCCGGAAGTGGCGCGAGGCAGCGCGCCCGGGCGCGCTTGGACCGACGTCTTCAAGTCCCTATACTCCCGGATGTTGAATCGCGACTGACCGGACGGTCGCGGCCCCCGTCGCAAGGCGTGCGGGCCGAGGAAAGTCCGGGCTCCATTGGGCAGATCGCCAGGTAACGCCTGGGCGGCCGTTTTCGCTTGCGGGAGCGGCCGACGGAAAGTGCAGCAGAGAAGAGACCGCCGATGGCCTCGCAAGGGGCACAGGCAAGGGTGAAACGGTGGGGTAAGAGCCCACCGCGTCTGCGGCAACGGAGACGGCAAGGCAAACCCCGGTCGGAGCAAGGCCAAATAGGCAGCGAGGGGCGCCCTCCCCGATCAAGACGCTGCGGGTAGGCTGCTCGAGGGTGTGGGTGACTGCACCCCTAGAGGAATGACCGTCCGGCGGCGCAAGCCGCTGACAGGACCCGGCTTATAGGTCAGGCGCGAACTGCGGTGATGCAGTGGGGCAGTGCTGCCTCACTGCATCACTCTTTTGCGTCACTGCTTCTCCTTCTCCTCCTCCACCGCCCGGCATTCCGTCACGCGCGCCGCCTGCAGGAAGCCGCGCGCCGGCGCCCACTGCCCGGAGAAGACGCGGCGCAGCATGCGCCAGATCAGTCGCACGGTGACGATCAGCGCGAGCAGCAGCGCGATCGCGCAGGCGAACGAGATGAATGGGTGGTGCCAGATGAACATCGAGAGCGCGGCCACCACGCCGAGCTCCGTGATGTTCGCGGCGCCATTCGTCACCGGCTCCGGCGACGCATCGATCGCGTAGCGCACGCCGAGCTTCGTCGCATGGGTCGTGGCGGCCGTCACGCCGCCCAGGAGGGCCGCGACGAGCACCAGCACGGGGTCGAGGTGCCACGCGGTGCTCGCGGCCAGCACGGCGGCGGCAGGAGGCCGCACGAGGCTGTGCAGCGTCTCCCACGCCGAAGCGATTCCCGGCACGAGCGTCGCGGTGAATTCCAGCGCGAACAGGACCAGGGCGATCGCGATCACCCAGGTGTTGCCGAGGAGCTCGAGCGAGCCCGGCAGTGGGCCGATCCATCCCGCGCGCTCGGCGAGCCCCACGATGCCGACCGTCGCGTACAGGTTGAGGCCGGCGGCGTACGCCAGTCCCAATGCCTGCACGAGCACGGTAAGTGAGAGCATGGCTGCCGGTAGCGGGGAGAGCGATACCCGCAGCATTTGCACGCTGCGGGCCGAATGGCACGCCGGCTCCGGCCGGCTTCACTCCACCAGTCAGTCCACCAGGCGGAGCGGCATCACGAGGCAGAGGTACTTCCCGGGCTCCGACCAGCCCTCGGGCTCGAGCGTGGCGGCACGCTCGGGGGCCTTGAAGGTGAGGCGCACCTCGTCGGTCGGGATGTAGCGCAGGATCTCGAGCAGGTACGCCGCGTTGAAGCCGATGTCGAGCGGATCGCCGGTGTACTTCACCGGCAGCTCGTCCGTCGCCTCTCCCAGGTCCGGCGTCTGCACGCTGAAGCGCAGGATGGCGGAGTTGAACGACAGGCGAATGCGGTGCGTCTGGTCGGAGGCGATCACCGACATGCGCTTGAGCGCACTGGCGAGCGCGATCTTGTCGCAGATGGCCACGCGATCATTGTCCTTCGGGATCACCTGGTCGTAGTTCGGATACGGTCCCTCGATCAGCCGCGTGTAGACCGCGGTGAAGGGTGACCGGAAGCCGAGGTGGTTCTCGCCGCGCGCGATCTCCAGCTCCTCGTCGGCCGGGAAGAGGCGACGGATCTGCTCGAGCGCCTTGGGCGGCACGATGAGGTCACTCGTCTGCGGCGCGCCGGAAGAGCTCACCGGCACCTCCATCTTCGCCAGGCGATGGCCGTTCGTCGCGACCATGCGCATGAACTCGGGACGCAGCTCCCAGAGCACGCCGTTGAGGATCGGCCGGCTTTCCTCGGTGCTGACCGCAAAGGACGTGTGCGAGATGAGCTTCTGCAGCTCTCCCGACTTCACGCGCCAGCTGTCGGCGAACTTCACCGAGGGGAAGCTCGGGAATTCGTCCTTGGGCAGGCCGTTGATCTTGAAGTGCGAGCGCCCGCAGTCGAGCGTGATCCGCTGCTCGCCGCTGCTCGCGATCTTCACCGGCGACGGCGGGAGCTCGCGCGCGATCTCGCTCAGCTTCTTCGCTGGAATCGTGATCGCGCCGACCTGCTCGACATCGGCGGCGACTTCCGTGCTCACGGCGATGTCCAGGTCTGTGCCGGACAGCCGTATCCCCTTCTCGGTCGCTTCGACGAGAATGTTCGAGAGCACCGGCAACGTCGTCTTGGTCGGGATGCTCGCGGCAACCGCGGTGAGCCCTTCCTGGAGCTTCTCTCTCGAGATCGTGAACCGCATTCCTGCTCCTTTGTGCAGAACCGGCGGGGTTACTAATCCTCTATATAGAAGATTAGAACTAGTAGTCGTAGTAGCAGGTGTGGAGCTGTGGAAAGGCGCTGTAAGCTAATACTGCGGAACAGGTTTGCCAAAGCATTCCATTGTGGACAGGCCGTGGACGGATGCGCTCCGTCCACATGGGTCCACCGGGCGGCGGGGAGAACCCCGCTTCAGGCGTGGAGTGGTGTGCACAAGCACCCCCTCATTTCAGACTTGCCAACATGTCGCGCAGCTTCGACACGCGCCGGCCGAACGACGCGTCCTCGTTGGTCATCGCCGCCACGCGCTCGAGGCTGTGGATCACCGTGGAGTGATCGCGGCCGCCGAACGCATTGCCAATCTCCACCAGCTGCAGCTGCAGCAGCTCGCGCATCAGGAACATGGCGACCTGCCGCGGCACGGTGAGGGTCTTGGTGCGGGTCTTCGAGCGCAGCCCTTCCGGGGTCACGGTCCATTCCCGCGCCACGGCTTCCTGCACGGCCAGCACGGTGAGCCCCGGCTGCACGTCCGCCGGCGTGATGTTGCGCAGCTTGTCGCGCAGCGCCTCGCGGGCGACGTCGACGGTGATCTCGCGATGCTTGAGCGAGGCGTACGCGAGGAGCTTGATGATCGATCCCTCGAGCTCGCGGATGTTCGAGCGCACGTGCTCCGCCACGAATCGGATCACGTCGTCGGGGATCGTGGCCTCGAGATGGTCGAGCTGCGCCTTCTGCTGGAGGATCGCGATGCGATGCTCGAAATCGGGGAGCTCGACGTCGGCGACCATGCCCCACTGGAAGCGCGACACGAGGCGCGCCTCGAGGCCGGGGATCTCGCCGGGGGGGCGATCGCTGGTGAGGACGATCTGGCGGCCGGCCTCGTAGAGCGCGTTGAAGGTGTGGAAGAACTCCTCCTGGGTGGCTTCCTTCCCCTTGAGGAACTGCACGTCGTCTACGAGCAGCAGGTCGGTCTCGCGGAAGCGGCGGCGAAATTCCGAGGTGGTGCGGCTCTGGATCGAGGCCACGAGGTCGTTGGTGAACTGCTCGGTACCGATGTAGGTGATGCGCGACTCGGGCTTCCGGAGCAGGATCTCGTGGGCGATGGCCTGCATCAGGTGAGTCTTGCCCAGCCCGGTGTCGCCGTAGATGAAGAGGGGGTTGTACACCTTGCCGGGCGCCTGGGCCGCGGCGTGCGCGGCGGCGGCGGCGAGCTCGTTCGACTTTCCGATCACGAAGTAGTCGAAGGTGTAGCGGTCGCTTAATGGTGGCGCCTCAATGGCGCTTGGGTGTCTCTTCTCCGCCTGTGCGGGAGGGGCGACGAAGAGGTCCATCTGGGGGCGCGTCTTGCGCTCCTCGTTCACCCGGAACACCACCGAGATGGGCTGGCCGAGCGCCACGGGCGCGAGCTGGCTCAGCATCTCGGAGTGCTTGGACTCGTTCCAGTCGGCCGCGAACTGGTCGGGCGCGCCGATGATGAGCGTGCTCCCCTCGAGCGACAGGGGCGCTGTCGGCTCCAGCCAGGTGCGAAACGTCTGCTCAGGGAGCTCCTGGCGGGCGCGTTCCAGCAGTCGCGACCAGGCGTCTTCGGCGGTGAACGAGGGCATTCCGGGGTGTGGAAAACTCGGGCGGGGGAGGAAGGCTAGGCCGCACGTGTGGAAAATGCAAATCATCCGGCCGCGGCCCGTGACAAAGCGACTCCCGCGCCTTGACCCAACTCCGTTCCCGGAATAGCTTTACCGTTCTCTGCCGGAATTTTCCAGGACTGCAACCTCGGACGTCGCGCTGCATGCGCCTCGTCCTGACCGAAGGATCGGAGTGTATGGGCAAGCCCACGTATCGTCCCCGCAACAAGCGCCGTGTCCGCACCCACGGCTTTCGCCAGCGCATGTCCGACAAGTGGGGCCGCGCGGTCCTCGCGCGCCGTCGCAAGAAGGGGCGCAAGAGCCTGTCCGTGAAGCTGCCGAGCAAGTACGCGGGCGCCTGACACGACATTCGGCTTTCCGCGTGCGGCGCGACTGACCCAGGGGTCCGCGCTGCAGGCGGTGATGCGAGAGGGGAAGCGGCTCCGGGCGACGTTCGTCGACGTCCGACTGGCTGCTTCCCCTCTTGGTGCGATGCGCATCGGGATCGTGGTGCCGAAGTACACGCACAACTCCGTGGAGCGCAATCGGCTCAAGCGGCGCCTGCGCGAGCTGCTCCGCCGCACCGTGCTTCCCATGGCCCTCCCGCTCGACGTCGTGGTGCGCGCGAAGCGCGAGGGCTACTCCGCCTCGTTCGACGACCTCGCCCGCGACGTGGAGCAGATCCGCGCCCGCCTCGCGAGCTGACCCACTCCACGCGAGCTGACACGAGATGCGCACGCTGCTCGTACTGATGGTGCGCGGCTACCAGGTTTCGCTCTCGCCGCTGCTGCCGCCCTCCTGCCGCTATTATCCCTCGTGCTCCCAGTACGCGATCGAGGCGCTCGAGAAGCACGGCGCGATCCGCGGGAGCTGGCTGGCCGCGCGTCGCATCGCGCGATGTCACCCCTTCCGCCCCGGCGGATTCGATCCCGTCCCCTAGCGGCGCGTCACCACCCGCGCGCCACCCTGCATGGATAAGAAGACTACGATTCTCGGCGTCGACCCGAAGACCATCCTCGCCATCGTGCTCACCGCGATGGTGATCGTCGGCGTCCCCATGCTCTTCCCGTCGGCGCCCCCCAAGAAGCCGGCGATCGTCAACAGCGCCGACAGCCTGCACCGCGACACCCTCGGCGCTGCGCCCGCGCCGGTGACGTCGCCTTCGCTCGCCGCGGCGGGCGCCGCGCGCGGCGTGGCGGACACCACGCAGCCAGCAACGGCCACCGTCCCCGCCGACACCGCGCGCATCGCCACGCCGCGCGCCACGTGGCGCTTCACCTCGCAGGGCGCGTCGATCGCCAGCGTGGAGGCCACGGGCTACACGTCGCTCCGGAAGGAGGACAAGGGGCACCCGGTGGAGCTCGTGCCGCAGGGCGACCTGCTCGTGCACTATCGCCTCACCAACGGGCGCGACACGCTGGCGCTCTCCGGCGTGCCGTTCACCGCCACGCACTCGGCGGACCCCGCGAGTCCGGGCGTGTCCTACCAGGCGCAGACGGCACTCGGCGCGCTCACGCTCGCGTACGTGGTGCAGTCCGACAGCGCGAGCAGTGGCCTGGTGCACGTGGGCGTGAAGCTCGACGGCGCGACCGCGGGCACGCAGCTGCTGGTGGACCTGCCGCGCCGCATTCGCTCGGAGGAGGCGGACTCCGTGGACGACACGCGCCACCTCGCGTACGCGTACAAGCCGCTGCACGACGACGCGCAGAGCGTGGCGTTCACGAAGCTCGACAGCCTGCGCACCCGCGTGGACAGCGGCCCGTTCCGCTGGGTGGCGGTGCGCAACAAGTACTTCCTGCTCGCCGTGATCGGCGAGCGCGACTCCGCGTTCACGGCGCTGCGCATGCGCGGCACCCCGAAGCGCGCGGGGCTGGTGCACGAGGCGATCGCCACCGCGGTGCTGCCGCTGCGCGACGGGGCCGCGAGCTTCGAGCTCTACGCCGGCCCGCAGCAGTTCCAGCGCCTCATCGCGCTCGGCCGCGGGCTCGACAACGTGAACCCGTACAGCAGCTTCATGCGCCCGGTGGTGCAGCCCTTCGCCACGATCGTGATGCGGCTGCTGCTCTGGATGAAGGCGTCCACTGGGCTCAGCTACGGCTGGGTGCTGATCATCTTCGGCATCCTGATCCGCATCGCGATGTGGCCGCTGCAGCAGAGCGCGATGCGCTCGAGCATGAAGATGCAGACGCTGCAGCCCGAGCTGCAGGAGGTGCAGAAGAAGTACAAGGACGACCCGGAGAAGCAGCGCGAGGCGATGATGAAGCTCTACCAGGCGCACGGGATGAGCCCCTTCTCGCCCGTGATCGGCTGCCTGCCGATGCTGCTGCCGATGCCGATCCTCTTCGCGCTGTACTACGTGTTCGGCAACACGATCGAGTTCCGCGGCGTGCCCTTCCTCTGGCTGGCCGACCTCTCGCTCAAGGACCCGTTCTACATCGCGCCCGTGCTCACCGGCGTGACGATGTTCGCCGCGTCGTGGATCGGCATGCGGAACGCGCCGCCGAATCCGCAGGCGAAGACCATGGCGTACATGATGCCGGCGATGCTCACCGCGCTGTTCCTCAACTTCGCGTCGGGGCTCAACCTCTACTACGCCGTGCAGAACATCGCCTCGCTGCCGCAGCAGTGGCTGCTGGCGCGGGAACGGGGGAAGAAGCCGCAGGGAGTCGGGAAGTGAGGGGCTGAGGAGCTGGGGAACAACGGGCTCGGGACGTGCAGTTCCCCATTTCCCCAGCCCCCGAGCCCCCCAGCACCATGCGCTTGACCTACATCGGCCACGCCACGCTCCTGATCGAGATCGGCGGCCGGCGGTTCATCACCGACCCGAATTACGAGCCGAAGCTGGGGCGCTTCCTGCCGCGCGTCTCGGCGCCGGGCGTGGCGCTCGAGGCGCTGCCGAAGCTCGATGCGATCCTGCTGACGCACGCGCACGCCGACCACCTGTCGTTCACGACACTCGACCGGTTGCCGCAGGACATCCCGCTGTTCGCGCCCCCCGCGGTGGCGCGCTGGATCGGCAAGCGCTACCGCCACGTGGTCGCCATCGCGCCCGGCGCCAGCGCCACCGTGGCAGGGGTGCGCCTCTCCGCCGCCCTCGCGACGCATCGCGGCCACCGCTACGGATTCGATCGCTGGCGAGGCGATGCGAACATGTACCTGCTGGACGATGGCGTGGAGAGCTGCTTCTTCGCCGGCGACACCGCCCTCACCGATGGCACGCACGACCTCGTGAAGCGGGAGCTGTGGGCCCACGAGCGGGAGCTGGACGTCGCGTTGCTGCCCATTGGCTGGGCCCCTCGCTGGAAGTACGGCTTCCGGAAGGGTCACCTGACCAGCGAGGACGCGCTCGCGCTCCTGGAGCGACTGCGCGCGAGGATGATGATTCCGTATCACTGGGGTACGTTTCACCACGTCACCTCCCGCGCGTTCGACGCCATCGAGCGGCTGCGCGCCCTCATCCCCCTGCACTCGCACGGCAGCCGCGTGCACGTGATCGAGCCTGGTGAGTCCGTCCTCGTCCCCGCCCTCGCCGCTGCAGCTGGCTGACGACACCATCGCGGCGCTCGCCACGCCCTCGGGGCGCTCGGCGATCGCCGTGGTGCGGCTCTCCGGGCGCGCCGCGCAGGAAGTCGCCGACCGCGTGCTCGTGCCACCCCTGCGCGATCCTCGCCGCGCGACGCGCACCACCGCCTGTCGCGACGGCGCCCGGCTGGACGACGTGGTCGCCACCTGGTTCGCCGCGCCCAACTCGTATACGGGCGAGCACCTGGTCGAGATCAGCTGCCACGGCGGCGCCGTGACGCCGGCGCTCGTGCTGGCGGCGCTCGTCGCGGCCGGCGCGCGGCTGGCCGAGCCGGGCGAGTTCACGCGGCGCGCGGTGCTGAATGGAAAGCTCGACCTGCTGCAGGCCGAGGCCGTCCTGGAGGTGATCGACGCGCGCAGCCGCGCTGCGCAGCGCCTGGCGCTCACGCAGCTCGACGGCGGACTGTCGCGGCGGATCGCGACACTCCGCGACGACGTGCTCGAGCTGGAGGCGCTCGTCGCCTACGACATCGACTTCCCCGAGGAGGACGACGGGCCGGTCGATCATGCGCGCGTGATCGCGTCGCACGAGGCGCTCGTGGTGGCGCTCGAGGCGATGCTCGCCACCGCGCCCGTGGGTGAGCTGGTGCGGGAAGGCGCGTCGGTGGTGCTCGCCGGCGAGCCCAACGCGGGTAAGTCGTCGCTGTTCAACGCGCTGGTCGGCCGCGCGCGCGCGATCGTCACCGACGTGCCGGGCACCACGCGCGACGCACTCGAGGCGATGCTCGACACGGCGCGCGTGCCGGTGCGCCTGGTGGACACCGCGGGGTTGCGCGAGTCCACGGATGCCATCGAGAAGCTGGGGATCGAGGTGAGCCATGGCTGGCTCTCCCGCGCGCACCTGGTGCTCGCCTGTGGCGAAACCGCGGAGAGCGTGGAGCGCACCGCGGCAGTCGTCGCCCGCATCGCGACCGCACCGGTGTTGCGGGTGCGCACCAAGTCGGACCTGCATCCGGCGTCACCTGGCGCGCTTGCCGTGAGCGCCGAGACGGGCGCCGGGCTGGCCGAGCTGCTATCCGAAGTGGAGCGCGCGCTGCTCGAGCGCGCCGACAGCAGCGACTTCGACGCGCCGATGCTGGCCACCGAGCGTCATCGCATGGCGATCGAGCGCGCGCGGGACGAGGTGGTTGCGTTCCGCCGGGCGTGGCTGGAGGTGCGCCACCCGATCATCGTGGCCGCCGTGCACCTCCGCACTGCCGCGAACGCACTCGAGGAACTGATCGGAAGCGTGGACGTTGAGGACGTGATGGAGCGGGTGTTCGCGAGGTTCTGCGTGGGGAAATGAACGGGTGAGCGGAGCTGAGGAGCTGAGGGGCTGAGGACCGCAGTTGCAGTCCCCATACCTCAGCCCCGCAAACCTCACACCCGCTACTTCAGTCCCTTGGTAGCTTCTTCCCAGATCTCCTCCGCCAGCCACTCCACACGCTCGTGCGCATAGGCGAGCTCTGCGGGTGACATCGTGCCGACGCCGTTCGCGACGCGACGGGTCAGCGCGATCATCTCGTCGAGCAGCTCGCGAAGCGCCACGTTCGCGCGTCGTTCGTTGCCGTCTGCGTCCTTCGCCATGGCGACCTCAGGCGGTGGCGGCGGCCCCGCGTCCGAGGGCCGAGATCTCCTCGGCGCTCGCGCGGACGGCCCACGCCAGCCCGTGGCTGGCGATGGCAGGCTCGACGAGCCGTGCGCCCAGGTAGTAGCCGCTGCGCTCCGGCAACAGGTAGCGGTCCACGGTGCGTGCGTCGTCGCTCATGCCACCGGACAGGTAGCGCAGGCGCAGGCCCAGGCCGGCGCGATTGATGTCGTTCTGGACGGCGCGCACCAGCACCGGCTCGAGCTCGCGTACGCGCGCATACTGGCGGCGTCCGTAGCCGAAGTACTCCCAGGCGGCGTGCCCCGGGCTGACCAGCTGGGACGCCTGCACGGCGATCCCCTCGTTCACCAGGTGCTCGCGCAGCGAGACGTGACGGCCGGATTCCCAGTACGAGTAGCTGCCACCCATCTCGTCCACGAACTCGCGCAGCTCGCTGCGGCTGGTGGGGGAGGTGTAGCGCACCGCATGCGCGATCTCGTGCGCCAGCCAGAGCGGAAGGAGCTCCGGATCGAGTCCGAGTCCCTGCGTCTCCTGGTTGGCCACGCTGGTGAAGTGCTCGAGGCAGACGAAGGCGACGCCGCGCCCGTGCACCACCAGCTCGCCGGCATTGGCCGCGCCCACGCCGACCATGAGCACCACGTCGATGTCGACGTCGGCCTCGAGCAGCGCAAGGCAAAGCTCCTCGGTGCGGCGCGCGAGTGACACGACATCCGTGCGCTCGAGCATCGTACGCAGGTCACTGCGGTCGGCGAAGGCCGTGGCGCGGACGACCTCCTGGAAGTGCGGCCCCTCGGGATCGATGACGTAGTTCTGCCAGTACGCCTCGAGGAGGGGGCGATGCGCGGCGAAGTAACGGTGGTAGGCGGCGACCCGGTCGGTGCTACTCAGTACGGCAAAAAAGTCCGGCAGCAGGTTGATCAGCATTCGACCGGGAAGGCGGGAGGCGGCGCGACCGCGGGACGAGCTCGTGGCGGACGCGGAATCATAGCGCTGGCGGGAAAGGCGAACAAGAGTGCGGTGCGGTTGGCACATGGCACGCTTCTTCCTTTTTGACCCGCCGAAGGCAACCGAAGCAAGTGGGAGAAGCACCATGACCACGCTACAACAAATCGAGCTCCGCTGTCCCGTGTGCGATACCAAGTTCCGTTCGCAGTCGGTCGTGTCGACCAACTCGTTCGGCGGCAAGCGCACGGACTTTCACGAGCGCGCGGCCGGCACGCAGCCGCTGCCGTACCTGATCCACACCTGCAGCCGCTGCGGATACTCCGGTGCCGAGCGCGACTTCACCGACGAATCCGACGTGTCGCCGGTGCTGAAGGAACATGTGTGGAACGAGCTCGCGCCGGCCATCGCAGCGGGCACGATCAGCGGGTCGGAGAAGTACGAGGCGGCCGCGAAGGTCTCGGAGTGGCAGGGGATGGAGCCGCGTCACGTGGCCGACCTGCTGCTGCGCGCCGCGTGGTGCTGCGTGGACGAGGGCGACATCGAGGCCGAGCGCTTCTACCGTCGCAAGGCGGCGTGGAAGTTCGAGGAGGCGCTGTCGAGCTTCGACGGCGTGGCGCGCGAGGAGCGCGCGGTGCTCACCTACCTGGTGGGCGAGCTGTGGCGCCGCGTGGGCGACGCCACGCAGTCGTCGGACTGGTTCGAGCGCGTGACGAACGAAATCCAGGACGGCCCCACGCAGCAGTGGGTGGTCGATGCCGCGCGCCAGCAGCGTGATTGTCCGCGGGAGTGGTTCGGCTAACGGCGGGGAATCAGGAATCAGGGAACAGGAAACGAAAAGCAAACGGCACACCGGACTGAGTCTGGTGTGCCGTTCCTGTTCTCCGTTTCCCTCATTCCCCGCTTCCTGCCGTTCACCTCGTCCCGAACAACCGGTCCCCGGCATCGCCAAGCCCGGGCAGGATGTATCCGACCTCGTTCAGCTCGCGGTCCAGGCTCGCGCAGTAGACCGTCACGTCGGGGTGCGCCTCGGCCAGACGCTCGACGCCCTGCGGCGCCGCCACCAGGCAGAGGAACCGGATGCGCGTCGCGCCGGCGCGCTTCAGTGAAGCCACCGCGGCCGCGGCGCTGCCTCCCGTCGCGAGCATCGGGTCGAGCAGGAAGAAGTCCCGCTCCGTGGCGTCACTCGGCACCTTGAAGTAGTAGTCCACGGGCTCGAGCGTGTCGTGGTCGCGATAGAGCCCGATGTGGCCCACGCGCGCCGCGGGCACGAGCCGGGCGACACCCTCGACCATCCCCAGCCCGGCGCGCAGGATCGGGACGAGCGTGAGCTTCTTGCCGGCCACGCGGTGCCCCATGGTGCGCTCGAGCGGCGTCTCGACGGGCGCGTCCTCGATCGCGAGGTCGGCGGTGGCCTCGTACGCCATGAGCATGGCGATCTCGTCCACCAGCTCCTTGAAGATCTTGGTGGGCGTGGTGCGATCGCGCAGGATCGTCAGCTTGTGCTGGACGAGCGGATGCGAGACGATGCGAAGGGTCGGGTACGCGGGGGTGGTGTCCATGGACCGGAAGCTACTAATTTCGCGCCCATGAAAGAATACCAGGCCGTGATGGTGCGACTCACGCGCCACCTGCACGACGACGAGGACGCACTCACCGACCTCCTGAACGAGCGCAGCCGCGGCGGCTGGGAACCCGCGCTCCTGACGCAGGAGGGGGATCGCCTCACCGTGATCTTCGCCCGGGAAGGGAGTGAGGCAGTGAATCACTGATTCACTGCCTCACTTCACTCACGGCTTCGGACTCGTCGCCGCGTTAGTGCCCCAGACATTGTTCTTCCGGTCCACGTCCACCAGCCGGTGCTCGGGATCCAGCTCCACCTTCGCGAGCACCTTCCCCGGGAAGCGATAGCTGCGCAGGTAGCGCACGGTGTTCGTGCTCCAGACCTCCGCCGGATACGCGAAGTCGCGCGTCGTGTTGTCGGTGAAGGTGAAGCGCGCGCGGATCGGCAGCACGCCACGCTGGTGGTTGCCATACGCCACCGACACCGCGTCGCCGTTCACCGCCACGGTGTCGATCGCCTGGTCGAAGTGCTCGTTCGTCATGAACCACTCGCGCCAGAACCAGTCGAGGCGGCGGCCGCTCGCATCCTCCATGGTGCGGAAGAAGTCCGCGGGCGTCGGGTGCTTGAACGCCCAGCGCGCCACGTACGTCCGGAACGCGTCGTCGAACGCCTGCGGTCCCAGGATCTCCTGCCGGAGCAGCTGCAGCCCAACCGACGGCTTGTAGTACGCGTTGTAGCCGAGCAGTCGCGGGTCGATGCGATCCGGCGAGACGTTCACCGGCTTGTCGATGCCCGCGACCATCGTGCGCTCGATGATGTTGCGCTCGTTGGCCGCGCGCGCCATCTGGTCGCCCTTCTCCGGATAGCGCATCCCCTCGGAGAAAGTGTTGATGAAGGTGTTGAAGCCCTCGTCCTGCCACATGTACACGCGTTCGTTCGACCCCACGATCATCGGGAACCACATGTGCCCGATCTCGTGCGTGATCACGTTGTACAGGTCGTACACGTCGTCGCTCTTGTTCTCCATCGCGACCATCGGGTACTCCATGCCGCTGATCGGGCCCTCGATCGCCGAGATGTGCGGCCACGGGTACGGGAACCACTGCTCGGAGTAGACCTTGATGGACATGCGCGACTGGTCCGCCGCGTCGTGCCAGTTCACCGCGGCGCTCGGCCGGTAGTAGGCGAAGGCGTAGGTGCCCTTGTAGCTCGACGCGTCCCACTGGAAGTCGGGCGACGCTGCCCACACCGCATCGCGCACGCTCTTCGCGCGGAAGCGCCAGGTGAGCGTGCCGGTCGTCCCCTTGCGCGCGGTGCCCGCCTGCAGCTCGGGCGCGGTGATGACGCGCACTACCGAGTCGCTGCCCTTCGCCTGCCTCAGTCGCGCGACCTGCGTGGGCGTGAGCACCTCGGCGGGGTTCAGCAGTTCGCCGGTGGCAGCGACGATGTATCCGGAAGGCACGGTGATGGCGAGGTTGTAGTCGCCATACTCGAGGTAGAACTCGCCCTGCCCCAGGTACGGCTCGAAGTTCCAGCCGCGCAGGTCGTCGTAGACGGCCACGCGCGGGTACCACTGCGCGATCTCGTAGAGCGCGCCATCGCGCCCCATGCGGTCGGCGCCGTGCTCCGGCACCAGGAAGTGCCAGGCCACGTCGAGCGTGGTCGAGCGGCCCGGCGCGAGCGGCTCGGAGAGGTCGACCTTCATGACTGTCTCCTGCACCCGAGTCTTCACGGCCACGCGTCGCCCGGCCGCGCCCACCAGCTCGTCGAAGCGCGTGAACTCGGCGCCCCCCTCGAACCCGCGCGCGCCGAAGCGGGAATCCTGCGGGAAGATGAACGAGTTGAGCGAGTTGTCCCTGAACGCGTTCTGCTCGACCTGCAGCCAGAGGTATCGGAGCGTGTCGGGCGAGTTGTTGGTGTACCTGAGCTTCATCTCGCCCAGCACGCGCTTGCCGGCCGTGTCGAGCGTGGCCTTCAGGTCGTAGTCGGCGCGGTTCTGCCAGTAGCGGGAGCCGGGCGCGCCGGAGCCCGTGCGAACCATGGAGGGGGTCGGCAGCAGGAGCGGCGCGAAGATCGAGCTGTCGCCCACGCCCAGCTGCGGCGCGGTGCCCTGCGCGTGGGAGGTAGCGGGAAAGCCCTGGAAAGCGATGACGGCGGCGAGTGACGCGAGCAGCCGGGTGCGTGCGAAGTTCATGGTCGAGCTCGTTCGAGTGAAAAAGGCGGCGCACTGGGGCGCTCGGGAGAATACCCGCGAGTCGCGTTCCAGTGCACCGCCTTCCCGTACTTCCCTCGCGCGCCGCGGGATCCAGGCGCGCGCGGCGTCGCGCTAACGCCCCCCGAATTCCTTCACCGGCACCGACTGGAGGTACAGCCAGACCGCGTGCATCTCGTCGTCGGTCATCTGGCCCGCCAGCTTCCACGGCATGACCGGATTGAGCGGGCTCCCATCAGGCCGCTTGCCGCTCCGCAGCGTGGCGATGAACTGGGCCTCGGTCCACTTCCCGGGACTTCCCCCGCGCGTGAGGTTTGCCGCGGGCGGCCAGTCCGGGGGCACACCGGGAATCTTCCCGCCCGACAGGCCGGGCCCGTGGCAGGAGACGCATCCGCCGATGCGGGTCACATAGCGGCCGTACTCCCTCGTCGGCGCGGGCACGATGGGCGCGCCGTGCGGAGCCGAATGATCCATCCGCTCGGCCTCGTACAGCGGCAGCTGTCCAACGGTGTAGAGCACGCGGCCGAGCAGCTTGATGTTCGTGGGCGGCAGGCTCGAGTTCACCGCCGGCACCGACCGCACATAGGCGATGATGGCGGCGAGGTCCGCGTCACTCATCGCCGCGAAGTCGGACGCCGGCATGATCGGGATGGGCGTCCCGTCCGTTCGCACGCCGTGGCGCACCGCCCGCTCGATCGCCGCGTCATCGTAGCCGCCGATCACGCCGTTCGTTCCGGTCGTGAGGTTCGCCGCGGTGATGTTCCCGAGCATGGGGTCGTCGATGAAGGTCGACCCCCCAAGGTTGCTGCCATGACAGTCCACGCACTTCGCGATGGAAACCGCCAGGTGACGTCCCCGCTCGACCAGCGCGGCGCCGGATGGTGTTGTCGCGACATCAGGCACACCCGCCTGGACAACGGCGTGCTCTGCGGGAACGGCAATGCTGCGGCGCGCGCGCGCGCCGGCGAATCCGTACGCGGCGGTGAGGCAGACGGCGAGGAGCGCGACGAGCGCGCCCAGCGCGAGTCCGCTGCGTCGAAGCCACTTCATGCAGGCCTCCCAGGGGGGTTGGCCACCAAGATGCAAAATTCGCCGGTTTCCGTCCAGCACGGCAGCGCCATATTGCAGGCGCGATGACCCAACCCCAGCACATCCTTGCCGCCGCCGCGCGCTGCATCCGGCGCGGCGGCGCGAGTGGCGCCACGCTCGGCGCCATCGCCGCCGAGGCGCAGGTGAGCAAGGGGCTGCTGCTCTACCACTTCACCGACAAGTCCGGACTGATCGTCGCGCTGCTCGGCGAGGCGTGCGTGCGCATCCTCGGGCGCGAGGCGGAGCTGCGCGCGCGGCCCGAGGGAACGCGAGCGGTGGCGGCGCTGCGCTCGTGGATGGAGGAAGAGCTCGCGCGCGAGGACGTCGCCCTCCTCGCCGCCCTCGCCTTCAGCGATGAGCCGGCCGTGCGCGCCGCCGTGGCCGCGGCGAACGAGGCAAGGGTGGAGTCGGCGAGGGAGACGGTGCACTGGCTGTTCGAGCAGCTCGGCCTGGCACCGCGCGTGCCCGACGCCTTCATCGCCCGCGCGACGGTCGCGCTCCTCGACGGACTGGCGCTCCGCAAGGGAGATGAGGGCTCGCACGCGGCCGTCGCATTCGACGTGTTCTGGCTGGGAATGCTCGGACTCGCTGAGTGAGCAGGGCCCAGCGCTTCCACCGCGCGCGCGCGCCACGCTAGCTTCCGCCCCATGCTGCCGCCGCGACCGCCGCTGTGGACCCGCGTCGCGCGCGGAGTCGTCGTCGCCCTGGTCGCGTCCTGGATCCTCTCGTTCCTGGCCGTGGTCGGCTGGCAATACCGGCGCACCGACCAGCACGGTGACGCCATCGTGGTCCTGGGCGCCGCACAGTACGCTGGCCGGCCCTCGCCGGTGCTGCGCGCGCGGCTCGACCATGCCATCGAGCTCTATCGCCAGCGCGCCGCGCCGGAGATCGTGTTCACCGGCGGGACGGGCGTGGGCGACACCACCAGTGAGGCGGCCGTGGGCCGTCGCTACGCGATGATGCGCGGCGTCCCCGACTCGGCCATCGAGCTGGAAAACACCGGCCGCACCACCAGCGAGTCCATGCGCAGCGTGGCAGCGCTCCTGGCGGCGCGGGGCAAGGCCGAGGTGATCCTGGTGAGCGATCCCTTTCACATGCTGCGCCTCTCGATCCTCGCGAGGCGCTTCGGGCTGCATCCCCACAGCTCGCCGACGCCCACCAGCCGCATCTCGGCCAGCCCGAGCGAGTCGTGGAAGTACCTGTTCAGCGAATCCTTCAAGGCGCCGGCGGCGTTCCTCTTCGAGCGCGGGAACTAGCAGGGTTCCAGAGCGCGGCTGGCCGGTGCAACTTTCGCCCATGCGAATCCCGATCGACACCTTTCGCCTGGAGAACGGGCTGTTCGTCACGCTCTCCGAGGATCACACGGCGCCGCTCGTCGCCGTGAACCTCTGGTATCACGTGGGGTCGGCGAACGAGCGCGAGGGACGCACGGGGTTCGCGCATCTGTTCGAGCACATGCTGTTCCAGGGATCGGCGGACGTCGGCACCAACGAGCACTTCATGCTCGTGCAGCGCGCGGGCGGCACGCTGAATGGCAGCACGTGGCTGGAGCGCACCAACTACTTCGAGACGGTGCCGAGTCACGAGCTCGAGCTCGTGCTCTGGCTCGAGGCGAATCGCATGGGCAAGCTGCTGCCGGCCATGACGCAGCAGAAGCTCGACACGCAGCGCGACGTGGTGAAGAACGAGCGCCTCTGGTCCATGGACAACCAGCCCTACGGCACGTGGTGGGAGCGGTTGCCGGCGCTCTGCTTTCCCGCCTCGCATCCGTTTCACCATTCGCTGATCGGCTCGATGGAGGACCTGGACGCGGCGAGCCTCGAGGACGTCGCGGCCTTCTTCTCCACGTGGTATGCGCCCGACAATGCGGTGCTCTCGATCGCGGGCGACTTCGATCCCGCGGTGGTGCGCACCCTCGTGGAGAAGCACTTCGGCCCGATCCCGCCCAGCGAGGCCCGTCCCGCGCCCCCCGAGGTGCCGGAGGCCGAGACGTTCGGCATGTGGAAGCGCGAGATCGTGCCCGATGACGTGGCCCTGCCGCGGCTGTTCCTCGCATTCCTCTCGCCCGTGTTCGGCAGCGACGCGTACTACGCGGCGAGCGTGTGCGGCGCGATCCTCGGGATGCGGAAGGGAAGCCGGCTGCACCGCGCGCTCGTGCGCGAGAAGCAGGTGGCGGCGGAGGCGCAGGCCTTCACCTACGACCTGACGCGCGGCAGCGACCTGCTGGTGGTGGACGCCACCGCACGTCCCGGAATATCCGCCGAGCAGCTCGAGTCCGAGGTGGCGAGCGAGATAGACCGGCTGATCGCCGAGGGCGTGACGGAGTCGGAGGTGGCGCGCGCGGTGACGCTGATCGAGACGGACATGATCTCGTCGCTGCAGTCGGCGGGAGAGCGCGCCGACAAGCTGTCACTGTTCGCGACCTACTTCGGGGAGCCGCGTCTGGTGAACGAGCAGGTGGATCGCTATCGCGCGGTGACCGCCGAGGCGGTGAACGCGTTCATCGCCGCGCGGCTGGGCGAGGACAACCGGGCCAGCTTGCTCTTCGTGCCGCGCGAGCCGCAGGATGCCGCGGCGAACGAAGGCGTGATGGCGGAGGCGGGCGCATGAGCGCGAGCGTCGTGCTTCCATCGCGCCCCACGGCAACCGAGCCGCGCCCCTGGCACTTTCCGCGCTTCGAGCGGCGCGTGCTCGCGAACGGCCTGCGGCTCATCGTGGCGCCGGTGCGCAAGCTGCCGATCGCCACCGTGGCGCTGCTGGTGGAGGGCGGTGCGACCGCGGATCCCGAGGGGCAGGACGGCATCGCGCAGCTCACCGCGCGCCTGATGCTCGAGGGCACGTCGCAGCGCGATGGCGCCGCGCTCACGGAAGCGTTCGAGCGCCTCGGTGCGACCGTGGAAGCGCACGCCGACTGGGACCTGGCGACGGTGTCGCTCACCGCGCTCACGGAGCGGTTGCCGGCCGCGATGTCACTGCTCGGCGAGGTGTTGCGCGATCCCGCCTTTCCCGCGCGGGAAGTGGAGCGGCTCAAGTCGGAGCGCATCTCCGACCTGCTGCAACTGCGATCCGAGCCACGCGGCCTGGCCGACGAGACATTTGCGCAGGTGCTCTACGATGCGCGCTCGCGCTTTGCGCGGCCGGATGGCGGACGCGAGGCCGACGTCGAGGCGCTCACGCGCGAGCAGGTGCAGGCGTTCTACCAGGCACGCTACCGCCCGGCGGGCGCCACGTGCGTGATCGTGGGCGACCTCACGGTGGACGCGGCGGCGGAAATGGCGCAGGCAGCGCTGGGCGCGTGGTCGGGTGAGGCGCCCATCGCGGTGCAGACGCTGGTCGCCCCCGCGCGCACCACGCGCGCCGTGCACCTGGTGTCGCGGCCCGACGCAGCGCAGTCGGAGCTGCGCCTCGGACACGTGGGCGTGGAGCGCGCGCACCCGGACTACTTCCCCATCCTGGTGATGAACGCGGTGCTCGGCGGCCTGTTCTCCTCGCGCATCAACCTCAACCTGCGCGAGGCGCACGGCTACACCTACGGTGCCTCGTCGTACTTCGACTGGCGCCGCCAGCCGGGCCCCTTCGTGGTTTCCACCGCCGTGCAGAGCGACGTGACCGCCGCCGCGGCGCGCGAGGCGCTGCTCGAGATCGACCGCATGCGCTCGGCGACCATCGAGCAGGAGGAGCTGACGCTGGCCACCAGCTACCTGGATGGCGTGTTCCCGATTCGCTACGAGACCACCCACGCCATCGCCGCCGCGCTGTCCGCGCTGGTGGCGTTCGGGCTGCCTGAGGACTACTTCGATCGCTACCGGGAGCGCGTGCGCGGGGTGACGGTGGACGACGTGCTCGAGGCCGCGCGACGCCACCTGCAGCCCGAGGCGATGCAGATGCTCGTGGTGGGCAACGTGTCCGGGATCCGGGAATCGATGGAAGCGCTGGCGTTCGGCGAGGTGGTGGGATGACGCTGCTCTCGACGCGGCGGATCCACACCGGCCGGGTGATCAACCTGGACGTGGATCACGTGCGCTTCCCGGACGGGTCGGAGGGCGACCTCGAGATCATCCGGCACTCGGGCGCGAGCGCCGTGGTGCCCTTTCTCAGCGACCCGCGTGGCGACGACCCGCAGCTGCTGCTGATTCGCCAGTTCCGGCACGCCGCGGATGGCGAGATCTACGAGATCCCCGCGGGCCGCCTGGATGCCGGGGAGGACCCGGCCGAATGTGCGCGCCGGGAGCTGCAGGAGGAGACGGGCTGCACGGCGGAGTCGCTCGAATTCCTCACGACCATCTATACCACGCCCGGCTTCACCGACGAGAAAATCCACCTCTACATGGCCACGGGACTCACGCGCGGGGAGTCGGCGCGGGAGGCCGACGAGTTCCTGACACTGGAAACCGTGACCCTCTCACGCGCCCTGCAGTTGATAAAGGAGGGGGAGATCAGGGACGGAAAGACGATCGCGGGAATCCTCTTCGCTGCGGGGTTCAGGACCTAGCGAGCCCAGCAGGACCGGCAACTCTTTCGCCGGCGTGGTTGTCTCAATAGTAAGGCAACGCCCTCGCAGCCTGTCCGGAATGGTGGACACAGCGCGAGGGCTTCTGCTATGGCAGAGTTGGCCTAACTCGTTGAGGCAACAGCTCTTAACGAGAGAAGATTGGCGGCGTCAAACAGGTATGCCACCTGCTTTACAGGGTGGCGCACGGCGAGTGAGACGGGCCGGTGGCCAGGGGTCTTCGCAGTGCATCCTCTTTCTCGGAAGGGCATTATGGCTGAGGTCGCGATGAAGCGTACCGCCCAGCAGGGCGTGGTTACCCGGGAGCAGCTCCGCGCGGCGGATGACGCCGCGGTGGTTGCGAGCTTCCTCGCGGGAGACGAGCGCGCCTTTGCGGTGCTCGTCGAGCGCTACCAGACCCGGCTGTTGAACTTCATATATCGGACGATCGGCGATCGCGAGAAGGCCGAGGACCTGGTGCAGGAGGTCTTCATCCGCGTGTATCGCCACCTCCACCGCTTCGACCCGTCGAAGAAGTTCTCGACGTGGGCGTACACCATCGCCTCGAACCTGGCGAAGAACGAGCTGCGCAACCGCTCGCGGAATCCGCTGGTGCTCTTCCAGACGCTGTCGTCGCGGAACGAGGACGACGACCGGCCGCTGCAGTTCGAGGATACCACGTCGCGACCGGACGACCTCTACCGCAAGCGCCACCTGCGCGCGCTGGTGGAAGAGACGGTGGCCCAGCTGCCGGAGCATCATCGCCAGGTGTTCGTGCTGCGCGAGCTCGAGGGCAAGTCGTACGAGGAGATCGCGGAGATCACGGACTGCAACCTCGGCACGGTGAAGTCGCGGCTGAACCGCGCGAGGAACGCGTTTGCGGCGATCATTGAACCGGGACTGCGGGAGTGAGGGGCTGAGGTGTGAGGTGTGAGGAACTGCAGGTGCAACTGCGGAAACAGCGGAACGGCGTCTCCCCCAGGGGCGCCGTTCTGCTTTTCCCCATACCCCAGCCCCACAGCTCCTCACACCTGCCGTCGGAACTCGGTACCCTCCAGAGTGTACTGTCCCCTGCCCCATCCCCCGAGCCAGGCCGAATACCCGATGGATTGTCGTCGCTTCACCGAGCATCACGTCGCCTATGTCGACTCGTTCCTGCCGCACCTCGAGATGGAGGCGATGCATGCGCACCTGCGCGCCTGCCCTCGCTGCGCACGACGCGACACCGCGGTGCGCCGCGGACTGATGCTCGCGCGGACCCTTCCGTCCATTCGCACGTCGGACGACTTTATGGCGCGGCTCGAGTCGCGACTGCAGGACGTTCGCTCGGAGACGCCGGCGCACCTCCCGTGGGCCGGCGCGTTCGCCGGGGCGGCCACCTGCGTGGCGCTCGCGGTGTACGCCCTGCTCAGCCTTCGCGGCCAGCGACCGCTCGAGCCGCTGCGCCTCGCGCCGGTCGTGGCGAGCGTGCCGGAACAACAGCCGTCTCCCATCGCGAACGCCGCGCTGCTCGCCTCGGTGGGCGTCGGCATGCCCGTGTGGCCCGCGGTGATGGCCGTGGGACAGGCACAGATGCACCTCGCGAACCTCGAGCTGCAGCAGCCCTCCGCGGGCGACCACTAGCCGCGCCACCGGCATCGCCGCGCGGCGGGGCTCGGCCCCTATATTTGGCGCATGTCCGTCAAGCTGCTGCGCGATCAGGTCAAGCGCCGCGAATTCGCCCCCGCATACCTCCTCTTCGGCGAGGAAGAGTACCTGAAGGAGGAGAACCTCCAGCAGCTGCTCGCGGCTGCAGTGGATCCCGCCACGAAGGACTTCAATCTCGAGATTCGGCGCGGCGCCGACCTCGATGGCGAGGCGCTCGGCGTGCTGCTCGGCACGCCCCCGATGATGGCCGATCGCCGCGTGGTGGTGGTGCGTGACGTGACCGCGCTCAGGAAGGACGCTCACTCCGCGCTCGAGCGATACCTGGCGCATCCGGCATCGGACACGGTGCTCGTGCTGATGGCAGCAGCCGGCGCGAAGCTCGACGCCGGGATCACCGAGCTCGTCGTCGCGGTGGAATTCGATCCCCTGACCGGCACGCGGGTGCCCAGATGGATCGAGCACTACGCGTCGCAGCTCGGCGTCTCGATCACCGACGGCGCGTCCACGCTGCTGCAGGCCGCCGTGGGTGACGAGCTGCCGCTGCTCAAGCTGGAGCTCGACAAGCTGGCGAGCTACACGAATGGCGCGCCGATCGACGAGGACGCCGTGAGCGCCATCGTGGGCATTCGTCGCGAGGAGACCCTCGGCGCCTTCCTGGACTTCGTAGCGGACGGCGACGCCACGCCGGCGCTCGCCATGATCGAGACGTTGCTGCAGCAGCCCAAGCAGACCGGCGTCTCGATCGTGATGGCGCTCTCCACGCAGACGCTCGCGCTTGCGTGGGCAGACGCGAAGGGGCTGGCCGCGAACCGGCTCTCGGGCGAGCTGTACAACCTGCTCAAGGAAGGGCGCGCATTTCCCGGGCGTTCGTGGGGCGAGGCCGTGAACGCGTGGACGAAGCGCGCGCCGAAGCAGGACGCGCGCCGGCTCGACGCGGCGCTCGACGCGCTCGTGCAGGCCGATGCCGCGCTGAAGGAAACGCGCATCTCGTCGGAGGAACAGGTCCTCTCGACGCTCGTGCTCGCGATGTGCGGCCAGCTTTCCCCACGGCGCTCGGCGGCATGACGCGGCGCACGAAGGGCGGCGTCGCGTTCGCTGCACTGCTGGCCGCGGCCTTGCTGATGCCGGCTGCGGTGCGCGCGCAGGCCTCGATGGACAGCGTGCCCACGGATTCCACATACGTGCGCGCGCGGCGCCTGGTGATGGAAGGGAATGGCGCCGAGGGGCGAAAGCTGGTGGACTCGATGCTGGCGCGCCCGTCACTCGAGCCGTCGGCGTACGCGGAAGCGCTCTACTGGCACGCGGCGCTCGCGGCGACGGCCGCCGATGCGGAGCGCGATTACCGCCAGCTGATCGTCGAGTATCCGCTGCATGCGCGCACGGAGAGCGCGCTGCTGCAACTGGCGCAGCTGGAGATGACGCGCAACGACCGCCCGCCGGCCACCGCGCACCTGCAGCAGTTCCTCCGCGATTTCTCGGGCAGCCCGCAACGCGGCCGCGCGGGCTTCTGGCTGGCGCGCCTGCTGTTCGAGCAGGGGGACGTGCCGCGCGGCTGCACTGCGCTGCGCACCGCACGCGCTGCGATCCCGGCGGAGGATGCAGAGCTCCGCAACCAGGTGGACTTCTACGCGTCGCGATGCAGCGGAGTGCCTGACGCTGCTGCGCCGGCGCGCGACAGCGCGCAGGTCGCGCCCCCGGTCGCGCCATCGGTTGCGCCGCCGATTGCTGCGCCTGCGCCTGTCGTTTCGCCGCCGCCCGCGCCGTTGCCAAAGCCCAAAGCCCAAAGTCCAAGGCCCGACGCCAAGGGCTCAAAGCCCGCCTTCGCAGTCCAGGTCGCCGCCTTCGCCGCGCGCGCCGACGCCGACGCACTCGTGAAGAAGCTCGGCAAGCGCGGGCTCAAGGCGCACGTCACGGGCAGCGCGAAGCCGTTTCGCGTGCGCGTCGGCTCGTTCGCCACGCGTGCCGAGGCGGCTGCGATGCAGGCGTCACTCAGGAAGCGGGGGATTCCGGGATACGTCACGGAGGACGCGCCGTGAGTTCCGCGACCACCACGCCGCTCATGCTGCAGTACCGGGAGATCAAGGCGCGCCACCAGAACGCGATCCTGTTCTTCCGGATGGGCGAATTCTACGAGATGTTCTTCGAGGACGCCGAGACGGCGTCGCGCGTGCTCGGCCTCACGCTCACCGCGCGCAACAATGGCGGTGCGTCGGAAGTGCCGCTGGCGGGGATCCCGGTGAAGGCGGCCGCCGACTACCTGCGCCGGCTGGTGGGCCAGGGATATCGCGTCGCGATCTGCGAGCAGGTGGAGGATCCGAAGCTCGCGAAGGGCGTGGTGAAGCGCGAAGTGGTCGAGACGATCACGCCGGGGGTCGCCTACAGCGACGACATGCTCGATGGCGCGCGGAACAACTACGTGTGCGCCGTGAGCGTGCCGCCGCGCGAGGTATCTCCAGATACCATAGTCGGCGTCGCCGCCGCAGATGTCTCCACCGGCGAGCTGCGCATGTTCCTCGCGCCGTTGCGCGAGCTCGAGCCGTTGCTGGCGCGCATCGCGCCACGCGAGCTGGTGCTGCCGGCCGGCGCGCCGGTGATCAGCGCGCCGGCGCAGCGCGGCGCGGAGGGCGCGCTGGTCACCGAGCGCGAAGGGTGGGAGTTCGACGCGTCGCTGGCGCGCGACGAGCTCACGCGCCTCTTCGCGCTGCTCTCGCTCGACGGGCTCGGGCTCGGCGAATCCGACGGCCCCGCGATCGGGGCAGCGGGGGCGCTGCTGCGCTACCTGCGCGAGTTGCAGCCGTCGGGGATCCAGCTGTCGCGCCCGATCGTGGAGCGGCCGGGCGGCGTGATGCCGCTGGACGAGATGACGCGCCGCAACCTCGAGCTGGTGGAGTCGCTGCGTGGCGGCGGCACCGAGGGCACGCTGCTCTCCGTGCTCGACCGCTCCGCAACGCCGATGGGCGCGCGCCTGCTGCGACAGTGGCTGCTGGCGCCGCTCACCTCGCGCGCGGCGATCGATGCGCGGCTCGAGAGCGTGCAGGCACTCGTGGAGGATCCCATCGCCCGCGAGGCGCTGCGCGACGCCCTCGATGGCGTGCGTGACATCGAGCGCCTGGCCACCAAGGCCGCGCTCGGCCGCAGCACGCCGAGGGAGCTCGGCGCGCTCGGCGCTTCGCTCTCGCGGTTGCCCGAGGTGGAGCGCGCGGCAATGCGCGTCGGCACGAGGGGCGTGATCGCCGAGGTGCTCACGCGGTGGGAGGGATGCGCGGAGGAAGCGCAGCGCATTCGCGAGGCGCTGGTGGAGCGCGCGCCGATGCAGATCGGCGACGAGCCGACGATCGCGCCCGGCGTGGACGCGGAGCTCGACGAGCTGCGCGCACTGCGCGACGGCGGCAAGGATTCCATCGCGCGCATCCAGACCGAGGAGCGCGAGCGCACCGGCATCTCGTCGCTCAAGGTCGGCTTCAACAAGGTGTTCGGGTACTACATCGAGGTCACGAACGCGAACCTCGCGTCGGTGCCCGCGGACTTCCAGCGGCGACAGACGATCTCGAATGGCGAGCGCTTCGTGACCGTGGCGCTCAAGGAGTACGAGGAGAAGGTGCTCACCGCGGCGGAGCGCATCGAGCGGCGCGAGCGGGAGCTGTTCGAGGCGCTGCGCGCCGGGATTGCCAGGGCGATCACGCGCCTGCAGTGCGCGGCGCGCGCCGCGGCGGAGCTCGACGTGCTCTCCACGCTGGCGGACGTCGCCGCACGCGAGGGCTACGTGCGCCCGGTGGTCACCGACGACTTCGCGCTCGAGATCGTGGCGGGGCGCCACCCCGTGGTGGAGCGCATGATGCCGCGCGACACCTTCATCCCCAACGACGTGCGCCTCACGCAGGACGCGCGGATGATCATCCTCACCGGCCCGAACATGGCCGGCAAGAGCACGATCCTCCGGCAGGTGGGGCTCATCGTGCTCATGGCGCAGGTCGGCAGCTTCGTGCCGGCGAGCAGTGCGGTGGTGGGAATCGCCGACCGGCTGTTCACGCGCGTGGGCGCGAGCGACAACCTGGTGCGAGGCCAGTCCACCTTCATGGTGGAGATGGCGGAGACGAGCGCCATCCTGCACACCGCCACGGCGCGGAGCCTGGTGCTGCTCGACGAGATCGGGCGCGGCACCTCCACGTACGATGGGGTGTCCATCGCGTGGGCGGTGAGCGAGCACCTGCACGATCGCGTGGGCTGCAAGACCGTGTTCGCCACGCACTATCACGAGCTGGTGCAGCTCTCCGACGAATTAGTAGCACTTCGCAACTATAACGTGGCCGTGCGCGAGGTCGGGGACCAGGTGCTCTTCCTGCACCGCCTCCAGCCCGGGGGCGCCGACCGCTCCTACGGCATCGAGGTGGGCCGCCTGGCCGGGCTCCCCACCGACGTGATCGCGCGCGCGCGCGAGGTGCTCAAGCTGCTCGAGGGCGGGACACTGGTGGAAGGGCTCGCGGCTCGCGGCCCGCAGAAGGTACAGAAGGCGCCCGCGGGGCCCGCGTCGCAGCTCGCACTCTTCGGCGCGACTCCGCATCCGGTGCTCGACCGCCTGCGGGCCACCGACCCCAACGCCCTCACCCCGCTCGCCGCGCTCCAGCTGCTGGACCAGCTCGTTCGCGACGCGCGCGAGGGATAGATTCCGCCATGCACCGAGCCTCCATTCGCCAGCACGTTGCGCGCGTCGCACCGGTTGCGCTCGCCGCGCTCCTCGCAGCCGGCGCTGGCTGCATGGATGACAAGACCACCAAGGGCATGGCCGCGGGCTTCGAGGCGGCGGCGGCGAGCCGCCCCGACGAGCTCCCCGTGGTGCTCAACCAGGAGCTGCCCTTCCGCTATCCCGCCGCGCTCTACGCGCGTCGCGTGCAGGGCAACGTCACCCTTCGCATCCGAGTGGACCGCGACGGCAAGGTGGTGCCCGACTCCACGCGCATAGAGGAATCCAGCGGCTATGGCTCGCTCGACTCCTCCGCCGTGCGCGGCTCGCGCGACCTGCGATTCGTCCCCGCCAAGCTGCGCGGGGAAGCGATGGCCGTCTCGATCCTCTTCCCGGTCTACTTCCGTCATCCCGAGGCGCCAGCGCTTCCGGGCGACACCATCCTTCGGAAGCGCCCGTCGCCCACCGCGGCGCCGGCTGCGCGACCATGAGCGCGCCGCACCCAGGACCCATGCACGAACGCAATCGCCGTCCCTACGATGACGTGCTGCAGACCATCGGCTGGACGCCGCTCATCCGCCTCAACAGCGTGACGCGCGGCATCCGCACGCCGGTGTACGGCAAGGCGGACTTTTTCAATCCCGGCGGCTCGGTGAAGGACCGCATCGGCCTGCCGATCATCGAGCAGGCCGAGCGCGAGGGAAAGCTCAAGCCGGGCGGAACGATCGTGGAGGGCACGAGCGGCAACACCGGCGTGGGACTCGCGATCGCCGCTGCGCTCAAGGGCTATCGCTGCATCTTCACGATGCCCGACAAGATGTCGCAGGAGAAGGTGCGCCTGCTCAAGGCCTTCGGGGCCGAGGTGATCATCACGCCCACCGCGGTGGCATACGACCATCCCGACAACTACGTGGTGCTCGCGCGCAAGATCGCCGCGGAGACGCCGAACGCGATCCTCGCCGACCAGTTCTACAACCAGGCGAATCCCGACGCGCACGAGGCGACCACCGGCCCCGAGCTCTGGGAGCAGACCGAAGGCCGCATCACGCACTTCGTGGCCTCCGCGGGAACGGGCGGCACCATCACCGGCGCGGGGCGTTACCTCAAGTCGAAGAACCCGAACATCAAGATCATCGCCGGCGATCCCACGGGATCCATCCTGGCCGAGATGTGGCGCACGAAGGGCCTGGGCCACCCCGAGGGTGCGCCCTACAAGGTGGAAGGCATCGGCCAGGACAAGGTGCCGGGCACGCTCGACCTGTCGCTGGTGGATGACTACCGCACGGTGAGCGACAAGGATTCCTTCGCCATGGCGCGCCGGCTCACGCGTGAAGAAGGATTGTTCGTGGGCGGCTCGGCCGGGCTCATCACGCACATCGCGCTGCAGGTGGCGCGCGAGGTGGACGATCCCAATGCCTGCGTGGTGACCTTCCTCTGCGACACCGGCGAGCGCTACCTCTCGAAGCTCTACAACGACGAGTGGATGCGCGAGAACCAGATGCTCGAGCCGGATCGCGCGACGCTCGGCGACCTGCTGAGCGTGAAGGGCAGCGGACCGGCGTCGCTCGTCGGCGCGGCGCCGGGCATGCTCGTGCGCCAGGCGCTGGGACTGATGAAGCTGCACGACGTCTCGCAGCTGCCGGTGATGGACGGCGAGAAGTGCGTGGGCAGCGTGACGGAATTCCAGCTGACCACGCGCGGGCTCGAAAGCACGAAGTTCCTCGACGCGACCTGTGGCGAGGTGATGGACGAGCCCTTCCCGGAGGCGAACGCCGACCTGTCGGTGGAGCAGACGGCGAAGCAGCTCACGAAGGCGAACCCCGCGGTGCTCGTGCGGCGCGACGGCAAGCTGGCGGGCATCGTGACGCGCTCAGACCTGCTCTCCTACCTCATGGCGCGCTGAGCATGCGCATCTCCGTGTTGATGGGTGGCACGAGCTCCGAGCGGGACGTCTCCATCGCGAGCGGCCTGCGCGTGGCCGACGCGCTGCGCCAGCGGGGACACGACGTGGTCACCGTGGACACCACGCGTGGCGCGCTCACCGAGGCGGAGGAGCGTGCCCTCATCGCGGCCGGCGTGGTGGATACGGCGCCTCCGTCGCAGGATTCGCTGGTGGTGATGGCCCGCGAGTCGCTGCCGGCCACCGTACGCACGCTGCCGCAGCCCGCGGAGGTGGACGTCGCCTTCCTCGCGCTGCATGGCGGCGCGGGTGAGGACGGCACCATCCAGGCGCTGCTCGACCTCACGGGCGTGCCCTACACCGGCAGCGGTCACCTGGCCAGCGCGCTCGCCATGGACAAGGACATGTCGAAGCGCGTGCTGCGTGACGCCGGCGTGCCGACCCCCGACTGGATCATGGCGCCGGCGTCCTGTGGACGGGGCGACGCGGACACGCTCGAGGACCTCGAGGCGGAGGCGCTGGAGCTGATCGGGCTTCCCATGATCGTGAAGCCCTCGAAGCAGGGGTCCACGGTGGGCCTCACGGTGGTGAAGCAGCGCGACCAGTTCGCCGACGCGGTGCGCGAGGCGTTCCGCTACGACGACGAGGTGATGATCGAGCAGTTCATCGCCGGCCGCGAGCTCACGGTGGCGATTCTCGGGGGCGAGGCGCTGCCGGTTGGCGAAATCATCCCGAAGCACGAGATTTACGACTACGAGTGCAAGTACACCGCGGGGATGGCGGAGGAGATCTTCCCGGCCGACATCCCGGCGGAGCGGGCGCAGGAAGCGCAGGATCATGCGCGCCATGCCTTCTCGGCGCTCAAGCTGCGTGGCTGCGCGCGCATCGACTTCCGGATGGCGGCGGACGGTGGCCTGTTCTGCCTCGAGGCGAACACGCTGCCGGGCATGACGCAGCTCAGTCTCGTACCACAGGCGGCCGCCGCCGCGGGGATCACCTTTCCCGAGCTCTGCGAGCGAATCGCGTTGCTCGCGCTGGAGGAACGAAGCGCATGAACAAGACCGTGGGACCGAGTGCGGCGCTGGCGGGGATTCCCGCTGGGCTGCAGGCGCTGGGCCCGTGGCAGGGGCGGCGGCAGCTCTTCGTGCGCTTCGCCGCCGAGGCGGAGACGGCGACGATGTACACGGCGGATGCGATGGGGGGCGAGCTCAAGCGATGGACGGCGCGCGGGGCATTCCACTCGATCGCGGTGGGCGGACGGGATCCGCTGGGCAATGCGGAGTTCCTGGTCGCGGCGTTCGACCGGCATGCGCCACCGCTTCCGGTGCTGCTCGAGGTGGACGGCCAGCGTCCCGACGCCTTGCCGCCACTGATGAAGCACCTGGGCCTCCTGCAGGTCGTGCTCGACGGCGGCGCCGCCGACGCGAACCTCGAGCGCGCCTGCGAATCGCTCGCGCAGGCGAAGTCATCGAAGGTGCCGCATGCGCTGGTGGTGCTGCCGGGCGATGCGACGAGTGACGGCCAGCTGCTGCGGATCGTCGAGCAGGCACATGCGGCGAGCGACGAGGTGCAGGTGGTGGTGCACCCGCCGGCGAACACCCCGGTGGACCGCGACCGCCGCTGGATCATGCTGATGGAGCGCGCGACCGCGCTGCACGGCGACACGCGATTCATGCTCCGGCTGCCGCCGCCCACGGGCATGCGCTAACGGGCGTCGCAAGGGAACACCGCGCCCCGGCGCGTGTCGTACAGTAGCTTTCGTCGTCCCGCGTCCCGCGCCGCCGCCATGTCGTTCCAGCTCACCGACACCTCTCCCGACCACCCGCGGATGACTCCCGCGGTGCAGGCACTGATCGCGATCAACGTCGCGTTCCTGTTCCTGCAGTGGACCATCGTGCCGGCGGGCGAGATGGCCAGCGTGCTGGGCTTCCAGCCGGCTGAGTTCCCGCGCGGCTGGTGGGGAGTGACCACCTACCTGTTCGTGCACGCCGGCTTCTGGCACCTGGCGTCGAACATGTACGCGCTGTTCGTGTTCGGCCCGCGCGTGGAGCATGCGTGGGGCTCGCGCACCTTCACGGCCTTCTACCTGTGGTGCGGGCTGGGCGGCGTGCTCTTCCACGCGCTCTTCGCGCGCAGCGGCGTGCTGATCGGGGCGAGCGCGGCGGTGTTCGGCGTGATGTACGCCTACCAGCACCTCTGGCCGAGCGACGAGGTGTTCCTCTTCGGCATCGTGCCCATGCGCGTGCGCACGCTGGTGTTCCTGCTCGCGGCGATGAACGTGTCGCTCGGGATCTACGCGAACGTGGAAGCCGGCGGCTCGGGCGACATTGCGTATGCGGCGCACGTCGGCGGCTTTGCGCTCGCCTACCTGTTCCTCAAGCGGCCGCACAACGTGAGCATCGAGCAGCTGCGGCAGCGCGTCTCGAACGCGCCGGACCTGAGCGACGACGACACCCCGCGCGCCATCCCGC
The DNA here is from genome assembly GCA_028287305.1 of Gemmatimonadota bacterium. Lineage (GTDB taxonomy): Bacteria > Gemmatimonadota > Gemmatimonadetes > Gemmatimonadales > Gemmatimonadaceae > JAQBPX01. The sequence continues at coordinate 232,037 of JAQBPX010000019.1, forward strand.
GCACGCGCAACCGGGAGCGGCTGGACGAAGTGGATGAGGTCGTCGCGAAGAGCCGGGCTGCAGTGCGCGAGAAGCGCCCGTTGCCGGCGCCGGGCGTGCCGGCGCCTCGCGAGGTGCGGCGGTCGGAGGCCGATCGCGTGCTCGACAAGATTTCCGCCGAGGGGCTGGATTCACTGTCGGCAGCGGAGAAGCAGGTGCTCGAGGAGTACTCGAGGAAGCTGCGGGGAAACTGAAAGCGGTGTGGGGTGTGCGGTGTGCGGTGTGAACAGCCGCCGCGAACTACCCCAAAAAAAGTGCCCCCCGGGCTGTGCCGGGGGGCGATACCGCCATGCCGTTCTCACGGCGGCATTTTGATCGGCGCCAGAGAGCAACCGACCCACTGCGAACATACGACACGGGTTCGGCGTTCGCCAGAGGCAGGTTGCTGCCGAGGCCGGCATTTTCCCTGTACATTTTCGTCATGCCAAGACCAGAGATCCTCGAGACCTTTCCGAACCCGTACGCGGGTCGTGACTACGAGATCCGGATGCAGTGTCCGGAGTTCACCTCGCTCTGCCCGCTGGGCGGCGTGGAGAGCGACGCGGAGGAACTCGCGCAGCTGCAGGGCGGTGCGCCCGACTTCGCGACCATGCACATCAACTACGTGCCGGGCGAGAAGTGCGTGGAGCTCAAGAGCCTCAAGCTCTACCTCTGGAGCTTCCGCAACGACGGCATCTTCTACGAGCGCGCGGTGAACCGGATCCTGGATGACCTGGTGGCGGTGGTCGAGCCCAGGTGGATGGAAGTCGTGGGAGACTTCAACATTCGGGGCGGGATCAAGTCGGTCATCACGGCCCATGTTGGGGCAAGGACAGACGGATAGGTACTCAGTACTCAGTACTCAGTACTCAGTACTCAGTACTCAGTACTCAGTACTCAGTACTCCAGAAGGTGAAAGGCCCGGCAACTCAACTGAGTCGCCGGGCCTTTCACTTCAAGCGCGCTGGTGCATCAGAACGCGTATCGCGCCGTGAGCTGGAAGCGATAGTTGCTCTCGACGCCGTTCAGCTTGACCCACGGACCGCTCGTGCGGAGCGCGGAGTTGAACGTGTACACCGGGTACGAATCCCCGAGGGCGCCCGGCGTGCGGCCGGTGACCTGCAGCGCCTGCTGCTGCGGGAAGTTGTTCGAGTTGCGGGGCAGGCGGTTCTGGCCCCAGTTGCGGTTGAGCAGGTTGAGGAAGTTCACGATGTCGACCTGCAGCGAGAGGCGCTGCCCCATGATCTGGGGAACGGCCTGGCGCACCGACGCGTCCAGGAAGTGCTGGAAGGGCGAGGTGCAGCTGTTGCGCGCCACGATGCTGCCGCGCTGCTTGTCGAGGCAGGGCTGGTCGCTGATGAACTGGTTGAAGGCGCGCGCCGCCGCCAGGTCCTGCGTGAAGACGCCGGCCGTCTGCGTCCCGATCTTGATCTCGTTGCTGTTGGTCGCATCACGCGGGATGTAGAGCGGGTCGTTCGTGCCGTTGCCGTCGCCGTTCAGGTCACCGTTCGAGGTGTACGTGATCGGGTTGCCCGAGCGGCCCTCGTAGATGAACGAGATGTCGGTGAGCTTGTTCGGCAGCGTCCACGTGCCGTAGCTGAGCACGCGGTTGCGGCGCTCGAACGCGGAGGTGCCCAGCACCGGGTCGCTCTCGAGGCCGGAGTACGTCTTGCCGTTCGCCCAGTTCGATGCCGCCTGGTCGGACGTGAGGCTCTGCACGTCTTCCGAGCGCATGCGGGTGTACGCCACCGACAGCTCGACCGCGGAGCCGAAGCGCTTCTTCAGCTGCGCCGTGCCCGAGACGTTGTAGTCCTTGTTCTGGTTCGTGAGGTAGATGTTGCCGCCGGTGAAGTTCACGCCCTTGTAGGTCGAGAGGAACTTCTGGCCGTTGGCGCCCGTGAACGTCACGCCGCCCGTCGCGCTGATGGTGTCCGCGTAGAGCACGCGGCCATTGCGGTCCTTGTACGGCTGGCCGTTGGCCGTGAGGCGCGGCTGCTTGATGTTCAGGTCGCGGATGAACAGGCCGTTGATCGACTTGCGGCCGAGCGCCTCGAGCGTGAGCACGAAGCCGCCGGGCAGCTGGCGATCGAAGCCCGCCGAGAATCCGCCGTACTGCGGGTACTTGAAGTTCTTGTCGTTCGTGTTCACGCCCGAGGTTCCGGCGGCGCCGGCGGCCGGCTCGGGCAGCACGTCGCCGCACGCCTTGCGCAGCTTGGTGATGTCGGCCGTGAAGCTCGGCACGCCACCCGGATCGGTGGAGGTGCAGACGAGCGAGACGCGTCCCAGGCCGGTGGCGCCGTAGGCGTTGCCGACGAGGATGAACGGCACGTTCGCGGTGTACACGCCGATGTTGGCGCGAACCTGCGTCGTGAGGTCGCCGTTCACGTCCCAGTTGAATCCGATGCGGGGCGAGACGAGCGGCCGGCGCTTCGGAACGTCCGACGTGCTGATGCTGTAGCCGAGCGTGCCCGAGGCGGCCGTGTTGAATGCCGTGTTGAAGTCCTTGTTCTCCAGCGGGGTGTTCAGGAAGCTCGGCATGTCCACGCGGATGCCGTACGTCAGCGTGAAGTTCGGCGTCGCCTGGAACTGGTCCTGCGCGTAGGCGCTCACCTGGTCGGCCTTGAACTGCACGGGGATGCCGTTGCCGGTGCCCGACTGGTCGTACGAATAGCGGTAGGTGGTCGGCTTCAGGTCCTCGAACGCCTTGATGTTCGGGAACACGTAGTAGCCGCCAGCGCCCTGGTTGAAGTAGTTGTAGACCTTCGAGTTCTCGTAGCGACCGCCGAAGGTGAACGTGTGGTTGCCCATCGGCAGCGTCACGTTGTCCATCAGCTCCAGGATGTTCTGGTCGGCCTGGTTGCCCACCGAGCTCTGCTCGGTGCCGAAGGTGATCACCGCCGAGGGAACCAGCTGCGCGGCCCCCGTCGCCGTCGTCGGCACCACGCCCACGTTGACCTCCGGGGTGGTGACGGGCGTGATGCGCTTGTCGTGGATCGTGTTGTAGCCCGTCAGGAACTCGTTCGAGAGGCCGTTCGACAGGTTCGTGAAGAACTGGAAGACGGTCGACTTGTTCGTGTTGCGCGCGTTGAACGAGTTCGAACCGAGACGGAAGCCGGTGTTGGTGCCGGTCGCGCCGGGCGCTGAGTTGAACGAGCTGGTGTTGCGCGAGAAGGCGACGCTCTCCGTGGTATTGTCGGAGTGGCGCAGCACCGCGCGGTTCTGGGAGTTGATCGAGAGGTCGAGGCGGCCGAAGAGGTTCGTCAGCGGGTTCGCGATCGGGATCGGGCCGCTCGTACCCGGGTCGAAGAAGCGCTTGGCCAGCTCCTGCACGCGGGCGATCGAGTCGGTGGAGATGTTGAGGGCCACGTCACCGGCGGCGCCGACGTTCGGGCCCGTGGACGGGCTCTCGCGCTGCTGCCACTCGGGGGCGAGGAAGAAGTGCAGGCGATCCTTGATGATCGGGCCGCCCAGCGTGAAGCCGTAGTTCTTCACCTTGATCTTGCTGCCGCGAATCGCTTCCGCGCCGAGATAATTGTCGCGGTAGGCGTACGTGGCGCCGCCGTGGAACTCGTTCGTGCCGCTGCGAGTGACCGCGTTCACGAGCATGCCGGCGAAGTTGCCCTGGCGGACGTCGGTCGGGTTGAGCACGACCTTCACTTCCTTGATCGCCTCGGGCGAGATCGTGCGGCTGTTGCCGGTGTTCGAGTTCGCCGCGCCGCCCGGCTGTCCACCCGACCCGTTCAGGTTGAACCGGTCGTTCTGGTTCGCGCCGTCGATCGTGAAGTTGTTGAGGCGGTTGTAGGCGCCGTTGGCGCTCGGGCCGTTCGTGTTCATCGCCGTGGAGACCTGCGGCGTGAGTCGCACGAGCGACGTGTAGTCGCGCGTCAGCATCGGCAGGCGGCGGATGAGCGTGTCGCTCACCGTGGTCGCGACGCCTTGGCGCGCGGCGCTGAACTCCGCCGCGTCACTCGCGGCCTTCACCGACACGGTGCCGAGGCTCACGGCCTGCGACGCGAGCTGCACGTCGACGCGCGTGGACACCGACAGCGAGACGACGATGTTCGCGCGCTCGGCCGGCTGGAACCCGATGCGACGGACGCGCACCGTGTACGTGCCGATCTCGAGGCCCTGCACGAAGTAGTAGCCGCTCGCGCGCGTGTTCGCGGCAGCGGTGAAGCCGGTCTCGCGGCTGACCACCTGGACCTGGGCGCCTTCAACTGCCTTGCCCTGGGCATCGGTGACGGTGCCGGAGACGGCGCCGGTCGTCACGCCCTGTGCAGCGAGTCGGGCCGGCAGGAGGGCTGCGACGACGGCCGCGACGGCGGCGACGCGAAGCGTCCAGCGAGGAATCTGCATGCGGTGGTTCCCTGATGGGGTTTGGGCGCCGACTGGGGCGCCGAACGAGCCCCGCGGGCGTCGGAGGATTGGACGCGCGGGCACGACGAACATCGAGTTGCGGGAAGGGACGAACTGATCGCCCCCAAATGTAGGGAAAGGGACACGATCTGGCGAGAAGGGAATGCAAGGGTTGCGGCCAACCCCTTTTTCCCTTCATGCTGTCCAATCGGGCGTGGGGGCGGGTGCGTCGCCCCCGACCAGTCAACTGGCGGCATTCAGGGGGACGTCACATCAGGTGAGCGCGCTCGACGAGGTGAACGTCGCCCAGGCCCTCAAGGGGCACTATGAACTGGAGCGCGAGCTGCGCCCCGGGGGGATGTCCCGCGTCTTCCTGGCCCGCGACGTGGCCCTCCGACGACTGGTGGTGGTCAAGGTGCTCCCGACCCACCTGATGTCGGCTTCCTCCATCGACCGGTTCAAGCGGGAGGTCCTGCTGACTGCCGGCTTCCAGCACCCCAACATCGTGGGGGTGATCGGCGCGGGAGAGGTGGACGGCCTGCCCTACTACGTGATGCCCTTCATCGAGGGCGAGTCGCTGGCCGAGCGGATCCGGGAGGTGGGGCAGTTCTCGATCGCCGAGACCACGCTGGTGCTGAGGGACGTGCTGCGGGCCCTTTCGTATGCCCACGCCCGGGGAATCATCCATCGCGACATCAAGCCGCAGAACGTGCTGCTGGTGGGTGGCGCGGCGATGGTGGCCGATTTCGGGGTGGCCAAGGCTGCCCGTGAAGCTCAGGTCCGCACCGACCCGGGGGCGCCGAAGATCACGACCATCTCGGAGCCGCTCACGGGCACCGGGATGTCCATCGGCACCCCGCTCTACATGGCGCCGGAGCAGGCCACCGGCGACCCGAACATCGACGGCCGCGCCGACCTGTACGCGCTGGGCGCTACTGCGTACGAAATGCTCGCGGGCACGCCGCCCTTTCACAGCATGCCCGCCCACGAGCTGTTGCGCGCCAAGCTGATGGAAGACCCGCCGCGCGTGGGCTCGCTGCGCCCGGAGACCAGCCCCGAGCTCGACGAGCTGGTGACTGCCTGCCTGGCGCGGGACCCCTCGATGCGGCCGGCGACTGCCGACGAGGCACTCGCCTTCCTGCATGAGAGCGGAGAGCGACCGCGTCGCTCGGCCAACACTGTGGGCGGGGTGAAGCGAGTGCGGCGGCGGATGATCGCGACGTCGGCGGTGGGCGTGGTGCTCGCAATGGTGGCGCTGGGATGGGCATGGCGGGCGACGCGACGCTCGGTTCCCCCAGCGCCGGCGGTAGCCGCAGCGCCGGTGGTGCCGGGGGTGACGACCATCATCGTGAGCCCGTTCATCGCGCTGTCGGGATCGAAGGGCGACACGCAGATGGCCGAGGGGCTCACCACGCAGGTCGCGAATGCGTTCACCGCGATGAAGGGCGTGAAGGTGATCGCGCCCACGTATGCGCAGTCGCTGCTGCGGAGCGGCGTGAGCCCCGAGGAGCTGACGCGTCGTACCGGCGCGCACTACCTGGCGGAAGGGACCATCGAGGAATCCGAGGGACACATTCGCGTCACGGCGCGGCTGGTGAGCGCGACGGATGGGGTGATGCAGTGGGCGGGTTCGTACGACCGGAAGCGCAACGAGCTGTTCGCGCTGGAGGACACGCTGGTGCGGGAGATGGTGGAGGGGTTGGGCGCGCCCAAAGGGGTTCCAAACGGCGGCGGGGGCGAATAGATTTTTCAGTCTGCCCACAAGTCCAGCCGCGGCAAGCGGTTGGGTGTGTATCGGCACCGGCCAGGTAGCTCAGTTGGTAGAGCAGCGGACTGAAAATCCGCGTGTCGTGGGTTCGATTCCCTCCCTGGCCACTCTCATGAAAAAGCGGCACCGGCTGTCCTGCCGGCGCCGCTTTTTGTCGTGCAGTGGGATAGTCAGCCCAGCTTCACCACGATGAATGGCATGCTGGCGGGATCGAGCAGCACCGCCATCTCGTCGCCATCCGGCAGCATGCTCGGCGGCACGATGACCTTCGCGCCCATCCCCTCGGCCTTCGCGACGTAGGCCTTCACGTCGGGCACCGAGATGGTGAGCTGGACGAAGGCGCGATCCTGCTGCGGCGGGCCGGGCCAGACGCCGCCATCGATTCCATTGCTGCCGCCCTTGAGTTCGCGGTAGCCCATCGCGTTGTCCTGGCTGAGCTCCCAGCCGAAAAGCTTCTGGTAGAAGCTGGCGGTGCCGGCGGCGTCGGGTGCCACGATCTGCCAGCGAATGACGGCGGGAGTGCTCATGGCGTGGTGGGAGTCCAGTGCGTGGTGGTGGTCAGCTCGAGCTCGCGGCGATAGAGCAACCAGTGCAGCGCGACGTTGACGCTGTCGATCGGGAGTCCGGTCATCACCGCGAGGCTGCGCGACTCCGGGCGCGAGCGGGCGTCGCCGATCGCGGCGAGCACGAGGGCGCAGTGCTCCTCGGTGGTCGCGTCGCGGAGCTCGGTGGCGGACAGGCCGAGCGCGCGACCGAGGGTCTCGATGGTGCGCGCGGTGAGGCGCTGCCGCTGGCGGAGCGTGCGCGAGAGCGTGGTGTGCGACGTGCCGAGTGACTTCGCGAACGCGCGCAGCGAGTAGCGCGGGTTGCGGCGGCGCCGCGCGTCGAACTCCTGCTGCAGCCGCTCGCGAAGCATCATGTGGTCAGGCTATGGGCGCGGGGGGCGCGAGACAAGAGCAGGCGGTGCGGAAGTGGTGCGACACCCCCCCGCCGGGGCCGGTCTACTCGGACTTTCGCGGACGAACTGAAACGGACCTGTGCGGATACTGCAACGACAACTGATTTTGTGGACGGCACACCGGATTAGGTACAGTGTGCCGTTCCAAAAGCATCGTCGTTTCCGCGAAGGTCCGCATCTGTTCGTCCGTGCGAATCCGCGTAGGCCGGCCATTGCGCAATTGACTATATGCGCGTTGCGATGATCTCGATCACTCCGGGGGTCGCCATGAGCGCGCCCGGCACCTGTGCACTCTCGGCGTAAGCCTGCACGAGCGTGTGCATCTCCTCGGTCGTCATGCGGCCCAGGTCCACCAGGCGCTGCGCGCCGATCTCCACGAACGACGATGGCCACTCCCACACGAAGCTGGTGGGCGGCACGATGTCCACGAGCGGGCGCACCGAGGTGAGGCGAAGGCCTGCGCCCTCGAGCCACGCGGGCAGCGACGCGCCGATGTCGGGCTCGCCGCCGGTGGCGCGCCAGCTGTCCACCACGCGCTTGACGAAGTCCTGCTGCACGGGGTTCGGCGGCACGAGCGTCCAGCCTTCGTAGTTGTAGTACTCGTGCATCACGAGCACGCCGCCAGGACGCAGCGTGCGCGCCACGCGCGCGAGCAGCTCGCGCGGCTTCTGCACGAACGCGAACACCCAGCGCGCCCACGCGCCATCCACCTGCTCCGCCGGCAGCGGCGCATCGGCGTCGAGCTCGAGCTCGTGGAGCGTGATGTTATCCAGGCCGCGAACGCGCGCGCGATGCTCGAGGGTATCGAGAAAGCGACGCGAGCGATCCACTCCGATCACGCGACCGGTGCGTCCAACAATCTCGGCGAAGTCGAGGGTTGCGTAGCCCGGCCCGCATCCGACGTCGAGCAGTGTCTGGCCGAGCGTGAAGCCGGCGCGCTTCCATGCGGCGGCGGCGTGCGCGCGCCAGATGCGATGCTGGAGGCCGAGTCGCTCGATCTCCTCGTCGTGGGTGCCGAGGAGGTAGTCGCGGTCGGGATGGGCGTTGGAGGTCATGGATGAATGGTATCGCCGTGTGGCGCCGGCGGCACTCCGGAACGTGTCATGGAACTGTTGAAGCGTGATCGGCGCGGCGGAGGGCGATGAGGGAGTCGGCGCACGCTGAAAACAAGCGACACGCGAACATGATGTCACCTCTACCGCATCCTTACAGGCGAGGCGACAACCGTTCGGGGAACGCGTGTGCTCCAAGAAGATGAGCAGCATGCAGGTCCACGCAGTCACTCTTCCAGGGAGGTTCCCATGTTCCTATCCACATATTCGCGCGGCTCCGCGCTCCGTGTTGCGGCCGTTGCGCTCGTCTCGTTCGCCTCGGTGGCGCAGGCCATCACGCCGCACGTTCGCGCGCCTGGCGATTCGGCCGCGTGCGCGAGCTCGCTCGGTTCGGGCATCTATCGCATCGCCATCGTGAAGGACGGACGCGAGTCCACAGCTGGCGTGTTGCTGCTGGAGCGCGCGAGCGGCTGCATGAGCGCGACGCTCGTGAGCGAGCAGATGCACACGACGCTGTCGGGGCTGGTGGTCACCGAGGACGGCATCACCGGCTCGCTGCAGACGGAGCAGGGAAAGGTGGCGGTGAAGCTGCACTTCTCGGCCGAGGGCGTGGATGGCACGATCGGGGACGGGAAGGCGCAGCTGGCGGTGCATGGGACGCGGACTGGGTAGCGAACGCGGGCGGCGGGTTGCGCAGGTGGCCCGCCGCACTGTCGGGCAGTGAATTGAGACGCTACGTGAGGGGTAATTTTCTCAGCGCCCGTCCTCTCACTGGCGCCAAGAGCGAGTGCGCGTAATCATGGGACGACAGAACGAAAGGCAAGCGCCTTTGCTCCTCCACACCGTGGGCTGTCTCGACAATGACCGATCTCGATCAAAAGCTCGCGCGGCGAACCCGACGAGCATTCCTGATTGCATTCGGTGTTGCCTTTGTAGGGATCTTGATCCGCGCAGTTCATCGTGGAGATCCTGACGATTACATCTCCCTTACGGGCTCCTTTCTGGTGCTCGGAGCGATCGTCCTCGGTTCAGTCGCGGCCCCACTAGGAATGCTTCTCAGTCTCCGCTCCATTCGGGATAGCATCAAGGATCGCGACGACACGTCCAACACAAGCAACCGTTAGTTGGCCCGACACATAGCGGAATTTCCGACAGCTGTTACACCGAGTCCGGGGTGCGTGACCTGCTCATGACCGACGTCGATCAACTCTGGGCTCGGCGAACGCGAGTCGCGTTCATGGTCGGCTTCTTAGTGGCGCTGATCGGCGCACTCGTCGCGATCTTCAATCCGGGTGACACGGAAGGCTTCCTCTCAACAGTGGCCGTGGGTATCACACTCCTCGGTATGGCGATCTGCTTCCTCGCGGCACCGATCGGGGTGCTCTTCAGTATTCGCTCGATGCGGACGCGCAGAAAAAACTGAACGGCATTCGCAGGACACGCGCGGTAAGCGCGAAGAGCTCTCCGTGCGAGCCGCTTCCCATTACGAGCATTGGCACGCCTGCAGTCGGAGATGTAACTCGTATCAATGCAATGGGCCACGCACCAACTGGAAGGACGGCATAGCGGAAGCTACAACTCAAGCATTCTTCTCGTTGAGTGAAGCCTATGGGCATTAGAGCCGCTGAGAAAAATGTCTCAGTTGCCATTCTGGGGGGTGCGTTGCTTGCCACGGTCTATTCGGCCTACGCGGTATTCGTTTTCGCGACCGGCATGACTGCCTCGAGCGAACTCGGAGTTTCTCTGGGGCAAATACTTTTCTGCTACTACGCGGCGGGCCTTCTGGGAGGGACGGTCATCGGCTTGCTTCAGCCCCTGGGTGCATCGTTGCTGGGTACGATCTTTCTGGGTTGCGTCGGCGTCGCTTGCTTTTATGGTTCCTTCGCGGTTTTGGATCACGGTCCGTTCTGGATGTGGCCACACTCCGTATGGAAGTCTGTCGCACTCATTACGGGTATACTGGGTCCGTGGGCGGGAATCCTCACGCGTCGCGCATACCGGAATGCGATGGCGCCGCTCTAGCCGCGAACGCGCGAGCAACCCTTTGCTGGACCCGAATGACCAGGTGGCCTCGAGAATCTGCTCCGAGAAAGCGCGAGGAACGCGCGCCGCGCCGGCGAGAGGCGGTCACACTCTCACACGAGGCGCGCCTTTTCTTCGACATTCCTGCCATGCTTTGTATCCGACTGCATCTGAAGTGGGGGTCGAGAGGGATCCGCCCCAGTGGTGAAACGTTGAGGATACAAGTGCGCGATATCTCGAAATGTGTCGCATTAGGAAGTGTGCTGGCGCTGGTGCGATTGTTCGTACCGCATGAGGAATGGGTCGGCACGATTTCGTGCGTCATGCTTGATGTTGCGGTGAGTTTCCTCTTCTATCGAGCGGTTTCAGTCGGCATCGAACGGGACCCAACCTTCGGGGCGCCCCAAGGCCTGAGTAGAGTGATCACGTTTCCTGTGCTTGGATATGGGCTTCAAGCCATCTGGGACTTGGTGCGTCTCGTTGAGATACTAAGAGGCTGAGCAGAGGCAACCATTCCAGAACGCCGAACGTCCAATCGAGACGTTCGGCGTTCTGGCATGTGTTCGGACCCTGAAAACCCACTTGCTGGAAAACTAGCATATGCTAGAATGCTAGCAGTTGGCCCGCCGGCTGAGTTGCCCACGACAATCCTCCAATGATTTCCAGCATCCTGCGAACGATTCGAGTCGTGGCAATCGCCAGCGTCGCGCTCACAGTGGGCACCGCACCGATCGCCCACGCCCAGCAGCCCAACAACGGCCCCGAAACGGTCCGCGGCAGGGTCGTCGACGACTCCGGCAAGGTGGTCGTCGCTGCCACCGTGATTGTCACGCGCGGGCCCGACCGCCTGGTGCAGCAGACGACCACCGATTCCTCCGGTCGCTTCTCCACTCGCTTCGAACAGGGAACCGGCGACTACCTGGTCTACGTCGCCGCGCCCTTCCTCAAGTCCGCACGACGGCGCGTGACGCGCGCCGAGGGCAGTGGCGCCGAGGTCATCGCCGACTTCACGCTCTCGCACGACATCACCACGCTCGGAACGGTGAAGACCAACGCGATCAAGCCGGAACGCGCGACGAACACCATCCGCCCGCAATCGCCCGAGACGGGCGCGAACGAGAAATGGCAGGACGGCGTGAGCGGGCAGCTCTCGCCCACCACGCAGGGCGACCTCAACGCGCTCGCCGGCAACATGCCCGGCGTCACGCTCACGCCGAACGGCCCATCCATTCTCGGCGCCGGTCGCGAGTCCAACCTCACCACGCTCAACGGCCTCGGCATGAGCGGCGCGTCCATCCCGCGCGCCGCGAAAACTGAAACGCGCGTCACCGGCGCCACCTTCGATCCCACGCGCGGCGGATTCGCCGGGGCGAACATCGACGTCCGCCTCGGGCCGGGCGACCGCTTCTACCAGCAGCGTCGCGCATTCCTCACGCTCGACTCACCGCAGATGCAGTTCACCGACGCGGTCGGCCGCGCGCTCGGCGTCGCCAATGGCGGCTTTCGCGGGAGCTTCGGCGCCGACGGCGAGCTGGTTCGCAAGGCGCTCACCTACAACGTCGCGCTCGACGTCGGACGCACCGCGAGCGATCCGGCCACGCTGCTCGACGCCGACCGCGAGACGCTGCTGCGCGCCGGTATCTCACCCGACTCCGTCGCGCGGCTGCTGCTCGTCGCGCCCCCGCTGGGCCTGGCGCTGAGCGGCAGCGGCGCGCCCTCACAGCGCCAGCGCGACGCGATCACCTGGCTCGGACGCCTGGACGACACGCGCGACACGATGCAGACGCGCGCGTTCACTACCTACCTCGGTTACACCAACGAGGGCGCGCTGGGCTTCGCGCCAACCACGGCGCCGAGTGCCGGCGGCCAGCGCAGGGAGCGCACGCTCGGCGCCCAGCTCACGCTCGGCGCGTACGTGGGACCCGGCCGGCGCACGCTCACCGAGACGCGACTCGCCGCGAGCAGCGTGAGCACGCGCACCTCGGCATATCGCAACCTGCCCGGCGCCACGGTGCTGGTGCGCTCGCCCACGATCGATGCCCAGAGCGACGTCACCGGTGTCTCGCTCGGTGGAAGCCCCTTCCTCGCGGGCGACCAGGACATCTGGACGCTGGAAGGTGCGAACGAGACGATCTGGAACGCGCGCGGACGCCGCCACCGCTTCAAGGCGCTCGCATGGGGGCGCGCCGACGGATCGCGCGAGCAGGTCTCGGCCAACGAGCTCGGCACCTTCACCTTCAACTCGATCGCCGACCTCGCCGCGGGGCGCGCATCGAGCTACAGCCGCACGCTGTCGCAGCCCACGCGCGAGGGTTCCGTGTGGAATACCGCGGCTGCGATCGCGCACCAGTGGCTGCCGAGCCGCTACTTCAACGTGCTGTACGGGCTGCGCGCAGAGGCCGACGGATTCGCCAGCACCCCGGCGAGCAACCCGGCGCTCGAGAGTGCGCTGGGCGTGAAGACCGGGGCGGCGCCGAGCAGGGTGCACGTGAGCCCGCGGGCCGGGTTCAGCTACACGTACAGCCGCGATCGCGAGAACGGCTCTGGCACGAACCAGACGAACGTCGGCCGATTCTATCGGAACACGCAGGGCGTGATTCGCGGCGGCATCGGCGAGTTCCGCGACCTGCTGCGTCCTGGGTTGCTCGCTGATGCGTCAGCGGGAACGGGGCTCGATGACGGCACGCGCACGCTGTCGTGCGTGGGCGCTGCCGTGCCTGCGATCGACTGGACGAAGTTCACCGCGGATCCGTCGAGCATTCCATCCTCCTGCGCGAACGGCGGAGGCGTACTCTCGGAGAGCGTGCGCTCGGCGACGCTGATCGACCCGAGCTACGACGTGTCGCGCAGCTGGCGCGCGAACCTCGACTGGACCACCGCGTACCACAAGATGATCTTCCACGCGAGCGCGCTCGGGTCGTACGACCTGAACCAGCCGGGCACGGTGGACGCCAACTTTGGTGGGCTACAGCGCTTCGCACTGAGCGACGAGGGCAACCGCGCCGTGTACGTGACGCCGGCGAGCATCGACGCGGGCAGCGGCGCGGTGTCGCCCACCGAGTCGCGGCGCTCGGCGCAATACGGGCGCGTGGGCGTGCGCACGAGCGACCTGCGGGGGTATGGCGGACAGCTGACGCTGGGACTGGCACCCGACGTCTTCAAGTTCCGGGGACGCGGCTCATTCTTCGGCTCGGTGAATTACACGCTGCAGTCCACGAAGCGACAGTACCGCGGATTCGATGGTGCGGCCCTGGACGACCCGCGGCTCAAGGAATGGTCGGCAGGCGCGAACGACGCGCGGCACGTGGTGTTGCTGCAGGCGGGGATGGACATCCCGAAGGTCGGCACGCTGACGATGTTCGGACGCGCGCAGTCGGGGCTTCCGTTCACCCCGCTCGTGGGTGGCGACGTGAATGGCGACGGGCGTGGCGGCGATCGCGCCTTCATTCCCAATCCGGCGACGACCGGCGACGCGACGCTCGCGTCGCAGCTTCGTGCCCTGATGACGGACGGATCGGACCTCGCGCGCGAGTGCATCTCGGCCAACCTGGGGCGCGCCGTCGCGCGGAATGCGTGTCGCGGACCGTGGACGGAATCGCTCAACATGCAGCTGCGTCCACAGATTCCCGGCAAGTTCGCGCGACGCGTGACGGGGACGATCTACTTCCAGAACGTGCTGGGCGGGCTGGACCAGGCGCTGCACGGCAACAACCTGCGCGGCTGGGGGTCGGATGCAACGCCCGACCAGGTGCTGCTGATCCCGCGCGGCTTCGATGCGGCAGCGAAGAAGTTCAGGTACGACGTGAATCCCCGCTTCGCCGACACGCGCGCGGCGCGGACGCTGATCCGGAATCCCTTCCGGCTCGTACTCGACTTCTCGGTGAACCTCGCGGTGAACTACGACGTGCAGCAGCTGCGCCGCGCGCTCGAGCCGATCCGGACGCCGAAGGGATGGGAGCAGCGGTCAGCGGATTCGCTGGCGGGGTTCTACCTGGAGAATACGTCGAGCATCTACAAGGCGCTGCTGCAGGAGAGCGACTCGCTGTTCCTGAGCCCGGCGCAGGTGAAGGCGCTGCAGGTGGCGGATTCGGCGTTCAGCGCGCAGGTGCGGGGGCAGTTCATTCCCCTAGGCCAGTTCCTGTCGGCGCAGCGTGGCCATGAGCCGGGCAAGATCGAGCTGGACAGCGTGACGAAGACGCAGAAGGAGTACTGGAGGGTGTTCTGGCTGCAGCCGGAGATCGCGGACTCGATCATCACGCCCACGCAGAAGGAGCTGTTCCCGATGCTGAAGAACATCGTGTCGGTGCCGAAGCGCGAGCGGGAGTTCAGCCAGTGGCAATTCGGGAACCCCGTGCTGCTGAAGGACGGGAAGGACAAGCCGGGCGCCGGGGGCGTGCAAGTGCGCCAGTAAGCGTGGAATTGGTACGGGGTCCTGGCGGGGGCGGCCTATGTTGGCCGCCTTCGCTCGTTATGGGCATGATCAAGCCGGCCCGAACCCGGACTATTGAATGAACCTGCGCCATATCGCACTCGCTTCGATCGCGCTCCCCGTGGCTGTGCCTGCCCAGTCTGCGCGCGACTGCCACCTGGAGCTGGGTACGCCCATTCGCGTGATGCAGGCGAATGGCGCGCGCATCTACATCGAGCCCGAGACGAGTGCTCCCACGAAGAGCGGCCTGGTGGTGCTCGGGTCGCCGACGTTCGTGTGGACGAAGCCGACGTCGGACTCCAACAACATCGTGATCGAGCGCGGCCTGGGCGTGATGCAGGATCACTGGGCGGGCGCGTACGTGGACTCGCATGGCACCGCCGTGCCGATTCCGCTGCCCCCGGGCAACGGGAAGATGTTCAGCCCGGTCATGGCGCCCGCGCAGGCGGGCGGGTGGCATGTGGTGTGGAGCGACTTCGAGAGCAGGAACCGGACGATCGGGACGGACTCAGCGCGCCTTCGATATGGGAGGCTTACGGATGGAGGCTGGCGTGACACGGCGAGCATTGGGTTACGGCCCGGAATGCAATGGGTCCGTGAGCAGCGCAGCAACCTCCTCGTGGTGGGAGACGAGCTTTGGGTGGCTGCGTCGGGCATGGGAGCCGGGAGCGTCTTCGATCGCTTCGTGACTGTCCTGCACCGAGCGTCCGACGGATCCTGGCACGCTGAGGACATCGCCGATCGCAACGGCACCATCTCGCCGCGCCTTTCGCTGGATGAAGGACGACTGACCATGTACTTCGTCGGAGTGCCGGATGACCTGGTAGGCAACAGCGGCGGCGCAATTCTCAGTCGCACACTCGACTTGCGAACTGGGAAGTGGAGCGCAAGGCGAACACTTTTCGCGGGATCCGACGACCACATCCTCGCCTTTCATATGGCCGCGACTCGCGCCGGCGAGGCAAGAGAGCTGCTCTGGTTTCGCACGCTCGCGGGAACCAGGCGACGGCTGCTGTTCGCGATGGACCTCGTGTCGCGTTCACCGATGGTCCTGGACAGCAACGCATCGACCACGGTGGCCACCGAGCTAGATGCGACCTGGGGGCGACAGGTAGTCGCGCTCACCGAACGCTTCTACGAGCGCGATGATCGCGTGCTTCACGAGCTTGGGCCTCGATTGCGAGCAACGACTATTGCGAGGCCAGCCGCACTTACGGGAAGCATCATCGAGCAGTGGTGGTCCCGGCCCGCAGTCGCCTTCTGGGCGGAGAACGTATCGCAGAAGGTTTCGAACGGGCCGTTGTCGCGAATCACCCGGGTGGAGGAGAGCTGTAGCAGGTAGGTCCCCTTCACCGACCGGGCGGTGTCATCGCAGTCCCACTCTTTGCGAGGATGACTGATGACACGGATGAGAGCAGTACTGGGCGGCTTGGTGTGCCTCGTCGGCACGCTGATGGCCTGCGGCGAGCCGACGACCAGCGTTTCGAGCGTCGTCGAAGAGACCCTGAGCATTCCGCAGGCGATGCTGGGAGTCCTCAATGACGAGCGGGCGGTGCACGTCACGAAGACGAACTCCGCTCAGGATTCGAAGGATCCGAAGGTCCTGAAGTACGAGCAGGGATATCCCACCAATCCCGATGGGTCTCCCAATACCAGCGACATGGCGACGGTGCGTGGCTACGTACACGTGGGGCTGACCCCGATGGGGACCCATACATACTGGGACATCGTGGTGAGCACCTACTACCGTGGCAGCAACGCGGCGCACATCGCCAAGTACACCATTTCCAAGGGTGCCACGCAGCTCTTCTCGTCCACCCTCGAGAACTCGGATGGAGGCTTCTGGGGAAGCTTTCAGCTGTACGAGAAGTACTTCAGCAGTGATGCCTCGGGATTCGTGGAAGGCGTGTGCGGACACAACATGACCGCCAGCAGTGCCCATTGGGCGGAATGGAATGCGCCCAACTTCCTCGTCTTTCCCGCCACGCATTGGGGACACGTCAACGACAATCCGACCGACCAAGCCTCGGACGCCGCATGTCCCCCACCCGCACCATCCGGCGGCAGCTCCCAGCCGAAGGTCGGCCCCGACGGCCAGTGGTACGCCTGCTACGTGATCGACTACTTCGACCTCTACACCAGGCAGTACCTCTACACCGACGTCATCGCATGCACGCCCATCGAGATGTACTGACCACCATGCAACCCCATCCGAACATGACCCGCATTCCCGGCCGTACCGCCCGGATCGCCATCGCATGCATGGTGGCCATCCTCGGGCTCCTCGCCTCGCCGCACCTGGCCCAGGCCCAGGGCAAGGCGAATGGCAACAGCGCACACTCGGCGCCCGTCCGCGCCCTGCTCGTGCCAACGCTCCCCGATTCCAACGCCCCGGTGATCATCCTTCACTTTGCCGGCGCGCGGCAACCGGACATGATCCTGCTCCGCGCGAGCACGGCCAGCGCCGACAACCTCGAGGGTGCAGTGGCCCTCCTGCGCAAGGTTCGGCACGATGTTCCGGACCCGTCGAACGACATGCGCATCACCATGGGCAACGCCGCACCGCCGCGTATCCGCGACGAGGCGAAGAAGTCCCACTACCGCGGCGAGTTCGAGAAGCTCCAGCACGCGAGCCCCCGCGCGGTCACGGGATACGGCAGCGTGCCCTGGATCGACGTCGACCTCGACAAGTAGCGCACGCTCCGCTGCAGGACCGCTGCAACTGGCCGCCACCGGGCGCCGTTCGCGACTCCCCGGTGGCGCGCCACGCCAGCGCGCGAGAGCATGGAGTCACCCTCACAGGAGATTCCATGCTCTCGGTGCTCGCTTCCCGATTGCTGTCACTCGTAGTTGCCGCAGGCGTGATGCACACCGCGGACGATCCCGTCGTCGTGAACGCCGCCTGGCTCAGGCAGCACCAGGACGACCCGAAGGTGGTCGTCGTGACCACGAGCATGATGCCCGACGAGTTCACGCAATCGCATATCCGCGGCGCGCGCTTCCTCTCCGGCGACGACCTGATGTCGCACGACCAGGTCATCGGACCCGAGCTGCCCGCCCCCGACGCCTTTCGCGCCGCGCTCGAGAAGATCGGCATCACCGACGGCATGCGCCTCGTGGTCTACGGTCACCCCATGGACGTCGGCCGCCTCTTCTACACACTCGAGTGGGCCGGCATCCCGGTCATGTTGCTCGATGGTGGACTCAAGGGATGGGTGGCCGCCGGCGGTGCCGTGGAGTCGGGCGCAACCGCGCCCGCCACGGCCCGCCGCGGCTCGCTTCACCTCAAGCTCCGCCCGGAGGTCGACGCGAGCGCGGACTGGCTCTCGGCACACCTGCCCGATGTCGCGCAGGGCAAGCTCGCCCTGCTCGATACCCGCAGTGAGGGCGAGTACGTGGGCGGTGCGCTCCACCGCGGCGTCAACACCATCGGCCACATCCCTGGCGCGCGACTCCTCACGTATCAGGACCTCGTCTCGAAGGACAACGACAACCAGCTCCTGCCGCGCGCCGAGCTCGCGAAGATCTACGCCGACCGCGGCGCGGTCGGCGGCAAACCGGTCGTCACGTACTGCGCGGTGGGCCTGCGCGGCAGCTTCAGCTACATGGTCGCGCGATATCTCGGCTACGACGCGAAGCTCTACGACGGCTCGTACATGGACTGGGCCAACCGCAAGCTGCCGCTCGTGCCCGGCGCCAAGCCGTGACGGGCGCCGCTTGCACCAACTGCAGCTAGAGCGGCTGGGCGAGCAGTCGCTCGAGCTGGTCCCGCCGGCTGCGACTCACGGGCACGCGCGCGCCGGACTTGAGCAGGATCACGCCGCCGCTCCCACTCGGCCCATGCGAGGGCGCGCCCTCGCCTCGGAGCTCCACGATCCGCTCCACCGCGACGATGGCCGAGCGGTGCACGCGGACGAAGCGCGCGGGATCGAGGTGCTCCTCGAACCACTGCATGGTCTCGCGCACCAGGTGCGACTTCGCCCCGACGTGCAGCCGCGTCATGTAGTCCTCGGCCTCGATCCATTCGATGTCGGCCACCGTGATCGGGCGCATGCTGGCACCGCTCCGCACCACGATGCGCGTGGGATAGGGCTCGGTCGGAGCGGCAACGCCAGCCGATGTCGCCTGGGGCGCCGAGCCGTGCAGGTGGCGCGCAGCCTCGCCGAGACGGCGCTGCCACACCTCGCGCTTGGCGCGCGCGATGGCGGCGGCGAAGCGCTCCTCGCTGAACGGCTTCATCAGGTAGTCGAGCGCCTGCGCCTCGAACGCACGCACGGCGTGCTGGTCATAGGCGGTGAGGAACACGACGACCGGCATCTGACCGGCGCCGATGGCCTCGAGCACGCCGAAGCCGTCGGTCCCGGGCATCTGGACGTCGAGGAGCACGAGGTCCACTCCACCGCGCCGGATCTCGGCCACCGCCTGCGCGCCATCGCCACACTCGCCGGCGATCACGAGGTCTGCGTCGCCTTCGAGCAGGCGACGCACCCCGGAGCGCGCGAGCGGCTCGTCGTCCACGATCAGGGTGCGAATCACGAATGAGCATAGCATCGCGGCCCGCTGTCGCGCTATGATCCCCATCATGTCCGAACATCGCCGAGGCATCCTGCGGGATGCGGCGCTCCTCGCCGCGCTCTGGCTCATCCCCATGCTGGTGGGGGTGGGCGGGCACATGTTCAGCATGTCCATGGAAGCGGACCACATGCCGTACCTGCATGTGTGGGTGCACAGCGCGTCCATCTGGCTGTTCTGGATCCCGGTGACGCCGCTCGTGCTGCACCTCGCGCGGCGGTTCCCGGTGGAGGGACCGCACACCGCGCCCAACGTCGCGCTGCACGTGCTCGCGGCGACGCTGCTCTTCGTCGTGCAGGTCTACGTGATCTACGTGGCCGGCAAGTCGGTGGGCCACATTGGCCCCAACATGACGCTGGCCCGCTGGTACCAGGTCGAGGTCACCGAGCAGTACCTCTTCACGATCGCGACGTATGCGTCCATCGTCGGCATCGAGATGGCGCTGCGCCTCTATCGCAGGCAGCACGAGCGCGACGTGCGCACCTCGCAGCTGGAGGCGCAGCTGGCGCAGGCGCGGTTCCATGCGCTGCAGTCACAGCTGGAGCCGCACTTCCTGTTCAACGCGCTGAACTCCGCCGTGACGCTGGTGCGGAGCGGCACGACTGCCGATCGCGAGGCGGCGGTGCGCCTGCTCGTGGGATTCAGCGACCTGCTGCGCACCGTGCTGAACGACGACTCGCCCACCACCACGCTGGCTCGCGAGCTCGAGTTCGCGGAGCGCTACCTGGACATCGAGCGCATCCGCTTTCCCGACCGCTTGCGCGTCACGATCGACGCGGACCCCGCGCTGATGGGAGTCGTGGTGCCCCGGCTCTTCCTGCAGCCGCTGGTCGAGAACGCGATTCGCCACGGCATCGCGCGCGACCCGAAGGCGGGCGTGGTGCGCATCAGCGTCGGCCGCCAGGGCAACTCGATTCGCGTGGAAGTCGAGGACGACGGGCCCGGACTGCCTGCCGGGTGGAACCTGGCGGCCCGCGCCGGCGTGGGGCTGCGCAACGTGCTGCGCCGCCTGGAGCTCTTCGATGCAGGCGCGGGGATGTCACTCGATCCCTCTCCGCGAGGCGGAACGCTCGCGGCGGTGTGGACGCCGCTCAGTACAGCAGGTTCGGGTTCCGCCTGAACTCCACCGGCAGCACCTCGGTGCCTGTCGCGAGCGAGAGCAGGTACGTCACCTTCATCCCGCCGGAGCCGATCGTGCCGGACGTCGGGCGGATCACGTTGTTCCGGCTCGTCTTCTGCGGCACGAAGTTGATGGTGCCGCCCTTGATGGAGTACGTCCCCTTCACCGTCTCGTCCACGAGCGGCGGCAGCGGATGCTTGTCGGACGCGCGGCGATAGTCCACCGCGTACTGCGCGCCGGCCGTGAAGGTCCCGTTGGCCCGCAACACCAGGTACATCTGCTGCAGCTTCGCGCGGTGCTGGAATCCGTTGCGGACGGAAAAGCGATCCTCGGTGGGGAGCGCGCGTCCCTTGTAGAGGGTAGCGTCGTAGCCGCCGAGCAGCGCGGGACTCACCTTCTGCGCCTCGATCCGGGCGGCGGGCAGTGAGAGCAGTGCGACGAGCGCGAAGGATCGCGCGAATGTGCGAGCGTGCGAAATCATGGCGGACTGAAGGATAGGCGTTCGTAAGGGGAGGCGGGCTCCCGACAGCATTACCCCGACGAGTGGCGAATGGTGCCCGTTACGGCTCGGCCCCAAGGGGTGCGGCTGGTCACCGGACGAGTGCGCCAAGCCGTTCCGGGGCGACCTTGGGACCATGCGACGCTTCCTCCGAATCTCGGTCGTCACCGCCGCCCTGGTGTCAGGCCGCCACCCTCGCGCCCATGCACAGGTCCTGACCGGTGACCCAGTGGTGGATTCCGCCTCCGTCGCTCGCGCGGCCTGGGCGCGGGCGCGCCGCGCCGCGAGTGCGAACGACGTTTCCACCGAGGCGAGCGAGATCGCACACGCCGCGAGCGCCTGGCCGTCCCAGGGCACTTATCAGCTCTGGCGCGCCCTCTCGGCCGGCCTCGCGAGAGACACCAGCGGAGTGATTGCGGGGCTCACGGCGTTCGCCGACCTGGGACTCGCGCGGGACTTCAGCGCCGACAGCTCGTTCGCTCCCTGGCTGCGGCAGCCCGACGTCGAGCAGGCCGTGCAGCGCATCGCCCGCAATGGCGTTCCGATGGTGGCGAGCGCACCGATCGCGCGGCTCCTGGACTCCACCTTCTTTCCGGAGGGAATGGATGCCGATGCGCGCACGGGTCGCTTCTATGTAGGGAGCGTCCGCCATCGCACGATCGCGGAAGTCTCCCCGGATGGGCAGGTGCGCGAACTGCTGCCACGGGACGCGCCCGGCATGGGCGCCATCCTGGGCGTCCGCGCGGCCCCTGACGGCAACTTCGTGTGGGCGACGACCAGCGGCCTTCCGTACAGCGAGGGGTATACTGCCGGCGATTCGGCAATCGCGTCGCTCCTCAAGGTCCGTCGCTCCGACGGCGCCATCGTCCGGCGATGGAGCCTGCCAGTGGTGAACGGCGGGCACGTCCTCGGCGACCTCGCGATCGGCCCGCAGGGCGACGTCTGGATGACCGACTCCAGCCAGCCTGTGCTGTACAGGCTGCGCCCCAATGGGGACACGCTGGAGGCGATCCGGAGTCCGCTCTTCCGGAGCCTCCAGGGAATGGCGCCCACGCCGGACGGCCGCACCGTGTACGTGGCGGACTATGCGCACGGGCTGCTCAGGGTGGACGCCGCCACGCATCGCGTGACGCACCTGCTGGATGCGCCCCGCAGCACTTCACTGGGTTGCGACGGCATCGCCTGGGATCGCGGCGCCATCGTCGCCGTGCAGAACGGCACGAGCCCCGCGCGCATCATGCGCTTCGTGCTCGATGCGGCGGGCACGAGGATCGTGTCGGCCGACCTGCTCGACCGGAATACCGGCGTAGCCGATGAGCCGACGATCGGCGCGGTGGTCGGCGGAAAGTTCGTCTACGTCGCCAACAGCCAGTGGGAGAAGTACGATGAGGCGGGCGTGCGGCGCATGACCGTGCCGCTCTCGGCGCCGGTGCTCCTGGCGGTGCCGCTGCCGCCCGACACTCGTCATTGAGCACACCCCTGGAGCCCTCTGTTGCCTGCATCGCCCGCGCCGCTGACGCCATCACGCATCGCCCTCGCGTTCCTCGCGTGGGTGCTCTTCGGCCTGCTCCAGTGCAGCGCCGTCCTCGCGTTCTCCACCGACCACTCGCGATGGACCGCGACGCTCACGTTCTACATGGCGCTCGCCGTCACGTGGACGCTCGTGACCGTGACGGTGGACCGGCTCGACGGCGCGCGTCGCGGCACGGCGCTCGACACCACGCTGCGACACGCGCTCGGCTTCCTGGCCGCCACGCTGCTGGACGCGACGGCACGGCGCTGGGCGCTCGCCCTCGTCGAGATGCCGCCGGTGGTCGCATTCCCGATCACGTGGCTCTACTTCCTGGACCTCAACGCGCTGCAGTACATGGCGGTGCTCGGCGCGATCCGCGTGATGCAGGCGCAGCGGTCGCTCGTGGCGCGCTCGCGACAGGGGCTGCTGCTGCGCGCGCAGCTGGCGCGCACGCGGCTGCAATACCTGGAGGGGCAGTTGCAGCCGCACTTCCTCTTCAACGCGCTCGGCGCCGTGAGTGAGCTGGCGCACGAGTCACCCGCCCGCGCCGCCGCGATGCTGCAGCAGCTCGCGACCATGCTGCACGGTGCGCTCGAGCGCAGGGGCGAGGAGATCACGCTCGAGGAGGAGCTCGCGAACCTCGAGCCGTATCTCGAGATCCAGCGCATGCGCCTGGATGACTGGATCACGATCGGCCATGAAACGCCGCAGGAGACGCGCGCGCTGCTCGTGCCGCGCATGGTGCTGCAGCCGCTCGTGGAGAACGCCATCCGGCATGGACTGGCCGGCCGCAGCGAGCGCGGTCGCATCGACATCGTGGCCGCGAGGCAGAATGGCCACCTGCGCCTGGCCGTGCGCGACAATGGCATCGGGCTGCGCGAGCGCTCGCCGGCCGCGGGGCACGGCATCGGGCTCGAGAACATCCGCGAGCGCCTGGCCACGCTCTATGAGGGCGACTGGTCGCTGGAGCTCACCAACGCGGCAAGCGGTGGAACGTCGGCCGAGATCACCCTGCCGGCGCGTGAAGCATCGGCGCGTATCGACGACGCCGATGCGCAGGCGGGAACGGGGATGGAGGTCGGCCAGTTCGTGGACTTCGCGCGCCGCCACCCATGGCTCAGCGTGGTCGGTGGGTGGACCCTGTGGGGTGCCCTCTGGATGCAGTTGAGCTACGCGTTCCTCAAGGCGCGCGGGACGGCCATTCCTCCATTCGGGCGGATGGTCACCGATCACTTCAGCGCCGCGGTGCTGTGGATGGCGGTCACTCCGTTGATGCTGCTGATGGGACGCGTGCTGCCGATCGCCCGCCGGGCGCTGGCCGCGCGGATCGCCGTGCACGTGGTCGCTGCCCTCGCAATCGGCGCGCTGCACGGCTGGCTGTGGCACCTGGCACTCGGCACCGGCGGTCCCGCGTGGCCGGCAGGGTTTCGCACGACGATCCTGTTCACGATGATCGCCTACGTCGTGATCCTCTCCACCATGCACTACGTACGCCTCGCGGAATGGCTGCGCGAGCGGGACACCGAGGACGCCGCACTGCACGCGGAGCTGTCCGAGGCGAAGCTCCGCGCCACCACGCTCGAGCTGCCGGAGCTGCTGCTCGCAGAGCTCGATTCCCTGTCGCGGCTGGTGCTCCGCGACCCCGCCGCGAGCGATCGCGCGCTCGCCGACCTCGGCGAGCGGCTGCGTCGCACGCTCATCACGACGACACCATGAACGCCAACGAGCCGATCACCGTCATCATCGCCGAGGACGAGCCCGTGCAGCGGCGCCGTCTGGCGCGCCTGCTCGGCGCGGAATCCGACGTGCACATCGTGGCGCAATGCTCGGGTGGGCGCGACGCGATCATGCGCATCCGGGAGGAAGCGCCCGACGTGGTCTTCCTGGACGTGCAGATGCCGGACTGCAGCGGGTTCGAGGTGCTGCGCGAGGTCGGGGTGGATCGCATGCCCGTGGTGGTGTTCGTCACCGCCTTCGAGCAGTACGCCGTGAAGGCGTTCGAGGTGCACGCGGTGGACTACCTCTTGAAGCCGTACGACGAGGCGCGGTTCAAGGTGGCGCTCGACCGTGCGCGCGCGCAGGTGATGGGGCGCGCCGGGGGCGATGTGCCGGACGCGGACCGCATGCGGTCGCTGCTCGCCGAGATGCTGAAGGAGATGGTGCCGGCGGTGGCCGCCGGGTCGCGCGTGTCGTCGTTCGAGCAGATAGCGGTGAAGGTGGATGGCGCCGTGCGAATCCTGCGCGTGGATGACGTGGACTGGCTCGAGACCGAGGGCAACTACGTGCGGATTCACGTGGGCAAGGAGAGCTACCTGCTGCGCCAGACCGCGGCGCGCATGGAGAGCGACCTCGACCCGCGACGCTTCGTGCGCGTGCACCGGCGCTACCTGGTGAACCTCTCGCGGGTGGTCGAGGTGCAGCCCTGGTTCGGCGGCGACGCCGTGCTGGTGTTACGAGATGGCTACAAGCTCCGGCTCTCGCGCACCTATCGGGAGCACTTCCATTCGCGGCTGCTCAGCGACCGGGCAGATCGTTCGGAGAAGGAGGAAGTGACATGAAGGCGATGCGCGCGATGTTCGTCGCGCTCGCCCTGGCACTCGCGTCACCGGCGTGCGCGCTCAAGGCGCCGACGGATGCAGCCGTCAACGTGGTGGAGGGCACCGGGCCCACGGTGCTGTTCATCGGGAACAGCCTCACGTACGTGAACGACCTTCCGTCGCTGGTGCGCGCCATCTCCCGGCTCACGGAAGGGGAGAAGGCACTACGTGTCGCGAGCGTCGCGTTCCCGGACTACTCGCTGCTCGATCACTGGTTCGACGGTCGCGCGGTGAAGGCCATGCGCGAGGGTCCGTGGAACTTCGTGGTGTTCCAGCAGGGGCCCAGCACGCAGCTCGACAGCCGGGCGGAGCTCGCCGACTACGCGTTCAGGTTCGGCCTGGTGGCGAAGGAAGTGAAGGCGACGCCGGCGATGTACAGCGTGTGGCCCTTCCAGTCGAACTTCTTCGACCTGCCGGCGAGCACCTATTCCTACCAGCTCGCTGCAGACACCGCGCGCGGGGTTCACCTGCCGGCCGGCGATGCGTGGGCCTCGGCGTTCAAGCGCGATGCGTCACTCGCCCTCTACAGTTCCGATGGACTGCATCCCACGCTCGCGGGCTCGGTGCTCGCGGCGCTGGTGATCTCGGAGAAGCTCACGGGTCACGCACCGGCGTCACTGCCGGCGCGGCTGGAGCTGGACGGCGGCGGGCATGTGGACCTCAGCGACTCGCAGCGACGGATCTTTCTGGAGGCCGCGGCCGAGGCGATCGCCAAGCCGCCGTTTCGGTAGGGCGAATGTCAGGTCCCGCACTGCACTGAAACTGCCTCAACGGCAACTGACTTAAGCCACGGGTTTCACGGGCGCCTGCTACGCAGGCGCATCACTGCGATCAGATGCCAGTGTCAGCCGCGCAGCGGCTCAGTGCAACCTGTGGCTCAAGGCTCTTGCTGTTTGGTTGTTTCAGTGCGGCGAACGGCAGATCCCTCGCTGCGCTCAGGATGACTGCAGCTGCGCTCAGGATGACTGCTAGCGCTCCACGCGCAGCCCGATGCGCACGGTGCGCGGGGACATGCGCTGGCGGGTGGCGCCGAAGAACGATGACTTGTCGGTGAAGAAGGAGTCGTCGAGGTCCGTCTTGATCGCCGTGATGGTGTTCGAGCCGACCACGTTGAAGGCCTCCACCGTGAGCAACAATCCCTGCCGCGCCCTGGGCGCCCACTCCAGCCGCAGGTCGAGCTGGTCGCGCGTGCTGTAGTTGCGGTCGCCGCGCGACTCCGTGAACACGTTCTGCCCGAGGATGTGCGTGAAGAGGAGGTCGTCGAGCGGCTTGAGGTCCTCCCCCACGTAGCGATAGCGATTCTGGATCAGGAAGGTGGGCGTGAAGCGCTCGCCCATCACGTGCGTGAAGAACATCCCCCCCTGCAGGTTCTTCGTGAGCCGCGACGTGAGCCACAGCTTGCCCTCGAACTGGTTGGTGCCGGGGAGCTGTCCCTCGGAATTCGTGAGCTCGTTCGGGCGCACGAAGGGGCCGGCCGTGAAGCGCGTGGCCACGGTGCCGTAGCTGTTCACGCCGGCCACGTTGCCCGTGAGCCTGGACCACGTGAGCGAGCCTTGGCCGCCCCAGCGTGGATGGTCGGTGTGCAGCGCGAGCGTCGCCTGGTCGTAGTGGCGGCGCGCCTGGTCGGCGACGCCGAGCACGATGTCCTGGTTGGACGTGAGGCGCGGAATGTCCGCGAAGGCATAGCCAATCAGCGGGCGCTGCCCGTTGAACTGCTGCAGCGCGAGCAGGGCCGCCACGTCGGAGTTCAGCACGTACAGGTTGGGGATCACGAGCGGCGCGACGTTCGCATCGTACACCGGGCCAACCCCGAGGCGGTGCTGCACCTGGACGTTGTGCAGCACCTGGTAGTTCGAGGCCAGGTTCTGGTCGACGAGGCCCACCATGTCCTGGTTGTCGCGGCGCGTCCACGACAGCTCCACCTTCCAGCCTGGGCCGAAGCCCTTCTCGAGCCCGAGCAGCATCTGGTCCACGTATGGCTGCCGATAGCCCTGCACGCGCCCGGTCTCGTTGAGGATCTGCTCGTCGTAGAACGACGAGAAGTTCACGCCGTCCTTGACGTTCGTGAAGTGCGAGTCGCGATACTGCGCGGTGTACGAAGTCTTGAAATCGGTGAGCGCCGGCGCGAAGTAGTAGAAGCGCTGGTTGGTGTAGACGTCCGAGCCCTTGGCGCGATCGAAGAACAGCGACGCCATCCCCTGGTGATAGCGCCCCCAGTGTGCCTTCACCACGAAGTCGCTGTGGCCCGTGACGTCGAAGGTCGCGCCGATGCGCGGGTCGAGCGCGTCGTCGCGCACGGCCATGAATTCCGGGCCGGCCGTGGGCGTGAGCCATCCACTCCAGCGCCCCCATCGCAGCCCGGGCGCGAGCGTGAGCCGCGTGCCGATGGAGATGTAATCCTGGATGTACGCGGCCTCGCTTCCCACGCGGCTGTTCAGCCGGATGTCACCACCCCAGTCACTCCCGATGTTCGACCAGCTCGCGGGGTTCGTGGGGTCGAACGTCCCCGTGTTCGGCGGATACGGGCGCCAGGTGAGGTTGCCATTGCGGATGCGCTGGTCCTTCCAGCGACCGCGCGACGCCTCGCCGCCCACCACCACCTGGTGATCCATCCACAGCGCGTGCTGGAACCGGCGATAGCTGGTGGTCAGCGACAGGCTCGACGGACGGGTGTCCTCATCGAACGCCGCATTTCCATAGGAAGGCTGGCGTCCCAGCTGGTACACCTGGAAGCCCGGCACGCCGGAGCCGAGGTAGCCGCTCTGCTGGTCGCGCGAATCGAAGCCTGCAAAGCGCAGGTCGAAGATCGAGCGCGAGCTGAAGGTGCGGGTGTACGCGCCCTCGAAGTACGTGGTCGGGATTCGCTCGCGACGCGACGCCGAGCCGTCGTCCACCCCGGTGATCCCGATGTGCTCCGCATCCTCCTCCGTGCGGCCGGCCAGCAGGTCCACGCGATCTGCGCCGCTCGGCAGCCAGGTGAGCTTGCCGATCGCGCGCAGCTGGTGATGGTTCTCCTGCACGTTGCGAAAGTCGCTGGGCGCCACCGTGAGCAGGTTGGGCACGCGCACGTCGCGGTCCACCAGCTGGCCCCCGAAGAAGTAGAAGAGGCGGTCATGGAAGATCGGCCCGAGCGCCTCGCCGCTCACCTCGCGGCGGCCGGCCTGCTCCGAGCCTTCCTCGTTGAGCGTGAGGTTCGAGCCGGTGAGCTGCGGCGCCTCGAGGTTCGCGCGCATCGCGAACTGCGAGTGGTTGGTGCCGGAGCGCGTGATCGCGTTGATCAGGCCGCCCTGGAAGTTGCCATGCTCGGCGCCCGCTCCCAGTCCCTGAATCTCGAGCGTCTCGATCCAGTCCACGCTGGGCAGCAGGAAGTCGCCACCGACACCCGGGTGATTGACGGAGACTCCGTCGAGCTGGTTGTTGTTCGTCGGTGCGCCCGCGCCGCCCCAGAGCTGGTCGCGCTTCGCGCCCGGCACGAGTGCCACCAGGCCGGCGATGTCGCGCGTGGTGGGAAGGAGCCGCGCCTCGGCGACGTCCACCCTGGTGCTGATCGCGGGCGTTCCTGCCTCCACCGTGGTGGGCGACGACACCACTCGCACGGTGGAGAGCTGCCGGGTGGATTGCACGAGCAGTACGCGAATGGCCGATGCATGGCCCGTGGTGACGCGAAGCTCCGGATGCTCGGCCGCGCGAAAGCCGATGTGGCGCACCGACACCGTGTAGAAGCCAGTGGAGAGCCCGGCTATGCGGAACTCGCCCTTCGCGTCGCTCACGGCGTCGCGCGCGAGCCGGCCATCGGTGCGCGCCACGTGTACCTGCGCGTCACTCACGGGGGCGCCTGCCTCGTTCAGTACGGAGCCGGAAATGACGCCGGTATCCTCGGCCCGCTGCGCCTGCAGCGGGAGTGAGAGTGCAGCCAGCAGCAGCAACGCGCGCGTGATCATCAATTCTCTATGGTGAGGGTGTAGCTGCCCGTCTGACCGAGGGTCCGCGTGCCGAGCGTGAACAGGTGCATCCCGCCCTGCGCCGTGAAGCGCAGCGTCACCGTGTTGCTGCCCGCGGCCGCCACCGCGCTGGCGATGGCCTTGCCCGTGAAGTCGCGCCATTCGACCGCCGGCTCGAAGCCGTTGGCCACCACGCGAACGAGGACGCTCGCGCCCTGCGCCGCATTCACGGTGAAGTCAGCGGCGAGCTTGCCCGTGGTGCCCGCCACCGTGCGGGCACAGCCACTCACGTTAAGGGTGCCCGTGGCCTCCGAGCCGGGAATCGTCCAGGTGCGCGAGCATTCACTCACGTTACTCGTCACCGACGCGTCCATAGTGAACGTCCCTCCGGTCTGGGAACCGCCAAAAGTTGCGATGCTCACCGAGAAGGGCACTGCGGTGTGGGCGGGAGCGGCGATGATGAAGGTCAGCGGGGAGCCTTTCGATGGCGCGCTCGAGGCGATCGTTCCGCCGAACAGCTCGATCGGCACTGTCAGGACATCGAACTGGTAGTTCCGCACCGTCAGCTTGTACATCAGCCCGGCATTGGTCGTGTTGTCGAGCGAGTAGTACTGCTTCGTGAGGCCGCAGGCGGCCGAGGCGACGATGGACGTCTCACGAATGAACGGGGGCGCCACCTTCACGGTGTCGCAGCCACCGACCACCACGGCGTTGAGTGACACGTTCCCCGTCGCGCTCGTCGCCTGGATTACGGTGGAGCCGGGAGCGACGGCGGTGATGATGCCGCGCGCATCCGCGCCGCTCACCGTGGCGGCCTTCGTGTTGCTCGACGTCCACGCGAACGCCTTCGCGCTGTCGGGACCCTGCACCACGACCGCCAGCGCCTCACTGGCATGCAGCGTTGCCGTCGACGACTTGAAGGAGATCGCGCTGCCCGGTGCGGTGCTGTCCCCGCCGCAGGCAGCGGCCGTAACCAGTGAAAACGCGAGGCCGCGAAGTGCGCGCATGATCAGTTCTCGATCGTGAGGGTATAGGTCCCCGACTGTCCGAGCCCCAGCGTGCCCAGGGTGAAGAGGTGCATCCCACCGAGCGCGAAGAATCGGTACGTGACCGTGTTGACCCCGGCAGCGGCCACCGCGGTCGCTACGGGCTTGCCGGTGAAGTCGCGCCACTCGAGCGCGGGCTCGAAGCCGTTGGCCACCACCCGCACGAGCACGCTCGCGCCGGCGGGGGCATTGACTACGAAGTCATGCGAGAACTGGCCGCTCGTTCCCGCAATGGTGCGAAAGCAGGAGTTCACGCCGAGCGCGCCCTTCACGGAGGAGCCAACGATGGTCCACACGCGCGTGCAGTCGGCGAGCGAGGGCACGGACGCGGCATCCATGATGTACGTCCCGTCGCTCGGCGTCGCGCCGAAGGTGCTCACGGAGAAGGGCATCGAGAAGTTGGCGGGCACGGCGACCACGAAGCTGATGGGCGTGCCTCGCGCGGTGCTCGCAGAGGCAACGGTGCCGCCAAAGAGCTCGACTGGCTGCGACTGGATGCCGAAGTTGTAGTTGCGGATGTTCAGCTTGTAGAGCAGGGGCGCGGACGTCGTGTTCTCCACCGCGAAATACTGCCTGGCCTGCGCGCATGCGGCGGCGCGCACCATCGCGGTCTGCCGGAGGAAGGGGAGGGCGATCCGTACCGTGTCACACGATCCCACCACCGTGGCGGAGAGCGACAGCGAACTGGACCCGCGCTTCGCCTGGATGGTGGTGAGGCCCTTGGAGACCGGGGTGATCACGGCCCGGCCGTCCGTCCCGACCACCGTGGCGACGGAGGTATTCGAGGAGGTCCAGGTGAAGCCGGTCACGGTGTCGCTTCCCTGGAGCTCCGTCACGAGTGCCTCGCTCACGTGGAGGGAGGTCTCCTTCGGGGAGAAGGAAAGGTCACTCCGGGGGCTGGTGCTGTCGCCGCCGCAGGAGAGGACGAGCACGAGCGATGTGGCAAGGAATCGTTTCATCCGGGATACTCCCGCCCGTGCAGCCTCTCGTCAACCAGCGCTCGCTTCACTTCCATATTGAACGCCCTGAGGGGGCGGCCGCGTCACTCTCCCGGGCTCGCCGCCAAAGGCCTTACAACTCCCGCTATTGCTAAAAAAACTGCATATGCTAGTCTACTAGCACACGCGGGGCGAGCGAGCCCCCCACCATCCCGGGAGCAGGAATGGCCGAGCAGACCGCAGGACTGAGCCGCCGCGAGCGGCAGATCATGGACCTCCTCTACCAGCGCGGCAAGGCGTCGGTGGCCGAGGTGCTGGACGGGCTTCCCGATCCGCCCAGCTATTCCGCGGTGCGCGCGCTACTGAAGACGCTCGAGGACAAGGGCCACGCGACGCACGAGGAAGACGGGCGCGCGTATGTCTACAAGCCAACGGTCGCCCGGGACCAGGCAAGGCGCTCGGCCATGCGCCATGTGGTGAAGACCTTCTTCGGCGGATCCGCCGACCAGGCCGTGGCGGCGCTGCTCGACCTCCAGGGGTCGAACATGTCGCCCGACACGCTCGACCGGCTCGCGAAGCTCGTCGAGTCCGCCAAGCAGGACGGGAGGTAGCCATGTCGCTGCTCATCGTCGCCCTTCGCGGTGCGCCGCTCATCGCCGCCGCGGCGGTCGGGTCTCACCTGCTCCGCCGGGGCTCGGCAGCCAGTCGGCACGCGCTCTGGACCGCCGCGATCCTCGGACACTTCGCGCTCTTCCTCGGTTCGTGGTTCGCGCCCAGCTGGGAGTTGCCGGTCACGCTGCCGCAATGGATGCCGCGAGTGGCAGTCACCGCGCCGCCAGCGCAGCCGGTCGCGCAGAACAGCGTGATCACGCCCACGAAGTCGCTCGCGTCGATCCCCTCGATCGGAGCGTCGGCAACCGCGCGCGGCGAGGGGAGCACGCAGCCGGTGGGATTGCCGAAGTCCCTGAGCGACACGCCGGTGGGAGTCGCAGGCGCCACCGCGACGACGCCTGCCTCGCCGCGCGCGCCCCTCTCCCCACTGATGATGCTCTGGCTGGCGGGCGCGGCGTTCGTCGCGATCCGCTTTACGGTGGGCACCATCCGGGTCGCGATGCTGGCGCGTGACGGCGCACACGTGGAAGACGGCGGGTGGCTCGCGCTGGCCACGCGCACGGCGAACCGCATGGGCATCAGCCGTCCGCTCACGCTGCTTCGCGGCAATCGCCTCAAGGTGCCGGTCACGTGGGGCGTGGTCTATCCGGTCGTGCTGCTCCCGGAGGAGGCCGACAGCTGGCCGGAGGAGCGCCGCCGCCTGGTGCTGGTGCACGAGATGGCGCACGTGAAGCGCTTCGACGCACTCACGCAGCTGCTCTCGCAGCTCGCCGTTGCCCTGTTCTGGTTCGACCCGCTGGTCTGGGTCGCCGCGCGTCGCATGCAGGTGGAGCGCGAGCACGCCTGCGACGACTACGTGCTGCGCGACGGGACCCGCGCCTCGCTCTATGCCGATGAACTGCTGGACATGGTGCGCTCGCTCGGCAGCGCGCGCAACGCGGAGGGCGCTCCCGCCCTCGCGGCACTCGCCATGGCACGCCGATCAGAATTCGAGGGACGCATGCTGGCCATTCTCGATCCATCCACCGACCGCCACACCCTGTCCGGGCGCGCGCTGTTCGCCGCCGCGGCCGTCGCCGTCGTGCTCATCGTGCCGCTCGCCGGCATCCGACCCGTGGCCGCGCAGCAGCAGGAGCGCGCGGACAGCGTGCGCCGCGCGCAGGTCGTGGACTCGCTGACGAAGGCGCATCCCGAAATGGCCGTGCCGCTGCGCAGCCTCAACAACTCCCTCGACAGCATGCGCCAGGCGAACCGCCTGCTGCGCGCGTCGTCGGATTCGTTGATGTCGCGCGGGATCGCGGGATTCGATGGCGGCTCCCTGCCGTCGTTCCCATCGACTCCGGCAACGCCATCCTCGCCCGCTGCTCCAAATGCTCCATCCGCCCCGAGCGCCCCTTCGGCTCCGTCGGCGCCCATGAGCCCCATGGCGCCCATGTCGCCCATGGCACCGATGGCTCCGATGTCGCCGACCGCCTCGCTGGCGTCCGTGCCAGGCGTCCCGCGGGTTCCGGCAGGCTACAAGGGCCGCACGAACTATTCGTGCGAGCGCGCGGACCTGGTGCACCAGTCGGGCACCACGCTCTCGTTGCACTCCGACGACAACGGCGACGGTCATCCGCTCGTCGAGTTCTATACGGTCATGTCCGGCAGGTGCACGCACGCGGTGCTCTCGGGCGTCGTGACGTTCGGGCCGAGCGATCGCGACATCACCGCCCTCGCGCCCGGCGCCCGTGCCTTCTTCGAGGAGCGGACGTCCCGCGGCACGCGCAGCGTCTCGTACGATCGTGCCAACGACGGCTCGATCGAGCGCCGCTTCGCGCGCGATGGGGAGCAGGCGACGTTCGATGCCGCCGCGAATGAATGGGTGGCCACGATGATCGAGGACATGGTGCGCGAGTCCGGCGTCAACGCGCCGCAGCGGGTCGCGCGCTACCGTCAGGAGGGTGGCGTCGAGCGGGTCCTGGACGAGATCAAGAAGATTGCCAGTGATGGCAGCAAGCGCGTGCACTTCATTGCGCTCTGGCATTCGCAGCCGGCGATCTCGGCGGCCGAGGCAGATCGCGCCATCCGCCAGGCGGGGACCACGATCGGGAGCGATGGTGACAAGCGGGCGGTGCTCATCGAAGCGATCAACTCCACGAAGGCCACGCCGCTCGCCTACGAGGATGCGCTCGCGCACATCGGCTCGGACGGCGACAAGCGCGCGGTGATCATCGAGCTCCTGCAGGCGACGAACGGGCAGCTCGGCCGCACCGGCCTCCGCGCAGTGAACGAGATCGGCAGCGATGGCGACAAGGCGGCGGTGCTGGTCGCCACGGCCGGCGCCACGCTGCGCCAGAACAACCCGGAGCTCGAGAAGCTGTACTTCAGCGCGGTGAGCTCCATCGGGTCGGATGGGGACAAGCGCCGGGTGCTCATCGAGGTGCTGCGGATGCCGAAGGCGAGCGCCTCGATCGCGCGCCAGGCGCTGGATGCGGTGAAGGACATCGGCAGCGATGGCGACAAGTCGGCGGTGCTGATCGACTTCATCAACTCCGGACTGCTGCCGGCGAGCGGGGAGCTGCGCGAGAAGTTCCTGCAGGTCGCGAAGAGCATCGGCTCCGATGGGAATTACCGGCGGGTGATGAATGCCATGGAGCGGCGGTAGGGCTTCAGGCCCCGGGGGGAGACTCATCATGCACACACATCGCGTACGCCGGGCGCTCCTCTCGCTCGTGGTCACCGCTGGCGTGATCCGCCACGCGCATGCGCAGGCTCCCGTCGCGCCGGTCGCGCTGCGCGCGACGCTCGCCGTGCGCGCGCCGGAGATCGACGGGCGCATGAACGACGACGTGTGGCAGCAGGCCACGGTGATCGACGGGTTCCGGCAGTTCGATCCCACCGAGGACGCAGCCCCGGGCATGCGCACCGAGGCGCGCATCGCCTACGATGCGCGCAACCTCTACGTGTTCGTGCGCTCCTTCGACCCGCGACCCGACAGCCTCGTCGGCATGCTCAGCCGCCGCGACGTGAAGACGCCGTCCGAGCAGGTCAAGCTCATCATCGACTCGTATCACGATCGCCGCACGGGCTTCGAGTTCGCCGTGAATCCCGTCGGCGTGAAGCGCGACTACTACCTGCACGACGACGTCAACGAGGATGACACCTGGGACGGCGTGTGGGATGTCGCCACGCGAGTGGATTCGCTCGGCTGGACCGCCGAATACCGGATCCCGCTCTCGCAGCTGCGGTACCCGAAGGTCGCCGAGCACACGATGGGGTTCCTCGTGCTGCGCGAGGTGGCGCGCACGAAGGAGCGCATGAGCTGGCCGCTGCTCAGGCTCTCGAAGCGCGGCGTCGCGTCGCAGCTCGCCGACGTGAGCGGGTTCGTCGGACTCTCCACGTCGCGCCGGGCCGAGATTGCACCATACACCGTGGCGCGACAGTCCTCGCGCCCCGCGGTGAACGGCTTCCGCGGGACCACCGAGGGCTCCGCGGGCGCAGACCTCAAGCTCGGACTCGGCTCCGCACTCACCCTGGATGCGACGGTGAACCCGGACTTCGGACAGGTCGAGGCAGATCCCGCGGTGCTCAACCTCGGCGCGTTCGAGACCTTCTTCGAGGAGCGCCGTCCCTTCTTCGTCGAGGGGAACGGCATCTTCGGCTTCGGCGAAAATTCGTCGCGCTACTTCTACTCACGCCGCATCGGGCGCGCACCGCAGCTCGCGGGGCTGGTCGACGATCCGCTCGCCACGGTGCCGCGCGCGAGCGCACTGCAGGCTGCCGCGAAGGTGAGTGGACACCTCACCGCCTCCACGTCGCTCGGCGTCCTCGCGGCGCGCACCGCGCACGAGCGCGTGGGTGGGCTCACCGTCGAGCCGGGGACGACGTATGGCGTCGCGCGCCTGCTCACCGAGATGCGCGGCGGTGAGAGCAGCGTTGGCGCCATGTTCACGAACGTCGAGCGTTCGCTGGACGCGCCGAGCATGCCGTACCTGCGAAGTGGAGCATCGCTCGGTGGAGTGGATGGACGTCATCGCTTCTCGAGGGGGACGTACGAAGTGGCGGGCTCCATTGCCGCGAGCCGGGTGAACGGCAGTGCACCGGCGCTCGCGCGCACGCAGCGCAATGCGGTGCACTACTTCCAGCGCCCCGACGACGGACTGGCCTATGACACGACGCGTACCTCGCTCGACGGCACGAGCATCGAGGCGCGAGCGGAGAAGGTGGCGGGTGCGTATCGCTGGCGCCTCGACTACCTGCGCAACTCGGCGGGATTCGAGACGAACGACGTCGGATTTCTCGAGCGCGCCGACTGGGGCTACCGGCACGCCGAGATCAACTGGCGCTCGGTGAAGCCGGCGAAGCACTGGCGCAGCGCGAGCTGGTTCGTGGGGCACTGGCAGGAGATGTCCGCCTCCGGGGCGAGTCGCGAGAACACGCTCGAGAGCGAGCTGCGTCTCGAGCTGCCGAGCGGCATCCGCTTCACCGGCGACCTGTGGGGCGACAATCTGTATGGCGGATTCTGCGACCGGTGCACGCGCGGCGGCCCGATCCTCAAGCGTTCGCCGGATGCCAACTTCCTCTTCAACCTCGCGGCCGATGCGCGCGCTCGTGTGCTGCCGCAGGTGGCCGCGATCTACACCGTTGCCGACGGCGGCCGCTCGTCGCTCTGGCGCGTGCGCCCCTACGTGACGGTGAACGCGGCGAGCAACATCCACTGGGAGCTCGGCACGCGCTACCAGCGCAATCGCGACAACACGCAGTGGGTGACCAACGTCGCGCTGTCACCCACCGACACGAGATACGTGTTCGGCCGGCTCGACCAGCACCTGCTGAGCTTCACGGCGCGGCTCGACTACACCATGACGCCGGCGCTGTCGCTGCAGCTGTACGCCGAGCCGTTCGTGACGACCGGCCAGTATGACCAGCTCCGCGAGCTGGCCGACGGTCGCGCGAGCGACTACGCAAACCGCTTCCGCCCCACCACGGCGCTCGCGAGCGCCGAGGGGTTCAATGAGAAGAGCTTCAACTCGAACGCGGTGCTGCGATGGGAATATCGCCCCGGCTCTGCGCTGTTCCTGGTGTGGCAGCAGGGGCGCGAGCAGGGCGACCGTGACGCAGGCCGGTTCGACGCGGTGCACGATTACCGCAACCTGTTCTCGGCCCGGCCGGACAACGTCTTCCTGGTGAAGGGGTCGTACTGGCTGGCGTTCTAGCCTACGCCAGCTGCGATGTGCAGTGCGGACACCTCGACGCTGCCACGTCGAGGTCCCCCATCCGGCAGAACTGGCATGACTTCACGGCCGGCTTCGCCTCCACCTTGTCGCGGATGAACATCCGGCTGAGGCGCCACGCCACGAGTCCCACGATCAGGAAGTTGAGGAGCGACGCCGCCAGGTCGCCCACGCCGAACTTCACCGGCCCCGCATCAAGCGTCGCCTTCTGCCAGGCGCCCGCCGGCGACGCGTAGCCCACGATCGGCATGATGATGTCGTCCACCACGGCCTTCACCACCGTGTTGAGCGCCGCGCCGATCACCACCGCGATGGCCAGCGCCAGTGCGTTCTGCTTGATCAGGAACGCCTTGAAGTCCTTCCACATGGGCTCAGCCTCGTTCGGGGGAAGCGCTAACTTGGCACCATGGACTCGTTCCCGCACCTCGAGCCCTTCGCCACGGCGCTCCTCTTCGCCCGTCAGCGCGTGACGAGGAATGGCAGCCGTCCGGCGAGGGCCGGGGCAAGGCTCGCCGAGAAGCGGGCAGTCATGTGGCTGTCGTCGGTGTAGAGGACCAGGTCCCCACGCCCCGTGGGACAGCGCGCCGCATCGCAGAAATAGTCGTTCATGTTCACGATGTGCACGCCGGGCACGCTGGCCACGGCCGCGCGCTCGCCCGCGGTGACGAGCGGATCGATCCCGGCACCGGGCGCGACGCTGCACTGCGTCGCGCTGCTCCCGCGCCAGGCGGCGCGAGAGAGGCAAATCGGGACATCGAAGCCGGGACGAGGAATGTCGTCGATCACGACCACCGTGGGCGCCGCGCGCGCGAGGCGCACGAGCGTGCGGTGCAGCCCGGCGGCCCACGTGCGCGCGTCTATGCTGTCGCTCACCGTGGACTGGTACGCGTGGGAATTCGAAGTGAGTATCAGCGCCGGCCTGAGCGCCTCGGCACGCTGCACCGCCGCCGAACGCCACGCCGCGCACTCGACATACTGGCGATTGATCTGCGGGTTGTAGACCGGGAGCTCGGCAGACGGGCAACCCGGCTTCACCATCACCACCAATCGCCAGTGCCGCTCGGTGGCGACCCGGTCGAGTGCGGGGAACCAGTGCTCGGCGTGGGAGTCGCCGAGCAGGACCACGCTCACCGGCGCGGCAGTGTCACCGAATACGCAGCGCCCTGCTGGGGCGACATTGAAGAAGTCGCCGCTGCATCCCATCGCGAAGAGCCGGGGGTGGTCGACGCGCGCCCCTGCGTACGCTGCCTGCAGGGGATCGCGCAACGCGTGCCGCGCCGCCACCGCCGCGAGCTCCGCAATGGCGATGCCCGACAGGGTGAGTGACACGCCGAGTGCGATGCTGGTGAGTGGCCGGCCCCGCAGGAACCGGCTGTAGCGAACCGGATTTTCCACCAGGTGATAGCTCGCCGTGGCGAGCAACAGGGCGAGCAGCACCCCCAGCATGCGCGCTGCGAGCGACATCGCGGGATAGAGCACGCCTCCCAGGAGGAGCACCGGCCAGTGCCACAGGTACCACGAATACGAGACGTGCCCGATCCACTGAAGGGGAGGCACCGACAGCAGGCGGAACACGGGCGTCGCTTCGCGCTGGGCGCCGGCCATCAGCACGAGTGCCGTGCCGAGCGCAGGGACGAGGGCGCTCGCGCCGGGAAAGAGGGTCGCCGCGTCGAACGTGATGGCCGAGTAGAGCAGCGCCGCGATGCCCGCCATGGAACACATACCCGCGGGAACGCGCGCGCGCGCCAGGATCCACGTGCCGTAGGTGGCCGCGAGTCCGCCGAGCGCGAACTCCCACCATCGGGTGAACACCATGAAGAACGCCCATGGCTGCGACGAATGCGTGAGGATCACGCACGCGATGAACGAGGCGAGGCCGGTGAGCGCGACCACCCAGCCCAGTCGCTCGCGTCGCACGCGGCTCGCTGCGGCGAGGAGGCTGAGCGCGACCATCAGCGGCCAGACGACGTAGAACTGCTCCTCGACGGCCAGCGACCAGGTGTGCAGGAAGGGGTCGCTGTCGCTCGCGCCATCGAAGTAGCGGCGGGATGACAGCGCGAAGCGGATGTTGCTTGCGTACGCGGACGAGGCGCGAGCGCTGTGCGCGACGACCTGCTGCTCGATCGGCGAATAGATGAACCAGGCCGCGAGCAGGGTGATGGCGACGACCACGATTGCTGCGGGCAGCAGGCGGCGCATGCGGCGCGCGTAGAACTGCCGCAGGTCTATGCGGCCGGTTGCCTCCGCCTCCGCCACGAGCAGGCCGGTGATCAGGTAGCCCGACAGGACGAAGAAGACGTCCACGCCCACGTAGCCACCCTGGACGAAGCTGAACCCCACATGGTAGAGGACCACCAGGAGGATCGCGATTCCCCGCAGTCCCTCTACGTCGCTGCGAAATGCTGGAGTGGAAGCGCTCACGTGCGGAAGGTTACCCGCACTGCGCCCGCCCACAAGCGCCCGGCGGGGGTGTCGCTACCGCGCTCCCCGGTTGACCACCACCCGCGCCTTGTAGCTGCCCGGCGCGATCACCTGTCCGTTCACCGGATAGGGTGTGACGTCGAGCAGTCGCACCTCGTACCCGCCGAGGTCGGCCTGGCGCGGCTCGAGGTTCGTGTGCAGCACCGGCGTGAGCTGCGCCTTCTCGACGCGCATCACGAAGGAGCCCGCGGCATCGCCGGCCCAGACGCAGGTGACGTTGGTCGCGCAGCGGCTCTCGTTCTCGATGCGCTGGAAGGCCAGCGAAAAGGTGCCGTCGTCGAGCGTGGCCGACGCGCCGGCGGCGATGACGAGCGTGTCGGACTTGAGCAGCGAGAGCCCGGAGTCAGGCGCGGTGGTCGCGGGATCGGCGCTGTGCGAGCAGGCCGAGAGCGCGAGGGCGAGTGCAGGAAGGAGTCGCTTCATGCAAGCCTAACTGCCGGCGCCGCGTGCAGGTCACCGGCGAACGCCGCGCCCTTGCCCCGGCGCGGCTGGGCCCATAAGGATCGTGATGTCCATCAGCGAGCATGTCCAGGCGGTGGTCGTGGGCGCCGGTCCCGCGGGCCTCGCCACCTCACGCGAGCTGTCACGCCGCGGAGTGAGGCACGTGGTGCTGGAGCAGGGCGACGCGGCCGCCCACGTGTGGTCGAACCTCTACGACTCCCTGGTGCTCCACACGGGGAGGCGCATGTCCGCGCTCCCCGGCACGCCATTCCCCGGCGACACCCCCGTCTTCGTGCCGCGCGGGCAGTTCGTGCGCTACCTGCAGGGTTACGCGCGCGAGCACGCGGTGCCCATGCGCACCTCGTGGCCGGTGCGTTCCGTGACCACGGCCGGCGAGCTGTGGGAGGTGGCGAGCTCGCGCGGCACGATCACCTGCAACGCACTGGTGATGGCCACGGGGATCGTGAGCAACCCGCGCACGCCGACATTCGAGGGCATCGCGAGCTTCCGTGGTCGCGTGCTCCACTCGAGCCAGTACCATCGGCCCGGGGACTTCATCGGCAAGCGCGTGCTGGTGGTCGGCGTGGGCAACTCGGGCGCCGAGATCGGGGCAGAGCTCGCGCGCAGCGGTGCCCACGTCTCGATCGCGGTGCGGAGCGGAGCCCATGTGGTGCCGCGCGACCTGGGTGGGGTGCCCATCCAGTACCTGTCGCGCTGGGTTCGCACGCTTCCCCGCGCTGTCCAGGAACGCGTGGTGGCGCTGGTGGGCGCACTGAGTGAGCGACGTCGCGGCGTGTCGCCCATTCCGAAGCCACCAGGCAGCCCCCTCGACGCAATCCCGCTGATCGGCTTTGCGCTGGTGGACGAGCTTCGCGCGGGCCGGGCACGTCTCGTCCCCGGTATCACGGCGTTCACCCCCACCGGCGTGCGCTTCACAAACGGAAGTGAAGATTCCTTCGACGCGGTGATCCTCGCCACCGGATTCGCGGCGGCGCTGCAACCGCTGGGCACACTGGTTCAGCTGGATAGTAAGGGTTTCGCGAAGCGGCGCGATCGCGTGACCAGTGCCGACCACGACCGGTTGTTCTTCGTGGGCCACAACTACGACTCGCTCGGCGGCATCTGGAACATCGCCCTCGATGCGCCGCTGGTGGCGGAGGCGATAGCGGGGGCGCGGGAGGTGGGGGGCTGAGGGGCTCGGGAACTACAAACAACGGCGCATGAACAGAAGAGCGGCACTGCTCCAGATCGCGAAGGGCGTCACTGCAATCGGTGCCATGCGGCTGCTCGCTGCCTGCTCGCTCAAGTCCGATCCCACATCGCCCGGCAGCGGCACCGGCTCGCGCCTGAACTTCGTGCCGCCGGCAGGTGGGCCCACGAAGACCGTCGCGAAGGGAACGGTGGGACTCGGCATCGGCGATTCCAATCGCGACGCGATCCTCTACCTGCCGCAGTCGTACGACCCCTCGAGGCCGATTCCCCTCACGGTGCTCTTTCACGGTACGGGTGGCAGCGCCGAGACGTTCTATCCCGATTACGTGGCCACGGCGGACACGCTCGGAATGGCGCTGCTCGCGATCGACTCGTACGCGTACACCTGGGACGCGATCCTCGGCGAGTTCGGCAACGACGTGAGCTTCATCAAGCGCGCGCTCGACTGGACCTTCGACCGCGTGAACGTGGATCGCGCGCACTTCTCGTCGTATGGATTCTCGGATGGCGCCACGTACTCGCTCGCCCTCGGTCGCGCGAACGGGGACGTGTTCCGGAAGGTAGGGGCGGCGTCGCCCGGATTCCTCATGCCGCACGGCGTGGTGGGCCTGCCGCCGATCTTCATCACGCACGGGACGAATGACACCGTGCTGCCGATCGACATGTGCAGCCGGAAGATCGTGCCGCAGCTGCGCAGCGAGGGCTATGACGTGACGTACAAGGAATTCGCGGGCGGCCACACCGTGATCGGCACGCTGAGGCTCGAGATGTTTACCTGGTTCGCGGCGTAGGAGAGTGTCCGTCCGCGACACCGGTGATCCCACGAGCGGACACCTTACAGATCACGCACAATTCGCGGATGTGTCGCAAGTAACTACGGGGGCACGACATGCGTAGGGAAATGCGAGGGTCACGAAACGGGAACGATTCGAGCAAACCCTTTTCGGCATCGCGCTGTCTGATGTTGTGAAGCACCCAGCGCAGTCCCGCACCACCTCTTCCGATGTCCGCCCAGATGAACGTCAGCGCCTTCGCCGAAACAATGCTCGCCTCCATCCACCCGGCCCGCGGCCGCGAGGGGATGGGCTGGAGCATCGAGCGCGAGCGCGTGGACGCGGTGCTCGCCGGCGAGTACCAGGTGGTGCGGGAGCTCGGGCGCGGCGGGATGGGCGTGGTGTTCCTTGCGCGCGACCTCGTGCTGCAGCGCCTCGTCGCGATCAAGGTCCTGCGTCACGAGTTCGCCGCCAGTGAAGAGTGGCGCGAGCGCTTCCGCCGCGAGGCGCGCATCAAGGCGCGACTGCAGCATGGATCGATCGTGGCGGTGCATTCCTTCAGCGAGGCAGTCGACGCGCGGGCCGGGAACCAGCTTCCGCTCTGCTACCTCGTGATGCGATATGTGCAGGGCGAGTCGCTCGCGGCGCGGATGGATCGCGATGGAGCGCTCGACGTGGGCACCACCCGACAGATACTCACCGACCTGGCGCAGGCGCTCGACTACGCGCACCGCGACGGGATCGTTCACCGCGACCTCAAGCCCGAGAACGTGCTGCTCGACCGGGATACCGGTCGGGCCATGCTCACCGACTTCGGGGTGGCGTACATCAGATCGCTGGGGCCAGCTGACGGCACGGCTCGGCTCGGGGAAGGACCGAACGTGTCCGTCGGCACCCCAGCGTATATGTCTCCCGAGCAGTGCACGGGAGAACCGGACCTCGATGGACGGAGCGATCTCTACGCGCTCGGCGTGCTGGGCTACCAGATGCTGAGTGGCGCGCTCCCCTTCGAGGCACCAACGGACACGGCGCTCGCGGCGATGCACGTCGCGGTGCTGCCGGACCCGCTGCAGGAGCGCGCGCCGAATGCAGACGCGACGCTCGTGGCGACGATCGAGCGCTGCCTGGAAAAGCAGCGGGAACGCCGGCCTCGCACGGGCGCGGAGCTGTGCGCCCGACTGGCGACGGCGCCGAGCGGGAGGTTTTCGCTGGCCTCGTTCGCTGCGAAGGTCGCAGCCGCGGCGCTGGTGCTCGGGGTGCTCAGCTAGGAACTGCAGGCTCGTCGCAGTGGCGCTAGCTTCACCTCATGCCACTGTTCGAGCTACACGACGTGCGGCAGGAGCGCGGCGGCGTGGCGGTGCTGCACGACATCAGCCTGGACATCCCCGCGCAGCAGCTCGTGTCGCTCATCGGGCCCTCGGGAGCGGGCAAGTCTTCGCTGATCCGGCTGCTGAACCGCCTCGATGATCCCGCGAGCGGCACCATCACATACGATGGAAAGGCGCTGGCCGGCTACGACGTGCGCGAGCTGCGACGCCAGGTCGGCTTCGTCTTCCAGTCCCCCGCGATGTTCGCCGGCACGGTCGCGGAGAACCTGCGGATCGCCGCCACGCTCGCCGGCCGGACCGCGACGGACGCGACCCTCACCGCCTCTCTCGACGCGGCCGAGCTCGACGCCTCCTTCCTCACGCGCGAGGCGCGTCGACTCTCCGGTGGCGAGCAGCAGCGCGTGAGCATTGCGCGCGCGCTGACGTCCGAGCCGCGCGTGCTGCTGCTGGACGAGCCGACGTCCGCGCTCGACCCGGAGGTGGCCGAGCGATTCATGCACACCGTGTCGCGGCTCAACCGCGAACGCGGGCTTTCGATCGTGATGGTCACGCATCGCCTGGCCGAGGCGCGCGCATTCAGCGACTACACGGTGATGCTCGAGGCGGGGCGCGTGGTGGAGTCGGGTGCGAGCGCCGGGCTCTTCGCCAGCCCACGAGAGCCACGCACCCGCGAGTATGTGAGGAGCGCGCAATGACGGAGACGGGGACGATCCCGCTGTCGATCGTGGACCTCGTGCTGGCCAGCGCGCTCGTCTTCGTGGCCGCGGGAATATCGGCGTGGCAGCGGGTGGGCCTCGCAAAGGGATTCCTCTGGGGTGGCGTGCGCGCCGCGCTGCAGCTCGTGGCGGTGGGGTATGTCCTCACGTGGGTCTTCTCGACCCGGCACTGGTCGCTGGTGCTGCTCGTGCTGCTCGTCATGCTGCTCGCTGCCACGAAGACCGTCACCGATCGCCACCGCGGGGAGAAGCGCACGATCGCGATGATCGCCGGCGTCGCCATGCTGGTGGGTGCCGGCCTCACGCTCGCGTGGGTGGACGTGCTGGTGGTGCACGCGACTCCCTGGTACGACCCGCGCTACGTGATCCCGCTGTTCGGGATGATCGTGGGGAACGCGATGAATGGCGCGGCGCTGGCGGCCGAGCGGCTCGCGTCGGAGATGGACGCGCGTCGCGGGGAAGTGGAGGCGTACCTCGCGCTGGGCGCCTCCCCGCAGCAGGCCAGCGCCGAGCCGGTGCGGCGGGCGCTCAACGCAGCCCTTATCCCGGCGGTGAACGGCCTGATGATTGTGGGGCTGGTCTCCCTGCCGGGGATGATGACCGGCCAGATCCTCGCCGGCGCCTCGCCACTG
The DNA here is from genome assembly GCA_028287305.1 of Gemmatimonadota bacterium. GTDB lineage: Bacteria > Gemmatimonadota > Gemmatimonadetes > Gemmatimonadales > Gemmatimonadaceae > JAQBPX01. The sequence continues at coordinate 276,277 of JAQBPX010000019.1, forward strand.
CTGGCGGTGCGCTACCAGATCGTGGTGGCGTTCATGCTGGCGGGGGCAGTGGCGATCACCTCGGCCTGCGTGGTGCTGTGGTACCGGCAGAAGTTCTTCACTGCATCCCAGCAGCTGCTCCCCCGCGCGGCCCAAGCGGGTTGACATAGGGTAGGGGGGTATATACACTCCATCATCCTCTGATAGGGTGGTGGGGTATATGGCAGAGATCGCATTGGAAATTCGCGGGATGACGTGCAGCCACTGCGTGTCGCACGTGAAGAAGGCCATCGAGAAGGCCGGCGCGACCGCCAGCGACGTACGCGTGGGGAGCGCCCGCGTCGAGATTCCCGAGGGCAGCTCCACCGGAGCCGTGATCGCGGCGATCGGGGACGCGGGGTATCCCGCGTTCGAGGCGACGTGAGATGCGCCCCGATGAGGTAGCGGTCGTGGCGGCGGGCCTCGGCGCCATCGCCTGGGTCAACTGGTACTTCTTCCTCGCCGACCGTGGCGGCGCCTCCGCACGCACAGCCAAGGGAGGCGTGCAGGAGGTCACGATCGCGGTGCACGGCGGCTACGATCCCGCCACCGTCCGCGTGAAGGCGGGGGCTCCGGTGCGCATCGTCTTCGACCGGCAGGAGACTTCGAGCTGCTCCGAGGAGATCGTGATCCCGGACTTCGGCGTGCGCCGGTTCCTGCCGGCGTTCCAGAAGACAGTCATCGATATCCCGGCCGGTCCTGCTGGCTCGCACGAGATGAGCTGCGGCATGGGCATGCTCCACGGCACGATCGTGGTGGAGTGAGCGATGGCCGACAGCGCCACGCCGACGAAAATCACCATCCCCGTGAGCGGGATGACGTGCGCCGCCTGCCAGGCCCGCGTACAGCGCACGCTCCAGGGGACGCCGGGCGTCCACGACGCCACGGTGAACCTGATGATGAACAACGCCACGGTTGACTACGACGCGAGCGTCGCAACGCCCGCGTCGCTGGTCGAGGCGATTCGCGACACGGGCTACGGCGCCGACCTGCCGGTGGCTGGCCGTACTGCCTTCGAGGACCAGGAGGCGCAGGATCATGCGCGCGCCGAGGAGTATCGCGAACTGCGCGCGAAGGCGGGTGTCGCGCTGGCGATCGCGGTCGCGGCGATGTTCCTGCCGATGCACCGCATGATGGGCGCGGGCGCGTACGTGCTCGGCGCGATCACCACGGGCGTGATGCTCTGGGCAGGACGCCACTTCTACACGCGCGCGTTCCAGTCATTCCGCCATCACTCGGCGGACATGAACACGCTGATTGCCGTGGGCACCGGCGCCGCGTGGACGTATTCCGAGATCGCCACGGTGAACCCCGGCTTCTTCACGAGTCGCGGCGTGCCCGCCGACCTGTACTACGAGGCGATCGTCGCCATCATCGGCTTCATCCTCATGGGCAACGCGCTCGAGGCGAAGGCGAAGGGCAACACCTCCCGGGCACTGCGCGCGCTGGTCGACCTCCAGCCGAAGACCGCGCGCGTGGTGCGCGGCGGCGCCGAGGTCGACGTGGACATCGGTGACGTGGCGCAGGGTGACGTGATCGTGGTCCGCCCTGGCGAGCGCGTGCCGGTGGACGGACGAATCTCCGAGGGAGAGAGCTCGATCGACGAGAGCATGCTCACGGGTGAGTCCATGCCGGTCACCCGGCGTGCCGGGGACAGCGTGTCGGGCGGCACGATCAATCGCGCCGGTGGCTTCCGCATGTCGGCGACCACGCTCGGCGAGGACAGCGTGCTCGCGCGCATCGTGAGGCTGATGCGCGATGCACAGGGGCAGCGCGCGCCCATCCAGGCACTGGCCGACCGGATCAGCGGCGTGTTCGTGCCGGTCGTGATCTCGATCGCGATCGCGACGTTCGTCGCGTGGTACCTGCTCGCCACCAGCGCGCCCGCGGTGCATGGCTTCGCGAGTGCGATTGCGGTGCTGATCATCGCGTGCCCGTGTGCGATGGGGCTCGCGGTGCCCACGGCCGTGATGGTCGCGACGGGCAAGGGGGCGGAGCTCGGCGTGTTGATCAAGGGCGGGCCGGCGCTCGAGCGGCTCGCGCACGTGGGCACGGTGGTCCTCGACAAGACGGGCACGGTGACGGAGGGGCGCCCGACGGTGGTCGAGGTGCGCGCGGTCAACGGGTTCGATGACGCCTCGCTCATCGCGCATGCGGCGGCAGTGGAAGCGCGCTCCGAGCATCCGCTTGGTGAGGCGATCGTGAATTTCTTCATCCAGGGCGAAGCGAAGGATCTGCAGTCGGCAGTCACGCAGTTCGAATCCCTCACCGGCCGCGGCGTGCGCGGCGTGGTGAACGGAAAGCTGGTGACGGTCGGTTCCCCCGCACTGATGCGCGAGTCAGGCGCCGACGACGCCTCCGTCGCCGGCTGGCGAGACGCGCAGCTCGGCGAAGGGCGCACGGTGGTGCACGTCGCGGTGGACGGCCTGCTGGCTGGCGCCATCGCGATTGCCGATCCCATTCGCGAGACCACCGTCAATGCCATCTCGCAGCTTCATGCGCTCGGCATCGCGACCGTGCTGCTTTCCGGCGACAACCGCACGGTGGCCGAGTCGATCGCGCGCCAGGCGGGCATCACGACCGTAGTGGCCGAGGTGCTGCCCGAGCAGAAGGTGGCCGAGGTGCAGCGCCTGCAGGCGGCGGGGCAGGTGGTCGCGATGGTCGGCGATGGGATCAATGACGCACCAGCGCTCGCGCAGGCCGACGTTGGGCTCGCGATGGGCAGCGGGACCGACATCGCCACCGAGGCGGGCGACGTGGTGCTGATGCGCGCCGACCCGCGCGCCGTGGCCGACGCCATCCGGCTGGCGCGCGCGACGATGCGCACGATGAAGCAGAACCTCTTCTGGGCCTTCGCCTACAACGTGATCGGGATCCCGGTCGCGGCAGGCGTGTTATATCCCGCGTTCGGGTTCCAGCTGAATCCCGTCATCGCCGGCGCGGCGATGGCCCTCAGCTCGGTGTCCGTCGTCTCGAATTCCCTCAGGTTGCGGAGCTTCCGATGAACGACCACGTGCACTGCGCCTGCGGGTCGGGCGACGTCGAGGTCCAGGGTGATGGTGAGGGACGCCACGCGGTCGGCGTCGACCCGGCCATCAAGGATGGGAACCTCAAGCGGCTGCGCCGCATTGAGGGGCAGGTGCGCGGGCTCCAGAAGATGATCGAGGAGGACCGCTACTGCGCCGACGTCCTCACGCAGGTGTCGAGCGTCCACGAGGCGCTCCGGAGCGTTGGCCGGGAGCTGATGCGCAACCACATGAAGCACTGCGCGGCCACCGCGATCCGCGCTGGGGGCGACGAGGCGAACGCGATGTACGACGAGCTGGTGGAGATGATGTACAAGAACGCGCGATGAGTGAGTTCGAGCCGCCCTCAGTGGCGCCGCGCGTCGCGGGGGCGAGCGTGTTGCTCTCGGAGGTGCTGTCCGCCCTCTCCCACGCACTGGACCTCACCGAGGGACAGCCCCTCGGGCACACCGAGCGCACGTGCCTGATCGGCATGCGCATCGGCGCGGAGCTGGGGCTGAGCGCCGAGGAGCGCTCGGCGCTCTACTACGCATTGCTGCTGAAGGACGCGGGCTGCAGCTCGAACGCGAGCAAGATGGCGCTGCTCTTCGCCGCGGACGATCGCGCCGTGAAGCCCGCGATGAAGGAAGTGGACTGGCACCAGCGGCTCGTGCTGGCCGCGAAGACCTTTCGCAATGCGGCGGGGGACGCGGGCCTGCTGCAGAAGGTGCGCGCGTTCCTCACGATCGCGCAGACCGAGGACATGACGAAGGACCTGATCGCCCTGCGCTGTGATCGCGGCGCGCTGATCGCACAGCGGCTCGGCTTTCCGGAGGCGACGAGCCAGGCGATCTACAGCCTGGACGAGCACTGGTGCGGGCTGGGCTACGCGCGCGGGCTGTCGGGGAAGGACATTCCCCTGCTCGCGCGCATCTGCAACCTGGCGCAGACGGCGGAGGCGTTCCACGACGCGCACGGGCTCAACGCGATGCTGCGCGTGGTGAAGAAGCGCAGCGGCACCTGGTTCGACCCACAGCTGGCCGCGATCGTGGCGGGATGGAAGCAGGATCGCGCGTGGTGGCAGTCGCTCGCGGGAGCCGACCTCAACGATCGCGTGGTGGCCGAGGAGCCGAGCGCGCTCACGCGCACCGTGGACGAGGAGGGGCTCGATGAAGTGGCGCGCGCGTTCGCGGACATCATCGATGCCAAGAGCCCGTACACCTTCCAGCACTCGCGACGCGTGGCGGACGTGTCGCGCCAGCTCGCGGTGGCGCTCGGGGCGGACGAGGAAGAGGCGCGGCGCATCTATCGCGCGGGGCTGCTGCACGACATCGGCAAGCTGGGCGTGAGCAACCGGATCCTGGACAAGGACGGCAAGCTCGACGCGCAGGAGTGGGTGCAGATGAAGAAGCACCCGCAGCACTCGCTGTCCATCCTGCTGCGCGTGACGGCGTTCGGGGACTTTGCGTGGACCGCCGCGCTGCATCATGAGAAGCTCGATGGCAGCGGCTATCCGTATGGGCTGAAGGACAAGCAGCTGGACCAGGCGGCGCGCATCCTGGCGGTGTCGGACATTTTCGACGCGCTGATTTCCGACCGGCCCTATCGCGCGGGCATGCCGATCGAGCGGGTGATGTCCATCATCTCGGCGGACGCGGAGAGTGGGAAGCTGTGCGCGACGGTGGTGGGCGCGCTGAAGGCAGTGCAGCTGCAGTCATCCGGGGCGCCACTGCAGTCATCCTGAGCGAAGCGGACGTCATCCAGAGCTTCGCTCCCGTCGTCATCCAGGGCGAAGCGAAGGATCTGCAGTGCGCCGCCACTGAAACAACCAAACAGCAACAGCCTTGAGCCACGGGTTGCACTGAGCCGCTGCGCGGCTGACACTGCCAAGGGATAGCAGTGATGCGCCTGCGCAGCAGGCGCCCGTGAAACCCGTGGCTTGAGTCAGTTGCAGTTGATGAGGTTTCAGTGTGCCAGCAGTCATCCTGCCCTCGAGGATGCGTGATCTGCACTGGAGTCCACGAAATTGATCGCAATATCCTCGACGTTCACGATCCTGCGCCGGCCGTAGTCCCGCTCTACCGCGCGAATCTCGACGCGCAGCGGCGACTCGCCGACCACCAGCATGTTGCTGACATCGAGGAGGTCGGCGCGGCTGACCGCCTCGATGTTCGCGCCGAACGCGACGAGGGCCTGGAGCACGCGCTCCGCATTGGCCGGGTTGGGACTCACGAAGATCTCGAGCGCGCCCGCCGCGCGCGGTGCCTCGCCGTTCAGCGCATCGGCGTGCGCGCCAGCGACCAGGTAGTCAACCCGCCGGTCGCTGAACTCGCGCAGCAAATCGCTGAAATCGGGTTCCAGTGCGGGGACCGGGGTGGGCATGGCGGCTGAGCTCCGTGACGCGAGTGAGTGCGGTGAGGGCGGGATTCGCCTTGCGGACGGCGGCGGCTGGGGGATGGCGCGCGGGTGCGGTCCTGGCGGCCTTCGCGGCCTTCGCGGCCTTCGCGGCCTTGCCAGCCTTGGCCGCCTTGGCGACTGCGGGACGCGCCTCACCGCGCGCGCGGGCGAGCTCCCAATCGGCCTGGAGCTCCATCCACCGCTCCGCGGAGATGCCGAGGGAGTCCTCCAGGCGGAGCGCGGTGTCGGCGGTGACGCCCCTTCTCCCGTTGATGATCTCGTTGAGGCGGACGAACGAGACGCCGATCTCGTGGGCGAAGTCGGACTGGGAGGTACCGCGCTTCCGGAGCTCGGTCCGGATGAGGGTGCCGGGGTGCATGCTCATATATAACGTTATGCGTTACAAACACAACCGCGCATCTGAAACTACCTCAAATGCAACTGACCTGAGCCACGGGTTTCACGGCGCCTGTTTCGCAGGCGCGACACTGCGCTCCTCTTGATGTTGAGGGCCATGGTGGAATTTGTGGTGGAATTCCACCAACAGAAACTCCAGATCCTTCGCTTCGCTCTGGATGACTTGGAGCCAATCTGGGCGACGGCCTATGCCGGCGCGTCTCCCAGGTCCTCCACCGCCGGCCCGTTCAGCACCTTGCCGTACGGATCGAACCGCGAGCCGTGGCACGGGCAATCCCACGACTTTTCCGTCGAGTTCCACGCCACGATGCACTTGAGGTGCGTGCACACCGCGCTCCGTTCGTGAACAGTGCCGCTGTCGTCCCTGTACGCCGCCACCCGATGCACGCCCTTCCGCACCACGCGACCGTGCCCGCGGGGGATGTCGTCCTCCCCCGGCGAGAGCGGATTGAGCCAGTCCTTCACCATCGACACCGCCACGTCCACGTTATGCGTCACGAACTCCTCGGCGGTACGGATGCCGACCGTCACGCGGCGCGGGTCATAGATGGCCTCGTACTCGTTGGGCCGGCCGAGGATGATGTCGGAGATGAGCGTGCCCGCGATGGTGCCATGCGTCATCCCCTGGCCGGAATCGCCGCTCACCATGTACACGTTCTCCGCGCCATCGGGATTGCGCCCGATGAACGCGATCGAGTCGTTGGGCTCGAGCACCTGGCCGCTCCAGCGCGCGAGCACCTCCTGTGCCTGGGGCCAGCGCGCGCGCGTCCACTCGATCAGGTGCTGCCAGCGAACGTCGCCATCGTCGGCCTTGCCGGTGCGATGGTCCTCGCCACCCACGATCAGCGCATCCATCAGCACGTCGCCCTTCGTGGGCGCGACGCCGGCTGCGTCGATGGGCTGCAGTCGCACGTAATGGTAGGGATCGGCCGTGTCCCAGAAGAGCGCGGGCGTCACGGTGCCGCGCGGCACCGCGAAGGCCACTGCATAGGTGCGCATCGGCGACTGCATGGTGTGCGTCTTGTACATGTCGCTGATGCTGCCGTTGGTGCAGCTGACCACCGCATCGGCCGTGATCAGTCTCTTGTCAGCGGTGCGCACCATGCACGGCGCACCGCCCTCGATGCTCTCGACCTTCGTGTCGCAGAAGATGTCGCCACCATTCTCGGTGATCGCGCGACAGAGGCCGGAGAGGTACTTGAGGACGTGGAACTGTCCCTGGTCGGGAAAGCGGATCGCGGGACCGGTTTCGACGCTGGCAATCGGCGCGCGGTCCAGCAGCTCAGCGCCACTGAGCCCGCAGCGCTTCGCCGCGGCGAGCTCCTTCTGGAGGACGTCCACGTCATCGCTGCCGCCGAGGAACAGCCAGCCGTCGAGGCGGCTGAAGTCGCAGTCGATGTGCTCGAGCTTCGCCGTGCGCTCGATCCAGTTGATGGCCGTGTGATGGGACTCGACGATCTTGCGCGCCTTCTCCTGCCCGTGCACCTCCTCGAGCAGCGCGATGCCGTCGTCCATGGCCGAGGCGAGGTGGGCGGTGGTGTTGCCGCTTTCGCCACCGCCGATGGGGCCGTCGTCAACGACCGCCACGGACTTGCCGGCCTTCGCGAGGTTGTAGGCGACGGAGAGGCCGGAGATGCCGGCGCCGACGACGCAGACGTCGACGCGAATGTCGCGCGCGAGCTTCGGATAGGTCGGGACGCCGGAGGTCTTCTGCCAGATCGAAGTGGTGGACTTCCCGTTCATCGGGGCGAGCCAGGTTTGGGTTCGCCCGCCCTCATGCATGAGGTGCGCCCCCGCCCGTTTCAGTTCAGCCTGCTACCCAGCCTCCTTCGGCGCCCTCAGCAGCACCCCCACTATCCCCTCGAGCCGCCCGATGCATTCTCGGCGGACGCTCCGACGTCGCCTCCTTCCTCGAACGACGAACGATTCGCGAAACTTGCAGCCGACGAGCAACACCGTAGTGGCCCACCACCGAATCACGTTCGCCAGGCTCGGGGACGGCCAGCGACGACGCCAAACGAACCAGGCGTTCCGGACGACCATGCGCCCGAAGCGTCGGGGCGAGGGCCTGGCGTCCTGGCAATACAGGTGACGGATGCGAGCGCGGGTGGCGAGGTACAGCTCACCGTGCGCGAGGGCTCGCACGCAGAAGTCGGTATCCTCGAAAAGGCCGTAGCCGGTGAAGTAGCTGGAGAAACGCTGCTGCTCCAGGAGCGATCGGCGGAAGGCGAAGGTTGCGCCCACCAGGTACTCGACGCGGTGATCCGCGCCATCGGGCGGGATAAACCCAACCGGCCATCCGTATCCTGATTGGGGAATGTGGCCGAGTGGGGCCGTGGAGTGCAGGCCGAACGTGCGCCTCAACCGAAACTGCACTGGCAGCTCACGCGACCACTCGCCAGCGGTGAATCGGGTGGGCGAGGGAGGAACGCCCCTGGCCCACTCGATCTCGTTGGAGATGAAGCCGCCCACGCCCACCGCCGATGGATGTCGCGCGAAGCACCGCTCGAGCTCCGCGAAGAAGTCCGTCTCGGGGATGGTGTCATCGTCGACGAACGAGATGATCTCTCCGCAGGCCAGCGCTGCGCCGAAGTTGCGCTGGTAGGTGAGTCCACCCGCCTCCAGTGGGACGCGGTGGTACGTCAGCGGGAGGGCCGAAGACTCGCGCATCACGTCGCACACCACAGCGCTCGTTCGATCGTCCGCCGAGGCGTCCACGACGATCACCTCGTCGGGGACACGGGACAGTTGGGGAAGCGCGCGAAGGAGCGTACCGACGGACGCCGCACGACCAACAGTGCAAACGACCAGCGAGAGCGGGACTGTCACGAGCCCGCCTTCACCCAGCCCATTCGCTCGTACTTCACCATGCCGGCGCGCTCGTAGATGTACTCCTCGAACGCCAGGACGCGGTCCGACACCTCATCCAGCGAACGCCTCGCCCAGCGCAGCGACTCAGCGGCCACACAAGTGACGGTGAACCCTGCTGCCTCGAACACCGCGCAGGCTCGGCGGGTGTGGAGCGGGGAGGTGACCACGGCGATGTGAGAATGCGATGCGCCCAGCAGCGCCCACGCACGCGACGCTTCATCGCGCGTGGTCTTCACGTCTGGGAGAATCCGCCAGCGTGATTCCAGGCCGGCAAGGCTCACGAGTCGTCGCTGGCCTGAGTCGGGCGTGAGCCGTCGATGCAGGGACGGGCGCGAGTAGCGCGTGGTGAGGAGCAGGGGAGCGTTGTTCTGCTTCACCAGTCGAAGCGCATCGAGCAGCCGACCAGTGGCATCGGGCCCCAGGATGCCGTCGTCGGTCATGTCGGCTGAAAGAGCGACGACCGCGTCGAGCGGAGTGAGCGGAATTGCGTCGTCACGGATCCAGGCCTGCATCGGCGCGCGCATGAGCGGCGTGTACGCGATGAGGGCGAGGAACCCCGTGAGGACCAGGGTGGTGGTCCAGAGGAATCGGCGTCCGAAGGGCCATGCAAAGGAAAACGCGCCCAGGATCAGGAAGACCGGGATGTATGACACCCAGAACCGCCCCATCATCGCCGGAAGCCCGAGGGCGGTGACGATGAGCCAGAGGATCACGCCGAGAAGGGCACCCGTAGGCGCCGTCATCCTGAGCGAAGCGATGGATCTGCCGTTCGTAGTCATCCAGAGCGAAGCGAAGGATCGGTGGAATCAACCGGTCGTTGCAACGTAGTTTGCCAGACGGACGGCCGGGGTATCCCAGTCCAGCGTTTGGCGGGGACGGGTGTTGAGGCGTTCTGCAATGACATCCAGCTGGCGC
>JAQBPX010000015.1 GCA_028287305.1 Gemmatimonadota bacterium
CGGCCGGGGTATCCCAGTCCAGCGTTTGGCGGGGACGGGTGTTGAGGCGTTCTGCAATGACATCCAGCTGGCGCTGTGTAACGGCGCTGAGATCCATGCCTTTCGGGTAATACTGACGGAGCAGCCCGTTGGTATTTTCGTTGCTGCCGCGCTGCCAGGGACTGTGCGGATCGCAGAAGTAGACCTGCACCTGCGTGGCCACCGTGAAGTCCTTGTGCCTGGCGAGCTCGGTGCCGCGGTCCCAGGTCAGGGAGCGCTTGAGGTGCGTCGGCAGGCGACGGATCGTGCGAGCAAGCGCCCGCGTGACGGTCAGGCTTTCCTTGTTCTTGACCTTCACCAGCATCACGTAGCGCGAGGCGCGCTCGACGAGCGTCGCGATGTAGCTCGAGTTGGCGCCCGCGAGGAGGTCCCCTTCCCAGTGACCGGGGACGGCGCGATCAGCCGCTTCGGCGGGCCGTTCACTGATGGAGATCGGGTCCCGCACACGCGAGGTCTGCCTGGCCGCGCTCGTGGCGCGACTGCGGCGCATCGAGTGTCCCCGGCGCAGGTGCGCCGTGAGTTCCTGCCGCAGGACGCCGCGGGTCTGCACGTAGAGGCTGCGATAGATCGTCTCGGCGGAGAGGTGCATCTGGGGGTCGTCGGGGTACGTGCGCCGCAGCCAGCCAGCGAGCGTGGCGGGAGACCAGTTAAGGGTCAATTTGTGCGCGACGATGTCGCAGAGGACAGGGTTCGTGGCGAGGCGACACAGCTTCGGGCGCCGCGCGGCGTGCCAGGCGCGCTCGTCGGCGGTCGCGGCGTGGTATCCGCGGTGGTGTGCCGTCCGGCCCCCGTTGCGCCTGACCTCTCGACTGATGGTCGAGACCGGGCGCGAGAGCAGGAGGGCGATGGCCGTGAACGACTGCCCCGCGTTGAGGCCGCGCTCGATCACTTGCCGCTCTACCAGGGACAGCGTGCGCGCACTGCGCGTCGGCGTCGCCGGTCGGATGCCACCCGCCCGCCGCAACAGGCCATGCACCCCCGAGGGCGAGACCGCCAACGCCGCGCTGATGATTTCGAGCGTTTGTCCGGCCATCCATCGCGACCAGCTTTCCCCACACTCTGCGCGCGACAGCCGCGTCCGACGCTTTGCCATGATTCCACTTCCTCCGGAGGATGCACAGATGTAACTGTTGCATTCACCGGTTGACGCCACCATCTGCAGTGGTTGTACTGGACAGACGACAGGCGAAGGTAGAACGTACCGCATCCTCTCCCCGCCGCCATGCCAACTCGCAGAGATTTCGTCGCCCAGTCCGTCCTCGCCGCCGCCGCGATCCCGCGCTGGAAGCCGACCTCCATTCGCAGCTTGTACGGCGCGATGAGCTCGGGCGACGGCGCGCCAGATGACGAGAGCTACTGGCAGGAAATCCAGCGCGCCTTCGACCTGGATCGCTCGATCATCAACCTGAACAACGGTGGCTGCTCGCCTGCGCCGACCATGGTCCTCGAGCAGATGATCCGCGACGTGCGGTTCAGCAACGAGCTCCCGGTCCAGCACATGTGGCAGGTGCTCGAGCCGCGCGTGGAAGCGGTGCGGCGCGAGCTCGCGATCGAGTTCGGGTGTGACCCCGAGGAGATGGCGATCACGCGCAATGCGAGCGAGAGCAACGAGACCGTGATCTTCGGCACCGACATGAAGGCTGGGGACGAGGCGATCATCACGACGTTGAACTACCCACGAATGCAGAATGCCTGGCGGCAGCGCGAGCTGCGCGACGGAGTCGTCGTCAAGCGCCTCAAGCTCCCGACGCCGATTCCGAGCGACGACGTGTTCGTGAAGGCCTTCGCCGACGCAATCACGCCGCGCACGAAGGTGATCGAGATCATGCACCTGAGCTTCCAGACCGGGTACGTGGCGCCGGTGCGGAAGATCATGGAGCTGGTGAGGGGGAAGGGCATCACGGTGCTCGTGGATGGCGCACATGCCTTTGCGCACTTCCCCATGAGTCGCGATGAGCTCGGCGCCGACTTCTATGGAACGAGCCTGCACAAGTGGCTGATGGCGCCGATCGGCACCGGCTTTCTCTACGTGCGCCGCAATCGCGTGAAGGACACCTGGCCGCTGCTCGCGTGCACGTATCCCACGGAGCAGGACGACATCCGCAAGTACGAGCAGATCGGCACGCACCCCGCGGCGAACCACAATGCGATCGCTGTCGCGCTGACCTTCAATCGCGGCATCGGACAGGACCGCAAGACGGCGCGGCTGCGCTTCCTGCGCGACCGCTGGGCGAAGCGGCTGGTGGCCTACTCGCCGCGGGTGAAGATGATCACGTCGCTGGAGCCGGGGGCCGCAGGGGCACTGGCGGTGGTGACGATCGAGGGGATGGACATCGGCAAGCTGCAGGGCTGGTTGTGGGGCAAGCACCAGATCATGACGACACCACTGGTCGGGGACGAGTTCCAGGGGCTGCGCGTGACGCCGAACGTCTACACCATGACGCAGGAGATCGACCGGTTCTCCGACGCGATGGAAATGGCGATCAAGGTGGGCGTGGCGTAAGGGGCGTAGGAAAAACGGCTGACTAATGAGTAGCTTGTGTTAGATGCTCTTTAACAGCCCGACGTTTGTCGTCTTCTTAGTCGTTGTTTTCGCGAGCTATTGGCGGCTCGATGACCGCCGCAAGCAGAACATCCTCCTGCTCGCCGCCAGCCTGGTGTTCTACGGGTGGTGGAATTGGCGCTTCCTTTTCCTGCTGCTGTTCGCCGCGGGAGTGGACTACCTCGTCGCGATCGCGCTCGAGGGGACCGCGCGCTCGCACGCGCGCCGAGCGCTGCTCCTGGTGTCGCTCTCGACCAACATCGGCATGCTGGCGCTGTTCAAATACGCCGACTTCTTCCTTCGGTCGGCGCACGCGGCCGGCGGCGCGATGGGACTGTCGTGGCACTATTCGCCGCTGCACCTCGTGCTGCCGATCGGGATCTCGTTTTACACCTTCCAGGCGCTCAGCTACACCATAGACGTGTATCGGGGACAGCTGCCCGCGACGCGCGACCCGGTAGCCTACTTCGGCTTCATCGCGTTCTTTCCCCACATGGTCGCGGGCCCAATCCAGCGGGCGACGCACCTCCTCACGCAGTTCCAGCAGGAGCGGAAATTCAACTATCATCAGGCGGTCGACGGCTGCCGCCAGATGCTATGGGGACTGTTCAAGAAGATGGTGGTGGCGGACAACCTCGCCCCGCTCGTAAACGCCGCCTATGCCAATCCAACGGCGGCGGGTAGCTGGCAGCTGCTATGGGCCGTATATGCGTTCGCCATTCAGATCTACGCGGACTTCTCGGGCTACACCGACATCGCCCTGGGTTGCGCACGCCTGTTCGGCTTCGAGCTGACGCCGGCCTTCGCCTATCCGTATTTCGGCCGGACCATGCCGGAAGTATGGAAACGGTGGAACATGTCGTTGATGGAGTGGTTTCGTGAATACGTGTTCATCTCCCTAGGCAAGACCCGCACTATGCGGCGCCGCCCACGAGCGAACCTCTTCATCATATTCGTGTTGAGCGGCCTGTGGCACGGTGCCGCGTGGACGTTCGTGGTGTGGGGCGTCTTTCACGGACTGATGTACCTCGCGTACGAGCTCACCGGAGTGGACAAGTATCTGAGGCGCCGACGCGAGCCGAATCGCCTGGTTGATGTCGCCCTCTGGTTCGTCGCGTTTCACATCGTCTGCTTCTCGATGATCCTCTTTCGCGCAGGTTCACTGTCGGACGTCGCTGCAATCGCGACGGGGATCGCCCATGTCCCGATCACGATCCCATCGCCACCGATCGCCACCGGCGTCTTTGCGATCGCCATGGGTATGATGATCTTCGAATGGTTCCAGCGTCACCGGAGATTCGCGCTCGAGATGGTCGGATGGCTGCCGTCAGCGAGGTTCGCAACCTACTATCTTCTCATGGCGATGATGTTCTGGAAGGCGAATCTTGGTTCCGCTCCCTTCATCTATTTCCAGTTTTGAGTTGGCCACCTGAAGTAGCTCGTTTTGTCGGGCGCCTCGCCCTGGTGCTGCTGCCGTTGGCGTTGGTCGGCGCGACGTCCGAGCTCCTCCTCATGGCCTCGCGCGAAACATGGACATCGGCGCGAGTCGTAGCGTACCAGCGGGATCATGCGGGCATCCTGTTTTCTCGAAAATTTCTGCCCGAGCGGCTCGCTGAATACAAGACAGAGCTGCTTCTTCGTCATCCCGCGCCTATCGCGGCCCTGGGGTCGTCACGGGTCATGCAGTTCCGCGACTGGATGTTTGGACCCGACTCGAACCGCTTCGTCAATCTCGGCGGGCTGGTTCAGAGTCTCGATGATTTGGAACTTGTCGCCACCTCCGCGCCCGCAGGATCCTTACCGCGCTTCCTTCTCATTGGCGTCGACGCACGATGGCTCAATGGGAACTCACGCGATCCTGACAAGCTGAGCCTCGCTACGCAGTCTCCGCTCACCTGGGAGGATTACGTGCGTGCGACACGCGCCTACGTCGCACGACCGCGCGTAGTCGCCAAGGCAGTCCGGCTGCTTTTCGCTGGCAAGCAGGCAATTGGCATTCGCGCGCTCGTCGATTCGTCAGGCTTTCGCCGAGACGGGAGTTTTCGATGGTCGTACTCCGTTCCGGATTCTGATTTTAGGTACGTCGACCGTGTTACGCCGACCGCATTAGAGCGAATCCGCATAGGCACCTTGGGATTCGAACGAACGAGTGGAGTGGACAGAGCGCGCCTCCACCAGCTTGGCCGGGTACTGGACGTGTTCACTCGCAGAGGCGTGATCGTCGCCGGATTCATTCCTCCCCTGGCCGGTCCGGTGGTGGCCGCGCTCGAGGCAGACGATCGCCAGCGTCCGTTGCTGATGCAGTTCGGCCCCTCCGTCGCCGCCACCTTCGCCGCTCGAGGCCTCTCATTCGTGGACGCGTCACGCCTCGAGCAGTTCGGACTGGACGATCGCTACATGGGCGACGGCTACCACGCGATGGAAACGTTCCACGTCGTCCTGCTGACGCGGCTGTTGCAGGACCCCAAGGTCCAACTCGCGCTTCAGGTACGTCCAGAGTGGCTCACCTCGCTCCTTCGCGATCCTCGCACGAATTACTGGTACGTGGCCGGGCACTAGCTCTAGGCAGGAGCCACGCAAAGGGATAGCCTTGGGCATGTCGTACTCGGCAGAACTCTGGCAGTCTCGCGAACTCGTGATGCAGTTTGCATTGCGGGACCTGCGCCTTCGCTATAAGGAAGCGTTGATGGGGTGGGGCTGGGCCATCCTGATGCCGGTGCTGATCGTCTTCAGCGGCGTAATCCTGCGCTCGATCATTGCGCGGGCGGGCGGCCAGCACGTGACGCTCGAGACCGCGGCCGAAATCGCCGTGAAAGCGGTGCCGTGGGCCTTCTTTGCCTCCACGATCCAGACGGCCACGCAGTCGCTCGTCGCCAATCGCGCGCTGATCGGCAAGGTCTACTTTGCCCGCGAGGCAATCCCCCTTGGCGCCGTTGCAGGGCAGATGGTCGACCTCGTGATCGGCATGGCCATGGCGCTCCTCGTGCTGGTGTTCGCGGGTCACATCCCGACGTGGTCATGGTTGTGGACACTGCCCCTGCTGGCACTGCTCGTACTCAGCACCACCGGTGTCTCGCTCCTCCTGAGCTGCGCGAACCTGTTCTTTCGCGACGTGCGGTACGTGGTGGGCGTGGTCATGTCCTTCGGCATCTTCGCCACTCCGATCTACTATACCCCGGACATGGTAGGTCCCACGGGCGCACGGCTCCTGGCCTGGAACCCCCTCTCGGCGGTCATGCTGGGCTTGCAGCGCGTGCTGGTGCAGGGAAGCCCGCTCCTCTCCCCGCAACAGCACCAGTGGGCAGACGGCACCAGCAGCATGGTCTGGACGCCATGGATGCTCTCGTACACCCTCGCCTGTGGCGTGACTGGCCTGGCCGCCGGACTGGTGCTCTTTCGCCGCTACTCGGCTGTGTTTGCGGAGTGGAGCTGATGCGGGCGAGCACCGCGCATCCACAGGTCACCTTCGACGGTGTCTCCAAGAAGCTGCGAAAGGGGACCGCGCACAACTCGCTGCGCGACCTGCTGCCCGCGCTCGCGCGCGGGCTGGTGGCTCGGGGACAGGCGCGCGAGGCGCTGCGCCGCGAGGAATTCTGGGCCGTGCGTGACGTGAGCTTTCACGTCGGTGCCGGGGAGTGCCTGGGGATCATCGGCCCCAATGGTGCCGGCAAGTCCACGATCCTCAAGCTGCTGGGCCGGATCCTTGCGCCCACGCTGGGCCGCTGCGAAGTGATCGGCCGCGTCGGGTCCCTGATCGAACTGACCGCCGGCTTCCATCCGGACCTGACCGGCCGCGAGAACGTGTACCTGGCCGGTGCCATCCTCGGGATGCGCCGCGCCGAGGTGAACGCGAAGCTCGATACGATCGTGGAGTTCGCCGGCGTGTCCGCCTTCCTGGATACGCCGACCCGGAAGTACTCGAGCGGCATGAGCGCGCGGCTCGGCTTCGCCGTGGCGGCGCACCTCGATCCGGAGGTGTTGCTGATCGACGAGGTGCTCTCGGTGGGCGACCACTCATTCCAGGAGCGCGCCTTCGCGCGCATCCGCACCATGGTAGACGCCGGCACGCCCGTGGTGGTCGTCTCGCACCACCTGAAGCGGGTGGCGGAGCTGTGCACCAAGGCGCTCGTGCTGAGCCATGGCCATGTGGTGCACGCCGGGGCGCCCCTCGACTGCATCAGCGCCTACATGCAGGTGTCGTCCGGTGACGCGCCACCGGGGCGTGACCTCGTGCGCATGCTGCGACGGGGGGCGGCGTCCAGTTCCATCGAGAGCGGGGG
The DNA here is from genome assembly GCA_028287305.1 of Gemmatimonadota bacterium. Classification (GTDB taxonomy): domain Bacteria; phylum Gemmatimonadota; class Gemmatimonadetes; order Gemmatimonadales; family Gemmatimonadaceae; genus JAQBPX01. The sequence continues at coordinate 6,862 of JAQBPX010000015.1, forward strand.
CCAGCTGGCCCTTGCCGCACTCGTGCAGCGCGGGGAGGAAGCGGCGATCGGCATCGGCGTGCGCATCATCGAGATCACCACCGGGCGCCTGGCGTTCCAGCAGTCGTCACTCATGGAGCTGGCCGCCGGGACGGGAGACGGGGAACTCGAGGTGACGCTCGACATCCGCATGCACCTCCAGCGGGGACTCTATTCCGCGCAGCTGTACGCCACGTATCCCGGGCAGGCGGACTGGATCGGGGAGGCAGAGGCGACGGTCGTGGAGGTCGCATCCCCACCACGCTGGTCAGGCGAGTCGTGGCTCGCCGTTTCCTGTCGCTCCAGGCAAAGTGGCGAGGCATTACAAAACCAAATGTTTGCACTCGCGAAAGAGCCGTGAGACGCGTACAGTAGAGGCTGCCGTTCGCAGTGCGTTTATCCCTCCCGCAGCCTCCCGCAGTGACCACAAGATTTCGCGTAAACGCCCCCTCCGTCGTCGACGAGACGATCGACGGAGAGGCGGTGATCATGAACCTCGACACCGGCCACTATTTCAGCGCGCAGGGGACCGGCTGTGAGGTTTGGAACTGGATTGCGGGCGGGTCCTCCGCGGAGGAGGCGTCGCTGTCGCTGGTGAGGCGCTATCGAGTCCGGTCCGATGAAGCCCTTGCCGCCGTGGAGCGCTTCGTGGCTTCACTCCTCAAGCACAACCTCATCAGACCGGATCAAGAAGGCGGCGACGGGACGGCGCGAGGCGTCGCGCCGACCCTGGGCGAGCCGGGCGCATATTCGCCGCCCGCACTACAGGTCTACACGGACATGGAGGAAGTGCTGCTCCTCGACCCCATTCACGAGGTGGCCAGCTCGGGATGGCCCATGCCCCGCGACGCGGGCGTTCCCTCCGCGTGACCGGCCACGAGTTGGAGCGCGACCGGGACGTCTCCGTCGTGCTCGCAGTGAGGAACGGGGCGCGACTCGTGGCCGATGCCATCGAGTCCATCCTGGCGCAGACGGCCACTCCGCGAGAAATCATTGTCGTGGATGGCGCGTCGCACGATGAGACGCGCGACATCGCCGCGCGATATCCGCTCGTGCGAGTGATGGCGCAGCGATCGACCGGCATCGGCGGGGCCTGGAACGAAGGGATCGAGGCCAGCGCAGGTGCGACCATCGCGTTCCTCTCGCACGACGACATATGGCTGCCGGAAAAGCTGCACGCCCAGCTGGCGCACCTTGCAGGCGCGCCGCATTCCCCCGGCTGCGTCACGCACGTGGTGCATGAACTGCTTCCGGGCACCGAGTGCCCACCGGCGTTCCGGGCCGGCCTGCTCGGCCGCCCGGTGCCGGGCTGGATAATGGAATCCCTCCTCGTCCGTCGAGGCGTGTTCGACTTGGTCGGTCGCTTCGACTCGCAGATGCGCATTGGCGAGGACACCGACTGGTTCGCCCGTGCGCGCGACAAGGGCGTAATGCTCGACGTGCTGTCCGGCTGCCTGGTGCGCAAGCGCGTGCACGGGGCGAACATCACGCTTACCCAGTCCGACGCGCCCGGCGTGCTGCTCGACGTGCTACGACGTTCCATCGCCCGGAAGCGCGAAGGAGCGGAAGCGTGACGGCACTTCGCGTGTCCGTCGTCATTCCCTGCTACGACAGCGAGCGGTACCTCGGTGAAGCCGTCGAGTCCGCGCTCGGCCAGCGTCCCGCACCACACGAAGTGATCGTGGTGGACGATGGATCGGGGGACGACAGCGCGACCGTCGCGCGATCCTTCGGCCGGCACGTGACCGTGATCGATTCGGCGCACCGCGGTGCGAGCGCCGCGCGCAACCTCGGAGCAGCGGCGGCGAGCGGCGACGCGATCGCGTTCCTGGACGCGGATGACGTCTGGCTGCCCGGCTCCCTGGAGGCCCGCGTGACGCTCAGCGCCGGCGCAGGGATGAACGTCATCGTCGCGGGGCTGGTGGAGCAGTTCATCTGCCCGAGAGTGGACGAGGCAACTCGCGAGCGGCTCGTGTGCCCCTCGGCGCCCAGACGCGGTCGTATGGCGGGTTCGATGCTCATCCCGGCAGGCGTGTTCGCGCGCGTGGGGCCCATAGACGAAACTCTCCAGCTGGGCGAGATGATCGATTGGACCTCCAGGGCCGACGCACTGGGGGTCGAAACACTGTACTCCGATCGCGTGGTCCTGCGCAGGCGACTGCATGATCGCAACTCCACGATGCAGACGGGTCACCTTCAGCGTGATTACCTCCGCCTGCTGCGCTCTTCCGTGAATCGTCAGCGCAGCCCCGCCCAGGTTGTAGTGCGCAACGCCGGCCAGGACTGATGCCGGTCGCGGTCCAGCGCTCTGACACGCCAGAGTATCCGGAGGAGGAGCAGGAGGCCTTCTTCCTTGCGTCGCTGGCGCGCACGCAGACGGCCGAGGCGCGCGTCGAGGTAATCCACGAGCGAATTGAGCTCGCCGGCTCGATCATCGCGCTTGAATTCGCCGGCGTTGTCATGCGCGACATGCTCTTCCCACCGCTGGCGCACCTATCGCTGGCCGCCTCCGGCGACGCGGACGTCACGCTCCACGTGTGGGACAGCGTATCGACCGGCGTCGCGATGCTGCCGGCTCCCTGCGACAAGGATCACTTCACCACTCGCGGGGACATCTGGGGGATGACGAGCGCGCGCTTTCGCGCTGCGTGGCACTACCACGACTTTTCACTGAATCTGCTCGATGTCGTAACGGGTGATGGCGTGTACTGGACGCACGACGCGGCGAAGCTACCGCATTGGTCACGCTCTTCCCCACTTCGCACCCTGTTGCACTGGTGGATGCGCGAAAAGGGGAAGCAGTTGATCCACGCGGCGGCGGTGGGCACCCCGAACGGCGCGCTGCTCATGCCCGGGCCTGGAGGCGTTGGCAAGACGACGACGTCGCTTGCCTGCCTCGAGCACGGGCTGCGCTTCCTCGGCGACGACTACGTGGTGGTGGAGCTTGACCCGCAGCCTCGAGTGTACAGCCTCTACTGCTCCGCCAAGGTCACGGAGCACGCGCTGGCGCGACTGCCGCTGCTGGCGCCGGAGGCGCGGTCGCAGGGAGTGGATGAGAAGCTCGTGCTCGACTTGCGGGAGGGTCACGGCGCGCAGATGGAGCGCTCGCTACCGATAGCAGCCATCGCGCTTCCGCGGGTTGTGGAGCAACCCGCGACGCGTTTCGCGGCGGTGCGCCCCAACGCGCTGGTGCGCGCATTCGAGTTCACGACTTCGGAGCAGCTTCCACATGCGGGATTTGAGCTTGCCGAGTTGACGCGCGAGATGGTGGCGAAGCTGCCGGGCTACGAGCTCCATCTCGGCACCGATGCGGCGATGGTGGCGCCGGCGGTCGCGGAAGCGCTCCGCATGCTGCCTCGCGCAGGCGCGCCAGCCGCACTGCCGAAGCTTCCGGTGACCGTGATCATTCCGGTTCATAACGGCACGCAGTTCCTGCCGGAGGCGATCGACAGCATCCTGGCGCAGGAGTTCGACACCGTGGAGATCGTCGTGGTGGACGATGGCTCCGCCGAAGACGTGAAGGCTGCAGTGGGAGCCCTCCGCGTGCCGGTGCGTTACGAGCGACAAGCCAACGCGGGAGCGGCTGCGGCGCGCAACCGCGGCATCGCAGCCGCGTCGCATGAGACGATTGCGTTCCTGGACGTCGACGACCTGTGGCCGCCGGGCTCGCTGTCGATGCTTGCCGGAGAGCTCCTCGCGAATCCCGGGGTGGACGTCGCGCGCGGTCTTGCACAGCCGATGCGGTTGTCCGCGGAGGGGCGCATGACATTCCTCGGCGGTCCGCGTGATGCGTTCCCCTCCTATATTGGGGCGTGTCTCTACCGCCGTCGTGCGTTCCGGCGCGTGGGGCTGTTCGACGCCTCGCTGCGATTCAGTGAGGACGACGACTGGTTCCGCCGGGCAGTCGAGCATGAGCTGCCGATGATTCGCCTGGATGCCGTGACGCTGCTGGTGCGACGTCACCCGGGAAACAGCACCAAGGACCTGTCGATGGTGCAGTTGCAGGCACTGCGCGTCATGAAGATGGCCCTCGAGCGCCAGCGCACCACGCGCTTGCCGGGGGTGCGATGAAACGCGTCCTCATGACGGGCGCGGCGGGGAGGGTGGCCACGCAACTGCGGCCACTGCTGGCGGGGGCATTCGAGGAGCTCATACTGGTCGACCGCCAGCGAGTGCAGCCGTTGTACCCCGGCGAGCGCGCGGTCCGCTGCAACCTGCGCTCCCAGCGCGCCCTGCAGAAGGTGCTGCGGAACGTGGATGGCGTGATTCACCTCAGCATCGCCCCCCACGATGGGCGACTCGAATCGCTGGTGAGCGGAAACGTGGAAGTGGTGTGCCGGCTGTTCGAGGCGGCGCGCGAGGCGGGAATCCGCCACGTGGTGCTGCCGAGCAGCATGCACGTGTTGGGACTTTACACGCGCGACGAGCCCGTGGCACCGGGCTCGCTGCCCCGCCCGGACTCCCTCTACGCATGCACCAAGTCGTTCGCGGAGAACGTGGGGGCACTATACGCCACGCGATATGGGATGAACGTCGCTTGTCTTCGACATGGACACCTCACGGCGGAGCTAAACGACAAGACGGAGCCGGGGAACTGGACTTCGCCAGAGGACCTCGCGAACTGCATTCGGGCGGCGCTGGATCACCGGTTCCTCGGATTCGAGGTGTTTCACGTCGTCGCTCCCAACGCGGGCGACGACATTGGGCAGGAATCCATTCGTCGCCGGCTGGGAGTCGAGTTGAAGGGTGTCGGCCCTTCCGCGGAGGCGTGTCTCGCGGTCATCGAGGAGTGGCACCCGCGGGATCACACGGCCCGGTTGAGGCGCGGCGGCCAGTTCGCGTCGGAGGGAGTTGCGCGCGTGCGCATGGGGGGCGCGCGACGGCTGGCCATCAGCGGCCAGGGTTCCGGCGACGGTCACCTCTGGCCCACCCCCGAGCAACAGCTGCTGCTCCAGGCGGCGCTCGATCCCAGCGACAACGCGCTCGAGGCGTTCGCCGAATGGCGGCAGCGGGTGGACGTGGAGCAGGCGTTCGGATGGTCGTCGGTGCGGCTGCTGCCGCTCGCCTACAGGAACCTGGCGGCCCTGAATTGCACCGATCCCCTCATGGGCCGGATGAAGGGGATGTATCGGCGATCGTGGTTCGAGACGAACACGCTGTTCCACCGCGTGCGGCCAGCGCTGGCACGGTTGGCCTCTGAGGGGATGGATCCTGTGCTGCTCAAGGGAGCGCCGCTCGCGATCAGCGCCTATCGCAACCTTGCGTTGCGCCCGATGTCCGACGTCGACGTCTGGGTCCCGAGCGAGCGGTTGCCGGATGCGGATCGCATCCTGCGGGAGGACGGGTGGCTGGCCGATGCGCTCGACGAGTCGCGCATTCGCGCCTTTCACGCGCTGCCGTACCACCATCCGGATGGTGGTGAGCTCGACCTCCACTGGCATGCGCTTCACGCTCGAAGCTCGGTGAGCGCCACGGCACGGCTGACCGGCAATTGCGAGTCGCTCGATTTCCTGGGTGTCGCGCTCCGCCAGTTGCGGCCAGCCCAGAGCCTGATCGTGAACGTCATGCATGGACTGCGCGTGAACAGGGAGTCACCGGTGCGCTGGATTGCGGACGCCGTGGTCCTCTCGCGCGCGCACGAGGCACCGATCGACTGGGAGCTCGTGGTGGAATTTGGCGCGCGACAGCGCGTGAGCCGGCAGCTGTGGATGGGACTCTCCTACCTGCAGGCCCATCACGCGCTCCCCGTACCGGGGCCCGTGCTCAGCGCATTGGCGAATCGTCGCCCCGGGATCATGGAACGCGTGGAGCTCGCGTTCCTGGTCGATTCGCGGGAGGAATCGCAGGCCTTCAGTGGGAACCGGCCCCTTCGCAAGCAGCTGGCGAGAGCCGCGCGCGTCGTGGAACACGAGCGACCGCTGGTGACGGCACGGGTGGTGGCGCAATACTTCGCGGCGCGGACCCGCACCTACAAGCGGTTCGAGAGCGGGACGGCGAGGGCGATCGGCAGGCGAATCTGGAAGCGGATACGCAAGCGCATTTCACTGCGATTCGCCTGACTGCGCGGCCAGAAGGTGGACACGTGATACAAGGCCAGGCAGCCTGATGCTCTTCAGTTCCCCGACCTTCGTCGTGTTCCTGGTCGTGACGTTCGCGGCCTCCTGAGTGCGCGAGCGGGGGTTGTCGGAAGTGCTGTTCGATACACGGACCAACTCCTGGTTCCCCGCAGTCACTAGAGACCGCAGCCCGCCCCTTATTGGCGACCTTCGATGCGCGCCATGGCCGAGGCAGCTCTCACATCGTGTCTCGAGCTGGCGCTGAATCGCCGGGCCGTACTTGCGCCCAGCTACTATCGACGCCAGGAGGCAGTGAGCGCTGCGACGAACATCGTCGAGTTCCCCAGCGAGCCATACAGCGCGTCGGGCTTTCGGGGGCCACCGATGGAGTTGTACTGTCGCAGGGTCGCGCCGAGGCGCAGGGATCCAACCGAGATCGGCTCGACGATTGCCCCCAAGCCGATGGCCGCGCGGCGGACAGTTCCACTGACGCTGGCCGCGCGCTGAAATGTACCGAACTGCGAATTCGTGGCGCCGACGCCAGCCATGAGACTCACCGGAACGCGGAGCGGCAAGGAAGCTCGAAGTGACGCGAGGAGATAATTGCTATGCGACTTCTCGGTGCCCTCACTCGCTCTCCAGGCGAACGCGTCCACTCCAGCGCTCAAGCGGCCAACGAGACGAACATGGAGTGCGCCCATGAAGGCAGGGCCGGTGGCCTCGTGGCGCCCGGTGGTCGGATCAGCCGGCCCTCCATGTCCGAGCCCACCCCCGACCTCGAGGTGAATGGCGTCCGCTTGGGCGCCACGCGATGCTTGTGCGGGAAGAAGACGTGCTACGGCGAGCAGGAGCAGGGAAGCCAACGGTCGGATGCGCATTTCAGCTCGGGAGGATCGGAGTCTTCGGAAGTGGCCGAGGCGCGGACCTGCGCCCCCCATCGGTCTTCGCTGTAGTGGCGCGTTCGTCGGCTGGAGCGGTCGGATCTGCAGAGAAGGAGGAAGCGTTGGCGGTTGGGTGCCGATAGCCCGTGAAATCAGGAACGATTCGCTGGAGCAGGGCACGGAGCTCGTCGTCGCCGGCCTCACGCATCGTGGCCTGTATCAACTCCTCGATCGCGTCCCCCTCGCTCGGGTCGACCGTATCACGGGCGCACAGGACCTTGGGATGCGCCGTGGGGGACGCTTCCTCATGCCCCCAGAACATCTCCTCAAATAACTTCTCGCCCGGACGCACGCCCGAGAACTCGATCTCGATGTCGGTGCCCACCTCAAACCCACTCAACCGAATGAGGTCGGCGGCGAGGTCCACGATCTTCACGGGCTCACCCATGTCGAGCATGAACAGCTCACCGCCCCGCCCGATCACACCGGCCTGGAGCACCAGTTGAACCGCTTCGGGGATCGTCATGAAGAAGCGGCGCATGTCGGGATGGGTAACGGTGACCGGGCCACCCTTCTTGATCTGCTCGAGAAAAGTGGGCAACACGCTACCCTCACTGCCGAGGACGTTCCCGAATCGAACCGCGACGTAGTTCTTGTTGTTCTCTATCGCGGCCTGTCGCACCACGTGCTCGGCGACGCGCTTCGTGACGCCCATGACGCTCGTGGGGCGCACCGCCTTGTCCGTCGAAATGAACACGACGTGCTCGACCCCAGCTTCGACGCAGGCATGAACGAGGTTTTGCGTCCCCTTAACGTTGTTTGTCACCGCCTCGATCACGTTCTCCTCCATCAGGGGAACGTGTTTGTGTGCCGCGGCATGAAAGACAGCGAACGGTCGGTATTTCTCCATCACCTGGAACATGCGTCGCCGATCCCGTACATCGGCGATGATAGGTATTATTTCTAGTCCCGGATGCTTTGCCCGAAGTTCGCCCTGCACGTAAAAGATGGGATTTTCGGCGTGGCCGAGCAGGATGAGCTGACGCGGAGCAAGGTCTCCGAGCTGTCGAGCAAGCTCGGATCCTATTGAGCCCCCTGCCCCTGTCACGAGGACGACTTTGCCAGATGCGAGCTGTGCGACCCTTCCTAGGTCGGTCTGTACAGGTTCACGCCGAAGTAGGTCCTGAATCTCGACTTCGCGCAGGGCCTCGATGGAAACGCGACCCGAGACGATCTCGAAAAAGCCGGGTATCGTGCGCGTTCGAATGCCGGAGTCGAGCGCGGCGCGCACCAACGGGCGCACGACATGGCCAAGTGCCGTCGGCATCGCGATCACGAGCTCGTCGATCTTCCGCGCCTGGATGATGGAGGTGGCCATCGACAACGGCCCCAGGACGGGGAGGTTGGAAAGGCGCATATTATGCTTGGCCGGATCGTCATCGATAAAGCCCACGGGATCGAGGCCAAGATCGGGGTTCTCTCGAAGCTCACGGGCTAGCATGTGCCCCGCAGCCCCCGCCCCGGCAATCAACACCCTCCGCCGGACACCCTTGACCGTAGCGCCACCTTGCAGCCGAGGGCGCAAGCCGCGCATCCGCATCAAGAAACGCGGGGTGGCGATGATCAGGATGCTCAAGAGGGAGTTGGAGAAGAGCACCGAGAGAGGCACGCGCACCGGCACGAGCCCTAGCCCTGGAAGAATCAGTCCGCCCAAGAGTCCGCTGATCAACGAGGCCGTGACCCCAGCCACAAAAATCAGCTCGAGCTCCGTGACGGAAGCGTACCGCCACAGGCGGGAGTAGAGCCCGAAGCTATAGAACGTGACCAGTCTTATCGGTAGCATGATCGACGCGAACACGGCCGCCGTTAGCAGGTCGGCCTGCGCCCAGTGCCACGATTCAAAGCGGATCGCGTACATCACAAACGGCGAGACGCCAAGTAGAACCGCGTCGAGCACCAGCAGGTGCCGATTACGCAATTGCATCCTCAATACACCTGAAGCGTCTTCATGCTTGTAAAATACAAATGAATGGCTGGAGCGGGCGCTCAACTACTACAATACTACCTTTAAGCGAGCTGCGCCGTCATTGAGGCGGCGTCTGGGAGACTGATGCCCGACGATCTCGAGGTCCCAAGCCAAGACGGCGAGGCGGAGCCGACGCGGAAGCGACGGCGCGAGGCGAGGCCCTCTGCGCGGCCGGCTGCGAGTCAGTCGGTCAAGACGCTGCTCGAAAAGGAGTCGGTTCAACTGCCGCTGCTGGTAGTGCTCGCAGTGCTGGCGGCGGTCGCAACGATTTACGAGGCGCGACACGCGCCGATTATTGCGGCGGCGAGTCTTCTTTTTTCGACTCTCGTTGCGATGGACCGCCCCAATCGATCGCGCCGCAAACATTTTCGCCGCGTCATTCGCATGACACTCGCGAGCCTGACGGCTTGGCTGCTCGTTGGAAGCGCAGTGTTGATTGTGGTTCATCGCTCGAACTTTGAAGTAGTGGGCGAGGACGAGTTTGGAGTCGCAATCTCGCGCGTGATCGACGGTCGGAACGACCTCGCGCGGCGCCAGCGCATCGTGGACCTGATGCTCAGCGGCACTATCTCACTGCTTGCCGCTCAGCTACTGCTCTCTTCGGGACGGGAGTTGTTGCCCAGCCGCCGCCGCAAGAAGCGACGCGACCTGGAGCGTCGCAAGAGGAGCCTCGCGGCTGCACAACCGAGTGGGCCCACGGTTCAGCTGGGACCCGACTCCTTCCGCAAATCGTGACCGTCGCAACTCACTTTGTAGTCGCGGCCGCGTAGCTCGAGTACGCCGAGTAGTAGTAGTAGTATCCGCCGTACTCGTATTTCTCCAATTTCGCATCGGGGTCATTCAGCACGGACCCGATAACGGGTGCCCCCACTGCTCGCAGCTGCCGCATCGCGTCCTGAACAGCGCGGCGGTCGGACGCGCCCGCGCGAACTACAACCAGCGCCGCCTCACAGAGCGTGGCGACGATTGCCGCGTCCGCTGCGACGAGCACGGGAGGAGAGTCGACGATTACCAGGTCGTAGCCATCCCGAAGATCACTGAGGAGCCCGCGCATACGTCCACTACCAAGCAACTCCGATGGATTCGGCGGCAGCGTGCCGGACGGCAGCAGTGACAATCCATCAATTCCAGTGGAGCGAACGCAATCTGCGACCTGCTCGAAGCCGAGCAGCGCTTGTGTCAGCCCGGGCTCCTTCGCCACATCGAACACATCATGAAGCCTTGGCCGGCGGAGATCGCAGTCCACCAGCAACACGCGAATACCTTGTTGTGCGAACGCGATCGCCAGGTTGGTCGAAACCGTCGTCTTGCCCTCGGACGGTGAAGCGCTCGTGATCATGAGCGCCCGCAGGGGGTTGGATGCGTTCGAGAACATCAAATTCGTGCGGAGCGTGCGGAACGGCTCCGTGGCAACGTTGGACTGAACGCCCCTGGATTGCATAGCACTCGTCTCGACGCGCCCCTTATCGCCTCCACCGCCGATCAAGCGCCCAACGATCGCCAAGGTACCGCGGCTCGGTGCTCGCTCAGTGATACGCGGAATGGTGGCCATCACCGGCAACGTGAGAAGGCGTTCCAGTTCATCGCGCCGCCGAATGGTGGTATTGAGGTATTCGAGAAGAAATGAGAGCCCGGTCCCGAGCACCAGTCCGAGCAGTACAGCGATGCCCAGCTTCATGCCGTGCCTGCGACTCAACTCTAGTGAGCGCGAAGCGAGATCGACAATCTCGACCTGGCCTGCTTCGACCGCCTCTGCGATGCGCGCCTTCTGGTACTCCTCTCGGAGCTGGTCGGCCACCTTTCGGTTGATTTCCATCTGGCGAACGAGCCGCCCTTCCTCTGCTTCCGCAGTGGGTAGACTCTGCATCCCTGCTTCTGTGCGCGATTTGAGTGCTGACAGGGCAGTCACACGCGCCTCGACAGCGTTGATGTGGCTCTTCACGGCGTCCAGTAGGCGATCCTGCGTGACGCTCATCGCTGCGTTCAGGCGCATGAGGTCTGGATTCGTTGAAGCCGCACCGACTGACACCGCCGAGTCTCGACTTGTCTCCAGTCTGCTCAATTGCTGGTAGACGCCCTCGATCATCGGATTGGCTGCGATCTCTGGTGCCGCTATGAGATTGCGCACTGCATTGCTGCTTGGACGACCGGGATTGTGCGCGAGCGCATCCAAAAGAGCCTGGGCCATCTGGCGCTCAGCATCGAGCTCGTTGCGTCGAGTTTCCAGTGCCAGGAGGCCGGACTGCTCCTGCGTTGCGCGGGTAGCAGAGTTGAATGTCTGCTTGCGCGTTCGAAATTCGCTAAGCGCCCGCTCCGATATTTGCTGGATCGAGTCGGTTTGCTGCAGCTGTTCGAAAACGAACTGTCGGCGACGCCGGGACTGCATCTGCGCGGCCTCAGTGTTGTACTGCTGAAAGCTCGTGACGACAGCGTTCACGACGTGCGAGGCGATAAACGGATCGTTGGCTGAGTAGCTAACGTCGATGATGTCCGTTCCTTTTCTGGGTTTTCCGCGGATTCGGTTCAGCAAGGCATCCTCCGCCTGTGCAGCGTCTACTATCTCGAGGAATGCGTGACGCACGCCCGGTGCGCTCTTCACCCGAAACCTCAGCCCGTTCATCGACAGCGCATCTCCGTAGGCGGCGCTGACGGAGGGTCGGCCGGCCGCGCTCATGACCACCCTTCCAGGCAAAAACTCAAGGCCAATGCTGTCGGGCAGTGCTCGTGTGTCGCCGCTATCAATCTGAAAGAGATCGGCGCGAACGCCGATGGGAATAACGCGTAACCCTAGCGGCGTGCCGCTCACGACCTTTTCCGCCACCGAGCGACTTTGTAGCACCTGCAACAAGGAGAGCGTCGGATCGGACGACTGTCCGGCCAATTTCTCCGCCATCGGCTGGTCGAGGCCTCCCGTGAGCGTGCGACGCGTATCCGCAATCCTGATCACGGCCGAAGCATTGTAGAGAGGGAGATCGTCGCGAACTGCCGCGTACATCAGCCCCGCCGCGGCCATGGTGATCCCAAGAATCAGAATGAGATGACGTCGGATGACGCCGTACAGTTCCTTGAGATCGATGGGCGCTACACCCGAACCAATTGGTCCGTGCGCGCCGGCGAAGCCGTCACCGGCGACTTCGAGTGGGACCGGGGAGTATCGGTGATCGGGTACGAGATTGGCCATCTAGCGGGTGAGAACTGAGTAGATCGAAACCAGGGCGGCGGTCACGCTGGCGAGAGGCAGAACAATCTCGGTCAGGCGATTGTGTTGGCGTCCAACTATGATGCGGTCGCCCGAGTGCACCGTTTCGGCGGTGCCATTTCGAGCGGGGTCTGTGCTAAGCAGGTCCACGGATAGCTCCCCAGTGTCGCGCAGGAGCTTGACGCTACGAAGTTGGCCTCGCTCGGTCGGACCTCCCGCCATGGCGACGGCTTGCGCTACCGTTGCCTCAGGCGGAAGGGAATACACATTGGGCGTGCGCACCTCACCCGCGACAATGACCCGGAAGAGTGGCTCCGCGATGAATTGCGGATCAGTCTCGTATCGCTTCAGGAATTCACCAACGCGTATCGCGACATCGCGCGCAGGGATGCCCCGCACACTTACGGCTTGATACAAAGGATGTCGAAGGCTCCCGTCCGCGCCTACGGGCACGTCAGCGGAAAGCTCCGGCTTTCGCCACACGACGATGCGAACCACGTCCCCGGGCTGGAGCTCCGCGTCATTGACTCTCGGAGCGGCCTGTGCGTGCGCACCCTGCTGAAGGGCAGGGGCAAGGACCAGCAGGGCGATGACGAGCGCGCGTAGTGAGCGCATGGTGTTCTCGAAGGGAGGGGACGGCGGATCGTCGGATCCGTCATGCGATAGCTCGTGCGACAGCATGCCAAGGGTCTGCAGGATCACCCGGCAATCCTTCCAGAGGGTGGCCCCGGCAGCGTACGCCAGGTTCCTGCGGATCTTGTCCGGCATGATCACCTCGACGTAGTGACGCTCGGGGTCCGCCGCGCGCGCGAGCTCACTGCTCTCGTCGCGGTAGCGAAGTGATGCCGGATCGGTGATGCCGGGCGTGAGGTCGAGCACGCGGCGCTGGGTCGCGTCGTACTGGTCGACGTAGCGAGCGACTTCCGGCCGCGGGCCCACGAAGCTCATCTCGCCCAGCAGCACGTTCAACAGCTGCGGCAGCTCGTCCAGCTTGGACTTCCGGAGCCAGTACCCCACGCTCGTCACTCGCGGGTCACGACCGATCGTGAGCTCCCCTCCACGAGCGGAGGCGTCGACGACCATCGTGCGAAATTTCCACATGCGAAAGGGACGGCCGTAACGGCCGACACGTGCCTGCCCGAACAGGACCGGCCCGCCATCCGCCATGCGGATCGCGAGGGCGCACAGCCCGAACAGCGGAAGGAGCACGAGCAGTCCGAACATGCTGAAGACGCAATCGAACGCGCGCTTGGTCCACGTCATCGCCGATGCACGCGCAACAGGTACTGCACCGCGGCAATGACATCTTCCTGGTCCGTGTCCGACATGCGCGCATTGAGGGGAAGGCTCAACATCGCCTCGTACGCTCCATGCGCCATGGGCAGGTCCTGCGGAGCCATCTGGTAGCGATCCCGGTAGTAGGGATGCAGGTGCACCGGTATGAAGTGCACGGAGCTCCCGATGTTCAGTTCCGTGAGCTCCTCGATGAACTGGTTGCGCTCGATCGTGAGCAGGTCATGGCGCAGCCGGATGACGAAGAGGTGCCACGCGTGCTCGACATGCGCCCGCTCGACCGGAAGCACGAGCGCCTCCTCACCAGCGAATGCGTCGAGGTACCTCGCCACGAGCGCGCGCCGGCGCGCCTGCATGCCATCCAGGCGGCGAAGCTGCACGAGTCCCAGGGCCGCCTGGATGTCGGTGAGGTTGTACTTGAAGCCGGGAGCGGTGACCTCGTAGAACCAGCTCGCCCCACGATCGTATCGGCGCCAGGCGTCCCGGTTCATCCCATGGAGGCTGATGACACGAGCACGATCGAGGAACTCGGGGTCGCCCGTGAGCATCCCGCCTTCCGCCGTCGTCAGGTTCTTGGTCGCGTAGAAGCTGAAGGCCGTGGGATTCGAGGAGCTGCCGATCGCGCGCCCGCGGTAGCTGGCGGGCAGGGCATGCGCAGCGTCCTCCACGACATGGAGGGAATGCTGCGCGGCAAGCGCCTGGATGGGGTCGAGCTCCACGGGGTGTCCCGTGAAGTGAACGGGCAGGATGGCCCGGGTTCGCGGCGTAATGGCTCGCTCTACCTGTAGCGGGTCGATATTGAGCGTGTCCGGCTCGACATCCACCAGGACCGGTCGCGCTCCCACGTGCTCGATGACGTTGACCGAGGCCACGAACGTCATCGGCGTGGTTATCACCTCGTCGCCCGGGCCGATCCCGAGGGTCGCCAGCGCCACGTGCAGGCCAGCCGTGCACGAATTCAGTGCAAGTGCCGCCGGCGCTTGAAGATACGCTCCGAACTCCTGCTCAAACCTGCGCGCCTTCGGCCCGGTGGTAATCCAGTCGGATCGCAGGGTGTCTACGACTTCCGCGATTTCCTCCTCCGTGAGGGCCGGAGGGGAAAATGCGAGAAACGACTCTCGCTTGGGAGGCGCTGCAGGAATGGACATTCGACCGCGGTCGCGGAATGCAGGGAATCAAGGCGCCGCATCGAGCGCGCACGTCCCTTAATAGTATCCAACGCCATGCGTGGCCGCAATTTCCGTGACCGCGCGTCACTGCTGTTTCGGGGGTGAACGCCGGGCGATCTCAGCCGCAAAGGCACCCACCAGCGCCCTCCGATCGTAGAGCGATTCCGCACCCCTGCGACCTCCTGTCCCCAACTCGGCCCTCAGGGCTGGCTCGTCCCTCAACCGGGCGAGCGCCCCCGCCAGGGCGTCCACGTCGCCAGGGTCAACCGAGAGCCCTCCTCCGACCCGGTGGACCATCTCCGCCGCTTCTCCATCGGAGACGGCCATGACCGCCCTCCCACTGGCGAAGGCCTCGTAGAGCTTGGATGGGGCGGCGTCGCGGAAGTTGCCTCGCAGCGGGACGAGGATCACGTCGGCCGCCGCGAGCAACGCCGGGATCTCGGCGTTCGGGCGTGGTGGCAGGAAACGAATGAATCGGGCGATGGCGGGCGGAACGGATTCCATCAGCGACGCCTTCTGCGGCCCGTCGCCGATGAAGACCACGTCCAGCCCCGGGTCTCCACCGAGCCCCCGGCTGGCGAGGATCGACAGGGCCTGCACGACCTGGTCGAGGCCCTGCGCGAGTCCGTGCAGCCCTGCGTAGACCGCGACGCATCGCTCGCCGGGAGCCCCGAGCGCCGCCCTCGCTGCACCGGTGGCGCGCTCCGGCGAGAAGACGCTCGTGTCCACGCCATTGGAAAGATGATAGAGCGGCGTTCCGGGAAAGCGCTCGGCGATGGTCGCGACGATGCCGGCCGTCTGCCCCGTCACGAGCCACGCCGAGCGATAGCAGAGCTTCTCGAGCGCAGCGCTGAGGCGGAAGGCCAGGCCGGACCTGCTGATCAGGCCGAGCCGCGCGGCGGAATCGGGCCAGAGGTCCGAGACGTTGAAGATCAGGCGGGCGCCCTTGAGGCGCGCCAGCAGGATGCCCGTGATGCCGAGAAACAGCGGTGGGCTCTCCACCATCAGGTAATCGAACGAGCCTGTTCGCAGCCCCGCGAAGAAGGAACTGGCCACGAAGGAGAAGTAGTTCGCGAGCCGCCGCACCATCGACGCGCTCTGGGTCGGGTAGATGGCCGAGCGAACGACCGTCACGCCGTCCAGTCGCTCGCGCCGGAAGAGGCCCCCGTATCCGGGATGAATCTTCCCCGTGGGATAATTCGGCATTGCCGTGAGCACCACGACCTCGTGCCCGGAGGCGGACAACAGTCGCGCGAGGCCGGAGAGCCGCGCCTGCGGCGCCCCGATCTCCGGCGGGTAGTACTGGGTGAGGATCGCGAGCCGCATCAGGATCCAGCCAGTGCGCGCTGTTCCGGCGTGAGCCGCGAGACCACGTAGCGGAGCTTCCCGTTGGCGGTGCGCGGAATGAGCTCCACCGGCTCGACCGACACCGCCACGTCGCCGACGCGGTCGCGAAACCGCGCGATGATGAGCGCGCGCGCCGAATCATCGAAGCCGGGGCGCGGCGTGACGAGGATGCGAAATTCGTCGAGCGATTCCTGGATGATCTGCGCCTCACTCACGGTGCCCACCGTCTGGAAGACTGCCTGCAGCTGCCCGATGCGACGCCCATCCCGGGTGAGGACCAGGTCGTCGCTGCGTCCCTCGATGCTTGAGAATTCCGGCATGGTACGGCCACAGGAACAGGGAACGCCGGCGGGGCGGCGCACCGCGCGGTCACCGACGCGATAGCGGATGAGGGGCATGTCCTGGTTCACGAGCCCAGTGCACACGAGGTCACCCACCTCCCCATCCATCACGGCGTGGCCCTCCTCGATCAGCTCCACCACGCCGACCTCCGGCCAGATGTGCAGCCGCCCCGCCTCGCACTCGGTGGCCGTGGTGACGATCTCGGACATCCCATACGTTTCGCGCAGCGGCGCGTTGAATGCAGCCTCGATCACCTCACGCTGGTGCGCATGGACCGGCTCCGCGTTGGTCACCAGCACATCGAGCCGGGGTGGGCGCAGCCCTTGTTCGCGAATGGCCTCCGCCAACGTGTAGATCGCCGACGAATATGCGAACAGGTAACGAATACGGTGCCGTTCCAGGGCGCCGAGGTACGCGGGAATGTTCCGCGCCGACAGGTGCCATGCGGACATGTACAGCTGGTTGAGCGCCGAATTCCACACCCAGAACGGCGGTCGTTGCCGGCTCACGGGAGTGACCAACTGGCCGCCGATGATCGCCCAGTGATCGTGCCGGCTCACTCCATACCAGTTGCGGCATCGCGCCTCGAAGAGCGCATACCATTCGCGAACGGTCGCGCGACTCCACCAGAGCGTGGTCGACTTGCCCGTCGTGCCGCTCGTTCGCTCGACGAACATGCGTCGGGGGTCGCAGTCGTCGGCGAGAAAGCGCTCGGGCGTGGCGCGGAGCACGTCCTTCTCGAGGATGGGCCAGTTCTCCAGGTACGACCACGACGCGCGATCACCACGCCGGCGTCGCTCGGCCCAGTGTTCGCGATACCAGGGCACGCGCGTCGCTGCCCGATCGAGCAGCATGGGCAGCTGCGTCGCGTACCAGTCACTCCACTCCGATTCGCTCCACCGCTCTCGCTCGCGCGCCTCCGCAACCAGGCGGTCGGTCTCCGGACCGTAGCGCCAGCGCCGCAGCTGGTATCCGCGGAGTGTTGCCGCGATACCCTGCATCGAGGCCGGAAGCCGGCGATACACCTCGAGGGCGAGGCTCACCTGACCGCGTGCCCCTCGATGAGGGACCCGAGCACGCGTTCCCACTCGGGAAGCACCACGGCCCAGTCGTGCAACGCTGCGGTCGCCCGCCCGCCGCTGGAAATCCGGAGGGCAAGCTCGCGATCCTCCAGGAGCTCGGTGATCGCGCGCGCTCCAGAGACCTCGTCATCCGAGGGAAAGAAGCGCGCGTCGCGACCGTCGCCGAACAGGTACGGGATGCCGCCGACCGAGGTCGTCACGACGCACAGTCCGCTCGCCATTCCCTCGAGCAGGCTCACGGGAGTGTTGTCGACCGTGGTCGTGTTGAGGAGGATGTCTGCATCCTGCAGCGCGCCGGGCACGTCGGACTTGGGAAGTCCGTTCACGAACGAGATGCTGCCCAGCACCCCGAGCTCCGCGGCCACTGCCTCCGTCGCCTGGCGGGAGCCATCTCCCTTGTCGGGACCGATCATCGTCAGGTGCGCGTGAGGAAAGCGATCGAGCAATCGTGCGAGGATCCTCGGGGCAAGCGACGGATTGTACAGTTCGTGGAACGCGCGCAGCCACACGATGCGAGGCTCGAGGTGGCTCCGCAAACGAAACGCGTAACTGCCGAGTTCCAGCGCGTTGCGCACGAGTGTGAGCGGCGCCCCGTACTCCTTCATCGTCTCGGCAAGATAGGGCGAGGGGACCGTGATCGCCCGGGCGGAGCGGAGCAACGCGCCGACGCGGCGTGGATGGCGACGGGCGTAGGCGGGGAGACCCCCGCCACGCAGGATGAGGACGTACGGCACACGGCTCACGCGCAGGACCGCGCAGGCCGCCTCGGCGAGCAGGAAGCCGGGACCGCTGAAGACGTCGACGATGGCGAGGTCGACGGCGCCCCGTGCCCGCCACGCAGTGGTGGCGATGTCGAGCAACCGCGGCAGCCGCGCCGGCTCGTGTGACGCACGCCTGACGATCCAGCCCCGCGCCTCGAGGCGATCGGTGATGTCCTCGATCGCACTGCGATACCGACCGGCCGTCGAGAGAAAGTTGCCGATGGCCAGGAGCCGAAAGGGACGCGCAGGCGGTCGTGGCGGAGACTTCGCTATGCCCACTCGAAGCCCTGGTCGCGCAGCCACAACTCGAGCGCGAGCAGAATGAAGACGCGCTGGTAGAGGCCCCCGCGACTCAGGCGGCCACCGAGCTTCTCCGAGCGCGCCCGGCGAAAGAGGTCGAGCCATCGCATCACCACGGCGCGATCGAGGATCCGCTGCGTGCGCGAGTCGGGGCCGAGGAGCAGGTCCTGGAGCATCACATGAAAGTCGTCGCCGATCATCACGTCCACCGGCAGGCTGAATCCCTGCTTCGGCCGCCGCGCAATCTCGGGGGGAAGCCACCGCCGCGCCACCTCGCGCAGCACGATCTTGCCCTCGTGCCCATCGGTCTTCAACGCATGCCGCAATGAAAGACCCGCCTCGACCAGGTCCTCGTCGAGCATCGGCACGCGAACCTCGATGCTCGCCTTCATCGACATCATGTCGACCTTGCGCAGCATGTCCGAGGGCAGGCCGACATGCAGGAGGTTCTCGGTGACGCGCGCGGACATGTCCTCCAGCGGATCCCCGGAGCGATACTCCTGCGTGCGAAACAATCGATTGGAGCCGAGGAGCGCCTCCCGGGCCTCGGGCCGGACGAGCTCCGCCTTCTCCGCCTCGGAGAGATAGCTGGAATACCCGCGCAGCAGTTCCGCGGGGTCCTTTCTCGCGGCATTCACGAGGGTCGCGCCCTTGGCGAGCTGGCGCCCCTGGTCTCGCGTGAGGGGCGTGAGCAGCTGTCCCACTGCTGCCAGCGCTCTCGCCACGACCGGCGGCAGGGACATGAGGCTCATCACGCGATTCGTTCGCCAGAAGCGCGCATAGCCACCGAAGACCTCATCGCCGCCATCGCCCGAGAGGGCACAGATGATTCCCGCACCGCGGATCTGGCTGGCGATGGAGTACATCGGGAGGCAGCTGGTGTCGGCGTACGGCTGGTCGAAGTGCCGCAGGATACCACACACGGAGTCGGCATCGAGCGCACTGCGCTCCATCGGGATGACCCGATGGTCGGAATGACAGGCGCGCGCAACCTCCGCGGCGGCGGCAGTCTCGTCGTACGCCGCCTCGGGAAACTGCACGGTGAAGCTCACGGGAGGCTTCCCTCCCCGCGACGCCGCCGCGAGCAGGAGCGTGGAGTCGATTCCGCCGCTGAGGAGAGCGGCGACTGGCACATCCGCTTCGCGCTGCCGCTCGACGCTTTTCGTGAGGAGATCGGAAACGCGGTCCGCCTGCTCCGCAACGGAACTTCCGGCGACGGCCTTCGGCATCACCGACGCGAAGGAGCGAATGGCGTGGCCGTTCGAGTCGGCCGTCAACAAGTGGCCGGGGGACAGTGCCGTGATCTCCTGGAAGCCCGTGGCTGGCTCGGGAATGTAGCCGAGCCCGAGGTAGTCGAGGCACGCCTGCCGGTCGAGGGTGGCTCGCGGCCCCGGGAGCGCGACCAGTGCCTTGAGCTCGCTCGCGAACGCAACTCCATGCGCGCCCGTCCGCACGAACAGCGGCTTGATGCCGAACCGGTCGCGCGCGAGCACCAGCCGGTGCGCGCGCATGTCGTAAATGCCGATCGCGAACATGCCCCTGAGGCGAGACGCGAAGTCGTCGCCCACTTCCTCGTACAGGTGGACGATCACCTCGGTGTCGGAATGCCCACGGAAGGTGTGTCCGCGGCCCTTGAGCCACGCGCGCAGTTCATGATGATTGTAGATCTCGCCGTTGAAGACGAGCAGGATCGACGCATCCTCATTCGGCATCGGCTGGTTGCCGGCCGGCGAGAGGTCGATCAGCGCGAGGCGCCGGAACACGAGCGTCGCCTGGGCGTCACAGAAGCTGCTTGCGTCGTCCGGGCCACGGTGGGCAAGCAGTGTGGAGGCACGCCGGGCCCACTCTGCAAGGTCCGGAGTTCCGCGTGCATTGAAGCAACCCGCAATGCCGCACATCAGGCCACGCTCCGGACCATCCTGCCATCCCAGCCCTCGGGTCCCTCATGCCGGGCCCACCCCTCACGCTCGTAGAACGCGATGGCCGCGGCGTTGGACTTGTGCACCGTCAGGTGCATCTGACCGAATCCACGTGCTTTCGCTTCGGCCACCATCCGCGCCAGGAGCGCCGATCCAACACCGCGTCGAATGAACGCCGGATCGGTCGCGATCGAAAGAATGGCGAATGACCGGGTGCTGGGGTTCGCTGCAGGCGCAGGCGGCGCGTGCATGAGCAGGCGCGCGCCGAGCGAAGTGCGCGACCGCATGACGCGGCCCACGAGGAGCCAGGGCCGCGCGAGCAGCCGCGTGGCGAGGAAGAAGCGATTGTCCTGGACGAACCGCGCGACGGGCCTGCGCAGCAGGCCGCCGAATGAGAACCCGACCAGCTGCTCCGACTGGAAGGCGACGATCGCGACGGCGTCATGGGGTGGCGCGAGCAGTGAGCGGTAGTAGCGCCGGACCGCCTCGGCTCCCAGTGACGTGAGTGCGCTGTCAGAAAATGCGCGCAGGTGCACCGCGGCGATTGCATCGATGTCGACGGGCGCGACGGGGCGCACGGAGAGTTCCGTCACCGCGGGGCCACCCGAAGCGAGGCGCGTTTCCAGGGCGCCACCACCTGCGGCCAGTCGACGATGGTGAGGCACAGCACCAGGATCAGCGGCTGAATGACCAGCTTCAGCCCCACGTAGAACAGGGAACCGAGCGCCATCGCGAACAGGGCCAGGCGCAGTGCCCTGGTGTCGTTGTCCTTCACGGCCGCCGCGGAGACGCCGATGGCGAGCAGCATCAGTGCGTAGAGAATCGCACCGGGAACACCATGCTCGGCTCCGGCGCGCACGAGCTCGTTGTGCGCCCCCGAGGTGGAGCCGAAATACTCGTCCTCCGCCACCACCACGTAGTAGTTGCCCGTCCCGACGCCGGCGACGGGATGATCCGCCATCATCTGGAGACCCTGCCGGACCAGGTCCACTCGCGCCGTCTTGGTGCTGGTGAATCGCTCGATCGCGGCGCCGGAGGTGGTGCTGATTGCCGCGCGAAAGGCGAGCACCGCTCCAGCCGCGTAGACGGTGGCGAGGATGACGCTCTTCATCGACGGACGACGCGCGATGGTGAATATGACGAGTCCCAGCGCAAGCAGATACGAGCCACCCCGGGAGAAGGTCAGGATCATGAGGTAGGTGAAGCCGGCCGCCAGCATCCAGCAGAACGGGCGCGACACGGCAGGCAGCCGGTCACTTGCCACCACCCATGCGAAGGCGCTGAGGGCGAACATGAGGCTGACGTGATTGGGGCCCATGCCGCCGCTCGCCCCGAAGTTCGACCCCGTGAGCCACTGGATGCCCCCCCCCAGCAGGTAGATCTGCGCGACGATCGCTCCCATGCTGAGGGAGCCGAGGAGGAATCCCCGTGCCACTCTCGCCGTGAGGGCTGGATTCAGCTTGATGCGGCCGGCCATCGCCAGGCAGCCGACGAACGCGATGGTGGGCACCGTTACCGTACGCGCATAAATGAGCGCCTGGCTCTGCACGAATCCCGCAACCTCGAAGACGAGATAGATCACGCCAAGCAGCGCCCCCCACCCCATTCCCGACTGTCGCCGGGACGCCCAGAGCGCCGCCCCTACGAAGACCAGTGTCGCGTATTCGAGGCCGAGATAGGGGAGGCGCTCGCCATACTCTCGAATCGCCGGCTGCATGGTCGCGAGGTAGAGCATCGCGGCCAGTGCGGAGGTCGCCCGCTGGCGGATGAACTGGATCACCACATAGGCCGAGAGCAACACCACGAGTGCCGTGACCGCGAGCCCAGTCATGATTCGCGTGGATGCCAGCACCCAGAACACGACGCTCAGGAGTGCCAGCACGCCGGAGCGCATCGCGCCATGCGAACGCGCCCCCGCAGGCGACGCGGGCCGCGCAACTGGGGCGACTGCCGCGTTGTGTGTCACTGCTTGCTGAATCACTGCATTCCCCAGGAACCTTCGAGTACGCGCGCGAGGTGAGACTGCCATGACTCGAGTGTCATCGTCCGGGCAAATCGCCGTCCGTCCTCGATCATCGAGATCATCATGGCACAATCCCTGGCGAGCGCGGCCACGCGGTCCGCCGCCTGGCCTGCATCCCCGACCGGGAACCACCGACCACGGGAGCCCTCTCCCACGAGCCAGCGGCTTTGGCCAACGTCGCTGAGGACGGGAATGACTCCATGAAAAAAAGCCTCTACCGGTACCTTACCGAAACCCTCGGCATGGGGAGATTGGATTACAAAATCCGCATGTCGGTATGCCTCACGCACCTCGTCCACCGAGCGACGACCCGCAAAGTGCACAAAGTTCTCCAGCCCGAGTTGTGCGACCTGCTGGAGGAGGAGCTGGCGGCGCGGGCCATCACCGATGATCGAGAGCCGCGCGTCGATTCCCTGCTCGCGCAGGAGTCGCACGACCTCGATCACCACCGCCTGGCTCTTGTTGTCGTCCAGGGTGCCGACGGTCACGAGCCGCACCGAAGTGAGTGACGGAGTCGTACGGAGGGCTGCCAGCCGGGCTTCCACCACACGGAGCTCGCTGCTCCACTCCTCGTCCGAATAGGACGGACTGAAGGTCGTCACGACGTGCTGGCCGCCTGACGAGGGACCGTACACGGCAACCGGGCCCCGGAAGCGCCGCAACATCCAGCGCTGGAGCGCGAAGGTGCGAGGCTCGGTTGCGTAGCCGTTCCAGTCTCCCGTGTAGACGGCATGCCGCCGCGTGCGCCGGAAGGTGAGCATCGCCAGGGCAGGAATACTGATGTTGTTCGGGCAGCGGACGTGGACCGCATCCACCTGCGCGAACAGTCGCCCCAGCGCCCGCACCCAGCCGGGCAGCACTCGCACCAGCCTCCATTTCGCACGAACGCCGTGCCCGCCAGCAGGCTGAATGGCCAGGAGCCGGATGTTGTGCGCCTCGTAGGGCGCATGGCTCGCAGGCGGCTCGCCCTCCAGCAGCGGCGCACAGATCACGACCTCGTCGAACAGCCGAGCCCAGCATTCGAACTGGCGCTTCAGAACTCCCAGGTTCCACAGCCGGCCGTCGGCGCTCCGATAGTGGTGACTGTCGGAGACGATTCCCACCCTCATGGACTCAGCCCGCCAGCGCCGCGTTCCAGCCGTTCGTAGACGGTCGCGAGCTCCTCGGCCTGGCGCCTGATGTCGAAGAGCCTGGCCACCAGGCGACGCCCCGCGTCGCCAAGCCGGCGTCGCTCATCCGCGCTCAACTCGACCATCGCGTCGAGCGCTGCGGTAAACCCCGCCTCGTCTCCCGCAGCGACGAACCCGGGGAACTCGCCCTCCATGTACACGAGCTCCGCGATCTGGCCGGTGCGCGTCACCACGAAGGGGAGTCCCGCCGCCAGGTACTCCAGCAGGGCGATGGGGCCAGACTCCGATCTCGACGACAGCACGCCGAGATCGGAGGCCGCGAGCAGCTGGGGTACGTCGACCCGTGGCCCGAGCAGCGTGAAATTGCGCTGCAGTCCAAGCTCCTCGATCAGCGCCTGACATTCGCGCTTGTACGGCGGGTCCCCCTCGAGCCCGAGCAGCAGGATGTGCAGGCGCTCGCGGGCGGCGTTGCTGCCTGCCAGTGCCCGGATGAGCAGCCCGTGGTCCTTCTGCCGGCGAAAGTTGGCGATGTGGATGCCCAGCAGCGGGAGCGATGACTGCGTGAGCTCCGACCGCGGGATGGGCACCGCACCCTCGAAGCGACCGAGGTCGATCGCATTTCCCAGTAGCATGGTCTTGCTTTCTGGAAGGCGCAGTCGCTCGCGCGCCCATCGCACCAGGCTTGGTGAGACACCGATGTACTGGTCGACCACGAAGTGAACCGGCAGCCACAGGTGCGAAGGCACCGATTGGTCGATGTCGATCGAGCCAAAGTGATCGTGAAACACCACTCGCACCGAATGCCCGGCGCCGACCAGGAGCACCTTGGCGAGCGCGCAAAGCCGCATGCTGCCGCGCCCGTGCGCATGCAGGATGGTGACGTGCTCGGCGCGGCAGTAAGCCAGGAAGCGCCGCAGGGCGCGTCGATCCCAGGTGTGTCGCCGTTCGAGCACCAGCACGGGAATGCCGCCAAGCACCTCGCGCCGGAGGTCTACGGCCGCGCGCGTGACGCAGATTCCCACGGGGACGTGGCGACGATGCAACGCGTTGACGAGCTCCACGAGCACGCGCTCGGCACCACCTGGCGCCAGCGAATCGATGACGTGAAGGATCACGGGTGGCCGAAGTTCGCTATTCGTACTCCGCGAGCCAGCAACCTGTAAGCTTTGGCATTAGCACGCCGCCACTTGAACGGCCAGGCGATTCCAAGCAGCGCCATTCGAAGGAAGGCTTTCGCGCGACGGGCAGGGTGAACGCCTGAATTGCGGAGATCTGGAGGCAACTTGCTCGTTACATACATGAGCAGCGCGCGCTCACGACGCTGGCGCGGAGAGAGGTATCGGAGTCCGTAATACGCCTGCGTGACCGGTGGGAACGGCTCCATCAATCCGCGGTCGGTATTGTACTTCAAAGAGCCATGTACACGCAGTCCGCCCATCGGGGCTTTGTAGTGGACACGGCAGGCGCGGGGGTTGTGCAAGATGCGATACCCCCCCAGATAAAGTCGCGTGCCAAAGTCCGTGTCCGTGCCGGGGCCGAAATCGTAGTTGCGATCAAGACCTCCCATCTGTCGGACAAGCGCCGTTCGAAGCAGCGCGTTCCCGGTGTCCAAGGTCTGCGCGAGTCGGGGGTGCCGAAATGACGGCGGCAACTCGTAGTGCTCCGGCGCCGGTGGATACGAAACTCCCGTTGACACATCGAATCCAGAGTCGGCCACGGCCGAGAGGTGTTGCTCAATGACGTCCAAGGCGGCAATCGAGTCATCGTCGAACATGAACACGTACTCGCCAGTCGCCTTCGCGAGCGCGGTATTTCTGGCGAGGCTCTGCCCACGCTCGTCTTGCCAGATTACTTGCAAGCCGATGTCTTCATATCCCAGATAGACGCTGGGCTGTCTCGACTCTGGAGGATTTTGATCGACGACAATCACTTCAAGTGGAACAACGGTTTGGGTGCGCATGGACTGCAGCGCAGCCGGCAGGTACGGATATCGTCCGAGGGTGGGAATGATCACTGATACCGTTCCGTGACTTGGCGGCTTTTTCGCCAAACGACGGGTCGGGATCGGAGACGGGGATGGCGGAAGCGATTGAGCACAGCGGGCGATGGCCAGTCGAAGTGACATCCACTCCTTCCAGATGAGATGTCCGGAAAAGCCTCGACGTGCCACGACGTACCGTGCCCAGCGAAGCCCGTAACTGCGGAGAAGGAACGCATATAGCTCCTCCGTTCCTACAGGCTCGCGTCTGCACCGCGCAGGCTTCTGAAGTTCGGGGCGATGCTCGATCACTGCACCCGACATCAGCAGACGATGGCCAAGCTCCAGGCCCGCCACAGCAAGGGACTCGAAAGCCAGGTCGATTCCACCCACCGCCTCGAGGGCCTCCCGACGCAGCAGGCATCGCTGTAGCGAGAGTCTCCAGCTGGTGGATGCACGATCCGAGGGAGCATTGAGCATGCTCCAGTCCTGGATGGCGTAGTACAGATCCGGCAGCTCGTCGCCCAAGCCATAAAACAGGCCTGCGTGGGCACAGTGCAGCCCGCAGTCTGCAAGGTCGCGCAGTACCGACACGGAAGGCATCGGCGCACCATCACCGAGGAAAAAAATCCAATCGGTGGAGCATTCATCGCTCGCTCGCCGAATGTCACCGACAGAGGACGAAGAAAGGTGTACAACCGGCGCATCCCACTCGACAGGCGGGTGGGCTTCTCCCCAGCAGACTAGCGTGATCGAAGGGCACACGGTCAGTTCGCGCTGGTGGCGCCCGGATTTACGGCGACGAAGTGCACCCCGGCAGCGAGCACGCGCATTTTTTGCAAACGTACGCCTCGAACGTCGCCCTTCTTCAGTCCATACAGGAAATAGAGGAAGCTGTGAATCTGAAACACCGGCCAGGCAAGCGCATTTGCGACGCGCTTCGGGATTCCCGGCAGGATTGCGCGCGCGATAGAGTGAATCGCGTGCCAGCCAGGATGAAGGTATTTCACCTCGAAGCCCGAGGATGTCAGCACCGTATAGATGCCCAGGTAGCTGTGATGCAGGTACGACCCGTGGGGGAGGCCGTGAACAGCCTCGATAAAGCCAACGATTCCAATAAGGCGACCACCCGGCTTGAGCACTCGCCTGATTTCCCGCGCCGCGAGGAAGGGATTCTTCAGATGCTCGAAGACGGACATGCAGAGTAGCACGTCCACGCTGTGATCGCGCAGGGGGATGGCGTGCGCGTCGCCCAGTACCATGGCGTCCGGTGCGTTTATCTCGATGGCAAGGTACCGTGCTCCCAGGCCCTCAACGATCCGCATGTCACGGTTCGACTTGGACCCAAGATCCACCACCAAATCTCCCGGTCCGATCGAATCGACCATCCACGCGAGAATGTCTTGTTGCGGGCGGCCCACTATCGCTGCAGCACCATCGAGCCGACTCGACACGTCATGAGGCAGTGCCCACACCGCGTCGGGCACCTGCGTGAGGAGGGGATCGTAGGTAGTCGGCAGGTCCAGCGTGAGCGCAGACGTGAGTCGCATGTCGGGCTGGCCCACGGGCCCGAGCGGATAGGTAACGCCACAGCGAGTACAACTCCGGCCTCCGTCCGTCAGCGAGCGCAGCTCACCCTTGCATCGAGAGCAAACGAGATTCGCCGATAGAAATTCGGAATGGTCGCGCGCTGGGGGGTTGGGCGTTGCGTCGGTCACGGAAGCTCGGAATTGGAGGTCAGTGCTCGAAGCTCGTGCACGTCAGCTGCGGTGCGCAAGCAGCGCGTCCACGACGCGTTCACTTGCCTGGCCGTCCCAGCCAGCTGGAGTGCGCCGCGAGGTCCAGCCCACGGCAAGCTCTACGGCATCTCGGATCTGGAGCGGATCGGGTACCAGCGTGTTCCCACCGGCGTCAACGGTTTCGGGCCACTCGGTAGTGTCGCGCAGTGTGACGCAGGGCGTGCCGAGTGCCATCGCCTCGACCTGCAGTCCCCCCGAATCAGTGATTACTGCTTCCGAGCTCGCGGTAAGTTCAAGCATGTCATGATACCCAATGGGACCGCGCAACTCGACCCCTGGCAGCGAAAGGCCAAGGCTTTCGAGGCGCGCTCGGGTCCGCGGATGCACCGGGAAGACTACTGGCATGCGCTCGGCGAGCTCCACGAGCGCCGTCGCGATCTGCCGCAAGCGGCCAGGATCGTCGACGTTGCTAGGCCGGTGAAGTGTCACCCCGATTCCTCGCCGCGGTTGCCGCGCTCCTTCACGCCGGGGCCGGCTTTGCAGTACCGCGTCGACCATGACGTTTCCCACAAACCTTACCCGGCTTTCCGGCACTCCCTCCGACAGCAGTGTGGCGACCGCCTCTTCCGACGGTGTGAGAAGCAGGTCGGCGAGTCGGTCTGTAACCACCCGATTAACTTCTTCGGGCATGCGCATGTCATGACTGCGCACCCCTGCCTCAACGTGCGCGATTGGCAGGTGCAGCTTGGACGCCACGAGCGCAGCGGCGAGGGTAGAATTTACGTCTCCATAAACCACTACCCATTCGGGGAGCACCCGCTCGAAGACCGGCTCGAGTGCCATCATGATGCGCGCCGTCTGGATTGCATGGGAGTGAGAGCCCACGGCGAGCGACACGTCGGGCGCGGGCAGGCCGAACTCTCGCAGGAGCGCCCCGAACAGCGCGTCGTCGTAGTGCTGTCCCGTGTCCACAATCGTCTGTTTGATCTGCCTCGATTCCGCGGCCCGGTGAATCGGGGCGAGCTTGGGCAGATTTGGGCGGGCCCCAATCACGTGCAGAATGTGCATGAAGCGGCTTCGGCAGTGGCTGAGGAAACCAGTCAGCGGGGGGCGTTGATCCGCGTCGGCTTCTGAAACTAGCGAGCGGACGTACCGGCAGCCATCGATCGCGAGCGTGCTCGCAAATTCCACGGTCGGCGCCTAGCTTGCAGGACCTTGTAGGGTGCAGCCAGCTTCTTGCCTTGGGCGGCTCCGACCGGGTCCGATCCGTCCTCCGCAGCAGACATGAGTAAACCAGAATTCGGCGCAGGCGGGGGACTGGCTGTCCAGTCCGCCCGGGGGGGCGGATGGCTCCTCGGTCGACGTATGACCGCCAACATCATCAGGCTGGGCGCGATGTCCGTGCTGGCCCGCCGGCTCTCTCCCGCGGACTTCGGCCTGGTCGCGCTGGCGCAGGTCGTTCTGCTTTTCATCGTGGCAGGCGACTCAGGAGCGGGAACCTACGTCATCGCTGATCGAGGCGAAGATTGGAGGCGACGTGCTTCGAGCGCATTCTGGTTGGCTGGTGTGATGGCTGGAACTCAACTATTGCTGCTCGCGGTCGCCATTCCATTCCTCGCGCGGTTCTACGCAGAGCCTCGTTTGAGCGGCGTGTTGTGGATGCTGGCGGGGTTGTTGGCTGTGCGACAGATGGCGTCGGTGCCCGAGGCGATTAACCGGAGAATGTTTCGCTTCCGCATCATGGTGGTACGGGACACGGCCTGCGATATCCTGTCAGCGGCTCTCAGTGTGGTCATGGCGATTCGGGGATACGGTGTATGGAGTCTCCTGGTACCGCAAGTCGCAGTGGAGCCGATTCGCACGGTGCTCATTTTTCAGATCGCTGGCTGGTATCCCTCCCTGCGCGCCGGGATGGAAGACTGGAAGACGATCCTGAAATACCAAGCGCACGTGATCGCGACGAGTTACCTCGGCTTGATAGTCAACGACTCCGACACGGTCACTATCGGCAAGGTGCTCGGAAGTGCCTCACTGGGCCAGTATAATCTCGCGTGGCAGCTGTCCAACCTGGTTGGCAGAAACCTCACGGGCGTGGTGGCGACCGTGGCATTGCCCGCGCTGGCCGCGATCAAACACGACTCCGCGAGGCTGCGCGCGAACTACCATCGCATGCTCAGCATGCTCGGGGCGTTGTCGTTCCCGATTCTCCTGTTCATGTTTGTCACGGCCGACCACCTTGTCGCGTTCGTGTACGGTCCCAAATGGACGAGTGTGAGTGCGATTCTCCGGATTTTCATCGTCTTCACGATCGCCCGCTCGGTCACGTCACCCAGTGGCATCGTGTTCAACGTCATGGACCGGCCGGACATCGGATGGCGGTTTAACCTCGCCTTCGTACCATTTTTCCTTGCCGGTATCGCGATTGGAAGTCACTGGGGAGTGATCGGCGTCGCCGTGGCGGTGGCCGCCGTGCGCATCGTGGGTGCGCTGCTCTCGTTCTCGCTCTCGGCTCGCCTCCTGGGAATGGCCGTGCTGGAGACGCTCTGGACGAGCTTTTCGCGCACGGCACTGGCGGCCCTGGTCATGGCTGGGTGTTCGTACGCGTTGCAGCGACAGCTCGACAAGTCGCGCAGCCCGCTCGTCGTGACCATCGCGGTCTGCGGAGTGGCGAGTATCATCGTGTATGCTGGCGCGCTCCGCGCCTTCGCGCCGTTGCTGTTTCGAGACGCCGTTCAGATTGTGCAGGCTGCACTCTCTCGAAGAGATCCGCGCGCCACTGCGCGCGTCGATCCGCTGGTGACCTGACCAGCCATGAGAGCGGGTCTCATGCTTCGCACCGCGGTGCTCGAACCAATGCTCGCCGTCCATGCGCCCGCGCCGCGTCTGGTGCTCGACATTGGCGGCTTCGATGGTGGGGTCTCTCGCTCGTTCACAAAACCTTGCACGACGACGCTGGTGTTGGATCTCGACATGATTGGCCTGCGAGATGCGGTCATCCATGGGCAACATGCGATTCGCGCGTCCGCTGCGGAGCTCCCTGTCGGTGACGGCAGGGCCGACTGCGCACTGTGTCTGGATCTGCTGAGTGCCCTGCCGGCGAGCGAGGAGTCTGTGGTGCTCCGGGAGGTCAGCCGCGTGTTGTCGCCGGACGGTCGGGTCTTCCTGTCCACGTTGGACCCGTCATTCCGGCTCCCATTCGTCTCGATCGAACAGATGAGACAGCGATGGCAGGTTCGTGTGGGACATGAACTGCCTGCCCTGGAAAGGATGACCGCTGACGCGGGCTTCGCGATAGTCGCGCGGCAGCGGTGGTATGGCGCCCTGGCGCGATGGAGTTACTGGCTCCTCTTCTACCTGAACATTCCCGCCCGGCCACTACGCGTGAAGCGCTGGCTCTTCCGGGCAATTCTTCGCCTTGAGCGCGTGGTGTGTCTTGCCCCCCGCGCGCATCTGCATGTTCTCGAGCGCCGGCGCGACGGCGCGGCTGCGGCGGTGCAATAGCCGCATGTGCGGAATCTGTGGGATCTTCACGCACGAGCACCTGAATTCCTCGCACCTGGACGAACTCACCGCGCTCGTTGGACTCATGAGACGTCGAGGCCCCGACGACCAAGGCGCATGGACCGACGATGCCCACGCGGCACTCGGTTTTCGCCGGCTCGCCATCATCGACCCCACGCCCGCCGGGCACCAGCCCATGCTGTCTGCAGGTGGGCGATACGCGCTGGTGTTCAACGGGGAACTGTACAATTATCGCGAGCTTCGCGAAGAACTCCTCTCAAAAGGATGCCAATTCCGTTCGACATCGGACACGGAGGTGGTGCTGCAGGCGCTCGGAGAATGGGGAGTCGACGCGCTCCGCCGCTTCAATGGCATGTTCGCAATCGGGTTCTACGACAGTGAGGAGTGTGAGCTCCTGCTCGCGCGCGACGCGATTGGCGTAAAGCCGCTGTACTTCTTCGACGATGGACGCACGCTCGTCTTCGGATCGCAGTACGATCAGGTAATCCGGCATCGCTGGTGTGATCGTGCCGCCATCAGTGATGAGGCCCTTGGTCTTTACCTGGCGCTTGGCCATGTGCCCGCACCCTTCGGCATTGTACGCGGCACCTCGCAAGTCGAGCCCGGAGAATGGGTAACTATTCGTCCCGGCGGTCGAGTTGCGCGCGGTCGGTTTTATTCACTTCCGATTAGCGGCGCAGGTGCGGACCGTGAAGCCCGCGCCGCACTTCCGGACGCACTGCAGCAGGCCGTGCGACGGCAGATGGTGAGTGACGTTCCCATCGGCGCATTCCTTTCCGGGGGCGTGGATTCACCGTTGGTGGCCGCGTTGATGACGCGCGCAACCAGTGAACCGGTGCGAGCGTTCACGATAGGGTCGCCGGATGAAGCACTGGACGAGAGCGAATCCGCGCGTGCGTACGCATCGGCGCTCGGTTTACAGCATACGGTGCGAACGTTCTCGGCGGAGGCGGCGCTCTCGCTGGTCGATTCCGTCTCACATGCGTACTCGGAACCCTTCGCGGACCCGTCCGCCTTCCCGACAATGCTCGTGTCTTCCGTGGCGCGGGAACAAGTCGCTGTGGCACTCTCGGGGGACGGTGGCGACGAGTTGTTCTGGGGGTATCCCCGGTTCCGAAAGCTTCTGGCGGCGCGATCACTCTTCGAACGAAGCCGATCGGAGCGATATCTTCGGTATGTCGCGGGACGTGCCGGGATGGGACCGAAGCTTCCCGGAGGCGTGCTTGAAGCGTCACTTGGTGACTGGTACCTGCACGCTCATTCGGCAATCACGCAGAGGGAGCTGTCGCGACTGGCGCCCTCGCTACCACCGGCGCAGGCCACGCTGTCGTGGTATCGGCTGGAGACGGCCCCGCGCGACGATCTGGTGTTTGCGCACTGGATGCGAGAAAACGAAATTCGCGGCCACCTGCAGATGCTACTGCTGAAGGTGGATCGGGCGAGCATGTTCTACAGCCTGGAGGTGCGCGTACCCCTGCTCGACCAGGAACTCGTTGGCTTAGCCATGCAGCTTTCGCCAACGAGCTGCATTGGTCCCACGGAGGGCAAGTTGCCCTTGCGTCAGGCACTCGCGCAGTTTGTGCCTGCCACCCAGATTCCCAACGGCAAACGCGGATTCGACGTCCCGATCGCGTCCTGGCTGCGCCGCGAGCTTCGGCCGTTGGTGCATGAGTTGCTCTTCGATCGCCAAGGGACGTTCATGGCAGCCCTCGATTCTCGTGAAGTGCGCCGACTTGTTGATCAACACAATGGCGGCCTTGACCGACATCGCGCGCTCTGGAACCTGATGGCGCTACAATTGTGGGACCGTGATCACCGATCGGTGGGCACGGCGCCGGTGCCTGACGGACCGCCATTGTTCATTGAGCGCTGATGCGAAGCATCTTCTATCATAGCGTGGTCCCTCGCCGTGACCCGGCGGACTACTACTCCATGCGCTCGGTGGACGCAGCGCAGTTTACACAGCAAGTGCGGTGGCTCGCACGGCATCGCATCGTCCTTTCGCTCGCCGAGGTAGTTGAACTGCGCCAAGCAGGGCGCGCACTTCCCCGGCGGGCCGTTCACCTGAGTTTCGACGATGGTTTTCACAATAACGTTGTAGCGGCGGAGATCCTCGCGACATACCGCGTGCCGTGGACGCTGTTCGCGCTCACCAATTCCGTGCTCGACGGCTATCGGCCTTGGTACATTCGGCTCGCGGACGCACTCGCGCCGGCTCGGCACGCCGTAGGGAGCGCAACGACTCGCTTCGATCTCAGCCGGTACGAAGACAAAAATCGACTCGCGAGCTTGATCAAGCAGCGCGTGCTCGATGCGCCCTTCTCGAGCCATCTGTCGGTACTTGATGACGAGCTGGGGCGCTGGAAGCTTGAGCTGCCGGCCGAAACTCGATGGAAATTCCTCGACATTCACCAGCTGCGCCAGCTCAACGCCGCGGGAGTCGAGATCGGCGGCCACACAGCCACCCATCCGAACCTCCTTCGTTGCACCGAGGATGAGCTTCGGAACGAGATTGTCGGTAGCGCCGATCGACTCGCTGCGGCCCTGGGTCGCGCTGTCATCGCCTTCAGCTATCCTGATGGCCGGCTCGATGCCCGAGTGCGCGATATCGTGGCGGAACGATTCACGCTGGCCATGGCGACACATCGGCCGCCCCTTTGCGACGACATCTTCGCGATGCGGCGATGGAGCGTGGGCAGCTTGGCGGCGGACCTGCCGCGCGCGCTCCACCCGATGTCGGGCATTCTGCTGCGTGCGCGGGCCATGCGAACAGTAATAAAGCACCGCGTGAAGTCTATCCTGCGAGCGCGTAACGGCATCAGCCACCCGCATGCGCGCTGACGCGCGATGCATTCGACTGCGCATCGTTACCGGCGCGTTTCCGCTCCGATCGCAGTCCTTTATCACCAACAAGGCCATTTTGCTTGCGGAACGCGGGCACCAGGTCGAGGTGCTCGCTTCACATCCGGGTGACATCGCGATTGCCCAGGGCGATTGGTCGCGTGCGGCAGGGCGTCTGCTGGTACGCTATCGCCGACCGACAAGTTGGCTCTCGAGCCTGGCAGTGGCGCTTCATCAGGCCTCCATACTCGCGCGACACCCGGGCGCACTGATGGCGCTCTGGCCTTCGCTTCGGCGCGAGTCCCGCCCGCTTCGTGCAGCCATGCGCGAGATATGGGACGCATCGTTTTTCCTCGAAAGCGTGCCCGACATCACTCACTTCGAGTGGTCGACAAAAGCCGCGGAGTTATCGGCACTCCTTCCCCTTCTCGAGGGACGCATCGTGGTGAGTTGCCGAGGGTCGGATGTTCGCATCCTGCCTCTCGCGAATCCTGGCCTGCAAGGACGCCTGCGTGCGGTGTTTGCTCGCGCCGATCGCGTGCATTGCGTCGCGAGGGCCGTCCAGCAGAGCGCCGAACGCTACGGGCTCGACGCGTCGCGCGCTTTCGTGAATCACCCCAGCATCGACATCGAGCGCTTTACCCCCCGCCAGGCCGTCACCGCGGTCCAGCCTTCCTTCCGCATATTGAGCATCGGCCGCCTTCACTGGGTAAAAGGCATTGAATACGCGCTGCAGGCCGTGGCCCTGCTCGTCGCTCGAGGTCACGACGTACACTATCGAATAGTGGGACCTGGCAGCGCGGAGGTGCAGGCACAGCTTGTGTATACGATCGACGCGCTGGCGCTCACCGATCATGTAGAGCTCGTCGGACCCGTCTCGCCGACTGAAGCGACTCGCGAGTTGCACGTCGCGGATGCCTACCTTTTGTCCAGCTTGAGCGAGGGAATCAGCAACGCAGTCCTGGAGGCGATGGCGAGTGGAGTGCCGGTCGTGAGTACGGATGTCGGCGGAATGGCGGAAGCGATCGTCCACGAGCGTGACGGCCTGCTCGTGCAAGCGCGCGAGCCCGCAGCCATGGCTGACGCACTCGAGCGGCTGCTAACCGATCGTGAACTGCGCACCAGGCTGGCCGCAAACGCCCGAGCGCGCACCGAGAGGGAGTTCTCGATCGATCGGCAGATCGACGTCTTCGAGCGAGAGTATAGTAATTTATTGGGGGGTGAATGACGCTCACGATCCCGCTTTCTCTTCTTCCTTTCTGGTCATGCGATTCCTGATCACTGGCGGAGCCGGGTTTATCGGTTCCCACCTCGTCGAGCATTTGCTCGAGCGTGGAGAGGATGTCGTAGTGCTCGACGACTTCTCGACCGGTCGCCGCTCCAACGTGTCCCAGTTTCTCGATCGAATCACGCTGCTTGAGGGCAGCATCACGGACGAGTCGCGCTGCCGACAGGCGATGAAGGGCGTGGACTTCGTGCTGCACCAAGCCGCGCTCTCCTCGGTCCCGCGTTCAGTCAATGACCCCCGTTCGTCACACGAGGTCAATGCGACCGGCACCCTAAACCTGCTCGTCGCGGCGCGCGACGAGGGGGTCAAGAGGTTCGTTTACGCTGCCTCCTCGTCGGCGTATGGCAATACCGCGGAGCTTCCGAAGCACGAGGGCATGCCATCGCGTCCCCTGTCGCCCTATGCGGTTGCCAAGCTCGCGGCCGAAAACTATTGCCGAGCGTTTTTCCTGACATACGGCCTGCCGACGGTCGCCTTGCGGTACTTCAACATCTATGGCGCTCGCCAGGACCCGAACTCCCAATACTCAGCAGTCATCCCGCGGTTCATTACGGCAGCCATGCAGGAGAAGGCTCCCATGATCTTCGGAGATGGTGAACAGACGAGGGATTTTACCTACGTGGGAAATGCGGTAGTTGCAAACATGCTGGCGTGCGCAGCGGGCTCTAGCGCTTTCGGGGAGGTGTTCAACGTCGGGTGTGGTGACCGAATTTCGGTTAACGAGCTATGGCGCCAAATTCGGGAACTCGTCGGCGCGAACGTTGAGGCTGTGTACGAGACCGGACGTGCTGGGGATGTTCGAGACTCGCTCGCATCACTGGCTCGCTCGCGAGAGCTCCTCGGCTATCATGTCGCGACGCCCCTTGAGGAAGGACTCCGCCTGACGGTGTCCGCATACCTCGCCGAAGCTCGTTGACAAGCGGCTCGTTCACGGAAGCAACTGAAGTCGACGATAAATGCGAAGTCGTGCTTCGAGCGTGAGTTCGTGGGCGCGGTACGCCCGCGAGGCATCCCTGGGCTGAGCGACTCGCGCGGCACGACCTTCGAGTATCGCTCGCGCGACGCTGGGATAGTGGCGCCAGACAAGCAGCTGATTGCTGGCGCGAGCCATAAACGGATCGGTATCGCCGGGAATGGGGTTTTTTTTCTGGAATACGATATCCCCTGTGTCTACGCCCGCGTCCACTCGATGAATGGTGATGCCAGCATTGTCGTAGTCCGCTTCCAGCGCCTGGAAGAATTCAACCTTCGATCCACGATATGCCGGCAGTAGGGAATTGTGTGCGTTGAGCACCGCCACTCGGGCGGTCGCAAGAATCGGCGGCTTCACGATCGAAACGCCATATAGCACGATGAGGTCTGGCCTGAGGGATTGAAGTCGCTCGAGCACCCCCGGCCCATTGATGAGTGGGGTTTGCAGAACGGGCACTCCCGCGGGCAGGGATGCGGGGAGCGATTCGCCAGCCTGTGCGAGTTGGCGCCGAAAGTATGCATCGGCAGCTTTTCTCAGCCTCTCCTCCAGAAACGCCACGCGACGTTCATCGGCCGACTTGGTGAGCGAAGCGAGTAGCTCATAGCGATGCGGGCCAAGAATCGCAAAAAGCAGTCGCTTCGGTGCCGACAGGTTGCGTCTCGGCCGGCGATGCTGGACGACGATCCCCGAGAGGGAAAGCTCCCGATGCAACGCGTGTGCGACGGCAATCGAATCCCTGCCGGTGCCGCAGAGGAGGACGACGGAAGGACTCATCGCGACGGCCAGCGCTCCGGAAGAGAATCGTCGTGCACGGCTACCGAGGCAGTGTGCGGCGGGTTAACGTAGTCGGGCAAATACACGACTAGAGAATGCTTCGCACATCCAGAGAAAAGCGAACTTCCTCCATCATATTAGCGTGCGGCAACTGAAGAAGGTGCATGGCATGTTTCGCAGCGTTTTTCCGTCCCCAGTTTACCGACTGGCCTCAGCCGTTCGTCGCCGGCTGCGCCTGGCGCGATATGCCGGCGACGCGGTGGAGTGTCCCATCTGCGGGCATTGCGCGAGCCGATTCGTCCGCGCAGGAATTGTAAACGTGCGCGAGAACGCAAAGTGCGTGAACTGCCTCGCGGTTGAGCGACATCGACTCATGTGGTTGTACCTGCGCGAGCGAACCGACCTCATGACGAGGCCCCAGCGGGTGCTGCATTTCGCACCGGAGACGGGCATCGAGGCGAGACTGCGTCTGATTCCCACCCTGGAGTATCAGAGCGCAGACCTTGAGCCGGGGCGCGCGATGATCCAGGCCGATATTACGGATACGGGACTTCCGGACCGTTCATATGACGCCATCATTTGTTCTGACGTGCTGGAACACGTGCCCGACGACGCCGCGGCGTTACGAGAGTTGCTCCGACTGCTGCGTCCGAACGGGTGGGCCTACCTGCGAACGCCGATTGACGTCAATCGCGCCACTACCTACGAGGACTGGTCTATCACTTCGCGAGCGGGCCGCCTCGCTGCTTTCGGCCAGGAAGATCATGTGCGATTCTACGGCCGCGATTTTCCAGCTCGCGTGCGCAGTGCGGGATTTGAGCTGTTCGAGGATAATTATGCCTTGCAGCTTTCCCCAGCACTAGTTCGACGATATGGTCTCGTCCCACAGGTGATTTACATTGCACACCGACCAGGCTAGGCGCCTTTCGTGGACTGGTGGGCCCGCACGTATCTGAATACGGCTTTGGGGGAGGAATGCCCGGCCGACTCGGACACCAGCACGCAATACACGGAAGTGCTTGCTCGCGCCGTGAAAGATCATCGCCGTGACTCCGTTAGCCAGTTAACAGGAACGGAACAGCGCAGCCCGCGTCTCGCAACCAGTGCGACTGTCAAACCGCTCGTAGATCCTGTGCCGGGCTTTTTCGCCTATCGTGCTCCGCAGTATCGGGTCCTCCAACAAGGAGCGGATCGCGCGCGCTAGCGCGCCGACGTCGCCCGGTGCAACCAGGATTCCGCTCGTCCCGTGTTCCACGAGCTCCGGAATCGCACCAACCGTCGTCGAGATCACTGGCAGGCCAATCGCCATCGCCTCCAAAATGCTGTTGGGGGTGATGTCCCGCGTGCCATCCCTCGCCTCCACGCATGGTAGCACGAAGACGTCAGCCCACCTGAGGGCATCACGTGATTGCGCATGCGACAGGGGGCCACGTAGCGAGACGACGTCCTCGAGCCCGAGCGAGGCGTGCAGCCAGTGCAGCTCGACCACCGCTGCGGGATACGAGACCAGGTCGGGCCCTCCGATGATCTCGCAAGTGAACTGGGCGCCTTCCTCTCGCAGTTGGTGAAGCGCCCGCATCAGGATCGACAGCCCCTTTGTCTCGACGAGGCGCGCGATCGACACGAGGTGTGGGATCGTTCCGGCGGCGCTGGTCACGCTGCCCCTGGGGATCGACGCCTCTACCGTGTCGTAGATGATGTGAAGCGGCGGTAGCAGACGGCCCTCGACGGCCTGGTGAAGCGCCCGTTCATTGTAGGCGGAGTTGGTAATCACGAAGTCCGCGTACATGACGCGATCGGGCAGCGCGACGCTGTCCACTTTGCGGTGGACGTCCGATGCTCGAGCCTGCACGCTGAAGGGCAAGCCAAGCAGGCGCGCGGCGAGCAGGGAGACCGTGGCCGTATGCGTGGCCCACGGTGAATGCACGTGCGTCGCGCCAGCGGCGCGCAGCTCGCTCGCGAGCCGTCCCACCTCGCCGAGCACCTCGCGGTCGCGCGCCCAGAGCTTGTCGGGTCGATTGCGGTGCCGTGCAACGAACGCCAACGCCCCGAGCGTCACGACTGGTCGCGACCAAAACCCCTTCCAGATGAATGCCAACCCCCGCTCGACACTTCCCGATCCGTAGTATCGAACCGGCCGATGACTCACCACTGCGTCGAGGGGACAGGGAGTGTCGTCGGGCTCGAGCGCGAGCACGACGAGGTTCGCGCCCCAGCGATGGAGCGCTTCCACCTCCCGTCGGATGAATGTCTCGCTGAGAATGGGATAGCGCCAAAGGACGTACGCAATGCACTCGCCTCCCGACGCCGAAACGCCGGAGGCGGAGGGTAGCGGAGCAGGAAGCCGGCGAAGGAGCTGGTGAAGCAACTGGTAAGGTCGTGGTGCGCCCAGCACGAACCGGCTGACTGGACCCGGACCGAGCATTCGTGCGAGGCTCCGTCGCAGCTTGGTCAGCGAGACTCGCCGTCGCGCCGTGAGCGACGCGTGCAGGTAGGCAATCGCACGACCGACGCGGCGCGACAGTGATGGCTGAACCTTCCCGTCCGTGCCCGGGAAGCGGCCGCAAACCGGATGCGGCAAGAGCCACGGTGCTCCCGGACCCACTGCGTACCGGGCCGCGCGCTCCAGCGCGGCTTCGAGCGTCCTGCCCCGAAAACCGCCGTGCGAGAGCAGCGTATCACGCCTGAAGGTGGGGAGCGCCTGCAGGAAGGAGAGTTCATCACGCGCCTTGTTCCGGTCTCGCATGGCCTGGCGCGTCGTGGCGCCTCGCGCATCGACTGGAAACCATCGCCCGTGAACCATTCCGATGGCGTCATCATGGCGCAACGCGTCACAGAGCTGTCGCACTGCACCGGGCAGCACGAGCTCACCTGACCGCACGATCGTGACGAAATCCGACTGGACGTTCAGGACGGCTGCCTGCAGCGCACGCACCTGTTCGGCACCGGAGCGACCGGTCGCCACCTCCGTGACCAGGAACGAATCCGCCGCGAGGCGAAGCCGCGCGACCTCCACGAGCGGGTCGTCGGTCCTTCCGCAGAGGAGCACCGCACAACGGCGTGGGTCCGCCGTCATCGCAAGTGCGAGGTCGGGCGCGATCCGGCGGAGGACGCGCGAGGTTACCATGTGCTCGCTCGCTGGTGCGGAAGCAGCAGTCGGCGAGCCAGCGCGCGCGCGTGCGCACGCAACCGGGACGTGCCCGTGGCCCTGGATTCGTCGCCGAGCGCCATGAATCGCGCGAGCAAGTGCT
Organism: Gemmatimonadota bacterium; assembly: GCA_028287305.1. Taxonomy (GTDB): domain Bacteria; phylum Gemmatimonadota; class Gemmatimonadetes; order Gemmatimonadales; family Gemmatimonadaceae; genus JAQBPX01. The sequence goes on from JAQBPX010000015.1 coordinate 46,774, forward strand.
CCGAGTCCCGGGATCGGTCCATGGGCGACCACGCGCCGAGCAATCCGTGGGCAAGCCCCAGGATCTCCACGGTGACGGCCTCGTCGACGGGGCGGGTTCGCAGGATCGCAAGCGCGGAGGCAAAGGCGTCTCGATCGTTGGAGAGCGCGACGCCCCGTGCTCGACCCTCGCGAAACACGTCGCGCAATCGGCCCGTTCCACGAATGGTTGCGCGGTCGGAGTCATTGCGCGCCTCGAGGGCCGGCGACTCACCGAGGAAGCTCACGAGCCGGTCAGCGAGGGGGTCCGCAACGAGCGGGGCGAGACCGTCTCGGCTCCAGCGCTGGAAGAAACCGTGACCCAGCGCAACGAGCGCCAGCGAGGCGCGCGGATGCACGCTCGTCGCGAGTCCCGCGATTGACTGCCGCAGTCCCGCCCGTGCACCGCGGTATCGATACCGGGCGCCCTCGAGCATGAACTTCCGGAAGCAATATTGCGCGGAGTAGTCGGGTTCATGCTCGCCGAGTGCTTCCGCGATGGCAGTGATGCGCCACCCCTTCGCCTGAACGGCGTCGACGAAGTCCGTGTCGGAGCTGATCGAATCAGCGTAGGGCATGGAGAGAAGGCACTCCCTGCGAAACAGCTTGACGCCAACGATGTCCCCGCGCAGGGGGTCGCGCAGCGCGGCGTGCACGAGCGCCGTGTCTCCGGTCATCTCCCCCCGGAGGCGTGCGACGCAGCCGGCGTCGAGCGACATGTCCGCATCGACCTGAAGGAGGAAGGGCGACTGAACGCGACGTGCTGCCTCGTTCATCGCGCGAAAGAACGGCGTCACGTTGCGCACCGTGTGGATCTCGCGGATTGCGGGCGCCTGGGCTTCGACGCTGGCGATTGCTCGGGTTGTCGACTCCTCGTCGAGGGTGAGTATCGCGGCGCCCACGTCACTCACTGCGGGCCGCCCGGCTCGCCTGGTGAGTGCAGTGGCACGAAGGCTCGCACTGCCGCCTCGAGCACGCCGACCAGCGCCGAGTGATCGCCCTCCATGTCGAACTCTCGCGAGCGATCGGCAAGGGGCGCCTTGATGGCCAGGCGGACACGCTCGACGAATGCCGATGTCGTGAACGGCGCAACGAGCAGCGCGGGGTTGCAGAGCTCGGAGTTTCCACAGTTGGCGGAGGCGACGAGGTTGCATCCCATGACCGATCCCTCGAACAGCACACCCGGGGCGGCGTCGATCAGGGAGGGGCACGCCACGCAGCGCGCGCGCCCGAGCAGGGACATGACGTCCTCGCGCGAGGCGAGGAACCCGTGATGGGTGACGCCCGGGATCTCTCGCGGCACTTCTCCCACGACGTGGATCGACGCCATCGGCAGTGCCTTGGCGAGCGCCTCGACCCAGGGCCAGTTCTTCTCGCGCCGGGACCAATTCGAGGCAATGAGGACCACGTCGATGTCCCGCTCCGCGAAGGGGCGGGCTCGGCCCTGGTGGACGCGCGCGTCGTCAGAGATCCACTTGCCGAACGAAAAGGGTGTCGGGAAGATCCGCCCGACCTCCCGCGGATAGCACTGCTGCATCAGCGACAGCGTCATGGGCGAGTGCGTCAGGACGAGCGAGGCACGGCGGACGGCCTCGCGCTCGTGGCGGTTGACCAGGGGTGAGCCATTCCCCTGCGCGAGGTGTTCGCGCACCTCGCTTGCGCTGCCTGCGTATCCGCTGGATACGTGATCCTGGGCGAGACGGCAGCACTGAGTGATGAAGACCACGGGAATGTCCCCTGCCGCGTTGCACAGGAGGAGCGCGGCATGATAGCCGAACGCGACCAGCAGGTCCGGATCCACTTCGCGAACCGCCCGGGCGATCGCGGGCTGGGAACCCGTCAGCAGCCCATGCACGAGGAGCGGCCGCACAGTGGGGATTTGCGCGGTGTTGCCGAGTGCCTCACCAAACGTGAATCGGTAATAGGCCTCGTCGCGCTCATCCAGCATGTTGAGGAGGTGCGCGTCGAGTCCGTCGGCACAGAGCCGGCGAAAGAATCCGTACGCGGCGGAGGCACCACCCCCGTAGCCGGGAGGCTCCGTGACGCCAAGAAGCATGCGAGAGGTCACGACGGGAAGATCGGGATTGCCGCGCGGACCTTCAAGGTTGCCTTCCTCGGCGAATTGCCAGGGGTGATATTCGGGCCATGGCCTGCGATCGCGCCTGCAAGTGACGTCGTACCGACGAATCGGGCGTGGATCGCTCGCCCTGCTCGCATTCCCGCCGCCCGCGAGGGCGTGGGTGACGGTCTGCAATGACCCCGACAACACGACGGTCGACGCGTGGCAGCAGGTCCATGAGCTGATCTGGGAGGAGCTCGGACTCGAGTGGTCGGATGGCTTGTTCGTGCTCTCCCGGAATGATGCGCTTCCCGACCAGGTGAGCCTGGCTCGCGATGGGGATTCGCTCCTCCGACATCCCCATGACGTCATTCACACGTGGGGAGATTTCGTCGGGTCGCGTGGCCGGGTGTTCGGTCGCGAAGATGCACACGTCGCGATGGGGTTGCTCGAGCGCCACGGAATTCGGCCGCGCGTGTGGAGCGATCACGCGACGTTCGAAGGCAACGTCATGCACGAGAGGGGGCTTGGGGCATCCCCGATGCGGGAGGACGCTTCGGGACACCGGTACGAAAACGGCGCCTATACGCTGGACCTGATCCAGGCGGCCGGCGTACGGTACCTGTGGGACGGGGAGATCACGAACTTCATCGGGCAGGACGTGCCGGTCAGGCGCGTCGATCGGCTGCAGGAACTGGGCGTTCCCGCGTGGCGTGCCCGGGCCATGTCCGCGCTGGCATTCCTGGGTCGTCCCCTGTGGCGTGCCGTGGATGCGCGTCGCTTCCGCGTCGACCGGGAGAACCGGCAGTATCGCCGTCACGCGTTTCCGGATGGCCGCGAGTTCTACGTGTTTCGACGTTACGGCGAGTGGAAGCTCGCAGACATCGATGGACTCGCCACGATCCTCGCTCCCGGGCGCCTCGACATGCTGGAGTCCCGGCAAGGGACCTGCGTCATCTACACGCACCTTGGCAAGCGCCGGGCGGACCGCGCGTCGGGTCCACGCCACGTGCCTGAGGCAACGCGCACGGCGCTCAGCGACCTTGCCAGGAGAAGGGACGCGGGTACCATGATCCTCTCGTCAACGTCCCGCCTGCTCGATTACCTCGTGCTGCGCGACCATGCGCGACTGGATCCCCGCACCGGTACGATCGCGTTCGAGCCGGACGGATTGCGCTTTTCCTCACTGTCAGCGGAGATCCTCTCGGCGTTCGCGTTCGGAGTCCACGCGAGCAGCGGCGGCGTTCGATCGGTAACGATCGATGGAGTGGCGGCGGAGTACGAGCTCACCCCCGTCGACCGTCAACATGCGGTGCTCAGGATTCCCTCACCCGCGCGCGAACGCGATCACTGAGCTCACCCAGTGCCTTGCCCAGGTCGAAGCAGAGGCAAAGGAAGCCTGCGACACGAGATGGGCCGAGCACGAGACGGCGCAGGTCACCGGCGACCAGGCGAGGAACGTTCATCCAGCGGCGCACGGCGCGTCCCCGCGCCCGATGCCGGTGGCGAACACGGTGTCCCCAGCGTCCGTGCAGGTATCCCTCCCGCACGAGCCCCAGCAGCGTACGCTCATTCCCGTGTTGAAGGACGGCGTTCGGCGCGTACACCAGCTGGTATCCCAGTTCGTGGATGCGCCAGGCCAGGTCGACATCCTGCCCGCGAAGCATTGCGAGATCGAATAGCCCGGCCTCGATCAGGACCGATCTCCGGGATGCCCAGCTCATCGAGATGACGTACGGATTCGAGTCGTCCTCTATGGCGCGCTTGTGGTCATGGATCTCCTCCCCGAAGCGCTCGATCGCGTTGGCCCCATGACGCGCGGCAATGCGCCCTCCAACGATGCCCACTTCCGGACGGACGAGCGGCTCGAGCAGTGCGTCCAGCCATCCGGGATCCACTACGCAGTCTGCATCGGTGAAGGCGACCCATTCGCCGCGCGCGGCGCGGATGCCGCAGTTGCGCGCGGCTGAGACCCCGCGCTCTGTCTCGGAGAGAAGGACCAGGCGATCGGCGTACGACTCGAGCCGACGACGCGTACCGTCAGTGGAGTCATTGTCGACCACGATGATCTCGACTTCACGCGACGACCGAAGCGCCAGCAACGACTCGACGCACGCGACAATGGACGCCTCGCCGTTTCGAACGGCCACGATCACGGTCACATCGACGGCGCGGCGAGCTTCCGTCATCGAGGCGCCCGGCCGATCGCCAGGGCGACTGCACGCCCGAGGTCAGGCTCGAGCGTGAGGAGGAACGTCCCATTCGCATGCCCGCTATCACGGTACCGCACCACGCCCTCAGCGATCGGCAGGCAGAACACCGGTCCGCAGAAGCGATCGTTCAGGTCGATGAGGGTGACGCCCGGCGTCACCGCCAGTACCCGGTCCTCCGCGGCGCCGGCAGTCGGGTTCACCACGTACTCGCGCTGGAGCATGCACCGATTCTCCACAGTGCCCCGCCGATATAGCGCGCGAGAGAGGCACGACGGCACGTCGAAGCCCGCATTCGGTGTATCTCGCAGGTAGGCCACGTGAATGCCCGCCGAGTCCAGCGTGAAGAGGATGGACGCCAGGCCTCGCCTCCACTGATCACCCGTCACCTGCGCATATCCACCCGAATAGTAGGGCGTCGCGACATAACCGCTGTTCGTCGCGATGATCACGAGCGCGGGATGCAACGCGATCGACTTCCGGAGCGCCTCCTCCCGCCACGCGCCACACGCTTTCTCGACCGTGCCGAGAAGCGGATTGGAAATCTCCACCCGCAGGATCGGGCAGGCAGCCTTCGCGATCAGGACCAGCTGCCAGTGGCGCTCACGGGCCATCCGGTCGAGCGCCAGTTCCCACTGGGTCGCATGCGAATCGCCGACGACCACGACTCGGACCCCGGAGCCGGTGTCACCGCGCAGGCATGCCCGCACGCGCGCATCGCCCTCGCGCGGGATGCATCCGTCGAAGAAAGAGGGCTCGCGTTGCGCCGAAGCCCGTAACATCGACTGCTGCGAGGCGCTGCGCGTGAGGTAGCGCGCTCGCGCCAGTCCAGCGGTCGCGACGAGCAAGCCAGCGACCACGAGCGCTCCGCCGAGCGCGAGGGACCGCCTGGTGTTCGAGCGGAGCGAGGGGTGCTCGCGCGCCGGGCGCTCCACGTAGCGCTCCAGGAGGGCCGCCAGCGGCAGGGTGACTACTACGCATGCGATGCGCGCCGGCAGGGAGAGATCGCCGCGAATCGCCTGGGCGAAGACAAGCGCGGGCCAGTGCAGCAGGTACCACGAGTAAGACCAGCGGCCCAGCAGCCGCAGCCATCTCATGGAAAGCAGGCGCGCACTCGGTGATCCCGGTGCTGTCGCTCCCGACGCGAGCAGCAATGCAGTGCCGGCGACCGCGGGGAAGTTCACCCAGGGCGACGGGAATCGGACGGGAAGGAAGACGGATCCGAGCACGGCGATGAGCCCGAGCCCACCCGCCACGGCCCACGCGCCGGTGCTTCGCGAGCCACCGGGGACCCGAAAGGCGACGAGCGCGCCGAGCGAAAATTCCCACACGCGAAATGGCGTGAGATAAAAGATCCACATCGGGCGCCACACCGGCACCATCATGGCGGCGAGCAGCGATGCGAGGCCCACCGCGGCGAGCGCCGTGCATCGGCCACGCGTGGTGCGCAGCAGCGCGAGCACCGCGATGATCAGCAGCGGCCATGCCAGGTAGAACTGCTCCTCCACGGAGAGCGACCATGCCTGCAGCACGGGAATGCGCCCGGCATACGGGGCAGCGTAGAAGCCCGTGCGAAGTACCAGCAGTACGTTGCCCACGAAGGCAGCAGTGGCCACCGCGAATGGCGCCAGCCGCGCCTGTTCCACGGGGGAGTGCCACCGCATGCTCGCCAGCACGCTCCCGGCCAGGACGAGAGTGGCCGCAGGGAGGATTCGCCGCGCCCGCCGAGCGTAGAAGTCCGCGAGGCCGATGCGCCCGCGCGCGAAGTGCTCGCGCACCAGGAGGCCGGTGATGAGGAATCCCGACAGGACGAAAAAAACGTCCACCCCGAGAAAGCCGCCCGTCGCGAAAGTTGCGTCCACATGGAACAGCACCACCATCAGCACGGCAACGCCGCGCAGTCCCTCGATGTCCGCGCGAAATGGCAGGCGCGACTCCATCATCGGCCCGCGAGCACGCGGCCGAGCTCGTCCCCGATCCCGGGGGCCAGGGTCTGGAGGAACAGCGGCGACGCATGTCCGGAATCCAGGTAGCGGACTACTCCCCCGGCTTCCGGCAAGCACGTGACAGGGCCGCAGAAGGAGTCCGTCATGTCCATCAGCCGCAAGCGCGGGAACTGCTGCAACAGCAGCGCCTCCACCCTGATGGCGGTCGGGTTGACTGAGTAGAACCGGAGCGAGCTGCACGACTTCCCGGACCGCTGGCCACGAAAGGTGGCGCGCGAAAGGCAGACCGGGCTGTCGATTCCCGTGTTGGGCGTGTCGCGCAACAGCACTGTCGCAACACGCGCCGAGTCCAGCGCCTGCAGTACGGAGAAGACGCCGTCATGCCATTGCTCGAACGTCAGCTTCGCGGTGCCGCCGGAATAAAAGGGCTCGGCGATGTACCCAGAGGAGTTGGCGATCACCGCGACGGCCGGATGCATGGCTGCTATCGCCGCGATGGCGCTCTCCCGCCATGCGTCGCACGCCTCGTCCACTCGTCCAAGCTGCCAGTTCACCATGCGTACGCGTGACAGCGGGCATGATGCCCTCGTCATGCTGACCAGCCGCCAGTGCCGCTGCCGGGCCACGATCCCGAAGGCCGCTCGCCACTGCTCAGCATGCGAATCGCCCACCAGCACGATGGTGGTGTCGCTACCGGCCACGCCACCTTCACAGGTGACGAGCCGAGGATCCTCCCAGCGCACCAGGCAACCGGCGCCATAGACTACCGAGCCCTGGTTGATGGCAGCGAGGTATGGCTGCTGCCCGGGCTCGTTCGCCAGGTGGTTGGCGCGCCTCACACCCGCGAGTGTCGCGAGCACTCCCGTCACCGTGAGCGCTCCGGCCAGGACGAGGCTGCGACGAGGGCTGTCCAGCAGGAACCGGTGAAACCTGATTGGCCGTTCGATCTTCGCTTCGAGAAGGACGGCGACCAGGAAACTCACGGCAACGCAGATGAATCGCTGTCTCGGCGAGAGGCTGCCGTGCCACGCCGTCGCGATCACCAGTGCGGGCCAATGCACGAGGTAGAGAGAATAGGAAACGCGGCCCACCTGCGTAAGCAACCCCGCGCGCAGCAGGCGCCCCGCTCCTCGCCGCGGCGCAGCAACGCCTGCCATCAGCAGGACCGCCGTTCCTGCCGTCGCTGGCAGGGCGACGAGTGGCACTCGAACGCCGTTGTCGAGCGCCGCCGAGGCGACCACCGCTACGAGGGCTGCCCAGCTGGCGAATACCCACGACCGCGCATGCGCCGACTCCCGCTGCACGAGCATGACCGCAAGCGACCCCATGGCAAACTCCCAGGCGCGATACGGCGTGAGGAAGAAGACCGCTGGCGCGTTGGTGATTGGGGAGAGCCACGCCAGCGCAAGCGTCGACAGCAGCAGCGCGCCGATCGCAAGGAACAGCGCGCGACGGGAACGCGCGGCGTTCATCACGATCGCGATGAACATTGGCCAGGCGAAGTAGAACTGCTCTTCGACACCGAGCGACCACTCCTGCAGGTACGGGTTGGTCACCGCCACGGCGCCGAAGTACGTGCCCACGTGGCTTGCCAGCCAGACGTTGCCCGCGAACAGCGCCGTCCAGAGTCCGGTCGGCTGGACCAGCACCTGTGACACCGGCGCGTAGAGCAGGCCGACGGCCACGGAGGTGCCGGTGGTAACCAGGATCGCGGCGGGCAGGATGCGCCTGGCGCGGCGCGCGTAGAAGTCAGCAAACGAGATCGTTCCGGAGAGGTCGCGCTCGCGCAGGAGCAACCTGGTGATCAGGTAGCCCGAGAGCACGAAGAAGACGTCGACCCCGAGAAAGCCACCGGTGAAGCCCGGCACCTTCGCGTGATAGAAGACCACGAGGAGCACCGCGATTCCGCGAAGCCCCTCGATGTCCGCGCGATGTCCGCGTTCGTTCAGGTATGCACCATCGCCCAAAGGTGGCGCAGTCAGCCGCCGGTCGGTAGAGCCGGTGCCAACACGCGGTAGAGACCTGCGCGCGGGAGAATCATCACGGGCGGGAAGCGGCGTGGCATGCGCGTGACGAGGGTGGCTGTCGCGCTGCCCTTCGCTTCGTCGTGGAGCACCACGTACTGGACGCCACGCGCCTCGAGCCACGCGGCAACGAGATTCGCCGAGCGAGGCGCCGATGCAAGGTCGCTTCCCTCGCGTCGTGTGAGCACCACCAGCATGGAACGCTGGCGCGCGGCGAAGCGCGCGTCGGGGGCGGAGTGCTCACGCAGCCAGCGCGCGACCTGCTCGAGGTCCGTGTTGGAGCTGCGGCGGATCTCGAATCCATCCTCCGCAGGCAGGTGCGCGGCGCGAATCACGCGCACGAGTCGCTGTGTGCCAACCCCGACGAACAACAGCGCCCAGGCGGCGAGGGCCACGTGATGCCGGCCCCGCAACGCCGTGACGACCACGGAGTACACGAGGAATGGCATCACGGGAAGCAGGTAGCGCAGGTCGTCGTCGCCCATGAAGATCATGTGCGCAAGCACGACGGTCACGTACACGGCGACGTACACGCCAGCCACGCGGAGCTTCCCGCGCAATGCGCGTCGCGCGCAGGCAAGAACGAGCAACGACGCGAGGAGCAGCACCGTATCGCGCGCCCATGCGCTCCCAGGGGGAGTGACGTTCAGCACCGCGCGCCCCGGGGTGCCAAGCATCGCCGCTCCGTGCCACGCCCGGCTCGCGAGCGCGCCCACCCCGAGGGAGCGAGGCGCTGACGCAAAGGGGTCGTCCACCGCGAACATCCTGAGCCAGCCACCGATGTAGCCCGCGCCGGCAAGCGAGTCCCACGCAACCGCCGCGCAACAGGCGGCGGCCGAGCCGAGGAGCAGCAGGCGCGTTCGAGTGTCCAGGCGCACTCCGTCACGGGGCCATGAGGTCCAGGCGACCGCCAGCACCAGCGCCAGGCCGATGGTTCGCGTGAGCGCCAACGCCACGAGCAGCGCCGCTCCCGCCACGGCCTGTCGAGCGCCTCCCGACTGGCGCGGGATCGTGACGCACCGCAGCGCGGCCACGCTCAGGAGCAGGTACAGCGGCTCGGACAGCAACTGCGTGCTGGCATTGATGAGCGCCACCGAGCAGAGCGACAGCACGGCGGAGATCCCCGCCGCCCGAGGATCGTCTCGCGCGAGCAAGCGCCACGCGAGCAGTATCCCGGAGAGCAGCAGGAGGTGGTTCCACGCGTTGAGCGCCGTGTACCCGCGGGGCGCGGCGCGCAGCACCAGCGCGAAGGCCGCGGACGTGAGCGGTGGGCCGCCGGCGCCAGTGTCGAAGCGACCGGCGGCCCATCGCTGCGCAGCCCCTACGTACGTGGCACTGTCCGGCGAGATCTCCCAATGGGGACCAATGCCGGCCAGCAGCAGTGCCGCCAGCAGTGCCGCCAGTACTGCCGCAATGGCCCATGTCACCTGCATTCCGCCCATCGCGAACCGCCGCATCAGGTCGCGTTCGCGAGAAACAGGTCGGCAGCCACGGAGTCCGCCGTTCGCAGCGTAGCCCGCGACTGCAGTGCGCTGAGGATAGCGGGGTAGTGCGGCAGCCAGTGCGCGGCATAGCAGTCGTGCAGGCCGAGCGCCACGAACTCATGCCGCTCCACGGCGTCGAGAAGCAGCCGGAGCCACGGCTCGAACTCCATCTCGCGCGTGTGGAGCGCGTAATCGTCCATCAGCACCGGGATCCTGGCGACCCCGTCCTGCAGGCGAGGAACCCGGGTGCCCAGTGAGCCAACCGAGCTCGCGACCCATTCGAAATTGTGCCAGGCCAGGTTGCGCGATGACAGCTCTCGCGTGACCCGGCTGCGCGGCACCCGGTAACCCTTCACGCGATAGTCCACGCTCCGGCAGCGGCCGAGCTGCGGCGCCGCCAGGTCGTGGTCGAAGGAGTGAAACGCCAGGCAATGGCCCGCCTGTTCGATCGACTCTCGATACGCCGGGAAGAGCGCGCCCACCACGCAATACGTGGACGACACGCGCGAGTCCGCCTCCACCGCGAGCATCTCGCGCAGCGCGCGAGGTGACTCCAGATCCATGCGGGCCGCGCCGGCCGGGTCGCCGTCGCGGTGGCCGAAGCCTCCTTCGATGTCGTGCATGACGCAGACCGTGCGGCCGCCGCCGATGCGCTCCGAATGCCGCGAGGCGGGAACGCGACGCGACGCGATGCCTGACGCCTTCACTTCCCACCAGTCGCCGCGCCGCGAGGCGTCGAAGCGCGCCGAGGCTGCGCCATCGTATACGCGCTGGAACAGGGCGGGCTTCACTACGCGCGCGCGGTCAGTGTGCAGCATCGCCAGCTCGGCGGAGGGAATGCGGATCCGCGCGGCCTTCCGCTCGTGCGCGAAGTTCGCCACCGCATTCATCAGCAGGTGATGCCAGCCGCGAAATTCCCGCTCCACGCGCGTCTTGAGCTCGCGCCGCCGGGAGATTCGCTGCACGAGATCCGACTGGTGGCACATGGTGTAGAGCGTCCGCCCTGCCTGCGCGATGGAGACGCTCGCCACCTGGCCCAGGCGCCCGAAGTGCTGCTGGTGCCACGCGACGTCTGCGTCATGGAAGAGCGACGGATCGAACCGGGAGGCGACCTCGGGCTCCGCGAACAGCACGAGCTGCCACACACGATCCGGCCGCCGCACGTTCGCCATCCGCTCGGCGAGCATCATTCCATCGGGTCCGCACTTGGGCATCGCGCGCCAGTGATGCGGAAAGAATCCCTGCGTCGGGATACCGATCTTCCGGAATGCGGCCCGGTCAGCCTCGGGATGACGATGCAGCCTGGCTTCCATGCCGGGCGCCCACGATTGTGCCTGTTCCGTCCCCAGCCATGGCAGGAGCTGGGGCCAGTGTCGTTCCGGTCGCAGGCTCACCCCTGCACGATCTTCAACTCCACGCTGCCCGAGACGCGCTTCATCACTGCGCCCTCGCGCTTGAACATCCCGCTCATCTCGTCCGGCGCGATCGGCGGGCAGCAGAGGTAACCCTGCCACATCTCGCACCCCTGCTCCTGCAGGAACTCGAGCTGCGCCGGATTCTCCACGCCCTCGGCGATCACCGTGAGGTTCATCGAGCGCGCCAGCGCGACCACTGCGCGCGCAACGGCTGCGTCGTTGGGGTCGAGCACCAGGTCGCGCACGAACGACCCATCGATCTTGAGCGCGTCCACCGGGAAGCTCTTGAGCACCGCCAGCGACGAATAGCCGGTGCCGAAGTCGTCGATCCAGATCTTCACGCCGATCTTCTTCAGCACCTTGAGGCGCTCGAGGGTCTCGCCCTCGATGTCCATCGCCGCGCTCTCGGGAATCTCCAGCGCGAGGCAGTTGAGCGGGAGGTCGTGCTTCCGCATCAACTCGCTCAGCATGTTGACGAAGTTGCTCTGCTTCAGCTGTCGCGGGCTGAGGTTCACGCTGAGGCTCAGCTCGGGATGCCCGTTGGTGCGCCACTGCTTGAGTTGCGCGACCGCCATCCGGATCATCAGCTCGCCGATCTCCACCATCATTCCCGTGCTCTCGGCGAGGCGCAGGAAGTGGTCGGGGCGGAGCAGGCCGAGCATCGGGTGGCGCCAGCGCAGCATGGCTTCCACGCCTTCGATGTGCTGATTGTCCATCCGCACGATCGGCTGGTAGTGCACCTCGAAGTCGGCGCCGTGCTGCACGCTGCGACGGAGCGCGCCCTCGAGCGCGAGCTGCTCCAGCGCGTGCGCGTTCATCTCGGCGGTGTACAGCTGGAAGAGGTCGCTCCCCTCGGCCTTCGCGCGATACATGGCGGCGTCGGCATTCTTGAGCAGGACCTCGGCCGTGTCGCCGTCATCGGGATAGATGGTGATCCCCATGCTGCCGCTCACGAAGAGCTCGCGTCCGTCGATCTCCATCGGGAGGCGAATGGCCTCCTTCACCTTCTTCGCGACCTGGATGGCGTCGTCGACGCTGTTGACCACGGGGGCGAGGATGGTGAACTCGTCGCCGCCCATGCGCGCGACGGTGTCGTTCTCGCGCAGCACCTGCTTCACGCGCAGCGCGATCTGCTGGAGCATCTTGTCGCCGACGCTGTGGCCGAGCGAGTCGTTGATGACCTTGAAGCGGTCGAGGTCGAAGAAGAAGACCGCGAGCTTGTGACGCGAGCGTCGCGCCTGCGGGATCGCGAGGTTCAGGTGGTCCATGAACAGCTTGCGATTCGGCAGCCCCGTGAGCGGGTCATGGAACGCCAGCTGCGCGATCTGCTCGGCGTTGCGCCGGGACACCTGTCGCTCCTCTTCCAGCAGCCAGATGACGACGCCCAGCCCGATGGCGAACATCAGGAGGAAGTCGAAGAAGCTCAGGTAGAGCGAGTGTTCCTCGGGGAGCGAGAAGCCCAGGAGCCCGGTGAGGCTCGAGGTCGACATGAGCTGGTCCACGCCGTAGGCGAGGAATGCGGAGGTCACGAGGCGCTTGCCGATGCCACCCTCGGTCGCCTTGTGGCGCCAGACCACGGCCGCCGACCAGAGGAAGGCGAAGCCCGCGGAGAAGCCGCGCAGCCCGCTGCGCATGAGCAGCCGCTGCGCGGCGGTCCCGCCGTCCCACGTGAACAGGAGGTGAGTGCCCGCACCGATGACCACGGCTGCGATCAGGAGGTGCTGGCGGGTGCCGGGGGCTACGTCCTCGTCGTGCGAGAGCTCCCACGCGCCAAGGAGCAACCAGACGAGCTGGAGGTAGCCGGCGACGCCCGTGCCCACGGTGAGCAGGAGCCTGAGCCCGCCCTCGGTGGACATGACCATCGGCACGCCGATGAGGAGCACGGCGTGCGCGACCCAGCTCCGCATCCAGTCCCGAAGGAATGGGCGGTTGTAGTCCTTGTAGAAGGCCCGGAAGATGACGGCGGTGATGAGCGCGCCGAGGGCTTCGAGCAGGAAGGTCGCGTAGAGCGTAGTCCGCATGCCGTTAGTTGGACGGTCAAGATGCGGTCACGCCACAACTGGAGTCCAGACCCTAAACGCCCGTTCCTGTATAGAATCTATACAGGCAACGGGCGGTCGGTCAGAACGGCGGTTTACTCGGCGGCTTCCTTTTCCGCCATCCCTTCCAGCTTCTGCATGGCGCCGAGCGCGTTGCGCTCGATGAAGGTCGCCATCGCCACCTCCTGCTCCAGGTTCGCATTGAGCAGCCGCGAGCACTCCGCGTTGCCCAGCGTCTCGGCGATCGCGATCGCCGTGCGGTAGGCCGCGATCTCGTAGTGCTCGATGCGCAGGCCGCTGCCGACGTCGAACGCCTCGAGCATCGCCTTGTTGGGCTCTTCGTCCTCGATGAAGTTGTCGTGCTCTTCCTTGAGCCCCACGGCGGCGTCGCACTTCTGCGCCCGCGCGGCGTAGCCGATCGTCTCGAACGCCTTCTCGACGTTCACGATCTGGTCCTCGGTCTCCGAGGCGTGCTGCTCGATGCGCGACTTCATTTTCGGGTCGCGCACTTCCTTTGACATCTTCTTGAGCCCCTTGAGGAAGGTGCGCTCGGCGTACAGGATGTCGCCGAGCTCATGCTTCAGGAGCTGGGTGAGGTTTTCTACGGCCATGGTCGGGTCCCCTGGATTATGATGTTGGTCCCGCGGACACTGGCAAGGCGAGTACCACGAAACGCCCCGGGACAAGGGTCGTCATGCTCGCGTCACGTCCGCATGCCCCCGACGACGGATGGCAGTCATGACCGCATCACCGCCCGCCCGCGCCCGCCTCGCGCACGATCACGGCGCGTTTCGCCTCCCCCACGGCGACCGGCAGTGGTGCGCCTTCGAGCTCATCGAGCGCCAGGCGCTGCGCACGCCGCACGCGACGGCGGTGGCGCACGAGAACACGCGATGGAGCTATGCCGAGCTCGATCGGCGCGCCACGCGAGTTGCCGTTGAGCTCGCGCAGATGGGCGTGGGCAGGGGCAGCCTGGTGGCGCTGTGCACCAGTCGCACGCCGCGCATGGTCGCCGCGATACTCGGCATTCACAAGGCGGGCGCCGCCTACGTGCCGCTCGACAGCCAGTATCCGCCCAACCGCACCGCGTTCATGCTCGACGACACGTGCCCGCAGGTACTGCTGACGGAGACGTCGCTGCTGTCGGGACTGCCGCTGCCCAGCTGCGCCATGCTCCTGCTCGACACGCTCGACCTCGACGAGCCCGTGTCCGGCTGGATAGCGCCACTCGTGTCGCCGCACGACCTGTCACACGTGATCTACACCTCGGGTTCCACCGGCACGCCCAAGGGGGTGGCGATCGAGCACCACAGCCTGACGTCACTGGTGGAGTGGTCCGCCAGCGCCTTCAGCGAGCAGGAGCTTGGCGGATTGCTCAGCTGGACGTCCCTCTGCTTCGACGTCTCGGTGTTCGAGCTGTTCGCGCCGCTCGCGCACGGTGGCACGGTGATTCTGTGCGACCACCTCGCCTACCCCGATCCCACGCTGGGATGTGAGGTACGCATGCTCAGCACGGTTCCGTCGCTGATGCGGGAGTTGCTTCGCAGGGGCTCGATTCCCAGCTCTATCACCACCGTGCTACTCGCGGGCGAGCCCCTCACGACCGCCATGGCGGACCTCGTTCACCAGCGACCGTTCCCCACTCGCGTGCTCGACCTCTACGGTCCCTCCGAATGCACCACGTTTTCCACGTGCGGCGAGCGCCGGCGAGGTGATCCCGCAACGATCGGCCGGCCGATCACGGGCACCAGCGTCACGATCCTCGATGAGGCCGGCCGACGCGCGGCCGCCGGAGAGTCCGGCGAGCTGTTCATCAGCGGCGCGGGAGTGGGGCGCGAGTATCTCCATCGCCCAGCGCTCACCGCCGAGCGGTTCGTCATGATGGAGGACGCGTCGGGTCGCGTCGCGCGCCACTATCGCACGGGGGACCGGGTACGCGAGCGCGCTGATGGACAGCTCGAGTTCATCGGCCGGCTCGACAACCAGGTGAAGGTGCACGGGGTCCGCATCGAGCTGGGCGAGATCGAGGCGGCCATCCTGGCCACGGGTCTCGCCCAGGAATGCGTCGCCGCCGTCCAGCGAGACGCAGGCGGCTCGCCTTCCATCGCTGCCTACGTCCTGCGCCACGTACGCGCGCCGACGGTCTCGGCACCCACGCTGCGGAACCTCCTCGAGCAGACACTCGTTCGAGCGATGATCCCGGCCTCCATCACGTTCGTCGAGTCACTCCCGCTCGGCGCAACCGGCAAGATCGACCGAAGCCGTCTCCCTGCTCCGAGCGCTCCCGAAGGAATCCGTGCCCCGGCCGTTCAGGATGATTCGCTCGCAGGGCGCGTAGCGCGGCTGTTCGCACTCGCGCTGGGCCACTCGAGCTTCACGTTCACGGACGACTTCTTCGATCTCGGGGGCACCTCGTTGATGGCGCTTCGACTTTCGGAGGAGGTCCATCGTGAATTCGATGTCCGGGTGCCCCTCGCCGCGCTCGTGGGCGGAACGTCGGTCATGGCGCTCGCTGCACTGGTGATGGATTGCGGACCCGCTCTCAAGCACGGCGGTCCCCTGGTAGCCATCCGTACGGCAGGTGCGCGCCTCCCATTCTTCCTCGTGCACGCTGCGGGTGGCAATGTCCTCATCTACCGCGCCCTGGCGGCTCAGCTGCCGCCCGACCTCCCGGTGTACGCGCTACAGGCGTCCGGCCTGGACGGGTCGACGCAGGCGCTCGATCGGGTGGAACACATGGCTGCACTGTACGTGCAGCACGTTCGAGATGTGCAGCAGCATGGACCCTACAGGCTCGGCGGCTCTTCCGTAGGGGGCTCGGTGGCACTGGAGATGGCCCGGCTGCTCGAGGAGAGCGGGGAGCAGGTGTCGCTCGTCGCCTTGCTCGACACCTTTCCATCGCGCAACTCATTCACGGTAGAGCGACGGGGTCCGCTCGGTCGCGCACGCAGCGCGTTATGGAGGCTCGCTACGGTGTTCGCCAGCGCGGAGGCCCGCCGCAGCGTGATCACGCAGCTGCGCCGGACGATATTCCGGGGACTCCGCAGTCCGCTCCGCTCGAGGACTCATGCGGCGGGACCCACGACTGCGGTCGCACTGGTGGTGAGGGGCTGTCGGGACGCCCACGTTGCCTACCGTCCATCACGAACTCGCGTGCGCCCGACCCTGCTACGTGCGATGCAGCTGCGAGCCGGTACTCGCGACTTCAGCGATCCTCGACCGCTTTGGGAAAGGGCGCTCCCCGGACACGTGGACGTGACCGACGTGCCGGGCAACCATGAGAGCATGCTCGCAGAACCCCATGTAGCAGCGCTCGCGCAGCGCCTCGATGCGCTGCTGGTGCCATGATCGGGGTCGATCCGGGCACAACTCCCAGTGTGCAACTCTGGGAGGTACGCACCTCGGGTCCTGTACGCGCCACGTTGCTCAACGCCTCGGAGCGCGCACGTGCGAACCGAATGGCCAGTCCAGGCACCAGGCGGTTGTTCGTGACCTGTCGCACGGCGCTGCGAGTGATCCTCGGCGATGCGCTCGGCTTGCCCCCCCTCTCCATAGCACTGGTTGCGGGCGCTGGGGGCAAGCCCGCGCTGGACATGCCGGCCGCGCTGTCCTTCAACGTGTCGCACTCCGGCGACGTCGCACTCATTGCGCTTGCGCGGGGCGTGAATGTGGGCGTCGACGTGGAGCGAGTGCCGGATGACGTTGCCGCGCTCGCCGCCGTCGAGGCGTACCTCACGCCGCGCGAGCGACGGGAACTGATCGCTCACCTGCCCGCCGAACACCCGGGCTTCGTGACGGCCGCGTGGACGCGTCGCGAGGCGCTGCTCAAGGGACGGGGCGCTGGCATCTCGGAGGTTGGACTTCGAAGGGACCCCACCACGGACCCCGACTGGACGGTCCGTGACGTCGAGATGCCCCCCGGTTACCGGGCCGCCCTCGCCGTCGAACTTCCCTGCTGGACGGGCCTCGTGACCCGGGAGCGGTTCACCGGCTAGTCGCTTCTGCGCGGGGGCATCCAACCAGCGGGCCCTGGCGACTGTCACATCCAGCATGGAAACCACCGTTCACCGCGCCGGCGCGGCCCTCTTCACCGAGCGGCGGCTCGCGTCGATCTCGGTGATGGAGGGCAGCCTCCCAGCGGGCTTCATGACGCCGCGCCACGCGCACGCGGGCCACCACTTCCTGTTCGTCGCCTCAGGCTGCGTGGAAGATCACGGACTGGCGCGCGCCGAGCGCTACGAGCCCGGGCAGGTGCGTGAGTCGCCCGACATGGACCGCCACCTGCTGCGCGCCCCCGTCGCGGCGCGAGTGGTGCTCGTGTCGCTGCACCACCGTGACGACGTGGAGTGGCCGCGATCGCCCGCGAGTCGTCGCACGCACCCTCCGGGCAGCTTTGATGCGCAGGCGCTGCTTCGCGCCCTCGAGGACGATGACCCTTGCCCGCGCGAACTCGAGGAGCACGCGCTGTCGCTGCTGGGTCGCCCGCGCATCGAGGAATGCGCGGCGCCCTGGCTGCGGCGCGTGCGCGACCGGCTGCATGCCGGGTGGCGCGACGCCTCCACCCTCGCCTCGCTCTGCGCGGAGGCAGGCGTGAGTCGCGAGCACGTGACGCGATCCTTCCGCGCCGCGTACGGCTGCACGATGAGCGAGTACGCGCGTCGCCTGCAGGTCGAGTACGTGCGAAGCCGGCTCGCCGGCGACACTCCGCTCGCCCTCCTCGCCCGCGAGGCCGGCTTTGCCGACCAGAGCCACATGACGCGCGTGGTGCAGCAGGCCCTTGGCGCGCCCCCGGGGCGCCTGCGGGAGGCACTTCGCCGCCGAGGAAAGGTCAGCGAGATCACATTCGTTCAAGAATCTCGCGATCCCGCGAGCCAACGTGCGGCGTCCCCTACCGGAGTACGCGCGTGAAGCTGGCCCGCCTCATTCCCTTCGTCCTCCTCGTGTCGGCTGTACGAGCCCCTGCCCAGACTGCCGCGCAGTGGCGCGAGGACCTCCAGGCCATCGCGCGCGAACTGCCGCGACAGCATGCCGGCGCATTCCGCCTGGCGAGCGAGGATTCATTTCGCGCGGTGATCGCCCGCGTGGACGCGCGCATGGCCGGCGCAAATCGCGACGAGGCCATCGTGGGACTGATGCAGGCCGTGGCGGCGATCCACGACGGGCACACCGCCATGAACCCGGTGTTCATGCCGATGTTCGGGTGGCATCGCTTCCCGGTGATGATCCAGTCGCTCTCCGACGGACTCTTCATCCAGTCAGCGGATCCCTCGCTCGCGCGCCTGGCCGGCATGCGCATCGTGCGCATCGGGACGGCGCGCGCGGACAGCGCGCTCGCAGCCGCGATCACGGTGACCGCCGCGGAAAACCCGATGTACGCGGAGCATTGGGGCGTCGAGATGCTCATGATCCCCGAGGTGCTGCACGGGCTCGGCCTCACCAGCAGCGCGACGTCCGCATCGTTCGTGCTGGAGCGAGGCGGCAAGCGCGAGACGGTGCAGCTCGAGGGCACGCTTTCCTCCGTGGCCATGTCGCATACGAGCGGCCCCGTGGCGTTCGACTCCGCATGGGTGGATGCCGCCACCGTGAACGGCGCGACGCTGCCGGTGTCGCGCCATGCGCCGGCGTCGCTCCACTACCTGGAGTGGATTCCCGCGCAGCGCGCCGTGTACGCCCGCTATGGCAGCGTGCGCGACGCGCCGGGAGAGACCGTGGCGCAGTTCGCCAACCGCATGCTGCAGATGGTCGACTCGCTCGGCGCCGATCGGCTGGTGCTCGACGTGCGCGGCAACGGGGGCGGCAACGACTTCCTCAATCGCCCGCTGGAGAAGGGAATCCTCAAGTCGCGCGTGAACCAGAAGGGACGGCTATTCGTCCTGATCGGCCGCAAGACGTTCTCGGCGGCGCAGCTGCTGGTGAACGACCTCGAGCGGTTCAGCGACGCGACGTTCATCGGGGAGCCCACGGCGAACCGCGTGAACTTCTACGGCGACGCGCAGCCGCTGACGCTGCCGAACAGCGGATTGCCGGTGATGATCTCCAGAGTGTGGTGGCAGGCGGACCAGCGCGACGCGCGCATGTGGCTGGCGCCGAGTGTCTACGCGCCGGTGACGAGCGCGGATTACCTCGCCGGTCGCGATCGCGCGCTCGAGGCGGCGCTCGAGTGGGGTGCGTCGCGGCAGCCGAGGGCGAGGCTGGTTGCACTGGCGCCGCGGGCGGCGACGTCGCAGGTGATCGCCGACAGCGCGCGGGCGATGCTCGCCGACGTGGCGAACCGCTTCGGCAACATCGAGGCGGACGTGAACGCCGCGGGGTATGAGATGCTTCGACAGCACGACGTGAAGTCGGCAGTGCGGGCGTTCGAGGCGAACAGCGCCCTGTTTCCAGAATCCGCGAACGCCTTCGACTCGCTGGGAGACGGCCTGCGCGCGGACGGAGATGTCGCCGGCGCGATCAGGTCGTACGAGCGAGCGCTGCAGCTGAATCCGCGCCAGGACTCATCGCGGAATGCGCTGGCGGAACTGCGGAAGGGCGGCTGAACGGGACTGCGGCAACTGCGAACTGCAGATCCTTCGCTTTGCTTTGGATGACGATGGGCGCTCAGGGTGACACCGAACGGCAGATCCTTCGCTTCGCTCAGGATGACAGAAGCCGCTGCGCGGCTTCTGTCACCTTCAGCACCGTGAGGCCGAGCTCCTCGTAGATCTTCTCGTACGGCGCCGAGGCGCCGTAGCGCTCCACGCCGATCACGATCCCGTTGTCGCCGACCCACTTGTACCAGCTCATCGGGTGGGCCGCCTCGATCGCCACGCGCGGCACGCCCTTCGGCAGCACCGACTCGCGATACTCGGGTGGCTGCTTCGCGAAGAGCTCGTGGCTCGGCATGCTCACCACGCGCGCAGGGATGCCGAGCGCCTGCAGCTTCTGCTGCGCCTCCATGATGAGGCCTACCTCGCTGCCGCTCGACATAAGCACCACCTTCGCGGCGGCGCCGTCCTTGGGCTCCGACAGCACGTACGCACCCTGCGCGAGCCCCGCCGCCGACGCGTTCGTCGTGCGATCGATGTAGCCGAGCTTCTGTCGCGTGAGCACGAGCAGCGTGGGTCCCGTCGTGTGCGTGAGCGCGAAGCGCCAGGCCTCGGCGGTCTCGGTCGCGTCGGCCGGCCGGATGAGCGTGAGGTTGGGCACGGTGCGCAGCGTCGAAAGCTGCTCGATCGGCTGGTGCGTGGGACCGTCCTCGCCGAGCCCGATCGAGTCGTGCGTGAAGATCCAGATCACCTGCTGGTGCATCAGCGCCGCGAGGCGAATGGCCGGACGACAGTAGTCGCTGAAGATCAGGAAGGTGCCGCCGAACGGGATGATGCCGCCGTGCAGCGCCATGCCGTTCATGATCGCGCCCATGCCGTGCTCGCGAATGCCGAAGTGCACGTAGCGGCCGAGGGGATTTTCCTTCGAGAAGTTCTCGGCAGCCTTGATCGCCGTGCCGTTGCTCGGCGTGAGGTCGGCGCTGCCGCCCACGAGCTCTGGCATCAGTGGATAGAGCGCATTCAGCACGGCCTGCGACGCCGCGCGGCTCGCGAGGCTTCCGTTCTCCTTGGTGAACTCCGGAAGTGACTTTTCCCATCCGTCAGGCAGTCGCTTGAGCAGGCGACGCTCGAACTCGGCCGCCTCCTTCGGAAACTGCGCCTTGTATGCGTCCCAGCGTGGCGTCCACTCGCCTCGCGTGGCGCTCCGCTCCTTCACCTTCGCCTGGAAGTACTGCAGCACGTCCTCGGGCACGAAGAAGGCTTCGTCGTATTCCCAGCCGAGCGCCTTGCGCGTTGCCGCGATGTTCTCGACGCCCAGCGGCTCGCCGTGCGCCGACGACTTGTCCTGTCGCGGTGAGCCGAAGCCGATGTGCGTGCGCGTCACGACCATCGTGGGGCGCGTGACGTCGGACTTGGCCTCGGCGATCACCCTGTCGATCGCGTCGAGGTCGTTGACGTCGGCCAGGTGCAGCACCTGCCAGCCGTACGCCTCGAAGCGCTTGCCGGCGTCGTCACTGTACGAGAGGTCGGTGCTGCCGTCGATCGTGATCCGGTTGTCGTCGTAGAATCCGATCAGGTGTCCGAGTCCGGCGTGACCTGCGAAGGACGCCGCCTCGTGCGAGATGCCTTCCATGAGGTCGCCGTCGGAGCAGATGAACCAGGTCCAGTGGTCCATGATCGCGTGCCCCTCGCGATTGAACTCGGCGGCGAGGTGCGCCTCGGCCACGGCCATGCCGACCGCGTTGCCGACGCCCTGGCCCAGCGGGCCAGTGGTCGTCTCGACGCCGGTCGTGTAGCCGTACTCCGGATGCCCGGGCGTCTTCGACTCCCACTGCCGGAAGTTCTCGAGGTCCTCCTTCGTGAGGCCATACCCGCTGAGGTAGAGGCACGAGTAGAGGAACATCGACGCATGGCCGCAGCTGAGCACGAAGCGATCGCGGTCGGGCCAGTGCGGATCGGCCGGGTCGTGGCGCAGGTGCTCGGCGAAGATCTTGTAGCCGAGGGGCGCGAGCGCCATGGGAGTGCCGGGATGGCCGCTGTTGGCCTTCTGCACGGCATCCATCGAGAGGATGCGGATGGCGTCGATGGACTTCTGGGCGAGATCTCTCATCCCGGAAATCTATCAGAAGCATGGGCTGCGGTAACGACGTGGCTTCTGGCTCCTGGCGGGGGCTTCTGTCGTCGGGCTTCGGTAATGTCGGCTTCGGAGATAGGGCTACGGAGACGGCGGCCCGAGGGTATCCCCGAAGCCGCCGTTCCCCGCCGTTCCTGTCGCCTGATGCCGCCGCTACTGTAGCCCGACGACCGTAGCCCTCGCCCGAAGCCTGAAGCCACGCAGTTACCGAGGCCTGATCATTTCTTCGCGCCCACGTAAAGCAGCCGCGTCATGGGCGAACGGGCGTCCCGCACGACATTGGGCGTGGCGGTGGACACGATCCAGGAGTGGACGTCGTCGGGCGACGCCGAGGGGTTCGACTCGAGGAAGAGCGCGATGGCGCCGGAGACATAGCCGGCCGACATCGAGGTGCCGTTCCAGAGCTGGACCGTGGGCGTGAGGGTGCGATCGAGGCTCGGCAGGAGCACGGAGTCGCCGGGGGCGTAGACGTCCACGCAGGGTCCCCAGGCCGTGCCCGGGGCGCGGCGATCCATCGTGAACCCGCGCGGGTCCTCCGGGTCACGCCAGAGCGCGCTGGCGCCGACCACGATGCTTCCGTCGGCGTTCCCCGGGCTCACGCGGCAGGCGTTCACGTCCACGTTGCCGGCCGAGACCACCACGGCGATGCCAGCGGCGCGGAGCGCGGCCACGGCGGAGTCGAGTGCGGGAATGCGCGCGGCGGTGTCGGCGATGAACGACCAGTTCGCCACCGCGGGAGTGCCACCGTGCTTCGCATGGTCGGCGATCGTCCACTTCGCGCCGTCCACGATCGCCTTGATGGTCCCGCGGAGGCGCTCGCACTGGACCATCTTCACGTCCACGATCTCCGCGTCGGGCGCGACGCCGAGCGAGGTGCCCGCGATCGCGCCAGCCACGGCGGTGCCATGCGCGTTGCAAATGGCGGGGTCGTCCGGAAAGCCGTCGAATCCCTTGCGCACGCGGCCCTGCAGCTCGGGATGCGTGGAGAGCACGCCGCCGTCGAACACGTAGACCGTGACGCCAGCGCCGGTGCCGGCGTGACGATAGGTGTGGTCGAGCGTGCTGGTGCGCTGGTCGATGCGGTCGAGCGCCAGGGAGACCGTCTTCGCCTCGAAGATCGCGCGCGCCCCGTTGGCCATGGCCGAGAGCAGCGCGCCGGTCTTCGCGAACGGCTGCGAGGCGGCGCCCATGGTGGAGCGGGCAGTGTGGGCGCACCCGAGCGTGGACGCGACGCAAAGCATCGTCGCGGCTGCGAGCTGGAGTGAACGGCTCTTGTCGACCTGGGTGCGAGTGGCGATGCGCATGGTACTTCTCGTTGAATGAATCGCGGTGTTGCTGGTCTCCTGGGTGGGGTAAAGACAAGGCGCGTGCCAAACGGCACGCGCGAGGTGGAGTGAGGGGTGGGTTTGCGAAGTGGTACGGCTGATGCTTTGTGTGTGCGGCTGGTCGAGGATTTTTTGCGCCGGGGCCGGTTCCGCGCAGGTCCGAGGAACCGGCCCCGGCGCGACAGCCTACCTCACCAGCTCCTCGATCTCCCCCGCCTTGCAGCGATGCTCGTGGCCGGGATACGAGTGCCCGCAGTGGATGCACTGCTCCCCGAATCCGGTGCGCTTCCACACGAGGTAGTACACCGCGCGCTGGAGCTTCTTGAGGCGGTCTTCGAGGTCGGACAGGGAGGGAGAATCAGCCATGCGCATACTCTACATCGGACACGCGGGTGCGCAAGTCGCGCGTCACGCGTCGCCCTGGATCTTGCGCCCCGTGCCGCCGCCGTAGGAGCTCCCGTGTTCCTCGGTGCGCGTCAGCGGCTCGGAGCCGGGCTTCTGCGCGCCGCGATCATCGCCGTCCGCCTGCTTCTCCCCGGTGGTACGCTCGCCCTCCGCGGCTTCCGCGCCGGCGCCGGTCTTCTTCTCGGGTCGATCGGTCTCGCTGCGCTCGACCTGCGTTGGCTTGTCGGTGGCCATGTGCTGCTCCTGTGATGTGGGTCACAGGAGCATTCGCAAAGGGCAGTCCACGCATTCGGGTCGCGCCGCGCGCCGGGGCTGATCGCGGCCTAGCTTTCGGAACGTCCCACCCCCGCCAATCGTCCTACAAGGCGACCTCGCCTCATGACGAATCCTTCCCTGACGCCCACTGCTGGCGCCCCGCTGGCGCCCCCCGTCGCCACGGGCGCATCCGCGACGGCCTCCGGGCCGGAGAAGGGAACACAGCAGCTCTCGAAGGACCTCGCCGACTTCCTGATCGAGCTCTCGATCGCGCTGCACAAGCACGCCATCTATCCGGCGGGACATCCCCTGCTCAACCTCGCGGTGGACGGCGTCACCAACCGCATCTGGGGGCTGCTCGCCGATCGCAACACGCTCTCCATCGGCATCGCGCGCCGGCAGCTGGTGATCGA
This sequence comes from Gemmatimonadota bacterium, assembly GCA_028287305.1. Taxonomy (GTDB): domain Bacteria; phylum Gemmatimonadota; class Gemmatimonadetes; order Gemmatimonadales; family Gemmatimonadaceae; genus JAQBPX01. The sequence continues at coordinate 71,024 of JAQBPX010000015.1, forward strand.
GGGCGTGGCGACGGACGCCAAGCACCCGCTGCTGCACGAGCTGGCGGGCAAGCTGCATCGCCATCACCTGGGCGCGGTGAAGTTCACGAAGGGCGTCTCGCGCGAGGAGCTCGCCGACGCCCTCGCGACGGTGGGCGTGGACTCGCAGCGCACGGAATCGCCCCTCGGCCTCGAGCTGGCGAGCGAGGAAGCACGCTGGCCGAACATCCGCTTCTTTCCGCTCACGTACGAGAAGCTCGAGCTGCTCGACGAGGAGGGAGAGGAGGGCGTCGTCGCCAGCGAGACGAAGATGCGGGCGGGGCGCGCGGCGCAGCTCTGGGTGGGACTCGCCCGCGCCGCGCTGGCGAGCGACACGCTCAACGAGGACGACGAGTCCCCGCTCGAGCCCGTGGTGGTCGCGAAGGCGATCGACGAGCACCAGCGCGAGACCGCGTACGACCAGGTGATCGTGGGCTACCTGCTGCAGATCGCCGACGAGCTCAAGGCGACGCGCAGCACCGAGACGGGCGCGCTCCAGCGGCGCATCTCGCGCCTGGTGGGCGCGCTCAGTCCCGGCACGCTCAAGGAGCTGCTTTCCATGGGCGGCGAGCGCGGGCAGCGCCGGCGCTTCGTGCTCGACGCGAGCCAGGGGATGAACGTCGAGGCCGTGGTGGACCTCGTGAAGGCGGCCGCCGAGGCGGAAAAGCAGACCATCTCCAGCTCGATGTTGCGCCTGTTCGGCAAGCTCGCGCGCCACGCCGGCCACGACACGGGCGAGCGACAGATGCGCGCCGACAATGGGCTGCGCGAGCAGGTCACGCGGCTGATCACGGAGTGGAGCCTGGACGACCCGAACCCCGACGCCTACACCGCGGTGCTGAAGGAGATGTCGCGCACGACCGTGGGCGAGGTGAACACGGTCATGTCCATGGTCTGCGAACCGGAGCGCATCGTGCAGATGGCCCTCGAGGTCGGGACCTTTGGCGATCGCGTATGGAAGGCGGTGGGCGACCTGGAGGATGCGGGACGCCTGCCGCTGCTGCTCGACATCATGGACGCCGCGCCCAGCCCCGAGCACTCGCGCCTGATCGCCGACTACCTGTGGGCGGAGCGACGCACGCTGCGTCGCGCGCTGGAGGAGGGACTCGCCAGCCGCATGGACTTCACCCTCGTGGAGCGGCTGGTGGGCTGGCGCGGCTACTCCGCCGCGGAGCCGCTGATCGACGCGATCGAGAGCGCCACCGACGGCAAGACGCGCGAGCGCCTGCTCGAGATCCTCTTCACGCTCGGCGACGCGATGGCGGCGCTGGTGGCGCGGCGCCTGGATGCGGCGCGCCCCACGCAGCTGCGCGAGATGCTCGCGTTCATCGGCCGCTTCGCGGAGACGCCGCCCGGGTTCGACGCGCGCGACTACCTGGCGCACGGCGAGAGCGCGGTGCGTCGCGAGGCGGTCAAGCTGCTGCTGAAGAACCCGGTGTCGCGCGACGAGACCATGGTGCAGGCGCTGCAGGATCCCGATGAGCGCACGGTGTTCCTGGCACTGCAGGCGGCCATGGAGCGCTCGACGCCCCGCGCGCTGGCGCTGATGACGCAGCGCGTGGAGAAGGGCGAGCTCGACCCGGCGTTGCGCGCGATGGCCATTCGCGCCGTGGGAGCGAGCCGGTCGTCGGCAAGCAAGGCCTGGCTGGTGGAGCGCTGCACGTACGTCACGCAGCTGCTCAAGCGGCGCAAGATCCTGCCCGCCTCGCCCGAGGCCATCGCCGCGCTCGGCGCGCTCGCGAGCTACTGGCCCGACGACAAGCAGGTGAGGCCGTTGCTCGAACTCGCGAAGCGGAGCAAGGATGCCGAGGTGAGGCAGGCGATGCTGAATCCCCGCGCCCCGCTCTCGGAGCGCTACACCACCGCGGTGCGCATGGTGGAGGAGCCGGCATGAGCGACCAGCAGCGATTCCTCACTGCGTTCGCGCAGGCGGTGAGCACGATGGCGTTGTACAAGCCGGGGCATCCGCAGCTCGAGCGCGCGATCGACAAGAGTTATAACGCCCTGCGGGCGCTACAGCAGCTCGATCCCAAGCCGCAGTTCTCCTTCCTCGGCGAGGAAGTGGTGTACGGCACTACGGCGCTGCGCGAGATGCGCGACTGGGAGTGGGCCACGCGACTCTCGAACGCCGGCGTGCAGCGGCTCGAGTTCGAGGAAGGGACGACGCGCGATGAGTACGAGGCGTTCCTGGAGGAGGTCGTCGCGCGATTGACGCTGTCGTTCATCGACACCAGCGAGGCGCGCACCACCACGCCGCGGCGCGCGACGATCAAGTTCGGCGCGATCGGCATCCGCGGAGAGAGCCGCGAGGAGCAGCTGGCGTTCGATGCGCCGGTGCGCACGGCGACCATCGGCTACTCGCTCCATGACGAGGCCGAGGCGGTGAAGTGGATGCACCGCGAGGTGGGCATCCGCGGGGAGCTGCCGCTGCTCGAGGCCGAGGCCGTGGTGCGGTCGCTCTCGGTGGCGATGCATGGCGAGAGCGAGATGATGCTGCCCCTGCTCGCGCTGAAGCAGTTCGACCAGTACACCACCACGCACTGCCTGAACGTCAGTGTGCTGACGATGGCGCTGGCGGAGTACCTGGGAATGGGCGCGCGGGACGTGCGGACCTTCGGGGTGGCTGGGTTGTTGCACGACCTGGGGAAAGTGCGCATCCCGATGGAGATCCTGAACAAGCCGGGGAAGCTCACGGACGAGGAGCGGGCGGAAATGCAGCGGCACACGGTCGAGGGGGCGAAGATCATCATCGCCAGCGATCGTGAACTGGACCTGGCCGCGGCGGTGGCGTACGAGCACCACATCATGTTGAACGGCGGTGGCTATCCCAGCCGGCATTTCAGCCGGGACACCCACAAGGCGAGCAAGCTGGTCCACGTGTGCGACGTTTTCGACGCCCTGCGTACGAACCGGCCGTATCGGGCCGCCTGGGAGACGGAGCGGGTCCTGGGGTACCTGGAGGAGCGGGCGGGGACGGAGTTCGAGGCCGACGTGGCCATGCCCTTCGTGCGGATGATGCGGGACATGGAGGGGCGGGTGACCCAGGCGGAGTTCGAGAAGCCCGAGGAGTTGGGTGAGCAGGCGATTTCGGGCGCTGCGGCCGAATCGATGAAGTAACAGACACTTCCGTACCGCGGGGCTTGCTAACAAATTGGTCATGTGGGCGTCTCATGTACGAAGGGCGCCCATTTTCATCCGGATTGGAGCTTTTTTGCTGACACTTGCGGGCGTTCCAGAACCACGAGCTCGAACGATTCGCGCGGCTGCCGCCCTCCTCCTGATCGGGGGGGCGATGCTGGGCGTGGTGGACACGTCCATTTCGCTGTCGTTCTTCGAGCGACGCGTGCTCCTGTGGGCCGGCATCGCGCTGGGCGTGGGCGTCGCGAGTGGTATTCGATACGCGATGCATCAAGCAGTGACGCGTCGCGTATTGCTGCCCTGGGGGGCACTCGGCGGAATGCTCGTGGTGTTCACGGTGGTGGCCCGGATGCACGGCGTGTTCAATCACGGGCCCTTTTTGGTGACCACGGTCTTCCGTGCGCTGTTCACCTGCATCGGCCTGCGCCTCGCGATCGACGCGATGTACGGTCCGCTCCCCAATCCGTGGGAGGCTGACGCAGCGCAGCCCGTGGCCGCCTCCGACCCGGCGTTCGCCATCCCGGACAGCGCGTGGTACGCCGTGCTTCGCAACCCCGCCCCGATGGCGGAGTCGAAGTCGGAGCAGCCCCTCGAGCTTCGCCTGGTGGACGAGAAGCACGAGGATCACACGCCCACGCCCCCCAAGCGCAAGTCCGGCGGCACCGCTCGCTAGGCCGTCGGCCCGCCGCTCGCGGCGGGGCGCCTACCGCGTGACGTTCAGCGAGTAGAGCGCGTGCACGATCGCCGACTGCCGGGCCGCTCCGTGGATGTCGCCGCTCACCATCAGCAGCCCGCCACCATCCAGCCGGTACGCGGCGTGGACCGACTTCATGTTCGTGCCCGGTTGCCGGTCGGCATGGAAGTGCGTGCGCATGCCGCTGATCACCACTTCGCACTCGTACTTCGAGACGTGGCCGGACGAGTCGTTCACCACGTAGTTGGTGGACGTGCGCACGAAGTTGAGCCGGCTGTTGTCGTTGCCCAGCCAGACTTGCACGCTGTCGGGCCGCGCGATGAGCGACCGGTCCACCATATGATGGAAGTCCGGCGGCAGCGTGATCCGAACGGGCATCGGGTCGAGGTCGTTGCGCACCCACCCGCCCTCGTCCACTGAGGAGTCGGCGCAGCTCGACACCGCGCCGTACTCCTCGTGACGGTCGCGATCGATGACGCCTGCCTTCATCTCGCGCGCCTGCGCCGTCGAGTCGCCGACCTGCAGGCTGAGCTGCTCGGCGGCGATGGCGGACGAGTCGAGCGCGGGATCCTTTCGTTCCCCGCGCGAGCACGCGAGCAGCGCGAGGGACGCGACGAGTACGCTGGCGCGCCTCACTCGCGCTTCGAGGCCTTCGAGATCATCTCCCTCGTGGCCGGGCCGATCGGCGACGTGAAGCGCACCTGTCGCAATCCCGCGATGATCGCGTCACGCTGGTCGCGGGTGGTCGCGGTTCCATGGATCGAGACGTAGCCACCCGAGGAGGAGCGATAGAGCGCGCCCACCGTGCCGTCGCGACCCGTGGTGTCGCGGGGCTGGAGGATCGCCGCAATCCAGCCGTCGTCCAGCGCGAGCTCGCAGTAGCCGGAGCGACTCGAGTACTGGCGCTGGAACTCCGACAGGTCGGCGGGGCCCACGCTTCGGGTTACGTAGACGGAGTTGCCGCCCGGTCCCGAGAACAATCGCTGCACGGAATCGGGGAGCGCCCAGGAGCCGCGCGCCGTCTCGTAGAGCGTCCACTCCGCCGGGAGGTAGGCGACGACCGGCAATGGCGTGAGGTCATGTCCCACGAGCCCCATGTTGATCACCGGCGGCGCGGGACAGTTCTCGTCGACCGCCGTCCCGGCGCCACCGAGCGAGGCGTTGAGCTGCCGTGACGCCGCCGCGGCCTGTGCGGCGGCCGCCTTCTCCGCGCGGTTCGCGCGCGAGCGGTGCACCGTGTACCAGCTGCCGAACAGCATCGCCGCAATGAGCAGGAGGCGCTTCTGTACGTCCGTCATTCTCAGCTCCCGGTGACGGCCTGGCAGGAGCGTGGGTCGAAGCCGGCGCGCAGTGTCTTCGAGCCATCGAAGGCGCCGCTCCAGGCGAGCAGCGACCACACCGCCACGCCGTTGCCCGCGCCGGGATTGCCAGGGGTGATCCAGTCGGTGATGAGCGCAACGCCGCCGCGATTGTTCGCGGTGGTCCAGTACTGCACGCGCCGGTACGGGGTCTCCTCCGTGGCGGGCGCGATGCATCCGTCCTTCGGCATCCCGCGGAAGAGCATCGCGAGGTCGGTCATGACCATCGCCTGGTCGGACCCGCTGTTACCCACGACCTCGACGGCGTCGACCCTGGCGTCCTCGTCACCGATCGGCTTCGCGCGGTCGGTGGGGGAGAGCAGCAGGCGCACCTGGCCGAAGCCATCGTTGTTGCGCGGGAGCGTGCCGACGAAGCCGACGTAGCGCACGTAGCGCATGCCGGTGAGCCGCTTGGTGCTGCGCCGCACGCTGGTGCCGATCGCCACGCCCGGAGCGTAGTGCTCGACGGTGGCCGCGATGGGGCGCGGGACCTCGGGACGGGTGAAGTACCCGTAGACCCGGAAGAACCCGATCGCGCAGGCGATGCCGATGCCGAGCGCGGGAAGGGAGAAGGGGCGCCAGTGGAGGGCCATGTCCCCAGACTGGCGAGGGGTGGTCCCTGTAACAGTGATGCAGTGGGGCAGTGATGCCCCACTGCATCACTGCAACTCAGGGCACCTGCGTCGCGAGCACCTTTCCATCCGCATCGATGAGCACCACCGGCGCAATCTTCGTTGCCCGGAGCATCGGCTCGATGGTCGCGCGATCTCCGACCACGATGATGTTGAGATGGTTGAGGTCCAGGTACTTGTTCGCCACGCGCACGATGTCGGCCTTGGTCACGGCCTGGATCTTCGCGGCGTAATCCTGGTAGTACGTCGCCGGCAGGTCCTGGAGGAAGATGCCGTTGATCGCGCCCGCCACGCCGTTCACGCTCGAGAAGGTGCGCGGGAGCCGCTGCACGAGCGCCTCGCGCGCCGTGGTGAACTCCTCGTCCGTGATCGGGCGCTCGCCCTGGATGCCCTTGAGCTCCTTCATGAACTCGATCAGCGCGCTGTCCGTCTTGGCCGTCACGATGTCGCCGCCGGCCCGGAAGGCGCCCGGCCCGCGGCCGAACTGGAAGTTCGACGTCACGCCGTAGCTGTAGCCCTTCTGCTCGCGGATGTTCGCCTGCAGGCGATTGAGGAAGTTCGCGCCGGAGCCGAGCACCCAGTTGAGCATCTGCAGCGCGTAGTAGTCGGGCGTGTCGCGCGCCGGGCCCGGCATGCCGAGCGCGAACACGGTCTGCGCGGCCTTGGGCTTGTCGAGCAGGTAGATCGTGGTGGCCTTGTCCGTCGCGATGGCGGGGAAGGTGAACGACGGCTTCTCGCCGCCGCCGGTCCATTCGCCCAGCGACTGCTCGACCACCTGCCGCGCGCGCGCGGGGGTGATGTCGCCGACCACGGTGATCACCGCGCGACCCGGCTTGAAGTACGCCTGGTGGAAGGCGACCAGGTCGTCTCGCGTGATGTTGCCCACCGACTGCTCCGTGGCATACGTCGCATACGGATGCGCCGCCCCGTAGAGCGTGACGCCGAAGACGCGGCTCGCCATGGTGCCCGGCTGGTCCTTGGCCTGCTGCAGCCCCACGAGCGTGCGGCCGCGCAGGCGATCGAAGCCGGCCTGCGGCAGCGTGGGATGCAGCATCATGTCCGCGAGGAGCGCGAGCGCGGGCTCGACCTTGCTCGAGAGCGCGGTGAAACCGATGCTGCCACTCTCGCCGCCGATGCCGGAGCCGATCGAGGTGCCGAGGAGCTGCTGCGCCTCGCTCAACTGGTCGGCCGTCTTCGTGGTGGTGCCTTCACTGAGCATCTGCGCGGTGAGCGACGCGACGCCGATCTTGCCGGCCGGCTCATACTGGTTGGCACCGCCCACGAGCGCGATGTTCACCGAGACGATCGGGAGGTTGTGCTTCTCGCTCACCACCAGCTTCGCGCCATTGGAGAGCGTGAACGTGGACCACGCCGGCACATGGAATGGGGCGAGCGGTCCAGCCTTGGGAACCACGCTGCGATCGAAGGAGCCGGCGGCGCCCTGCGCGACCAGCGGGGCGATGGGCAGCAGGAACAGTCCGGCCATCCCGAGTACGCGATGGGAGGTGCGCATCACTTCTTCTCCAGGGTGTAGTGGCCGCCATCGGCGCTCACGGTGACCTTGCCGCTCTTCTCGGGCTTAGAGGCCATGTCGGCCTTGCCCATCGGGACCACGCTGAGCACCACGCGATTGGCGGTGAGGTACTTGTTCGCCACGCGCTTGATGTCGGCCGGCGTGACGCTCGTCAGCTCGGCGTACTGCTTCTTGTAGTGCGACGGGTCGTTGTAGTACGCATTGCCCGACGCGAGGATCTCGGCCTTGCCGAGGTTGGACTCGAGGCCGCTGATGAAGCCGAACTCCTGGCCGGCCTTGGCGCGCGCGAGCTCTTCGGGGGTCACGCCATCGCGCTTCACCTTGGCGATCACGGAATCCATCTCCGCCTCGAGCTCCGTGAGCGTGTGGCCGGGGCGCGGCGTCATCACGGAGATGAACTCTCCCGATTGCTCGCGCGAGTTCTGGCCAGCGAAGGCGCTGGCAGCGAGCTGCTTGTCGTAGACGAGCGCCTTGGTGAGGCGCGCGGTGCGCGGCCCGGAGATCACGGCGCCGAGCATCGAGAGCGCGGCGTCATCCCCGTTCGGCTCCGGCACGCTGGGCCACTGGACGTAGAGCCGTGGCACCTGCACGCGGTCCTCATACACGAGGTGCGTCTCGCTGGTGAGCTTCGGCATCGCGACCTTCGGGCGGACGATCGGCTTGCCGCGCGGGATGTCACCGAAGTACTTCGCGACCCAGGCGCGCGCCTGCTTCGGGTCGAAGTCGCCGACGATCGCGAGCGTCGCGTTGCTCGGGGCGTAGTAGAGGCGGAAGAAGTTCTTCACGTCCTCGACCGTGGCGGACTGGAGGTCGGTGAGGTAGCCGACCACCGGCCAGGAGTACGGGTTCGAGTCCGGGTACGTTGCGGTGGTGAGGATCTCGAAGGCACGGCCGTACGGCACGTTGTCGGTGCGCTGCCGGCGCTCGTTCTGCACGATGTCGCGCTGCGCCTTGAACTTCGACTCGTCGAGCTTGTCCAGCAGCCAGCCCATGCGGTCGGCTTCCATCCAGAGCGCCGACTCGAGGTAGTTGCCCGGCACGTTCTCGTAGTAGCCGGTGCGGTCGTTCTCGGTGCCGCCGTTGTTGTCCCCGCCCACGCCGCCGGTCAGGCGATCGTGGAGGCCGTAGGGCACGTTCTTCGAGCCGGTAAACATCACGTGCTCGAACATGTGCGCGAAGCCGGTGCGTCCCGGCACTTCATTCTTGGATCCCACATGGTACCAGACGTCCACCGTGGCCATGGGCGTCGCGTGGTCCTCGGAGAGGATCACCGTGAGGCCATTCGGCAGGGTGTAGCGCTGGAGCGGGATGTTGATGTTCGACTTTGGGGGCGCGGCGCCCTGCTGCTGCTGGGCTGCGAGGGCCGGAGGGAGCGCGAGCGCCACGGCCACCGCGAATCGGGTGATGCGCATAAGGCGATGCTGGGGTTGGAGGGGTGATGTCCACGTGGAGTCTGCTTCCACGGCGAACGCGGGGCTAGTGGGCATATGTATGGGATGTACGGTTTCGTCCCAGGGCTGGCGGAGGGCGCTTCCAACCTTCCGGGCGATGCGCCTGTCTAGTCAGGGCACGCCCTCTCCTGGAGCCCTGACATGAATACCCGTTTCCTGCGCCGCCTGATCCTTACCCTCGGAGTCACCGGGGGCATCGTGCACGTGCCGTTGGCACATGCACAGTCTCGTTCCGAGCGCGAGTTCGACCAGCAGCGCTGGCTGGACGACTGTCGCCATAACTCCTGGAACGACCAGGAGCGGGTGTGCGAGGTGCGAGCGTACGGATTGCACGCGAGCAAGTCACTGGACATCAAGCCGGGCCCCAATGGTGGCGTTCGAGTGCACGGATGGGATCGCGATAGTGTCGCTATTTTCGCCCTGGTTCAGGCACAGGCGGAGTCAGAGTCCGACGCCAATGCCCTGATCAAGGACGTGGCAGTGAAGATCGCGGATGGCAAGATCGACACGGACGGACCCCGAACGCGTCGGCGCCAGAACTGGTCGGTGTCCTTCGAGATCATGGTTCCCCGCAGCCAGGACATCCGTGCCGAGGCCGAGAATGGCGGGATCTCGGTTCGCGAGGTGCATGGGCTCATCAACGTCGAGACCGTGAACGGGGGCCTCGACCTCTACCACGTGGGCGGCGACGTCAAGGCGACCACCGTGAATGGCGGGCTCACCGTGGCGCTCGACGGAAAGAAGTGGGACGGAAAGGGGCTGTCGGCCGAGACCACCAACGGCGGCGTTCGAGTGACGTTCCCCGATGGCTATGCGGCGCACCTGAGGGCGGGCACCACGAACGGCGGGTTCTCCGTGGACTTCCCGGTCACCATCCAAGGGCGCTTCGGCAAGACCCTCGAGACGGACCTGAATGGGGGTGGACCTTCCATCCGGATCGAGACCACGAATGGGGGGATCTCACTGCGGCGGGAGTGAAGCGGCTGGGCTTTCGCCCAGGACTTTGGGCTTTGGGCTTTGGGCTTTGGCAACTACGGAATTGGAATGCAGGGCCCCGCGCTTCGCTGCGGGGCCCTGCTTCGTTATTGGTTCAACGCAACTTCGAACGTGCCACTTCCGCAGTTCCCAAAGTCCAGGGCCAAAGCCCAAAGCCCGCAGTCCCAGCATATTCCTTGCTCAAGCCGACCACTCTCCAGACCGCCCAAGAGTGCCCCCTCGCAAGAAGCCAAAAGTCGTAGAGCCGAGCCTCCCCGCCGCATCGCTCTATCACCTGGTAGTCGACACCGTCACTCCCGAGCTCGACGGTGGGCGCTACCCCGCCAAGCGCGTCACGGGTGACGTCCTCCGCGTAGGCGCCAACGTCTTCAAGGACGGCCACGAGCTCCTCTCGGCGCACGTGCTGTTCAAGGGCCCGGGTGACGCGGAATGGAGCGCCGAGCCCATGACGTACTCGCCGGAGCTCGATCGGTGGTTCGCGTCGGTGGCCCTCGATCGCGTGGGCCGCTGGCGCTACACGGTGGAAGGCTGGACCGACCGCTTCGGGACGTGGCGAAGCGAGCTGAAAAAGAAGCACGACGCCGGGCAGGACTTCGAACTCGAGCTGCGCGAGGGCTCGGCCATGGTGCGCGAAGCGATGGGACGCATGCGCTTCGGCTCGCTGCGCGCGACGCTCGAGCAGACGGCGGCGATGATCGTCGCCGACCACGACGCGCCGATCGACCATCGTGTGCATCGCGCGCTGGAGGAGGAGCTCGCGCTCCTGATGCAGCGGCACCACGCGCCCGCCGACGTCACGCGGTATTCGCGCGAGCTCACGCTGGTGGTGGATCGCGATCGCGCGCGCACGGGGGCATGGTATGAATTCTTCCCGCGATCGCTCGGCGCCGGCGGCAGGCACGGCACCTTTGACGATGCCGCCGCGTTCATGCCGCGCGTGGCCGGGATGGGCTTCGACGTGGTCTACCTGCCGCCGATCCATCCGATCGGCACGCAATTCCGGAAGGGACGCAACAACTCGCTCACGCCAACGAAGGCCGACGTGGGCAGCCCGTGGGCGATCGGCTCGGCCGAAGGGGGACACGACGCGATCCACCCGGAGCTGGGCGACGACGCCAGCTTCCGGCGCTTCGTGCAGCGCGCGAACGAGCTGGGCATCGAAGTGGCGCTCGACTACGCCCTGCAGTGCTCGCCCGACCACCCCTGGGTGCGCGAACATCCCGACTGGTTCCACATCCGTCCCGATGGGTCGATCCAGTACGCGGAGAATCCCCCGAAGAAGTACCAGGACATCTTCCCGATCAACTTCTGGTGCGAGGACCGCATCGCGCTGTGGAATGCATGTCGCGACGTGCTGCTGCACTGGGTGCAGCGGGGCGTGCGGATCTTTCGCGTGGACAACCCGCACACGAAGCCGAGCGCGTTCTGGGAGTGGGTGATCCGCGAGGTGCAGGACCGTGATCCGGGGGTGGTGTTCTTCGCCGAGGCGTTCACGAAGCCGAACAAGATGCAGAACCTGGGGAAGCTCGGCTTCACCATGTCGTACACGTACTTCACGTGGAAGAATGACCCGCGGGAGCTGCGCGAGTACATGGAAGAGCTCACCGCGGGCGAGATGGTGGAGTACTACCGCGGCAACCTCTTCACGAACACGCCGGACATCCTGAACGAGTACCTGGTGGACGGAGGAGTGCCCGCCTTCCGCATTCGACTGGTGCTGGCCGCCACGCTCCTTCCGCTCTACGGGATCTACAGCGGATACGAGCTCGCCGAGAACGTGCCGGTGAAGCCGGGGAGCGAGGAGTACATGGACTCGGAGAAGTACGAGCTCAAGTCGCGCGACTGGAATGCGACGCCGAACATCACGAGCGACGTGGTGCTGCTCAACCGCCTGCGACGCGAGGAGCCGGCGCTTCGAGCGTACGGCAACCTGGTGTTCGGGGAGAGCGAGAACTCGCGGGTGCTGTGCTATGTAAAGCAGGGGCTGGGGGCTCAGGGGCTGGGGGAATGGGGAACTACGCACAGCAGGATCGGCGAGGTGCTCGAGGGCGCGCACATCATCGTGGCGGTGAACTGCGATCCGCACGGTGCGCAGGAATCGACCGTCACGGTTCCACTGGAGGCGATGGGGATGGGGGCGGATGAGTCGTATGGCGTCACCGACCTGCTCACCGGGGCTCACTACACGTGGCGGGGAGCGCGGAACTACGTGCGGCTCGACCCGGCGGTGCAGGTGGCGCACGTGTTCCGGGTGGAGCGGACGGCGGCAACTACGGCAACTGCAACGGCAGATCCCTCGCTGCGCTCAGGATGACTGCGGACTCTCTCAGGATGACTACGGACCCCCTCTGGTACAAGGACGCGGTCATCTATCAGCTGCACGTGAAGTCGTTTCGCGACGCGAATGGCGACGGCTACGGCGACTTCAAGGGGCTGATCCAGCAACTGGACTACGTCCAGACCCTGGGCGCGACCTGCGTCTGGCTGCTGCCCTTCTATCCCTCTCCGCTGCGCGACGATGGATACGACATCGCATCGTACGAGTCGATCCATCCGCAGTACGGCACCATCGAGGACTTCAAGGCGTTCATGGAGGCGGCGCACGCGCGCGGCATGCGCGTGATGACGGAGCTCGTCATCAACCACACCTCCGACCAGCATCCCTGGTTCGAGCGCGCGCGCAAGGCGCCGAAGGGCTCGCCCGAGCGCGACTGGTATGTCTGGAGCGATGACCCGAACCTCTACGAGGGCACGCGGATCATCTTCACCGACACTGAGACGTCGAACTGGACGTGGGACCCCGAGGCGCAGCAGTTCTACTGGCATCGCTTCTTCGGCCACCAGCCGGACCTCAACTTCGACAATCCGGCGGTGCTCGAGGCGGTGCTCAACGTCATGCGCTTCTGGCTGCGGCTGGGCGTGGACGCGCTGCGCCTCGACGCGATCCCGTACCTGGTGGAGCGGCACGGCACGAACTGCGAGAACCTGCCCGAGACGCACGCGGTGCTGAAGGCGATGCGCACGGCCCTCGATGCGGAGTTCGAGGGGCGCATCTTCGTGGCGGAGGCGAACCAGTGGCCGAGCGACGTGCGCGCCTACTTCGGCGACAGCGACGAGTGCCACATGGCATTCCACTTCCCGGTGATGCCGCGCATGTACATGGCGCTGCGGCGCGAGGACCGCACGCCGATCGTCGAGATCATGCGGCAGACGCCGGCGATTCCCGACGACTGCCAGTGGGCGATCTTCCTCCGCAACCACGACGAGCTCACGCTCGAGATGGTGACGGACGAGGAGCGCGACTACATGTACAACGAGTACGCGAAGGACAAGCGGATGCGCATCAACGTGGGCATTCGCCGCCGGCTAGCCCCCCTGCTCGACAATGGCCGCCGCCAGATCGAGCTGATGAACGCCCTGCTCATGACCATGCCGGGCACGCCGATCATCTATTACGGCGACGAGCTGGGCATGGGGGACAACGTCTACCTGGGCGACCGCAACGGCGTCCGCACGCCGATGCAGTGGACCGCCGACCGCAACGCGGGATTCAGCGAGGCGGACAGCGCGGCGCTCTTCGCGCCGGTGATCCAGGACCCGCCCTACGGCTTCCACAACGTGAACGTGAATGCGCAGGAGCGCACCGGCACGTCGCTGTTGCGCTGGATGCGCCGGCTGATCCAGGTGCGCGCGCAATCGCGGGCGTTCGGGCGCGGCACGTGGGAACCGCTGCTGCCGGAGAACCGCAAGGTGCTGGTGTTCCTGCGGCGCTACGAGGGCGACGTCATCCTCTGCGTGAACAACCTCAGTCGCTTCTCGCAGTTCGTGGAGCTCGACCTCGGCGAGTTCGCGGGCCGCACGCCGGTGGAGATGTGGGGCGGCACGCCGTTCCCTGAAGTCCGCCAGCAGCCGTACGTGCTAACTTTGGGGCCGCACAGCTTCCTGTGGCTGCGACTGTAACGGCGGGCTTTGGGCTTTGGGCTTTGGCAAGGGCGAGATGAACGGACTGGCGAACATCGGCACGGAGAAGATCACGGCGTTCCTCGGCTCGCGTCGCTGGTACGCGGGCAAGGCGGGCACGCCGCAGTCTGCCCGCTTCCTCGACGTGGTGCCGCTGCCGTGGCAGGGTGGGCAGTTCGGGATTGCACGGCTCGAGGTGGTGAGCGACGCCGGCATCGCGACTGTCTACCAGCTGCCACTCGACCTCACGGCCGCCGAGCGCGGCGAGATCGTGGACGCCACCGAGGACGACCGCTTTCGTCGCTCGCTCGCCGATGCCTTCGCGAAGGGTGCGTCGTTCGAGGGAGAGTCGGTGAGCGGGGGCAACGCCCCGCGCTGGGTGCTGGAGCCGGCCGGTGCGCGAACGCTGAGCGTCGCCCCGCACGCGCGGGTGGCGCTCGAGAGCGCGGAGCAGAGCAACACGTCCATCATCATCGACCAGGACGGGATGCTCAAGCTCTTTCGCCGGCTCGAGCGCGGTCCGCATCCAGAGGAGGAGATGTCGCGCTACCTCAGCGGGGCGGGAGCGTTCGCCAACACGCCGGCGCTGTTCGCCGTGGCGCGCTTCGAGGACGCCGAGGGCTCCTCGGTGGCAGGCGTGCTGCAGGAGTTCCTGCCCAAGTCGGAGAACGCGTGGAAGTTCGCGCTCGATTGCGGCAAGGACTTCTTTCGCGCTCCGCCCGCAACGGAGCCGGCCAATGAATTCTCGCCACGTGCCGAGCGACTGGGTGAGGTGACGCGCGCACTGCATGAGTCGCTCGCGCGCGGCACCACGCCGGAGTTCGGGCCCGGGCAGTCCACGCGCGAGGATGTGCAGCGGTGGGGTGAGCACGTGCGCGCACAGGTGGAGGCAGGGCTGGCGATGCTGGAGCAGGTGGTCGCGCAGAAGAAGCTTCCGCCGGAGCGACTGCCGGAGGCGGAGGCGCTCATCGCGCGCGTGGAGCGCCACCGGAACGAGATCGACGAGCTGGTCGCAGACATTGCCGGGGATGCCGGACTCTCGATCCGCACGCACGGCGACTACCACCTGGGGCAGGTGCTGCGCACGGCGGGCGGCGACTTCATGGTGATCGACTTCGAGGGGGAGCCGAGCCGGTCGCTCGACGAGCGGCGTCGCAAGACGAGCGCACTGCGCGACGTGGCGGGAATGCTGCGCTCCTTCGCCTACGCGTCGGCGACGCTCATGCAGCAGAGTGGCGGCGGCAAGCGGCCCATGGACCGGCCCACGCTCGAGGTGCGCGCGGGGCGCTGGGAGCGCGACGCGCGCGCGGCGTTCCTCAAGGGCTACTTCGCGGCGCCGGACAATGCGGTGGAAGGCATGCTGCCACGCAACGCGAAGAACGCGGAGCGGCTGCTGGCGGTCTTCGAGACGGAGAAGGTGTTCTACGAGCTGATGTACGAGTTGAACAACCGGCCGGACTGGGCCTGGATCCCGATGCGGGGAGCGACGCGGTTGTTCGTCTGACCTGCAGTGATGCAGTGATGCAGGAACTACGGGAGCGACTCCGATGCCCACGACCGACAAGCGAATCGACGCGTACATCGCGAAGGCACGGCCATTCGCCAGGCCCATTCTCGAGCACCTGCGGGCGATCGTGCACGAGACCTGTCCGGAGTGCGAGGAGACGCTCAAGTGGAGCATGCCGCACTTCATGTACCAGGGGATGTTCGCCGGCATGGCCGCCTTCAAGGAACACTGCACCTTCGGCTTCTGGCACGGCGCGCTGATCGTGGGCAAGGACGGCAAGCCGCAGGAGGCGATGGGGAGCTTCGGGCGCATCACCTCGCTCGACGACCTGCCGCCGAAGCGGGTGATCGCCGGCTACGTGAAGCAGGCGATGAAGCTCAACGAGCAGGGCGTGAAGCGCGTGCCGGCCAAGGCGAAGGACGGTCCCAAGCCACCGATCAAGGTGCCGCCGTACTTCACCGCCGCGCTCGGGAAGGACAGGAAGGCGAAGGCGGCGTTCGCGGCGTTCAGCCCCAGCCACCGTCGCGAATACCTCGAGTGGATCACCGAGGCGAAGACGGACGCCACGCGTGACAAGCGCATGGCGCAGGCCCTTGCGTGGATCGCCGAGGGGAAGGGGCGGAACTGGAAGTACCAGAAGTGACGCAGTGATGGAGTGATGCATCCCTGCATCACTGATTCACTGCATCATTGGTGTGCATTTTGCCCTCGCCACGCCGAGAATGAGTGACTCCTCCCCTGGGCTACAACGCGGCGCCCGCCTGATGCCGGACGGTGCCGTGTGCTTCACGGTGTGGGCGCCGAATGCGCGCCATGTGCGCGTGTCGATCGAGGACGGTGACGCGGCCGGCGAGCACGAGCTGGCGCCCACGCGCATCGCGGGGGAGTTCGCGGCCACCATCGATGATGTCGGTGCGGGCGCACGCTACGGGTTCCTCCTGGATAACGCGAGCGCGCCCCTTCCTGACCCGGTGAGCCGCCATCAGCCAGACGGCGTGCACGGGCGATCGCGCGTCACCGACCCACGCGCGCAGGCATGGACGGATGCCGAATGGCGCGGGCGGTCCATGCGTGAGCTCGTGATCTACGAGCTTCACGTGGGCACCTTCACCGATGCCGGCACATTCGACGCGGCCATCGCACAGCTCCCGGCATTGGTCGCCCTCGGCATCACGGCCATCGAGCTGATGCCGGTGGCGCAGTTTCCCGGAGCGCGCAACTGGGGGTACGACGGCGTACAGCCCTACGCACCGCACGATGGCTATGGGGGCCCCGACGCGCTCAAGCGGCTCGTGGACGCCGCGCATGGCGCGGGACTGTGCGTCATCCTCGACGTCGTCTACAATCACCTCGGTCCAGAGGGGAATTACCTTGGCGCGTACGGCCCGTACTTCACCGACACGTATCGCACGCCGTGGGGACGCGCGGTGAACTACGACGGGCCGGACAGCGATGAGGTTCGGCGGTTCGTGATCGACAATGCGCGCTACTGGGTGGAGGAATTCCACATGGACGGCCTCCGGCTGGATGCCGTGCATGGAATCTTCGACTTCGGCGCCCGCCACCTGCTGCACGAGCTCGCCGCCTCGGTGCACGCGCTGTCTCGAGAGCTCGGCCGCACGGTGGTCGTGATCGGCGAGAGTGACCTGAACGATCCCGAGCTGCTGCGCAGCAGGGAGGAGCATGGTCATGGACTGGACGCGCAGTGGAGCGACGACTTCCACCATGCCGTGCACGGCGCCCTCACGAAGGAAACGCGCGGGTACTACCAGGACTTCGGCAGCGCGACCATGATCGGTGAGGCGCTCACCGAGCCGTTCGTCTATGACGGTCGCCCCTCGCTCCATCGAAAACGGCGACATGGCGCGCCCTCCACCGGAAGTCCCCGCGACCGCTTCGTGGTGTGCATCCAGAACCACGACCAGGTCGGCAACCGCGCAATCGGCGACCGCCTTACCACCATGCTGTCGCCGGAGCAGCAGCGCCTGGCGACGTCACTGCTGTTGCTCTCGCCCTACGTGCCGATGCTCTTCATGGGCGAGGAGTACGGCGAGGTGAACCCGTTCCAGTATTTCACCAGTCACGGCGATCCAGCGCTCGCGCAGGCCGTGCGCGACGGGCGCCGCCGAGAGTTCAGCGCGTTCGGGTGGAGCGGCGACGTTCCCGACCCACAGGCCGATTCCACCTTCGAGCGATCGAAGCTCGATCGCACCCGCGCGGCGACTCCCTCCGGCGCGGCGGCACTCGCACTGCATCGCGACCTGCTCGCATTGCGCCGAGAGGAGCCGACGCTCGTGCCCGGCGCCGCCACCGTCAACGTGCAACACGGCGAGCCTGGATGGATCCTGCTCAAGCGCGGCGCACGCGTGCAGGGGATGGACGCGTCGCGGTACGCCGAGAGCGTGGCGCTTTTCAACTGCACCGCTGCCCCCATGGAGATCCCGATCGACGCCTGGACGATGGAATCACGCTGGTCACTGCGGTGGAGCTCCGAATCCCCGGGCTACGGCGGCGCGCACGGTCATGCGGCCGATTTCGGCGGCGCGCAACGTGACCGCGAGGCGGATGGCCCGCGTCGGCTGATGGACGCGCCCACCGCGCCTGCGTCTCGCAACCCCGCCTGTCCGCCGTGGTCGGCGGCGCTCTACCTGGCGGAGGCCGCACGCTGATGCGCGTCTGGCCGGGCCAGCCGTACCCACTCGGCGCGTCATGGGATGGAGAGGGCGTGAACTTCGCGCTCTTCAGCGAGAATGCGACCGCGGTCGAGCTCTGCCTCTTCGACGGACCGGAGGATGGTGTCGAGTCGCTGAAGCTCCGCCTGCCGGAGCGCACGGACCAGGTGTGGCACTGCTACCTGCCGGACGTGCGCCCCGGGCAGTATTACGGCTTCCGCGTCCACGGCCCCTACGACCCGGCCAACGGCAATCGCTTCAACGCCGCCAAGCTGCTGGTCGACCCGTACGCCCGCGCGATCACCGGCGAGATCAAGTGGAGCGACGCGCTCTTCGCCTACAAGGTGGGCGGGGAACACGAGGACTTCGAGCCCACCACCGACAACGATGCGTCGCGCGTTCCGAAGAGCGTCGTGATCGACAACGCGTTCACGTGGGACGGCGACCGGCCGCTGAACGTGCCGTGGAACCGCACGATCATCTACGAGTGCCACGTGAAGGGGATGACGGCGCGCCACCCGAACGTGCCGCCCGAGCTGCGGGGCACGTACCTGGGACTCTGCTCCGACCCGATGATCGAATACTTCCTCGGGCTGGGCGTTACGGCGATCGAGCTGTTGCCGGTGCACCAGGCGGTCGTGGACCGTCACCTGGCCGAGCGCGGACTCACGAACTACTGGGGCTACAACTCGGTCGGATACTTCGCCCCGGACGTCCGCTATGCGACGCGCGGCCTGGGGAACCAGGTGTACGAGTTCAAGACCATGGTGAAGCGCCTGCACTCGGCGGGACTCGAGGTGATCCTCGACGTGGTGTACAACCACACGGGTGAGGGAAACCACCTGGGGCCGACGCTCTGCTTCAAGGGCATCGACAACAGGGCGTACTACCGCGTGATGCCCCAGGACCCGCGCTTCTACATGGACTTCACGGGCACGGGCAACTCGCTGAACATGCAGCACCCGCGCACCATCCAGCTGATCATGGACTCGCTGCGCTACTGGGTGCAGGAGATGCACGTCGACGGATTCCGCTTCGACCTGGCGCCCGTGCTCGCACGCGAGCTCTGGGACATGGATCGCCTCTCGGCGTTCTTCGACATCATCCACCAGGATCCCACGCTGTCGATGGTGAAGCTGATCGCGGAGCCGTGGGACGTGGGGCCTGGCGGGTACCAGGTGGGCAACTTCCCGGTCCGCTGGGCCGAGTGGAACGGCAAGTATCGCGATGCCGTGCGCCACTTCTGGAAGGGAGATCCTGGCCACGTGCCCGAGATCGCGTCGCGGCTCGCGGGCAGCGCCGACATCTACTCGTGGAGCGATCGCGGCGCCTACGCGAGCGTGAACTTCATCGTGGCGCACGACGGCTACACGCTGCACGACCTCGTGAGCTACGAGCAGAAGCACAACGAGGCGAACGGCGAGGACAACCGGGACGGCCACAACGACAACATCAGCCGCAACTGGGGAGTGGAGGGCGAGACGGACGATGCCGGCGTGCGCGCGGTCCGCCTGCGCTCGATGAAGAACTTCCTCGCGACGCTGGCGTTCTCGCAGGGCGTGCCGATGCTCGCGCATGGCGACGAGATCGGGCGCACGCAGCGTGGAAACAACAACGCGTACGCGCAGGACAACGAGCTCACGTGGATGGACTGGACGCTCGACCCGGCGCGCCAGGAGATGCTGGAGTTCACCAAGCGGGTGTTCGCCATTCGCCAGCAGCATCCAGTGCTGCGGCGCCGGCGTTTCTTCAAGGGTGAGCAGGCCGGGCCGGGCCACCTCAAGGACGTCATGTGGGTCCGCGAGGACGGCCAGGAGATGGAGTCGGGCGACTGGAATGACGGCGGGCGGCGGGCGCTCGGCATGCTGGTGAATGGCGAGGCGACGGACGAGGTGGACGACCGTGGCCGGCCCGTCACGGGCGACACCCTGCTGCTCCTGCTCAACAATGGGGACTCCGAGGTCCGCTTCACGCTGCCCAGGCTGCCCGATCGGGGCCTCTGGGTCGAGCTCGTCCATACGGGAAACGACGAGCCGGGCGGCGAGAGCGACGAATCCGCGCTGCTTCCAGCATATTGCCTCATCCTGCTGCGGCACGGCCGCGATCGCAGGCGGGGCAAGGAGGCCGAGTGAGCAGGAAGCGGGGTGGCGGATCGGGAAGCAGTGGCGCGCGGGGCGGCGACGGCGAAGACCGCCGCCGCAGCGGACGCGCGTCCGCCGCGCCCCGCCGCACCACGCACGAGCCGGATGCGGTGGACCGCCACGCGCACCAGTTCGCGCCGACCATCGGCGAGGTGGACCTGCACCTGTTCAATGAAGGGACACACCGTCGCCTCTGGCGGATGCTCGGCGCACACCTGCGTGAGGTCGACGGCGTACAGGGTGTCGCATTCGCCGTGTGGGCGCCGAATGCGCGCAGCGCGAGCGTGGTCGGTGACTTCTGCAGCTGGGACGGCAACGCCTGGCCAATGCGGCCACTCGGCAGCTCCGGCGTGTGGGAGCGCTTCGTGCCGGGCATCTCCAGCGGTACGCTCTACAAGTTCGAGCTCCACACCCGCGAGGGCGCGCTGCGCCTGAAGAGCGACCCCTTCGCCTTCAAGATGGAGCAGCACCCGGGCACGGCGTCGATCGTGGTGGACGAGGACGCGTACCAGTGGCAGGATGGCGAGTGGATGCAGCGACGTCCGCATCGCGACCCCGCCCGCGAGCCCATGCTCGCCTACGAGGTGCACCTCGGATCGTGGGCGCGCGGCGAAGGCGATCGCATGCTGAGCTACGCGGAGATCGCCCCGCGCCTGGCGCAGCACGTGAAGGCCCTGGGCTTCACGCACATCGAGCTGCTGCCGGTAAGCGAGCACCCGTTCTATGGATCGTGGGGCTACCAGGTGAGCGGGTACTATGCGCCCACCTCACGATATGGATCGCCGGATGAATTCCGCGCCTTCGTCGACCTCATGCACCAGCAGGGAATCGGCGTGCTCCTCGACTGGGTGCCGGCGCACTTTCCCAAGGACGACTACGCGCTGCGCCGCTTCGACGGGAGCGCCCTGTTCGAGCACGAGGACCCGCGGCTCGGTGAGCACCCCGACTGGGGCACGCTGATCTTCAACTACGGGCGCAACGAGGTGCGCAACTTCCTCGTGGCGAACGCGCTCTACTGGCTGCGCGAGTACCACGTGGACGGCCTCCGCGTGGATGCCGTGGCGTCCATGCTGTACCTGGACTACAGCCGCAAGCCGGGGGAGTGGCTGCGCAACGAGCACGGTGGCCGCGAGAACCTGCAGGCCATCAGCTTCCTGCGCGAGATGAACGCGGTGGTCCACGCCGAGGAGCCGGGGTGCGTGACGATCGCCGAGGAGAGCACCGACTGGCCGGGAGTCACGACACCGGCCGAGCACGGCGGGCTGGGGTTCAGCTTCAAGTGGAACATGGGCTGGATGCACGACACGCTGCTCTACTTCGGCAAGGACCCCATCCACCGGCGGCATCACCAGGACACGCTGACGTTCGCGATGGTCTACGAGTACAGCGAACGATTCGTGATGCCCCTGTCGCACGACGAGGTGGTGCACCTGAAGGGCTCGCTCTACACGCGCATGCCGGGAGACCACTGGCAGAAGCTGGCGAACCTGCGCCTGCTCCTCACGTACATGATCACGCGGCCGGGAAAGAAGCTGTTGTTCATGGGGACGGAGATCGCGCCGGAGCTCGAGTGGAACCACGACACCAGCCTGCCCTGGCACCTCACGGCGCACGATCCCATGCGCGAGCAGCTGGTGCAGTTCGTGGCGAGGCTCGGCGCGCTCTACAACGAACGGCCGGCACTCTGGCGCAACGATCACGCCTGGGAAGGGTTCAAGTGGATCGACGTCTCCGATCGCGACAACTCCGTGCTGAGCTACGTGCGGTGTGATGGGCAGGAAGAGGTAGTCGTCGTCCTCAACCTCACGCCGGTGCCTCGCGAGCACTACCGGATCGGCATGCCCACGGCGGGCGAGTATGAGGTGCTGCTCGACAGCGACGCGAGCCACTGGGGTGGCAGCGGCACGCTGCCGGTGTCGCGCGTGACCACGCAGCCGTCACCGTTCCACGGCTTTCCGCAGAGCGTCACGCTCTCGCTCCCGCCCCTCGGCGCGCTCGTGATGATGCGCGCCTCTCGCTAGGAACGGCCGCACCCATGGAAGGCTCGCTGCACGCGCTGGCCGAGGAAGCGGGCATCGTGTCACGCTACCTGGACCAGACGGGCACGGAGTGGCGCGAGGCGTCCGACGAGACGCGCATTGCGCTGCTGCACGCCATGGGGATCGATGCGTCGACCGAAGCGGCCGCGCGCGAGTCCCTTGCCGCGCTGCACCAGGAGCGCGCGAACGAGGTGGTGGCGCCGGTGCAGGTGCTGCACGAGGCGGATGCCAATCGTCGGCTGGTTCGCGCGAATGCGGATCGCGACGAGCAGGGCGGTATCTGGACCCTGGAGCTCACGCTCGAGGACGGCGACACGCACCATGCGAGTGGCGACCTGCCCCCGGGCAGGCAACCGCTCGAGCTCACGCTGCCCGTGACCCCCGGCCTCGGCTACCACCGAGTGACCGTCACCACCGAGACGTGGCGGGGAATCCGGCGCGGCGTGCAGCTGCGGATCGTGGTGCCCGCGTCGGCCGTGTCGCCGGTGGACAAGCTCTGGATCGACGCCCGGCCTCCCCGCGCATTCGGGGTGATCGCGAACCTCTACACCGTGCGCAGCGCATGGAACTGGGGGAGTGGGGACTTCGAGGACCTCGCACGACTCGCGGCATGGACGGGCGCGCGCGGCGGCGACTTCCTGGGCGTGAACCCGCTGCATGCGCTGATGAACCGGGATGCGATGATCAGCCCGTACAGTCCCGTGAGCCGGATCTTTCGCAATGTGCTCTACGTCGCGGTGGACCAGGTGCCGGAGCTGAGCCATGCACCGGAGCTGAAGGCGGAGCTGCGGCGGCCGCCGTTCTCCACGGAGCGAGAGGCGCTCCGCGCGGCCACGATGCTCGATTACGGCCGGGTGATGGCGCTGAAGCTTCCCGTGCTCGAGCGGCTGCACGGCGTGTTTCGCGCGCGCGAGCGCGTCGCGCCGGGGGGCGTGGACCGCATGCGCGCGTACCAGCGCTTCGTGGCGTCGCGCGATCCGGAGCTCACCCGCTTCGCCACCTGGATGACGATCGCCGAGGTACACGGCGCGGACTGGCGCGAGTGGCCGGAGGGGCTGCGCTCGGCCGAGTCGCCGGACGTGGAGGAATGGCGGCAGCACCGTGAGGATCGCGTGGACTTTCACCGGTGGCTGCAGTTCGAGCTGGACCGGCAGCTGGGTGACGCCGCCGATGCGGCACGCGCGGCGGGCATGCGCATCGGCCTGTACCAGGACCTGGCCGTGGGCACGGCGCCGGGTGGCTTCGACAGCTGGATGTATCCGGGACTCTTCCTGGATGGCGCTCAGGTGGGCGCGCCACCGGATCCGTACTCGGACAATGGCCAGGACTGGGGACTTCCGCCGCTCGACCCACGCGCGCTGCGGCGTGATGCCTATCGCTACTGGGTGCAGCTGCTGCGCAGCGCCTTCCGTCATGCGGGAGCGCTCCGGATCGACCACGTGCTCGGGCTGTTCCGGCTCTTCTGGATTCCGAGGGGCCGCACCGGCCGTGACGGCGCGTATGTGCGCATGCCCATGGACGACTTGTTCGGCATCCTCGCGCTGGAGAGCCATCGCGCGAATGCCGTGGTGGTCGGGGAGGACCTGGGAACGGTGCCGGAGGAAGTGCCGGCTGCGCTCGCGCGCTGGGGCGTGCTGTCCAGCAAGGTGCTCTACTTCGAGCGCCACGCCGACGGTGAGTATCGCCGCAGCGAGGACTATCCGGCGCTCGCGCTGGCCACGGTGAACACGCACGACCTGGCGACCATCGCGGGCTTCTGGTCGGGGCATGACCTGGAAGTGCGTGAGCGCGTGGGCCTCACCACTCACGTGGAACAGCTGGCGCAGGCGCGAGTGGAGCGCGAGCGCGAGCGTGGCGCGATGTGCAGGCTGCTCGGGATCACGGAGGAGCAGGCCTCCGACAGCGTGCTGTTGCGGGCGCGAATCCACGAGGTGCTGGCCGAGTCGCCCGCGGTGCTCGTGGGCGTGTCGCTCGACGACCTCGCCGGCGAGCTCGAGCCGGTGAATGTTCCCGGCGTGGGGCCCGAGGTGCACCCGAGCTGGCAGCGTCGCATGACGCGATCGCTCGAGGAGCTCTTCGACGCCGGCGACGTTGCGCGACTGATTCGCATCCGGCGATGAGCACGCGGGAGCGCCCGCCACTCACGGCCACGTACCGTGTCCAGTTCAGCCGCGAGTTCACGCTTCGGCAGGCGATGGAGCTCGTGCCGCGGCTGCATGCGCTGGGGATCTCGCACCTGTATGCATCGCCGCTGCTTGCCGCGCGCGCCGGGAGCACGCATGGCTACGACGTGGTGGATCACTCGCGGCTGAATCCGGAGCTCGGCACCGAGGCCGACCTGGGCGCGCTGGCCGCCGCACTGCACGCGCTCGGCATGGGGATGATCCTGGACATCGTGCCCAACCACATGGGCGTCGCGCGGGAGAACCGGCAGTGGGAGGACGTGCTGGAGCACGGCGCCCGCTCGCGATTCGCGAACTGGTTCGACGTGGACCGCCGCTCCCCGCGATCGCGCGGACGCATCGTGCTCCCGGTGCTGGGCGACGCGCTCGCGCGCGTGCTCGCGCGCGGGGAGATCACGCTGGTCGAGGAAGGCGGCCGCCCGCGCCTGAAATACTTCGACCACAGCTGGCCGGTGGATGCGACCACCCTTCCGCTCGCGCCTGGCCCCGACGGAATGCGCGCGCTCCTCGCGCGGCAGCACTACGTGCCGGCGCACTGGAAGCGCGCGCCGCAGGCGATCAACTACCGCCGCTTCTTCGACGTGAACGACCTCGTGGCCATCCGTATCGAGGACGACTCGGTATTCGAGGCCGTGCACGCGAAGCCACTGGAATGGGTGCGCGCCGGGATTCTCGACGGCCTGCGGGTGGACCACGTGGATGGGTTGCGCGAGCCGCGCGCATACCTGGAGCGCCTGCGCGATCGCGCAGGCGTGCCCGTCTGGGTCGAGAAGATCCTCGCGCCCGATGAGCGACTGCCGCTCGAGTGGCCGGTGGCCGGCGCGACTGGTTACGAGTCCCTGAACGACCTCGACGACCTCTTCGTGGATGCCGCGGGCTTCGCGGCGATCGAGTCGTGGTACCGCTCGCTGCGGCGCCTGGGGGAAGCCACTTTCGCGGACATCGCCTGGGAAGGCCGCCGTCGCGTGCTCACGAGTGCGCTCGCAGCGGATGTGTCGCGGCTCGCACGGCTGCTGCCCAACCGTCGCGGCGCGCGCGAGGCCATCGTCGCGCTCTGCGCCTCGATGCCGGTGTACCGCAGCTACATCGAGCCGCCGGGCGCGCCGAGTGTGCAGGACGCCGAGCGTCTCGAGCGCGCCTTCGCCGGGGCGCGGGCGCGCGTGCGTGCGCCGGACGTCCAGCGCGCGCTCTCCGAGTTGCACGGCGTGCTGCTCGGCGCAGCGGACAACGAGCGCGAGGCATTCGGGGAATTCGTCCTCCGCTTCCAGCAAACCACCGGGCCGGCGACGGCCAAGGGCGTGGAGGACACGGCCCTGTACCAGTACGTGCCGCTCGCCTCGCGCAACGAGGTGGGGGGAGCGCCGGACAGGCCGCTGTCCGATGCGGTGTCGCGATTCCACCGCGAGAACGTCGCGAGGCTCCAGCGATGGCCGCAGGCGCTCGTGGCCACGAGCACGCACGACACCAAGCGCAGCGCGGACGCGCGCTCCCGCATCGCGTCGCTGAGCTTCATTTCCCGTGAATGGACCGTGGCAGTGATGCGCTGGCGTCGCCTGAACGCAGTGCACAAGCGTGCCGTGCGAGGGCGCCTCTCCCCCGACGCCAACACGGAATACCTCTTCTACCAGGCGCTGCTGTCGCTCTGGCCAGCCCCGCTCGGCGAGCTCGAGGATCGGCTCAATGAGTACATGCTCAAGGCGGCGCGCGAAGCGAAGCTGTCCACCAGCTGGACCGAGCCGGACGCGGAATTCGAGGAGGCGATGAAAGGGTGGATCTCGGCCGTGCTCTCCGAGGGCGGGGGATCGACATTTCTCGCGGAGGTGGAGGCAGTGAGCGAGCGCGTGCGAGAGCGCGCCAGGAACGCTTCGCTCTCGCGGGTCGCGCTCCAGCTCACGATGCCGGGGGTGCCGGACATCTATCGTGGCGACGAGTGGTGGAGCTACGCGCTGGTAGATCCGGACAATCGGCGTCCCGTGAACTACCAGCTGCCCCGGGACGAGAAGCAGGCGCTCATCGCACGATTGCTGGAGCTGCGTCGCGCGCAGCCGCGGCTCTTCTCTCACGGCGCCTATTACGTGCTCGACCGAGGCCCGGACGTGCTCGCCTTCGCGAGGGTCCTGGACGGATGGCGTGTTGAAGTGGAGGTGGACCTGCGCGGCGGCCGGGAGCCCCGCGTTCGGCAGGTCGCCCCGGGGTCTCCCAGCCCTTAGTTTTCCAGAGGGGCAGAGTCCGCCTCGCCGCGCCGGTCGGTACGGCGGCGTGCGTGGATGGCACGATTCCCTCAGCACTTCGCCGTCCCCGGGCATGCCGGGGCAGCATCCGTCGCACGAGGATTACATGACTGACACGCCCGGCCCGTCGACCGTCGCCTACTTCTCGATGGAGATCTGCCTCGAGCAGGCGATCCCCACCTATTCCGGCGGCCTCGGCGTGCTTGCCGGTGACACGCTTCGCTCGGCAGCCGACCTTCGGGTGCCGCTCGTGGCCGTGACACTGCTGCACCGCAACGGCTACTTCCAGCAGAGCCTGGACGCCGAGGGCAACCAGTCGGAGCGCCCCGTGTCCTGGCGGCCCGAGGAACGCCTGGAGGAGATGCCGGCGCGCGTCGTGGTGCCGATCGAGGGGCGGGACGTCACCATTCGCGCGTGGCGCTACCGGGTGATCGGCGGGTCCGGGCACGAGGTGCCCGTGTACCTGCTCGACAGCTCCGTGGATGGCAACAGCGACTGGGATCGCACGCTCACCGATTCCCTCTACGGCGGCGACCTGCACTACCGGCTCTGCCAGGAAGTGATCCTCGGCATCGGCGGCGCTGCCATGCTCCGGGAGCTCGGCCATGAGCCGATCGTCGCCTATCACATGAACGAGGGACACGCGGCGCTCGTCACCGTGCCGCTGCTCGAGTGGCAGCTGGATGGCCGGCCGGTGTTCGAGGTGGAGGATGCGGACCTCGAGGCCGTGCGCCGCCGCACGATCTTCACCACGCACACGCCGGTGCCGGCGGGCCACGACAAGTTCCCACTGGACATGGTGCGCGCGGTGATCGGCGACAAGCGCGTGGAGCTGCTCGAGAAGGCGAAGTGCACGGACGAGGGCACGCTGAACATGACGCACATCGCGCTGCGCCTGTCGCGGTTCGTGAATGGCGTGGCGATGAAGCACCGGGATGTCTCGCGCGGGATGTTCCCCACCTACCCGATCAACTCGATCACCAACGGCGTCCACGCCACCACGTGGACGTCGCCGCGCTTCCAGGCCCTCTTCGACGAGAGCATGCCGGAGTGGCGCACCGACAACCTGTACCTGCGCTACGCCGTGGGGATCGGGTTGCCCGAGATCCGGGCGGCACACATGGACTGCAAGAAGGAATTCCTGGAGGAGGTCGCGAAGCGCACCGGCGTGACGCTCGACGTGAACACCTTCACGATCGGGTTTGCGCGACGCGCGACGCCGTACAAGCGCGCCGACCTGGTCTTCAGCGACGTCGAGCGCCTGGTGCGGATCACCGAGCACGTGGGCCCGTTGCAGATCGTGTTCGGCGGCAAGGCGCACCCGCATGATGGAGGCGGCAAGGAGCTCATCCACCGCATCCATGAGGCGGCGCGCGAGCTCGGCGACCGCGTGAAGGTCGTCTACATCGAGAACTACGAGATGGAAATCGCGGCGAAGATGGTGGCCGGCGTGGACCTCTGGCTGAACAACCCGATGAAGCCGCTGGAGGCGAGCGGCACGAGCGGGATGAAGGCCGCGATGAATGGCGTGCCGAGCCTGTCGGTGCTGGACGGTTGGTGGATCGAGGGACACGTGGAGGGCGTCACGGGCTGGTCCATCGGGAGTGCCGTGGATCCCGAGGGCGACCAGAGCAAGGATGCGTTCGACCTCTACATGAAGCTGGAGCGCATCATCATGCCGCTGTACTACGGGCTGCCGTACGCATACGCGGAAGTGATGCGCCACGCGATCGCGCTCAACGGCAGCTTCTTCAACACGCAGCGGATGGTCGAGCAGTACGTGCGGAACGCGTACTTCCCGAATTCAGTGGTGAGCGTGGCGGAGGCGGTGGTAGCGTAGGGGTTTGTTCTCGCGCTCAAGGAGTCCGGCTCCACGCACTCCACACCTCATGGTCTCCTGGCGTACCCGCATCCTTGGTTCCAACGGAAACCTCCGCGGAACAACTGAGGCGGAGTTCACGGAAAGAGCAACAGCCCAGCTTTTGAAACAGCACACCCATCGGGCTCGAGCTCGATGGGTGTGCTGTTTCAAAGAGTCAGTTGTAGTGGTCGTGTCCGCGGAATCCGTATCTGTTGTTCCGCGGCTGGTTCCGTTGGAACCAAGGATGCGGGTACGCCACGAGACCCAGAAGTGCGGAGCGCGAGGAGCCGGACTCCCTGAGCGCGCGAAGCCAAGTCACTCCGCCTCCACGAACTCCTCCTCCGCATCCTCCGTCTTCCTCACCGCGCGCAACACCACGCCCCCCGCCACCAGCGCGCCGAGCACGATGTACAGGTAGAACGTGTACACCCGCCACCAGAGCAGCGCGGCCGGAAAGAACTGTGCGGGGATCACGCCACCTAGCGCCGCGCGAAAGGCCAGCTCCACGGCCCCACCACCCCCCGGCGCCGGCACCACCGCCGCTCCGTACAGGAGGCCGAGCGGCCAGAGCGCGAGCGGCGTCAGTGGCGTGTGTGGCGCAACGGGAAGCACGAGCGCCGGCAGCACGCACAGTCTCATGGCCACGTGCACGAACGAGGCGACGAAGCTCGCGATCGCCCAGCCGGGATGCACGTCGCGCACGGCGGCCACCGTCTCTCGCACCTTCCCCAGCCAGCGCCCGAGCATCTCCCAGCGCCGCTCGCTGAGGCGCAGCCGCCGCGCCCACGCCGGAGGCTCATCGCCCACCTGCCGCCTGGCGAGCACGATCGCCACCGCGCCCACGCCCAGCACGAACGCGGCGTACATCCCGACGACTCCCACCAGCGCCGCCAGCACGCGTCCCGCATCGTGGAAGAGCACCGCCACCAGCACCACGACGGCCGCGAGCGACAGCATCTCCAGGAACAGCTCCGCGAACAGCACCACCAGCGCGCTCGACGCCGGGATGCCGGACTCGGCCAGCACCAGGAACCGCGCGGGCTCGGCGCCCGAGCGCGCCGGGGTGATCGAGCCACCGAAGTCGCCAGCCACCGTGATCTTCGTGGACACCCACAGCGGCAGCTCGATCCGCACGGCCTTCGCGCTCCACGTGATCTTGAGCGCGCGCGTGATGATCTCCGTCGCCACGGCGAGCAGCGCCAGCAGGTGCGATGTGAGCGGCAGGCCGAGCGCGGCGCCCTCGCGCGCGCGGCCCACGATCAGGTAGACGGACACGGCGATCACCGCGGCGAACGACGCGACGGTCACGAGCCAGCGGCGGATGTGCAGGAGGGTCGGGGCTCGGGGAGGCGCTACCGATGGTCGCCCCCAAGCTACGCGCCGAGCCGCCCGCCGTACACTTCTTGCCGACATCGGATTCCATGATCATCACCGCCACGCGAGACGTGCCCGGCGGCACGCGCACCGACCTCGAGCTCACGGTGGGGCGCGAGCGCGTCCCGGGCATATTGCTGCGCCCGGCGCAGGGCTCGGCTCGCGCCCCCGCAGCCCTCCTGCTGCACGGGCTCACCTCGCAGAAGGAGCGCATGGCGGACTCGGTGGGCATGGCGCTGCTGAAGAAGGACGTCGCCTCCCTCGCGATCGACCTGCCGCTGCATGGCAGTCGTGACGGCAGCGTTGCCGAGCTGCGCGGCGCCACGCCCTTCGCGCTCTTCGGCGTGTGGCGCTCGGCGCTCGGCGCTCGCCGAGGCGCGCGCGGCGCTCGAGCTGCTCGGGGCGCACGCGGGACTGGACGAGTCCCATCTCGGCGTCGTGGGCTACTCGCTCGGCTCCTATCTCGCACTCGCGCTCGCCTCCGACCACGCGGCCATCCGCTGCGTGGCGCTGGCCGCGGGCGGCGACCTGCCGGATCGCACGCCCTTCGCCCCGCTGGTGCGCACCCTGCTGGATCCGCCCGCCATGGCGCGACGGCTTGCCGGCCGACCGCTGCTGATGGTGAGCGGTACGCGCGATCGCACCGTCACGCCCGCGCAAGCCACGCGGCTCTTCGAGGCGGCGCACGAGCCAAAGACCATCCGCTGGTACGACGGTGGCCACTGGCCGCCGCCGATGGCGATCAATGCGACGGCGAAGTGGGTCGCCGACTGCCTGCTCCCTTCCGCGCATAGAGCTCGAACCACGGCGCCGTGACGATCTCGTCGTCCGGCGCGGCGTTGGCGACCAGCGCGAGCAGCGACTTCACCACGCGCTCCTCGATGCCCGCCCAGCGATGCGTGTACTCGTCCGCGATCGGGACGAGCACGTCGCCGTGCACGCGCTCCACCGTGAACCCCAACGGCTCGAGCAGGTGGCGAAGCGCGGCGGGCGTGAAGCCCACGCGATAGGGGAAGGCGAGCAGGTTGTTGTGCGCGAGCAGGAGCCGCGCCGCCTTCGCGAGCGGGCCGTGCAGGTGCGACCGCACGGCCGCGTAGAAGGCGCCGTTGGGAACGCGCAGCGCAAGCACGCCACCATCGCGCAGCATGGCCCCCGCCGCGTGCGCCGCGGCGCGCTGGTCAGGGAGCTGGTCAAAGGTGTTCCAGATCGCCACGGCATCCCACCGCCGGTGCGGCTCGGCGCGGCGCAGCTGCTCGACGGTTCCATCGTGCGCCGTGAAGCCCATCTCTCGCGTCACTTCGTTCGCGGCCGTGCTCACGTCCACGCCCTCGGCCTGCCACCCGGCGGCGTGCGCCTCCGCCAGGAAGGCACCGGCGTAACTCCCCACCTCGAGCACCGATCCGGTGCGCCCCAGCACTTCCCGCAGGCGCGTCGCCTGCGCGCGATACGCCGGGCGCTGGGTCTCGTGCAGCGCACGCAACACGTCCCCCGACGGCGGTTCTGCGACGTACGCGTCACGCAGCTCGGCGTCGCTCTCGGTGGGATTGCGGAACACGGCGCCGCATCGCGCGCAGCGCACCATGCGCAACGGCGCATGCTGCGAGAACGCGACCCGGTCCAGCAGGCGCTCGACGGGCGTGCTGCCGTCGAGGCGCCGCTGGTGAAACTCCCACAGCTCTTCCACCTCGCGCCGCATGGCGTCCGGTCCGGCGATTTCCACGGCGTCCGTCGCTCCGCACGCCGGGCAATCGCTGAGCGTGTAGGAAATGCCCAGGCTCACGGGATGCGGAAGTACTGCACCTTGCCGTCGTTGAAGAGCGGCACCGCCAGCACGTGGCGCTTCGTGTCCACGCCGATGTCGGCGGGCGCCGCGACTCCCTTCGCGATGGTGGTCATGGCGCCGGCCGACAGCGAATGCACCGCGCTGTCGGCCCAGCTGCTCACCAGGATGCGCCCGTCCTTCAGCACCTCGATGCCGTCGTACTGTCCCGGGCCCGCACCGAGCGACGTGGGCGCCGCATCGCCATTCTTCCACGCCTGCACGTTCGGGCCGCCGAAGGGCGCCAGCACGAAGCGACCGTTGGCCGCGTCCCACGCGATGCCGTTCGGGTTGGCCAGCGAGTCGCCCTTCGCGACTTCCGTCACCTTGCCGCCCTGCAGGCGGAAGATGCGGTTGACGCCGGGGTGTGACATGCCACCCTTCGCGTCGAATGCGATGCCGGTGTCGGTGATGTACACCGCGCCGTCGCCGCCGATGGCGATGTCGTTGAGGAACGTCGCCTTCATCGCGCGCAGGTCGACGTTGGCGAGCACGGCCCCGGTCCGGCGATTGATGCCGCGCACCATGTCGATGTCGGCGACCCAGATCGTGTCGCCGCTGAGCGCCATTCCCTTGGGCGCGTTGAGCACCACGCCCTTCTTGCCGCCCTCTGCCAGCATGGTCATGCTGCCCGTGCTGTCCGGATTGACCACGGCGATGAAGCCGTTACCGTCCTTCTGTGATGGGTTGCCGTTGATGTTCGACACGTACCAGCGATCGAGCTCAGCGTCGTAGCGCACCGATTCCGGCGTCTTCATTCCTTCCGTGCTGCCCATCGGCGACGCGGTCGCCATGCTTGCTTTCGCGGCGCTGTCGCTTGCGCCGGTCGCGCTCGCGGAGGCAGAATCCGCCTTGTCGCCCCCGGCGGTGCAGGCGAGCGCGAACAGCGCGACGGTGCCCGCCATCAAGGGCGAAGGAATCGGTATCGAGCGGCCGGTGCGGGTCATGTGAACCTCGTGCGGAGTGATGTGACGATCGTCGAACGGAGCAGGGCAGCCGGACGGGTGCTGAACGCGGGGAGGCCCTCCGAAAGTTGCATGCGGGCTGGCGCGCAATGAAGGCCCGCCTGCCGCGCCTGCTCGTGACGATCGGCCCCGCGGTGCTCGTCCTCGCCCTGGGCGCGATCACCATGGACGGCATTCGCGCCTTTCACGACAATCGCGACGCCACCCGCCGCACGCGGGAGCTCCTGCTCACCGCCAGGGGAACGCTGCTTGACCTCGTGAACGCCGAAACGGCAGAGCGAGGGTACCTGCTGACGCGCAATCCGGACTTCCTGCGCCCCTACGACTCCGCCAGGCAGTCGCTCGCGCGCGACACGGTGGAGCTCAAGGTGCTGGTGCGCGGCGACGACCAGCAGCAGCGGCGGATCGCGCGCATCAACGACATCGCGCGCCGCCGCGTGGGACGCCTCGAGGAGATCCTGTCCGATTCGGGGCGACCGATCACCACGGCCGAGTTCGCCGTGCGAATGATCGTGGGCAAGGAGCTGATGGACTCCGCTCGCGTGCAGGTGGGCGAGTTGATGCAGGCCGAGCGTGTGCGACTGGCGACCGACGTCGCAGCGGAGGAGGCCCGGCTCCGCCTGGACATGCTCTTCGCCGGCGTGGGCACGCTGCTCGCGGCGTTGCTCGCGCTGCTGACGAACACCGTCCTCACGCGCGAGGCGCGACGGCAGTCGCGCCTCGCCGCACAGCTGGCCATCCAGCGCGATGAGCTGCAGGCGCAGCGCCTGGAGCTCGAGCTCGCGAACGCGCGGCTGGCCGACCAGACCCGGTCGCTGGCGAACACCAACGAGGGCCTGCAGAGCACGACGTCGGAGTTCCAGGTCGCCAACGTCGCCCTGCGCAATGCCGTGGAAGCGGTGGGCGCCAGCGAGGCGAGGCTGCGACTCGCGACCACCGCGGCGGGCGTGGGCACGTGGGATCACGATCCCGTCGCGGACAAGCTGCTCTGGGACGAGCAGTGCTACCTCACCCTCGGCATCGCGCTGGGCACTCCCGTGACGATGGCGTTCTTCTTCGACATCCTCCATCCGGATGACCGCGAGCGCACGCGTGCCGCGATGGAGGAGTCCCTCGATCCCCTCGGGGGAGGGCACTTCGACGTCGAGTACCGCGCCATCGGGGACGATGGCATCGCGCGCTGGGTGCGAGCGACCGGCATCACCACCTTCGGGCATACGCCGAGCGGGGGGCGACGTCCCACGCGCTTCATCGGCACCGTGCAGGACATTTCACGCGCCAAGTCCGAAGTCGAGCGCACCGAGCGCATGCAGGCCTTCACCGCCCGGCTGTCGGCGGCGCGCACGCCGCAGGAGATCGCGGAGGTCATGATGCGCGATGGGGCGCAGGCCGCCAGCGCCCAGGGCGGGCTCGTCGCGCTGATGGCACGCGACGGCACGCGCCTCGACGTCGCAGCCACCCAGGGGTTCGAGGATCCGTCGCTCGAACGCTGGACCTCCATGTCGCTCGATGCGCCACTTCCCACCTCCGAGGCGGCGCGCGAGAAGACACCGGTCTGGCTCACCACGCCGGAGGCGCTGCGAACGGGTTACCCGAACCTCGCCGATCGCGCCGATGCGAGCGACTATCGCCGGTGGTGTGCGCTGCCGCTGCTGGTGGGCCCGCAGGACGCGCGACGCTGCCTGGGCGCGGTGGGCTTCGTCTGGGCACTGCCGGGCGAGTTCGCCGACGACGAGCGCGTGCAGCTGCTGCGCATCGCTGCCCGCTGCGCGCAGGCGCTCGAGCGAGCACAGCTCTTTCGCGAGGCGCAGGCGGCGAGCGCCGCGAAGAGCGACTTCCTGGCCACCATGAGCCACGAGCTGCGCACCCCGCTCAACGCGATCATCGGCTATGCGGACCTCCTGCTGCTCGGCCTGCCGAAACCCATTCCGGTGGAGTCGCAGGAACAGGTGCGCCGGGCGCGCGCGGCGGCGAATCACCTGCTCGCGCTGATCAACGAGGTCCTGACGTTCTCGCGACTCGAGGCCGGGCGCGAGCACGTGAGCGTGGCCACGGTGGACTGTCACGCGCTGGTGCAGGAGGTGGAGCACGTGATCGAACCGCTGGCCACCGCCAAGGGGCTGCGCTTCGAGGCGAGCTGCGCGTCGTGGGGCGACGATGGCCGCTCGCTCGCGATCACCGATCCCGGCAAGCTGCGACAGATCCTGATCAACCTGCTCGGCAACGCGGTGAAGTTCACGGACCACGGGCGGATCGCGCTGGAGCTGAGCCGGGGCGACGACGCTCTCGTGTGCATCGTGTCGGACACGGGGATCGGGATCACCGAGGAGGACCTGCGCCGGGTGTTCGAGCCCTTCTGGCAGGCCGACCAGCGCAATGCGTATCGTCCCGCGGGCACGGGCCTTGGCCTGGCCGTGAGCCGCCGGCTGGCGCGCGTGATGGGTGGCGACGTGACCGTCGTGAGCGCGCGAGGAGAGGGAACGACGTTCACGGTGCGGCTGCCGTTGGGGCCGACATAAGCATCCCGGCTCGGCTGGCATCGCGCGATTGAAACGCAGATTGCGCTGAACGGCAGCGGCAGATCGCTGCGGTACTACGAACTGCTTCCTGATTGAAACAGCACACCCATCGGATTCGAGCCCGACGGGTGTGCCGTTACAAGGAATCAGTTGTAGTTGGCAGTCATCTGCCGTTGCCGTGCAGCGGCCATTCGCGTTTCAATCGTTGGGATGCTCGCCTGGTCGCGATGCCCATACCGGCCACCTGAGCCCTTGCGCCACGGTCGCCCGGGCCCTTACTAGAAGCCACCCCAGTTCCAACCCATCCGGAGGCCCCGTGGCCCGTTCCAACCGTCCCCTTGGATCGATCGCGTTTCGCGCATCCTGCGCCGCCATCGTCCTGTCCAGCCTCGCATCGGCGCAGTCCCCGCGCCCGGCGCGCCCCGTCACCACCATTCCCGCGGCCCTCTCCGGGCCCGTGGACACCGCGGCGCTCGGCGCACTGCGCTGGCGCGAGCTCGGCCCCTTCCGCGGCGGCCGCTCGGTGGCGGCGGCGGGCAGCGTCAAGCGTCCCAGTGAGTACTACTTCGGCTCCACGGGCGGCGGCGTCTTCAAGTCGGTGGACGGCGGCAACGCGTGGTTTCCGGTCACGGACAAGTACTTTGGCGGCACGATCGGCGCGATCGCCGTGGCGCCATCGAATCCCGACGTGGTCTACGTGGGCGGCGGCGAGTACGCGATGCGCGGCAACGTCGCGCATGGCGATGGCATGTGGAAGACGACGGACGGCGGGAAGACATGGAGCTACATCGGCCTCGCCGACGCGCGCCAGATCTCGAACGTGGTGGTGAACCCCACGAATCCCGACATCGTCTACGTCGGCGCGCTCGGCCACGTCTGGGCACCGAACAGCACGCGAGGGGTGTTCCGCTCGAAGGACGGCGGCAAGAACTGGCAGAAGGTGCTGTTCCGCAACGACAGCACCGGCGTCATCAACCTGGTGATGGACCCCAACAACCCGGACGTGCTCTACGCCGCCTTCTGGCAGGCGGGGCGCACGCCGTGGATGCTCGTCTCCGGCGGCGCCGCTTCGGGCATCTTCAAGACCACCGACGGCGGCGAGACCTGGACCGACATCACGCGTAACCCGGGCATGCCAAAGGCTGGGTTGATCGGCAACATCGGCATCGACGTCTCCCCGGTGAACTCGAACATCGTGTTCGCGCTCATCGAGCATGACTCGGGCGGCGTCTACCGCTCGAGCGACGCCGGCAAGACCTGGTCGCGCATCAACACCGACCGCAACCTGCGCCAGCGCGCCTGGTACTACACGCGCATCCATGCTGACCCGAAGGACTCGAACGTCGTGTACGTCAACAACGTCTCCTTCATGAAGTCCACCGATGGCGGCAGGAACTTCCGTCGCCAGAACGCGCCGCACGGCGACTCGCACGGACTCTGGATCGCGCCCGACAACTCGAACCGGATGATCGAGACGAACGACGGCGGCGCGAACGTCACCACCGACGGCGGCCGCAACTGGACCGACCAGGACTTCGCGACCGCGCAGTTCTATCACGTCATCACCACCACGCACTTTCCATATCAGGTCTGCGGCGCGCAGCAGGACAACTCCACGCTCTGCGGGCCGAGCCGGAACCAGGGCGGCATCGACATCGCCGACTGGAAGGACGCCGGCGGCGGCGAGAGTGGCTACATCGCGAGCCGCGCCGACGATCCAGACATCATCTATGCGGGCAGCTACGGCGCGCTGATCACGCGCAAGGACATGCGCAACGGCATCGAGCGCAACGTGAACCCGTGGCCGGACAACCCGATGGGCCACCCGGCCAGCGACCTCACGTATCGCTGGCAGTGGACGTTCCCGATCATGATCTCGCCGCACAACCCGAACGTCGTGTACGCGATGAGCAATCACGTGCACAAGACGACGAATGGCGGCGAGAGCTGGACCGTGATCTCCCCCGACCTCACGCGCAACGACCCGCGCACCCTCGGCAACTCGGGCGGCCCGATCACGAAGGACCAGACGTCGGTCGAGTATTACGGGACCGTGTTTGCGTTCGCCGAGTCGCCGGTGAAGGCCGGAGTGCTCTGGGCGGGCAGCGACGATGGACTGGTGCACGTCTCGCGCGACGCGGGCAGGACGTGGACGAAGGTGACGCCTCCCGACATGGGAGAGTGGACGCGCGTCTCGATCATCGAGCCCAGCCACTTCGACGCGGGCACCGCGTACCTGGCCGGCAATCGCTACCAGCTGGACGACTACAAGCCGTACCTCTGGAAGACCGCCGACTACGGCAAGAGCTGGACGCGCATCGACGCGGGCATCCCGGAGACGGAATTCGCGCGCGCCATTCGCGAGGATCCCATGAAGCGCGGGCTGCTGTTCGCGGGGACGGAGCGCGGCGTCTGGTTCTCGCCGAACGACGGCAAGTCGTGGCAGTCGCTGCGCCTGAACATGCCGCTGGTGCCCGTGCACGACCTGGCCATCAAGGAGGGCGACCTGATCGCCGCGACGCATGGCCGCGCGTTCTGGGTGGTCGACAACATCTCCACGCTCGAGCAGGCGGGTGGCGACGCGCTCACGCACGAAGCCTTCCTGTTCAAGCCGCGCGACCAGTATCGCACGCAGTTCGGCGGGGGCTTCGCGCGCAACGCGCCGGCGGACCCGAGCCAGGTGCCCGCGCATCCCGTGGGACAGAATCCCCCCGACCCAGCCATCGTGCAATACTGGCTGAAGGATGCGAACCAGAAGGTGACGCTCGACTTCCTCGACGCGAAGGGAAGGCTCATCAAGTCGTTCACGAGCGCGCAGGACTCGACGACTGCCGCGGATTCGCTGCGTCGCGATCGCATCCGGCGCCAGCGGGAGGACTCGCTCAAGGCCGCGGGGCTCTCGGCGGATTCGATCGCCAAGCTGCTGCGAACGGCCGGCACGGGCGAGGCGGGCGGGGCGCCGCAGTTCTTCGGGGGCGGCGGTGCGCCGCCGCGTGTGCCGAACAAGGCCGGCATGAACAGCTTCACCTGGAACATGCGCTCGGCGGACGCCGAGGGATTCCAGGGGATGATCATGTGGATCGCGGGGCTCACCGGCCCAACCGTGCCGCCCGGTTCATACTCGGTGCGCATGGCCATGAATGGGCGGCCGATGGGCTCCCAGGAGTTCAAGCTGCTGCGTGACCCGCGCATGAAGGGCGTGACGCAGGCGGACCTCGACGAGCAGTATCGCTTCCTGAACGTGATTCGCGACCGGACCACGGACGCGCATCGCGCGGTGAAGACCATTCGGTACGTGAAGCGCGAGCTCGAGGCGCGGAAGAAGGAGATGCCGGCCGACTTCGCGCCGCGAGTCGACGCATTCACCGCTGCGCTCTCCACCGTGGAGGATTCACTCTACCAGACGAAGAACAGGGCCGGGCAGGACCCGCTCAACTATCCCATCCGCCTGGACAACAAGATCGGGCACCTGGCGGTGGTGGTGGGAAGCTCCGAGGGGCGGCCCACGGCGCAGAGCTACCAGGTGCTCAAGCTGCTGAGCGCGCAGCTCGACCGGGAGCTCGCGCGGCTCAAGCAGGTGATGGATGCCACGCTGCCGGCGCTCAACGCGTCGCTCAAGGCAGCGGGGAAGGTGGAGGTCGTGCCGCGGGCGGATGACGCCCCGGCACCGGCGCCGGCCGGCCGGTAACCCGGAAGGCGACCGGCGCGTCCAGTGGCAATGCGGCTCCTCCTCTGGCAGTGGAGCACCGCGATCCAGGTGAGCAGCGTCCTGATGATCGCGGTGTTCTTCGCGGTCCTCAGCCGCTCCGTCCGCCGGGCGGAGCTTCGCTGGTGGGCACAGGCGTGGTGGGCGAACGTGGCGGCCCTCGCCGTGACGCTCACCTTCTGGCTGCTTGCCCCACCCACCGGCGTGAACCCGGTGCTGCGCGGCGCGTACGTCGGATGCAAGCTGGCCTTCACGCTGTTGCTCATGCAGGGCGCCCTGGCCATTCGACGGCCAGGCGCGCGCGTGCTCTCGCCGCGCGGATTCGCGGGCGTCATCGCCCTGTACGCGCTCGTGGGTGCCGCGTGGCTCTCCACCATCGACCTGATCGGCATTGCGCAGCACGCCACGATGTCGGCTCTCTTCATCGGGTGCGGGCTGGTCATCGCGCGCGGCAACGAGCGCGGCTTTCGCTGGCTGGCCGCGGGCTTCCTGGTGCGCGGCTCGCTCGCCCTGGTCGAGTTCGTGGCCTACGTCATGGACTTCGCACCGCGATTCGCCCCGGCGCGGCTGTCTCCGCAGCTGCCGACCTTCCTCGCGGTGCATTCGTCGGTGGACAGCGGGAGCGAATGGCTGCTCGCGCTCGGCTGCGTGCTCGCGCTGTACGGACGCATCCAGCGCGAGCTCGAGCAGTACAACACCGAGTTGCTCGCCGCGCAGGAAGACCTTCGCCGGCTGGCGGATCGCGACCCGCTCACCGGGCTCGCGAATCGCCGCTCGCTGCCGGAGGCGTTCCGCAGCGTGCATGACGGAAGCGCCGCGCTGCTCTTCCTGGACCTCGACGACTTCAAGCGCATCAACGACCTGCACGGCCACGGCGCGGGCGACGACTGCCTCAGGCGCTTCGCCGATGCACTGCGCGAGAGCTTTCGCCCCGGCGACGTAGTGGTGCGCTACGCCGGCGACGAATTCGTGGTGGTCGCGCCCGGGCTCGATGAGGGCGCCGCCGCGCAACGCGTGGACGTGCTGCGCACGCACCTCGCCTCGCTGGACGGCCTGGCGATCACCTTCTCGGTGGGCATCGTGACGCTGGCGGCCGGCGAGCGCGCGGATGAGGCGCTCGTGAAGGCGGACGAGGCGATGTATGCCGCCAAGTCGCAGCGCCGGCGCACCAGCAAGGTCATGACGGCCGAGTTCCGCGCCGTGCGGCCGCCCGTGGCTGCGAAGTGAACCTTCAAGTCGTAATTACTTCACGCTGCCTGGAACGAGCCTACACCGCATCCTCCGCATTCATCCCCATCGCATGGTAGCCCTTGTCCACGTACATCGTGGTGCCGGTGATGCCGCTCGCGAGGGGTGACGACAGGAACGCGGCAACGTTGCCCACCTCGTCCGCGTGCAGCGGCGACGTGAGCGGCGCGTTCTTCGACACGTACTCCACCATGCGGCCAATGATGCCGATCGCGCTCGCGGCGCGCGAGGCGAAGGGGCCCGCCGAGATGGTGTTCACGCGGATGCCGTGCTTGCGACCGGCCTCGTACGCGAGCACGCGCGTGTCGCTCTCGAGCGCGGCCTTGGCGGACGACATGCCGCCCCCGTAGCCGGGAATCACGCGCTCGCTCGCCATGTACGTGAGCGAGAGGATGGATCCGTCGGCGCGCATCAGCGGTCCCAGTCGCTGCACCATCGACACCAGCGAGTAGGCGCTCGCGCTCATCGCGGCCAGGTAGCCGTTGCGGCTCACCTCGAGCATCGGCTTCTTCACCTCGGGGCCATTCGCGAGCGAGTGCACGAGGATGTCCAGCGGCTGCGCGCCGAAGTCCGCCACGAGCCGCTCCGCCATCCCGGAGATGGAGCAGTCGCCCACGTCCTTGTAGCGCTTGCTCGAGCGGACGTCCTCGGGGATCTCGCCGAGCGTGTCGTACACGGCGTCGAGAGGGTAGATCTTCTCGAACTGCAGGAGCGACCCGTCGGAGAGGGCGCGTGACTCGTCCATCTTCCCGCGCTCGAGCAGGTTGAGGAAGATGTTCAGCGCCGGGGGCCAGGTCCCCACGCACACGGTGGCGCCGGCCTCGGCCAGCGACTTGGCGATGGCGAACCCGAATCCCCCGTCATCAGCCACACCGGCGACGAGCGCGCGGCGGCCGGCCAGATCGATCTTGAGCATGCCCGGTAGATACGAAATCCGGGCGGGGCTGACAAGGTCCGGGGCGCGTGAAACGGCTGAGGTCTCCGGGGCCGATATGGGCTACCCTGATCCGGAAGGCTCCGTGCGATTGAAACGCTGGGAGCCGCTGAACTGCAACGGCAGAGGCACAGAATGTCGATACCGAGGGTCCCGCTGCTCTACGCAGACATCTCGTCTGTCCTCCTCAAGTCCTTTTATGAAGTGCACAATGAGCTCGGTCACGGCTTCCTCGAGGCCATCTACCGGAAGGCTCTCGTGCGCGCCATGGCCGCCAACGGCCTGAAATGCGCCCAGGAGGTGCCGTTGAAGGTGCGTTTTCGCAACGAGGTCATCGGTCATTATCAGGCAGACGTGATCGTCGAGGAGAAAATCATCGTGGAGCTCAAGATCACCAGCCATATCGAGAAGGCGCATGAAGCGCAGCTCGTCAACTACCTGCGTGCAACCGACTACCGGCTTGGCTTCCTCCTGCTGTTCGGACCGACGCCGGCTTTCCGCCGAAAGATCAACACGAACAGGGTCGTCAGCGACGATCAGCCGTAGCCGTTCAGCGCTGTCAGCGTTTTGTTTCATTTACTTGCCGTGCGTAGTTCGGGCTCGTTGCGCGCAGCCCCACAAGCTACGACGTTTCGCCCGATGCTCGTCGAGCGAACGCCCAGCCCTCGCGCCACCGCGCACTCGTCCTTTGCCCGCGGCCTCTGGCGCATCGCGGCGGCAGACGTCTCCGGCGGCAATCGCGTGCGGCTGCTGCACGACGGCCCCGAGACCTTCGACGCGATGGTCGCGCTCATCGAGTCCGCCACCGCCGCCGTGGCGCTCGAGTCCTACATCCTCCGCTCCGACGAGGTCGGCGAGCGAATCGCCACGGCACTCCTCGCGGCCCGTGCGCGCGGCTGCACCGTCCGCCTGCTCTCCGACTGGATCGGCGCGCTCGGCATCGGGCGGCGCTTCGTGGCACGGCTGCGCGACGCGGGCATCGACGTCCGCTTCTTCAACACGCCCGGCTTCCACCGCTGGCTCGGACTCGTGCCGCGCGACCATCGCAAGCTCCTCGTGGTGGACGAGCGCGCGGGCATCACGGGTGGCGTCGGCATCGGTCGCGAATGGGTGGTCGGCTCGCGACGCCCGCGTCACGGCCGTGCCGGAAAGCCCTGGCGCGACACCGCCATCCAGATCGATGGCCCCGCCGCGCACGACATGCAGCAGGCCTTCGACAACATCTGGAACCGGACTGACAAGCGCGGCCGCCGCGTGGAGCGCCGCGGAGCGCACAAGCTGCTCCGTCGCGAGGCCAGGGGAACTGCGCTCGCCCCTGAATCCGCTCCGCCGGCGCTCGTCGGCATCGTGGAGGGCGTGCCGCTCAAGCTCCGCATCGGCCGCGCGCTCCAGGTCCAGGCGATCTCCGCCGAGCGCTCGATCTGGATCGCCAGCGCCTACTTCATTCCCAGCTGGTCGGACGTGGAGGCGCTCACCGGCGCGGCGCGCGACGGCGTGGACGTGCGGCTCCTGGTGCCGAGCCGGAACGACCACCCGTGGGTGACCCTGCTGACACGCCGCTTCTATCGCCGGCTGCTCACCAACGGCGTCCGCATCTGGGAGTGGAAGGGCGAGATGATGCACGCGAAGACGACCGTGATCGACGGACGCTGGGTGCGCGTGGGATCCACCGACTTCAACGTGCTCGGCGTGGCGATCAACTATGAGCTCGATGCGATCATCGAGGACGCCACACTCGGGAGCGAGGCGGAACGGATGTTTCTGGCAGATCTCGAGCGTTCCCGCGAGGTTCACCTCAAGGGGAGGAAGCGCAGCGGCACATCCGGTGCAAGCTCCTCGGACCGCACCCACTCCTGACGAGGTCTTCCGTGCGTCGCACGACCGCATTCCTGCTGGCCGGCACCCTGCTCCTCGGTGCCCCGGCATCCCTCTTCGCGCAGGCCGACACCATTCACGCGCGCAAGACACCGCTCTTCACCCTGGCCGACGCCGCACTCTTCGGCGGATTCGCCCTCGCCACCGTGGCCGTCGCGCCGCTCGACCGCCACTACTCCACCGCGCTCCAGAATCCCAGCCGGCAGGCCGACAAGTTCTACACGAGGACCGCCACCATCGTCCGCACGGTGGCGGATCCCGGCGCCATCATCATCGGCGTCTCCATGTACACGGCTGGCCGGCTCACGCACAATGCGAAGGCCGCGGACCTTGGCTGGCACGGCACCGAGGCGGTGATCGCCGGCGGCGCGCTCGGCGCGTTGATCAAGGGGCTCGCTGGCCGCGCCCGCCCCTACAAGTCGGCGGCCGACCCGAACCCGCACGACTACCAGTTCCTGCGCGGCTTCTCCGGCGGCAGCGACTACCAGTCGTTCCCGAGCGGGCACACCATCGCCGCGTTCGCCGCCGCATCAGCCGTCTCCAGCGAGACGAGCCGGTGGTGGCCGAACTCGCGCTGGCTCATCGGGCCCGTGATGTACGGTGGCGCATCGCTGGTCGGCGTCTCGCGCATGTACAACAACAAGCACTGGGCGAGCGACGTCATGACCGGCGCGCTCATCGGCACCTTTGCCGGCCTCAAGACGGTGCGCTATCACCACACGCATCCCGGCAATCGCCTCGACCGCTGGATGCTCGGCGCCTCCATCACGCCGCGCGCCAGCGGTGGCAGCAACGTGAGCCTCACCCTCACGCCGCAGTATTGAAGTCCGGGATCATCATCCTCGCCGAGCTCCCCTCGCCGCTGCGCGATCGGGTGCACGCGGTGCAGGAACGATACGATCCCCGCATGGCGCGCGGCCTGCCGCCGCACGTGACGATCGCGGGCTCGTCGGGCATGGGGCCGATCTCGTCACGCTCGAGCGAGGAGGAGCTGCGCTCGGCGCTCGAGCCCATCACGAATGCGACGCCGCCGCTGGTGCTCAGGTTCGGGCCACCGATGCGATTCATGCAGACGAACGTGGTGTCGCTGCCACTGGACCCGCACGGTCCCCTGCGCGCGCTGCACGAGGCGATCAGGGCCAGCGGGCTGCGCTTCGAGCCCCCGCGCTTCGCCTTCACGCCGCACTGCACGCTGAGCTTCT
The DNA here is from genome assembly GCA_028287305.1 of Gemmatimonadota bacterium. Lineage (GTDB taxonomy): Bacteria > Gemmatimonadota > Gemmatimonadetes > Gemmatimonadales > Gemmatimonadaceae > JAQBPX01. Next base: position 115,081 of record JAQBPX010000015.1, read on the forward strand.
ATCCCGAGCTCACCCCTGCGCGAGCACAGGAGCTATTGAGCTACCGGTTCGGCGAGCCCTTCACCATCGACCGGATCCATGTGGACCTCACGACGGAGTTGATGGAGGTGTCGAGGGTGATGACGCTTTCCCTGAGTGGCGCGTGGCCTACTTGAGCGCCTTCCCGATCGCTGCGTCCAGGTCCTGCCGTCCCCCGACGCCGGTATACACTACCTTCCCTGCGCGATCCAGGACGACCACGTAGGACGTCGCGGGCACGTCATAGGCGCCCGTCGCGTTGCCCTTGCGATCGTAGAAGTGGTCGCCGCCGATTCCGTGCTTCGCGACGTACGCCTTGACGCGCTCGGGCGACTGGTTCACCGACACGGCGACGGACACGAAGCGGACCTTGCCGGCATACCTGGCCTGTGCCGCCTTGATGCGCGGCTCCAGCTCGTGACAGTTCTCGCACCAGGTCGCCCAGAACTCCATCACCACCGGGCCCTTGCCCACCACCTGCGACAGGTCGGCGGCCTTGCCGTCGAGTGTCTCGACCGATGCGGCGGGGGCCTTGCTCCCCACCTCGATGCCGCTGTCCTGCGCGCGCGCCGAGAATGGCAGGAGCGCCAGCGCGAGGGCGGCAAGAGTGGTGCGAACGCAGGAGCGCGTCATAGCAGCAATTCTCCCATCTTGACCAGGTAATATTCCGCCACGCCGATCATCACGATGGCGAACAGGCGCTTGATCCAGAGCATCCATGCGCCGGCGCGCGGGAGGCGCGCCAGCGATCCACTCGACAGTCCCACCACCACCAGCAACGTGCACATGCCGAGCGAGAAGCTCAGCAGGTACACGAATCCGAGCACGGCGCTCTTCGTCGTGCTGACCCACGTGAGCACCGCGGCCATCACCGGCGCGGAGCAGGGCGCCGCGACCAGTCCCGACACCGCACCCATCAGCAGTGCGCCGGAGTAGCGACCTGCCGTGCCCGCGCTGCTCGCCCGCGCCAGCAGGGCCGTGGGCATCCGGATCGGCAACACGTCGAGCATGGAGAGCGCCGCCAGCAGCAGCAGGTTCGCCATTCCGAAGTAGAGCCATGGATTTGTACTCACGCTGCCGAAGAGCGTTCCCGTCATCCCCGCCAGCAGCCCCAGGGCGGAATAAACCACCGCGAGCCCGCTCACGTAGGTGAGGGTGAGCCCCAGTGGACGCCACCGGGGCCGGGGCGCGCCGCCGGGCTCGACGGCCCCGCCGCCCACGATCGCCACCGTGATGGGGATCATGGGGTAGATGCAGGGCGTCAGGCTCGTGAGCACCCCGCCGGCGAAGAGCACCGGCAGTGCCAGCAGCGGGTGGTGCGCGAGCAGCGCGGGGACGCCGGTGAAGTCCATTCGGCGGGAGTTGCGGCGTTAACGGGAGGAGGCGTGGGTCGTCCTCCTCGTGGCACGACCCACACGAAGATACCCATGAGACACCACTCGACAACGCTCGTCCTCCTCCTGGCGCTCGCCAGCCGGCTCTCCGCGCAGCAACCGGCGGAGCACGAGTCGCACGACATGATGGACATGCACGACGCACCCGGCAGTGCGCACATGCTGCACATGGAGATGACGCCGGGGCGCGCCGCCACGCGATCGGACTCCGTGCGCGCGGCCGACGTGGCGCGCACGCTCAAGGTCGCGCTCGCGAAGTACCGCGACCCGAAGGCCGCCGAGGCGGATGGCTTCAGGCTGTTCGCGCCGAACATGCGCAACCAGCGCATCTATCACTACACGAACTACCGCTATGCGCTCGAGGAGGCGTTCCGCTTCAACCCCGCGAAGCCCACGTCCATCCTCTATCGCAAGGCGCCCGACGGTTCGATGGAGCTGGTGGGTGCGATGTACAGCGCGCCGAAGCGGGCGAGTGTCGCGAAGCTCGACCAGCGCGTGCCGCTCTCCATCGCGCACTGGCATCGCCACGTGAACCTCTGCTCGCCGAAGAAGGGCGAGGAGGAGAGATACACGGAGCGAAAGGATGGCGCGCCGCTCTTCGGCCCGGAATCACCGATCGCGACGAAGCAGGCCTGTGACGCGGTGAATGGCGAATTCCGCCCGAACCTCTTCGGCTGGATGGTGCATGCGAACGTGATGCTTTCGGATGACCCGAAGGTTGTGTGGGGGGACGATCACAAGTGAGGCGAATCGCGCTTGGTGCAGGCGCGCTGTTCCTGTTCTCCAGCGCGGCGCACGCGCAAGCCTCGGCCGCGGTGGCCGCGGGCGCGATGCACTTTCACGATGGCGGCACTGAACGGGCGGTGACGGCGGCGTTGCGGTGGCGATTCCTCCATGGGCTGGTAGTCGGCGTGTCGCCCACCTACGCACACGCGACAGCGGCCGACTCGCTCGGAGGCGCGTCTCGCAGCGGATTCGCGGACCTGCCACTCGAGGCGGGCATCGAGCATTCCTTTGCCGGCCACGCAGGCGCGAGCATCGGTGCGACCTTCGTGGTGACACTTCCGACGGCCGACAGCGCATCAGGATTTGGTGGCGGCGCCGTTGGGTACAGCATCGGTGTGGGCCTGGGCCTCGTGCCGGCACCGCGCACATCCCTGCACCTCGGCGCTGGACGCTCGCTCACCGACTTCTCGCTGCAGTCCTCGTTCGGCGGCTCGGCGTCGGGATGGGGCGACGCAGAGCTCGGCTACACGCTCAGCGATCGCGCGTCGATCAGCGGGGGCGTGAGTTCCGACCTGGGCGCGGTGGATTCGCTCGAGGGGCATTCCCGATCGCTTGCCGCGGGCATTTCGTTCCAGCCGTTCTCCGGTCCACTGGGCATCACTCTCGGCGGCTCGCACGGCATCAGCGGCCAGGCACCGCCGTGGACCCTTTCGCTCAGCGTCGGCACGGACTGGGTGGGACTCGCGCAGGTGACCGCAGCGGGCTCGCCACTGGAGCGCCTCGCCCAGGTCTTCGGCGGCGGCAACAAGGGCCAGGGCAACGGACGCGGGCGGGGCAGCACCACCTCACCCGGCAACAGCGGTGGCAAGGGGAAGAAGCCGTAGGGCAGTGCTGCAGGAACGCCGGCCGCGGTTCCTCACACCGCAAACCACACTCCTCACACCGCCGTCACTCTCCCCACAACTCCCGGATCCGCAGCTCCGGGTCCCGCACCGGGCCTGCCGCGTCCAGGGTCGCGCGCACCGCTCGACCCAGCTCGTCGGGGGAGAACGGCTTCGCGATGAAGCTCTCGCGCTCCGGGTCGATGTCCTGCAGCAGCGTGGCCGTGTACCCCGACATGAACATCACGGCGATGCCCGGCCGCAGCGCCCGCACGCGCTCGGCCAGCTCCCTTCCATTCATCATGGGCATGATGACGTCGGTGAGCAGCAGGTCGATGGCCTCGTGCCGCTCGCAGAGCACCAGCGCCTCGCCGGCATTCGCGGCCTCGAGCACGGTGTAGCCGCGCGCCTCGAGCACGCGCCGACCCAGCCGACGCACGGAGGACTCGTCCTCCACCAGCAGGATGGTCTCGCTTCCCGCGCCGCTCGCCGGGCGCATGGGTCGTGGTGCAACCTCGGGCCCTGCGCCCTCCGCCACGGGCAGGTACGCGGTGAACATCGAGCCCGCACCCGGGGCGCTGTGCACTTCGATGTTGCCCTCGTGCTGGCGCAGGATGCCGTAGACGGTCGCCAGCCCCAGCCCGGTGGCCTGGCCCACCGGCTTCGTGGTGAAGAACGGCTCGAAGATGCGCGAGCGCGTCACCTCATCCATCCCCACGCCGCTGTCGCGCACCACGATGCAGGCGTAGTCCCCCGGCGCAATCTCGCCGAGCACGCCCGCGTGCGGCAGCGCGAGGCGGCGGCGCAGCGTGTCGATGCGCAGCGTGCCCCCGGCGGGCATTGCATCGCGCGCATTGAGCGCGAGGTTCATCACCACCTGCTCCAGCTGGGCCCCGTCCGCGATGATGACGGGAATCCCGGACTCGAGCTGCGTGGTCACCGTGATCTCGGCGCCGATGACTCGCGAGATCAGCTGCTCCACGCCGGCAATCACGTCGTTCACCTGCAGGGGACCCTGTTCCGCCTTCCGGTGGCGGCTGAAGGCGAGCAGCTGCCGCGTGAGCTCCGCCGCGCGGCCGGCCGCCTGCTTGATCTCGATCACGTCGGCGCGGATCGGGCTCTCTTCCGGCAGGTCCTCCAGCACGAACTCCGAGTAGCTCGTGATGGCCGTGAGCATGTTGTTGAAGTCGTGCGCCACCCCGCCCGCCATGCGGCCCAGCGCCTCCATCTTCTGGGACTGCAGCATCTCGCGCTGCGCGCGAGCGCGCACGGTGATGTCCTCGAAGAGCACGAGCCGCCCGCGCGATGCCCCCCGCTCGTCGCGCATCGGCGTCACCACCACGCGAATGGTGCGCCCATCGGCCAGCGCCACGCGACGCTCGCGCGAGGAATCGTCACCGGTCGCGGCCACGAAGGCGTGGAGGTCGAACTCCGCCGGCGCATCGAAGCGCGCGCGAATGCGCGCGGCCAGCGTGGAGAAGTCGAGCGTCCCCGCCGCGTGCTCCGTGCCGCTGGCCTCCAGCCGCCAGGTGGTCCAGAGAAGGCCGTTCGAATAGAGGATCTCATCGAGAGCGTCGTTCACCACCAGCAACCCGACGGGTGCCGCGCCGGCAACGCTGCGCAGCAGCGAGTCCTGCCAGCTCACGCGCTCCTGCACCTGCTGGCGGCTCATCAGCACGCCGAGCTGCGCGGTGACCACCGCCACCACCTCGAGCAACTCCGGCTCGAAGCGCGGCGCATCGTCGAAGTAGCACTCGAGCACGCCCACCAGCGCGCCGTCCACGAAGATCGGCGCGAGGATCCCGCCCAGCAGGCCGCAGGCGGCGGCCGACTCGCGCCGCTGGAATTCGTCCTCGGTCGCAAGGTCGCGGATCAGCACCGGCGCGCCGCTCTCCCAGATGCGGCCCGGCAGTCCCTCGTCGCGCCGCACGGGGCGGCTCATGGAGTCGGAGATGAACGCCTCGCAGCCGCCTTCGCTCGTGGCGCGAGCGGCCGCGCACACCAGGCGCTCGCCGTCGTCCGCGAGTGTCCAGACCAGGCCGACCCGCCAGCCGGTGATGGCCAGCGAGCGATCGAGCGCCACGCGCATCGCAGCCGCGAGCGTCGGCGCCTGTGCCATGGCGGAGGACAGCGACTGCAGCGTGCGCAGGAGCGCACCGGCGCGCCAGCGGTCCGACACGTCGTAGAAGATCACGAGCACGGAGGCGAGCGCCTCGCCGCGCGCCGGCTCCGGCGTGAGCAGCGCATGGTATCGCCGGGAACCGCCCGCCGGGATGGCGACGTCGAACTCGACGCTGCGGCCAGCGCCCGACGCAAGCGCCTCCTGCAGGATGCCGTCCCACCATGCCGCGAATGCCGGAGGGGCGATCTCGGACACGAGGCGACCCACGTATCCGTCCCGTGGGCGCGCGCCGAGCTTCTCGACGGCGGGATTGATGTACTGCACGCGCAGGTCGCTGCCGAAGCGGACGATCACGTCGGGCGCGTGCTCGGCCAGCGTGAAGAACTCGTCACCGCGCCGCGCGAGCGCCTCCCGGGCGCGCTGCGCCTCGGCGGCATGTTGCTCGCGCTCCAGCTCCGTGACCACCAGCGACGCGAGGTCGGTGAGCACGGACAGCTGCGATTCCGTCCAGTGGCGCGCGACGAAGTCCAGCACGCACAGGGTGCCGACCACTTCGCCCGTTGCAACCGTGACCGGCACCCCGGCGTAGGCGCGCACGCCGAGCTCGTCCAGCACCGGAGGCAGCTCCCAGCTGGCGTTCAGTTCACGCAGGTCGGGCAGCAGGAGTGGCTCGCCCCGGTGGCGCATCCGCTCGCACAGCCCGCCGTTCGGCACGGAACCACGCGGAACCGCGACGTGAGCGGGGATCCCGACCACGCTCCAGACCTTGAGTTCCCCATCGACCACGAGCGACAGCACCGCACTCGGCGTCGCGAGTGCAGTCGCCGCGACCCGGGCGATGCGATCGAGGACACTCACCTCCTGCGGGCGCTGGCCCAGGAGCGGATCGATGGTGAGGAGCGGGAGCGTGCTGGAGTCTGCGGCGCGCATGTGTGAGTCGGGATGGGCGGGAGGGAAGGGTCCCTCCGCGCGGGGGTCTCCCCCCTGCCACTAAATTTCGGTTCACGAGCGCAGTTTCTTTAACCCGTACCGGTTTTCTCCACCGTGGCGCCCCAGTTCATCTACGTAATGAAGGCCCTCCGCAAGGTGATTCCGCCGGCGCGGATCATCCTTGACGACATCTGGCTGTCGTTCTATCCCGGGGCGAAGATCGGCGTCCTGGGCCCGAATGGCTCCGGCAAGTCCTCCCTGCTGAGGATCATGGCGGGCGTGGACCAGGAGTTTCAGGGGGAGGCCTGGGCCCACAAGGGCACGAAGATCGGGTTCCTGCCGCAGGAGCCCCAGCTCGACCCGACGAAGGACGTCCGCGGCAACGTGGAGGAGGCCGTCGCCGACCAGCGGAAGCTGCTCGACCGCTTCAACGAGATCTCGATGGCGTTCGGCGAGCCCATGACCGACGACGCGATGACCAAGCTGCTGGACGAGCAGGCGCGCGTGCAGGAGCGGATCGACACGCTGGACCTCTGGAACCTCGACAACAAGATCGAGGTGGCCATGGATGCGTTACGCTTGCCTCCTCCGGAGGCAAGCGTAACGCAGCTATCTGGAGGAGAGAAGCGCCGCGTCGCGCTCTGCCGGGTGTTGCTCGAGCAGCCCGACATGCTGCTGCTCGACGAGCCCACCAACCACCTCGACGCGGAAAGCGTGGCGTGGCTGGAGCACTTCCTGGCCGAGTTCCCGGGCACCGTGGTGGCGATCACGCACGATCGCTACTTCCTGGACAACGTGGCGAAGTGGATCCTCGAGCTCGATCGCGGGCGCGGCGTGCCGTACGAGGGCAACTACTCGGGCTGGCTGGAGCAGAAGCAGCAGCGCCTGGCCCTCGAGGAGAAGCAGGCCTCGGCCCGGCAGCGCACGCTGGCGCGCGAGCTGGAATGGGTGCGCATGGCGCCCAAGGCACGGCAGGCGAAGAGCAAGGCGCGACTGCAGCAGTACGAGGAGATGGTGAGCGAGGCGGCCGCCGACCGCGTGACGCAGAACGAGATCGTGATCCCGCCCGCGCCGCGACTCGGCAACGACGTGGTGATCGCGAAGGGGCTGAAGAAGGCCTTCGGCGACAAGCTGCTCTTCGAGGACGTCACCTTCGCGCTGCCGCGAGGCGGCATCGTGGGAATCATCGGGCCAAACGGCGCGGGCAAGACGACGCTGTTCCGGATGATCGTGGGCAACGAGCAGCCGGACGACGGCTCGATCAAGGTCGGCGAGACCGTGGTGCTCGGCTACTCCGACCAGGATCGCACGCTCGACGGCAAGAAGAGCGCGTGGGAGGAGATCTCCGGCGGGCTGGAGCAGATCATGGTGGGCAAGAAGGAGATCAACAGCCGCGCCTACCTGAGCTCCTTCAACTTCCGCGGCACCGACCAGCAGAAGCCGGTGGGCAACCTGTCCGGTGGAGAGCGGAACCGCCTGCACCTGGCGAAGACGCTGATGACCGGCGCCAACCTGCTGCTGCTCGACGAACCGACCAACGACCTCGACGTGGATACCCTGCGCGCCCTGGAGTATGCGCTGCTCGACTACTCAGGCTGCGCGGTGGTCATCTCGCACGATCGGTGGTTCCTGGATCGCGTGGCCACCCACATCCTGGCGTTCGAGGGGAACTCGGAGGTCGTGTGGCACGAGGGCAACTACGGCTCGTACATCGATGACCTCAAGCGCCGGAAGGGTCCCGATGCCGACCAGCCGCACCGGGTGCAGTACCGGAAGCTCACGCGGTAGGCGCAGCGCGCCCGAGGGGAGGGTCAAAAGCGACTGCTTGTGCCGCGGACGACCGCGGACGACGCGGACACTGGTGTCGGTAATCGTCCGCGAAGTCCGCGGTCGTCCGCGGCTAAGGCCGTTGCAGTAATTCCCGATAAAACTCGATCGTCCTCACCGCGATCGAGCTCCAGCTGAACTTCTCGACCACCCGCGCGCGCCCTGCAGCAGCCATGCGCGCGCGGCGCTCGGGGTCGCGCATCAGCGCATTGACCTCACGGGCGATCGCGGCAGGATCCCCCGGCGGCACCAGCACGCCCGTCTCACCATCCACGATGATCTCGGGAATCCCCCCAACCGCCGAGGCCACCACCGGCGTCTCGCACGCCATCGCCTCCAGGTTGATGATCCCGAACGGCTCGTAGACGCTGGGGCACACGAACAGCGACGCGTGCGAATACAGCGCGATGGCGTCCGCCTTCGACAGCATCTCCGGCAGCCAGTGAATCGTCACCTGCGACGCCGCGCGCGCGAGCTCCACCTCGGCCTTCATCTCCGCGGCGATCTCCGGCGTGTCGGGCGCGCCGGCACAGAGCACCACCTGCATCCCCGCGTCGAGCAGCGGCAGCGCGCGCACCAGGTGCATTATCCCCTTCTGCCGCGTGATGCGCCCCACGAAGAGAACCATCGGTACCGATGGATCCACGCCGACTCGCGCCAGCACCTCCGGCGCGGGGCGCCGCGAATATTCGTCGGTGTCGATCCCGTTGTGGATCACCCGCACCCTGGCCGGGTCCACGCCATAGAGCGACTCGACGTCGGCCTTCATCGCCTGCGACACCGCGATCACGCCGTCGGCATTCTCGTACGCGGTGCGCTCGACCCAGCTCGTCGCGCGATACGCGCTGCCGAGCTGCTCCTCCTTCCACGGGCGGTGCGGCTCGAGCGAGTGCGTGGTGAGCACCAGCTTCGCGCCGGACAGGGGCTTCGCGAGCAGCCCCGCCATGTGCGCGTACCACGTGTGACAGTGCACGATGTCGGGCGTCGTCGCTGCACCCGCCATCGCCAGGTCGCGCGCGAGCGTGTCGAACAGCTTCGTGTGGCGGGGATCCTGCGCGGGAATTGGCGCTGGTGCACCGATGCCGCGCACCGAGAGGTTCCCGCTCGCCTCCCGCTGCTCCCCGAAGCACAACACTTCCACCTGGTGCGCCGCGCCATCCGCGCGCGCCAGCTCGCGCGCCAGGTACTCCACGTGCACTCCCGCCCCACCATACACGTGCGGCGGGTACTCGTTCGTGAACAGCGAGATGCGCATCGTGTCCCGCCCGGTCAGATGATCGTGCCGTGCGCGATCTCCGCGTTCTTCACCACCACCACGATGCCGTCGCGGATCTGGAAGCCGGGACCTTCCCCTTCCTGCACTCCCTCCCTGTTCGTGATCACGCAGTGCCGCCCCACCGAGGCGTTCTTGTCGATGATCGCGTTCTCGATGTGCGTTCCCGCGCCAACACCCGGCTCCAGCGGACCCTCGATGCGGCGCCTCGTGTCCTGCTCCTCCCAGCGATAGTAGTCCGCGCCGAGCATCACCGTGCGGTGGATGATCGCGCCGGCGCCGATGTACGAGCGTACGCCGATCATCGAGTCCGTCACCTGCGCATCCACGATCACGCTCCCCTCGCCGATGATCGTGTTCTCGATGTGGGAGCGCGACACCTTGGCTGGCGGCAGCAGCCGCGCGTCCGTGTACAGGGGAAAGCGCGCGTCGTAGAGGTTGAACGCGGGATGCGGCTGCGCGAGCATGATGTTCGTGTCGAAGAACGAGCGCACGGTGCCGATGTCGTTCCAGTATCCGGTGAACGGGTACACCACCACCTTCTGCTCGTGGATGGCGCGCGGGATGATCTTCTTCCCGAAGTCGTGGTCGTCGGGGTGCGCGTCCAGCACGGCCTTCAGCACGTCGCCATTGAAGATGTAGATGCCCATCGAGGCGAGGTACGTTCGCCCCTGGCCCGCCATCTCCTCCGACACCGGGCTCTCCTTGCCGCCCAGCTCGTCGCTCCGCGGCTTTTCGTAGAATTCGGTGATCCGCTGCTCGTCATCCGCCTTCAGGATCCCGAAGCCCGGCGCCTCGTCCGCCCGCACGGGGGTGGCCGCAATGGTCACGTCCGCCCCCAGCCGGCGGTGGTGCTCCAGCATCAGCCGGTAGTCCATCGTGTAAAGTTGGTCCCCAGACAGGATCAGGACTTCATCATGTGGGAAGCTCACGATATGGAGGATCGACTGCCGCACCGCGTCCGCCGTCCCCTGGAACCACTTCTCGCTGCGCGGCGTCTGCTCCGCCGCCAGGATCGTCACGAATCCGCCCCGAAAGCGGTCGAAGACGTACGAGCGCGTGATGTGGTTGTTGAGGCTCGCCGAGTTGTACTGCGTGACCACGAAAATCCGGTCGAGCCCCGAGTTCAGGCAGTTCGAGATCGGCACGTCCACGAGCCGGTACTTGCCGGCGAGGGGAACGGCTGGCTTGGCGCGATGGCGAGTCAGGGGCGCGAGGCGGGTGCCGATGCCACCCCCGAGGATCACTGCGAGGACGCGGTTCATTCCCCAACATTATACTTCCACGTCATGAAATCGAGCGGGCGCGGCGTCCGACGACCGGAATGGTGGAAAGCCTTCGCGCTCGCTGCCGGGATGGTTGCACTACCCATCGGCGCCCGCGCCCAATCCACCCCGGCGGCGATCACCCGCGGCGATGCCGTGCGGTCGGCGCTGGCTCGGGGTGCGCGGCTCGCCGTGGCCCGGGCCGACACCTCCACCGCCTGGGCGGCCCTCCTCAGCGCCCAGGCGCTCGAGAACCCGGCCCTGTCTGCCAGCTACAGCAAGTCGCAGCCGAACTACCACGTCGCCCTCGATTTCCCCCTCGACGCGCTCCTCCTGCGCGGCCGGCGCATCTCCGCCGCCGGAGCGGGCCGCCAGTCCGCCCAGCTTCGATACGCCTTCGAGGTCGCCGCTGCCCAGCTCGAGGCGGACACGACCTACACGCGCGCCCTCGCTGCGCTCGAGCTCGGTCGGCTCTCCCGGCGCAACGCGCTCGCCGCCGACACGCTCCTTCGCATGGCGGTCCTCCGGCGTGACGCAGGCGACGCCAGCGAGCTCGATGTCCAGCTCGCCACCATCAACGCCGGCCAGGCCGAGAACACGGCCGCGTCCGATTCCCTTACCTACCTCTCGACGCTGCTCGACCTGCAGGGCGTGATGGGCCTCCCCGCCTCCGACATCCAGGTGGTCCCGGCGGACTCCCTCACCCTTCCCGCCGGCGCGCTGGTGTCCGACAGCCTGCGGGGCGTTCCGCTCTCCGTGGCCGCCGCCCAGCTCTCACTGCAGGCCGCCGACATCACCGCCGCCCTCCAGCGACGCGCCTGGCTCTCGCCATTCAGCCTCTCACTCGGCTTCGAGACCGGCGACGCCACCGACAAGGGACTGCTCCCGACCGTCGGCTTCGCGGTGCCCCTCCCGCTGTTCAATCGCGGTCGCGCCGCGATCGCGCAGTCAGCCGCCGAACGGGAGCGCGCACGAGCCGAATTCGCGCTGGCGCAGGTCACCAGCCGCACCGAGATCGCGCGGGCACAGCGCGAGCGCGCACTGTCGCTCTCGAAGGTCCAGCGCGACCAGCAGCTCGTGACGTCGGCCAACCGCGTGGCGGCCATGTCCATCACCGCCTATCGCGAGGGCGCGTCCACGCTCCCGAACGTGCTCGAGGCGCAGCGCAACGCGCGCGAGGTGCTGTCGCAGTACATCAATGACCTGGCGGACGCGTGGATCGCCATCGCCGAACTGCGCGTGCTGACTCTCACTTCTCCGGGCACGACACCGTGACTACAAGGCTCATCGCACTGCTTGCCGTCGCCGTCGCCCTCACCGCCTGCTCGAAGGATGCCGGCGAGGGCGAGGCGAAGGCCGAAGCCGTGGTCGGCGCGCGCACCGCGATCGTCACGACGCAGCCGTTCACGGAAAGCATCGGCGCCATCGGCACGGTCGCCGGGCGCGCGGGGCACATGGCCACGCTCACGGCTCCTGCCTCGGCGCGCATCACCAGCGTGCAGGTGAGCGTCGGCCAGCACGTGACCACGGGCACGACGCTGATCGTCTTCGATCCCTCCACGTTCGCCCCGGCCGCTGCCGCCGCTGACGCCGCCCTCACCAGCGCGCAGCGCGCGTACGAGCGAACGCAGCGACTCGTGAACGAGGGAATCTCCCCGCGGAAGGACCTCGACCAGGCGTCCGCCGACCTCGCCAAGGCGCGCGCCGATGCGGCCGTGGCCCGCCGCCAGGAACAGCTCTCCGTGCTGCGCTCGCCCATTGCGGGCGTGGTCACGAGCGTGAACGCGACCATCGGCGCCACCGCGGACCCCACCACTCGGCTCGTCGAGATCGCCGACCCTTCGGCGCTCGACCTCTTCTTCAACGTCACGCCCGCGCAGGCTGCGGAGATTCGGAGGGGCGCGAAGATCCAGCTCAGCGCCGGCCAGAGCTCCGACGGCGAGCCACTTGGCGTCGCAACCGTGGTGGACGTGGGAGGCACCGTCGATTCGGCCACGCGCAGCGTGGTCGTGCGCGCGCAGGCGCCCACAACGCGCCGGCCACTTCGCATCGGTGAGACGGTGTTCGGTCAGGTCGGGGTGGCCACGCGACCCAACGCGGTCGTCATTCCATCCGAGGCACTCGTGCCGGAGGGCGAGGAGTTCAAGGTCTTCGTGGTGGACGCCGGCGGCATCGCCCACGCGCGTCCCGTGAAGGTCGGTGGCCGCTCGGACAAGCTGGTGGAGATCACGGAGGGGCTGAAGGCTGGTGAGCGCATCGTCACCTATGGCGCGTACGGAGTGGACGACAGCGTGAAGGTCGCCCCGCTCGGCGGCACGCCGGCGGTCGCGAAGTGACGGAATACCCACCGCCGAACGGGCCGTCGGCGTCGCCCGCGTCGCCCGCGAAGCGCGGCACGCTGTTCTCGCTGCTCGCCGACCAGCGGCGCTTCGTCTACCTGCTCACGGCGCTGCTCACCGCCGTCGGCGTGTGGATGGCGTTTCGCCTGCCGTCCGCCATCTATCCCGAACTGACCTTTTCTCGCGTCACGGTGGTGGTGCAGGGCTCCGCCCTGGAGGCGCGACAGGTGCTGTTCGCCGTCACGCGCCCGATCGAGGAAGCGGTGGGCGTGGTGCCCGGCGTGACGCGCGTGAACTCGCGCTCCATCCGCGGGGGCGCCGAGATCAACATCAACTTCTCGGAAAAGACGGACATGCAGTACGCCCTGCAGCAGGTGCAGGCGCGCGTGAACCAGGTGCGGGCCGACCTCCCTCCCGGGCTCGACGTGGAGGTGGAGCGGCTCACGCCCTCGCTCTTCCCGATCCTCTCGTACAACCTCGAGGGCGGCGACCCCGCCACCCTCTACGACATCGCGCAGTACCAGGTGCGCCCGCTCATCGCGCGCGTGCCGGGCGTGGGCCGCGTGGACGTGCAGGCGAGCGACGTGCGCGAGCTCGAGGTCGTCGCCGATCCCGCGCGCCTCGCCGCCATCGGCCTCACGTACGCGGACCTCGCGACCGCCATCCAGGCATCGAGCACGGTGACCGCGGTGGGCCGCGTGCCCGAGAACTACAAGCAGTACCTGATCGTGACCACCGCCGAGGCGCGATCGCCCGACGACGTGGGCAACGTGCTGGTGGGCAAGGGCCTGCGCGTGCGCGACGTGGCCCTCGTCCGCATGGGCACCGAGGACCACGTGCGCATCGTTGCCGGTGACGGGCGCCCCGCCGCGCTCCTCAACATCACGCGACAGGTCGGCGGCAACACCGTTGCCATCGCCGACAGCATCGCGCTGCTGGCCGCGGCGGTGCAGAAGACGCTGCCGCCCGGCGTGCACCTCAAGCCCGTGTACGACCAGGCCGCGCTCGTGCGCGACGCCGTGAAGTCCGTGCGCGACGCGATGCTCATCGGCGCGATCCTCGCCATCATCATCCTGCTGCTGTTCCTGCGGCACGCGCGCATCACGGCGATCAGCGCCTCGTCCATCCCGCTGACGATGGCGATCACCGTGTTCGTGATGGCCATGCTCGGCCAGACGTTCAACCTGATGACGCTCGGCGCCATGGCGATCGCGATCGGGCTGGTGATCGACGACGCCGTGGTGGTCACCGAGAACATCGTGCGCCACCTGCAGTTCACGCCCGACCGCGCAACCGCCGTGCGCGAGGCGGTGCAGGAGCTCATCTGGCCCGTCACCACCTCCACGATCACCACCGTGGTGGTGTTCCTGCCGCTCGGGCTGCTCACCGGCGTGGAGGGCCAGTTCTTCCACGCCCTCTCAATCACGCTCACGGTCGCGGTCCTCGTGTCGCTCTTCCTGGCGCTCACGATCATTCCGCTCATGGCCGAGCAGTTCCTCACGGACGCCGACGCGCAGCACGCGAGTGGTGACGCGAACGCCCCGGTGGAGCGCGGCATCCTGGCGCGCGTGGGTCGCGCGCTCGACCGCCTCTCCGATCACTACGAGCGCTCGCTCACGTCGCTGCTCCACCACACGCGCCTGATGATCGTGGCGGCGCTGCTGCTGCTCGTGGCGGGCGTGGTGGTGCATCGCTACGTGGGCACCGGCTTCCTGCCGGAGATCGACGAGGGCGCCTTCGTGCTCGACTACTTCAGCCCCGGCGGTACCGCGCTCGCCGAGACGGACCGCCAGGTGCACATCATCGAGCGCGAGCTCATGAACACGCCGGAGGTCGCGGGCACCTCACGACGCACCGGCGCGGAGCTCGGCCTCTTCGCCACGCAGCAGAATCGCGGCGACATCGCCGTGCGGCTCTCCGGCGCCGGGCAGCGCAGCCGCTCGAGCTTCGAGGTGATCGACGATGTCCGCCTCCGAGTGGAGGCCGCGGTGCCGCGCCTCCGCATCGAGTTCGTGCAGATCCTCTCGGACGTGATCAATGACCTCGCGGGTGCGGCGCGCCCCGTCGAGATCAAGCTGTTCGGCCCCGACCTCAACGCGCTCGAGGCGTACGGGACGAAGCTCGCGTCGAAGCTCGAGGGCGTGCAGGGAGTCGAGGACCTGTACAATGGCGTGAGCGAGCCGAGCGCCGAGCTGGCGATGACCGTGAACACCGCCGAGGCGAACAAGGTCGACATGACGCCGGGCGACGTGAGCGAGCAGGTGTCGGGTGCGCTCCTCGGCGCGGATGCCGGAAGCCTGCGACTGGAGGACCGCGCCGTCGGGATTCGCGTGCGCGCACCGGACTCCGTGCGGTTCAACGCGCGACTGCTCGAGGCATTGCCGGTTCGCTCACCGAAGGGCGCCTCGATTCCCCTCGGCATGCTCGCGTCATTCACGCCCGTCGAGACGCGCGCCGAGCTGCTGCGCGAGAACCAGCAGCAGATGATCGACCTCACCGCGGACATCAGTGGGCGCTCACTCGGCAGCATCATGAACGACGTGAAGTCGGTGCTGGCAGCGAACCCGCCGCCGAGCGGGATTCGAATGGAGCTCGCCGGTCAGTATGCCAGCCAGCAGGGTGCGTTTCGCGCACTGATGGTGGTGCTGGGGCTCGCGGCGGTGAGCGTGATCGCCGTGATGCTCATCCAGTTCCAGTCGTTCATCGAGCCGCTCGTGGTGCTGGTGGCGGCGCCCCTGTCGTTCGTGGGCGCGCTGCTGCTGCTGCTGGTGACGGGCACGCCGCTCAACGTGAGCAGCTTCATGGGGTTGATCCTGCTCGTGGGACTGATCGTGAAGAACGGCATCATCCTGCTCGACTTCTGCCGGCACATCATGCGGGAGCAGGGACTCGCGCTGGAGCCGGCGATCATCGAGGCGGCGCGGGTACGCCTGCGTCCCATCCTCATGACTACACTCTGTACCCTGTTTGGACTAATGCCGCTCGCGCTGGGACTGGGTGCGGGCAGCGAAATGCAGAAGCCACTCGCACTCGCGGTGATCGGAGGGCTCGCGCTCTCCACGCCGATCACGCTCTATCTCGTGCCGACGCTGCTCGTCGCGATTCGCGGCCGGGACTACAGGCTGCCCGTATCATAATCGGCGACCGCCGCGTACCTTTCGTTTACGAAACCAACCTTCACACACAAAAAACGACACCGGACCTTCGGCGCGAATCGCGCGAAGTCCACCCTCTGCCGTCGTGGAGCACCACCCCCACAGCAGAGGTTCTCGTATGTCGGACCAGTCCCTGGAACGGAATGAGCTGCTGCGCGCCATTCCCGCCTATGAGTACGAGCGGCTCAGCGGATCGCTCGAGCACATCGAGTTCAGGCAGGGCGACGTCATCGTCGAGGCGGACGGCGAGCTGGATGCGCTGTGGTTCCCGCGCGGCGCGACACTCTCGATGATGGTCCTGCTGGATCGCTCACCGCCCACGGAGTCCGCGACCATCGGGTTCGAGGGCTACCTGGGCTTCCCGCTGCTGGCCGGCGCGCGAGTGAGCGGCGAGCTGGGACTCGTGCAGGTGCCTGGCGCGTGCGCGCGGCTGTCCCTCGAGAACTGGCACGAGCACCTTGCATCCGGCGAGTCCGTGATGGTGCCGCTGCTGCTGCGCGCCGGCCTGATGCTCTTCGAGCAGATGGCCCAGACGATCGCGTGCAACCGGCGGCACGCGGTCGTGAAGCGCTGTGCGCGCTGGTTGTTGATGACGCACGATCGCGCGGGCAACGATCGCTTTGCGCTCACGCATGAGTATCTCTCGCGCATGCTCGGCACCCGCCGCGCCACCGTCACGGTTGCTGCCGCGGCGCTGCAGAAGGCAGGGCTGATCGAGTATTCGCGCGGCAAGATTCACGTGATCGACCGCGCCGGGCTGGAGGAAGCATCGTGCGAGTGTTACGGCCAGGTGCGCCGAAGGTCGGAGCGAATCGCGCGCGAGAGCGCCCTGGTCGAGGCGTAATCGGACTGGACACGCCCGGTCGGCGTACGCCGCGTACCGCTTGAGTCGCGCGGCGGTACGCTCCGTTCGCCATGTTCCGTACAGAGTACGGAACCGTACCGACCGGATGGGCTAACAGATTGCTACATAAGGACTTGTGTATTGACTGTACGCCTCTCTACGTTGGCGTACGGAAGCGTCGGGCTTTCGGTGGTGCGAGTGCGTCGTAACCCGACCCAATAGTCCTCGTGGAACCGTGATCGAACACTCCGCTCGAAAAAATCGGATCCTCGCCTCCCTGTCCCCCGATAGCCTCGAGCGAGTGCTGTCGCTGGGTGAGCCCTACGAGCTGTCGCTGCGTGAGCTGGTGTACGAGCCCGGCGTTCACGTGAGCCACGTGCACTTTCCGCTCACCGCCGTCATCTCGATCATCACCGTGAGCGAGGGGCGCGGCGTGGAAGTGGCCACGGTCGGCAACGAGGGCATGGCCGGCCTGCCCGTGTTTCTCGGCGGCCAGTCCATGCCCGCGCGCGCCATTGCGCAGGTTCCCGGCAAGTCCATCCGCCTCTCGGCGGCGGGACTCGAGGACGCCGTGAATGGCGACATCGGCCTGCGCCTGATGCTCGGCAAGTACACGCAGGCGTTGCTCACGCAGATCTCCCAGTCAGCCGCGTGCAATCGCCTGCACGACGTGGAGTCCCGCTGCGCGCGCTGGCTGTTGATGACCGACGACCGGGTGGACGGCAACGAGTTCGTGATCACGCATGAATTCCTGGCGCAGATGCTCGGCGTGCGCCGCGCCAGCGTCTCCAATGCGGCGGGCGTGCTCCAGAAGCGCGGGCTCATTCGCTATTCGCGCGGCCGGGTGAGTGTCACGAATCGAGAGGGCCTCGAGGACGTGTCCTGCGTCTGCTACGACATCACGCGCAGCGAGTACGACCGCCTCCTCAGCCCGGCGATGATCGCATGACCGCACCACGACTGTCGAGCGCCGGCAAGCTGCTCTGCCTGGTGCAGCAGCTTCCCGGACTGTCGATGGAGGAGATCGCCGCCGCGATCTCCGCTCCCGTGGAGGCGGTCGAGGCGTGCGCGGAGGGCCGGGCACCGCTGCCCGCCGGCGCGCAACTGGCGCTGGCCGAGCTGGTGCTCACGCGAGGACCCGCGCAGGCGCGCGCGGCGCATCGCCTCAAGGGGCAGGCGCAGGCGGCGCTCCAGTTCGAGCGAGCGGACACCGCGCGACACGCCGCGCCGCCTCCGGGCTGGCCTTCGTAGCAGGCTGGGTCCCGGTGCGCCTGCGAGACGGGCCATGGCACGCTGGGTGCGACGGCGTACGGCGTGAAGGCTCTCCCGTACCTCGTGGCCAATGCTCCAGCACGTCGGATCCACCAGCGCAGATCCCGCCGACCTCGTGCGGGAGGTGCAGCAGCAGCTCGAGGCGGGCGGGCTGCGCCGCGTGCTGCGCTACCTGAATGCGCGCACGCGCCATCGCTTCACCGGCGCCTACGTGTTCGAGCCGCCGATGCTGCGCAGCGTGAGCCTCTTCGATCGCGAGAACCCCGACATCATGGTCGGCGAGCTCGCCCCGCTGGACGAGACGTACTGCTCCCTGGTGGGCGCGCGCGCATCGGCGTTTCGCACCGACGATGCCCCGCGGGATGAACGGCTCGCATTGCATCCCGCCCGGCAGTCGATTCAGGCCTACTGCGGCGCGCCGCTGGTGAATGGCGAAGGCGCGTGCTTTGGGTCGCTCTGCCACTTCGACGTGCGCCCGCGCGTGGTTCCCGTGCAGGAAGCGACCACGTTGCTGGTCGTCGCGCCACTCGTTGCCGCGGAAGTCGAGCGCATGTGGCGGGCGAAGGTGAGCTAGCGCGTCCTAGTCATCGCGCGGCGGGCGCATGGCGGACAGGGCGTCGAGGTTGCGGCTCACGATGAAGCTCACGATCTGGCGTGAGGCTTCCGCCTCGAACATCCGCGCGGTCGGCAGGATCCGCCCGCGTAGCTGCGCACCCGCCAGCTGCTGGCGCGCACTGCGGGTGACGTAGACCGGTGCTCCCTCGGGGATCACGCTCACGTCGTCTCGCCCGGCCACCAGCAGCGTGATGTGCTCGTGGCCCGGCGTCTCCGCGAAAAAGTGTCGCACAGTCTCCGCGAAGCGCTCATCGCTCACCACCACGAACACCGGGCGCTTGAGCAGCAGTCGCCACTCCCCGCCCACCAGGTCGGCGCGCACGTCGGTCACGATCAGCGTGGCGCCGGTGCGCTCGGCTATGGGTCGGAGCGCCGCTTCGTGCGCGCGCGTGGAGAGCAGGAGGTCCGCGTGGCGCACGGCCGGCGGAAGCTCCTCGCCCTGCAGCTCGCTGATGTTCACGCCGGTGGTCTCGATGCCGTAGTCGTCCTGCAGCTCCCGGCACATTCCCTCGATCTGGTCGGAGGTCGACTGGATCACCGCGGCGCGCAGTCGCACCGTGGAGACCGCGCGCTGAACCCACTCCGCGATCTCCTCGAGCGGGATCTCGCGTGCGATGGCCTGGCCCACCACGTCGGAGAGCCACTTGGCCGACGGCACCGGCACGCGATCGGTGCGGCGGTCGCGCGCCACGTAGATGCCGCCGCGCGCGCGCATCTCGATCAGCCCCTCGTTCTCGAGCTCGCGATACGCGTCGAGGATGATGCGGTAGTCCACCTTGAAGTCCGCGGCGAGCTCGCGCGCGCTCGGCAGTCGGCTGCCGGCCTCGAGCGCGCGCGCGTGCAGCGCTCGCAGGATGCGCCCTCGCAGGACGTCGGCAATGTCCGACCGCTGGTCGCTCACGGCGCAGTGGAGTGCGGCATCATGTACGGGAATAAAGCATCTGGCGCAATTTCGTGATCAGGGAGTCCGGCAATTCTGGTTGTCTGCGCTAATCCATCGGCGCACGAATGCAGCCACAGCGGTTCTGATCGTAATAAAGGAACAGTTGGCACGCGGGATGCACGCTCTCCGCTCCGCGCACACTGCGCATGTCCGACCGCCTCGCCAGCGGTGGCCGGGCGATGTACCGGGGCTGGCTTCAGGGGAGAGGGGGAGCAACCATGATCGATCACGCAGGCCCATCCGCCATGACGGATGCGGATGGCAGCGACGGGCGCGAGCTCGTCATCGGCAGCGCCGAGCAACTCTGGCAGCCCAGTTCGCGACGAAACTTCCTGCGCCTGCTGGGCCTGGGCGGCACCGTGGTGATGCTCCCGAGCCTCTTCGCATGCAACAGTGACGATAACAGCGTCACCGGCACCGGTACGGCCACCGCCGTCACGCTGAACCTCAGCAACGACACCGGCATCCTCAACTACGCCTTCGCCCTCGAGCAGCTCGAGGCCGCGTTCTACACGGCCGTCGTCGCCTCGAGCGCGTTCAGCGGCATGTCGGCGGAGCAGAAGGAAGTGATGGTGGACCTGCGCAACCATGAAGTCATCCACCGCGAGTTCTTCCGCCAGGTGCTTGGCAGCGCCCGCGTCGGTGATCTCGCCCTCAACAGCAGCACCGTCACCACGATCACGGCGAACACCGCCACGATCCTCAAGACGGCCGAGATGTTCGAGGACCTGGGCGTCGCCGCGTACAACGGCGCCGGCAAGTACCTCACCGATTCCGCCAACCTGCTGGTTGCGGGCAAGATCGTGTCGGTGGAAGCGCGCCATGCCGCGGCCATCCGCGACCTGCGCGAGGGGCTGAGCCTCAGCGGCACCCCGGCCGGGACCCGCTTCGCGGGCGACGACGTGGTGAATGCGAGCGGCCTGGACGTGAAGCTCGAGCCGTCGGGCGTGCTCACGCGCGTGGCCGCGACGAACGTGATCGACATGACCAAGACGAGCGTGTCCATCGGGACGCAGCCGACCACCAAGCCGGGGACGGACGACCAGGGTCCCCCTTCGCCGACGCCCTGAGGAGGACGCGCAATCATGACTGACATCAGCAGCATGCTCGGCATCATCGAGCAACAGGAACCCGACTTCGCGCAGCACGTGGTCACGCGCCGCGAGGCGATCGCGAAGGGCGCCAAGGTCAGCGCCGCGCTCGGCGCCGCGATGGCGCTTGGCAGCGTGCCGGTCGCGCTGGCCGCGTTCTCGAAGGAAGCGTACGGACAGTCCACGGCGGCGACCGTGCAGGACGTCCTCAACTTCGCGCTCATGCTCGAGATCTTCGAGAATGAGTTCTACAAGGCGGTGCTCGGCACGAGCAGCGTGGCCGCGCAGAACAACGCGTTCGCCCCGGTGCGCGCGCTGGCGATCGCCGCGGGCGCACAGCCGGTGCTCGCGCAGATCTCCAAGCACGAAGTCGCGCACGTCGCCTTCCTGCAGGCGAACGGCGCGGTGAACGTGCTGAACCTCGGCGCGTCGAGCTTCGACTTCACGGGCGCCCGCGGCGCGGGCAACGGCCCGTTCGCCCCGGCGACCACGAACCTCGGCTTCCTCCTCGCCACGTCCCAGGGCGCGGAAGACACCGGCGTTCGTGCGTACAAGGGCCAGGCCGGCAACCTGATGAGCAACACGACGGTGCTCGAGGCGGCGCTGCGCATTCACTCCGTGGAAGCGCGCCACGCCAGCAAGATCCGTCGCCTCCGCCGCGCCACCGGCGCGACGGCCGTGAAGTACAGCGGCACGGTTTCCGGCGGCGGCGCAGCGGCGGCGGGTGCGGGCAACCTCAATCCGCCCCAGGCGATCGTGGATGCCTTCAACCTGATCTACGCCGGCGACGACAACGTCACGCATGCCGGCGTGAACGTGACGTCGCTCTCGTACTCCTCCGTGAGCGGGTTCCCGAGCGGCACCGACCTGGCCACGGCGGCCACCGAGGCCTTCGACGAGGCGCTCACCAAGGACCAGGTGCGCGCCATCGTCCAACCCTTCTTCATTCCGACCATTCCCTGACCATGAACAACTCGACTCGATGCATTGCTCCCCTCGCGCTGCTGCTCGCAGCGGTCGCGGGGTGTGGAAGTGGGGACAGCAACAAGGCCGCGACGGATACGCCGGCGATGGCCACGACGTCCACGGTGGGCAGTGAGGGAGCGATGCAATCGAGTGGGGCGCCGGACGCCCAGATGCAGCCAGTGCTCGACGAGCTGGCTGCGCTGGGTGGCAAGCCGATCGAGACGCTGACGGCGGCCGAGGCCAGGAAGCAGCCGACGCCGACGGATGCGGTGAAGGCGCTGTTGAAGAAGCAGGGCAAGCCGACCACGCCGCCGCCCGGCGCAACGAGCGTGGATCGCACGATCGCCGGCGCGGCGGGACCGATCCCGGCGCGCATCTACACGCCCGACGGCGCGGGGCCCTTCCCCGTCGTGGTGTACTACCACGGCGGCGGCTGGGTGATCGGTAACAAGGACGTGTACGACGGCGGCGCACGATCATTCGCGATCAATGCGAAGGCGGTCGTCGTCTCCATCGACTACCGCGTGGGGCCGGAGCACAAGTTCCCCGCGGCGCATGACGACGCCCTCGCTGCCTACAAGTGGGCGATGGCGAACGCGGCGTCCATCAAGGGAGACCCCAAGAAGATGGCGCTGGCCGGTGAAAGTGCCGGCGGCGGACTGGCGGTGGCCACGGCCATCGCGATCCGCGATGCGAAGCTCCAGATGCCCCTCGCGGTCATCTCCGTGTACCCGATCGCCGGTGGCGACACGACCACCCAGTCGTACACGACCAACGCGAATGCCAAGCCGCTCAATCGCGCCATGATGACGTGGTTCTTCAGGAACTACCTCAACAGCGACGCCGAGCGCATGGATCCGCGGATCAACCTGGTGGCCGCCGACCTCAAGGGACTTCCGCCGACCACGATCATCAACGCACAGATCGACCCGCTCCTCTCCGACGGCCTCTTGCTCGCCGACAAGCTGCGCGCCGCGGGCGTGTCGGTGCAGCAGAAGACGTACGACGGCGTGACGCACGAGTTCTTCGGCATGGCCGCCGTGCACGACAAGGCGAAGGATGCCGAGATGATGGCCGCCGATGCGCTGAAAAAGGCCTTCGGAAGCGGGGGCTGAGGGGCTGAGGGGCTGAGGATAGGGGAATGAGGACGTGAGGGGCTGGAGACCTGGTAGTCCCCAGCCCCTCAGCCCCTCACACCTCAGCTCCCGATCCTAGAACCGGAACGCCTCCACTCCCACCCGCACGGTGCGCGGCAGGCCGAAGGAGTAGATCGCCGCCGCGCCGGTGCCCGCGACGTTCACCTGGTACTGCGTGTCGCCGATGTTCTCCACCGCCACGAACCCGCGAACGCCCTGCACCAGCTCGCGCGCCACGTGCGCATCCACCACGTTGAACGGGTCCAGCCAGAGGCCGCCGAGCGTGGTCGTGTGTCCCTCGTGCCGCCACATCACGGTGTAGTCGCCGAGCATCGCGCTGCTGTAGCTGGCGCGCACGGTCTGCCGGGGACTCGGGATGCGATTGAAGTGCGCGCCGACCACGGTGCCCGCCGGGCCCGCGACCACGCGCGCATCGTCGAAGCTCACGCTGCCGCTCAACTGCAGCGCCGCGATCGGGCGAATCGCGACGTAGGCCTCGCCGCCCTCGCTCTTCGCCTTGCTCACGTTGAGGCGCGTGCGGCAGGTGGCGATCGCCCCGCAGTCCGCGGGCTTGTCCGCGCCAGTGACGGTCACCGGCACGTTGAAGTCCACGTAGTCGGCGCGGTACACCGTTCCCTTGAGCTGCAGGAAGCTCGCGGGCTGCCAGTCGATCCCCACTTCGCGACCATTCGCCGTCTCCGGCTTGAGGTCGGGATTGGGAATCGTGATCTGCGTCGCGGAGATCTGCTTGCGATAGAGCTCCGCCAGGTTCGGCGCGCGGAACGACTTGTACACCGCGCCGTGCAGTGAGAGCGATGACAACAGCTCGTAGCGCAGGCCCAGCCGCGGCGAGAATGCGGTCTTCGAGACGTCGGCGTAGCTGCGCGTGCCCGTGGCGGCATCCGTCGACTTCGCATTGGTGTTCTGCCAGCCGTCGATGCGAACGCCCAGCTCGGCGCGCAGCTTCGCGACGGGAGCGGCGATCAGCTGCGCGAACGCGCCGCTGAGTGCCTGGTCGCCGCCCGAGGAAATCGTGCGCGTCACGGTGCCGCAGTTCGCGCCCGGGCACGTGGTGTTGAAGTCCACCTCGGCGAAGTTGCCGCTGTAGTGTCGATAGTCGGCGCCGATGCTGAACGACTCGAGCCGCATCGGGAGTGCCTCGCGCGTCCACACCGCGCTTCCACCCCAGTCATGGCTCGGGATGTCCGCGATCACCGAGCTGTCTTCCGCCACGCGATTGGTGCGGATCGTGGTGGAGCGCTGGTGCTCGTCCATGCGGCCGGTCCAGCCGCGGAACTGCAGCCCGCCGCCGAGCACGTCGTGGTTGTCGATGCCGAGGTCCACGTTGCCCTGGTCGCGCGCGGTGCGGCTGAGCGTGGTGCCCGTCTCGCGCGAGTCGCCGAACCTGTGGCCCACCAGGAAGCCGGACCACGAGCTCGCCGGCGCCCAGTTGAGCCGGACGTATGCGTTGCGCGAGATGACGTCGGACTTCGTGTCCACCGCGCCGCGCTTGAGCGGGTCGAGCAGCGTGTAGCCGCCGCCCTCCTGGTAGTCGAGGTCCACGTTCGCGGTGAGCGCGCCCACCACCGGCACGCCGGCGGAGCCATAGGCATGACGCATGTCGCGGCTGCCGCCTTCCACCATGATGCGCGCGGCGCCGGGCGCCATGGGACGCGAGAAGAAGGAGATGACGCCGCCCATCGCGCCGTTGCCGTACAGGTTCGACGTGCCGCCCTCGACCACCTCCACGCGGTCGAGCATGTTCTTCGGCACGCGACCCCAGTCGATCCACTCGCCCCACGCGTCGTTCACCGGGATGCCGTCGAAGAGCACGGCGGTGCGACCCTCGTCCACTCCGCGGATCGAGACGATCTGGGCCGAGCCGCCCACCAGGCTGCTGGTGCGCGGCAGCTCGATCGCCGGGATCTCGCGCAGCATGTCCTGCGTCTCGCGCGCGGGCGTGGTGCGGATCTGCTCGGGCGTGAGCACGTTCACCGTGGAGGCGACCTTGCCGGCGTCGGTCTCGGTGCGGGTCGCCGAGACGATCACGCTCGAGAGCATCAGGGAGCCTTCCCTGAGCGACACGTCATGCGTCGCAATCGAGCCGGCGGTAACGGAGACGGTGTCACGAACCGCGGTTCGGCCGAGGGCCGTGAAGACGACAACGTGGCGGCCGGCGGGGAGGTCGCGGAGCACGTAGCGGCCCCGGTCGTCCGTGGCCACGACGGTCGAGTTCTCGATGCCCACGCGGGCGCCGGCGATGGGGTCCCTGGACTCGCTCCTGGAAACGACGCCCCGGATGGTGCCGCGGGACTGGGCGCCGAGGATGGCCGGCGCGGCGAGGAGGGCGGCGAGCGCGGCTCGGCCGATGGTGCGGAGAGGTGACGTCATGCCCAACTGTACGGTGAGGGGGGCGGGAATGCTGTACGAAAGCTGTTCAGGATTTATTCATGAACAGCGGATATCTACCGCCCGGACGCCAACTTGGAAAGGCACAATGACAGCCTGAATGGGGGAAGCCCCGCTTCCCCGCGCCGCAGGTCCGCGTGGGCGGAATCCTCCATGGGGGCCAGGGAGAGCCGACCCTCAGGGCTCC
Source organism: Gemmatimonadota bacterium (assembly GCA_028287305.1). Lineage (GTDB taxonomy): Bacteria > Gemmatimonadota > Gemmatimonadetes > Gemmatimonadales > Gemmatimonadaceae > JAQBPX01. The sequence goes on from JAQBPX010000015.1 coordinate 140,474, forward strand.
GGAGGAACTGCGTTCCATAGAGCTGCTTCCGTCCCCAGGCCAGGCGCATGCGGTCCTCGAGGGTTGCCACGTCCACGGCGGCGGACTCGTCGGGGCCGGCCTCCATCATCCGCTTGAGCACTGCGCGCCCCACGGCGGTGTCGCGCTGGGCCAGGCGCCAGATGGAGTGGGTGCCGTACGACCCGACCACGCTGCGCGTGGGCCAGGTGGAGCCGCGCGTCGACGCCAGCTTCACCAGCTGCGCCACCATGGAGCTGTCGGAAGCGGACGGCGCTCCCGCGTCTCCGGCGACATGGACGCCCAGCTCGAACGCGATGGGATGCAGGTCGGTGAGGCCGGCGGCGCGAAGCAGCGACCGGCGCAGGGCACTGTCGGTCGGCGCGGCGCCCAGCTCGGAGTACATGGAGCGCTGGCGCTTCGCCCACGCCGCGCTGCTGTCCACGCGACACATCCCGCGCTGCGCGAATGCCGGCGTCGCGGCCATGACGAGCGCGATCAATGCGCGCTTCATCGGGTCACCGTGAAGTCGGAGAATTCCACCATGCTGTCGGTCTTCGACCAGACGCCCACCTTGCCGCTCACCGGCTCGGTGAGCGTGTGCTCGAGGAGGAGCCGGTCGTCGAGGAAGCCCTGGAGCTGCGTGCCGTGCACGGAGATCCGGAGCGTGTGCCACGTGCCCAGCTCGAGCGGCACGTTCTCGGTGCCGCGCTTCACGAACTTGCGCGTTCCATTGTTGAACGTCCACAGCACCACGTTGTCCTCGGTGCCGTTGAAGCGCACGGTGAGGTAGTCGCCGTTCGGCTTCACGTTGAAGAGGATGCCGGCGCAGCGATCCAGGCTGCCGCCCAGCATCTGGAACCGCACCGAGATGTCCCCGTCGCGGAAGTCGTCCACGCCCTTCGCGACCGCGATGGGGAAGTACGCGAACGCCTTGATGCTCTCGATGAACTCCTCGTTGCGCGCGCCGTAGATCGCGCGTGCCTTGTCGGCGAGCCCGCCCGCGGGCTGCCCTCGCTTCCAGGCCCGCCCATCTATGAAGAGCACCTTCCTGGCGCCCTCCTTCGCGATCACCCAGCTGCCCACCATCGGCAGGAACTGCTTCGGCTCGCGCCCGGCGACTTCCTTGTCGAGCGAGATGTGGAGCGTCGCCGGCTTCTGCGCGGAGAGCGGAAGGGCGACGGCGAGCAACAGGGCGAGCGAGCGGATTGGGAGGCGCATGGTCGGCATCAGGATGCAGCGGGGCGGCGGGAGCGCGGGCGGCGGATGAGCCACCACGCGACGCATACGATAATGAACCAGGCAGCGAAGAAGGGCAGCCCGGCGCCGGGAACCGTTGTGGCGAGTGGGTAACCGGGATACGCGGGAGCGTCGCTCGCCGCTGGCGCCGGCACCCCGGCCAGCTTGTAGATCACCTCGAGCACGATGGGCTCGGTGGTGGAGCGCAGCATCTCGCGCCGGCCCCCCAGTTCGTACCAGACCTCGCCGTAGTGGTTCCCCGGCGCGGCGAATATTTCGCTGCGCTCGCTCGCCGCGTACACCACGCGCACGTCGGGCATGGTGCGGCGGAGCTTCGCGAGCACCCCGCGCTCCAGGTCGGCGAGGCGCGGATCCTCGGCGGCGAGGTACGCGGTGACGGTGAGCGGCTGCCGGATTGCGCGCAGCACGCGCTCATCGCCGGCGGCGAAGGAGTTGCGGCGATCCTCGCTCGTGTCGTGGCTCCAGCGCCACTGGTCCGCGCCCGCGGCGGCGATCCCGAGCACGAGGAGGGCGATGAGTGCCGCGCGCGCGCGACGAGGGACTGCGACTCCCTCGCGCATCCAGATGGTGGCGGCCACCAGTCCCGCGAAGCCGAGCAGCAACAGCACCGTCACCGTTCCGGCGCGCAGCTCTCCTCGCTCGAACACGCGCAGCGCCGCCTCCGGCGTGTACTCCGCGAACCGCGCGAACACGCCACCGCGCCCAGCGGCGATGTAGTCCACCGCCCACGTGCCGATGGTGAACGCCAGCGCGAGGATCGCCGCACTGGCGGCGCTGGCCGAGATGGCCGCCGCTGCCGCACCGATGCCGATGGTGAGGAAGCCGCGCAGGAGGTGGCCGAGCGCCACGGTCCACAGCTCGGCTGCATGCACGTGCCCACCGCCGGCACGCCAGACAACGATGGCGAGCGCGCCCGCCATGCCGGCCGCCATCCAGCCGATGAGCAATGCAATCGCCTTCGCCACGATCACGTCGCTGAAGCGCCCCGGCAACTGGAGCACGATCGGGAGCGCGCCGGTCTGCTTCTCGATTGCGAAGAGGCGGATGACGACGAAGGGCAGCAGCAGCGTCGCCACCAGGTCGTAGGCGCCGAGCGTGGGGACGATGATGCCGTCGAGCGGATTGAGGCCCTGCGCGAGGGCTGCTGCGCCCCCGCCCGCGCCACTGGCCTGCGCGTACACCTCGAGTGAATCGCTGAACGCGTGCGCGACCAGCGCGCCGGTCGCGAGCAGCAGCAGCCAGAATGCGCGCGATGCGGTGAGCTCGTGCAGCTCCTTGCGCAGGAGCCAGGCGCGGTCAGGTGAGCGCAAGGAACACCTCCTCGAGCGCGCCCTGCTGGACACCGGCGCGCGCGCGCAATTCGTCGAGCGTGCCCTCGCCGACCACCTTCCCGCCGCTCAGGAGCACGAGGCGGTCGCAGACGCGTGCGGCGTCTCCCAGCTGGTGGATGGAGAGGAAGAGCGTGCGTCCCGCGCGGGCTTCTGCGCGGAGCACGTCCATCACGTCGCGCACCTGTCGCAGGTCGAGGCCGTCGAACGGCTCGTCGAGCAGGAGGATGGGTTGCGGCGTCACGAGCGCGAGCGCGAGCAGCACGCGCCTGAGCTGTCCCTTGGAGAGGGTGTCGAGGCGCGCGTCGAGCAGCGGCTCGAGCGCGAGCGCGGCGATGGCGCGGTCGCGACGGCCGGTGGGGTCGCCGAACACACCCTCCATGAATCGCAGCGTCCACGACACGCGCTCGTCGGGCCAGGGGCGCGCGCCGTCGGGCAGGTAGAAAAGGACATCCTTGCGATGCTCCGGCGCGAGCGAGCTCCCCTGGTGGAGCACGGTGCCGGCATCGGCCGGGAGCACGCCCGCCACGCACTGGAAGAGCGTGCTCTTGCCCGAGCCATTCGGACCGATGAGGCCGAGGATCTCGCCATCGCGCACGGTGCAGGACACGTCGCTGAGGGCGCGCAGCTGGCCGTAGCGACGGGAGAGTCCGTGGATCTCGAGGAGGGGTGCGGTCACGCGGGAAAGGTCGGCGACGGTGGGCCGCGACTCAAGGCTCGATCTTCACGAGTACTTCACGCGATGCCTGGCGCTACTCGCGCGATCTTCACGCATCGCGGGCCACCCTTCGCGATGCCTCGCTTCCTGCAGTTCCTCATGGTCGTGACCGTGCTTCCGTCCGGCCAGGCGCTCGCGCATCAGCACGCTGCCGACTCGACCGCCAGCGTCGCGACTGCGTCGCGCCCGGACTTCACCTGGATGAACGGGGCCGTACGACAGCATCGGTCGCTGCTCGAGTCGCCAGTGCTGACGGGCGAGTTTCGCGCCGACATCACGTGGATCGCGGACTTCAACCGTCCGCGGGACCACACACTGGTCGGGAGCTCGGAGAGCGGCCGCACGAGCGAGGTGCAGGTACAGCAGCTGGGCGTGGGCGGCGACCTTCACGCCGGCCATGCGCGCGGCCGCGTGATGACACAGTTCGGCCTGTATTCCACCATGACGCCACGAAACGACGCGAGTCCGGGTCGCGGGCAGTGGGACCTCGCGGGCGCGTACCGATATCTCAGCGAGGCGTACGGCGGCTATCACTGGGACGTGCTGCACGGCGTGAACGCGGACGCCGGAATCTTCATGTCCTACATCGGGTTGTTCAGCTATTACAACTTCGACAACTGGGCGTACCAGCCGTCCTACGTCTCCTCGAACACACCGTGGTTCTTCAACGGGCTGCGCGTGCAGCTGTTCGTCACTGAACGACTGAAGGTCGAACCGTGGCTCGTGAATGGATGGCAGTCTTATGGGAGCTTCAACGCGGCCCCGGGAGCGGGGCTCGCCCTCCTCTGGAAGGCCACGGACCGCGTGGTCCTTCACTCCAACAATTACACCGGCCGCGACTGGCTGGGCCTGCCCGATCGTCGTCGACTGCACACCGACAACAGCGTGCAGGTGAAGTATCGCGAGCGTCCGGGGTCGTGGCTGGCTCGCGGCGCGGTGAGCGTGACGGCTGACTATGGCTGCGAGTCCGGCGCCGGCGTGTCCTGCTCAGGTCGACAGGGGCAGCCGCGGCAGGCCTTCGCGGGATTCATGATCTATCACCGGGCGTGGTTGCGTGACCCGCGGCTGGCAATCACGCTCGGTGGCGGTCGCATGACGAATCCGGGGCGTTACCTGGTCCTCATTCCCCCGGTGAATGGTGCGACCGCGTTCTCCGGCACGCCGTACTTCACCACCAACCCCGGGGATCCCTTCAGGGCGTGGGACACGAGCGCCACCGTCGACGTCATGCCCGACGAGCTGACCACCCTTCGCCTGGAGCTCGTGCACCGAGCCGCGAGCGTGCCCTATTTCGCGGGCGCTGGGGGCGTGACGCCCCCGGGAGGAAACACGGGCGCCCCTGGAAGCGCCGTGCCGGGCTTCACGCCTGACCTGCGGCGGCGCGAGACACGCCTGATGCTCGCATTGCTCGTGAAGCTGTGACGCGTGTCGCCGATGGCACCAGCCAGCGCTCGGCACATGCGACTGCGGCGACGCTGGCGACCGCGAGGAGGACGAGCAGGATGGACACGGTTCGGACGCGCTCCCTGAAGATGCCTTCAGTCTGCACCACGGCAGCGATGGCGCGCGTGAAGGCATCGTTCGTGAGCGTGAACCTTTCATGAAGATCCGTCTCCCATGCGGGCGAGCTCCTCGACGCTCACGGCGGGCAGGGTCATCAGGAACGTGCACCCCGCGCCCGCGCCGGCCACGAGGGTCAGCTCGCCACCCTGCGCGCGCGCGATGCCACGGGCGATCGAGAGCCCGAGTCCCACGCCTCCGGCGTCCGGCTGGCTGCGCGCCGGACGGTAGAACGCATCGAAGATCCGCTCGCGCTCTTCCGCCGGCACGCCGGGCCCCTCGTCGTGCACGGCAATCTCGAGCATCACTCCCATCCGGCGCACGCGGAGCTCGATCGGCCTCGCTGCGGGCCCGAAGCGCGCGGCATTCTCCACCAGGTTGGCCAGCGCGCGCAGGGTCTCCGCGAAGTCGAAGCGCCCGATCAGCAGGGGCTCGCCGGACTCGAGGTGGAAGACGAGCTCCCGGTCGCCCAGCCGCCCCGCGACGCGCTGTGCCACGGCGCCCAGCAGGTCTTCCACCTCGTTGAGCTGGATGTCGGGTGCGGCAGTGCCGCTCGTCACGCGCGAGAGGTCGAGCAGCTTGCCGACGAACGTGATCAGGCGGTCCGCCTCCTCCTCGATCACCTCGGCCCTGTCGTCGCCATCGCGCGCCAGCGACTGCGCGAGTCCCTTGATGGTGGTGAGCGGCGTGCGGATATCGTGCGAGACGCCGGCGAGCACCGCGTCCTTCGCGCGATGCGACTCCATCAGGTACTGCGCGCGCTCCCCCACCTGCGCCGCGCGCCGCGCCAGGTAGAGGAGCTGCGCCGCCACCAGGCTGGAGACGAGGAAGGCCGCGAGCACCAGCAGGTCGAGCGGGTCGCGGATTGCGAGCGTGCCGTACGGCGGGAGGAAGAGCACGTCCATGGAGAGAAACGCGAGGGCGGCGAGGAGAAATCCCAGCCAGCGTCCGCCCCGCGCCGCGCCGAGCTGCACGACGAGCAGGAAGGCCAGCGCGACGTGCGCCTCGTTGAGGCGAGCGCGCATCGAGAGCAGCGCGGCCGTCACGATCGCGAGCGCTGCCAGCCAGAGCAGCCATTCGCGCACGACGCGAGCCGTCACGGATCGGTCTCGAAGCGATAGCCCACGCCCGGCTCGGTGCGGATCAGCTGGGGCCGCACGGGATCGCGCTCGAGCTTGCGGCGCAAGCTGCGCACGTGCACGCGCAGGTACTGCTGCATGTCGCCGAAGGAGTTGCCCCATACCGCGCGAAAGAGCTGCTGGTGCGTGAGGGTCCGGCCCGCATGGCGCAGCATCGTCCGGAGCACGTCCCATTCGGTCTTCGTCAGGTGGATGGTGATCCCGTCCCGCTTCGCCATCGGCTTCGCGAGGTCGATCGTGAGCCCATCCATCTCGATCACCTGCGTGGCGCCGCCCACGGGTGCCACGTGGGCACGACGGAGGAGTGCGCGCACGCGGGCCACGAGCTCCGAGGTGCTGAAGGGCTTCGTGAGGTAATCGTCAGCCCCTGCGTCGAGCAGCCCGACCTTCTCATGGTCGGCGTGGCGCGCCGAGAGGACCAGTATGGGCACCGTGGACCACTGGCGGATCTCGCCACAGACTTCCACGCCGGGCCGGTCGGGCAGGCCCAGGTCGAGAATCACGAGGCCGGGCCGCTCGGCCGCTGCCATGTCGATCGCCGCACTGGCCGTGGCCGCTTCCACGACGCGCGCAAACAGCGGCTCCAGCGCGTTGCGAAGAACGCGGCGGATCTGCGGCTCGTCGTCGACGATCAGGATCGTCTCGGTCGCGGGCGGCTCGGCGGGCCTGGACATCCCCGCCTACGCTGCGTCGCCCGGGCGCCACGGCCCGCCAGCCTCGCTGATCATGTCGACATCCTGGTCGTGATCCATCAGGTCGCGCAAGCGATAGGCATGTCCCACGAGGTATGGCACCGCGATCACCACCACGTTCGGCTTGAAGAGGAACGCGGTCCGAATGTACAGCGCGGTCTTGTTGTGCAGCAAATGCTCCCACCAGTTCTTGGGCACGATCTCCGGCACCACGACCGTCACGAGTTCGCCCGGCGTGACCATGCGCAGGTTCTCCACGAACTCCACCAGGGGCTTGAGCACGGATCGATAGGGCGACGGCACGATCTCGAGCGGCACCCCGATATCCCAGGCGTCCCACTCGGCGCGCATGCGCTCGCTGTCGCGCCTGTCCACCTCGATGCACACGGCGATCACCTCCTGTGCGATCGTCGTCGCGTAGACGAGCGCCGCCGCCGTCGCCTTGGTGATGCCGTTCACCGGCACGATCACGGTGTGGTGCAGCGGCGTGATCGGGCTCTGCCCGGAGAACCGGATCTCCTCGGCGAACTCCTCATAGTGGCGGTGAATCCGCTGCAGGAGCAGGATGATCAGCGGGATGATCACTGCGATGATCCAGCCGCCCGACGTGAACTTGGTCACCAGCTGGATGATGGACACGAGGCCGGTGGCCACCGCCCCGATGCCATTCAGCCAGGCCTTCCAGTGCCACCCGGGGTCGCGGGTCGTGCGCCAGTGCACCACCATGCCGGCTTGCGAGAGCGTGAAGCAGACGAACACGCCGATGGCGTACAGCGGCACGAGGGCGTTGGTGTTGCCGTGGAACAGCCAGACGAGGAGCAGTGCCACGAGCGCGAGGCTGACGATGCCGTTGGAGAACGCAAGCCGATCCCCACGTGCCGCGAGCTGCCGCGGCACGTATCGATCGTTCGCGAGAATTCCCGCCAGCCGAGGGAAGTCCGCGAACGCGGTGTTGGCCGCGAGGACCAGCACCGCGAACGTCGTGTACTGCAGCGCGAAGTAGAGCGGTCCGCTGCCAAGGATGTGATGGCCAAGGATGGAGAGCACCGTCTCGCTCTGCGTCGGCATCACGTGATAGTGCTGCGCGAGCGACGACACGCCGAGAAAGAACACCGCGAGAATCGTCACCATCCATCCAAGGGTCGTGGCGGCATTTCGCTGCGCCGGCGCCTTGAATGCCATCACGCCATTCGAGATCGCCTCCGTGCCCGTCATGGCCGCGCATCCCTCGGCGAAGCCACGCATCAGGAGGTACATCAGCGCGAAGCCCGTAACCGTCGACATGCCGCGTCCACGCGACTGGGCCGAGACCGGGTCGACCTTCAACGCTGCGGAGAGCGGCGCGAGCTCGTGCCCGCCGAAGGCGCGCCAGGTGCCCACTCCAAGCAACACGAGCATCATCACGATGAACGCATACGTCGGCAGGGAGAACGCAGCCCCCGATTCTCGCACGCCACGCAGGTTCACCACCGCGAGCAGGATGATCGCCAGCGCGCAGATCAATACGGTATGCGGCACCAGGTTGGGATACGCGGACGTCATGGCTGCGACGCCGCCCGAGATCGACACCGCCACGGTGAGGATGTAGTCGGTGAGCAACGCCGCCGCCGCGATCAGCCCAGGCAGTACCCCGAGGTTCTCGCGGGCGACCGTATAGGAGCCCCCGCCATTCGGGTACGCGAAGACCGTCTGCCGATACGAAAGCCCGACGAGCACCAGCAGCCCGACGATGACGCCGGAGATCCCGATGACGTAGTTCACTGCGGCGAGGCCGATGGCACCGCCCAGCACGAAGAGGATCTGGTCCGTGGCGTACGCAACGGACGAGATCGCGTCGGAGGAGAGGACGGCCAGCGCCGTCTTCTTGTTCAGCCGTTCATGCTCGAGGCGCTCGCTCGCGAGCGGCCGTCCGAACACGAGATGCTTGAGGCGGCGATACGTGGAGGGCATGCAAGGTCACGGTGACAGGCAACGTCGCGGGGCGACGCCTAAATGAAGCGCCCCTCAGGTCGGCCCTTCCATAAAGATTTCACAAAGACTCGCGTGGACCCGGGAATCGCATACCTTCAGGGCGGATCCCCTTCCGGAGACGTCATGCGCAAGCTCCTCGTCATTGCAGTCGCGCTCGTCGCGGCTTGCTCCAGCGACACCGTCACCTCCGCCGATGCTTCCGCGGCCGACGACCTCACCCTCGCGGCGAACGTCGCGTCGGCCAGCGGCGCCATCATCACCACTGGCGACGCACAGTCGCTACTCAGGCTGGTCGCCGCGCTGCCGGATGGCGTGAAGCTCACGCGCGAGCAGCAGGCGAAGGTCAACGCGCTGCTCGACGCGCACGCCGCGGCCACGCAGGCGGATCGCGCAGCCGTGTCCGCGGGCGAGAAGGCGGCGCGTGACGCGGCACAGGCCGGCAAGGGAAAGGGCGACATCCAGCGGATCCTCGACGCCACCGACGTGATCCGGAAGCGGATTGCGGGAGCGGAGGTGACCCTCGTGGCGAACATCACGTCGCTGCTCACCGAAGCCCAGCGGAAGTGGGTGCGAGAGCACTCGCCGGCGAAGTGCGTCGCCGTGCCCACGCTCTCGGCGGACCAGCAGCAGCAGGTCGCGGCGTTGAATGCGGCGTTCGAGGATGCGAACCGGGCAGACCTCACCGCCATTCATGATGCGAACGAGGCCGCGACGGCCGCGAAGCGCGCGGGGAAGAGCGAGGCCGACGTGCGCGCCATCCTCGACGCCGTGCAGCCGGCGGTCCGGCGCGTGAACGCGGCGCGCGAGGCGCTCGCGAAGGCCGTCTCGGCAATTGTTCCGAAACCGGCCGAATGCAAATAGTCGCATGATCGGTGCGCGCAGCGCTTGACGATGGCGCGCACCGCGCCTAACCTGATTCGTACAACTGATTCCGTGGTGATTTGCCGCCCATTGCCGCCACGCTAAACAAGGTGCTAAAACGCGTCCACTGTGCCCGGCGGCCTGTCTGCCGGGCATTCGTGTTTCCGGCGGGTACCATTTCCGAAGGTCGTTCATGATCGCTCGCACGCTGAATTGCATGTGCATGTGCCACCACTGGTCCCTCTGTCGAGGGCCGGGGGCGAGTTCGCGCACGCACGCGCGACGCTGATCAAGGACGACAAGTCTGCGATGCCCCCGGCCCCCTCCCTGTGGAGTGGGCCGTTTTGCATTCCCGGCATCGCATCACCGCCATTCATGAGGAGCTCCACCGTGTCCGCCACGCCCACGATCGCCATCCTGCACGAGCACCCCGACTGGTTCCGCCCGCTCTTCACCGAGCTCGAGGCTCGCGGGGTCTCGTTCGAGCGGCTCGACGCCGCATCGCACCTCTACGACCCGTCCGAGGCACGCGTGCCCTGGTGGCTCGTGTTCAATCGCGCGAGTCCCTCCGCGTACCTGCGCGGCAATGCGCAGTCCACCTTCGCCACGCTGCACTGGCTTCGCCACCTCGAGCGGCTCGGCGTGCCCGTGGTCAACGGAAGCGACGTGTACGCCCTCGAGCTCTCGAAGGCCACGCAGCTGGACCTGCTCACCACGCTCGGCCTGCCCTTTCCGAAGTCGCGCGTGATCAATGACCCGTCGCGCGCGGTGGAAGCGGCTCGCGCGCTGCGCTACCCGGTGCTCGTGAAGGCGAACATCGGCGGCAGCGGTGCAGGCATCGTGCGCTATGAGAGCGAGGCGGCCCTGGCCACTGCCGTGCGCGAGGATCGCGTGAAGCTCGGAGTGGACGGCACCGCGCTCGTGCAGGAGAGCGCGCCACTGCGCGACGGTCACATCACGCGCGTGGAGACGCTCAACGGGAAGTTCCTCTACGCCATCAACGTGTTCCCGGCCACGGGATCGTTCGACCTGTGCCCGGCCGATGCCTGCCAGACGGTGAGTGGCGAGGAGCTCGTGGGAACGGCGTGCGCCGTTGACGCGCCGAAGTCCGGCCTGCGCGTGGAGGGGTTCACGCCGCCGCGCGAGATCATCGAGCAGGTGGAGCGCATCGCGCGCGCCGCGAAGCTCGACGTGGGCGGCATCGAGTACCTGGTGGATGACCGCGACGGCAGGCACTACTACTACGACATCAACGCGCTCTCGAATTTCGTGGCCGACGCGCCGCGCGTGGTGGGGTTCGATCCCTGGCTGCCGCTGGTGGACTACCTGCAGCAGCGCGCAGGCCTCGCGGTGACCGAGGCGCGCGCGGTGGCCGGGGCTGCCGCCGCCGCGGAGGCCGCGTGATGCGCTTCGGATTCTGGTTGCCCGTGTTCGGCGGCTGGCTGCGCAACGTGGACGACGAAGGGATGCAGGCGACATGGGCGTACGTGTCGCGCCTGGCGCGGCGCGCCGAGGAGGTCGGCTTCGACCTCACGCTCGTGGCGGAGCTCAACCTCAACGACATCAAGGGAGACGACGCACCGAGCCTCGACGCGTGGAGCACCGCAGCCGCACTCGCGGCGGTGACGGAGCGCCTCGAGATCATGGTCGCGGTGCGCCCCACCTTTCATGCGCCCGCGCTGCTCGCCAAGCAGGCGGCGAACATCGACCACATCAGCGGGGGCAGGCTCTCGCTCAACGTGGTGTCGAGCTGGTGGGCGAGTGAGGCGCGGAAGTACGGCGTGCAGTTCGACGAGCACGACGATCGCTATGCCCGGACCGCCGAATGGCTCGAGGTGGTGCAGGGCATGTGGAGCAAGCCGCGCTTCTCGCATTCGGGCAGGTACTATTCGGTGGACGACGCGATCCTCGAGCCGAAGCCGGTGCAGCGACCGTGGCCCACGCTCTACGCGGGGGGCGAATCACCCGCGGCCAAGGCGCTGATCGCGGCGCGATGCGACGCCTGGCTCACGCATGGCGATCCCCCCGATGTGATCGGGCGGAAGGTGGCCGACATGCGCGAGCGACGCGAGCAGCTGGCACTGCCGCCCATGCAATTCGGCGCGGCCGGCTACGCCATAGTGCGCGGCACCGAGGCGGAGGCGAAGCGCGAGCTGCAGCGCGTGATCGACCCGAATGCCAGCGCGCGCGGGTACGCGAATTACCAGGACTGGGTGTCGAACACGCAGCTCGAGCAGCGCGTGTCGCTCGAGGACTACTCCGTGTCCAACCGCGGGCTGCGCGCCGGGCTGGTGGGGACGCCGGAGCAGGTAGCCGACCGAATCCGCGAATTCGAGGCAGCAGGAGTTGGCTTGCTGCTGCTGCAGTGCTCGCCGCAACTGGAGGAAATGGAGCGCTTTGCGTCGGAGGTCATTCCGCTGGTGCGGGGGAGCGCGCCGGTGCGCGCCTCGGCGGCTTAGTGGTTCCGCCCGATATGAGTATCTCGACCACGCTGCCATCATAACGGTCGAAACGCAGATGGCCGTTGCTGTTCAGCGTCATTCGCGTTTCGACCGTTAGGATGCCGGCTTGGTCGAGATGCTCATATCAGCCACACAGCCGGGCTCGTCGCCATGGCGCGCTTTTTGGATAGGGACGCCCCCCATGGCCGGCAACTCCCCATCCGTTCCAGAGCTCGGAGACCTCGACGATCGCCGTGCCCTCACCCGGCGGGCGCTCGACCAGCGGGTCATGGCGGTGATCGAGGGGATGTCCGACGCCTTCATCGCGCTGGGGCCCGACTGGAGGATCACGTACGTCAACGGGGAGGCCGCGCGGCTGAATGGCGTCGACGCGGACTCACTGATCGGCCGCAACCACTGGGAGCAGTGGCCGGAGACCGTGGGAAGCGAGGTGGAGCGCCAGTACCAGCACGTCTCGCGCGAACGCGTCCCCGTCCAGTTCGAGCACGAGTACCGGTACGAGCACCAGGTCGTCTGGCACGACATCCGTGCCTATCCGGCTGACGATGGCGGCCTCGTCGTCTTCTATCGCGACATCAGCCCCCGCCGTTGGCTCGAGCTCGAGCGCGAGCGCTTCGCCTCCGAGCTCGTGGCGACGAACGCGCGCGCGCTGGCCGCCATGCGCGCCGCGCAGGAGGCCAGCCTGGCAAAGTCGCGCTTCCTCGCCAACACCAGCCACGAGATTCGCACGCCCCTCAACGCGATCATCGGCTATGCGGAATTGCTCGAGATGGGGCTCGCCGGGTCGCTGGCCCCGCAGCAGCAGCACTACATCCATCGCGTGCAGGCCACCAGTCGCCATCTGCTTTCGCTGATCAATGACGTGCTCGACCTCAGCAAGATCGAGGCGGGCGCCATGCATGCCGCCAGCGAGCCGGGCAACATCGCCGACATCGTGCGCAGCTCACTGGAGCTGGTGGAGCCGCAGGCGAACGAGCGAACGCTGCGAGTGACCAACGGCTGCCCGGCCAATGCGCGACGCACGTACATCGGCGATGCGGAGCGCGTGCGCCAGGTCCTCGTGAACCTCCTCTCGAATGCGATCCGCTTCACCGAGCCAGGTGGCCGGCTGACGGTCACCTGCGGATACGCCGAGCATGCCATGGAGGACGCCATCGTCACGCACGACGGGCCCTTCGTGTACGTCCGCGTGGAGGATACGGGCATCGGCATTGCCGACGACGAGATTGCGCACATCTGGGATGCCTTCGTCCAGGTGGACGAGAAGAAGACGCGCAAGGTCGGCGGCTCCGGACTCGGCCTCACGATCAGCCGCCACCTGGCGCGGCTCATGGGCGGTGACGTCACGGTGCACAGCCGTGCCGGCGTCGGCTCATCGTTCGTGCTCTGGCTGCCCGCGGGAGTCCCGAGTCCAGCGGTCACTCCGGAGGGCGCCGCACAACCCGACGATGCCGTGCTCACGTCTCCGCCGCCCGCCCGCCGCGAGGGACTGCGCGAGCTGGGCGAGGCACTGGTGGTCGAATCCGAGCGGATCCTTTCCATGTATGTCGCGCGGCTTCGCGTGGACGCCGGAACCCGGAGCGCGCGGGCCCTCGCGGAGCCGGACGTGGAGAATCACACGGTCACCATGCTCGCCGACATCGCGCAGGCCATGTCGGCGATAGCCCACGATGGTGACCCCATGCGCGACTCCCTGAAGGACGGAAGCGAGATCCAGCGGGTGATTGCGCACCGGCACGGCCTGCAGCGTGCGCGGAATGGGTGGAGCGAGGCCGAGCTCCTGCGCGACCACGCCATCCTGCGCGAAGAGGTCGAAGCGGGCCTCAGGCGCCTCGTGACACGCAGCGGGGGACACGAGCTCGAGATCGCGCTCAAGGTCATTCGCCACTTCCTGCGCATGGCCGACGAGGAGAGCCTGCGCGCCTTCCGGGGAGAAACCGGCGCGAATCCTGGCTGACATCCGCCCGCCCCTCGTTTTCCCGGCCGGGGCTGGTAGGTTTCCTCCTGCGCCACCCACCCGAACAACGCGCGAGTGCCGGCCATGTCGACCATCCTGCTCGTCGAGGACAACGAGGACAATCGGATCATCTACGCGACGATGCTCCGGCACGCCGGCTACACGGTGCTGGAGGCGCACGATGGCCAGCAAGGGGTCGACCTCGCCCTGGAGCATCGTCCCGACCTGATCCTGATGGACATCTCCATCCCCATCCTCGATGGGTACGAGGCGACCAAGCTAATCAAGGAAAACGAGGCGACCAGCCGCATTCCGGTGCTCGCCCTCACGGCCCATGCGCTGGCCGAGGACCGCCAGCGGGTGATGGCGGCGGGTTTCGACGGGTACTTCGCGAAGCCACTGGAGCCCCGCACCCTGCTGCAGGAAGTGCAGGCGCGCCTCGGGCCGGCCACGATGGCCTGATCGGGGCGAAAGGCTCAAGTCCTGCGTGCCGGAGGCCGAGACTCGCTGGGGTGCATCCCCTGAATCCCGCGCCCGCCGCCGCCGATGACTGAATTCCGCTCCGCATCGGCCAGCTCTTCCTTCGATCGTTTGGCGCGCCTGGCGGCGGACGTCCTGCACGTGCCGTTCGTGGTGGTCGCGGTCATCGAGGGAGATCGCGAGGTGGTGCTCAGCTCGGTGGGCGTCGATCCCACCGGCAACACCCTGGGGCCGCGAGAATCCCTCTGCCGCGATGTCGTCGCCCGCGGGAAGCCCATTGTCCTTCACGATGCGCTCGCGGAGCTTGACCGCACGGAGGCCAGCCCGCTGCGTGACCGCGGCCTCTCCGCCTTCCTCGGCGTTCCGCTGCGCTCGGCGGCCGGCGAACCGGTGGGATGCTTTTCCGTGATAGACGCATCGGCTCGCGAGTGGACCGAGCGCGAGCACCGCCTGCTCGAGCAGATGGCCGAGCACGCGAGCGTCGCCCTCGAGCTCGAGCTCGAGGTGGCGGAGCGCGCGAAGGCGGAATCGCTCGCCATGGGACAGAGCCGCGTGCTCGAGCTGGTCGCCGGCGGCACGTCGCTCCAGGAGGTGCTGCGCGCCACGGTGGATTTCGTGGAGCAGAACCTCCACGGCGCGCTGGGCTCCGTGCTGCTCCTCGAGGAGGGAACCACGCTCCGCACCGCGTCGGCGCCGAGCCTGCCGGCCGAGTACTGCGCGGCGATCGATGGGGCACAGATCGGCCCCAACACCGGCTCCTGTGGAACTGCGGCGTACACGCGCGTGCTCACCGTGGTGGAGGACATCGCCACCGATCGCCGCTGGCGTGACTACGCGGCGCTCGCTGGCCGCTTCGACCTTCGTGCCTGCTGGTCCACGCCGATCATCTCGGGCGACCGGGTGCTCGGCACCTTCGCCGTGTACTACCGCACGCCGCGCGCGCCGCTGCCCGAGGAGCTGACCCTGATCGAGATGGCGAGCCGGCTCGCCCGCATCGCCATCGAGCGAGAGGAGACGCACCGGCTCATGGAGCGCAGCGAGACGGTGCGTCGCACGGCCCTCGCCGCCGCGCAGCTCGGCACATGGCGCGTGGACCTCGAGCTCGGGACCGACACGCGCGACGCCGAGATGAATCGCATGTTCGGCCTCCCGCCCATGGAGACGGTGACGAGCATCGAGGAGTCGCATGCGAGGATGCATCCGGATGACATGCCCGTGATCCGGCGCGCGATCGAGGCCACGATGGCGCACGGCGTGCCGTACGACGTGGAGCATCGCATCATCCGCGCGGATGGCGTGGTGCGCTGGATGCGCAATCGCGGCCGGGCCATCCCGCGTCCCGGGGGACCGCCCCGTTACGTGACCGGCGCCATTGCGGACATCACCCTGGAGCGCGAGGCGCAGTTCGCGCTGCGGGCGAGCGAGGCGCGCTTCCGCGGCGTGGTCGAGACGGCGCACGAGGGGGTCTGGGTCACCACCGCGTCCGGTGAGACGACGTACGCGAATGCCCGCATGGGCGCCATGCTCGGCGTGGACAGTGCAGCGCTCCCCGGGCGCAGCATCTTCGACTTCATGGACCCGGGCGGTGCCTTCGAGGCGCGCACGCTCTACGCGCGGCGCTTTCGCGGCATCTCCGAGATGCACGAGACGGCATTCGTGCGGCCCGATGGCCAGGTCCTCTGGTCGCTCGTCTCCATGAGTCCCCTGCTCGACGAGCAGGGCGACCTTACCGGTGTCCTGGCGATGGTCACGGACATCACCGAGCGAAAGCGCGGCGAGGACCAGCTCGCGAAGGCGCTCGGCACGCTCGAGACGCTCATCGAGCACGCCCCACTGGGCGTCTATGCCCTCGATCGCGACCTGCAGATCACCGAGTGGAACGCTTCGGCCGAGCGCATGTTCGGCTATGCGCGGCACGAGGTGCTCGGGCAGCCGCTGACCATGCTTGCGGCCACCGGGCAGGAGGCGGCGCTGCGCGCGGAGCTGCTCGAGGAGCTGGCCAGCGGGGTGGGCGTGCAGAACGTGGAGGGCACGCTGCGGCGGAAGGATGGCCAGATGGTGGAGGTACTCCTCTACAGCGCGATCCTCCAGGACGAGGCGGGCCAGCCGTCACGCATCGTGCGGTTCGCCGTGGACCTTCGCGAGCGCAAGCTGCTGGAAGAGCAGCTGCGCCAGTCGCAGAAGATGGAGGCGGTGGGCCGGCTGGCCGGTGGCGTGGCGCACGACTTCAACAACCTGCTCACCGTGATTCGCGTGCACAGCGAGCTGCTGCTCGAGCACGGACAGCTCGACGTGCCGGTGCGCGAGGACATCGAGGAAATACGGAATGCCGCCAATCGCGCGAGCGGGCTCACGCGCCAGCTGCTGGCGTTCAGCCGCAAGCAGATCCTCAAGCCACGCGCCATCGACGCGAACGTGGTGATCGTGGAGCTGCAGCGGATGCTGTCGCGCCTGCTGGGAGTCGACGTCAAGCTCGACACCGCGCTCTCGCGCGACCTGGCGCCGGTGATGGTGGACCCCGGACAGCTCGAGCAGGTGCTGATGAACCTGATGGTGAATGCGCGCGACGCCATGCCGCAGGGCGGCACGCTGCGCGTGGTCACGAGGAACGAGCGCATCGGCGAGCAGGTGCTGCGACACAACGTGCTTGTCGCGCCGGGCGACTACGTCCGCATCGACGTGAGCGACACGGGACTGGGCATGGACCCGAGCACCATTGCGCGCGTCTTCGAGCCCTTCTTCACCACCAAGGCAGCGGGACACGGCACCGGGCTTGGCCTCTCCACGGTGTACGGGATCGTGAAGCAGTCCGGCGGCTACGTGTTCGTGGAGAGCGAGGTGGGGCAGGGCGCGCGGTTCACCGTGCTGCTGCCCCGGGCGGAGGCCGAGCCCCCGCGGCACGAGACACCACACGCGGCCATGCCCGCGATCGCGAGCAAGGGCACCATCCTGCTGGTGGAGGACGAGCCCGCGGTGCGCACCCTGGCACGCCGGATCCTGGTGCGGCAGGGCTTCGAGGTGATCGAGACGGCGAATGGCCGCGAGGCGCTGGACGTCGCCCGGGATCGCGCTGGCACGATCGACCTGGTGCTCACGGATGCGATGATGCCGGAGATGAGCGGCCCGGAGCTGGTGGAGCGCCTCGAGCAGATCCTGCCCGACTCGCGCATCCTGTTCATGTCCGGCTACACCGATGACGACATGGTGCGCCGGGGTGCCCGCCAGGAAGGCTTCGCATTCCTGCAGAAGCCGTTCACTCCGGCAGAGCTCGTGGCGGCCGTGCTCGCGGCCACCAGTGCAGCGCCGGCGCGCTAGCGGCCGGCCCGCGTGGGGGAGAGCGACGCGAGCAGCTGGCGCGCATCCTCGCGGTCGCTGTCGCTGAACAGCTCGTTGCCCGTGGCGGCACGATGTGAGGCGATCACCTCGTCGCAGAGGTCCCGCAGGCGGCCCCGCGAACGACGATCGGACTGAACGGGACGCGGGCTCATGTGGGCGCGTGCGGCGGAGCGGGAGGCGATGCTGGAAGGCGTCATGGCTCGAAGGTCGGGTTCAGGTTCGGCCCGGCATAAGGCAGCCTCCGTGCCAAGCAGGCTGGCCCGTATTTCGCCTTTTATGAACGCATGACCAACATCATCACGAAGTCCATGAACGCTTCGCGCGCGCTGCGAACTGCCGCGCTCGCATTCGCCCTCGCCGCCCTCGCCTGCAAGAAGGGATCGACGTCCAACGGCGACGTAGCCCAGCGCTGGAAGCCCGCCGCGCCAGGCACCATCGCCGGTGCGCCGATCGCCGCCGTGCAACAGGCGCTCGCCTCGAAGCTCGCGGGCGCGCGGCCGGCGCCGCTCGATGAGGACCAGTGGTCGCACGTGCAGCATGTCTACAAGCTCTACGCCGGCGTGCCGCTCTGGATGGACCAGGAAGGAGTGGCGAATGGGCGCGCCGAGGCGCTCACGCAGGCGCTGATCAACGGCGACGGCGACGCGCTGCGCCTCGATGCGTATCCCATCGGAGCGCTGGCCACCGCCCTGGCGGCGCTCAAGCAGACGAAGACGCCCACCGCCGACCAGGTGGCGCAGGCGGACCTGCTGCTCACGTCGGCGTTCACCGCACTTGGAGAGGACCTCCTCACCGGCCAGGTGAACCCCAAGGAGATGTCGCAGGACTGGCACATCGATCCGCAGGAAGAGCACGTCGACAGCGCGCTCGTGCGCTCGCTGCGCGACCCCGACCTCGCGGCGGCGATCGGGCGGATGCGTCCGCAGGACGAGGACTACGCGAACCTGCGCAAGGACCTCGTGACGTATCGCGCACTCACGCAGAAGGGAGGCTGGAACCCGGTGCCCTCGGGCAAGGCGACCACGCCAGGCCAGCCGGACGCACCGGCTCGGCTCGAGGCGCTCCGTGCCCGACTCTCGATGGAAGGCTACCAGGTGCCGGCCACGGCGGGCGCCCTGTACGATCGCCCGCTCGCCGCGCTCGTTGCGCAGTTCCAGTCGCGCCACGGAATCGCGGTGGACAGCACGCTCGGCCCCGAGACCATCTCCTCGCTCAACCTGTCGGCGGAGTACCGCCTCGGCCAGGTGGCGGCGAACCTCGAGCGCTATCGCTGGCTGCCACGCTCGCTCGGCGAGCGCTACATCCTGGTGAACGTCCCGGCCTTCCGGCTCGAGGCGTACGACAAGGGGGAGAAGGCGCTCGAGATGAAGGTGATCGTCGGTCAGGAGTACGAGGGGAAGAACACCCCGGTGTTCAGCGACACCATGCAGTACGTCGTCTTCCGTCCGTACTGGAACATCACGCCGGACATCCAGGCCAAGGAGGTCGGGCCGAAGATCGCGGCCGATCCGGGCTACCTGGATCGCGAGAACCTCGAGTACTACAAGGATGGCGGCGCTACGCGCATCCGGCAGAAGCCCGGCCCGAAGAACTCGCTGGGGCTGGTGAAGTTCCTGTTCCCGAACAGCTTCAACATCTACCTGCACGACACGCCCGCGGACAACCTGTTCGAGAAGGACGTGCGCGCGTTCAGCCACGGCTGCATTCGCCTGGAGAAGCCCGAGGAGATGGCCCAGTTCGTCCTCGGCTGGGACGCCAACCAGGTGCGCGAGGCCATGCAGAACGGCCCCGACAACAAGAGCGTGACGCTGAAACAGACGATTCCCGTCTACATCGCCTACTTCACGGCGTACACGCGCGACGGGCAGCTCTACTTCGGCAACGACCTGTATGACCGGGACGCTGCGCTGGTGAAGAAGGTGGCCGGCGGCGCCACCACCAACGCACAAACGGCTGAGGCAGTGAACGCGCTGAAGAGGATCGCCGAGAGGTGATTATCTTCAGTGAATGACCGATATCACCACTTCCACCGAGGCTGACAACGCCGGCTTCGCCGCACTGGGCCTGGCCGAACCGCTGCTGGCCGTTCTCACGGCCCTTGGTTACGAGGAGCCCACGCCGATCCAGAGCGCGGCCATTCCGCTGTTGCTGGCGGGCAGGGACGTGCTGGGGCAGGCGGCAACCGGGACGGGGAAGACGGCGGCGTTCGCACTGCCGCTCATCCAGCGGGTGATGGAAGGCACGCCGCGCGACGAGGACGAGGATGCGCGCGGCCGTCGCCAGCCGGGCACGGGCGGCCTGGTGCTGGTGCCCACGCGCGAGCTCGCGATCCAGGTGGCGGAGGCCATGCACCGCTACGGACGTGGGCTCGGCTGCTGCGTGGTTCCGGTGTATGGTGGGCAGGACATCCGCCAGCAGCTGCGCGCGCTCAAGCGCGGGGCAGACGTGGTGGTCGCGACGCCGGGTCGTGCGCTCGACCACATCCGTCGCGGCTCGATGGCGCTCGACACGGTGCGCGTGGTGGTCCTCGACGAGGCCGACGAGATGATGGACATGGGATTCGCCGAGGACCTCGAGGCGATCCTGGAGTCGGTGCCCAAGGAGCGGCAGACCGCGCTCTTCAGCGCGACGATCGCGCCGCGCATCGCGAGCCTCGCGGGGCGGCACCTGCGCAATCCGGAGCACATCGCGATCGGTCGTGAGCCCGTGGCGCCGGGGAGTGCGCCGAAGGTGCGCCAGGTCGCGTACGTCGTGCAGCGGCAGCACAAGGTCGCCGCGCTCGGGCGCATCCTGGACATGGAGAGCCCCACGAGCGCGATCGTCTTCTGCCGCACGCGCAACGAGGTGGATACGCTCAGCGAGACCCTGGCCGCGCGCGGCTATCGGGCCGAGGCGCTGCATGGTGGGCTGTCGCAGGAGCAGCGCGACCGCGTAATGCGCCGCTTCCGTGATGGCAGCTCCGAGCTGCTGATCGCGACGGACGTGGCCGCGCGCGGCCTCGACATCGAGCACGTGTCGCACGTCGTGAACTTCGACATCCCCACGTCGCCGGAAGCGTATGTCCATCGCATCGGGCGCACGGGGCGCGCGGGGCGCGAGGGCGTGGCGATCAGCCTGGCCGAGCCGCGCGAACAGCGGCAGCTCAGGATCATCGAGCAGGTCACCAAGAACAAGATCCGCCTGGAGACCGTGCCGACCGTGGTGGACCTGCGCACGCGTCGCCTCGAGCTGACACGCGGCGCGCTGCAGGAGATCCTCACCGGCGGTGACTTCGAGGAGTTCCGCGTGGTGGTGGAAGCGCTGTCGGACGAATACGACATCGTGGACATCGCGACGGCCGCGGTAAAGCTCGCGCACGAGAGCGAGGAGGGTGGCGTCACGGAAGACGACGACATCCCGACCGTGGTGATGCGTGAGGAGCGCCCCAGCCGCACGAGGAGCGCGGGCGGCTCCGACCGGCCGGCGCGCTTCGAGCGCGACCGCGAGCGTCCGCGCCGCGAGGATGGCGTGGAGAGTGAGCGGCCTCGGCCGCGCCGCGAGGGAAAGGGCGCGGGCGGTGGCGGCGGTGGCGCCCGGCTCTACCTCGGGCTGGGTCGCAGTGCGGGCGTGCGCCCGGGCGACCTGGTGGGCGCGATCGCGAACGAGTCGGGAATCGACGCCCGGAAGATCGGCGCGATCGACATCACGGACCGCTTCTCGATCGTGGAGGTGCCGGAGGAGGACGTGGAGCAGGTGATCGACGCGCTCAAGAACGCGACGATTCGCGGGCGCCGGGTGATGGTCCGCCGCGATCGCGGCAAGGACTTCGGCGACAAGGAGTCGAAGGGCGGCGGCTACAAGGGAAAGAAGAAGTACTAGGGAAGGCGCGGGCTGCGGAAAGCACTTGCCCTGCCCCGGTGCAGGGAGTCTCTTAGTGAGACTTCCTCACCCACAACACCCTTCGACATGCGTCACCCCCTGATCCGCCTCTCGGCGGCGTCGGTCGCCCTGCTGGCGCTCGCGAGCTGCGCCATGATGCACCACGACACCGATGAGGGCAGCGAGGCCCTCGAGCACGCCGGCCCCTGGAAGGCGCTGTTCGACGGTGGCTCCACCGCGGCCTTCCGCGACTGGCATGGCACCACCATCTCGCCGGACTGGCAGGTCGTGGATGGCATGTTGACCAAGTCGAAGCCGACCGAGGACCTGATCACCAGGGACCAGTACGGCGACTTCGAGCTCACCCTCGACTGGAAGATGGGACCCGGTGGCAACTCGGGAATCTTCTATCGCGCCACGGAAGACGCCGACAAGATTTATTGGACGGCGCCCGAGTATCAGCTGCTCGACGACGCCAGGCATCCCGACGGTCGCAACCCGCTCACCTCGGCCGGGGCGAGCTACGGCCTGTATCCCGCGCCGCGCGGCATCGTGAAGGCGGCGAACGAGTGGAACAGCACGCGCATCGTGGCGAAGGGCAACCACGTGGAGCACTGGCTGAACGGGACGAAGATGGTGGAGTTCGAGCTGTTCAGCCCCGACTGGATGGCGAAGTTCCAGGCGAGCAAGTTCAAGGACCTGCCGAAGTGGGCGCGCGCGCCGCGCGGCTTCATCGGCATCCAGGGTGACCACGACGGCGTGCTCGCGCTGCGCAACATTCGCATCCGGGAACTCTGATGGGCGCGATCCGCACGCGGCTCTCCGTGATGATGTTCCTGCAGTACTTCGTGTGGGGCGCGTGGTTCGTGACGATGGGCACCTACCTGTCGCAGACGCTGCACTTCACGGGTCCGCAGGTGGGAGCCGCGTATGGCGCGACGGCCATCGCCGCGCTGCTGTCGCCCTTCTTCGTCGGGATGGTGGCGGATCGCTTCTTCGCCTCGGAGCGGCTGCTTGCCATCCTGCACATCGTGGGCGGCGGGCTGCTCTGGCTGGTGAGCACGCAGACGACGTTCGGCACCTTCTATCCGCTGCTGATCGTGTATGCGCTGTGCTACATGCCCACACTGAGCCTCACGAACTCGATCTCCTTCCATCATATCCAGGACCCGGCGCGGGACTTCCCGCTGATCCGGGTCCTGGGCACGATCGGGTGGATCGCCGCCGGCATCACGGTGGGCAAGTTCCTCCATGCCGACGCGCTCGCCCTGCCCATGCGCCTGGCCGCGGGGGCTTCGGTGGTGCTCGGCCTGTTCTCGCTGGCGCTGCCGCACACGCCGCCCAAGGCGGCCGGCGCGCCCTTCAGCGCGCGCGACGCCTTCGGGCTCGATGCGCTGCAACTGCTGAAGGACCGCGACTTCCTGATCTTCGTGGTCGGCAGCTTTTTGCTCTGCATCCCGCTGCAGTTCTACTACAGCTTCGCGAATCCCTTCCTCAACGAGATACACGTACCCGAGCCGGCATTCATCCAGACGTTCGGGCAGATGTCGGAGATCGGCTTCATGCTGCTGCTTCCCTTCGTGCTGCGGCGCGCGGGGATTCGCGTCATCATGCTGGTCGGCATGCTCGCCTGGGCGCTGCGGTACGTGGCGTTCTCGCAGGGGAATGCGGGCGCGGGGATGTGGATGATCTATGCCGGCATCCTGCTGCACGGCGTGTGCTACGACTTCTTCTTCGTGGCCGGCCAGATCTACACGGACGAGAAGGCGGGCCCGAAGGTGCGCGCCGCCGCACAGGGGTTCATCAACTTCGTGACGAATGGCCTCGGCTACTTCATCGGCGCGTTCGTGTCGGGTGGCGTGGTGGGGCACTACGAGACCGCTGACGCCACCTGCGCCGCGGGCGCGACATGCGCGTCGGTGCATGACTGGCCGAGCATCTGGATGGTCCCGGCCGCGGCGGCGCTGGTGGTGTTCCTGATGTTTGCATTTGCGTTCAAGCCCAGGCTCGATACCGCCGCGGCCTGAACTGCTTTGAACAGGACAACGGCGGAGTACTGCTGGACAGTTGCAGGACCAGCAAGAGGCAGGTCCGCAGTGGTCCAGTCGCTGTCCGTCCTGGTCCTTGCTTCATTTTTTCGTTCCTTCCCCCTAGAGGAATATCGTGAGCGATTCGAAGCCTGACTCCACCGACATCACCCGCCGCGAGTTCGTCGAGACCACCGCGAAGGCCGCGGCGGTGATCGGCGCGCCCATGATCGTCCCGCGTCACGTGATCGGCCGCGGCTTCCGCGCGCCGAGCGACACGCTCAACGTGGCGCACGTGGGCATCGGCGGCATGGGCATGAACAACATGTCCCAGATCCTCAAGGCGGGAGAGAACGTCGTCGCCATCGCCGACGTGGACTTCCCGTACGTCGAGCGATCGCTGGCGGGCAACCTGCGGCCGAACGCGAATCGCACCGCAGAGGACGAGGCCGACGGCAACCGGCTGCTGGCGTCCTACCAGAAGGCCGCGAAGTACGCCGACTTCCGCGAGATGCTGGCGAAGTCGAAGGACATCGATGCCGTGGTGATCGCGACGCCAGACCACATGCACGCGACCGTCGCGAACGCGGCCATGCACGAGAAGAAGCACGTCTACGTCCAGAAGCCCCTCACCTTTTCCGTCTACGAGGCGCGGCTGCTTGCGCGCACGGCAAGGGAGACCGGCGTGGTGACGCAGATGGGCAACCAGGGCCATTCGATGGACGGCACGCGACGCATCAACGAGCTGATCGCCGCTGGCGTGATCGGCAAGGTGCACGAGGTCCACATCTTCACCGATCGTCCGCAGCGCTACTGGGCACAGGGCATCCCGAGCCCCACGCCGCGCCCGCTCCCGCCTCGCCCACCCGCCACGCAGGCCGCCCGCCCGCCGTCGAAGCCGATGCCATTCATCAACCCGCTGCCCGAGCAGGGAGCGGCCGCTCCGCGATGGGGCGTGCGCACCGTGGAGCAGGCGATCCAGAAGGCGATGGCGGACAACCCGCAGACGCCACCCGCGGGGCTCGACTGGCAGCTGTTCCTCGGGCCGGTCGCGTGGGACGTGCCGTATCACCCGGTGTATCATCCCTTCAGCTGGCGCGGATGGACGGACTTCGGCGTGAGCGCCATTGGAGACATGGGCGCGCACCTCATCGACCAGCCCTTCTGGGCGCTCGACCTGGGCTATCCCACGAGCGTGGTCTCGACGTCCACGCCATGGGGCGGGCCGGCCGGCAATCCCGGCTCGTATCCGCTCGCGATGGTCACGGAGTACCAGTTCGCGGCGCGCAGCAAGAACCTGCCCGAGGTGATGGTGAAGTGGTACGACGGCGGCCTCTCGCCGATGATCGCCCCGGAGATCCCGCGACCGGGCGGCGATGGCGGCGGCGGCATCTTCGTGGGGGAGAAGGGCTACATCACCTACGAGACGTACGGCAACAATCCGAAGGTGTACCCGGAAGCGCGGCAGCACGAGGCCGACGCGGTGAAGAAGACCTTCGCGCGCGTCACCACGTCGCACGAGCAGAACTTCGCCGACGCGTGCAAGGGGAAGACGACGGCGAGCTCACCCTTCGAGTACGCCGCGAAGCTCACCGAGACCATGCTCCTGGGCGTGGTGGCGCTGCGCGCCGGACAGGGTCGCAAGATCGAGTACGACGGCGCGAACATGAAGATCACGAACATCCCGGAAGCCAACCAATGGCTCACGCGGGAGTACCGGAAGGGGTGGGAACTGTAGGGCAGGTGTGAGGGGCTGAGGTGTGAGGCGCTGAGGTGTGAGGGGCTGGGGACTGCTGTCCTCAGCCCCTCAGCGCCTCAGCCCCTGAGCTCCCGCAGCACGGCACGTGCTGCGGGCGCTGAACAGTGCACCTCCCGCACACCCGTGTACCGCACCAGCTCCAGCACGTTGACATCGCGCACTCCACCTCCGGCCAGGATCGTGAGGTCCTTGCCCGCGCGCTCCACCAGCATCCGCAGCACTTCCTTGCCCTCGATGGCCGTCGGCGCTCCACCGCTCGTGAGGATGCGGTCGATCCGCAGGTCGAGCAGCGTCTCGATCTCCTCCAGCGGGTCGCGCACGCGGTCGAACGCCCGATGGAACGCGACGCCCAGCCCCAGCTCGCGCGCGCGATCCACGAGCGCTGTCACGCCACTCATGTCGATCAGCCCCTCGCGCGTGATCGCGCCGATCACCACGTCGTGCGCTCCCGCCTCGGCGCTCGCGTCGAGCTCGTGACGCATCTGCGCGAATTCGTGGTGCGAGTAGGTGAAGTCACCGGCGCGCGGACGGATCAGCACGGCCAGCGGAATCGCGACGGCCGCGCGAATGTCGCGCACCAGCGCCGGTGAGGGCGTGGTGCCGCCGACGTCGAGGTGCACGCACACTTCCAGTCGCGCCGCGCCGAGCGCCTCGGCCTCGATCGCCTCTGCCACCGAGACTACCGCGACCTCGAGCAGCGGGCTCATGAATTCACAGTGTGGCCGACCCCTTCCACGCGCCGCGAGCCACCGCCGGCACGAACTTGTCGATGCCCTTCGCGGGGAACGAGATGGTCTTCCCCTGTTCGGCGCTCTGGTAGGCGGTCATCAGCATCTTCACCACTTCCAGCCCGTCATCGAAGGTGAGCAGCGGCTTCTCCTTGCCGAGGAACACGCGCACGAAGTGCCGGTCCTCAGCCTCGTAGCCGTACGCGACCGCCTCGTTCGCGACCACCGGCATCAATCCCATCTCGGCATTCTGCTTCTCCACCAGGTCCTCGCCGGCGCGCCCCTTCACCTCGCGACTGAAGAACAGCTTGAGGCCGGCGTCGAGCGTGTTCCAGCTCATCGAGTACTCGGGACCCAGCAGTTCGGCGGAGAGGCGCAGCCCCGCGCCGATGAAGCTCCACGACGTGGACGCCTCGCCGAGCACGCGATGCCCGTCGGCCGTCTCGAACTCGATCATCAGGCTGGCGAAGTCCTCGCTCGGCTTCCTCGAGTAGTCCACGCCCATGCTCTTCTTCAGGCGCTTCACGTACTCCGGTCGCGACCACTTGAGGCTCGCGATGTGCGCGGTGACCTTCACCGGCTTCACGCTGGAGAGCGGCTCGCCGGGCTGGGTGAGCAGGTGCCGCACCATGAGCGCCGAGTGACACATCATGTCGTTCAGCACGCCCCCGCCCTGCAGGTCGCCCTGCCAGAACCACGGCATGTGCGGCCCGCTGTGCTCCTCGGCGGCGCGGGCCAGGTACGGGCGACCCGTGGTTGCCGCACCGCGCGCCCAGAGCAGCGCGCGCCCGGCCTCGACCTGCGGGGCGAACAGCTGGTTCTCGAGGTATCCGGTCGGCACGCCGATGCGCTTCACCAGCCGGATCACCTCCTTCGCCTCGGCCACGTTTCGCGCGAGCGGCTTCTCGCAGGCGATGCCCCTGAGCGTCCCCTTGCCGCGCTCCACCGCGCTCACGATCTCCTCGAAGTTCTCGATGCGCGCCTGGTTCGGCCCCGTGAGCCAGAGGGCGTCGATCGCCGGATCGGCGACCATGTCGGTGATGGACCTGTACGCCTTTGCCTGGCCGACGTCGAGCTGGCGCGCGTAGGCTGCCGCCGACGCAGCGTTCTTCGCGTTGGGACTCCAGACACCGAGGACGTCCGCATCGCGCACGCCCTTCCAGCCGAGCATGTGGAAGCGGGCATTGAAGCCCGAGCCGATGAAGCCGACGCCGAGCCGCTCGCTCATGCGCCCCTCTTCGCGCGCTGCGACTTGAGGGAGGCGTCATACTCATCGTACGACACGCCGAGCTTCTGGGTGGCTGCGGGGGGGCAGCCGTTCCAGTTCGGGTTGAACACGTTCCCGATGTACCGGAGGTCCTGCCACCCCATCGCAGAAGAGTAGAACGCCGACGCAATCGAGTCGCGCAGCCGGTTGAACACCGCGACGCCGCGCGCCATCTCCGGCTTCGCCTTCTTCGGGAATGCGATGTCGTCGAAGATCTCGCGGTGCTGCGCACCCGTGGCCGTGATGAAGTCCACGCCGAAGCGGCGGCGCGACTCGTTGTCCATCCACGCCAGGCATCCGCGCAGGAAGGTCTTCGTGGCCTCGGAGGTCTCCTTGTCCATCATCATGAAGTCGATGAACTCCGGCGCCTTCGCGTCGGTGGCGCTCCCCGAGTGTTCGTCCTTCGGGATGATGACGTCGGCGATGACGCGCAGCGTCTTCCACTCGTGCGCGCTGAAGAACTTCGGCGCGTAGGCAGGAGCGGTCGCGTCGAGCGCGGCGAGCTCGTTCACGAACCCGGATGCGCGGTCGAGCGCCGGCTTCGTCCAGTCGATGGACGCGACGACCGGCAGCATCGAGATGGACTTGAGTGCTTCTCGGCGAGTGGTCACAGGGCCCCCTGCTTGCGCTGGGCGGAGATGTAGTCGGCAGTGCGCCACGCGAGCGCGAGGATCGTCCACGTGGGATTCTTGTCCGCCTGCGTCACGAACGGCCCGCCGTCGGCCACGAAGACGTTCTTGCAGTCGTGCGACTGGCAGTTGGCGTTCAGCACGGAGTTCTTCGGGTCGTTGCCCATCTGCGTGCACCCGAGCTCGTGGATGATCGAGCCGCCGGTGGAGATGCCGTAGCCCTGTTCCTTCGTGGGCATCGGTGACCACACCTCGCCGCCCATCTGCTTGATGAGCGAGCGAAAGGTCTCCTGCATGTGCTTGACCTGGTTGTACTCGTTGTCGCTCCACTTCCAGTGGAAGCGCAGCACCGGGATCCCGAACTGGTCCACGGCGGTCGGGTCGATCTCGCAGTAGGTGTCCTCGTTCGGCAGCATCTCGCCGCGTCCCGAGAACCCGATCGTGGTGCCGTAGTACTTCCGGTACTCGTTCTTGAGGCTCGCGCCGTAACCGCCGCCGCCGGGATAGCGCTGGATGCCGCCGCCGTATCCGTAGCCGGGCTGGCCCAGCCCGCCCCACACCTCGATGTGGTAGCCGCGCGGGAAGTCGAGCTTCTTGTTGTCGAGCCACCAGGGCATGTACACGTGCATGCCGCCCACGCCGTCCTCGTTGTGCGGCACGTGGTCCGCCAGCTGCGGAACGAAGCCGGCGACGTCGGACCCGGTGGTGTCGGTGAGCCCCTTGCCCACCCGTCCGGTGGAGTTGCCGATCCCCTGCGGGAAGTACGTCGACTTCGAGTTCATCATCAGGCGCGCGCTCTCGCAGGCGCTCGCGGCGAGCACCACGACCTTGGCCGCGATGTGGCGATCAGCACCGGTCTTCTTGTCGATGTACGACACGCCCGTCGCGAGGCCATCCTTGCCGACGGTGACCTCGCGCGCCATCGCGTTCGTGATGAGCGTAAGCCGGCCGGTCGCGAGCGCCGGCGCGATGAGCACGTCGGGGCTCGAGAAGTTCGCCTTCACCTGGCAGCCGCGATTGCACTGGCCGCAGTAGTGACAGGCCATGCGACCGGGCAGCGGCTTCGTGATCACCGACAGCCGGCTGGGAATGCACGTGATGCCGAGCTGGTCGCTCGCCTTCTTCACGAGCAGCTCGTAGCAGCGCGGCTTCGGCGCCGGATGGAACTTGCCGTCCGGGTGATTGTGCAGTCCCTCGTTGCTGCCGAACACGCCGATCAGGTCGTCCACCCGGTCGTAATACGGCGCCACGTCGTCGTAGCCGATCGGCCAGTCGAGGCCGAGGCCGTTGCCCGCATAGCCCTTGAAGTCATCGGGGCCGAAGCGAAGCGAGATGCGCCCCCAGTGATTCGTGCGCCCGCCGAGCATGCGGCCACGCCACCAGTTGAACTGGGTGCCGGGTGCGCGCGTGAACGGCTCTCCCTCGATGTCCCATCCCCCGTCGCATGCGTCGAACTCGCCGAAGGGACGCGTGCGTTTCGATGCCCCGCGGCGGGGCGACGCATACGCCGGCGTGAGCATCTGGGAGTCCTTCGACGCGTACCACTCGCCGCCCGCCTCCAGCATCACGACGCGCGCACCCGCCTTCGTGAGGGCATACGCCGACATTCCGCCGCCGGCCCCCGACCCGATGATGCATACGTCGTACGGCTCGACTTTCATTTCTTCATCCTCGAGAGGTAATTGAAGCTCGCCGCGGCAGAGGCGAGGGAATCCTTCGGCTCGTCGTGCTCCACGAATGCGTGCTCGATGCGCGCGCTGGCGGCGAGCAGCGCAGGGAAGTCCAGTACGCCGGCGCCGACGTCGACCATGTTGCGCTCCGGCGCGGCGGTCGCGTCCTTGAGGTGCACCATGGAGATGCGCGTCGGGAATGCGCGCAGGTACTTCATGGGATCGACGCCGGCCTTCGTCACCCAGTACAGGTCCATCTCCAGTTCCACGTGGTCGGGATTCGTCTCGGCGACCAGCACGTCGTAGCCGACCTGGCCATTCAAGGTGGCGAACTCGAAGTCGTGGTTGTGATAGGCGAAGCGAAGCCCGGAGTCGTGCACGCGCCGGCCGATGTCATTGAGCGTCGCGGCGGTCTTCCTCCAGTCCTTCCGCATCGCGTCGTCGATCCACGCGAGCACCAGGAATTCGTGTCCCATGATGCGCGCGGCACTCACCGTCTCCGGCAGCCTGTCGGTGAGCTCATCGAGGCCCACGTGGGATGAAGGCGCGCGAACTCCCAGCCGGTCGAGCGTGGCGCGCAGTTGCGCCGGCGTGCGGCCGTGATAGCCCGCGAACTCGAGCTCGCGATATCCGATGCGCGCGACCTCGGCGAGCGTCCCCTCGGGATCCCGCTTCATGCGGTCGCGCACCGTATAGAGTTGCAAGCCCGGCGGCAGGGATTTCGGCGTGCGTCCGGCAGCCGTGCTGTCGCCGGCGTTGCTGGCCCGGGCGCAGGCCGAGGCCACTGCTGCGCCGCCGAGCGACGCGCCGAGTGTGCCGAGAAACTGGCGGCGAGTGGGCATGGCGAGAAAGTGCCCGCCTGCGCGGGTCGGCGCCAGTGCAGCCAGGAGGGCCGGCCCCACAGGAAAATTCACTCGCTTCGCTCGTGCACGCCGAAACGCGCTGGAACAGCCGAAACGGCCGCGAACTGCGAAGGCAATCTTTTTCGCGGTTCGGCGTGTTTCGGATTTTTCGGAGCTGTTTCGGCGTGCACAAATCTGTGGGGCCGGCCCAGGGCGCACCAAGGCCCCTACTCCGCGCTCACCCCATTGAGCGACGGCGAGGCCCACTGCGAGATGTTGACGTCGATCGGCAGCCTGATTCCCGCCCACGTCTGCGAGACGTCCAGGATGCCCTGCCACATTCCCGCGAAACCGTGCCCCACCTCGCTCGGCGCCTTCTCGGGCGAGAAGTCGCGCGTGCTCGCCACCCAGAACGGCGGGTCGTCGCTGTTCCCGTGCAGCGCGTAGACCGCCTTCACGTCGTCATGGATGGACACCGCATTGAAGGTGTGCGCATACACGCCGGGCTTGTACGTCCCCTCCGCAAGCAGGCGGTCCACCCATGCGCGATAGTACTCGCGCATGGCCGCGGGCACCTTGTCCATTCGCTCGATGTCGAGGAACACCACCGTGCCCTTCGGGAAGCCCTCCGCCTGCGCGCGGGCGATCGCGTCGTTGGCATCCGCACGGCCCCGGGCTGCGCTCACGTAGTCCGCCGAGCACGTCACGCTCTGCCTGCGGGCCTTCGCCAGCGCTGACGGCGACAGCTTGCGCGGTGCCCGTCCCCAGCTCTGCTGGCCAACGTAGACCACCGCCACGCCCCATCCCATCTGCGCGAGCGTCGTTCGCTTGCTCGCCCAGGAGTCGTCGCGATGGCAGGGCGCCACGAGGTAGTAGCCGACCCACTCGTAGGGAGAGTCGGAGGCCTTCCACGCGCGCATCGTGACGTCGCCGGGATACTCGTGCGTGTCGAATCCCAGGTGGCGTCCGGCCTCCACTTCATCCGCGAGCGCCGCATTGGTCCCGACGACTGTCGCGCTCGCCTGCGCGACCTGCGCGGTGGCGTGCGCGATCTGGTCCCGCGTGCCAGACGGAGCCAGCCGCAATGCCGCGCCAATGGCCGAGGCCGCCAGGATCCCCGCGCCGATGCGCATGGCCACCTTCCGCTCCGCCCGCGACCAGCTCCACGATCGATCCATGCGTACATACAGGGCACCATATGGACCAAAAGCAGCGTTTCCCGGAGAAACTCATGATCCTCTTTGAGTGAGTGCGCGGAGGCCGGTAACTCGATGATCGGCAGTGTCGTTTCGCTGCCGAAACGATCCGCGCTGGCGTACACATTGCAGCCCGCGCCGGCCTCAACTCTCCCGGAGAACCACCATGCAGTTCCGCCTCCCCACGACCCTCGCCGCACTCGCGCTCATGGCCGCCTGCGCCAAGGGCGACAACGCGGCCACCGATTCAGCGAAGATGGCCGCCGACACCACGCATCACGACACCGCGGCCATGGCGCCGGCCGCGCCCGCCATGACGGATGCGAGCATCCTCGGATTCCTCGACTGGGCCAACATGGCCGACAGTTCGGGCGGCGCACTGGCCGCGAGCAAGGGGACGAGCGCCGCGGTGAAGGCGTTCGGCAAGGACATGATGACGGACCACCACAAGCTGCGCGCCAAGGGACAGGAGCTCGCGAAGGCCCTCGCCGTGACGCCCGAGCCGATGGCCGGTGACACCTTGCCCGCGTCGCACGACAAGGCCGCCGACTCGCTCAAGGCCATGGCGAAGGGCGCGGACTGGGATCGCATGTACATCGCGCACGAAGTGGCCATGCACCAGGAAGTGCTGAAGCGCGCGCAGGCAGGCGCGGCCGCCACTTCCACGGCGCAGCTCAAGTCGGCCATCGGTGAGGCGGCTCCCGTCGTGCAATCGCACCTCGACAAGGCGATGAAGATCCAGGGGACGCAGGGCGCCGCCGCGCCCGCCGCGAAGCCGTAGCGCGGTCCGAAGCTTGAATAGCACACCCACGGCCCCGCGCTCGCGCGGGGCCGTTCGTGCACCCATTCCCCGAGGTGTCAGATGTTCTCGCGCATCGTGCTCGTTACCGTCACTGTCGCGCTCGCCGCCTGCGGCGGGGCGAGCGACCAGCAGAAGATGTCCGCCGGTCTCGACTCCATGACCAAGGCGGACTCGGCCCACGCGCACCGCGACAGCCTCGCGCGCGACACGACGCGCCGCGACTCGACGGCGCTCGTCCCCGGACTCGCGACGCCCGCGTCCCAGAAGCCGCCGGCACCCTAGTGTCCGAGACCCCAGAGCAGGGCCATGGCAGCTTCGCGCTGGTCGACGGGTCCAACGTCGCCCATTCCAGCGAGGGTCCGCAGGCCCTGCTCGGCAACATCCTGGCGGTGCGACGCAAGCTGGTGGAGCAGGGGTTCGTGCCGATCGTCATGGCCGACGCCGCGCTGCGCCACCAGATCGATCGCGTGAAGGAGTACGAGAAGCTCATCGACGACGGCGTCGTGCGTCAGGCTCCCGCCGGAACCGACGCCGACTACTTCATCCTCAGCTTCGCACGCGAGCTCGACGCCGCCATCGTGTCGAACGATCGATTTCGCGATCGCCAGAAGCAGTATCCCGAAGCGCGCGACCGCATCATCCGCTACATGGTCATCGGGGACGAGGTCGTCTTCGAGCGGCGCACGAAGCATCGTCACGACTGAGCTGCACGCATGACCGGAAGGCTGCTGCGTGGCGTCCTCCTCGACGTGGACGGCACGCTCATCGACAGCAACGACGCGCACGCCGACTCCTGGGCGGACACGCTGACGGAGGCGGGCTATGCCATCCCCGCCTCGCGCGTGCGGCCGCTGATCGGCATGGGCGGCGACAAGTTGATCCCCAGGCTCACGGGGCTCAACGCGGAAAGCCCGCCGGCGAAGGAGCTGGCCGCGCGCCGCGCCGAGATCTTCCACGAGCGCTATCTCCCCTCGCTGCAGCCGCTCCCGGGTGCGCGCGCGCTGCTGGAGCGCATGCACGCGGCGAAGCTCGTGATGGTCGTGGCCACCAGCGCGAAGCGCGAGGAGCTCGAGGCGATGCTGGAACAGGTCGAGTTGCTCGACCTGCTGCCGCAGAAGACGAGCAGCGACGACGCCGAGGAATCCAAGCCGGATCCCGACATCATCGTGGCGGCGCTGCGCCGAGGGAAGCTCGACGCGGGGCACGCCGTGATGATCGGCGACACGCCCTACGACGTGGAAGCGGCGCTTCGCGCCGGCGTGGGCTGCATCGGATTCCGCTCCGGCGGATGGGGAGACCGTGACCTCGCGGGCACGCTCGCGGTGTACGACGGCCCCGCCGCGCTGCTGCAGCAGTGGGACAGCTCGCCCCTGGCCGAGTAATCCCTTACAGCGCGAATCCCCTCGATTGATGGCCGAGAGCGCGCGGACGCCGTAAAATGAAAGGGAAGCTCCTTCCCCGACTTCCCCACGAGGCCGTATGTCCGCAGTTCGCCCCGCCATCCGCCTGGCCGCGCTCGTCGCCGCCCTGCCAATTGCCCTCTTCGCGCAGCAGCCGGCCGCGCCCGTGCCCACCAGGGTCACGAGCGTGGAGGGCATCACGGAGTACTCGCTGCCCAACGGCATGCGCGTGCTGCTCTTTCCCGATGCCAGCAAGCCGACGGTGACGGTCAACGTCACGTACCTGGTTGGATCGCGACACGAGGGACCCGGCGAGGCGGGCATGGCCCACCTGCTCGAGCACATGCTGTTCAAGGGCACACCGCTGCACCCCACGCTTCCGAAGGAGCTGGAGGCCCGCGGCGCGACCTACAACGGCACCACTTCGTTCGATCGCACGAACTACTACGAGGTGCTGCCCGCCTCGGACACCAACCTCGTGTGGGCCCTGTCGGCGGAAGCCGACCGCATGCTGCACGCGAACGTGGCCAGGGCCGACCTGCAGAGCGAATTCACGGTGGTGCGCAACGAGTTCGAGAACAACGAGAACTCGCCCTTCATCGCGACCATCAAGACGGTACTCGGCTCCGCCTACCTGTTTCATGGTTACGGTCGCCTGCCCATCGGCAACCGCGCCGACATCGAGAACGTGCCGATCGGCAAGCTGCAGGACTTCTACCACAAGTTCTACCAGCCCGACAACGCGGTGCTGATGGTCGCGGGCCGGTTCGAGGAGAAGAAGGCGCTCGACGAGATCGCGAAGCGGTTCGGCACGCTCCCGCGCCCCGCGCGCACCCTCGAGCCCACGTACACCACCGAGCCCACGCAGGACGGCGAGCGCGAGATCACGGTGCGGCGCGTGGCGGACCAGCAGCTGGTGGGCGTGTTCTACCACACGCCGGCCGGAACGCACGCGGACTTTCCGGCGATCATGGTGCTCACTGACGTGATGGCTGCGGCGCCAGCCGGCCGCCTCTACAAGAGCATCGTCGAGGCGAAGAAGGGCTCGTCAGTCGACGACTTCCTGATGCAGCAGGCCGAGCCTGGCGGCGTCGCCTTCCTGGTGAGCTTGCGCAAGACCGACTCGATCGCTCCTGCACGCCAGGCGCTGTTCGCGACGATCGATGAGGTGCGCGGCGCGAAGCCGCCCACCGACGAGGAAGTCTCGCGCTCCAAGACGAACATCCTCAAGAACATCGACCTCGCGCTCACCAAGTCCGACCAGATCGGCCTGGTGATGAGCGAGTACACCGCCATGGGTGACTGGCGCCTGTTCTTCCTGCAGCGCGATCGCATCAAGGCGGTCACCACCGCCGACGTGCGTCGCGTGGCCACCGCGTACCTCAAGCCGACCAACCGCACGATCGGCAGCTTCGTGAGCACCGACAACGTGGACCGCGCCGACATTCCGGCGGGTCCCGACGTCGCAGCGCTGGTAAAGGACTACAAGGGCTCCGCCATCGTTGCCTCGGGCGAGGCGTTCGACCCCACGCCGGCCAACATCGAGGCGCGCGTGAAGCGCGGCACGATCGCCGGCACGGGGCTCAAGCTGGCGTACCTGCCGAAGAAGACTCGCGGCGAGACGGTGAACATGCTCCTGGTGCTGCGCACCGGGAACGAGAAGGCACTCACGAACCGTGGCGACGCCGGCGACGCGCTGGGCGACATGCTGATGCGCGGCACGAAGACGCTCTCGCGCCAGCAGGTGAAGGACACGCTCGACAAGCTGAAGGCGCGCGTCGGGATCTCGTCGAACTTCGGGGCCACGCGCGTGAGCATCGAGGCGGCACGGGCGAACATTCCCGCAGTGCTCGACGTGATGCGCGGCATCCTTCGCGAGCCCGCCTTCGACGCGAAGGAGTTCGATGAGGTGCAGCGCGCATCCGTGCAGGCGCTCGAGGCGCAGCGCTCGGAGCCGCTGGTGCTGGCGCAGGTCGAGTTCTCGCACGCCATCTCGGCGTACCCCAGGGGCAACCCACGCTACGCGCCGACCATCGACGAACGCCTGGCGAACATCAAGGCGGTCACCGTGGCCGACGTGAAGAAGTTCTACGACGACTTCGTCGGTGCCTCCGCGGGAGAGGCCGTGATCGTGGGCGAGGTGGACGACGCGGTGATCACGTCGAAGCTGCCGGCCGTCTTCGCGGGCTGGAAGAGCAAGGTTGCCTACGCGCCCGTGCCCAGCCGGCAGCAGGCGGTGCCTGCGTCGCGGAAGTCGCTCGAGACGCCGGACAAGGCGAATGCGATGTTCGTGGCGGGGCACACCTTTGCGATGAACGACCTCGATCCCGCGTACCCGGCGCTCGCGCTCGGCAGCTACATCTTTGGGGAGACGCCGCTGGGCTCGCGCATGATCACGCGCCTGCGCCAGAAGGATGGCCTGAGCTACTCCGCGGGTACGCAGACGGTGGTGAACTCGCGCGAGCCGTACGGCGTGTTCATCGGCTACGCGATCTACAACCCGGCGAATGCCGAGAAGCTCGAGGCGGGCTTCTTCGAGGAGGTAGACCGCCTGCTGAAGGACGGCATCACCGCCGACGAGCTCGAGAAAGCGAAGCAGGGCTGGCTGCAGCAGCGCAAGGTCGGTCGCGCGCAGGACGCGTCGATCTCCTCGGCGCTCTCCACCGACCTGTGGCTGGGCCGCACGCTGGCGTTCGACGAGGGCATCGAGTCGAAGGTGGCCGCGCTCACAGTGGACGAAGTGAACGCCGCGCTGCGCAAGACCATCGACCCGAAGAAGATGGTGGTGGTGCGGGCCGGGGACTTCGCGAAGGCGAAGCAGGCGGTTCCCGTGAAGCCGTAGGAACTGCAAAAGCTTGAGCCGCGGACGACCGCGGACGACCGCGGAGCAGGCCGGATGAACGAGAAGCTATCCTGCCTTTGTTCGCGCTCGTCCGCGCTAGTCCGCGGCTAAGGCTGTTGCTCTTTCTGGCGTAGCGCCAAGCAGGCGGTCGTCGTCGAGGCCGGGACTAAAAATACTTTGCCGCGGATGAGCGCGAACGAGCGCGAAGCAGGCCGGCTGAACGAGAGGCTATCCTGCCTTTGTTCGCGGTCGTCCGCGGTCGTCCGCGGCTAATGCTGTTGTTTTTTCTCCCGCAACGCCTGCCCCACGAACCCAGCGAGTATCCGGTCCCGCAGCGTCACGTCATCCCGCGAGATGCCGAAGTCCTGCAGCCACTTCTTCGCGACATCTGGGTGGTCGAGCTTC
The DNA here is from genome assembly GCA_028287305.1 of Gemmatimonadota bacterium. Lineage (GTDB taxonomy): Bacteria > Gemmatimonadota > Gemmatimonadetes > Gemmatimonadales > Gemmatimonadaceae > JAQBPX01. Next base: position 177,660 of record JAQBPX010000015.1, read on the forward strand.
AGGGCGGCGACTACTGCCCCTTCGCGCAGCGTCTGCGGCGAGAGCCAGTTCTCCGACTTCGCGTCACGCCAGCGGATGAGCGAGTCCGCGGCGGCATACGTCTCCGCCCAGTTCCACGTGCCCGTTCCGTGCAGGAAGTCCAGCGTCCACTGCACGCCACTGGGCGCGCCGCGTGACTTCGCGAAGCCGCGCACGCCCTCGTAGAACTTCTCGTCCACCACGCCCGCCGTGCCCTCGTGGATGTCCTGCTCCACGTCGAGCACGCGCGCGAGCCACTTGCGCCAGTCGAGGGGCGCCGGCCCGGCGAGCTCGCGCTCCAGCGCGCGATAGTCGTACGCAGCACGGGCGAGGGCGGTGTCGCCCTCCTCGACCGGTGCGCCGCTCCCGCGCACCGCGCGCAGGCGCTGGCCAAGTGCGAGCGCGCTCACGCGTCGTATCTCGGGCGTCACCGGCAGCGCCAGCGTGCCCCAGTCGTAGCGACGCCCGGTGAGCGCGGCGACCAGGTTGAAGCGCCCGCCACTCAGCGAGGTGAAGCCATCTGCGTTCTCGTGCAGGAAGCGCGTGCGCTCGGCGCCGAGATCGAGCACCGGGTAGAAGTCGGAGTTCGGCCCGCCGCGCGTCTCGAGGTAGGGATGCAGCGCGGCGCGACCGCCCAGCCGCATGGCCTCAAGCACCTCCGCCTCGAGCGGCACCACGCGCTTCAGCTCCGCGGCCACGCCCGGGAAGGCGAGGACGGTAGTCCACGCCGGCGCCGGCAGTGCAGCGTCATTCGACGCGACGATCAGGATGTCCAGGTTGGAGGTGAAGAACACCTCGTAGCTGGGAAAGTTGTCGTCGATCGCCTTGACGACGCTCAGCGCCAGGCGGTCGCTCAGCTCGTAGAGGTGCAGCCACTGCCCGAACACGCCGCCTGGCGCGAGGTGGCCGCGCACGCGCGCATAGAACTCGGTCGTGAACAGCCCCGACACGCCGCTCACCCACGGATTCGACGGCTCCGAGATGATGAGGTCGAACTTGCGGTTGGCCGCGGCGAAATACGACTTCGCGTCGTCGAGCACGAAGATCGAGCGGGGGTCGTCGAAGACGCGGGCGTTGGACGGATAGAACATGCGCGACCCGCGAATCATCGCCGGCTCGATCTCGATCGTCGCCAGCCGCGACAGCCGCGGGCTGCCGAGCAGGAAGTGCGAGGTCATTCCCGAGCCCTGGCCGATCACCGCTGCCTCGCGGGCATTCGGCATGTGCGCGAGCGTGATCAGCGGCAGCATCACCTGCGTGGACAGGTCGAGCTGCAGCGGGAAGCGCACGCTCGGCGTGGTGTCAGTCCAGAAGCCGCCGATGGACGCGTCGGGCTTGCCGTTGGTGGACAGCGTGAGCATGCCGTCATCGCCGGTGCTCTTGCGCACGCTCACCGTGGCGGTGCGGCCATCCGCGTAGAAGGGAAAGGTGTACTGTCCCTGCTTCGGGATGATCGAATGGCGATAGACGCCGCTCGCCAGCACGCGCTTCTCGAAGGACACGAACGCCGCGTTCGCGATCACGAACACCAGTGTCGCCGCTGCGAGGGCAATGGTACGCCGGCGCGGCAGGAGCCCCTGTCGCACGGCCGGCACGATGAGCAGCGCGCCCATCGCGATGTCCACCAGCGCACCGGTCACGAGCAGCAGCTTGAGCCCGAGCAGCGGCATGAGCAGCAGTCCCGCGAGCGCCACGCCCACGATCGAGCCGAGCGTGTTGACGCTGTACACCTGCCCGATGGAGCGCTCCCCGGCGCCCATGCGCAGCAGCATCCTGGTGATGAGCGGCAGCGTGATCCCCGCGCAGAACGTCGCCGGCAGCATCACCACCAGGCAGATCACGTAGCGCGCCACGGAGAACGCGTCGTAGCCGGAGTCGTTCGCGCGCAATGCGAGGATCAGCCACGAGATCCACCTGAAGCTCATCATGTAGAGCGGCAGCGTCGCGATGGCGAGCGTCCCCATCACCCATTGCACGATGCCGAGCACGCGCACGGGATGCTCCCAGCGGTCGGCGCGCGAGCGCACCCAGAATGCGCCGAGCGAGAGGCCGAGGATGAACGCGCTGAGCATCAGCTCGAACGAGTGCGTGGCGCTCCCGAGCGCGAGCGACAGCATGCGCACCCAGGCGATCTCGTAGATGAAGCTCGCGACCGCGGTGCCGAAGGTCACGATGAGCAGCGGCCCCCAGAGCGCGCGCAGCATCGGCGAGGGGGAGGTGCCCTCTTCCTCACGATACGGCAGGCCGCTCCCCTCGGATGCCACGCTCACCTCGGCGGTGGTGAATGCGCCCGAGGGACGCACGCCCAGCGTGCCCTCGCCGCGGTCCCGTGCGCGGAGCACCACGGCCAGCGTGAGCGCCACCGCGAAGTTCAGGAGCGCCGCGGTGAGCAGCGTCCCCGGCAGGCCATAGCGCTCGAGCAGCACGAAGCCGGCGAGCAGCACGCCGCCCGCCGCTCCGAGCGAGTTGGCGAAGTAGAGCACGGAGAGGGTGCGCCCGGGCTGCGCGCCCGAGATGCGGATGGCCCCCGCGCTCATCAGCGGGAAGGTGGCGCCCAGGAGCACCGACTGCGGCAGGATCAGCAGCCCGGCAATTCCCCACTTCACGAGTGACACGCCCGCGCCGCCCGCGAGCGCGGGAAACGCCGATGCGTAGGCCCATCCCGTGACGGCCACGAAGATGTCGTGAAAGAAGAAGCCGATCACGCCGACCAGCAGTTCGACCACCGCATACCCGATGAGCGGGCGCGCCAGCCGCGACGAGCGCCTGCCCACCAGGAATGCGCCGAGCGACATGCCGCCCAGGAAGATCACGAGCACCACGATCTGCGCGTAGGCGCTGTGCCCCACGAACAATCCGAGGTAGCGAGTCCAGATGGACTCGTAGATGAGTCCCGAGGCGCCGCTGAGGACGAACAGGAACGCGAGGAAAACGATCACCGGACCTCGAAGGTCAGCGTCGCCCACTTCGAGAGGTAGTCCACGCCAGCGCCCGCCGGCGCGCGCTTCATGGAGACGAACTTCACGTAGGCCCGGCCGTGCGCGGGGAAGGTGAACCGCGCCTCCCCGTTCGCGTCCGTGGTCGCGCTCATCTCGCCCTTCCGCCGCTCGCTGCCCGCGAGGATCACGTGGTGCGCGAGCGGCTTGCCGTCCACCATCGCGCGAACGCGGAGGTGCCCGCCGGTGGCCGAGTAGGGATTGGAGAGCAGCTCGATCTCCGCGTCGTAGTGAAGCGGCCGCAGCGCGGCGTCGGTGGATGCAGCGCCGACCTGGTACACGGCCTTCACGAACTTCGCGTAGCGCTCGGTGGCCCTGCGCTGCAGCTCATGCGTGCGGCGGCGGTCGGCGAGCGCGTCGAGGATGCCCTCTTCCTTCAGGTAGGCATTGAACTGCGCACCCTCGAGCGTGATCTCGCGCGGCTTCACCGTGGCGCCGAGCACGTAGGTGCCCTCGTCGCCGGTGGTGAAGGCGATCACGCTGTGGAGCGTGTCGGGGCTCGTCCATGCGGATAGCGGCAGCGCGACCGTGTCGCGAACTCCCACGAGCCGCAGGTCGCCGATCCGTTCGGACTCGATGTTGTTCTCGCTCTTCGTGAAGGTGCCGTTGAGCACCTGCACGCGAACCGCCGCGTGCGCCGGCAGGACGTAGTGGTCGAGCTTGAGGAACAAGTCGTGGGCGAACGCCGAGCCGGCGAGGAGCAGGGTCGCGGCCACGGAGAGCAGGATCGGTTTGCGCATGGTGTTCGGTAGGGTCAGCGGGCGAGGCGAAAGCCGGCGAATGTGGCGGCGATGGAAAGCGTCACGGAGAGCGCGGTGTAGAGCGCCGCGCGGGTGAGCTCACCCTCGCGAAGCATCACGGCGGTTTCCCAGGAGAAGGTCGAGAAGGTGGTGAAGCCGCCGCAGAATCCCACGGCCAGCAGCGCGCGCACACCGGGCGCGATGCCGGGTCCGTCGAGCGAGCTCCGCAGCAGGGCGCCGATCAGGAGGGAGCCGCCCACGTTGATGATCAGGGTGCCCCAGGGCAGGCCGTCAGGCCAGCGCGCCTGGGCGGCGCCGGACAGGAGGAAGCGGGCCATGCCACCAATCGCGCTGCCGAGCGCGACCATGCCTATGAGGGGGAGGGAGGGGCGCATCGAGCGTGAATATGGCCCGTCTAGCCCTGAAATACGAATTAAACATCTGTGTTAGCAAGTACCTGCTTGCTTCACTGACCCGCTGGTCATATACTGCGGGCCTTATGGACATCCGACAGAAAATACTCGAGGCCGCTGCGAAGACATACGCGCAGCACGGCTTCCGTGGCGCGACCACCCGCCTCATCGCCAACGAGGCCGGCGTGAACGAGGTCTCGATCTTCCGAACCTTCGGCTCGAAGGACCAGCTCTTCCAGACGCTGATGCGCGAGCGCTCCACCGCGCTCGCCCTGGCCGAGCTTCCCGACGAGCCCGGCGACGCCCGCATCGAGTTGACCGACTGGGTCGAGGGGCAGTTGGGGATGATGAGCGCTCACAGCTCCTTCCTCCGGAAGGCCATGAGCGAGATGGAAGAGCGGCCCGATGCCGCACTCACCGCCTGCAAGGGTCCTGAGTGCGCCCGCGAACAGCTCGAGACGTACGTGCACCGCCTGCAACTCGCGAAGCGCGCCGCGGCGGACGCCGACGTCCATACAGCGGTATCGATGCTCATGTCGTCGCTCTTCGGCGACGCGATGTGCCGGGACGTGATCCCCGGCGGCTTTCCCCAACCCGCCGATGCGGCACCCGCGCGCTACGTGGGAATCTTCCTCCGCGCGGTCGGCTACTCCTTCTCAGAAATCAAGTCATGACATCCCCGCATAGCCGGACGCGCACCGCCCTCGTGGCGCTGCTGCTGCTGCCGGCCAGCCTGCTCGCGCAGCAGGGCGCGCCGGCCACGGTCCGCCGCCTCACCCTCGACGATGCCGTGCGCACCGCCGAGTCGCAGAGCGAGGCCATCACCATCGCCCGCGCCGGCGTGGCGCGCAGCAACGGCCAGCAGTACCAGGCCCGCAGCGCGTACCTGCCGCAGCTCGCCGGCACCGCCGCGTACACCAAGACCCTGAAGTCGCAATTCTCCGCGCTCGCCGGCAGCGGCAGCGCCGACACCAGCACGGTGCCCGCTCCGGTGTCACTTTGCGCTCCTCGCATCGCGAGCGGCGCCACCGCCGCCGAGCGCGCCGCCGCCATTGCGCAGGCCACCACCTGCGCCCAGGCGCAGTCCATCGACTTCACCAAGGTCGGCTTCGGCGCGAAGAACCAGTGGGTGCTCGGCCTCCAGGCATCGCAGAACGTCTTCACCTTCGGTCGCATCGAGGGCCAGCTCGCGGCCGCCAACGCCGCCCGCGCTTCGGCCGACATCGAGCTCCGCGCGCAGCGCGCACAGCTGGTGCTCGACGTGACGCAGGCGTACTTCGACGCCGCCCTCGCGAGCCGCCTCACCGAGATCGCCGACACCTCGCTCGCGCAGGCCGAGGAGATCCTCCGGCAGACGCGCGCGGCGCGACAGGTCGGCAGCCAGAGCGAGTTCGAGCTGCTGCGCGCGCAGGTCACGCGCGACAACCAGCTGCCCGTGCGCATCTCGGCGTACGCCAATCGCGACATCGCCGTGCTTCGGCTCAAGCAGCTGCTCAACCTCCCGCTCGACGAGCGCCTCGAGCTCGCGACGACCATCGACGAGCCGAGCGCGCCGGCATTCCCCGCGGGCTTCAACGCCTCGTCGGATACCAACGCGAATGCCCGCGCGGTGGTGCGGCAGGCCGAGCAGAACGTCCGCGCGCAGGAGGGGCTGGCGCGCGTGGCTCGCTCGCAGCGCTATCCGGCCATCGCGCTCACGTCCAGCTACCAGCGCCTGTTCTTCCCGCAGAACACCTTCCCCACGCTGAGCCAGTTCAGCGAGAACTGGACGGTGGGCTTCTCGATGGGCGCGCCGCTGTTCACCGGCGGCCGCGTGCACGGCGACGAGATGGTGGCGCAGGCCAACGTGGTCGAGGCCCGCGCCCGGCTGCAGCAGGCCACCGAGTACGCCGCGCTCGACGCGCGCCTTGCCGCCACGCAGCTGCAGCAGGCCGAGGCGAGCTGGAATGCCAGCGCCGGCACGGCAGCGCAGGCGCGCAAGGCATACGAGATCGACCAGATCCGCTTCCGTGAAGGGATCTCGACGCAGACCGACCTCGCGCAGTCGCGATTGCTCCTCGAGCAGTCGCTGGCGAACCGTGCGCAGGCCGCACGCGACCTCGCGGTCGCGCGCGCCCGGCTCGCGCTCCTCGCCGACCTACCCCTCGCCACCACGCAGCAGTCCACTCGCACCCAGGGAGCCGCCGGCCAGTCCGGTGGTGCCACTCGATGACTACCAGCAATACCACCCGCGCGCTCGTCGCGCTCTCGCTCGGCACCCTGATGGGCGTCTCCGCGTGCAAGAAGGACGATGCGAAGGCGGCGACCACCGCCACGGCCACGATGATGATCGGCGCCGAGAACATGTCCGTCGTGAAGGCGGAGGTGCTGCGCATGGGCCCGGCGATCTCCGGATCGCTCATCCCGGAGCAGCAGGCCACGGTGCGCGCCGAGGTCTCCGGCGCCGTGCTGCAGACCTACGCCGACCAGGGGCAGCCCGTCTCGAGGGGCGCGCTCCTCGCGCGCCTCGATGACACCGCCATCCGCGAGCAGGCACTCTCGTCGCACGCCATGGTGCTCACGGCGACCAACAGCGCGCAGATCGCACAGCGCGAGCTCGAGCGCGCCACCGCGCTCGAGAAGGCGGGCGCCATTGCGGAGCGCGCGCTCGAGCAGAGCCGCAATGCGGTGAGCGCCGCCAACGCGCAGCTCGCGAATGCGAAGGCCATGGAGAGCAACGCGCAGAAGATGCTCGACAAGACGCGCATCGTGGCGCCCTTCAGCGGCATCGTGAGCACGAAGACCATCAACGCCGGCGACCTCGCGTCACCGGGCGGCGCGATGTTCACCGTGGTCTCCCCGGGCACCATGCGCGTGGAGGCGTCGCTTCCCGCCGCGCAGCTCGCGCAGGCGCGCGTGGGGCTGCCGGTCGAGTTCCACGTGAGCGGATATCCCAATCGCGTGTTCACTGGACGCGTGACTCGAGTGAACCCGGTGGCGGATCCCGTTACCGGCCAGGTGCGCATCCTCGTTTCCATCCCCAACAGCGGCAACACGCTCGTGGGCGGGCTCTTCGCCGACGGTCGCGTGTCGAGCGAGACGCGCACGGCGCCCGTGGTGCCCGCATCCAGCGTGGATGAGCGCGGCCTCCGCCCCGCCGTCATGCGCCTGAAGAACGGCAAGGTCGAGCGCGCCGAGGTCGAGATCGGCCTGCGCGATGCGGCCGCCGAGACGGTCGAGATCCGCAAGGGACTCGCGGCCGGCGACACCATCCTCCTGGGTGCCGCGCGCGGCATCTCGCCGGGCACGCCGGTCAGGGTCGGCGTCATCACCGACGCTGCCAAGCGATAGGACCTCTCCATGTTCATCTCAGATTTCGCGATCAGGAAGCCGCTCATCACCGTGGTGTCGATGCTGGCACTCGCGGTGTTCGGCCTCTTCGCCATGTTCAAGCTCAAGACCGACGAGTTCCCCGAGGTGGCGCCTCCCTTCGTCACGGTCGCCGTGGTCTATCCCGGCGCCTCGCCGGATGGCGTGGAGAAGGAGATCCTCAAGCCGATCGAGGAGCAGATTTCCTCGATCCCCGGCGTGAAGCAGATCCAGGGGAAAGCGTTCGATGGCTACGCGCTCGTGTTCATCGAGTTCCAGTACGGCAAGGTGCTCGGCGAGGCGACGCAGGAGATCCGCGACAATATCTCCACCATTCGCGCCGACCTGCCGGCCGAAATGAAGGAGCCGATCATCCGCAAGCTGAACGACACCGACCAGCCGATCGTCTCGCTGGCGGTGTCGTCGTCCACGCTGTCGCAGGCGGAGCTCACGCGCCTGGTGGACCCGAAGATCTCGCGCGAGATGCGCTCGATCTCCGGCGTCGCCGACGTGATCATCTCGGGCAAGGTGGAGCGGGAGCTCACCGTCGAGATCGACCCGCAGGCCATGCAGGCCGCTGGCGTCGGCGTGCAGCAGGTGGCGCAGGCCATCCAGCTCCAGAACCTCGCCGCCCCGGTCGGGCGGGTCGAGGGCGCGCTCGATGAGCGCTCCATTCGCCTCAAGGGACGCATGGAGACGCCGGGCGAGTTCGCCAACCTGGTGGTTGCCGAGCGCGCCGGCCGGTTGATTCGCCTCGGCGAAGTCGCCGTCGTTCGCGACGGCACCGAGGAGCCGCGCACGGTCGCGATGTTCAACGACAAGGACGCGGTCGGCCTCGACATCAAGAAGTCCGCCGGGTTCTCGACCACGGATGTCGCCACGCGCATCAAGGCGCGCGTGGACATCCTCCAGAAGACCATGCCCCCGGGCACGAAGATCGAGCTGGTGAAGGACGCGGGCATCCGCGTGTCCGCCGCGGTCCGCAACGTGGTGGAGGCGCTCATCGAGGGCGCCCTGCTCACCGTGCTGGTCGTGTTCCTCTTCCTGAATTCCTGGCGCTCGACCGTGATCACCGGCCTCGCACTGCCGGTGTCCGTGCTCGCGAGCTTCATCGCCGTGTGGGTCATGGGCTTCAAGCTCGAGACCATGTCGCTGCTCGGGCTCTCGCTGGCGATCGGCATATTGATCGACGACGCCATCGTGGTGCGCGAGAACATCGTGCGACACGTGGAGATGGGAAAGGATCACTACACGGCGGCCATGGAGGGCACCGACGAGATCGGGCTCGCCGTCGCCGCCACCACCTTCTCGATCCTCGCCGTGTTCGTGCCGATCGGCTTCATGCCGGGCATCGGCGGGCAGTGGTTCAAGCCCTTTGCACTGACCATCGCCTGCTCGGTGCTCGTGTCGCTCTTCGTCTCCTTCTCGCTCGACCCCATGCTGTCGGCCTACTGGCCCGACCCGCACGTGCCCGAGCACCAGAAGAAGTGGATCACGCGCAAGCTCGACACCTTCAACAACTGGTTCAACCGGCAGGCCGAGAACTATCGCGGCGTGATCGCGTGGGCGCTCGACCATCGCACCGCGATGTTCGTCATCGCCATCGGCACCTTCTTCGCGTCGTTCACCCTGCCCACCAAGGGGATCCTGGCGCTCCTCGTGGCGCTCGGCGCGATCCTCGTGATCGTGTACGCGCTGAGCAGCAAGCGGCTCGTGACTCCCATGCGCTGGATCCTCGCCCTCGCAGGCGCGGCGCTGTTCTATGTCGGTCCCAAGCTCGTGCCCGAGTACCGCAAGGTCGGCACGGGCTTCATCCCCGAGGATGACCGCAGCGAGTTCGTCATCTCGCTCGAGACTCCCCCGGGCTCCAACCTCGCCTACACGCGACTGAAGGCCGAGGAGGCCGCTCGCCTGGCGCGCGCCCACAAGGAGGTCGCGTACACCTACACGACCATCGGTGACCCCACGGCCGGCACGGTGGACGTGGGCACCATCTACGTCCGCATGATTCCCAAGGGCGATCGCGCGATCGGCGTCGAGCAGTTCGCGCAGGACTTCCGCGCCGAGACCAAGAAGGTCGCGGGCGTCACGCTCTCCGTGTTCACGGCTGGCATCGGCGGCGGCCGCAAGATGCTGGCGCTGCAGCTGCGTGGCGACGACCAGGGTGCGCTGAACATCGCGGCCGAGCAGGTAAAGGGAATCGTGGAGGGCGTGCCGGGCGCGGTGGACGTGAGCCTCTCGACCAAGGGACAGAAGCCCGAGCTCAACGTCGAGCTCAATCGCGGCGTTGCCGGCTCGCTTGGCATCACGGCCGGGCAGGTTGCGCAGGCACTGCGCCCGGCCTTCGCCGGCGTGGACGTGGGCGACTGGCAGGATCCGAGCGGCGAGATGCGCGACGTCTACATCCGCCTGTCACCCGATGCGCGCAAGCGCGCCGAGGACCTGCGGCAGCTGCCGCTCACGGTGCAGGGGCCGAACGGCACGACCAGCACCGTGCCGCTCGGCCAGGTGGCCACGGTTCGCGACAGCCTTGGACCGGCCATCATCAACCACCTCGATCGCGACCTGGTGGTGAACGTCGAGCTGAACACCGCGGGGCGCGCGACGGGAGACGTGACCGAGGACATCAAGGCGCGCATGACGAAGGTCACGCTGCCACCGGGCGTGCGCCTCAGCTACGGCGGCGACGCACAGAACCAGAACGAGGTGTTCGGGCAGATCTTCTTCGCGCTCGGCGTGGCGGTGCTCCTGATGTACCTGATCCTGGTGGTGCAGTTCGGGTCGTTCCTCGACCCGCTGGCGATCATGATGTCGCTGCCGCTGTCGCTGATCGGCGTGATGCTGTCGCTGGCGATCACGAACAACAGCATCAACATCATGTCCATGATCGGCGTGATCCTGCTGATGGGCATCGTGGCGAAGAACGCCATCCTGCTGATCGACTTCGCGAAGTGGTCGCGCGAGAAGCAGGGGCTGCCGCTGCGAGAGGCGCTCATCGAGGCTGGCGCGATCCGCCTGCGTCCCATCCTCATGACGACGTTCGCACTCGTGGCCGGCATGATCCCGGTGGCGCTCGGTCGCGGCGAAGGCGCGCAGTTCCGCGCCCCGCTCGGCGTGGCGGTGATCGGTGGCGTGCTGACCTCGACGCTGCTCACGCTGCTCGTGATCCCGACGTTCTACGAGATCATCGACCAGGCGCGCCAGGGACTCGCCCGCCGCTTCGGCTTCAAGCCGCCGATGACGGCGGAACATCCCGTAGTTGCAGGGGCTGGGGGGCTCGGGAGCTGAGGGTGTGAGGAGTTGATCGGAGGGCCGGCAGCTTGCTGCCGGCCTTTCCTTTTTCACCCCACATCCCCAGCCCCCGCTGTCCCCAGCTCCTGCCGTCCTCAGCCCCCCACTTCCCGCAGTGCGTTCCCCCACACCCTCACCACCACGTTCCAGTACACGTCCATCGCCTCACCCGGCCGCGAGGTGAATCTCGACTCGAGGCGGCGCCACCAGTCGAGCAGCGCGGTGCGCTGGTAGCGCGGCATCGCGCCGCCTACGTCGGCGAAGTCTCCCGCCAGGTAGGCGCCGAGCGTGGAACCGGTGGTGCGCACGATCGCGGGGAAGCTTGTCGGGAATCCCTGCGCTGAAAGCCGCTGCCGTCCGACGCTGTCCACGTGCAGCTGGTAGTTGGCGAGCACCACGCCGTTCGACGCCGGCGCAATTCCCGAGAACCAGTACCAGTACGGGCGCCCGCTCGCGGCACCCTGCACGAGCGGGTCGTTCGGCTTCACGATCTCGATCGTCACGGGGAAGCGGTCGGTGAAGTGCGCCTCCTCCACCACGGCGATCGCATCGCTCGCCTCGTTGAACAGCACGATTCCCGGCCCGTGAAAGTCCCAGGCGGCGTCGTACTTCTTCACGAAGCGGTCGCGCATCCAGCGTGGCACCTCGTCCGTGCTCGAGAGGTCCTTGTACCAGCGACCCAGCCAGCCGAGGTACACCGCCCCCACGAGCCTCTCGACGATGGGCGCCGCGGACGTGCCCGACGTCGGGCTCTCGAGGGTGTTGAACTCCGCCACGATCCCCCCACCCCGCGCCGCGAAGCGCTCCATGACCTGTGCCTCCGACAGCGTCACGCCCCCGAACAGCTTCTCCGAATGCTCGACCGCCGTGGTGTCGGCGGCGACACGCGCGCGCGACGTGTCCGCATAGTCGCCGCTGTACACGCCGTATGCGTCGGCGACGTAGAGCAGCGACGTGTAGGCCAGCGCCGAGTCCGTGAGCAGCGTTCCCCGCTTCGCGACGGGGTCGTAACCCACGTAGTTGCGCCGGGCATTCCAGCTCGGCGCCGAGTCGGGACGCAGGTGGTCGTGGTTCATCCACCAGAACAGCGCCTCGTGCTCCTGCCAGTTCTCGTGCGCCACCGTCTTGTCCATCACGGCGAGCGCGACCGTTCGCCGCGCGGTGAACTGCCAGACGATCCACGGACTCGCCAGCACGAGCAGCGCGAGGATCAGCCCGAGCAGCAGGCGCCGGTCCCACCGCCGCAACTCCGACGCGCGATCGTCCACCGCGGCGGCCGGGATCATCACCGAAGAACGCGGTCCGGGCGACGACGAGTGATGGCTCACGAAGTAGGGGCGGCGGGGTAGATTGAGCGGGCGCGCAGGCAGGGCGCACTGCGGAGGGATAGGCTCATCGTCGATCTGTCGCAATACCTCCCCGCCGAAGGGGCGGGCAACCTGGGGTATCTCTGGGCCTACGTGAGCCTCGGGGCGAGCGCCATCCTCGTGGAGGAAGCGGCGCCGCTCGTGGGCGGCCTCGGCGCGGAGGAGGGTCATCTCGCGTTCGCGCTGGTGGTCCTCTCGATCTCGATCGCCACCTGGTCGTTCAGCCTGTTGCTCTACTTCATCGGCCGCTGGCACGGGGACTGGGTGCGCGAGCGCTTCCCCCGGATTCGCGCCCCGCTGCTGCGTACACTGCGCTTCGTTCGCAACCATCCCTGGCGCTCCGGCTTCGCCGTGCGCTTTGCCTTCGGCCTCCGCCTGGCGCTGCCCATCTCGTGCGGCGCTGCGGGGCTGCGCCTGTGGGTGTTCATGGTGGCCACCGCGGTTGGGTCGGTCGTCTGGTCCACCATCTTCACCGGAATCGGCTGGGCCTTCGGCGACGTCGCCCTCCGCCTGCTCGGTGAGGTGAAGCGCTATGAGAAGTGGCTCGCGCTCGCGATCGTCATCGGGGTGGCGATCGCCTTCTACGTCGCGCGCCGCCGCCACATCCCCGAGCGCACCGTCGAACACTTCGAGGACGTCCCATGATTCGTGACACGCTCACCGCCATCGTGCTGCGCGAGCTGCGCGCCCTCCGTCGCGAGGTGGAGGAATATGCCGACGAGGCCAGCCTCTGGGCGGTGCCCCAGGGCATCTCGAACAGTGGCGGCAACCTGGTGCTGCACCTCTGCGGCAACCTGCAGCACTACATCGGGGCCGTGCTCGGACGCACCGGCTACGTGCGGCAGCGCGACCTCGAGTTCTCGCGTCGCGACGTGCCGCGCGCGGAGCTCCTGCGCGAGATCGACGCGACCATCGCGGCCGTGGAACGCTCCCTCGCAGGAATGGACCTCGCGGTGCTCGCCGATCCCTACCCGGAGCCGATCGGCGGCAACACCGTGAACGGGGAGGAGTTCCTGGTGCACCTGGTGTCGCACCTGGCCTATCACCTGGGGCAGGTGGACTACCATCGCCGCATCGTGACGGGGAGCGCGGGCACCGTCAGCAACGTCAGCGTGAAGGAGCTGCCCTCCGCCAGGCCCCAGCCCGCGCGCTAACGGTTGTGGCCGCGCGTGCGTATCAGGGCTGCGGCCTGCGGGCGCGCGACGTGGGCGGGGCGATCATGCGGCGGAATTCGGGATGCTTGTCGATCCACCCGCGCACGAAGGTGCACGTGGGAATGATCTTCGAGCTGGTGGCCTTCGCATGGTCCAGGGCGGCGCGCACCAGCGATTCCCCCACGCCCTCACCTTGTGCCGAGTCGGGCACCACGGTGTGCTGGAGGTCGATCACGTCGCCATCTTTCTGCTCGTAGGCCAGGTACGCCAGTCCGTGGGCGGTGCGCACGAAGAATCGCCGTGCCTGGGCATCGTGCTCGACCGTCATGAGAAGCGCAGGATTTTCATGCCCCATCAGCAAGGCAAGGCTCAGGCCTTGCGAGCGACCCCACTGAAACCAGGAACCGGAGACCTCGTGACTCACTCGTCCCGCCGCATCCTCGTCACCCTCGTTGGGGGCGCGCTCGCGGCAGCGTCGTGCACCCGTGCCGCCAGCAGCGGCACTGCCACCACCACGCCGTCGCCCAGCTCGGCCGCGGCCAGCACGCGTCCCCCCGTGAACCCGAATGAGCATCGCTACGCCCAGGCGGAATCGGACAGCGCCGCGGGCGAGTACCTGGTGATGGTCGGCTCGTGCAACGATTGCCACACCCAGGGCTGGATCGACAGGCGCGGCGAGGTTCCCGTGGCCGATCGCCTGGCGGGCAACAACGTGGGCTATCGCGGCTCGTGGGGAACGGTGTACGCGGCCAACCTGCGCAACCAGGTCTCGCGCCAGTCCGAGGATCGGTGGGTGCAGATTCTCTCCACGCAGGATGGCGGCGACGGACGGCCCCCGATGCCCTGGTGGAACATGGCCAAGATGAGCGATCGCGACCTGCGCAACATGTATCGCTACATCAAGACGCTGGGCGCGAAGGGCACTGGCGTGCCGCGCGGAGTGCCGGCAGGCCGCGAGCCCACCACGCCGGTGATCACCTACCCGCCGAAGGCGCCGTGAGCACCGAGGTCGCAACGCTGGGGGGCGGCTGCTTCTGGTGCCTGGAGGCTGCCTTCCGCGAGCTGCCCGGCATCCTCAGCGTGACCAGCGGATATGCCGGCGGCCACGTGGAGAAGCCCTCGTATCGCGCCGTCTGTGACGGCGCCACGGGGCACGTGGAAGTGGTGCAGGTCGAGTTCGACAACGAGCAGCTCGCGTATCGCACGCTGCTCGAGGCGATGTTCGCCATTCACGACCCGACCACGCGCGACCGGCAGGGGAATGACGTGGGGCCGCAGTACCGCTCGGTGATCATGTACCACACGGCGGAGCAGGAGCGCACCGCGCGGGACCTGATCGCGGAGCTGGACCGCGATGAGACCTTCGGCGCGCCGATCGTGACGGACGTGCTGCCGGCGCCGAAGTTCTGGCCGGCCGAGGACTACCACCAGGAATATTTCGCGCGCAACGGCGGGCAGCCCTACTGCCAGTTCATCGTTGCGCCGAAGGTGGCGAAGCTGCGAAAGGCGTTCGCTAGGGGTTGATGCGAGTGCCCTTCACGGGCGATGGTCGGCTGACGCCCTTCCGCTTGTAGAGCGCCGCGTCGGCGCGGTCGATGGCGTCAGCCAGGGACTCGCCGTCGGTGGCCTGCAGCATGGTGGTGCCGACGCTCGCGCGCACGGCGAATGGCATCGCCGATGATTCCGCCGCGAGCGCGGCGGCCAGCCGGTCGCTCATGGTCTCGGCCATCTCCTCGCTGCCGTCGAGCAGGAGGGCGATGAATTCGTCGCCGCCCCAGCGCGCCACGATGTCCGAGTCGCGCACGATGCTGCGCAGCGCGCGCGACATGGCGCGAATCGCCTCGTCGCCCGCGGCGTGGCCATGCTCGTCGTTGATCATCTTGAGGTAATCGAGGTCGGCGAAGAGCAGCAGCGGCGAGCGCTGGTAGCGCCGCGCGCGCGCCACTTCCTGCTCGGCCAGCAGCGTGAAGCCGCGGCGATTGTGCAGGCCGGTGAGGTCGTCGAGCAGCGCGAGCGCCCCGAGGTCGCGCTCGACGCGAAGCTGCGACGTGATGTCGCGCGCGAGCAGCACCGTGGCCTCCTGGTCGTGATAGCGGCAGGGGCTCATCGTGACCTCGACGTCCACCACCGAGCCGGACGCCGGATGCAGCTGCCCACGCACGCGGGAGACGGCGCCCGGCTGTCCCGGATCCCACGTGCCCCTGGGGCGCACGAGCTCCAGGGATTCCTCGCTGAGCATCTCGGCCAGGTTGCGGTCGACGAGTGCATCGGCGTTGGCGACGCCGAGCATCTGCGCGGCCGCCGGGTTGCCGAAGAGGATGGCGCCGTCGGAGTGCACGATCACCGCGTCGGGCGAGAGGTCGAGCAGCTGCTGGTAGCGCGCGTTGGTCTCGCGCAGCGCGCGACGGTTGCGTCGCGCGCCAATGCGAAGGGCACCGAGGAGCAGGAGCAGCGAGGTGACGATGCCCACGCCAAGGCGGCCGAAGCGCTCGCTGAGCGGCACCGGGTCGAGTCGCACGACGTCGGCGGCGGTGCGCGGCACCAGCTGCCAGATGACCGGGTCCTCGGGATTGTCACGGTATGGCGTGATGATGCCGGTGGCGCTCACGCTGTCGGCGCCGGACATGGCATCGAGCGGGATCACCCCGCCGTGATTCGCGTTCACCCACACCGTGATGCTGCCGGAGTCGCCGGGCTGCGTGCCGACGAGGCGCAACCACTTGCCGCCCTCACTGTGGCCGGAGCTGGCGACGGCGCCGCGCAGCGTGACGAGGCGCGCCTCATTGGCGGCGATGGCGCTGGCGACGAGCCGCAGCTTGATCGGCGCCACGGTGCGCGTGGGGGCGGGCACCACCGTGACCGTAGTGGCGAACAGCTCGAGCGTGCCGCGATAGGGACGGATGACGCCGCGCGCCACCACGCTGTCGCCCTCGCGGACGGCAGCCTGGAAGGTTCGCGAGTAGACGCGGAGGGCGCCGGTGCCGTCGTCGACGGCGATGTCGAGGGCGCCGCTCTGGAGGAGGCCGACGTCCACCGTGGCGCGTCCGGCCACGGTGACGGTGTCGCCCTGCATGCCGCGAGCGGCGATGGCCTGGGAGATGGGCGTGACCGCAGGGGTGCGGGGCACGCTATCCGGCGCGGCGAGAACGACCAGCGCCAGTGAGAAAAGGGGCAGCATGAGGAAGGGAATGAGGCGCCGCAAACATAGCACGCCGGCTGAAGCCGGCATAGAGCGGTTTGCGGTTTGTGGTGTGCGGTATGCGGACTGCGCATCTTTGTGCAGACGCAGGCGTCCTGAGCGAAGCGAAGGACCTGCCGTTGCAGTTGCAGGTCCGCAAACCGCACCCCTCAAACCACACACCGCGGTCCAACCGCACACCGCATCCGCTCCTCCATCCTCGTCCAGAGCGCCGCCGGCGGCGCCCTCCTCGGCCTCCTCGCCGGCATCCTGCTCGTGGCCGTGGTGATCCTCGCGCGCGAGGTGGTGCCCGAGGGGATGGTGCGCGTGCTCGAGCGCATGCGCACCATTGCGCTGGTGGTCGGACTGCTGTTGCTGCCGCTCATCGGCGGCTGGCTGGGCTACCTGGAGGGGAAGCTCAAGCTCGACTGACCGGCGGACGCAAAAGAGCCCGCGACGCTCGGGAGCGTCGCGGGCTTCGCGCGATCAGGATCGGTGCGGCGCGAGGCCGCACCCGGTCAGCTGGCGCCGCGGGTGCGCTTGCGACGCCGGGCGGCAGACGCCTTGAGCTGGCGTGCCTCGCTCGGCTTCACGTAATGGCGGCGGCGGCGCAGCTCCTGGAGCACGCCCGCGCGCTGGATCTTCTTCTTGAACTTCTTGAGCGCCCAGTCGAGGCGATCGTTTTCGTCGATCGTTACTTCGATCACAAACTATCCCGCGTAAAGGTTCAGGCCAGACCCTAAAAATAGGCAGGCCCGTGATTCCCCGCAAGCCGTGAAGTGCGGGGGCACAGGAGGTCGGGGGCTGAAGGGCTGGGGTCCCCAGCCCCTCACACCCTGAGCCCCTCAGCCCCTGCCCTTCACGGCTTGTCGTGCAGCGCGTCCACCGGGATCAGCTGGATCACCGCGGCGCCGTCGCTCACGTTCAGCCGGACCACCGCCTCGGAGGGCTTGTAGTAGCGCACCTCCTTGATCCGGTCGGCCGTGTAGTTCTTGAGGGCATCGGAGGTGCCCATGGCCTGCCCCTCCAGGAACACCTGGACCTGCGGGCGCATCCCGGCGCCCATGCCGCCATTCATCGGCGGGACCATCATCTGCGGGCGGGCACGGGAGACCACGTCGAAGAGGTTCGAGGCGCCGTACTCCGCCAGCTCCTCACGGGTGATCTTGTACCGGTCCTGCTTGATCGGCTTCTTGTCCGGCGTCGCCTGCTGCTGCGTGGCGGGCGCCGGGTCACGCATGGACTGGGCGTGGGCCGAGGACAGCAGGCCGCCGGACACCACGCAGGCGGCACCGGCAATCAGTGAACGGGTGGTCGAGATACGCAT
Source organism: Gemmatimonadota bacterium (assembly GCA_028287305.1). Lineage (GTDB taxonomy): Bacteria > Gemmatimonadota > Gemmatimonadetes > Gemmatimonadales > Gemmatimonadaceae > JAQBPX01. Next base: position 195,492 of record JAQBPX010000015.1, read on the forward strand.
GACTTCTCCCAATGGGGGGCGATAAGCGATACTACCCCCGTTCGTTCCGCCGCGCCAGACGCGCGTTGGCTCCCGCACCACAGGGTACCCGGCATGACACAGAGTGGTCCCATCTACCAGGGCGACCCCGGCCGTCCCACCGTGGTCCATCGCACGGTCGCGGCCGCCAAGGCCGGCGTCAGCTTTGGCAGCGCCCTCGCCATCGCCATCAGCTGGAGCCTGCACAAGTCCATCCTCTGGGCGATCGTGCACGGCTTCTTCGGCTGGCTCTACGTGATCTACTACGCGCTCACCCGGTGAGCACGTGCGCGCAGTTCCCGCGCGTCGGTACTGCGTAGCTACTGCGCGTAGCGCAGCACGTCGTACAGGAACCTGACGCCGAATCCCAGGTTCTCGAGCGAGATCCGCTCGTCGTTGCCATGCATGCCGCGCTGCGACTCGGCCGGCGGCACCTTGAAGGGGTCGAACCCATACGTCACGATGCCGAGCCGGCGATACGTCGGCCGGTCGGTCGCGGCGGTGAGCATCGGCGTGGTCACCATCACGCCCGGGTCGCGCTCGCGCGCCGCGCGCTCGATCGCGCGAAACAGGTCGGTGTCGATGGGACTCTCGAGCGGCGTCTTGGGTTGCAGCAGCGTCTCGAAGTGCACCGCGGTGTCGCCCGCCACCTTCTTCAGCTCCGCCAGGAAGGTCGGCACGTCGGTGTCGGGCAGCAGCCGGATGTCGAGCTCCGCGGTCGCCTCCGGCGGGATGACGTTGGTCTTGTTCGACCCCTGCAGCGCGGTGAGCGAGATCGAGTTTCGCAGGATCGAGTTCCAGTAGACGTTGCTGGTGATCCACTCGCGCGCCCGCGCATTCTTCACCGCGACCTTCACGTTCGACAGCCAGCGACGCTGGTCGCCGGCGTAGGTGACGGAGATGTCGCGGAAGTACTTGTCGACGCCGGGCGTGACGTGCAGGGGCGTCTCCCATTTCGCGATCCGGTCGAGCGCGGCCACGAGCTTGGGCACCGGGTTGAGCTTCGTCGGGCGCGAGCCGTGCGAGGGCGTTCCCTTCACGCTGAGCTTCTGCCAGAAGGTGCGCTTCTCGGCCACGCCCACCGAGTACCACGCCACCTTGCCGCTCGCGTCGACCTGGTTGTCGGCGCCCTCCGTCATCAGGAACTCGACGTCCTTCAGCAGGTCGGCGTGCGACTTCACGAACTCGAGACCCCCGCTGGAGTTGAGCTCCTCGTCGGCGTTGCCGATGAACACGATGTCGCGCGTGAGGGGCAGGCCACTGCGCTTGATCGCGATCATCGCCATGAGGTGCGCGATGCCCTGGTCCTTCATGTCGATGCTGCCGCGGCCGTACAGGTAGCCATCCTTGATGGTGCCCGCGAAGGGGTCCACGCTCCAGAAGGCGGGCGCCGCCGGCACCACGTCCATGTGGTGCACGAGGGCGATGGCCTTCTTGCTCCCGTCGCCGCGGAGGCGTGCGTAGAAGTTCGCGCCGTGCCGCGCGCGGAAGGCCACGGTGTCCAGCACCTGGTTCTCGATCCCCTCGCGGTCGCAGATCCGCTTGAGGAACATCGCCGCATCGAGCTCGTTGCCCGGCGGGTTGGTGGTGTTCACCCGGATGTAATCGGCGAGGACCTGCGTGGTCTCCTCCTTGAGCTTCGCCCAGTCCACCGGCTGCTGGGCGGCGAGGGGCTGGCCGAGGGCCACGAGGGACAGTGCGAGGGCAAGCGAGGAGCGACGGGTCATCGGGATGCGTGAGGGGGATGGTCCAGGCGATTAATCGCCGAGGGAAGCTCGGTTCGCAATGGAGAGCCTTGAGGAAATTGCACGCCGAAACGCGCCGAAACGGCCGAAAGGGCCAACCAAAAAACAGGGCTCTGTTCTCGCAGTTCGGCGCGTTTCGGCTCTTTCAGCGCTTTTCGGCGTGGCGAGCGAAGCGAGCGCGCGGTCGTGCGGCCCCCCGCGCCGGAAGCCGGCAAGGCCACGCCCGAAACCCGGACTGAACGGGCGTCGTACCACCCAGTGAGACTCGCGCGCCCCCACCCCTGCCGCCCGCCGCATGCTGCTTCCCCTGCTCGCCGCCGCCGCGTTCGCCCTGCAGGTGCAGGTCAAGGTCGACTCCCACAGCGACAGCACCGCGAGCAGGACCGGAGAGAAGAAGAAGAACACCAACGTGAACGTGCAGATCGGCATCGGCGGGGGCGGCACGGACGGCCACCGGCAGGCGCCGCGCCGAACGCCCGTCACCGCCAGCCATCTCGCGACCGCCTTCCGCGATCCCGCCGCGCGCACCCTCCTGCTCAACGCCCGCGCGTCCCGCATGGCGCAGGATTCCGCCCTCATGGGCTACGACGCCACCGCCTACCAGCGCATCAGCGCCGGGCTCGGCTTCTCCGCCATCGGGCGCGACCGCCTGGCCTTCCGCACCGAGAGCGTGGCGCGCGTGCAGTGGCAGCGCAACGTGGGCGCCTGGGTCGAGCTCAAGGGACGGCGCACGGTCGTGCCCATCGGTGCTCCCGACGATGACATCAACGACGGCGACCCCGACTTCGAGGGCACCGACGTCATTCCGTACTATCCGGGTTACGAACCGCTCTTCATCGGCGGCGGAATGGCCAAGGCCAACGTGGACGAGCGCGAGATGGTCCATCCACTCGCCGAGGGCGCCGAGGCCTACTACCAGTACGAGAGCGGCGACTCAGTGAGCTTCCGCCTCCCCGACGGCAAGAGCATCCAGCTCCGCGAACTGCGCGTGCGTCCGCGTGAGCCGAAGTGGAACGTGGTGGTGGGATCGCTCTGGTTCGATGCCTCGAGTGGGCAGCTCGTGCGCGCCGCCTTCCGCCTGGCGATACCCATGGACGTCTGGTCGGTGGTCCAGGCGGAAGACTCCACCGCGATGGGCGACGTGCCCGTCTGGGTGAAGCCGATGCTCACTCCCATGCACGCGCAGGTGAAGGCCATCGCGATCGAGTACGGCCTGCACCTCGGCCGCTTCTGGCTGCCGCGCCTGCAGGCGGCGGAGGGCGACGCGCAGGTCAGCTTCATGCACGTGCCCTTCAAGATGGAGCGCAGCTTCCGCTACGCGTCGGTGAACGCGCCGGACACGCTGCCGCAGATCGTGCTTCCCCCGCCCCCGCCGGCGCGCGACAGCGCCACAGGCGATTCCGCGTACAAGCAGTGGCGCGACTCGGTGCGTCACGAGCGCGTTGCGCGGCGCGACTCCGTGAAGCAGGGACTGGTGAAGCCGGAGCCGCGCTGTGATGCCGCGGGTTTCCAGGTGACCATGCGTCGCCAGTACAACGACGCACAGATGCCGCTCGCCACCCGCGTGCCCTGCGACGAGCACATGCTGCAGACGTCCCCCGAGCTTCCCAAGTCGATCTACGATGACGGGGAGGAGATCTTCGGCGCGAAGGAACGAGCCGAGTTGATGAAGCAGGCGGTGTCGCTCGGCGCGCAACCCGACTGGGCGCCGCAGAAGCCGGTCGTGAGCTACGGGCTCGAGTTCACCCGCTACAATCGCATCGAGGGACTCTCGACGGGTGCGGCGGTCGACCAGCAGTTCGGCGGCGGATACTCCGCGCGAGTGGTCGGTCGCATCGGGCTGGCCGACCTCGAGCCGAACGTCGAGGCCACCTTCTCGCGCAGCGACCTCACGCGCACGTTGCGAGTCGGCGCGTACAATCACCTGGTGAGCGCCAGCGACTGGGGCAACCCGCTCAGCTTCGGAAGCTCCGTGTCCGCGCTGCTGTTCGGTCGCGATGAGGGCTACTACTATCGTTCGAGCGGCGTCGAGCTCGGCTGGAATCATGACGGCCGCGCGCACGTGGACTTCCGGGTGTTCGCCGAGCGCGAACGGTCGGCGAAGCTGGAGTCCGACTTCTCGTTGAGCGGGCATCACTTCCTGCCCAACCTCACCGCGCGCGCGGGCAACTACGCCGGTGCGGCGTTCACGCTCAGCCACAGTCGCGGGCTGGATCCGCAGGGGCTGCGCGTCTTCACCGACCTGCGGCTCGAGGCGGCGTCCGGCGATTCGTCGTACGGTCGCGGCGCGCTCGACATGACCGTGACGCACAGCCTGCTGGCCTCGGTGGATGGCGCACTGCGCCTGGCGGGCGGCAGCTCGGTGGGCGCCCTGCCGGCGCAGCGGCTGTGGTACCTGGGTGGCTCGCCAACGGTGCGCGGCCAGAGTCCCGACCTCGCGCAACGTGGCAACGCGTTCTGGCTGACGCGGGCCGAGATCGGCCGTCCCTATCCATTCACGCGCGTGGTGATCTTCGAGGATCTCGGCTGGACTGGCGATCGCGCGAAGATGTCGCAGGTGGGGCGCCCGTTGAGTGGCGCCGGCGTGGGCGCATCATTCATGGACGGACTCGTGCGCGCCGACGTCTCGCGCGGCATCTATCCGCGCAGGCAGGTCAAGTTCGACCTGTACGTGGAGGCGAAGTTCTGACGAAGGCGGGCTAGCGGTCGCGCGCGGCCACGTGCGCGCCGCCCTGCTTCCTCAGGTGTGGACTGGGCTCGTGACGGACGAGCTCATCGAGCTCGCGGGACTCGAGGTTCAGGTGGTACCTGGTGCCCACCACGCCGAGCCGCAGGTGGCTGAGCGTGAGCTGTCGCCCGAACTCGAGGTCGTCGGCGTTGTCGAACCTCACCGTGTCGCGTCCGTCGATGAAGGTCACGCCACCGGCGCCGCAGACCTCGCCCACGGCGCCATGCACCACGAGCGCCGTGTCCTCGTCGATGCCCAGCCCCATCAGCTCGGGATAGCTGCCGATCACCACGAACAGCCGCTGCAGCCGGCGACGCTGCGAGAAGTGCGTGTCGATGATGCAGTTGTAGCCGAGCAGGCCGAGGCCGGGCCCGATGTACTGCTGCACGTTGTTGCCTTCCTCGTCCATCTCGCCGCCAGCCATCGTGAGCTCGGTGCAGGCTGCCGCGCCGGCACTCGTGCCGCAGACCACGCCGCCGCGCTGGAAGAGCGCGCGAATCTGCCGCTCGGACTCGGTGCCGGCGAGCGTCGCCACGAGCTTGACCTGGTCGCCCCCGCCGAGAAAGACGGCGTTCGCGTCGGCGATGCGCGCGGCCAGCTCACGGTCCGCGCGCGCATCGCCGCGCGTGATCTGGGGCACGCAGAACGTCTTCGCGCCGGCTTCGGCGAAGTCTTCCTCCCAGAGTGCCGCTGCCTCGAGCGGCACCCCGCTGGCGGCGGTGATTCCCACCACGCTCCCGTTGCCGCGTGCGTCGGCCAGGTGCATGAAGCTCTCGAACGCCTCGCCGGTGGTGCGCAGGGCCCCGCCGATCAGCACGAGCGTGCCGCTGGCCGTTGCGGAGCGGCTCTGCTCACTGCGCTGGATCGTGGGAGTGTCGCGTGCCGCGTCGTTCCTGTTGCCGCCGCGAGCGCTCACTCGCGCGGCGCCCCGCGCCGGTCATCGAGGCGCTCGCGATGCGTCTCGGCCGCCACCGCGGCCGCCACCTGGCTGGCGATGGGCAGCGTGCGGTCCAGTGGGCCGCCGTCGCGCCGCTCGCCCCCGAACTCGAGCACGATCGAGTCGTTTTCGACCCATCCCGCGGCGCGCGCGTGCTTCTTGTCCTTGCGCGTGACGCGGTCGTCGCTGGCGAACGCCGCCACGCGACAGTCCAGGTCGCGCGCGTAGTCCTGCAGCTCCCACTCGTGCGCGGGGCAGATCACCAGCCCATCGCGGCGCACCGCCTCCATGAGCGTGGTCATCAGGCGCTGCGCGCGCTCCGGGTCGCGGTAGCGCTCGGGTACATCCACTGGCTCGATGTCGAGGATGATTGCCATGTCCGATGAACGGTAAGGCACACCCCCAAGCAGCAGGAACCCCGGCGCCACATCCACGATGAGCGCCGCCGGGTCACCGAGCCGCCGGATCATCTCCGCCTGCGCCTCGGCGCGCCCGCTGCCACCGATGATCCCGCAGAGCACGTGCTGGCGCAGCGGCGGCATGTCGTGCGACTCGGCCATCGCCCGCAGCTCGCTCACCATGGGCGCCACGCCGTCCAGCGTCCCGGCGAAGGCACGCTGCACGGCCTGCAGCGCGAGCGCGGCGGCGCGCAGCCCCACCAGCTCGTGCTGGTGCTCGAACACCAGCGTGTACTCCCCCTCCACGTCGCCGCCGCGCGTGCGCCCGTAGCCCACGTCGTGTCCCATCATGGTCTGCAGCTCGAGCGCCACGTGCTCGATGATGTGCGGTGCGTACGTGCCGCGCCGCAGCCGGATCACGAACCCCCCGCGCTCGCCGATGCTGCAGCGATGCTCCGCCAGTCCCGGCATCGCGGCGAGCAGTGATTCCGTCATGCCGGGGACGTCGGCGGAGGAGATGTCCTCGTACGCCCCCACGTGCAGGTCCATGCGCGTCACGGGACGGCGCGACCAGTAGTTGATCCCGCGCGTGGCGTGCAGCGTGGTCATCCGGATTTCCGTGGCCGGGTCATGCAGCGACACGGCCTGCGGGGCAGTGCTCACGAGCTCACTGTCCCGGCGAGTGCACGGCATGGGCGCGCACCTGCGCGAGCGTCGCCGGCACCTTCTCGGCATGGATCACCATGATGTCGTCCTCCTGCATCATCGCGAAGCCGCGCTCGATCGCGTTGGCCTCCCCCTGGACGAACTCCACCTGGCCTTCCGTCATGCCACCCTCGAGCAGCCCTTCCTTGATCAGCGCGCTGATCTCGCCCGGCTTCCTGCCGCGCAGGTCCTTGTCTTCCTTGAGGATGATGTAGTCGAGCTTCGACGTGAGGCGCCCGGCGTTGCGGATGTCGTCGTCGCGCCGGTCGCCCGGCACGGTGAGCACCGCGAAGCGCCGCCGCGCCGGCATGCGGAGCACCATGTCGACCAGCCCGGCGATCGCCACCGAATTGTGCGCGTAGTCCACCACCACGCGCCCGCCCTCGCGAACGGGGATGATGTTGAGGCGCCCCGGCGTGAGCGAGGGCGACGGGAAGAACGACAGCAGCCCGGCGCGGATGTCGTCGTAGCGCATCCCCTGCACGTAGGCGGCGGCGATCGCGGCGAGCACGTTGTCGCGCTGGAAGCGCGCGGAGCCGCCCATCATCAGCGGCACGTCGCGCTCCGCCGCGATCGGGATGCGGAGGCGCCCGCGCCGGATGACGAATGCGCCGTCTTCCATGCATGCCGCGATGCCGCCGCGCCCCACGTGGTCCTGCAGCATGGGACTCTCGTCGGCGTCGTCGCGCGCCGAGAAGAGCACGATGTCGCCGTGCGTCTTCTCGCGCATCGCGTAGACCAGCGGGTCGTCGGCATTGAGCACGGCGTGCCCCTCGCGCTTCACCACCTGCGCGATCACGCTCTTCACGTCGGCCAGCTGCTCCACGGTGTGGATGCCGCGCAGGCCGAGGTGGTCGGCGGAGACATTGAGGACGATGCCCACGTCGCATTCGTCGAAGCCGATGCCGGCGCGGAGGATGCCGCCGCGCGCCGTCTCGAGCACGGCGACCTCGATGGACGGGTTCGAGAGGATGATGTTCGCGGCGAAGGGGCCGGTCATGTCCCCTTCCATCACGAGGCGGTTCTGGATGTACACGCCGTCGGTGGTGGTGTAGCCCACGCGATGGCCGTTGTTGCGGAAGAGGTGCGCCACGAGGCGCGTGGTGGTGGTCTTTCCGTTCGTGCCGGTGACCGCGATCACGGGGATCGTGGACTCGACGCCGGGTGGGTAGAGCATGTCCACGATCGGCGCGCCCACGTTGCGCGGCGTGCCCTGCGCCGGGTGCGTGTGCATGCGGATCCCGGGCGCGGCGTTTACCTCGAGGATCACCGCGCGATTCTCGCGGAAGGGCACCGAGATGTCGCTCGTCATCACGTCGATGCCGGCGATGTCGAGGCCCACCGCGCCGGCGGCCATCTCGCAGGCCGTGACATTCTCGGGATGCATCTCGTCGGTGCGGTCGATCGAGGTGCCGCCCGTCGAGAGGTTGGCGGTCGCGCGCAGCGGCACCACCTCGCCCGCCGCGGGCACGAAGTCCATCGAGCGGCCGGCCAGGCGCAGGTGGTCGACGGTGAGCGCATCGGCCGCGAGGTGCGTGAGAACCTTGGTGTGCCCGACTCCCCGGCGCGGGTCGCGGTTGGCGTGATCGATCAGCGACTGGATCGAGTGCTCGCCGTCGCCGACCACGTGCGCGGGCACGCGCTCCGCGCAGGCCACCACCTTGCCCGCCACCACCAGCACGCGATGGTCGTTGCCGTCGGCGAACTGCTCGATCACCACGCGCGAGCCGAAGGCCGCGGCGTTGTCCCACGCGCGGCGCAGCCCCTCCTCATCGTCGATGCGCCCGGAGATGCCGCGGCCATGCGATGCATCGAGCGGCTTGAGCAGCACCGGGAAGCCGATCTCGTTGGCCACCTCGATGGCGCCGTCGAGTGTCCGCACCACGTCGCCTCCGGGCACCGGGAGGCCGATCTCGCGCAGGACGCGCTTCGTCTCGTCCTTGTTCTGCGCAATCTCGACGGCGATGGAACTGGTCTGGTCGGTGACCGTGGCCTGGATGCGGCGCATGTTGCGGCCGAGTCCGAGCTGCACCAGCGAACGCGAGTTCAGCCGGCGCACGGGAATGCCGCGACGCCGCGCTTCCTCCACGATGGCGAACGTCGAGGGGCCGAGCCGCACGCTCTGGTAGAGCGAGGTGAGGTCGCGCACCATCTCCGCGTGGTCGACGGGCGAGGCGTCGATGCAGGCGCGCACCAGGCGCACGGCCTCGTGCATGCTCTCGACGCCCACGACCTCCTCCTCGTAGGCGACGATCACCCAGGTGACGTCGGGATCGCCGGAGGCTACCACGCGGCCGAAGGAGACGTCGCTGCCGGCGAGGGTCTGCAGCTCGAGCGACACATGCTCGAGGATGTGGGGAATCCGCGTCCCCTCCCGCAGGCGCTCGACGAAGCCACCGGCGGTGCCGCGCGTGCACGGGTGCTCCTGCAGCGTGGGGAGCGCGGCCATCAACCGGTCGCAGAAGCCGGGGATCTGCGACGAACGGACTTCGTCCAGCGCGCCGAGTCGCACGTCGCAGGCAATGACCGGCGCCAGGCGCCAGTAGTTCGGACCGCGCAGGGCACGGACGCGAGTGACGCGCAGCTGGCTGGGGTCGAAGCGCGTTTCGCGTTCCGGGGCGACGGGAGCCGTGGTGGTCACGATGAGAGTGGGAAGTGGGGACTGCCGGGAGGGGCAAGCGCCATGCCTTGTGCCGCAGCGCACAACGCAATGTGTGGCGAATCGAACGGTAGCGTGCAAAGCGCCACAAAACGGATGGTGCTGCGCATCACATAAGGTTTTCCAACCCGTTGTGGCACAAGTGCTTGCGTTGATGGCTGCGTCTGGCATGGCTGTAGCCATTCGCCATGGTGCAGCCACCGCGCGCCGTGCAGGCGCGGTCGACGGACCGACGATGGTCCCCGAGGCCCAACGACGTGACTCCAGACGTTCGCGCCCGAATCGATTCCGATGCCACCGTGCTGCTCTCGCAGCGACGCCTCCGCACGAGCGTTGCCGCCGGCGCGGGACTGGTGTGGCTCGCGCTGGTCGGCCTCTGGCGCAGTGCCGATGCGTCCGCGCAGGTCGCGATCATCGTCGGCTCGTACATCGCCGCGGTCTGGGCCATCGGGTTCTGGGTGAGCCACGTGCAGCGGACGCGTGGCTGGAGCGTGGCCGCCACGGTGCTGGCGGACCTGGCCCTGATCTTCGCGCTCGCGCTCGCGCTGTCGCCGCCCAGCTACTACGACCGCATCCTCATCTTCTCCTTCTTCGTGCTGCACCTGACGGAGTTCTACTTCGGCAGGTCGTACTCGATGATGGCGGTGCTGATGGTCATCGCGTGCTACCTGGTGGTGGTCGCTTCTGCCATCGCCCAGGGCGCGCCCCTGGTGTGGGGCGAGGAGCTCTGGTCGCTGGCGGTGTTCGCAATTGCCGCGGCGGTGTTCGTCTTCGAGCTGGGGAACCGCCGAAGCCGGCTGTACGGCATCGTGGGACTGTTCGAGCGCGCGGAGGAGGGCGACTTCACGCAGGAGTACGACGTGGACTCCGACAAGCGCTCCGACGCGATCACGGCAGTCGGCAGCGCGTACAACCGGGTGCGCTCCCAGCTTGCGAGCATGGTGCTCACCGACCCGCTCACCGGCTGCCTCAACCGGCGCGGCTTCGACCAGGCGCTGGCCCGGGAGGTCTCGCGCGCCAGCCGCGCGAAGAGCGAGCTCTCGATGCTCGCGCTCGACCTCGACCACTTCAAGCGCGTGAACGACACGCTCGGCCACATGGCGGGCGATGACGTGTTGCGCCGGATCGGCGAGCTGCTCCTGCAGACGGCCCGTGGAGGCGACGTGGTGGCACGCACGGGCGGCGAGGAGTTCAGCATCCTGCTGCCGGACACCGGCGCGGCGGGCGCCTACATGCTCGCCACGCGCCTGTGCGAGACAGTGCGCGAGCGACCCTTCCAGGCGGGGAGCGAGCAGGTGGGGATCACGGTGAGCATCGGCGTGGTCTCGGCGACGCCCGGCCTCGTGCCCCCCACGAGCGCCGAGGAGCTCGCGCGTCGCGCCGATGAGGCGCTGTATGGCGCGAAGCGCGGCGGCCGTGACCGGACGCGCGTGTGGACGGAAGACGAGTCGCAGCCGCGGCCGAGCGTGGAGTTGAGGGGGCTTCGGTGGGAGTAGGGGGGCAGGGGCTGAGGGGCTGAGGAGTTGAGGGGCTGAGGAGTATGGTGAAACACCCCATCCGCTGAGCCGTCGTGGTAGTGCGTTCCGAAGTTCCGCAGCTCCTCAGCTCCTCAGCCCCCGTACTCTCGTGCTCCTGCCGTCCCTTCGAGTGGGTTTCGAGACCCTCCGCATCAACCCGCTCCGGACGCTGCTGTCCACGCTCGGGATCATCATGGGCGTCGGGTCGCTGGTGAGCGTGCTGTCGCTCGGCGACGGCGTGGAGAGCTACGCGCGGCGGCAGATCGACCGCACCACCGACGTGCAGACGATCGGCCTGTCGTCGAAGACCTACGAGGTGATCGACGACGTGCCCTTCCCGGTCACCGACTATCCGGTGTTCACCCTGGCCGACATCGACTCACTGCGCGCACTGATTGGCGGCGGGGTGGAGGGGTCGATGACGTCCACGGGGCAATCGGTCATCACCGGTGGTGACAGCGCGAAGCAGCAGCACGCGGCCATGGTCACTGGCACCCTGGCCAACGCGCTCAGCATGCAGCACGTGTCGATAGGCAAGGGGCGCTACTTCACCGCCGAGGAAGTGCGCGCCGCGGCGCCGGTGGTGGTGCTGTCGCATCCGCTGGCGGTGGCGCTGGCGGGCACGCGCACGCCGGGTTCACTGCTGGGCAGAACGATTGCGCTGCAGGGGCGCGCGCTCACGGTGGTGGGCATCATGGACACCGTGGCCGGCGACAAGTCCAAGCGCGCGGCCGTGCCGATCAGCATCATCGATTCGGTCACCACGGGCGGCTACTTCGGGAAGGAAGGGCGGCTGCCACGCGTGCAGCTCAAGGTGGCGAACGTGGATTCCGTGCAGGCGGTCAAGCTGAAGGTCGAGCACTGGCTGGCGCGTCGCTACGGCATGAAGTGGAAGTCGCGCGTGAACGTCTCGACCAACGAGGGACGCCTCGCGAACATCCAGCAGGCGATGCTCATCTTCAAGCTGCTGATGGGCGCGATCACCGGGATCTCGCTGCTCGTGGGCGGGATCGGGATCATGAACGTGCTGCTCGCGAGCGTCTACGAGCGCACGCGCGAGATCGGCATTCGCAAGGCGACGGGCGCGCGCGACAGGGACATCCTCGCGCAGTTCCTCGGCGAGAGCGTGGCCATCACGGGCATGGGGAGCTTCGTGGGGCTCGGCCTGGGCGTCGCCACGGCGTTCGCAGTGACCGCGGTGATGCGCGCGAAGACGAAGGCTGAGGTGTACGCCGGACTGTCGGTGAGCACCGTGCTGGTGGCCGTTGCCGCCGCGGGAATCGTGGGGATCCTGTTCGGGCTCTATCCCGCGCTACGGGCAGCGCGGCTGTCGCCGATCGATGCGATCCGGCACGAGTGAGGCGGGACTAATCGAGATCGGTGAACGTCACGTCGGTATCGATCGGCTTCCCATGCAGCCACACACCAGCGCCTGACTCGGCGCGCGGGGGGGTCACCACCTCGAAGCGCACCTCGAGGTGCTGTGGCGAGTCCGCGAAGGTCGGCTTCAGGTCCTCGAGCACGATGCAGTACGCATCCTCGTGGTCGCTGGCCGACACGATGCCCACGTGGATCGGATGCGCGAATCGCTGCATCTCCATCGCCCCCTCCACCTTCTCGGCGATGTAGTAGATGTAGGTGTACTTGCGGTCTGCCATTCGCGCTCGTCCGGTGGTCGTGGGGAATCCCTGCTCCCCTTGCAGACCAGTGGACGCCCGCCGAGGTCACGATTGCTAGCTTTGGGGCATGAGCGTCGCCGCCAGCCTCGTCGCGCGACTCGCGAAACGCGCCGGGCGGGTTGCCCCCATGCCGGCCGCCGAGGTGCGTGCCCTGTACGAGGGGCAACTCTCGCCCCTCCTCCAGCGATTTCCCGGCTTGCAGGGCCGGCTGCCCTGGATGCCGATCGCCGACCTGCCCACGCCGGTTGGTCGCCTTCCCGACCCCGGGATGGCGGCCGCCGGCTCGCTTTGGGTGAAGCGTGACGACCTCACGAGCTCGCTCTACGGCGGCAACAAGGTCCGGAAGTTCGAGCACGTGCTGGCGCACGCTCGCCTCGTGGGTGCGCGCTCGCTGGTGACGATCGGCGGGCTCGGCTCCAACCAGGCCCTCGCCGCGTCGCTGCATGGACGGACACTCGGCCTCAAGGTCGCGCTGGCACTGTCCAGCCAGCCAGTCACGGCGAATGTCGAGCGAAATGCGCGTGCCGATGCAGCGGCCGGTGCGCAGATGCACTTCGGCGGCGGGTTCCTCGGCACGCTGCTCACGGCGCGGCGCGTGATGAACCGCCTGCGTGCCGGCGGCGATTCTCCGTACTTCATCACCGTGGGGGCTACGTCGCGGCTCACCACGGCGGGATACGTGAACGCGGCGCTCGAGTTGGCCAGCCAGGTGCGGGCCGGACTGTTGCCCGAGCCGGACCGCCTCTTCGTCGCGGCGGGCACGTGCGGCACCGCTGCCGGCCTCGTTGCCGGGCTGCGCATCGCGGGACTTCGAACGCGCGTGACGGCGGTGCGAGTGGTGGACCCGCTGATGTCCAACGCACACATGATCGCGGCGCTGGCGAACGAGACCATCCAGTGGCTACACGAGCTCGACAATGGCGTACCGAGCGAGCGGATCCTCGAGCGCGATTTCGAGTATGATGGTGGCTGGTTCGGCGACGGCTACGGACACGCGACGCAGGCCGGTCGTGACGCCGTCGCGTGGGCCGAGCCGGCGCTGCACCTCGAGACCACGTACACGGGAAAGGCGCTCGCCGCCTGCCTCGAGTGGTGTCGCGGTGAGGGCGCGAGCCAGGTGGGCCTCTTCTGGAACAGCTACAACTCGGCGGAGCTGGCCGAGGTTGCCTCGCTGGCACAGCTCCCGCTTGAAATACGGCAGGCACTGACAACGCACTGACTTCGGAGACGCATGCTGCTTCGTTCCACGACCATCGCCTGCACTGTCGCATTCGCCCTCGCCGCGCACGCCGCCGCGCAGGGCACCACGGCACCGCGACCGTCCACTACGCGCGCCCTGGCTTCCTCTGCCTTTCCCCTCATCACGCCGCGCGGGGACCCGAGCGTCAAGGTCGACTCGATCCTGAAGCTCGCGGTGAACCCGAAGGACTATCCTGATGAGAGCGTCGCGCTGCTCCTCGACGACGGCGTCATTCGCCTCGACGCCGACGGTCGCGGCAGCAAGACGTACCGGCAGGTGGTGCAGATCCTCAAGCCGGGCGCGGTGGAGCAGTACCAGGAGCAGCGCTTCAGCTACGCGCCGAAGCACGAGAAGCTCACGGTGAACTGGATCCGGGTGCTCAAGCCGAACGGTGAGGTGATCAGCTCGACGCCCTCGCACGTGCAGGACTCCGACACGCCCGCGCAGATGGGCGACCCGGTCTACAGCGATCGCAAGGTGCGCCGCATGTCGCTCACCGGCGTGGCCGAGGGAACGATCATCGACTACAGCTACACCACCGAGGAGCTGAAGCCCTTCCTGCCCGGGGACTTCTTCCTGCCGTGGAGCGTGAGCACCGGCGCGCGCGTCGGGCGTTCGCGCTACATCCTCGACGTCCCCGCCTCGCTCCCGATCCGCATCAGGGAGGAGAACCTCAACTTCCCGCGCCAGGTGGTGGAGTCCAACGGCCGCAAGACGTACATCTGGGCCGCGCGCGACCTGCCGAAGATCAAGCCGGAGCCGCTCGCGGCCACCGACTCGAACGGCGTGTTGATGTCCGTGACGATCAGCGCACCGATGACGTGGCCGCAGATCGGGAAGTGGTTCACCGACATCGCGAAGGGTCGCTTCGCGCTCGGGCCCGTTGCCGAGGCGAAGTTCCGCGAGATCGTGAGCGGCGCGAAGACGCACGACGACTCGATCCGCGCCGTGCATCGCTGGGTGGCGCAGGACATTCGCTACGTCTCGATCGCGCTCGGCATGGGCGGCTACATCCCGCGCTCGCCCGATGAGGTGGTGCGCACGGGCTTCGGTGACTGCAAGGACAAGGCGACGCTGTTCATCGCGGCGATGAGCAAGATGGGCGTCACCGCGTATCCGGTGATCCTGAACAGCTCCGGAGGCGTGAAGCGCGACCTGCCCTCCATCGAGCAGCTCGACCACATGATCGCGGCGGTGCAGACGGATCACGGGCTCCAGTTCGTGGACCTCACCGCGAACCTCACGCCGTACGGCGAGCTGCCCTACTCGGAGCAGAACGAGTTCGGGTACGTGATCCATCCCGACGGCTCGGGCGAGGAAGTCACCTTCCCCATCGTGGCGATCGAGGCGAACCGCAGCGAGACGATCATTCGTGGAGCGCTCGCGACCGACGGCACGTTCAGCGGATGGTACGAGGAGCGCGGCACCGGCACGTCGCAGTACTCGCTGCGCGAGGCGTTCGAGAATCCGCTCGACTCCGCCGCGCGCGCCGATGCCGCGAACAACATCGCCCGGAAGCTGTTCGACAACGCGGAGGGTGACTCACTTTCCGGCTCGAACGGCAAGGACCTGCAGGCGGCGCCGGTGATGCGCTTCCGCATCCGCAACGGCAAGGCCGCGCAGATGATGGGGGGCACCATGCTGCTGCAGGTGCCGCTCGCGAACATGTCGGTGATGACGGCGGCCGCGCGCGAGCTCGAGGTCGCGACGCCGCGCAAGTTCCCCATCGATCCCGAGCGCTTCTTCGGGTACCGCACCTCGCGCGTGGAGTTGCGCGTCATGCTGCCGGCAGGCTGGAAGGCGAAGCTGCCCGCCGGCGTGAAGGCCGAGAGCGAATTCGGCAGCTTCGAGTCCAGCTACGCGCAGGTCGGCAACGAGCTCGTGATCACGCGCAGCACGCGCGGCGCCCGCGGCCGCCGCGCGCCGGACAAGGTGGCCGCCATGAGCGCCTGGATGCGCGACATGGCGAAGGACGACGCGAAGATGATCGTGCTGGAAAAGGGAGCGTAGCGCGCGGACTGCTCAGCGGCAGTTCGCCAGCAGGCGCCTGGGGGCCGGTGCATTCGGGAACAGCGAATGCGCCGCGCCCCCCTGCTCGTTCACCCCCTTGCACTGCCCCTGGTCGTAGAAGGCCTGCGCGGCACGAATGCGCAGGCGATAGTTGCCGGGGTCCATGCGCGCAGCGCGAGCGAGCGTGCTCGCCCGGGAGGACTTCGAGTAGAGGTCCATGGCCGTGAGCTGGCCGGTGCTGCGCAGCACCATCAGCGCGCCGACCAGCAGCACCAGGATGGTGCCGCCGCGCGCGGCGGCGGGAGCGACCTGCACCTCCTTCTCCGGGGACGGCGCGCCACACGCCGACATGGCGCCCAGTGCCGTCCACACCAGCAGCGAGGGCGCCGCGAGCAGGAGCACGGCGTCGAATGCCCCAACCACCAGTGCGGCCGCGAGCGTCGCGAGCAGTCCCATGGCCATCGCGACCGCCTCCTCGTCATCGTGCCGCCGCAGGGTGCCGAGCGCGCTCCACGCCATCAACGCCAGCGCGCCGATCAGCGCAATGAATCCGGGCAGCCCTCGCTCGGCGAGGAACGCGACGAGGTCACTGCTCGGCCAGGGATTCGCGGTCATCCCGTTCTCGTCGCTCAGGCTTGGATCGTCGGGCGAGGCGAACCTCGGGTATGTCACGGCCCAGTTGCCCGGGCCCACGCCAAGCACGGGATGCGCGAGCGACATGCGCACCGAGTTCGCATACTGCACCAGGCGACCCTTGCCGCTGCCCTTGCGATAGTTGACCAGCCCCTTGGCCGAGTCGAGGTAGGGCGAGTCGCTCTTCCAGTCGAGCGTATTGGGAACGACGACCGCCACGGCCGCGCCGAGCACCGCGCTCGCGAGCAGCGGCAGCACGCGTCGCACGCCGCGCACGCGGCCATGCGCGACCTTCGCGCAGGCGAGCAGCACGAACGCCGCGGCTCCCACGGCCAGGTACGCGCCTCGGCTGCGCGAGAGGATCAGCGCTGCCGCGAGCACAGCCGACCCCGCGCAGGCGAGCACGGTGCGGCCCGCCGAGCGTCCCCTCAGCGCAACGGTCACCATCAGCGGGATGCCGATGGCAGCGAGGTGCGCCACGAAGTTGCGATTGCCGAGCGTGCCGCCCGGCGCGCGATTGAGGCTGAACCAGCTGCTGTGCACTCCGTAGGTCTGGAGCAGCGCCGTGATCGCGGCCGCCATGGTGCCGACGGCGATCGCGGCGACCACGGCTCCATCGAGCCCCTTTCGCCCGAGCGCGCGGGCCACCCAGAAGAGCGCGATGCCGGACACGGTGATCGCGAGGCTGCGGGTGGCGAGCCAGCGATTCGTGGCGAAGACTGACGAGGCCAGTCCCAGCACGAGGAATGCGGCGAGAAGCAAGTCCATCCGTCGCACATGCAGCCGTCGCGCGCGTTCGATGAGTGCGAGGAGCGCGATCGCCGCCGTGGCGTGCAGCACCAGCTCCTTCGGCACGAAGAACCGGTCGAGCTCGAACAGCTTGTACGGTGATGCGAGCACGATGACGCACAGGGCGCCGAGCGCGATCACGCCGAGCGAGAAGCGCTCGGCGCGCGTAACGGACAGGGCTGCGTTGGCGGGGTTGGTGGCCATGCGGAGGGTGAAGGCTGGGAGAAGGTAGCGCCCGCGTGGCCCGCTGACACTTTCCGGACGACGAAAAGGTTGTCGGCCCTCGCCTGGCCGCGCTACGATAGCCGTGTCGTCCTTCCCCCAGGCCATGACAGTCACCCCACTCCTCCTCGTCGTCGCGCAGCTGGCCGTCACGGCCACGCGCACCTCACGACCGCCCTCGATCGACGGCCGGCTCGATGATGCCGCGTGGTCCACCGCACCCGTCGTGAGCGGCTTCGTGCAGTCGAACCCGCGCGAGGGAGAGCCCGCGAGCGAGCGGACCGAGGTGCGAATCCTCTACGACGACGCAGCCCTCTATGTGGCCGCCCGCATGTTCGAGCGAGATCCGGCACGCATGCGATCCGTGCTCACGCGGCGCGATGATTCCGGGGCGCCGAACGACCTGTTCACGATCGCGCTCGACACGTACCACGACCACCAGACGGCCATGCAGTTCTCGGTGAACCCGGCGGGCGTGCGCTTCGACCAGCTCAGTGCGGGCGACCAATCCTCAGGCGATGAGGGATGGGATCCCGTCTGGGAGGCGGCGACTCGCGCGGATTCCGGGGGATGGACCGCCGAGCTGCGCATTCCACTCTCGCAGCTGCGCTTCGCGCAGGTGGACGTGCAGCAGTGGGGGATCAACCTCTTCCGCACGCTGTCCACGCGCAATGAGCTCGACGCGCTGGTGCTGGTGCGGCAGAACGAGCAGGGCTTTGCGTCGCGCTTTGCGACGCTGGACGGCATCCGCGGGGTGCCCGCGCCGCGTCGCCTCGAGCTGCTGCCGTACGCGCGATCGCAGATGGAGACGCGACGGGCCACGCCAGGAGACCCGTTCTTCGACGGGAGCCAGGTGGGGCGTGGCGCGGGGCTCGACCTCAAGTACGGGCTCACCTCCAACCTCACCCTCGATGCCACGGTGAACCCCGACTTCGGGCAGGTGGAGGCGGATCCGGCACAGCTCAACCTCTCGGCGTTCGAGAGCTTCTTCGAGGAGCGGCGCCCCTTCTTCGTGGAGGGATCGCAGATCTTCTCGTTCGGGCAGGGACCGCTCAATGCGGGCGAGATCTTCTATTCGCGCCGCGTAGGACGGGCGCCGACGCTCTCGCCCAACCTCTCTGGCGTCTATGCCGGTTCGCCCGATGACGTCGTGGGCCCGTTCATGGACGTGCCCAAGGCCTCGACGATCCTCGGCGCGGCGAAGGTGAGCGGCAAGCTCGCCGGCGGCACGTCCGTCGGGCTGCTGCACGCGGAGACGGGACTGACGAATGGGCGCGTGGAGGCCGAGCAACTGTTCGGGCCGCGTACCGTGAATGGCGTGACCACGTATGACCAGCGCGCAGAGGTGGCGTACCGGGACGTGCTCGAGCCGCGCTCGCACTACTCGCTGGCGCGCCTGCGCCAGGATTTTCGTGGCGGGCAGACGAGCATCGGCCTGATCGCCACGAGCGTGGTGCGCGACCTGAACTCGAACCGGCTCGACTCGCTCTTCCGGCGTGACGCGCAGGTGGCGGGACTCGACCTGCAGCACCGCTGGAACCACAACCGCTTCAACCTGGGCGCCACGCTGGCGGGGAGTCGCATCGCCGGGAGCACCACCGCCATCTCGGCGGCGCAGCGCTCGAGCGCCCGCTACTTCCAGCGACCCGACCAGGACTACGCGGTGTTCGACCCCACGCGCACGTCGCTCACGGGATACACGGCGAACGCGCGGCTCCGCTACGACGGGCCGCGCGGCTATGGCTTCGGCGTCACCGCCAACAGCACCACGCCCGGCTACGAGCTGAATGACGCGGGCTTCATCGGGCAGGCGGACTTCCGCCGCCTGGTGCTCAGCACCAGCTGGTTCCGCCCGAAGCCGACAAAGTACCTGCGCCGCCTGGGGGGAGAGCTGGTCTGGCAGGGCAGCTGGAACTTCGGCAATGAGCGCACCGGCCGCACAGCGGCCTTCAACACCGTCGCGCAGTTCCAGAACGGATGGGGCACGTCGCTGAACCTCGCGCGCGGCAGTCGCATCGTGAGCGCCTCTGCCACGCGTGGTGGACCGCCCATCATCAGCACCCCGAACGTGAACGCGAACTTCAACCTCTACAGCGATTCCCGGAAGCGGTTGAGCGGCTCGTTCTTCTCGTACGGCTTTCGCACGCAGTTCGGGACGCATGTCTGGGGCGGTGGCGGCTCGCTCACCTGGCGGCCGGTGTCGAACGCGAGCTTCAGCGTGAGCCCCAGCTACGACGACACGCACGATCGGGGCTACCTGGTGACCAAGGTGCCGGACGCGCTCGCGACGGGCACGTTCGGCGTTCGCTACATCGCCGGGGCGCTGGACCAGAAGACGATCGACGTGGGCACGCGCGCCGCCTTCACCTTCACGCCGAAGCTCAGCTTCCAGCTCTACGCCGAGCCATTCACGAGCGGCGCGCAGGTGGAGGGGAAGGACCTGCGAGAGATCCGCTTCCCCAAGCAGGTGAACTTCACCTACTACGCGAGCGATCCCGATGTGCGGCTCACCCGTGACGCGGCGGGCAACTACGGCGTGACCATCCTCAAGGATGGACAGGCGATCCGCAACTTCACGATCGCCAACCCGGATGCCTCGTTCCGCTCGCTGCACGGCAGCGCCGTGCTGCGCTGGGAGTACCGCCCGGGGAGCACGATGTTCGCCGTGTGGACGCATAATCGCGGCCGCTTCGACACCGGCTACACCTATGGCGGGATCGACGACCTGCGCGCACTCTTTGCAGATGCGCCGGAGAACGTCTTTCTCCTCAAGGTGAACTATTGGCTGAGTCGCTGAGGCGGCGCACCACTCGCCTCCTTCTCGCGGCAGGGCTCGCTGCATCCACCCGGGTCTCCCAGGCACAGGGAACCCGGGTGCTCGGCGTAGTCTATGACAGCATCTCGCGGGCGCCCTTCCGGGGCGCCACCGTGCAGATCGCCCAGCAGTCGGCGGGATCGAGGGTGTACACCACGCAAGCCGACTCCGATGGCCGCTTCATCATCGAGAACGTGCCCCCCGGCCGGTACCTCGCCGGGTTCTTTCACTTCGCGCTCGATACGCTGGGACTCGAGCCACCGGTACGGCTGATCGACGTTGGCGGAACGGACCAGCAGCGGCTGAGTCTGGGCACGCCGTCCCCGCGGAGCGTGGCGCGCGCGCTCTGCGGTCGCGCGTCCGGGGACTCGATCGGCGCGCTCTACGCGCGCGTCTACGATGCGCGCAGCGGAGAGCCGGTCGTGGGCGCCACGCTGGTTGCCACCTGGCACGAGCTGGTGAACTCCGGGGAGGTGGTACGGCACGAGGAGCCCACGCTCGACGCACGATCGAACGTGGACGGATGGGCGGTGGTGTGCGGCCTGCCGGGCGGATCGCCCGTGTCCGCACGGGTAAACAGGGGCCCGGACACCTCCGGGGTCGTGATGGTGAACGTGCCGGGCGGCGGCTTCCTGCGACGCGATTTTCGCATGGGCGGATCGACCCGCCTGGCCGGAGTGGTGAAGGGGGTCGCCGGTGCGCCGCTGGCGAACGCGCAGGTGCGCTTCGCGGGTGGCGGAGCGGTGGTGCGCACCGACGCCAGCGGCGCCTTCAACCTTCCATCGCATCCCGCGGGCTCGCAGACGCTCGAGGCCCGCGCCGCCGGCTACGCTTTGCTGCAGCGCACCATGGACATAGAGGCCTCGCGTCCCCAGCCCGTGGAGCTCACGCTCAGTGTGCTGCCGGAGTTGCCCGACTCCGCGCGCCCGGCGACTGGCGCGAGTGGATTCGAGGAGCGGCGTCGTGCGGGTGCCGGCAGGTACGTGAGTGCACACGATCTCGACCTGCTGGATCCCTTCGGCGTCTCCGACATCCTGCGTGGAATGCCGGGCGTGGCGGTGAGCGACGAGGGGCTCAATCACGTCGTGACGTTCGCGGCGTACGGGGGACGATGCATTCCCGCGCTGCTCCTGAACGGGTCTGCAATTCACCTGGATGCGCGCACGAACCTCGACTCCCTGGTGCGCCCGGACGATGTCCTTGGGCTGGAGGTGTACACCCATGACGTCCAGCCGCCATCCGCCTATCAGTCGGCCGCCGGCGAGTGCGGCACCATCGTGATCTGGACGGGAAGGACGCGACACCGGTAGTCACGGGACTATCTTCCAGCATGAAGGCCGCCGCGCTGCTGATGTTCCTCGCCACTTCGGGGCTCGCGCAATCGGCTCCCGTGCCCCTCCCCGCGGTGCGAGAGCTCCTCGAGGCGCCGACGGTCGTGATGATCGCCGGCAGGCAGGTGCGCCTCGACGCCTATCTCTGGCGCGACTTCATGCCGATCGCCGCCTCGAACGGTTCGCCGCTGGGCGCCGTAGTCCGGGCACGCACTTCCGACGGCACCACCTTTCCCGCGGGAGCGCGCATCGAGGCCGTCTGGATCGTGCGCGCGCCCGACGTCTGGACGGCGGTCGTCACCGATCGCTCCGACGAGCTCGAGCCCGCCACCAGGGAAGTGGTCGCCAGTGGCGGCCCGAAGTGGGGACCCGGCATCACCGTGGAGGTGATCGCCCGCATTCGCAGCGTTGACGGCACGACGATCCTCGTCCGTGCTCCTTCCCGCAGGATCAACCGCACCGACTGAATGATGCTCACGCGAACGATCGCAGGACTCTTCCTCGCCGCCGCCACGCTCGCGGGTCCGGCCGCAGGCGCCCAGGCCGCGAAGTCAACGAAGGCGACGAAGCCCGCCACCGCGCCGTGGCCTGCGCGCGCCATCCGGCACGACGTGCCGATGACCAACATGATCCGGCGCGCATTCGCCATGGGAACGCGCGATTCCACCGGGCATCCGGGCCGCAACTACTGGCAGCTCAGGACCGACTACGTGATCTCCGCGCGCCTCGACGAGGCGACGCACACCGTGAGCGGTCGCGAGCGGGTCGTGATCCACAACAACAGTGACAGCGCGCTCACGTCGCTCCAGCTGCGGCTCGACCAGAACATCTTCGCCTCCAACGTGCCGCGCGGCGAGACGGTGCCCGAGATCACCGACGGAATGAAGATCTCGTGGATGAAGCTCGACGGCGCCGACGTCGCGCTGGTCGCGCCGCAGTCGGGGCGCCTGCGTGGCGCTGGCGGTGCGGTCACGCAGCCCACGGTCGCGAACATCAAGGAGACCACCACGCGCGTCTCGCTGCCCAAGGCGATCGCCGCCGGCGCATCGGTCACGCTCGAAGCCGAGTGGAGCTTCCGCGTGCCGCAGTCGGAAGGCGTGCGCGGCGAGCGCATGGGGCGATGGACGGACTCGCTCTACCAGGTGGCGCAGTGGTATCCCCGCGTCGCGGTCTACGACGACCTGCGCGGCTGGGACACCGATCCCTATCTCGGCCTCTCGGAGTTCTACAACAACTTCGGCAGCTTCGACGTCACGATCGACGTGCCGGCAGCATGGGTGGTGGGTGCGACCGGCGTGCTGCAGAACGCGAGCGACGTCCTCACGCAGCCCGTGCGTGACAGGCTCGCCGCCGCGATGCAGACCGACAGCGTGCAGGTGGTGCTCGCCGCCGGCGAGCGCGGCACGAATGCGGGCACCAACGGCCGGCAGCAGTGGCACTTCACCGCCGACAGCGTGGCCGACTTCGCGTGGGGCACGAGCGATCGCTACATGTGGCGCGCGACGCACGCGAACATCCCGGGCGGCAAGGGCCCGGTGCTCGTGAGCAACCTGTTCACGCCCGGGCGCCTCGCCGCGAATGTGGAGGCCGCCAAGCTCGGGCGTCACGCGCTCGAGTTCTACTCGAAGCTCTGGATGCCGTACGCATGGTCCACGCTCACGATCGTGGACGGCCCCGAGGGCGGGATGGAGTATCCCACCTTCATCATGTCCACCGCCGGCGCAGCCGATCACGAGACGGGCCATCAGTGGTGGCCCATGATGGTCGGCGTGAACGAGACCTGGTACGGGTGGATGGATGAGGGCTTCAACAACTGGATGAACACGCTCTCCGCCGCCGATCGCGCCGGGCGGGCGCTGCCGAACAACGGCGGGCAGGGCTACGGAAACACGAGCGGCAATGAGCGCGAGGCGCCGCTGATGTGGGATGCCAACTACGGTGGGCCGAACTACAGCTTCCAGGCGTACGGCAAGTCGGGGCCGATGCTCTCGATGCTCGGCGGCATGGTGGGCGACAGCGCGGTGTTCCGCGCGCAGAGCGAGTACGCGAAGGCGTGGCGCTTCCGCCATCCGTCGCCGTGGGACTACATGTTCTCGATGCAGCGCTCGCTCGGCCGCGACCTCGGCTGGTTCTGGTACTACTGGCTGTTCACCACGGAGAGCGTCGAGGGAAGCATCGCGAACGTGAAGACGGCGGGCCGCACGACCACGGTCACGGTGCAGCAGGACGGACAGATGCCCTCGCCCGTCGTGATTCGCGTGACGTTCGCACCGACCGGCGCGAAGCTGCGCCCCATGGCGAATGCGGTGATGACGGACAGCGTGACGGCGGTGGTCACGTGGCCGGTGGACGTCTGGTTCGGTGGGAAGAAGACCTTCGACGCGGCCCTCGACTTCGGTGGGCGGAAGATCGAGAAGCTGATGCTGGATCCGCAGTGCCGGTTCCCCGATCGCAATCCCGAGGACAACGTCTGGCCGCGCGAGCCGGCATGGGTTGCGCCGGCGCGAACGCAGGGTCCGCCGGACCCGAATGCCCCCATTCGGCCGGGGACGTGTCGAGTCGTCAGGTAAGGACTGACTTCGTCGCGCTCCACGCGTAGGGGCCTGGTGGCGTAAGGACGTCCGTGGTCTCCTCGGAGACGACCGCGGACGAACTGATACGGAATTCCGCGGATACGGCAACGACAACTGATCTCTTGTAAACAGCACACCCATCGAGCTCGAGCCCGATGGGTGTGCTGTTTCAAAAGCTCTGCAGCTGTCGTGTCCGCGCTGTCCGCATCAGTTCGTCCGCGGCTGTCTCCGAGGAGACCAAGAACGCCATTACGCCACGAGAACCCCGACGTGTGGAGCGCGACGGACCAAGCCCCTATGACTCCAGCAGCTGCTCCGCCCACTTGCGGCCGTAGAAGATGCCGATGCCGGTGAAGATCATGCTGAAGATGAACGACGTCATGAAGCCGCCGAGCAGGGAGCCGATGTACCAGCCCACGTAGCTGAGCACGAACGAGACGAACCACCCGAGCGTCTTGGCCATGCTGCAATCTTGCAGGGTGCGCGCTGGGGCGCGAGGAATTTCTTCGTCCCGCCGGTCGCCCTACCGCACGATCCAGGGCATGCTCCCCAGCAGGATGGAGATCGTCACGCCCGCGAACGACATCTTCGGGTTGAGGTTGCCGAGCGCCTCCAGGGACAGGTGCGGGGTGCGCCAGGAGAGCATCTGGACCCCCACCGCCAGCCCCACGGTGTTGACCTTCTCGGCGGTTCCGCCGGCGCGGTCGCGGCTGCCCGTCACCCAGCCAGCGCCGGCCGTGATCGCGCCATAGTTGCCGGCCAGCACTGGAGCGCCCTTCCCGTAGAGGAAGCTCAGTTCCATCACGCTCGCCTGCTTCGCCTCGAGGTTGAGGCCGCCCCCCAGGTTGTTGTGCGCGCTGAACCGCCCTCGCCAGATGCGCCCGCTTTCTGCATGGTTGAAGTCGAGCAGCAGCCCCAGGCCGGCCGTACTGACGCCCACGCCGGCGCCGCCCCAGAGGCTGGCGGTGTTGTTCTGGGCATCGAGCCGCGCGAGGGGCGCGACCAACAGGCAAAGCAGGGCAATCGTCGACGTGAAGCGCACGGTAACTCCCGGGAATGCATGGCTTTGGCTCCCTGACCCTTGCAAGAACAGGGGAACGCCGCCCCGGTAGCGGGCTCTACCCATGAAAATTTTCATTTGACGACTGTACGAACTCGCGCTGGGGAGGGAAATTGACGGTCATGACAGACATTGAGCGGGAGACACTGGCGCGCGTCGAGGTGCTCTCCGACCTCGAGGAAGTGGTGCACGAGCTGATGGTCGTGCACGAAGCCAAGCGCATCCTCTGGTTCCCGAGCGAGCTGCTGGCGCCCGAACCCGGCACCGACCCGGCAGAGTACGTCCGGATCCTCAAGGAGCGGGCGAAGGGAATAAGCCTCCCGGCCCGCGTGGCGCTCGCCCTCAACCTGCTCACCGAGGAGGGGCTGCCGCACTTCCACCGGCTGCTCGCCGTCTACCTGGGCGGTGACACCTTCTGGTCGAAGTGGACCAACCTCTGGACCGCCGAGGAGGACCGCCACGGCGCCGTGCTCCACGACTATGCGCGGGACAGCAGCGTGTTGAACAACCCGATCCTCGAGCGGATGCAGTTCGAGTATCTCAAGGCGGGGTTCGAGCCGAGCTGGGACAAGGACCCGTATCGCGTGTTCGTCTACACCACGCTCCAGGAGCGCGCCACGCAGGTCAGCCACGCGAACACCGGCAAGCTCGCGAGCGAGTACGAGCCGCTGATCGGCGAGGTGCTGTCGAACGTCGCCAAGGAAGAGGCCCGTCACTACACCTTCTACCGCACGATCTTCAAGGAAGTCCTGAAGCGCGACCCCAACCGCGGCCTCCTCTCGGCGGTGGAGATCATGCCGGCGATCGACATGCCGGGGATCAACATGCCGGGCTTCCGCGAGATGGCGGACGTCGTGCGTCGCGCTGGCATTTATGGGCCGAGGGATTATCTCAAGATCGTGGAGGAGCAGATCCGCTTCTGGGCCATCGACGCGCTCGAGGGGTTGAACGAGGCGGGGAAGAAGGCGCAGGAGAAGATCATGGGCATCCCGGCGCGCCTCGAGCGCGTCGCCGATGCCATGGAGTCGCGCACGCGGGCGAAGACCTTCACCTTCGCGGTGGCGTTCGAGAAGGAGTTCTCGATGGAGTGACGCCCGCGGAGTAGTTTTTCCGCATGGCGTACTCCATCCTGCTGCTCCTCGCGGCGCTCCACGCGCCGGATTCCCTCATGGCGAAGGGCGTGTCACACGCCCTCGCCATCCATCGCGCCGCGCAGCTCGACAGCGTGAGCTACGCGATCGACCTCGACGTCACGCGACACGACACCGCGTCAGGCCACGTGCGCATCGGCTTCGTGCGGCGCGGTGGCGGTGACGTCATCCTCGACTGGCGCGGGCTCGCGCTCTCGAACGCGCGCGTGAAGGGTGCGAGCGCGCCGGCGATCACCACGAACGGCTCGCACATCCGGATTCCCGCCGCCGCGCTGCAGGATGGCGCGAACGTCGTGGACCTCGACTTCAGCGCTGCCATCGCGCCTGCAGGAGCGAGCGTCATCCGCTATCACGACTCGACTGACGGCGCCGACTACCTGTACACGCTGCTCGTGCCGTCGGATGCGCACGCACTCTTCCCCTGCTTCGACCAGCCCGACCTCAAGGCGCGCGTCACGCTGTCGCTCACCACCCCGCTCGGCTGGAAAGCGCTCGCCAATGGACGACTGGCGCGCGCCGACAGCACGCCGCTCACCGTGCACCACCGCTTCACGGAGACGGAACCGATCAGCACCTACCTGGTCGCGTTTGCCGCGGGGCCGTGGGCCACCGAAACGCGCGTGATCGACGGGCGCGGGATCACGATGTGGGTGCGTGCGTCGCGGGCCAAGGAGGCGGAGGCGGACTCGCTGATCGGGATGAACGGCCGCGCGCTCACCTGGCTCGAGGAGTACACGGCCCACCGATACGCGTTCGGGAAGTACGACTTCCTGCTCGCGCCGGCGTTTCCCTTCGGCGGCATGGAGCATCCGGGCGCCGTGTTCTACAACGAGGACCGCTTCATCTTTCGCGAGAAGCCGACGACGAGCCAGCTGCTCGGCCGCGAGGCCACGATCTTCCACGAGGTCTCGCACCAGTGGTTCGGCGACCTGGTGACGATGCGCTGGTTCGACGACCTCTGGCTCAAGGAGGGATTCGCGACGTACATGGCGGCGGTGATGCAGAGCCAGATCGACCCCGCCGCGAACGCGTGGAAGACCTTCTTCCTCGGCAACAAGCCGGTGGCGTATGCGACGGATGCCTCGCGTGGCACGACGCCCGTGTGGCAGGAGCTCGCGAACCTGGACCAGGCGAAGAGCAACTACGGTCCGATCGTCTACCAGAAGGCGCCGTCGATCCTCAAGCAGCTGAACTACCTGGTGGGCGACACCGCGTTTCGCGATGGACTGCGCGCGTACGTGAAGGCGCACGCGTACGGCAATGCGACGTGGCGTGACCTGCTGTCGGCGGTCGGACGTGCGGGGCACCAGGATCTCACGGCGTGGGGGAGGCAGTACATCCTGAGGGCGGGGATGCCGGTGGTGACGCAGTCGGTGGTGCGCACTGCGCAGGGATGGCGACTCGAGCTCACGCAGCAGCCGGCACAGTCGCTCTCGGGCGCCGAAGCGTGGCCCATCCGGTTCGACATCGGCGTGCCGAGTGGGGACTCGACCTATTCCATTCCCGTCTACATGACGGAGCGCACGAAGTCCCTTTCGTTCACGTCGGACTATCCCGCGCTGGTGTTCCCGAATCTCGGCGACAAGGCGTACGCGCTCGTGCACCTGGACGACGCGAGCGTGCGCTGGATCGAGCGCAACGTCTCGTCGGTGAGGGATCCACTACTGCGTCCGATGCTCTGGGGCGCGATGTGGGACCTGGTGCGTGACGCCAGGCTCCCGCCCGCCCGATTCGTGCGCGCAGCGATCGCACAGCTGCCCCGCGAGCGCGACGACCAGGTTGCGCCGTTCGTGATCGCCCGCCTGCGCCGCGCGGTGGACGCCTACCTCTGTGACGGAGATGCCGTTGCCGTTCGGCCGGCGCTCGAGCGCATGCTGCTCGCTGGCGCCGCCGACAGCTCACGCGCGTACTCGGTGCGAAAGGCACACCTCGACGCGTACATCGGTGCGGCGCGCTCACCCGCCGCGATCGCGCGGCTCGATGCGTGGCTGGACAGCAGTTCAGCGGCGGGCATTCCGTTGCGCCCCCCGACACGGTGGTCGCTCGTGAGCACGCTGCTGTCCCGCCGCGCGTCGGGCGCCGAGGCGCGGCTCGCTGGCGAGACCAGGCGCGACTCGACGAGCGAAGGGAAGCGCCTCGCGTTCGTCGCGGGCGCAGCGCGACCCGACTCGGCCACGAAGGCAGCGTACTGGGCGCGCTGGTTCAACGACCCCTCGCTCAACGAGGACTGGGTCACCGCGAGCCTCGGCGCATTCAATGACGTGGACGCCGGTGCGCTCACGAGACGCTACCTCACCCCGGCGCTCGACACGCTGCCGTGGATCCAGCGCAACCGCCGGATCTTCTTCCTCGGCTCGTGGATCGGCGCGTTCATGTCGGGCCATCGTGATGCCGCGTCGCTCGCGCAGGTCAACGACTTCCTCGCGAAGCACCCAGCGCTGCCGAAGGACCTGCGCGACAAGATCCTGCAGTCGTCGGATGAGCTGGAGAGGGCGGTGCGGATTCGGAAAAACTGCAGGTAATTCGCTCTACCCGTACGGCAGGTCTGTGGTCTGTGGTCTGTAGCATGAGCAAAGACAGCGAAGGCGGGCGCCTGCGGCGTCCGCCTTTGTCATTGGCGCGTAGTTCAACATGTTGACTGCAAACCGATGACGAGGCGGCGGCGAATGCCGCCGCTACCGCATCATCTCTGGACCACAGACCACAGACTACAGACCTGCAGTACCGATAGAGGGGCCGGTGGCAACGTAAATGACTACACCCGCAAATACTTCTCCTTCAACGCCATGTAGTGCCGCATCTCATGCGCCACCATGTGAAACGCGAGCCCTCGCACGGTAACCGAGAATCCATTCGCAGTCCCGCGCCGCATCCACTCCTCCTCCACCAGCGGCCGGAACAGCGCGATCGACGCAGCCCTCCCCGCGCGGTACTGATCGAGCAACTCCGCGAGCGGCCGCTGCTCGAATCGCGCCCCCGCCACGTACTGCTTTTCGTCGAATCCCGGCAGCGGGCGCTGGTCGCCTCGCGCAATGCAGAGCGCGCGATACGCATAGATGCGCTCGTCGTCCACCAGGTGGCCAAGCACCTCCTTCACCGTCCACTTCCCGGGCGCATAGCGGAGGCTGGCCACACGCTCGTCGCTGAGTCCAGACAGCAGCGCCAAGGTCGAACCCGCCTGCTCGGCGAGCGCCCCCACCGCATCGTTGCCCGGCACGCGCCCCATGTCGTCCTGGATCTCATCGGCGTACTCGCCGGCCTGCGGACGTCCCGAGATCATTCGGCCGGCACCGTCCGCTCGTTCGCCCAGCTCCGCAATGCGCCGAGCCGCTCGCCCATGGTGCGCGACAGCGGGCGGGTGCGCGTGAGCTCGTCGTTCAGTGTCCTCGTATCGAGCATCGCATTTCCCGTGAACGCCGAGAACAATCCGGACACCACGGCCTGCTCGATCTCGGCGCCGCTGAATCCATCGCTCGAGCTTGCGAGCGCGGCCAGGTCGAAGCGCGCGGGATCCTGCTTCCGCTTCTTCAGGTGAATGCGGAAGATCTCCTCGCGGCTCGGCGCACCGGGGAGGTCCACGAAGAAGATCTCGTCGAAGCGCCCCTTGCGAATGAACTCGGGCGGCAGCTTCGCGACGTCGTTCGAGGTCGCGACGACGAAGACGTCGCCCTTGCGGTCCTGCAGCCAGCTGAGGAAGGTGCCGAAGATCCGGCGCGAGACGCCTCCGTCCTCCTCGCCCCCGCTCGCGAACGCCTTCTCGAGCTCGTCGATCCAGAGGATGATCGGCGCGAGGCGCTCCGCCGTCTGCATGGCGCGCTTGAAGTTCTTCTCGCTGTCGCCGATGTACTTGTCGTAGAGGTTCGCGGGGTCGAGCTTGAGCAGCGGCAGCCCCCACTCGCACGCCACCGCCTTTGCGCAGAGGCTCTTGCCGCAACCGGGGACGCCCAGCAGCAGCACGCCCTTCGGATACTGCAGCCCGAAGTCGGCGGCGCGCTGCGGGTCGGAGATCACGAGCTTCCGCTTCGCGAGCCAGCCCTTGAGCCCCGCCAGCCCGGCCACGCTCGACATGCTCTCCTCGGCCGGGTGATACTCGAGCAGGCCGTCCTGCTCTACGGCTTCGCGCTTCGCGACGATGACGCGGCCGACGTCATCAGCGCGCAGCGAGCCGTCTTCCATGATGCACTTGGTGATGATCTTCTCGGCCTCGATCAGCGTGAGGCCGGTGAGGTTGTTCACGATGCGCATGCGCTCCTGCGCCGTGAGCTCGACCCGCACCGGCATGCGCGCGGAGAGGTCGCGAATCACGCGCTCCGTCATCGCGCGGTAGTCCTCGTACTCCGGGCCGGCGAGTCGCAGCGTCGTGGCGTGCGGCCGCAGCGCGTCGGGGATGCGCACGTTCTGGCCGGTGATGATCAGCGCGCCGCGCCGCACCGCGAACAGTCCCACGACGTCGAGCACGTGGCTGGCGATCAGCGGGTCATCGAGGAAGCCACCCAGCTCGCGGAAGAGGAAAATCCCGGCGCCCTCGCGCTCCGCCTCCGCCAGCGCCTTGCTGGGCTCCTGCGTGCCGTCGATCATTCCGTCGGCGGGCATCGGCCCGGACATCCCGCGGCGCAGCCCCTTCGAGCGGTTCCACTCGAAGTAGTGCAGCGACTGGGCGGAGGCGATCTCGCGAACCATCTGTGACGCGAGCGCCGGCTCGACCGTGTCGAGGATGATGAGCGCGTAGCGGGAGCGGATGAGCAGCTCGAGCTGCGCCTGGGTGTCGGATCGCATGAGCCTATTTCACATCAATTCGTGATGACGTCAATCCTCGCCGCCTCCCATGCCGTGACCGACGCCCGCCAGCGGGCGGAGCTCTATCGGCAATGGCACCAGGCGCATCACATGGGGATGACGCATCCCACCTTCTTCCAGGAGAGCGGGTTGCGACTCTCGGGCAGCGCCGATCGCGTTCGCGCGGCGTTCAGCAAGGCGACCGCCGAGGGCCGAACGCTCACGAGCGTGACGCACGAGCACACCCGGTTGTTCGAGCCCTTCGAGGGGGCGCTGATCGAGCTGGGAGAGGAAAGCGGGGCCCTCGAGCAGTCGCTGCGGCTGCTGGCCGACTGGTTCGTTCGCCAGCACAAGCTGCTCCTGGCGATCTCGAAGCAGCAGGCGTACCCGATCTTCCTGCTGCTGGCGGCGGCGGTGATCGGCCCGCTGCCGCTCCTCTTCAAGCAGCGCGAGCGCGAGTACTTCTGGATCGCGGGGCTCGGCCTGGCCGCATGGTGGTTCCTGGGCGGCACGATCATAACGCTCGTCTCCCGAAACTCCGCCCTGCGCACGCGCTTCGCGCAGGCGCGGCTGCTGCGCGCGCTCACCACCGCGCAGGAGGCGGGACTGCCCCTGGATCGCACCATCGACCTCGCGGTGCGAGCGTGCGCCAATGAAGCGTTGACGGCGCACGTCGCGCGAATCCCCGAGAGCCGGCGTCGCTCGCAGTCGCTGGCGCAGACCTTCGACGGCTGCTCCATGGTGACGCCCGCGATGCTCGGCGTGATGAAGGTGGCCGAGCAGACGGGAGACTATCGGACGACCCTGGGGCGAATGGCGGAGCTGTTCGAGGATGGGTTCAAGTAGCGCGTGAGACGCTGCGTGAGGGGAAAGTTTTCCGAACGTATTGCCGGCGCTGGCGATCGCACTAATTGTTGAGGATGACTTCAAACATCCGCCATATCGCCGCTTTTCTCGCCTCCCCCGTTGTAGTCGCCTGCGCCGCGCACAAGCCGGTCGTCGAGAACCACCAGACGATGATCGTCGGCGTACAGCACACCCCGCCAGGGCGTGCGCACTACGGTCCTGCGGCGTTGGCAGCCTTTCATGCCGATGTGCTGCCCGTCGACTCGGCAGGTGAGTGCTCAGTCCAGAAGTCAATCGCTGGCGGGCCGAACCTCGTCTACTCCGTCGCGTACCCAAGCCGAAAGGCGGGATTGTCGCATGTCGCCATCACGATCGATTCCGGCGGACGGATGATCAGGGCGTCAGAAATGCGAGGCCATGTGAACTTTCCCAATCCCAAGGGGATGGCTGACACGACGCTATCGAGGATGATGCGAGAGGCACAGGACGCGACGCGCCGCACCTACGTCTACCTCGACTACACACAGGGCGAAGGCCACGTGAGCAACGAGGGCGGAGGACTGCCGTCAGAGATGGTGATGGCGAAGTCCGCGGACATCGAAATGAGCGCGTCGGTCGGCGAGCCGGGAGCGCGCATCAAGCGCGCGATGGCGCTCTGCAAGGAGCACGCGACTTTACGGCCCTGAGCAGTACGCGCCGGAGCGCAAGGACCCATCACCCCCGCCGCATCACCACCAGCCACAACACCATCGCCAGCGCCCAGCACGTCACGCCCACCACGGCCCACGCCGACGCGCCTCGCTGGTGCAGCAGCCCCTCGTCCGTGAACAGCTCGGCGCGGCGCCAGCCGCCATCCAGGCGCATCGTCGCCTGCCAGTAGCTCACGCCCGGCTGGCGGAAGCGATGCATGCGTCGCTCACAGACCAGCGCGTACGCGATCGCCAGCGAGCCGAGCGCCGCGAACATGTCGCCCAGCACCACCATGGCAAATGTCGACATCGGTCACGCCACTGGGGCCTCGACGGGCTCGGTGAACGGAAGGCCTCCGCCACCATCAACGCCACCGCCGTCTCGCATCCCTGACGGGTCCGGCTCGCGACGCGTAACGCGCAGCGCCAGCAGGAACGCCGAAAAGGTCAGCGCGGCCGCCAGCAGGTAGGGCGCGCCGGGCAGGTGCAGCCCCGCCCGCGCCCCGATGAAGCTCGCGAAGGTGTAGGTGAACAGGGTCGGGCCCACCATGCCCGTGAGGCCCATGAGGCTCGTGTTCGCACCCTGCAGCTGCCCCTGCTCCGACGCGCTCACGTGCCGCGACATCATCCCCTGGATCGAGGGCCCGAACAGGCCCATCAACGCGCCGAACGGAATGCCCAGCCAGAACAGGCGTCCGGTCGGCGCCCACGCCCAGATGAGGAATGAGGTCGTGCCGAAGCACAGCCCCGCGAGCAGCGCGCGGCGCTCCCCAAGCCGCGCAACGATCGGCTTGATCAGCCCACCCTGCACGATTGCGCTGCAGATGCCCACCAGCGCCAGCGTGAATCCCACCATGCGCGTGGACCATCCATATCGATAGCTGGCGTACAGCACGAACACGCTCGGCAGCACCTGGTGCGCCACGAAGTACAGCGTCGCCACGCTCGCCAGCCCGAACAGCTCACGGTGCGATCGCAGCAGGCGCAGCGACCCGATCGGGTTCGCCTTCGCGAGCGTCACGCTGTCGGTGCGCTTCTCGCGCGGCAGCGACTCCGGCACCACGAAGAACCCGTAGAGCGCATTCAGCAGCGAGAGGCTAGCGGCCACCCAGAAGGGGAGCCGTGGATTCGATGCGCCGAGCAGCCCGCCGAGCGCCGGACCGAGGATGAAGCCGAGCCCCCACGCGGCGCCGATCATCCCGTACGACTGCGCGCGCTTCTCCGGGGGCGTGACGTCGGCGATGTACGCGGCCGCCGTGGTGTAGCTCGCGCCGGCAATGCCCGAGATGATGCGCCCCACGAACAGCCAGCGGAGCGACGGCGCGAGCGCCATGAAGCAGTAGTCGAGGCCCAGCCCGGTGATCGAGAGCAACAGGATGGGACGTCGCCCGAAGCGATCGGAGAGGACGCCGAGCAGTGGCGAGAAGACGAACTGCATCAGCGCCCACACGGTGCCGAACAGCCCGTACATCCGCGCGGCCTGCTGCGTGTCGCCGCCCAGGAAGCTCTCGACGAGCTTGGGCAGCACCGGGATGATGATCCCGAGCGACAGGACGTCGAGGACGACGGTGATGAAGATGAACGCGACGGCGGCGCGGCGTGGCGCGGGGGCTGGCACCGGTGGACTCAACGCATCCCGTTCCAGTTTCGCGCGTCGCTGTCCCGTACGTGCGCGACCCGCCGGCAGTTGAGCTCCGCGGGGCGGTACGCCACCTGGGGACCCACCTGCACCAGCGTCGCTCGCAGGCGCGTGAGGAGGGGCTCATCGGCCTCCGACACGGCATGGAAACTGTCGAGGTCCATCCGGCCGAGCGTGTCCACCACGAACGTCACCAGGAGTGACGAAGCGCTTGTCGTGATGGGCTCGTACATCCGCGTACGGGGGCGGGCCGTGCGATTGCCGATCCCCTCCGCGGCCTTCTCCTGCACCGCAAACCGCGCGACACCTTCCCCGGCGCGCGGCTCCTGTCCCCAGGCAATCACCAGGATCAGCGAATCACCCACGAACCCGCGCGGCAGCTCCTTGGGCATGGTGTCGCGCGCACGATCGAGCATCACGCCGCTCTGCATGGCGTTGAACGTCGCGAACCTCGCGGCGCGACGGAATCCGGAATTGCCCGACTCCTCGACCGCCTCCGGCATGCGCACGGACCCGTTGCGACGCAGCACCATCCGCAACGTCTCACGCTGGTCCGGCTCGAAGTCCCACCCGGCGCGCGAGAGCAGCGTGCTGCCGGGGAAGCGCCACGTGGGAGGAATGTCGTTCGCCACCACCGACAGCTCCTGTTCGGCGCGCACCCCGCGCCAGGTGCCGCCCACCGCAAGCGCCACCTGCGTGAGGTATTGCTCGCTCACGCTCACGCCCTCGGCGCGAACCGTCACCGGGTAGCCGCGCGCGCCCCCTGGCAGCGGGCAGGATTGGCTGGCGTACACTGTCTCCGCGCTGCGCACCGCGTGCGAGCACGAGATGACCGCGGGAACGAGGGGAAGGGCGAACAGGGTGCGGAGGCGCATGCGGAGGGGGAGGCGGGATTTGTATACAACCACTGGTGCAGTAATGGCGTCACCTCCGGCGGCCGTCAAGGCGCGCCATGCTCAATACAGGCGGCGGCCGAACACCTGGACGAAGTAGGTCTTCCGCGACGCGCTCACCGCGTAGCCCACGCCCATATCGCGGAAATCCGGTGCGAGGATGTTCGCGCGGTGCGGCTTCGATGCCATCCAGCCCGGGAGCACCTCCATTGGGCTGCGCTGTCCCCAGGCGAGGTTTTCACCGGTGGATGCGTAGCGGTATCCTGCTGCCTTGAGCCGGCTCACGAGCGTGGGGTACTTCTGGCCGGGGAGCTCGTGCGCCATCCGGTCGAGGCGCGCCATCTGGTCTGCCTGGAGTTGCGCGGCACAGGTGAGGGAGGAGTCCGCGCTGAGCGAAGCCAGGTTGGCCGCCGTTCGCTCCCGGTTCGTCAGCGTGATGATCGTGGCCCCGATCGAGGCCGCATTCGCCAGCTGCACAACGGGGCACGACGCCGGCTTCGCCGCGGGCGTGGGCGCCACCGGTGGCACCGGCACCACGCACGACAGCGCGAGCGACAGCAGGAGCCACGCATGGCGCCTCAGAGGCACTTGAACACGCGTGGGTTCTGTCCTCGTCGAAGCGAGTACGACTGCGCCGGGATGGATTGGTCGGTGACCGTGACGGTGACGTCGAGCACCTTGCCGTTCAACCGGCCCGAGTAGCGCGCGGCGTGCGCGTCTTCCGGCTCGCCGACCCGAATGGGACCCCCATGCCCGCGCACGAAGACACCGGCCACGTCGAACCGGCCAGCGCCATCCAGTACCACCACGCCGGGCATCCGGCCCGTGGCGCAGTCGTACTCGATGGTGGTGGCCGAGTCGGCGACGACCAATCCCATGTGGTCGCCGCCGTACTGGTCGGCCGGCAGCTGCGATGGCCCGCCCGACGGGCAGGTGCCTGACGCACCGATGAGCACGAGCCCACCCGCCAGCATCATCACGGTTCGTACGATCGTCGCTCCCATGGTCCCTCCGGGGTGCTGCGTGATCCTACCCTCAATATGCCCAACGGTGCCGGCGCGTCCCGGGTCACCCTCGCCGCACCGGTCACCGCATGACAAATTGCGCCCATGAGCTCCACCCACTTCGACGTCGCCGTCGTCGGACTCGGCGCCATGGGTTCCGCGACGCTGCGCCAGCTCGCGAAGCGCAAGGTTCGCTGCGTCGGCATCGACCAGTACGAGCCCCCGCACACCCTCGGAAGCACGCACGGGCGCTCGCGCATCATTCGCGAGGCGTACTACGAGCACCCGCTCTACGTGCCGTTCATCCAGCGCGCCTACGAGCTCTGGGATGAGCTGGAGCGGGACAGCAAGCGATCCCTGTTCTCGCGCACGGGCGGGATCATGTGCGGTCCCGAACAGGGCGTGCTCTTCCAGGGGGCGCTGGCGAGCGCGCGCACGCACGGCCTGCGGCACGAGGTGCTGACCGCGCGCGACGTGCGGCATCGCTTCCCCGCGTATGCGCCGAACGACGACCATGTCGCATTGTACGAGCCGCGCGCGGGGGTGCTCAAGCCGGAGGCGATCGTCGAGGCGAACCTGGACCAGGCGGTATTCGGGGGCGCGAAGATGCTGACGAACACGCTCGTCCGCGGCTGGTCGTCGCGTCGCGACGGCATCGAGATCCGCACCTCGAGTGGACTGGTGCAGTGCGAGACGCTGGTCCTCGCGATGGGGCCGTGGCTCCCGGCGATGATCGCGGAGCTGAAGCTGCCGCTGGTGGTGGAGCGGCAGCTGTCGCACTGGTTCGAGCCGCTGGTGGACGACGATCGCTACGGTCCGGGGAAGTGCCCGATCGGCTTGTTCGAGGATGACGCCGGGCACCTCTTCGCCACCTTCCCCGACATGGGCGATGGCGTGAAGTGCGGCGCTCACCACGACGGGGCATTCGTCACGCCGGACACGGTCAATCGCGTGGTGGGGCTGGTGGAGCAGGACGAGGCGCGCAAGCAGTTGCGATCGGTGATGCCGGGCGCGGCGGGGAAGCATCGCGAGAGTCGCGTCTGCCTTTACACCGACACGCCCGACGCGCACTTCATCCTCGACCGCCATCCGGGCGAGTCACGCGTGCTGCTCGCGAGCCCGTGCTCGGGTCACGGGTTCAAGTTCTCGAGCGCCGTGGGTGAGGTGATGGCTGACCTCGCCACGGGGCGGACGCCGTCGGTGGATATCTCGGCGTTTGCGGTGTCGAGGTTTGCACGAGCTGTGTGACACTGAAAGGGCTTCAACTGCAACAGCCTTGAGACACGGATCTCACTGAGCCGCTACGCGGCTGGCACGGGTACTACCTCGCGGCCTGTCGATAGACTGCGGCGACGTTCCTGCCGGCCTTTCGCGCGGGCTGAAAGCGCATCCTGCTCACGAGGGCCGGAAATTCTTCGCGGATCATGTCCGCATCGCGTCCGCTGAGGTGCAGCGTAGAGATGTCTGCATGCCCGAGCGTGTCGACGAGCACATCCCAGGCGTAGGAGAGGGTCCGCTTCGAGCCGGTTCCGGGACCCGTGGAGCTTCCACTGACACGCTCCACCGCAATCGTCAGTCGCGTTGGCGCCCCCCCAACGCCGGCAAGGATCATTGGCGGCGTATCGTACTCGGCGGTGGACGGTTTCCCGGTGCTCCCTTGCTGATTCGCGCACCCCGTCCCAATGGTCGAGAGGATTGCGCCCGCCAGCATCAGAATTCGCGTGCGGTGGATCACGGTATTGCTCCATGGGGAAGGAGGATCGCCCAACCTGTGACACACTCTCCGCCCGGACAATCACCCCGGCAAAGGTTTCCCTCACGCAGCGTCTCATCTCATGGATGACAGCCGCCACCCCAACCCCCATATTGGTCGTTCAGCACGATCCTCCGAGGAGCCGCAGAGAATGGACGACAAGGACTACACCAAGCTTTCGCCGATGGACGCCTTCCAGGCCGAAAAGGCGCGCGCCCAGAGCGTGCGCAGCGCGAACCATGCGCAGCTGCTGGCCGAGGCGAAGGCCGCATTCGACAAGCTGATGGCCGATGGCCAGGCCGCGAGAAAGAGCGGCCGTCCGCGCAAGAATCCGGTGCCCGCGCCGAAGCCGGTCCCGATCAGCACCGAGTCCCTGCGCACCACGGCTTCCGCCAAGGCCGCGACCGCAGCCAAGCCGGCTGCGGCCGCCACAAAGTCCGTCGCGCCCGCTAAGGTCGCGCCGGCCAAGGCTGCTCCCGCCAAGGCTGCCGCCAAGGCCGCGCCCGCCAAGGCCCCTGCGAAGACGGCGGCGAAGGCTCCGGCGAAGACGGCGGCGAAGGCTCCCGTGAAGAAGGCGGCTGCCCCCGCGAAGAAGCCGGCCCCGGCGAAGAAGGCTGCGCCTGCCAAGTCCCCGAAGAAGATGGGGAAGCCGTCGAAATCCGTCCCGAAGAAGCCTGCGCCGAAGAAGAAGCACTAGGCACGGTGGCGCGCTCGCGTGACCTCGGTCACGCCACGCGCGCGCAGCACGTCGCAGGGTTGTCGTGATCATTCTCCATTCAGGGCACGGCGGCACTGACATGGCGTAGGTGAAGTGCGCAGCAGGAGGACACAATGCGCACTTCACGTCACGCAGCACTGACAATCGCACTCGCCACCCGCGCGCTCTCGGCGCAGCAGCCCGAGGCGTCGCTCTCGATCTCGGGTGGCATGGCCACCGACCAGCGCGGTGTGCGCTCGAGCGCGGTGGCGATCGCGCCATCGCTCGTGGTGCGCCCCGCCACCGGCGTGACGTTCGGCGCCGGTGCGAGTGCAACGCGCTTCGCGCAATCCGAGTGGGCGGCAGCCGGGGGCGCATCGGCGTCGCTGCGCGCGCCGCTCGCGACGCACCTCGCACTCACCGTTGATGGCGCGGGCAGCTACACCAGCACCTCCTGGAGCGCGACGTACGCGCTTGCAGATGTCACGCCGGCCGCCGAGGCCGCGTTGGGGCCAATCACGTTCTTCGGCGGCGCGCATGCGCAGGCCGCCTCGGTCGCCGAGCGGCTCTCCTCGAGCGCCACGCCATTCGGCGGCCCCGTGCGCGAGCAGCGGCTGCGTCGCTCGCGCTCTGCGCTGGCGCCGCTGGCGGGCATCGTCGCCCGGTTCGCCGACGATGCCGGTGGGCTCATGACGATCGGCGTGCGCGCCGAGCGCGCGCGATTCGACAGCGTTGTGGTGATGGATCGCTCCGTCTCGCTGTCCAGTGAGCGCGGTCCCGTGCGCGTGGCATTCCTGGCGGCGCAGCGCAGCGCGCTCGATGAGCATCGCATGTTCGGGAGCGCGTCGCTGTCGTTCGCGCTGCCCGGCTCAACGTCGCTCGAGCTCGGCGCCGGCACGTATCCATCCAGCCGCATGACCGGGTCTCCCGCCGGCAGCTACGCGAGTGCCGGGCTTTCCATTCGCGTGGGGGGCGGCGCTGCTGCCTCAGCCGCGCCGGTCGGTGTCTCGCAACCCATCGTGGGCGCGACACGACTCACCATTCGCGCGCCGGACGCCGCGCGCGTGGAAATAGCCGGCGACTTCAATCGCTGGCAGCCCGTTCCTGCGACGCGCGCGGAGAACGGGGTGTGGTACGCGGACCTTCGCATCCCGCCAGGCGAGTATCGCTACGCCTTCCGGGTGAATGGTGCGGAGTGGCGCGTGCCCAGCGGTGCCACCGCCGTGGATGACGACTTCGGTGGCAAGTCGGCCTGGCTCACCGTACCTGCGCCACGGCCGCGGTAGTTCACTCAACGGAGGAAGCACACATGCACAAGACGATCGCAATCATCGCCCTCTCGCTCGCCCCGGCCGCGCTCGCAGCGCAGCAGGTGAACGCGAGCGCATCCGCGCGGGCCTCAGTGAGCGCCGAGCGCCGCGAGGAGCCGAAGGCGGAATCGAAGTCGGAGCCGAAGTCGGAACCGTCGCAGCCCGGAGCGCAGTCGCAGCTCTCGGCCGAGTCACGTACCCGGCTCGAGGCGCAGGTCCAGCGTGCGAAGGCGCGCGGCGCGAATGAGGAGGCGATGCGCCGCCGCGTCGCCGAGGGTGAGGCGAAGGGCGCCAGTGAGGCGCAGATCAGCGCCTCGCTCTCGAAGCTCGCCGCCAGCGGCAACGCATGGCAGCGCGCGGAGGTGCAGGGTCGTGGCCGCTCGACCGCCGCGCAGGTGAGCGGCGCGGCCGGGACAGCGCTGAACGGCGCGGCGACGACCTCCGTGAATGCCGCCACCTCGACCACGGCTGCGGCCTCGGCCGGCCATGGCACCGTATCGGCCGCTGGCAGCGTGACCGGCGCGGTGACCGGAATCGTGAAGAAGCCGTAGTCGCGGCTGCCGCAACGAGAAAAACCCTGGTGGCTTTTGGCCACCAGGGTTTTTCACACCTTCCTACCCCTTTCCTTCGGTACTTCTCGAGAGTTCCCCAACTCTCATCCAGTGAGACGCCGCTCGCTGGGGAGTGTTAAGGAGCTTCAGCGACCGCCGGAGAAGGGCCGAATGATCGGGTACCGGCCGCCGCCGACGCCGCCCGGGTTGGGCGAGTAGACCCCGCCACCGCGACGGTTGCGCGGGCTGCCCTGCGGCTCGCAGTGATCGCCGTCCACGCCGCCACCGCGAATCACGACTCCGATGATTCCGCCGCCGCGACCGCCGAAGATGCCGCCGCCGTCACGGCCGTATTCGCCGCCGCCGCTGTTGCCGGCCGGCACCGAGACGGGCACTGGCGAAGGGCGCGGCGCGTTGGCGACCGGCACGCTGGTGGGCTGCGGGACCGGCACCGATTCCTCGGTGGTGGTCTCGGGCATGCTCGTCACCTCGGCGGCCACCTCTTCCGTGGGCGCGGCCTTCACGGTCGGCGCCTGCGAGCGGACCGCCTTCGGTCCCTCGGGTGCCTTCCGGATGGTCGGGGCCTTTTCCTGCGAGCTGGTGGGCGCAGTCTCGGTCAGCGCATACTGGGGCGCGGTCCGCTGGTTGGCGGCGAGGTCGATGGACGTCGACGCCTGCTGCAGGTCCCGCTGCAGGTCGCTGTTGCTGGCCGTAGTCTCGGAGTGCTTGCTGCACGCGGCGCTGAGGATGGCGACCGCGGAGAGCGAAGCGAGGGTTGATGCGCGCACGGGTCCTCCCTGGAGCACGAGAAGTGACGACTGCCTGACTGAACGTACCCTGCGGACCTCACCAGCGGTGAATCCGGCGTGGCACGCACCTCTTGTGAGTAGCATCACACGAGCCATGCTGAACCGCCGGAAATCGCAGCTTTACTGCACGCCCCGTCCCGAAATGCGGACACTTACGTCCACGAAATGAGACTCATGACTACCACTGGAAACCGTAGCCGGCCACTGCCATCGCGGTGGCTTGTCCTGCTGCTGGTCGCCGCTGCCGCATGCAGCCCGGCCCCCGATTCGGCGCCATCGCCCGCTGAGCGCCGCGCGATCGCCGACTCGCTGGTGTCGCTCGTGAAGTCCGCGTACGACCTCTCGAAGCCGGATCCCGCCAGGGGAATGCTCTCGTTGTACCCCGACAGCGGGCGTGTTGTTTCCGCCAGCGGCGGCCGTGTGGTGATGACGCGCGATTCCCTGGCCGCCGGCATCCGGTACTTCTGGACGTACATCGGGTCGAACATGAAGAACGCGTCGTGGAACTGGCAGGACTTCCACATCGACGTGCTCTCGAGAGACGCGGCCGTGATGACCGCCACCTATCGAATCCCGCACCTCACGCCCCGCGGGCTGCCGCACGAGCTCGGCGGCGCGTGGACGGCGGTGTGGTCACGGCGCGATGGCCGATGGATGGTGATCCAGGAGCACCTCTCCGACCTCCCGCCGGCGCCGGCCGACTCACTCGCGGCCATGGACATGGCGAAGGGCCACTGACCTGTGACCTGACACCCGGCGTGCCGGTTTGATCATCATGCGACGCCTCGTGCTCCTCATCGCCCTGCCAATCGCCATGTCCTGCGAGCAGCCCACCGCGGCCAACGTGCTGCAGACCCGGCTCGATGCGGCGCGCGCCGCCTGGACGCGACAGAAGATCACGTCCTACAGCTTCCTGCTCAGCACCGAGTGCTTCTGTTCTCCCGACGTGGCGGGCCCGAACCGCGTGACGGTGACGAATGGTGTCGTCACCGGCGTGGTGCGCGCTGCGGATGGCGCCGTGCTCGACGTGCGAAATGGCCGCACGATCGACCAGCTCTTCGACTTCATCGCCAGCACCCTCGACGGCCCGTTCGGCCGCCTCACCGTGCAGTACGACATCGCGCGCGGCTATCCGAGTTCCATCGATGCGGACCCCGTGAAGAACGCGACGGATGACGAGGTGCGCTACTTCTCCTCCGCCCTGGTGGTCACGCCGCCGTAGCCGCCAGGCGCCGCGCGGTGCGCCAGCTCGCCGCCAGGTCGTAGGCGACGTGCACCACCATGGACACGAGCAGCGTTCCCGTGAGCAGCACGAGGGCATGCTTCAGGAGTGCCATCACGAAGATGGTGACCATCGAGCGCGCGCCCTGCGGGTAGTGCACCAGGGCGAAGTCCACCGAGCAGATGATTGCCGCGGCCGCGAGACTTCCGGTGACCAGCGCCAGCAACTGGAAGAGCGCGCCGCGAAACGCGAGCTCCTCGCACGTGCCGGCCGCAAGGATCACGAGCGCGAACAGCGCGCGCTCGCGCGATGACCGTGGCAGCAGCATGCGCGTGAACAGCTCCTTCCGCTCGGACTCGGGCCGCGTGCGCCATGAGAGTTCAGCCAGCAGCACCAGCAGCGCAAGGCACCCCGCGCCGTAGAGCCAGTGCACGGCCGTGAGCTCGCGCGCCGGGCGCGTGCCGATCAGCGGGATCCACTGCGCACGGCACACCGCGAACGCCATCAGTCCAAGCACGGCCTGCAACGCGAGCGTGGAGGCGTAGAGCTTCGTGCGCGACGCGAATGGCTCGCCGTGCGGCGCGCGCGACGCGCGCACGCGGCGCGCGGTTCGCACGGCGGCAAGGGGAAAGGCGATGAGCATCCAGGCGATGAACAGCCAGCCCGGAACGCTCACGCTGCTCACGAGCCGACTTCCATGTGGCCCTCACTCACCAGCACCGTCGCGCCACCCACGCGCACCGCGACGATGCGGCCCGCGCTGCGATCCACCTCGATGTCGAGCAGGCTCGGGCGCCCCATCTCGAAGCCCTGCTCCGCGCGCCAGCGGAGGGTGCCCTCGCGATCGTCGCGCTGCGCG
Organism: Gemmatimonadota bacterium; assembly: GCA_028287305.1. Lineage (GTDB taxonomy): Bacteria > Gemmatimonadota > Gemmatimonadetes > Gemmatimonadales > Gemmatimonadaceae > JAQBPX01. The sequence continues at coordinate 238,750 of JAQBPX010000015.1, forward strand.
AGGTAACCGCCCAGGCAGGTCATGGCACTGCCGGTCGCGGGATCCTCGGGCACGTTGAGCCCGGGCACGAACACGCGAGCGCGCAGGTCGCTCCCCTCGCGCTCGCCGCCGCGCGCGAAGACGCACGGCTCCGACGCCCACGCGCCGCGAAGGGTGCGCTCCCATGCGTCGAGGTTCACCCGCGCGCGCGCGACGGCGTCGCGATTGCGCAGCGGTACGACCAGGAACGGCAGGCCGCACGAGACGCCCTGCGCCCCCCACTTTCCGTCGAGCAGGTCATCGGCTGACAGTGAGAGCACCGCCGCCAGCTGCTCGCGCGAGGGGGGCGGTGGCCCGAATTCCGGGAGCTGCGCCACGCTGAGCTGCGAGAATGTCGGGATGCCGTCCGTCGCGCGGATCATCACCGGCACCGGGCCCACGCCCTCCTCGAAGGTGATGCGCGTCTCGGGGCCGGTGAGGGGAACCTCCCCGATGCTCGCGAGCACGAACGCAGTGCCGACCGTGGGATGGCCCGCGAACGGGACCTCGCCTCCCGGCGTGAAGATCCGCACGCGGCGCGTGTGTCGCGCGTCCACGGGCGGATAGACGAACGTGGTCTCGGAGTAGTTGAATTCGCGCGTGATCGAGAGCAGGTGCTGCTCGGAAATGGCGCGCGCGTCGGGAAAGACCGCGAGCTGGTTCCCGCCGAAGCGCTCACTGGTGAACACGTCGGCGGTGAGGAATCGATGTCGCATGGGTGCGGCGCGTCAGGCGCCGTCGGGAGGGGAAGGCTGTCGGCGGCCGGCGCCCGAGCTGCGGGTCACCGCGGCTCGGGAGAGGAGCTCGAGCATGGCTTCATCGGGCAGGGCGTGCCAGCCAGCGGGAATCGGCACGAGGCGCCGCTTCTCACCCTCGCACTGAAAGGCAAGCCAGCCCTTGGCGAACTCGGAATCGATCTTGGAGCGCGGGCTGGCGACATGGCGGCGGTCCGGCGCCCGGCGACTGCCCGTGCGCCGGTCATGGCGGCGACGCTCAGCGGATTGCGGCTGGACGTCCCACGCCTGCCACTCCACCCCCTTCGCATCCTGGAAGCTCCGATGCGCCACCGCGCTGGCTCCTGTTCGTCGTGTGGGAAATGCTACGACGGCCGGGTCCGCTGGAAAAGGGGGCTACTCGGCGTCCGGCCGGTCGTCCCGCGTCAGCTCACGAGCCGGGACGCTGCCCGTCGGGGCCGGTGCTGCCCGCTGCAGCAGGTCGGCGAGGTCCACATTCGGGAGCTCGCGCCAATTCTCGGGATACTTCATCAGGCGCCGCTTGCCGCCGCGCGACTCGAAGCAGAGCCATCCATTGCCGTAGCCCGTCGGCAGCACCGAGGCGCGACCGTAGTCGCGCTTCACCTCGAACACCACCCACTCGCTACCGTGTCCATCCTCGAACGACTTCATCTATGACGGCGATCCGGCTGAGTGCGTTTGACCCCTGGAACTGGGACGTGAGCGTCCCCACTCCTAACGCACGCCAGATGCCATCTACGTCATTCTTCAGCCATGAACGGGTATTCGAATCGCGTCGGCGGCGAGAACGTTTCCTTGATGGAGCGCGCACTCACCCAGCGGACAAGGTTGAGCTTGGAGCCCGCCTTGTCGTTCGTGCCCGATCCGCGCGCGCCGCCGAACGGCTGCTGCCCCACCACCGCGCCCGTCGGCTTGTCGTTCACGTAGAAGTTGCCGGCCGCGTTGCGCAGCGCGAGCATCGCCTGGTTCACCGCGCCGCGATCGGTCGCGAACACCGCGCCCGTGAGCGCGTACGGTGACGTGGAGTCCACCACGTGCAGCGTCTCGGTCCACTTCGCATCGTCGTACACATGGGCCGTGATGACCGGTCCAAAAATTTCCTCGCAGAGCAGCTTGTAGCCCGGATCGTCGGTCTGCACGAGCGTCGGCTGGATGAAGTAGCCCTCCTTCATGTCGTACCCCCCACCCGCGACCACTTTCGCGTGCTGCTTTGCGTGGTCGATGTAGCCGCTGATCTTCGTGAATGCCTTCTCGTCGATGACGGCGCTCGTGAAGTTGCGGAAGTCGGTCGGCGCGCCCTGCTTCATCTCGCCCATGATCGCCACCACGCGGTCGCGCACGTCGTTCCAGAGCGACTTCGGCACGTACACGCGGCTCGCGGCCGAGCACTTCTGTCCCTGGTACTCGAACGCACCGCGCGCGATCGCGACCGCGAGCGCGGCGGGGTCGGCGCTCGGGTGCGCCACGATGAAGTCCTTGCCGCCCGTCTCGCCCACGATGCGCGGATACGAGTAGTAGTTCGCCATGCTGGCGCCGATCGTCTTCCACATGTTGTTGAAGACGCCCGTGCTGCCGGTGAAGTGCACGCCGGCCAGGTCGCGATGCGGCAGCAGGATGTCGGAGATCTCGCGCGCGTCGCCCGACACCAGGTTGATCACGCCCGGCGGCATGCCGCTCGCCTCGAGCAGCTTCATGATGTAGTACGCGGACAGCATCGCGCTCGACGCGGGCTTCCATACCACCGTGTTGCCCATCAGTGCGGGCGCGGTGGGCAGGTTGCCGCCGATCGAGGTGAAGTTGAAGGGCGTCACCGCATAGACGAATCCCTCCAGCGCGCGATAGTCGAGCTGGTTCCACATGGCGCTGTTCGAGAGCGGCTGCTCGCGATAGAGCTCCTGCGCATACGCCGGGTTGAAGCGCCAGAAGTCGATCAGCTCGCACGCGGCGTCGATCTCCGCCTGGAAGACGGTCTTCGACTGGTTGAGCATCGTCGCGGCGTTGAGCGTCTGGCGCCACGTAGTCGCGAGCAGCTCGGCCGCCTTGAGGAACACCGCCGCGCGATCTTCCCACGCCCAGTTGCCCCACTCGGCGCGCGCAGTGATGGCCGCCGCCACCGCCTGCTCGACATGGGCCCTGTCGGCACCGTGATACTCGCCGAGCACGTGCCGGTGATCGTGCGGCATGATCACCCTGCTCTTCTTCCCGGTGTGCACTTCCTTGCCGCCGATGATGAGCGGGATGTCGACCTTCTCGCCACTCATCGTCTTCAGGCGCGCCTTGAGCTCGGCGCGCTCCGCCGAACCGGGGGCGTAGCCCTTGATCGGCTCGTTGACGGGCGGTGGAACCTGGCGCGTGCCGGAAAAGCCGGCGAGGGGCTTGAGGGATGTCATGGCGATGGAGAGGTCGGGGTCGGCGAGTGCCTTAATGATAGCGCGGCGATTATCCTCCGGCATGCGCCGCATCGGCCCGCCAATGCTCCTGGGAATGCTGCTCCTGCCGGCGTGTGAAGGGCCACCGGTGGAGTGGGCGGAGCCGCACGTGGCATCGGCGCCCGGCACCACCGACGCGCTCGCGCTCGCCGTGGACGCCGGCCGCGAGGTTCGGCTGGTGGCCGTCGAGGCGCAACGCGCGCCGTCACCGGCCGGCGCGTGCGCGGGCACGGTGCAGGTGGTGCCGGGAGCCGGCGCGCGCCGGTTTGCGGCGTGGTGGTCCGGACGCCCTGATGGCGGCGCAACGCTGGTCGCGTCCCGCTCCGATGACAGTGGCGCCACCTGGAGCCCCGCGGTGCGCGTGGACACCGCGGACGCGGGAGGCACGGGATGCGCGCGCCCAGCACCGGCCATGGCCGTGCAGGGCGACGTGGTCTACCTCGCGTACGCCATGCGCGCGCGCGAGGGGCCGGGGGTGTTCTTCGCCCATTCCATGGATGCGGGCGCCATGTACCACTGGCCAGTGGCGGTGGTCTATGGAGCCCATCCGCTGCAAGTGGCGATCGCCGCGGAGGGCGACCGCGTGGCCGTCGCGTACGACGACCCGAACTCGGCCACGCCGCGCGTGGCCCTCGCGCTCTCGCGCACGCAGGGGCACATTTTCGAGGAACGGATGACTGCGTCCACCGACGTCGGTGCGGCAGACGACCCGCGCGTCGCGCTGCGCGGCGGCGTGATTGCCGTGGCCTGGCGGCAGAACACGCGGTCCATGGAACGAAATGCGGCGGCCGCGTCGGCTGCTGCATGGTGGGTGCGGTCAGGCACGCTGCGCTGACCCGCCCCGCACCCAAGGAGCTGATTCACCGATGCGAGTCCTGATCGCCGACGACGACGCCATGAGTCGCGCGCTGCTCGGCCACGTGGTGGCCGCCATGGGGCACGAGCACGTTTCGGCCGACGACGGCGAGCTCGCGTGGACCACCTGGCGCGAGCAGCGCCCATCCCTGGCGATCGTGGACATCGAGATGCCGCAGCTCGACGGCCTCGCGCTGAGCCGGCGCATTCGCGAGGTGGACATGGCCCGCGAGACGTTCATCCTGGTGGTGACGGGCCGCGAGGACGAGGGCGTGCTCGAGCAGGTGCTCGATGCCGGCGCCGACGACTACATGGCGAAGCCCGTGACGCCGGAGAACCTGCAGGCGCGGCTCAAGATCGCCGAGCGTCGCATCGCGCAGGACGAGCTCCGGCGGCGGGCCGAGCGTGAGCTGCAGCAGGCGCGCTGGCTGGCGGGCATCGGCGAGACGACGATCGCGCTGCAGCACGAGATCAACAACCCGCTCTCGGCGCTGCTCGGCAACGTGGAGCTGATGATGATGGACGCGAAGGACGCGGGCAATTCGGATGAACGGCTGGCGGTGATCCTGGAGCAGGCGAAGCGCATCGCCGACGTGGTGCGGCGCATTGCGAGGCTGCGAAACCCTCAATCGGTCGAGTACGCGAGGGGCTCGCGAATGATCGACCTCTCGGAGTGACGAGATGACCCGCTACATCGGCGCGCACACGATCGACAATGGCGGCATCCACATGGCGGCGCGCCGCGCGGGCACCGGCGGCATGCGCGCGCTGCAGGTGTTCACCGCGATTCCCAAGTACTACGGCGAGAAGGTGGGCGTGAAGCCGGAGCGGCTCGAGCGCTTTCGCGAGGCGCTGGCCGCCGCGAAGATCGACGGCGAGCGGGTGGTGTCGCACGCCGCCTACGTGCTGAACACGGCGAGCCCGGACGACGCCAAGTGGCCGCGCGCGCGTGATGGGCTCACCAAGGAGTACGAGCGCTCGGTGACGCTCGGCATCGGCTCGGTGTGCTTTCATCCCGGTGCGGCCACGGACGGCGATCGCGACGCGGCGGCGGAACGCGTGGCCGCGGCGATCACATACGCGCTGGAGAAGGTGGCGGGCGACACGCGGCTGCTGATCGAGAACACGGCCGGCGCGGGGAACACGTATGCGCGCACGGCGAGTGAAGTCGCGAACGCGCTCAGGCACGTGCCGAAGAAGCTGCGCGCGCGCACGGGTTACGGCCTGGACACCTGCCACCTGCACGCCTCGGGGTACGACATCACGTCGTCGCCGGCCGCGTTGAAGGCGGTGCTGGATGAATTCGAGGAGGCCACTGGCGAGCCGCCCGGATTCTTCCACCTGAACGACAGCGAGGGCGCGTGCGCGTCGAACGTGGACCGTCATCGCCTGATCGGCGAGGGCACGATTGGCCCGGACACCTTCAAGTGGCTGCTCCACGATTCGCGAAGCGGCGGGATTCCGCTGATCCTCGAGACTCCGCAGCTCGACTATGAGATCGCCGAGGATGATGACGCGCCCGATCCGTACGACCTCCAGATGTTCGCGCTCCTCTCGAGCTTCGTGGCGTGAGGTGATGCGCGGGGGAGGGATCGCGCTCGTTGCGACGATGGTGGCGTCGGGCGTCGCGCAGGCGCAGCTCACCTCCCTCGCCACCGAGCGCAGCAACTACGTGCTGCTCCTGGGCAAGGACACGCTCGGGCTGGAGCGCGTGCAGCGCACGCCGGGGCACTTCGAGGGCGAGCTGCTGGTGAAGGTTGGCGGCGTGCGCGTGCGGTACGATGGCGACGTGAGCGACAATGGGCTGGTGACGCGCGTGCGGCTCCTCACCGCGCGCACCAACACCACGGACACGAGCGTGTACCAGGCCGCGGAGTTTCGCCTGGTGGGGGACAGCGTGCTGGCGGACATCACGCCGCGCGGGGGCAGCACCGTGCACCAGTCCCGCGCGATCGAGCGCGGCGCGCTGCCGTACCTGAACCCGTCGGCATTCTTCCTCGAGCTGGCGGTGCGGCGGGCGTTGATGGTGGGTGGCGACAGCGTGACCTTCCCGAGCCTGCAGGCGGCAGGGGGCGCGGTGGTGCCGATGACGGTGCTGCGCCTGGCGAAGGATTCCGTGCGGTTGCTGGTGGGGCAGGGCGTGATGACGATCGCGCTATCGCGGGATGCGCGGCTGGTGGGTGCGCTGGAGTCGAGGCAGGGCTTCCGCATCGTGGCGGTGGATCACGAGGTCTCCATGACCACGGAGCGCGCGGATTACTCCGCGCCCGCGGGGGCGCCGTACACCTCAGAGGAGGTGGTGGTGACCACGCCAGGCGGGCTGCACCTGTCGGGCACGCTCACGCTCCCGCGAGTGAAGGCGGGCGTGAAGGTGCCGGCAGTGCTCACGCTGACCGGCAGCGGACCCGAGGATCGCGACGAATACATCGCGACGGTGAGTGGATATCGGCCATTTCGCACCCTGGCTGACTCGCTGGGGCGCCGCGGGATTGCCGTGCTGCGCCTGGACGACCGCGGCGTTGGTGGATCGGACGCGGGACCGGCGTCGTTCACCACCGAGGATTTCGCGGCTGATGCAGTGGCGGCGCTGGAGTGGCTCCGTCACCGGCCTGAGGTGGACGCGCGACGCCTTGCGCTGCTCGGTCACAGCGAGGGTGGGATGACGGCGCCGCTCGCTGTGCTGAGGGACCCTCGCGTGCGGGCGATGGTGCTGATGGCGCCGCCGGGAATGCTCGGCCAGAAGATCCTCGACTACCAGGTGCGCCACCCCCTCGAGCTCGATACCAGCCTCAGCGTCGCGCGGCGCGACTCGCTGATCGCGGCCGGGAACAGGTCGATCACGGAGTCGGCGGCGCACAACCCGTGGTTGCGGTTCCTGCTCGACTACGACCCTGGTCCCACTGCGAGAAAAGTGCGAATTCCCGTGCTGATCGCGCAGGGCGCCACTGATCGGCAGGTGACGGCTGAACAGGCCGCGATGCTCGCGCGAGCGTTCCGGGCAGGGGGAAATCGCGACGTGACGGTGAAAATTTTCCCGGCGACGAATCACCTTTTTCTCGCCGATCCCAGCGGTGAGGGCTCGGGATATGCCGCGCTGCCGGTGCACGTGATGCGACCGGAAGTGGTGGGCGCGGTGGTGGACTGGCTGGTGAAAAAGCTGCGCTGACGCGAGCGCAAAAAATGCGGTTCTCATAGGGGAAAACGGGGTGCGCCGCTGTCGGCGCACCTCGTTGTTCAACATGGTGATGCAGCGCACCGACTCGTGTCCAGCGAGGGCGGATGCCGTACTCCTCATGGGGGAAATGCGCACCGTCGCAGCGTCGGCCATGCGTGCGCCAAGGTGAAAATGCGCCGTTCTCATAGGGGAAATCGCGAATATTCCCTATTGCGCAGGGTGCGGATGATTTTACCTTACCGCGCGACGGACAAAGTTCGTTCCGGGCGATTCAATCCGTTTTCCATTCTCAGGGAGAGAAAGCATGGCCGCTAAAAAGGGCGCGAAGAAGGGCGCTGCGAAGAAGTCCGCCGCGAAGAAGGCTCCGGCAAAGAAGGCCGCCGCAAAGAAGGCGCCGGCAAAGAAGGCTGCGAAGAAGGCCGCCAAGAAGGGCGCCAAGCGCACGCCGAACGCCGCGTTCATGAAGGCGATGAACCCGACCCCCGCGCTCGCCGCCGTCGTGGGCAACAACGCGATGCCCCGCACGGAAGTCACCAAGAAGCTCTGGGCGTACATCAAGCGGAAGGGCCTCCAGGACGCCAAGGAGCGCCGCATGATCAACGCCGACGACAACCTCAAGGCCGTCTTCGGTGGCAAGACCAAGGTCTCGATGTTCGAGATGACGAAGCTCGTCAACAAGCACCTCAAGGACTGAGCTGCTCGCCTGCTGAATGGGAAGGGGGCGCGCCTCACGGCGCGCCCCTTTTCGTTTTCCGCCACTAGATTCCAGTCGTACGCCCCTCCCACCGCTCCCCTTCGTCATCACGCACGTGGCCGCTCCGAAGCGCACAGGCAAGTCGCCGCAGAACGTCGTTTCCCAGGCCCGGTCGAAGGGCTCCGGTGGCCCCTCCGGCATGCGCGTGGTGTGGGAGAACGTGAAGTCGCTCGCGGGCGCGCTGCTGATCTTCCTGCTCATCAAGACGTTCGCGGTCGAGGCGTTCCGCATCCCGAGCGGCTCGATGATCCCCACGCTCCAGGTGGGCGACTGGCTGTTCGTGAACAAGATCGTGTACGGCCCCACGGTTCCCTTCGGGCACAAGCCGCTCTTCCACGGCTACCAGGAGCCGAAGCGCGGAGAGGTGATCGTGTTCGAGTCGCCGTACCAGGCAGACCAACCCGAGGATCCCACCCCCACGCTGGTGAAGCGGATGGTGGGTGCGCCGGGCGACACGCTCTACATGCGCGCGGGATTGCTCTACCTCAACGGGCTGCCGCAGCGACAGGGTTACGCAGCCGCCAGCAACCACAAGGGCGACGCCAACGAGGCCAACCCGCTGTTCGACTGGCAGCACAAGGTCGAGATCAGGGGATCACGCTTCGGCGCGCCGCCCGCCACGCCGCTGCACGACGAGTGGGGCCCGATAGTGGTGCCCGCCGGGCATTACATGATGATGGGTGACAACCGGTACTGCTCGAAGGACGGCCGCTACTGGGGACTCGTGCCGCGCGACAACATCCGCGGCCGCCCCATCTTCGTGTACTACTCCTACGTGCCCGGTGGCGTGGACGACCCGTGCAGTGGTGACGCGAGCAACCGCCCGCTGTCGTTCCTCACCGACATTCGCTGGTCGCGGATCGGGACCGTGATTCGGTAACTGCAACAGCGAACACGAATGACACGAAGGGGCCGCTAACGCGGCCTCACGAGCCAGCTGCGCCGGCGGCACGAAGTGGCCACCACCGACCTTCTTGGTGTTCGCCGGCGTTAGCCGGCGCTGGTGGCAGTTCTTCGTGCAGGCCGCGCAGCGGCCCTTCGTGTTCATGCGGTTGCAGTTGTGGTGAACCGCGGACCATATTCGCCGAGTGAGAACACTCCTTATCCTCGCGGCACTCATCCCCGCGATCGCCGGCGCGCAATCCCAGTACGCCAACCTCGACTCGGCCCGCGCGCGACTGTCGCAGATCGACGGATCCCTGCGGGCCCCGGGGCTCGACTCGGCGGTGGAGGTCTTACGCGACACGTGGGGCGTGCCGCACATCTACGCCCGCACCGCGCACGACCTGTTCTTCGCGCAGGGTTTCGTGGCCGCGCAGGACCGCCTCTTCCAGATGGAGATGTGGCGCCGCAATGGCGAGGGACGACTGGCCGAGGTGCTCGGCCCCGGCTACGTGGAGCGCGACCGCTTCGCGCGACTGATGCGCTATCGCGGCGACATGAACGCCGAATGGGCCGCGTATTCACCCGATGCGCGCGAGATCTCCCGCGCGTTCACCAGCGGGGTGAACGCGTGGATTCGCCAGGTGCGAGAGCGGCCGCCGATCGAGTTCGCGCTGCTCGGCGTCGCGCCGGACGAATGGGACGAGACCGTTCCACTCAACCGCCTGGCCGCGCTCGCGATGACCGGCAACGCGGATTACGAGGCGATGCGCGCGCAGCTCGTCACGATGGTCGGCCCGAAGCGCGCGGGTGAGCTGTGGCCCACCATCCCGCATCGCGAGCTGGATCCGGTCCCCGGCCTCGACCTGGCCGGCATCAACATCTTCTCGGTGGGCGCTTACTCCTTCGCGGTCGGCGGCATCGGCTACCCGAAGGTGGTGGGATCGAACAACTGGGTGGTGAGCGGCGCGAAGTCGGAGACCGGCAAGCCGATCCTCGCGAACGATCCGCATCGCACGATCAAGAATCCGTCGCTCCGCTACCTCACGCACCTCGTGGGGCCGGGCTGGAACGTGATCGGCTCCGGAGAGCCCGCAGTCCCTGGAGTGGCCGTGGGGCACAACGAGCGCGTGGCGTTCGGGCTCACGATCGTGGGCATGGACCAGCAGGATCTCTATGTGGAGCGCGTGGCCGCGTGCCCGAGCGCGGTCCAGCGCCCGGGCGACCAGTCGGCGCGCTGCAGCTGGTTCAATGGGCGCTGGACGCCGCTGCGCACCATCATCGACACCATACGCGTGCGGAATGCGGAGCCGCGCGTGGTGCGACTCGAGTTCACGTCGCATGGCCCGCTGGTCGCCCTGGACCCGAAGCGCAACCGCGCCTTCGCGCTCCGCTTCGTGGGCAGCGAGCCGGGCACAGCGGGGTACCTCGCGCAGCTCTCGCTCGACCGCGCGCATGACTGGCCCAGCTTCCAGCGCGCGGCCGCGCGCTGGAAGCTGCCCACCGAGAACCTCATCTACGCGGACGTGGACGGAAACATCGGCTGGGCAGCGAGTGGCCTGATGCCGAAGCGCTCGTGGTCCGGCTTGCTCCCCGTGCCGGGCGACGGGCGCTTCGAGTGGAGCGGCTTCCGCGATGCGAGCGAACTGCCGTCGAGCTACAATCCGCGCTCCGGATTCATCGCCACGGCGAACAACGACATCCGGCCGAAGGGCTACGCGCCGGCGCTCAACTTCGACTTCGCAACGCCCTTCCGCGTGCAGCGCATCACCGAGGTGCTGCAGTCGCGGAAGAAGTTCAGCGTCGCGGACTTCATGAAGCTGCAGCACGACGAGCTCTCCATCCCCGCGCGCACGCTGGTCCCGCTGCTCCTTGCGGCCGCCCGGCGCAACGGCAGCGCCCGCGATCGCGAGTCCATCGGCGCGCTGTCGCGCTGGAACTACGTGATGAGCCAGGACTCGGCCGCCCCCGCGATCTTCGAGGCGTGGTCGACCTCGATGGGCCACCGCATGCTCGCCGCCCTCGCGCGCGACACGATCGCGGCATTCGTGGAGGAGCTGAATGTCTCCGAGTGGGCGCAGATGCTGGGCGAGGTGAAGCTCGCGGGACGTGACTCCCTGATGCTTGCCGCGCTCACCGACGCCGACAACTTCCTGGTGAGCAAGCTCGGCGCTGATCGCAGCGCCTGGCGCTGGGGAGCGATTCACCGCGCGAGCTTTCCCCATGCGATTGCGAGCGCCTTCGACCCGCCGTCCGTGGCGCGCGGCGGAAATGCGAACACCGTGAACTCGACATCGGGCGCGAACTACCAGCAGAGCGATGGCGCGAGCTATCGCGAGATCATCGATGTCGGCAACTGGGATCGCTCGGTGGCCACGAGCGTGCCGGGACAATCCGGCCAGCCCGCGAGCGAATTTTACGCCAACCTGCTCCCGCTCTGGGCACGCGGCGAATACTTCCCGCTGCCGTTCACGCGCGCGGCGGTCGAGAAGGCCACCGCGCACCGGCTCGTGCTCACGCCATGAGCCTGGTCTTTCCCTTCGACCCGAACATCGCGCGCGCTTCCACCATCCCGGCGCGGCTCTACAACGACCCCGTGTACCTCGAGCTGGAGCGCGAGCGCGTGTTCGCGCACAGCTGGCAGCTGGTGGCGCGAACCGGCCAGCTGCAGCAAGCCGGCGACTACGTCACGGTCGAGGTCGGGAACGACTCGGTAGTGGTGCTGCACGACGGCACGACGTTGCGCGCGTTCCACAACGTGTGCCTCCACCGCGCGGGTCCGGTGGCGCAGGGTTGCGGGCGTCGCAAGACCATGCAGTGTCGCTATCACGGCTGGACGTATTCGCTCGATGGCGCGCTGCTGCGCGCGCCCGAGATGGAGGCGACGGAGAACTTCCGCCCTGATGAGATGCACCTCGCGCCGGTGGCGGTGGCCACGTGGGGGCCGCTCGTGTTCGTGAACCTGGACGGCAAGGCGCCCGCGCTCGCCGACATGCTCGAGGACGTGCCGGCGCGCACCGCGCCCTTCCACTGCGAGCAGATGCAGTGGGTGATGCGCAAGGAGTACGAGCTGGCGTGCAACTGGAAGGTGTACGTCGACAACTTCCTCGAGGGCTACCACCTGCCCGTCGTGCATCCCGGGTTGCACAAGGAGCTCGACTACGACTCCTACCGCGTGGAGCCCCGTCGCTACATGAGCTACCAGCACGCGCCCATCCGGGCGGGGCATGGGGCCGAACGGCAGTACACGCCTGCGTCGCAATCGCCCGCCGAGGCGCTGTACGTCTGGCTCTTTCCCAACGTGATGCTCAACATCTACATGGGACAGATGCAGACCAACGTGGTGATCCCCATCGCGCACGACCGCACGAGAGTCGTGTTCGAATGGTACGCCACGGAGCCCCCGGCCGATCCCGCCACGGACCCCGCGTGGAGCCGCCTGGTGGCGTTCAGCGACGAGATCCAGGCCGAGGACATCGAGATCTGCGAGGCGGTGCAACGAAACCTGCGCTCGCGCGTCTATGATCGCGGCCGCTATTCAGCGGCGCGCGAGAACGGGGTGCACCATTTTCACTCCCTGCTCCACGAGTTCCTGACCTGACGCCGGGTCGGCTCGCCCAGACCGCCGACTGCCGCGCGCCCGCATGTCTCGCCGCCTCCACGCCCTCTCCGTAGTCCTCGTGCTCGCCCTGGGCGCGCTCGTGGGCGTGCGCTGGGCGCTGGGCTCGGCGCCCGGCGCGGTCACGATCGCGATGCTGGCCGTGCTGGCCCTCGGCACGGCGGCGTGGTCGCTGTTCCTGGTGAGGAACGCGTTCCGCAACGCCGACGCACTCGCTTCGCACATTGCCGAGCAGCGCCTGCTCTCGCAGACGCTGGAGCAGCAGGTGGCCGTGCACTCCGAGGCGCTGGACGATGCGCAGCGCGTGTTGCAGCGCATGTGGCGGCTGGGCCAGCAGATCGCCGGTGAGCTGAACGCGCAGCGCGTGCTCGACCGGTTCCTCGAGGCGGTGGTGGACGTCGCCCAGGCGGATGGTGGAGCGGTGGGACTCGTAGGAGACGACGGGCGCATCCGGATCGTGGGCGCATCCGGCGACGGAGCGCTGATGGTGGGCCACCACATCCCGGTGGGCGAGTCGGTGATGGGACGCGTGGTGCGGGTCGGCGCGCGATGGGTGACGGAGGACGCTCAGCTGCATCGCCATGACCTCTACGAGGGCGTGTTCGGCCTCATGACGCAGCCGACCCATGGCATGGCGATCATGCCGGTGTCCCGCCGTGGCGAGCGAATCGGTGCTGTGGCCCTCTTCGCGCGCGAGCAGCGGGTATTCTCGCCGCAGGTGCTCGAGCGCGTGGAGGCAATGGCCGACCTGCTGGCCGTGGCGCTCGAGAACGCGGAGCTGGTGGACACGATGCGCCAGACCGAGTGGCGCTTCCGCACGCTCTTTCGCGCGGCGCCCGACGTGGTGCTCACCATCCTCTCGAGCGGGCGCATTCGCGAGGTGAATGATGCGGCGCGCGAGGTGTTCGGGGTGGACCCCATCCAGCTCGTGGGGCGCACGCTGGCCGACCTGGCGCTGCCCGCGGATCGCGAGGCGCTCGAGGAGACGCTGCGCGAGGCGTTTGCCGGTCGCGCGGGGCGCGCCGAGGTGCGCATGGCCATCGAGGGCGACGCGAGCGTGAAGCGCGTGGTGAGCTTCGCGGCCAGCCGCCTGCCCCAGGCGGACCCGCCGACGCTGCTGCTCGTGGGGCGCGACGTGACCACCGAGCGCGAGATGCGCATGCGGCTGATGGAGTCCGACCGCCTTGCCGCGGTCGGCGAGCTGGTGGCCGGCGTGGCGCACGAGGTGAACAACCCGCTCTCCAGCATCAGCGCCTTCGCGCAGCTCCTGCTGCGCGACGAGGGGCTCAACGCCACGCAGCGCGACTCGCTCGAGGTGATCCGTTCCGAGACGCAGCGCGCCAGCCAGGTGGTGAAGGACCTGCTCGCCTTCGCGCGCCGCAGCGAGCCGCAGCAGGAGTCACTCGACCTCAACCTGGTGCTCACGCGCTCGCTCAAGATGCGCGGCTACCAGCTCGACGCCGCCGACGTGAAGGTGGAGCTCGAGCTCGCGGATCGGCTGCCGGCTGTCGTCGGCGACGGCCGCCAGCTCCAGCAGGTCTGCCTCAACCTGCTCACCAACGCGGTGCAGGCCATGGAGGGGCGCGGCATCGGCACGCTCGTGATCCGCACGCGCGCGGAGGGCGACCAGGTGCTCCTCGAGATGCGCGACACGGGGCCGGGCATCTCGGACGAGGTGCGCGCGCGCGTGTTCGAGCCCTTCTTCACCACCAAGCCCGAGGGCGAGGGCACGGGGCTGGGCCTCAGCGTGAGCTACGGCATCATCGCGGCGCACGGGGGCACGATCGCGGTGGCGGAGACGTCGTCGGCCGGCACCACATTCCGGGTCACCCTGCCGGCGGGCGAGGCACCGGCCAGCCAGCGCACGCAGCGCGACTCCGGGCAGATCGTGCTGCGCTCACCGCTCTCGGGGCTGCGGTTGCTGTTCGTGGACGACGAGCCGGCGCTGCGCGCGAGCATGCAGAAGTACGGAAAGATTCGCGGCTTCGACGTGGTCACCGCGAACGATGGCGCGTCGGCGCTGGCGGTGCTCGAGGAAACGGGCGTGGACGTGATCGTTTGCGACCTGCGGATGCCGGGAATGGACGGGCCCACCTTTCACGAGGCGCTGCGGCGCACGCGTCCCGGGCTCGCGGCCCGCACGGTGTTCATCACCGGCGACGTGGTGAGCGCCGCGACGCGCGGCATCGTGCGCCAGCCGATCGTGACGAAGCCCTTCGCCTTCGAGCGGCTGGAGGAGGCGATGGTCGGTGTGCTGCGAGGGCGCGCCTATGCGTCGCCCTCGGTGATCACTGCCTGAGGTAGCGCAGCACGCCGGCCTGGAACCGGTCGGCCCCGCGGTCGCTGCCCTTCGCGCCCGTCTGCTGGATCTCGGCGGTGATCTGGGCCAGGCGATTGTCGGGATTCGGGTGGGTGCTGAAGAATTCGGGCTGGCGTGAGCCGCCGGACTGCGATGCCAGGATCTTCATGAGGTCAGCCATGCCGTTCGGGTCGTAGCTCGCCTCGCTCATGAGCCGCACGCCGAGCGCATCGGCCTCGAGCTCGTCCTGGCGGCCGAATCGCATGGACACCAGCTGCCCGATCGCGGCGGCGATCGCCGCGTTCCTGGCGGAGCCGGGGTTGTTCGGGTCGTAGGTGGCGATGGCGGCGGCGCCCGAGAGCGACTGCGTGAGCTGCTGCTTGGAGAGCTGCTCCGCGCCATGGCGCGCGATGACGTGACCGACCTCGTGGCCGAGCACGCCGGCGAGCTCGGACTCGTCCTTCAGGTTGCGCAGGAGGCCGAGGGTGATGGACACCTCGCCGCCCGGGAGGGCGAACGCGTTGATGGTCTGCGGGTCGGCGAGCACGTGAAAGTGGTACTGGTACGGCCCCTTGGCGGCGTCGCTCTGGGCGACCACGCGATTGCCGACGGACGTGACGTAGGCGGAGATCTGCGGGTGGTCGATCTCGCCGCCGTACTGGGCAGCCATCTCGGGATAGGCCTGCAGTCCCAGCGCCTGCTCCTGGTCCACGGACATGGCGACGTGCTGCACCTCACCCGTGACCGTGTTGGTCGAGCGCTGGGAGAAGTACGTCAGGAGGCCGCCAATGGCGACGATGATGGCCATCATGAGGCGTCCGCCCGAACCGCGCATCCGTGAGCTCCGAAGGGGATGAGGCCGGAGGGGCAACCTGCGTACCACGGCTGGGAACGGTGCCCCAGGTCACTGGCATGCGGACGGTACAATAGCGAACGTTCTGCCGTGCCCACCTTCTTTCCGCGCCAGACCATCCAGTGGCGAGTGGAGGAGCCGCCGGCGTTCCGGCGCCTCTCCCTCTCGCTCGTCGAGATGGCGATGATCACTGGAATCCTGCTGCGGCTGTTTCGCGCGGTGGCGCTCACGCACGGATCGAACAGCGGCCTCTACCTGGGAGGCACCTTCCTGGTCGCGCTCCTGGTGATGCTCGGGATGGAGACGGCCCACCTGGCGAACTTCCCGCTGCACCGATGGACGTGGCGCGCGCCGGCATTCGCGCTGCTCGAGACGGGGGGCGAGATGCTGACGAGCCTCGTCTTGATATGGCTGCGCCGCGAGCCCATGGGCACCGCGCGCGCCGACTTCCACGACTGGCCCGGCATGGCCGGCCAGGCGCTGCTCGCGCGGGGCCTCATCATCGTGCTCTGGGCGCTCCTGCTGGCCGGCGTGATCACGCTGGTGCGGCGGACGATGGGCCGGGAGGAGGATGCGGATGAGGAGCCGGTGACGGCGGGAATCGGGAGCTGAGGAGCTGGGGAGCTGAGGCACTGCAGTCCCCATCCCTCAGCCCCTGAGCCCCCGATTACCTTTCGTAATGCACCGCAACAACAAGGAACTGCTCGTCGTCGGCGACCGGGTGCTGGTGAAGGTCGAGGAAGGCGAGGAGCGCACCAACGTCGGGCTGTACCTGCCGCCGACGGCCGTGGACAACCAGGCCGTGCAGGGCGGGCGCATCGTCGCGACCGGGCCGGGATACCCGATGCCGAGTCCCGACGCGAACGTCGACGAGCCGTGGCGGACGCCGGCGCGCGAGACGCGCTTCCTGCCCATGCAGGCGCAGCGGGGCGACTACGCACTGTTCTTCCGCAAGGCTGCGGTTGAAATCACTTTCGAGGACGAGCGATTCCTGGTGGTGCCGCAGCAGGCCATCCTGGCGCTCGTCAGGGATGATACCTGAGATGGAACTGCGACAGATGATGTATCCGGAGCCGCTGCTCACGCCGATGCGCGAGGAGCTCACGCGCCTCGGCCTCGAGGAGCTGCGCACCGTGGACGCGGTGGACACGAAGCTGCGCGATGCGAAGGGTACGTCGCTCGTGGTGGTCAACTCCGTCTGCGGCTGCGCCGCGCGCAATGCGCGACCGGCCGTGGCGAAGGCGCTCGAGGGCGCCGCGAAGCCCGACCACATGTACACCGTGTTCGCCGGCCAGGACGCCGCCGCTACCGACCGCGCCCGCAGCTACTTCACCGGCTACCCGCCCTCGTCGCCCTCGATCGGGCTGCTCAAGGACGGACAGGTGGTGTTCATGCTCGAGCGCTGGCAGATCGAGGGAAGGCAGTCGTCGGAGATTGCTGCCGACCTGAAGGGCGCGTTGGAGAAGTACTGCGCTGCGTGAGTGATGCAGTGGTGCAGCGACTCACTGCACCACTGCAGTCCTCAGTTCCTCCCCGCCAGCGATGGCCACAGCGCCTGTAGCGACTTTCGCGGAGCGCTGCACTTCACCACCGGCACATTCCTCTCCTCTCGCACGCTCCACGCGTTCGGCACGCGCTCGAGCACCGCGCACTGTGCGAAGAGGCCGTTCAGCTCCTCCGGCTCCGCGCCGATGATGAGCACGACGTCGCCCGCCTTGTTGCCGGGGCCGAACAACCAGTAGGTGCCCACGCTCGCGATCGCCGGTGGAAGGCCGAGCTTGCGACCGTGGAAGTCGATCGCGCCGGCCTGGCCATAGTTGCCGCCGATGATCACGGCCTGCTCGCGCTCCGCGGCCGACAATCCGCTCCACGCCCGCCACATGGCGGCCGACTCCTCGGGCCAGCCGAGCATGTCGGCGTAGTCCTGCGGCAGCCTGTCCACTTCGCCGGTGTTCGTCGTGTTCACCGACGTGAGCCCCAGCCGGTCCGAATACTCGGCCATGCGCGCGGGTGCGAGCACCGGCAGGCTCACCGGGAAGAGCAGCACGCCCCACGCGATCGTTGCGACGCCCACCGACCATGGCAGGGCGCGCGACCATGAGCGGGAGGGCAACGCGTCGACCCAGGCGACGAAGGCCGACGCGCCCGCGCCGATGAGCAGCGGGTGCAGCGGGCCGGCGTAGTACGGCTTCCCGTGCGAGAGGAGCAGCAGGAGCATGGGAGTGAGGGCCGCGAGCCCGAGTGGGCGCCATTCACGGTCGCGCAACAGCCAGCCCAGTCCGAGGAGGGCGAGCAGCGATCCCGGTCCCCAGCGCAGCTGGCCCACCAGGAAGTCGAACGGCCCGATGCGGCCGAGCTGCCCGGACTTGAGGTCGGAGAGCTGTCCGACCACGGGCCAGTGCAGCAGCAGCTGCCCGGTGAAGCTCGGGCTGCCGATCGCGATCGCGATCGCCAGGGCGAGCCACGGCCACCGTGTGCGCAGGCTGCGTCGCAGCGGAGAGAACAGCACAGCCACCAGCGCGCCGGCGCCGAAGAAGAGCGCCGTGAACTTGGTGAGCAGCGCCAGGCCACCCGTGATCGCGAGCGCGATCCAGCGACGCGCGGACTCCTCGTGCATCAGGCGCGCGATGAGCAGGAAGCCGAGCGTCCACCAGAGCTGGTCGAAGACGACGGGCTGGAAGAGCGCGCTCGATCGCAGGAAGATGGGGCTCGCGAGCATCGGCAGTGCCGCGAGCAGCTGTGCGCGGCGGTCGCCGCCGAGCTCACGCGCGATGAGCGCGGCGAGCACCAGGATGGTGGACCCGGCGATGGCGGGCAGGAGGCGAATCGAGACCAGCGAATCGCCGAACAGCGCCCGCTGCACGATGCTCGCGATCGCGATGAATGGCGGAAAGTCCATGCGGAAGAGCCGCAGGTGCTCGCCCATCGCCATGTAGAGGAATTCGTCGCGGTGCACGCCGTACGGCGTGGTCGCGTTGACTGCGAGGTGCAGCAGCAGGTCGAGGGCCGCGAGGGAGAGGATCAGGCGGCGGGCGAACTCGGGGCGGGGTTTCACGACCCGATAATGGGGAATCAGGAGCACGGGGGACAGGGCTCGGGACTGCAGTCCCGTTTCCCGTTACCTCAGCCCCCGACTCCTGCCCTAGTGTTCGATCGTCTTCAACTGGAACAGCACCGTGCCATAGGGCAGGTGCGTCTTCATCTGCAGCATCGTTCGCTGCGCATTGTCGGCGATCCACACCTCGGCGTTCGCCGCCTCCGCAAAGATCCCCTTCGCCTTGATCTTCGGCTGCAGCACGATCGCGTCGAAGGTGCCCGCCGGCACGGTGATGCGCTCGCGCCGCGCGACCGTCACGCGAACCGGGTTGCGGTCAGGCTTGAAGTAGCGGTTCCACTCGTAGCTCTTCCCCATCTCGAAGGGGAAGGTGCGCATGAAGTAGAGGAATGAGCCGTCGTCGAGCGGCTGCGCCACGCTCGCCTGCTCGGGTTTGTCGTTCTCGCGGAATACCTGGCGGTCCGGGAAGATCTCGAAGGTGCGATGCCGCTCGTAGCTCCCCTGGTCGATGTCCTGCCGGTAGCGGAGCGACGCATGCGTCTGCACGTCGAACCAGCTCTCGTAGTAATCGGAGATCTTCAGGAACAGCACCCCGCCGTGCACCTGGAAGGTCGAGTGATACGCGCTGCGCCCCCGCACCGTGTCCAGTGCCATCAGCTCCATGACCGCGGAGCCCCGGCCAAACGGCCCCACCTTCACGGAGTACGTGAGCTTCTCACCCGGCTGGAAGGGCGCCACGCTCACGACCGGCCTCGGGATGGCCGCCTGTGCGTGCGCGCCCAGCGCGGCCCCGAAGATCGCGGCTAGCGCGATCCCCACCGGCAGCAAGCCGGCAATGAGGGCGTTCGTGAGCGCGACCGCGGTTCGACGTGGCATCTAGAGCGCACTGTTCCCCCTCGTGGCCACGCGCAGCGCATCCTGCGATTCAGGCACGGGAAGGAAGTCCTCCCCCGGATTGATGAACCGGTCGGCCTCCACGCCGTGCTGGCGGTCGTAGAGCTGGCGATACCGACCGCCGAGCCCGAGTAATTCACGATGCGTGCCGCGCTCCACGATCCGCCCCTCCTCGAGCACCAGGATCTGGTCGGCGCTCTCGATGGTGGACAGGCGGTGCGCGATCACGAACGTCGTGCGCCCGCGCCGCAGCGACCTCAACCCGTCGCGGATCATCGCCTCGCTCTCGCTGTCCAGGCTCGACGTCGCCTCGTCGAGCAGCAGGATGCGCGGGTCGGCCAGGATCGCGCGCGCGATCGCCACGCGCTGTCGCTGCCCGCCGCTCAGCTTCACGCCGCGCTCACCCACGATCGTGTCGTACTTCTCGGGAAAGCGGTCCACGAACTCGTCCACGTGCGCGATGCGCGCCGACTGCTCGATGTCCTCCTTCGTCGCGCCAGGCTTGCCGTACGCGATGTTCTCCCGGATGGTGCCGTCGAAGAGGAAGTTGTCCTGCAGCACCACGCCGATCTGGCCGCGGTAGTCGTGCAGGCGAACCGATTCCAGGTCCCTCCCATCGATCTTGATCGTCCCCGACAGGGGACGATTAAACGCCATCACGAGCGAGATCATCGTGCTCTTCCCCGACCCGCTCGATCCCACCAGCGCGGTCGTGGAGCCCGCCGGCGCCACGAAGCTCACGTCATGCAGCACCGGCTTCTCGGGCACGTACGAGAAGTTTACGTTCTCGAACTCGACGGTGCCTTCCACCTCGCCCAGCGGCGCCTTGCCCGCATCGAGCGAGTCCTCCGTCGCCATCTCGCGCAGCTCGCGAATGCGGTCGAGCCCCGCGAACGCCTCGGTGATCTGCGTGCCGATCGACGCGATGGACACCAGCGGCGCCGCCACCATCCCCACGAAGAAGATGTACATCACGAAGTCGCCGAGCGTCATCGTGCCGTTGAGGATCGCGCGACCACCCACGGAGATCATCAGCACGCCCACCAGCCCGGTGATCACCGTGGTCCCGGCGCTCACCACGCTCATGCCGGTGATCGTGCGCGCCACGTTCCTGAACAGCTTGTGCACGCCCTCGGCGAAGATCTTCTTCTCGCGCCGCTCCGACACGTACACCTTCACGATGCGGATCCCGCCCATCGTCTCGGCCAGCCGTCCGGTGACGTCGGCGTTGATTGCGCCGCGCTCGCGAAAGAGCGGGCGGAGGCGCTTGAACGCGACGGCCATCATCCCGCCGAACAGGCTGAGGATGAGGATCGTGGCGGTGGTGAGCTGCCAGTTGAGCCAGAAGAGCACGCCGAGCGCGATGCCGGCGGTCACGAAGCCTCCGACGAGCTGCACGATGCCCGTGCCCACCAGGTTCCGCACGCCCTCGGCGTCGCTCATGATGCGCGAGATGAGCACGCCGGTCTTGGTGGAGTCGAAATAGGACACCGGCAGCCGCAGCACGTGCTCCTGCACCTGCTTGCGGAGGTTGGTGATCGCGCGTTGCGCGGCGACGCTCACCACCTGCGAGAGGGCGAAGGCGGAGATGGCCTGCACCACCGTCGCGCCGAATGCGGCGAGGGCGATGGGCACCAGCAGCTGCGTCCTGTGCTTGCCCACCACCTCGTCGATCAGCCACTTGGAGCTGCCGGGAAGGACGAGGCCGGCAAGGCGATTGATGAGCATCAGCGCGAGGCCGACGAGCAGCGAGACGCGATGCTCGTGGAGGAGCGCGCGCGATTCTTCCCAGGCCCGGCGGGAGTCGATCTTCTTCTTGGCAGTGGCGGCCATGGCGGAAGTTACGGGCGCGCCGCGCCGCGCGCCTCCACCCCGGGCGCCCTCGCCGGTTCCGCCGCGCCCGATCCCGCCGGCTCCGCCCCCGCCGCTCCCGGGAATCCTCACCTACTGGTACTGGATGTAGAGGATCTTCGGCTGGAGCCGGAGCAGCTCCGTGGGGGTCAGGAGGGCCGTGCCGGTCTTCGTGTCGTTGTGGTAGAACAGCTTGAAGCCGGCGTACTGCACCGGGTGCGCGATGATGTAGTCGCGGAACGAATCGTACTTGAGCCAGGGCTGTCCCCACCCGTCCATGTCCATCACCACCTGGACGCGCGGGTCGGGGCGGATGTTCTCGGCGTCGGGCACCATCTTCTCGGTGAAGCGGTGCACCACGAGGATCTTTGGCGGCAGGTGATTCTTCTCGACCAGGTCGGCCAGCGCGCGCACGGCGTAGTTGATGTCGCTGGCCATCATGGTGCCGATCTTCTTGCCGGGACGCAGCCCCTCGCGCGAGTAGTGCATGGAGAATTCGGGGTCGAGTCCCAGGTGCACGTCGGGGCGAGCGAGGAACTTCATGAGGTGCGGCAGTTCGTCGGCCACCGTGGACTGCGCGACCTGGACGTCCACGAAGAGCAGCGCGTTCCGGCTCTTCGCCCACCCATAGACCTTCTCGATCATGGCGGAGTCCATGCGCGTGCGCCACTTGCCGTCGCGCCCCGCATCGCCCTGCGCCACCACGGCGATCAAGTGCAGCGCGGGCTGCACCGGCGTCTGCGGATCGGCCTGTCGCCAGCGACCGACTTCGACGTCGAGCTTCTTCAGCATCTCGTCCACCGGGTATTCGCCGAGGACGCCCATGCGCTTCGAGAGTGGATTGCCGTAGTAGGCGATGATGCGCTTCGCGGGGAGGATGGCTCCAGCCAGCGCGGCGGGGCCGGCGGGCCACTTGCCCACCGTGCGACGGCCGGCCTTGATGGCGGCCACGTACGAGATGCTGTCGTTCTTCGAGCGCCCCGCGGGCATCGTGACCCTGATGGGGCCCGTGTCGCCGGGAATTTCGGCGACGGAGGCCACGGGGGCCGAGGCGGGCGCGGGCGCAGCTGCAGTGCTGCTGTCGACCGGAATGGGCGACGGCGTGCTGCTGGTGCCCGCCGCGTTGGGACTCGGCGCGTTGCCTGGAGGTGTCGCGTCCTTCTTGAGCTGGTCAGAGGTGCACGCCGCGAGGAATGCGACGAGAAGGGCGAGAGTTCTGGAGCGGTTCATCGTGCTGGAAAAGTGCGGGAGTGCGACGGGCGAGCCCGTTGGAAAGGCAGCGGTCGTGCCATGGGCATGTCCCCGTGCCGAGCATGTAACTTATCCGCGTGAACGACCGAACTCCCTCCCTGCGCTACGCCTGGTACGTCGTCGCGGTGCTCACCCTCGCGAACGTGTCGGGTTTCGTGGACCGGCAGATCCTGTCGCTGTTAGTTGTCCCGATCCGCCGCGACCTGGGCATCAGCGACACCCAGATGAGCCTGCTCATGGGGCTCTCCTTCGCCCTCTTCTACACCGTGCTGGGGTTACCGATCGCCCGCTGGGCGGACCGCGGCAGCCGGCGCGGGCTGCTGGTGGTTGGCGTCGCAACGTGGAGCCTGATGACGGGCCTCAGCGGCCTCGCGGCGACGTTCCCGCTGTTGCTCCTGGCACGCGTCGGCGTGGGAGTCGGGGAGGCCACGCTGGCGCCGACGTCCACCTCCCTGCTCGCCGATTACTTCCCGCGCGAGATGCTCGGCCGCGCCCTCAGCGTGTACGGGCTCGGGGTGTTCCTCGGCTCCGGCCTGGCCTATGTGATCGGCGGGCAGATCGTGGGGCTCGTGTCGGACAAGAGCCTCTGGACGTTGCCGCTCGTCGGCGCCGTGCATCCCTGGCAGACGGTGTTCTTCTTCATCGGCCTGCCTGGACTGCTGGTCGCCGCGCTGATGTTCACCGTGCGGGAGCCGAGGCGGGCCGAGGGGACCGGGACGGCGGTGCCGCTGCGAGAGGTGTTCGGGTACCTGCGCGCGAACTCGAGGACGTTCACGCTGCAGTCGCTGGGGTTCGCGCTGAGCGCGACGGTGAACTACGGGATCGCGGCGTGGCTCGCGACGTTCCTGATTCGGAGCTACGGGTGGACCGCGGCGCGCGCGGGCACCGTGCAGGGTGCGCTGACCATGACGATCGGCGTGGTAGGCACGCTCGCCGGTGGCTGGGTGTCGGACAGGCTGGTGCGCGCCGGACGCGTGGATGGACCGCTGCTGGTGGGGATCACGGGCGCGGCGGGAATGCTGGTGTCGGCGACCATGTATCCACTGATGCCAACTGCGTGGGGAGCCGTAGCGTGGATCGCGGTGGTGAACTTCTTCGCGGCGTTCCCGTGGGGAGCGGCGAGCGCGGCGGCGGCGTCGATCGTACCGGCGCGCATGCGGGCGCAGGGCGTGGCGCTCTACTTCCTGGTGCTGTCGCTGGTGTCCGGCGTGCTAGGCCCGTTCGCGGTGGCGTTCCTCACCGACCATGTGTTCGGCCGCGACAGCGCGCTCGGCTGGTCGCTGGCGATCGTGAACGTGGTTGGGATGAGCGGGGCGATCGGGTTGTTGTGGGCGGCGCGGGGGGCGTACAGGGAAACGGTTCACCGGCTTCAGGACTTAGCCTGAGACTGCCAAACTGCAACTGCTTGAGACACGGATTTCACTGGCGCCCTGCGGGCGCACACTGATCGATGCGGCGTGATAGCTCATTGCGCTGCCGCCGGGAGCTTTCTTTGTAGGAACCAAGAGAAAGGTGCCGCGCGATGGTGCATTGCCGTGGCAGTATCGGTGTCAGCCGCGCAGCGGCTCAGTGTGATCCGTGTCCCAAGGCAGTTGCCGTTGCTGTTGGTCGTTTCCAGGCTGCCTTCTGTTCAGGGGTTCCTGCGTCGGCGCGCCGGGTGGTACGTCCCCTGCAATCGGGTCGCTTCCCATCGGAGGAGACCACATGGAGCGAAACGACAATCTCGGCGCGAATGCGTCGGCGTCGACCGGAAGCAGCAACACCAGCAATGACTCGAACCCGTACGCGGTCAGCAACACCAGCGGCGCGAGCAGCGGCGGAATGGGTAGCAGCACGACCGAGAACGCGACCGACAAGGCGAAGGACATGCTCGGCTCTGCCGGCGACAAGCTGGCTGACGTGGGCTCGAGCGTCCGCGACAAGGCAGGGTCGTTGAAGAATTCGCTGGCCGACACGCTCGAGACCGGCGCGGACAAGCTGCGCTCGGTCACGGGAAGCGGCAGCGGCAACGGCGGCAACCTGGCGGGCGCAACGGCCGGCGGTGGCACCACCGACGTGGCGTATGGCGGCCTCGGCGCGGCGAGCGAGAAGGTGGCCGGCGGCATGGAGAAGACGGCCAACTGGCTGCGCGACGCCGACATCGATGGCATGAAGAGCGGCCTCGAGAAGCAGATCAAGGAGCACCCGGGTCGCACGCTGCTGATCGCCGTGGCCGCGGGCTACGTGCTCGGCAAGGCGTTCCGGAAGTAGGCCGGCCGATGCCCGAAGGCGACAGCTCCTCGCGCGGGCTTGGCGCGCTGCTTCGCGACCTCGCGAGCGGCAGCGCCACGATCCTGCGTGGCGAAGTCCAGCTCGCGAAGCAGGAGCTCTCGGAGACCGCCGCCGCGATGGGGAAGGGCACCGCGTTCTTTGCGGTAGGCGGCGTGCTCGCGCTCCTGGGAACGCTGTCGTTCTTCGCCGGCGTCATCCTGCTGGTCGGCGACCAATGGCTGCCACGCGACCTCTATTGGGTCGCTGCACTGCTCGTAGTGGTGATCACCGGCGCCCTCGCCGCGTGGCTCGCGAAACAGGGGAAGGCCGCGCTTTCCCCGTCAGCCCTCGCGCCCGACCAGACGGTCGCGACACTCAAGGAGGACAAGGAATGGCTCAAACGACAGCTGACGTCCGGCGCGACATAGAGCTCACGCGCGAACGGATGTCCGATACGCTCTCGCAGCTCGAACAGAAGATGAACCTGGTGCAGGTCGTCAAGGACCACCCGTGGCCGGCGCTCGCAATCGCGGTCGGCGCGGGCGTGCTCCTCAGCGGCAGCGGTGCGGACATCAAGGCCGCGGCGGCGACGGTCGGCGCCACGAAGGGTGCGAGCAGCAAGGTGGGGTCGGCGCTCGACGACATCGTGGCGCAGCTGATGAACGGCCTGCGCGGCGCGGTGGAGTCGAAGGTCGAGGGGCTCGTGGACGAGATCAAGGGCGCCATCGGGGCGCCCGTGAACGGCGCGTCGAAATCCTATGCGACCGAGAGCTCCGTCACGCCTCCCCAGGGGGATGCGCTGGGAAGGGCAGACTAGGGAGTGGTGCAGTGATGCAGTGATTCACTGCATCACTGTCACCTGCTGTCCTGCTTCCAGAGAACGAAGGAAGCGACCAGGAAGGCGAGAATCACGAGCAGCAGGACTCCTGGTGACGAGCGCCCCACGCGAATCAGCGCGGACTCCTCGGGGTCGAGCGGATTGTAGAACACGTTGAGTGACTCTCCCACCGCAAAGGGCGCCATTGCCCTCTCGAGCTCGGAGCGCACCCTGAAGCGGGAGTAGTCAGGACGGAGCTGCGTCCCGGTGTAGGTGCGTCCGTTCACGACGTACGGATAGGCGAGATCGACGACGTACATCGTACGGCGACTGCTGAAATCGACGTCGATCCGGCTCGAGCGCAGCAATCCCCTGGTGACTTGCCAGCCCCTGCGCGCCTGCGCCTGCCTGCTGTCGTGCACCACTTTCCCGATGCCGCAGATCGCCACGAGCAGGAGCAGCATCGAGCGCATTCGTCCACTTCCCATGGATTCTCCTCCCGAAGTTCCTGCTTCCTGCTACCTGCTCCCTGTTTCTACGCGTACCTGATCCACTTCAGCAACTCACGATACGACGGCTTCTTGCCGTACATCAGCAGCCCCACTCGATAGATGCGGGCGGCCAGCCAGATCGCGCCGACGCAGCCTATGGCCACGCCCAGGAGCACCACGCTGATCTCCGTCCAGCTGATCGAGATCAGCGACATTCGGAGCGGCATCATGATCGGCGCGCTGAAGGGCAGCCAGCTCACCACCTTCGCCAGGGTGCTTCCGGGATTCAGCAGCACCGGCTGCATGAAGATGATGGACGACACGAGCAGCAGCATCACCGGCGTCGCGGCCTGCTGCGCATCTTCCTGGCTGCTCACCATCGCTCCCACGGCCGCGAACAGCGAGGCGTAGAAGATGAAGCCGAGGATGAAGAACAGGATCAGCGCGACGAACACGGCGGGAGAGACGGCCGGGATCACGAGCTTGTTCGCTGCCGCGCCTGCCCCGAACTTTTCCAGGATCGGCTGGCGCACCTGGTACATGATGTAGCCGATGGAGAGCCACGCCACGATCTGCGTGATGGCCACCATCCCGCCGCCCAGCACCTTGCCGGCGAGCAGCGTGTCGGGTGGCGCACTGGACACCACCACCTCGGCGACGCGCGTCGTCTTCTCCTCCAGCACGCTGCGGAGGATCTGCTGGCCGTAGATGGCGATCATCATGTAGAGCAGCAGGCTCACGCCGTACCCGAAGAACAGGCCGGCCATGCCGCTCGCGCCCTCGCGTCCCTTGTCGGTGATCTTCTCGGTCCTGCTGTCGAGGTGCACCGCGGTGAGCTGCTGCACCTTCGATGGGTCGATCCCTTCCTTCTCCAGCCTCTGCCCAAGCAGGGCCTGGCGCACGATTCCCGTGATGCTGCCGATGTCCACCAGTGACGACGCGTTGCGGCCCGCGTAGCGAACCAGCTTGCCCTGCTCCGTGAGGCTGTCGATCACGAGGTAGCCGAGCGCCTCGTGATGAATGACGGACTGGGTGGCCGCATCTTCCGCCGACGGAAGCTTGTCCGCCGCGATGCGCTCCACGCGCGGCGGCGTGCTCTGCGGCGCGACCAGCTTCATCATCTGTGCGACGCGCTCTCCCAGGTCGGTCCCCGTTGCGTCGAGCACGACGATGTTTGCGATGTCGGTGGACGTCCGCGTCTTGGACGCCATGACCGCCGGCAGCACCGCAATCAGCCCCATGAACACGGGGCCGAAGAAGGTCGCGATGATGAACCACTTCGAGCGCACGCGCTCGAGGTACTCGCGCTTGAATACCACCAGGAGCTTATCCATTGCCGCTCATCCCCTCTTCGACGCCCGTGGCGCCGACCTTTTCAAGGAAGATCTGGTGCAGCGAGGGCTGCACGAGCTCGAACCGCGACACCGTGGCCCCGCTGGCCACCACGCGCTGCAGGATCTGCTGCGCGTTCGCCCCCGGTGCGAGCTCGATGTCGAAGAAGCGGTTCTGGTCGTCGAAGCGACTCACCAGCGAGCGGTCGTTGAGTACGGCGTCGACCTGCGCCCGCTCGCCGCCTTCCAGCGAGAGCGCCACGTTGCGGCCGCCGTGCGCGGCCTTCACCTCCGTCACGCTGCCGTCGAGCACCTTGTTCCCCTGCGCGATGATGCACACCGAGTCGCAGAGGCGCTCGGCGTTGTCCATCATGTGCGTGGAGAAGATCACCGTCTTGCCGGTGTGCTTGAGGTGCATCACGGTGTCCTTGAGCGCCTGCGCATTGATCGGGTCGAGGCCGCTGAACGGCTCGTCGAGGATCACCAGGTCGGGCTCGTGCAGCAGGGTGCCGATGAACTGGACCTTCTGCTGCATGCCGCGCGACAGTTCGTCCACCTTCGCCGCGCCCCAGTCCTTCTCGGCGGTCTTGAGCGAGAGCCGCTCGAGCCACTCCTCGATGCGCGCCTTGGCCACCTTCGGCTTCACGCCCTTGAGCTCCGCGAGGAACAGCAGCACGCGGCGCACCTGCATCTTCTTGTAGAGGCCGCGCTCCTCTGGCAGGTAGCCCACGCGGTCGAGCGCGTGGCGCTCCGTATTGGGATGCCCGAGCAGCTGGATGGTGCCGCTGTCGGGGATGATGATGTTGAGGAGCATGCGGATCGTCGTGGTCTTGCCGGCACCGTTGGGGCCGAGCAAGCCGTAGACGGCGCCGCGCGGCACCTGCAGCGACAGGTCGCGTACCGCGACGTGCTGCTCGTAACGCTTGTAGGCGTTACGGATGTCGATCGCGAGATCGGTCATGGGGAGGGAAATAGGTAGGACCAGCAAGCTACGCCCTATTAGACGAGGACGCCTGCCCATCTGTTTCGGGATTGCCGTTTCCGTACGTTGCGGCCGATATTCCCGTCATGAACCCTCGTTGCCTCATCACCGGCTTCGCGCTCGCGAGCGTGGCCGCGTGCGGCCCCGGCAAGGACGCCCGCCCGGATACTCCCGCAGGCGCCCACCCCGCCACGAGCGCCTCACGGGCCGCAGTGCCGGGGGTGAAGAAGGAGACGGTGACCGTCGCGGTGGCCGCCAGCCTCTTTCCACCCATCCACGAGGTGGCGGAGTCGCTCTTTAGCCAGCAGAAGCTGATCACGCAGATCGAGGCCGGACCGTCCATGGAAATGGCGCAGCGGGCCACCCTGCCCGAGCGCACGCCGGACGTCGTGATCCTGGCCGACGACGAGGTCTTCGAGCGGGTGCTGGTCCCCCGGTATGCGCAGTGGCACGCCCGCTTCGCTCGCAACCGGCTGGTGGTCGCCTTCACCCCCAAGTCCCGCTTCGCGAGCGAGATCAAGGTCGGGAACTGGTACGAGGTGCTGCGCCGGCCGGGAGTGCGCGTGGGGCGCGCCGATCCCAAGGTCGCCCCCGCCGGATACAACGCGATCCTGATGCTCCAGCTGGCCGAGCGCTTCTACCACCAGAAGGGGCTCGCCAACGACATCATTCGCAACGCCGGCGCCTCGGGCGTGACCCAGAACGCAGCCTCGCTGGCGGCGTTGCTCGTGGCGGGTGAGGTGGACTACATCATCGAGTACGAGTCGGTGGCCCGCTCGAACAACCTCGGCTGGGTCGCGCTCCCGCCGCAGGTGAACCTGGGCAACCCGGACATGCGCAGGGAATACGGCCAGGTCTCCATGAAGCTCGTGCGCGCGCCCGGCGACACTGCGGTGATTCGTGGCGCACCCATCACCTATGGCCTGACGATCCCCGCACACGTGGCGCACAACGCGAACGCCGAGGCATTCCTGGCGTACCTGCTCTCCGACAAGGGAAAGTTCATCATGCGCCGCTACAACGTGGACGTCATGGACTCTCCGCTGTTCATCGGCAACCGCCGCTAGTCGCGGTGAGCGCGCTCCCGCGCACCACGGCGCCGCTGGTGGGGGGCGGCGCCATCGCGACCGTGGTGAGCGGACTGCTCGGCTCCCTCTTCCTCCTCTTCCTCGTCGGTCCCGTTGCTGGAGTGGTTGGAAGCGGCGCCGCCGAGGGGTTTCGCCTGCTCGCCAGCGACAGCGAGCTGCAGGCCGCGCTCGCGCTCACCGCCGCGTCGGCTACGTTGGCCACGCTCCTTGCCCTCCTTGGGGCGACGCCCATCGCATGGCTCCTGGAGCGCCGGAGCTTTCGCGGCCGGTCGGTGGTTGCCGCGCTCCTCGACATCCCGCTGCTCATCCCGCATCCCGTCGCGGGCATCGCCCTGCTGCTGGCCCTGGGCCGCGTGACACTCGCGGGGCGCGGGCTCGAGCTGTTCGGGCTGCACGTGACGGGCAGCGTGACCGGCATCGTGCTCGCGATGCTGTTCGTGTCGTCGCCGCTCTACCTGAACGCCGCGCGCGAGAGCTTCGCGAAGGTGGACCCGCGCTACGAGGCCGTCGCTCGCACGCTCGGCGACTCGCCCTGGCGCGCCTTCCGCCGCGTGACGCTGCCGCTGTCGCGCCGGGGACTGCTTGCGGGCGCGATCGTGATGTGGGCGCGCTCGGTGAGCGAGTTCGGCGCGATCGT
The DNA here is from genome assembly GCA_028287305.1 of Gemmatimonadota bacterium. Lineage (GTDB taxonomy): Bacteria > Gemmatimonadota > Gemmatimonadetes > Gemmatimonadales > Gemmatimonadaceae > JAQBPX01. Next base: position 269,036 of record JAQBPX010000015.1, read on the forward strand.
CATCCTGGTGTATCACCCGCGCGTAGCGAGCGTGCTGATATGGGAGCGCTTCAACGTCTCCGGGCTGCGCGGGGCCGTGCCGGTCGCGGCCGTGCTCATACTCCTCGCCGTGATCCCGCTGCTGCTGCTCCGCATGCTGCGCGGCGACGAGATTCGCGAGGCCCCGCGCGCCGAATGATCTCGGTCGAGGGCATCAGCGCAGGCGCCGGCGCGCGTCCACTCACGGACGTGTCGCTGGTGGTGCCACAGGGCAGCTACGGCGTGGTCATCGGGCCCGCGGGCGCCGGGAAGACCACGCTCCTCGAGGCGATCGCAGGGATCGTCCCGCTGCGCGCCGGCCGCGTGCACCTGTCGGGCGAGGACGTCACGACGTGGCCGCCGGAGGAGCGACGCCTGTCACTCGTGTACCAGCATGCCTGGCTTTTTCCGCACCTGGACGTCGCGCAGAACGTCGCCTATGGCGAGGCCGAGCCCGGCGTCGCCGATGCGATGATCGAGCGCTTCGGGTTGCAGGACGTGCGCGATCACGACGTGCGCGTGCTGAGCGGCGGGGAACGGCAACTCGTGGCGCTCGCGCGCGCGCTTGCGCACCGCCCTGAGGTGTTGCTGCTGGACGAGCCATTCGGGGCGCTCGACCCACGGCGTCGCGCTGCGGTTCGCCGCGAGGTGCGGACCATCTATTACGAGCGCCGCTTCACGGTGCTGCACGTGACGCACGACTTCGCCGAGGCGGGAGCGCTCGGCGACACGCTCGCCGTACTGGATGGCGGGCGCCTGCTGCAGCAGGGCGCGCCCGAGATGGTGCTCCGCAAGCCGGCCACTCCCTGGATTGCGGAATTCGTGGGAGCGGAAAACGTGTTCGCGGGTGACGCGCGTCCCATTCGCGACAGCTCACCCGACTGGCGCGACGGGGACGACCTCGAGCAGCTGGAGCACGCCGTCGCGTTCAACACCGGCGCGCTCACGCTCTACGCGCTCGGCCACGTGCTGCCGGGGCCCGCCCACGCAGTGATCCGGGCCGAGGAGGTCATGCTCTCGCTGGGGCCCCGCACCACGAGCGTGCGAAACCAGTTTCACGGCATCGTGAGCGACGTGACGGCGGCTGGTGCGCTCACGCGCGTCACCGTGCAGGTGACCGGCACGCCGATCGTGGCCGCGCTCACCACGCGCTCGGCGGGCGAGCTGGACCTCGCGCCGGGAAGGGAAGTGTGGGTAGCATTCAAGGCGATGTCGGTCCACCTCTGCTGAAGCACTCCTCTCCCAGGTTCATGCGTCGTCTCGTCGTGTCGTGCGTTGTCGCCCTGGCCTCGGTGTCCGGTGCGCAGGTGGTGCCCATTGCGAATGCGCGCGTGGCCGGCGCGCTCGAGATCATCAGGCGTGACAACGCATGGACGCTCGAGCAGCAGCGCTCGATCTGCGAGATTCCCGCGCCTCCATTCAGGGAGGCGGCGCGCGCTGCGGAGGTGAAGCATCGCTTCGAGGCGCTCGGCTACACGGGCGTGCGCATCGATGCGGTGGGGAACGTGATTGCGACGCACGCGGGCACGAGTGCGGGCCCCGGCGTGGTGATCGAGGGGCACCTCGACACCGTGTTTCCCGAGGGCACCGACGTGAAGGTGCATGCGAGCGCGATGCGGATGTCGTCGCCGGGAATCAGCGATGACTGTCGCGGGCTGGCGGTGGTGCTCGCCGCCGCGCGCGCGTTCCAGCTGGCGAAGGTAGCGCACCCGGGCACGCTCTGGTTCATCGCCAACGTGGGAGAGGAAGGTCCGGGAAACCTGCGCGGCACGCGGCACCTGTTCGAGCGCGAGCTGAAGGGGAAGATCGACCAGTTCATCTCGGTGGACGGCAGCAGCTTCGACGTCACGAACCGCGCGGTCGGCAGCCATCGCTACCGCATCGTGTTCAAGGGTCCGGGCGGACATTCATACGGCGCCTTCGGGATTCCGAACCCGATTCACGCCATGGGCCGCGCGATTGCGGACATCGCCGACATCCAGGTGCCGGTCACGCCCAAGGTGACCTTCAACGTGGGTGTAGTGAAGGGTGGCACATCGGTGAACTCGATTCCCTTCGAGGGCTCCATGGAGCTCGACATGCGGTCGGAGAGCGCGGTGGAGCTCGATCGCATCGACGCGAAGGCGCGGAAGATCGTGGCCGATGCCATCGTCGCCGAGAACGCGCGCTGGGCGAAGAGCGGCGAGAAGGTGAGCGCGACGTTCGACACGATCGGCATCCGGCCCACGGGCGCGCAGGCAGAAGACGCGCCCATCGTGAAGGCGGCGCTGGCTGCCGGCGCGGCGCTGGGGATTCGCAGCGAGCTGGGTGCGTCGAGCACCGACGCGAACATCCCGATCGCCATGGGGCTGCCGGGGATCACGATCGGCGGCGGGGGCAACGCCGGCGGTGAGCATGCGCTCAGCGAGTACTACGAGGAGACGCCGGACGCGTACAAGGCCGCGCAGTGGGCGGTGCTGCTCGTGGCGATCCTGCTGGGAGTGCGGCCCTAGGACGACTGCAGGAGCGTGTCGAGCGCATCCTTGCCCGTGACGACCTTCCACGGGATGCACTCGTACTGGGCCATGCCGAAGGTCACGTAGGGATCGCCATCACGAATGGCATCCAGGCACGACTGCGGATCCTCGTCATCGGGCACGTGCAGCAGCAGGATGCCTCCCGCGCGCGGCTCCATGGGGCCCGAGGCGATGAGCTTGCCCTCTTCCCTGAGCTCCGCGAGATAGGCGCGGTGCGCGTCGAGGACCGTCAGCACGTCCTCCAGGGGACGGCGATACCGGATGATGGCGATGGCATACATGGCTAGAAGTTACTGAAGATTTCCTTCGCGCGCGCCACCCCCGCAGCCAGCGCCGCCACGTCTTCCTCGGTGCTGTACACGTAGAAGCTTGCGCGGGCCGTGGCGGGCACGGCCAGGCGACGCATGAGCGGTTGCGCGCAATGATGCCCGGCGCGAATGCAGACGCCCTGCTGGTCGAGGATGGTGGCCAGGTCGTGCGGGTGCACGCCCTCGAGGGTGAAGCTCAGCACTCCGCTGCGGTCATTCACCCCGGGGCCGTACACGGTGACTCCATCGATGGCCAGCAGCGCGTCCTGCGCCCTGCCCAGCAGTGCGAGCTCGTGCGTCCGCACCTGCGCCATCCCGATGCCATCGAGGTACTCGCATGCGGCGGCCAGCCCGATCGCGTCGGCCACGTTCGGCGTGCCCGCCTCGAACTTGTGCGGCAGCGCATTCCAGGTGGAGCGCTCGTCGCCGACGATCTCGATCATGTCGCCGCCGAACTGGTACGGCGGCATGGACTCGAGGAGCGCGCGTGTCGCAGCCAGCCCGCCGATCCCCATTGGGCCGCACATCTTGTGGCCGCTGAAGGCATACGCATCCAGGCCCAGCGCATCGAAGCTCACCGGCAGGTGCGGCGTGCCCTGCGCACCGTCGCAGATGGCCAGCGCGCCGACCGCATGTGCGGCGCGCGCGATCTCCGTCACCGGGTTGATGGTTCCCAGCGCGTTCGACACATGGCTGAACGCGACGACCCGCGTGCGCTCTCCGAGCATGCCCTTCAGCTGCTCGAGGTCGATGCGCCCATCCGTCGTGACCGGGCAGATCCTCAGCGACGCACCCTTCGCTCGCGCCAGCTGTTGCCATGGGACGAAGTTCGCGTGATGCTCGAGCCCCGTGACCACGATCTCGTCACCGGGCTGTACGTTCGCGCCGCCCCACGCGGTCGCCACCAGGTTGAGCGCCTCGGTGGTGCCGCGCGTGAACACCAGGCAGTCGGAATCCTGGAGCCCGATGAACTTCGCGATGCGCACCCGCGCGTCGTGATATCGCTCCGTGGCCCGCGCCGACAGGTCGTACGCCCCGCGATGCGGGTTCGCGTTGTCGCGCTCGTAGTAGTCGCGCATGGCGTCGAGCACCGCGCGCGGCTTCTGGCTCGTAGCCGCGGAATCCAGGTAGTGCAGCCCCGGATTGTTCACCAGCAGCGGGAAGTCCTCTCGGCGCGCGCTCATGCAGTCCTCGCCTCGGGCGCGCAGACGAACACGCTGTCACCCTCGATGCGCACCTCGAGCAGGTCGATCGGGTCGGTTGCCGGTCCCTTCAGCGGTTCACCGCTGCGACAGTCGAAACGCGCCCCATGCCACACGCACTCGATGCTGCCATCGGGGAGCAGCGTGCCGTCACTGAGCGGGAAGTCCGCATGCGAGCACGCGTCCACTGCCGCACCGACCACCCCTTGGTGACGGAAGATGCAGATGGCCCTCCCACCCGCCGTGCGCGCGGGCACCAGGTCGCCATCGCGCAGCTGCGCGAGCGAGGCGACGCGTTCCCAGCCGCTCATCCCGCGTCTCCCAACGCCTCGCGCAGCGCGTGCCAGGCCATGCTCGCGCACTTCACGCGTTGCGGGAACCGCGACACGCCGCCGAGCGCCACCAGCGAGCCGAGCTCGCCCTTCGCGGCCACCGGGTCCAGCTTGCCCGTGACCAGCTCGCGGAACTTCTCGCCCAGCTCCAGCGCCTCGGCGCGCGACTTTCCCTTGACGGCACTCGTCATCAGCGACGCCGACGCGCGCGAGATCGCGCAACCCGACGCCTTGAAGCTCGCGTCGTCTAGGGTGCCATCGTCACCCAGCCGCACCCAGAGCGTGAGCTCATCGCCACAGAGCGGGTTGTGCTGGTCCACGCGCGCCGTTGCATCCGTCATCTCGCGCGAGTTCCGCGGGCGCCGGTTGTGCTCCAGGATGATCTCCTGGTAGAGCGCGTCGAGCGACATCGCGACCGGCGCGCTAGGCGCCGACCGTCTCGGCGCCGGCCAGCTCGCCCGCGGGCAGCTCGGCCACGTTGAAGCGCGCGAGCGTGATCGCCTCGAGCTCGTCGCGCACGGAAGGCTGCTCGAGCGTCTCGATCACGTCGGCCGCGAAGGCATACGTGAGCAGCCGGCGCGCGAGCTCGTTCCCCACGCCGCGGCTCTTCATGTAGAACAGCGACACCTGGTCCAGCTGCCCCACCGTGGCGCCGTGCGTGCACTTCACGTCGTCGGCAAAGATCTCGAGCTGCGGCTTGGCGTCGATCTGCGCGCGCTCGCTGAGCAGCAGCACCTTGTTGGTCTGCTTGCCGTCGGTCTTCTGCGCCTCGGGGTGCACGTACACCTTGCCGTTGAACACGCCATGGCTCTGCGCGTCCAGCACGCCCTTGTACAGCTCTCGGCTGTAGCAGTTGGGCTCGCGGTGCACGATAAGCGTCTGGTGGTCGCCGTGCTGCGCATCGTCCAGCATGTAGAGTCCGTTCAGCGTGGCGCCGCACCCCTCGCCCGCGAGCAGCGTGTACACGTTCGTCCGCGAGAGCTGTGCGCCCGTGGCGAACGAGAAGGAGAAGTAATGGCTATCGCGCGCCTGCTCCACCTGGATGGTGCCGACGTGAAAGGCCCGTGCGCTCTCGCGCTGGATCTTGTAGTGGTGCAGCGTTGCGCCTTGCGCCACGCTCACCTCGGTCACCGCGTTCGTGAAGTACGTGGCCGACCCGACCGACACGTAGCTCTCGATCACCGTGGCCCTCGAGTTCGCGTCGCTCACGATGAGGTTGCGCGGGTGCGTCATCCCCTTCGCGGCGTGCGGGTCGGTGACGTACACCAGGTGGATCGGGCGCGTCAGCTCGACGTCCTTCTCGATGTGCACCACCGACCCATCGAGCATGAACGCGCTGTTCAGCGCCGAGAACGCCTGCGTCTCCGCATCCACCTGCGTGCCGATTCGCGACACCAGCTCCGGTGCGTCCACGTACGCCTTCGCCAGCGGCATCACCGTCACGCCCGCGGGCAGCTCGGCGATGGTCGACAGCTCCGGCGCGAAGCGGCCGTTCACGAACACCAGCGCGTACCAGTCGTTCGGGCAGAACAGGTACTGCTCGATGTGCGTCTTGCGCACGTCGCCGCTCGCTTCCACCAGCATGGTGAAGTCGTGCTCGGCGATCGGCGACACGGAGGTGAAGTGCCAGTCCTCGTTGCGCGTGGTGGGGAAGCCGAGCGCCGCGAAGCGCTCGATTCCCTTCCGGCGCAGCTCGGACACGTGCGCCGGCGCCGCTGCGGCCTGGTGGGCCGAGAAGCGCGCGAAGGACTCCTGGTAACCGGTGGTCACGCCGCGGCTCCCGCGCCCGTGACCCAGTCGTAGCCCTTGGCCTCGAGCTCGAGCGCCAGCTCCTTGCCGCCGCTCTTCACGATGCGTCCGTTGGCCAGCACGTGCACGAAGTCGGGAACGATGTAGTTGAGCAGGCGCTGGTAGTGCGTGACCACGATGGTCGCGTTGTCGGGGCGCTTGAGCTTGTTCACGCCGTCGGCCACGATGCGGAGCGCGTCGATGTCGAGGCCGGAGTCGGTCTCGTCGAGGATCGCGAGCTTCGGCTCGAGCAGCGCCATCTGCAGGATCTCGTTGCGCTTCTTCTCGCCGCCGGAGAACCCCGTGTTCACCGAGCGCGTGAGCATCGCCGAATCCATCTCGACGAAGTTGAGCTTCTCGTCCATCAGGTCGGCGAACTCCATCGGGTCCACCTCTTCCTCGCCGCGCGCCTTCCGAATCTCGTTGTACGCCATGCGCAGGAAGTACGCGTTGCTCACCCCCGGGATCTCCACCGGGTACTGGAACGCGAGGAAGACGCCCTGCTGCGCGCGCACCTCGGCGTCGAGCTCGAGCAGGTCCTGGCCGTTGTACGTCACCGAGCCGCTGGTGACCTCGTACGCCGGGTTGCCCGCGAGCACCTGGGCCAGCGTGCTCTTGCCGGAACCATTGGGGCCCATCACCGCGTGCACCTCGCCCGCGTTCACGTTGAGCGAGAGGCCCTTGAGGATTTCCTTGTCGCCCGCGTTGGCGCGGAGATTGTCGATCTTGAGCATGTCGTTCAGTCCAGTATGAAGAGCCGGCGTCAGCCGACCGAGCCTTCGAGCGTGATGCCGAGCAGCTGCTGCGCCTCGAGCGCGAACTCCATCGGCAGTTCCTTGAACACTTCCTTGCAGAACCCGCTGACGATCATGGACACGGCCTGCTCGGCCGAGAGCCCGCGCTGCTTGAGGTAGAAGATCTGGTCCTCGCCGATCTTGCTCGTCGAGGCCTCGTGCTCCACCGTCGCCGTGTTGTTGCCCACCTCGATGTACGGGAAGGTGTGCGCGCCGCAGCGATTCCCCACCAGCATCGAGTCGCACTGCGTGTAGTTGCGCGCGTTCTCGGCCTTCGCGAGCACCTTCACCTGGCCGCGATAGCTGTTCTGTCCCTGGCCCGCGGAGATCCCCTTCGACACGATGTTGGACTTCGTGTTGCGGCCGATGTGGATCATCTTCGTGCCGGTGTCGGCCTGCTGGTGGTTGTTCACCACCGCCACCGAGTAGAACTCGCCCACCGAGTTGTCGCCCTGCAGGATCACGGAGGGATACTTCCACGTGATCGCCGAGCCGGTCTCCACCTGCGTCCACGAGATCTTCGCGTTCTCGGCGGCCTTGCCGCGCTTGGTCACGAAGTTGTAGATGCCGCCCACGCCCTCGGCGTCGCCGGCATACCAGTTCTGCACGGTGCTGTACTTGATCGTGGCGCCCTTGAGCGCCACGAGCTCGACGACGGCCGCATGGAGCTGGTTGGTCGAGCGCTTGGGCGCGGTGCAGCCCTCCAGGTACGACACGTACGAGCCTTCATCCGCGACGATCAACGTCCGCTCGAACTGGCCCGTATCCGCCGCGTTGATGCGGAAGTACGTGCTCAGGTCCATGGGGCAGCGCACGCCCTTCGGGATGTAGACGAAGGATCCGTCGCTGAAGACCGCGCTGTTGAGCGCCGCGAAGAAGTTGTCCGAGTAGGGCACCACGGAGCCGAGGTACTTCTCGACCAGCTCGGGGTGCTCGCGGAGCGCCTCGCCCAGCGAGCAGAAGATCACGCCGACCTTCGACAGCTCCTCGCGCATGGTGGTGCCGACCGACACGGAGTCGAAGATCGCGTCGACGGCCACGCCGCTGAGGCGCTTCTGCTCGAGGAGCGGGATGCCGAGCTTCTCGTAGGTGCGGATGAGCTCCGGGTCCACTTCGTCCAGGGACTGGAGCTGCTTGACCGACTTCGGCGCCGAGTAGTACGAGAGCGCCTGGTAGTCGATGGGCGCGTACTTCACGTTGGGCCAGCGCGGCTCCTTCATGGAGAGCCAGCGACGATAGGCCTTGAGGCGCCACTCGAGCATGAATGCGGGCTCGTTCTTCTTGCCCGAGATCACGCGAATCACGTCCTCGTCGAGGCCGGGCGGAATGGTGTCCGTCTCGACGTCAGTGATGAAGCCGTGCTCGTAGTCCTTGCTGATGAGTTGGTCGATCGACGAGCTCATGCCGCGGTGCCCTCTTTCCGTGCAAAGCGTTGGGCCGCATCACGTTGGCGGTCCGTAGGGCCTTCCGGGAACGTCCCGAAAAGTCCAAGCAGATAAAATTAGTCGGAAATGCCGGGGAAGGACAGGGAGGCGGGAAGTGGGGGGCTGGGGGGCTGGGGATAGCCAGGGCGACTACCGGCGACCCAGCAGCACCAGCGTCACAAGCGCCATCAGCAGCACCACGATGCCGAGGTAGAGCTTGATCGAGAGAATCGGGCGCTGGCGGCCGAAACCGTCCAGCGTGAGGCGCTCCCGGATCTCGGTGGTCTCGCGGGTGAAGGCCGCATTCGACACCGATGCGTGGGTGGCGGGCGTGATCCCCTCCGGCAGCTCCTTCTTCGTGAAGCGGAGCCGGGTGGCCGCGACCTCTATGACGTCGCCCTCCGCCAGCATGGTCGGCCCACCCACCTGGCGCCCGTTGAGTCGCGTGCCGCTCGAGCCCATGGCGTGGAGCACCCAGGCGCCGCCCTCGCAGCGAATCTCGGCGTGGCGGCGCGAGGCGGTCGCGTCACGCACCACCACCTCACTCGAGGCGTCGCGACCGATCCTCAGGGGCACCTCGGTGAGCAGGTACGCGGAGCTCCAGCGGTCCTCCACGAGGTGCGCCGTGGAGCAAGCCTCGGCCTCCGCGCCCTGCGTCATGCGCCGAGCTCCCGCATGGCATCGCGGAGGAGCGACTCCGCCAGCGCCACCTTGTAGCTGTTCTTCGAGAGCGGCTCGGCGTCGTACATGGCGCGCTGGGCGAGGGCGCTCATGGAGTCCTCGTCCAGGCCACCGCTGGCGATGTCCTCTTCCACGGAGCTGTTCACGCGATAGGGGCGCGGGGCCACGCCACCCATGAAGAGCCTGACGTCGCCGTCAGTGCGACGAACGGCCGCGATGCTCACGAGCGCGAAGTCCCAGGCGTCGCGCTGCATCAGCTTGCGGTAGAGCTGGCGACCGCCGGCCGAGTGGGCGGGCAGTTCGATTGCGACGATGAACTCATCGTCGGCCAGCACGGTCTCGCGGCCGAGGCGCTCGCTCGGCAGCACGTAGAAATCGGCGATGTGAACGCGACGCGAGCCCGCCGGCCCGGCGACCTCGATCACCGCCTCGAGGGCGGAGAGCGCGACGGCGGGGTCGCTTGGGTGCACGATGAAGCACGGGCCGCCATCGAGGATGGCGAGGTACTGGTTCTCGCCGTCGCGCGCGGGGCAGCTGTCGCCGCCGTTCTTGTGGCAGGGCACTGCGCGGCGCAGGTACCAGCAGCGCGGGCGCTGGCAGAGGTTGCCGCCCAGGGTGCCCATGTTGCGGAGCGCGGGAGTCCCGACCGCGGCGCACGCCTGCGCGAGTGCGGGAAAGTGCGCGTTGACGCGTGCGTCGTTCGCGAGGGTGTCGATCCGGGTGGCGGCGCCGATGCGGAGCGCGCCGCCGGGGAGCGCGGTGATCGTGTCGCCTTCGGGGATCGAGCGGAGGTCGACCAGGAGGCCGGCGTGCTCGAGGCCCTCCTCGAGGCTCACGAGCAGGTCGGTGCCGCCGCCGAGCGGGCGCGCGTCGCTGGCGGCGAGCAGCGAGCTCGCATCGGCAACGGAGGTGGCGCGGTGGTAGCGGAAGGGCGTCTGCGACACGGGGCGTGGGGTGGGCGGCGACTGCAAGCTGGCGCGGGACGGTGGAACGCAAAAGGGGCGGACCCGGTAGGTCCGCCCCCTGGTCGGTCGCGCGAGCGGCTAGTGCTCGGCCGGGGTGGTGGTGCCGGCGGCGTGGAAGCTGGTGTTGGTGGGGTGCAGGTAGGTCTTCTTGTGGATGATCGTCACCGTCACGATGCAGGCGATCGCGAGGAGGATCACGCCGCTCGCGATGGGCCAGCCGGCATCGGTGTCGGCGGGGGCGAAGCGGTCTTGGTGCTCGTTCGGGGAATGTGACATGTCGGGAAACTAAGAGCTGGGTATCTCGACCGGGAGGGAGGCCGGAAGGCCTGAGGGCCGGAAGGTTCGAGCAGGGATTCGGAAGCGGGCGCCTGCGGCTCCCGATTGGGTGGTTCGGGGGCGTTGCCCACGGCTGATGAAGGGCGTCATTCCCGCAGATGCGACCTCGCCTGTTCTTCCCCCTAGTGCTCGTCCTCGGCGCCTGCGCCCATCGCGGAATCACGGTGATTCCGTCTGGGGCGCCCGTTCCCGCTCCGGTCGTGGCACCTGCTCCGGCTCCCGCGGGGACCTCGGCCTCCGCGGCGGCGGTCGACCTCGCATACGCCGAGTCGCGCGCGCTGGTGGTGCCGGTGGCGGGAATCCGTCGCGAGAAGCTGCGTGACAGCTTCGAGGAGGGGCGCGACCTGGGCGTTCGCGTCCACCATGCCATGGACATCCTGGCCCCGCGCAACACGCCCATCCTGGCCGCTGACGACGGTCGCGTCGTGCGGCTCAGCAACAGCGCGCTGGGTGGCATCAGCATCTACGCGGTGGATCCGGAGACGCGGCTGGTCTACTACTACGCGCACCTCGAGCGCTACGCCGATTCGCTCCACGTGGGGCAGGTGCTGGCGCGCGGCGACACGATCGGCTTCGTGGGCACCACGGGCAACGCGCCGAAGGACACGCCGCACCTGCACTTCCAGGTGATGCGCATGCCCGCCGACCACAAGGGATGGAACGGCGAGCCGATCAACCCGTTCCTGCTGCTCAGGCCGGACTCGCGCAACGCCACGTCAGCGGCTGCCGGGCATACGCCCTAGGTTTAGGTACTGAGTACTGAGTACTGAGTACTGAGTACTGAGTACTGAGTACTGAGTACTGAGTACTGAGTACTGAGTACTGAGTACTGAGTACTGAGTTGCCAAAGTCCAAAGCCCAAAGCCCATGCTCACGTCCAAGCAGCGCGCCGAGCTGCGCGCCGAAGCGCATCACCTGAACGCGACCGTGCACATCGGTCACCAGGGGCTCACGCCCGCGCTCAAGAAGTCCCTCGACGACGCGCTCCGCACGCACGAGCTGGTGAAGGTCGCGCTCAACAAGAGCATCGACATCCCGGCGAAGGAGGCGGCCAGCGACCTGGCCGAGCGCTGCAAGGCCGACGTGGTGCAGGTGATCGGCAAGACGGCCACGCTGTACAAGCACAATCCGCAGATCGAGCGGAAGAAGGGGGACTTGCCGCCGTGGCGGTAAGTCAGGTCAGCCGTCTGCAGGGAGAGCGGTCTGTGGTTTGTGGTCTGTGGATTCGGACATGATGAGGAGGCGGGGCCGCGCTCAGCGCGGCCCCGCTCTGTCAGTGGTTCACAGTTGACTCGGAACTGATGACGAAGCGGCGGCGAAGGCCGCCGCTACCTTGTCATTGCTCAGGCCACAGACCACAGGCCACAGTCCTGCAGTACCGGTAGAGGGAGATATCGACCGGCAGGTCCCTCGCTGACGCTCAGGACGACTGCAAGGCCCCCAGCACCCTCCACGGCGTCAGCGGGATTTCCAGGCACTCCACCCCCAGCGCGCACCGCACGGCATTCGCGATCGCCGGCGCCGTGGGAATGATCGGCGGCTCGGCCACTCCCTTCACGCCGACGTGATTCGCCACCACGTCCGACCCTGCCACGAAGAACGCCTCGATCACCGGCACGTCGCCGATCGTCGGCACCTTGTAGTCGTGTGACGTGGGATTCATCGGCAGCCCGAGCCGCTCATCGAGCACGCGCTCCTCGAACAGCGCGTAGCCCACGCCCTGGATGATCCCGCCCTCAAGCTGGCTCTCCGCCAGCGTGGGGTTGAGGATGCGCCCCGAGTCGTGCGCGCTCACGATGCGCAGCACGCGCACGCGGCCCGTGTCGACGTCAACTTCAACTTCCGCGAACTGCGCCGCGAAGGCGGAGATTGCAGTCTTCTCGGGATTGGGCCCGCGGCTGCCCTGACCGATGATCATGACGTCACCGAGCTTTCGCCCCACCTGCGCAAAGGTGAGCGACTTCTCCTCCCCGAGCACCGTGATCAGCGAGTCGCGCGACTCCAGCTGGTCGGGCTCCACGCCGAGCATCCCACTCGCAGCCTCGAACAACCGCTCGCGCGCTTCCTCCGCGGCCACGCGCACCGCGGGCGCCACGCTCGCGGTGGTGATCGAGCCCCAGGAGTTCGACGCGAAGGGCAGCCGCTCGGTGTCACCGAGCACGGTGCGACAGTCGCCGAGCTTCGCGCCGAGTGTCTCGGCCGCCACCTGCGCGAACACAGTGCGCGCGCCGGTGCCCAGGTCCTGTGCGCCGGTGAGCACCTCGATCGTTCCATCCGGGTTGATGCGCACCGTCGCATACGCGGGCGGTCCGCCGCCAGCACTCCATATCTGCGACGCCACGCCCACGCCGCGCCTCAGGCGCGACGATGACGACTGCTTGGCGCAACTCGCGCGATGCGCCTCCCACCCGAACTGCTCGGCACCCTGCGCGTAGCACTCGCGCAAGCGCTTGAGCGAGTAGGGACGATCCTGCACCTGGTCGCGCGCCGCATGGTTGTGCACGCGCAGCGCCAGCGGGTCCATGTGCAGCTCGTGCGCGAGCGCGTCGAGGGCGCACTCGAGGCCGAACGCGCCCTCGGTGTGCCCGGGTGCGCGGAAGCTCGACATCGCCGACGTGTTCATGTACACGAACGTCTCGCGCGTCTCGACGTTTTCGCACGCATACATCTCGTGATAGAACTTGCCTGGACCGCCCTGCCACCCGCCGATGCCGAGCGGGATCGTCGCGTCGAGCTGGATGGCGGTGAGCGTGCCATCGCGCTTCGCGCCGAGCGTCACGCGCTGGATGGTGGCGGGACGGTTGCCCGCGTCGAGCTGCTCGCCCTCGCGATCCCAGATGCAGCGCACGGGGCGCTCGAGCTTTCGCGAGAGCGCCACGGCGATCGCGGCCGCGGTGCTCGCCCCGTTCTTCGCGCCGAATCCGCCGCCCATGTAGTTCTTGATCACGCGCACGTGCGAGAGCGGCAGCTTGAACTCCGCCGCCAGGTCGGCGCGCGTGTTGAAGATCCCCTGCGTGCTCTCGTACACCGTCACCTGCTCGCCCACCCACTCGGCCACCGCGCCATGCGGCTCCATGGCCGTGTGCAGCGCGACGGGTGTTCGGTACTCGCGCGTGATGGTGACGTCGGCAGCGGCGAGGCCCGCGTGAACGTCACCGCGCTTCGAGACCTTCGGCATGTTGCGCGGCGTGTTGCCGTTGGGCTTCACCTTCGGCGCATCCGTCGCGAGCGCCTGCGCGGGAGTGGACACGGGCGCTTCCGACTCGTACGTCATGCGCACGAGGCCCAGGGCGCGATGCGCGACGTCGGCACTTTCGGCGCAGATCGCGGCGAGTGGCTGGCCCGCGTAGTGGATGCGCTGGTCGAAGAGCTGCACGCCGTCGCGGCGGATGCCGGGCACGTCACCGAGCGTGAGCACGTCGCTTACGCCGGCGAGCGCGAGCGCGGCGGTGAAGTCGATCTCCGTCACCTGGCCGCGCGCGATCGGCGAGCGCAGCACCACCGCGTGCAACATGCCGGCCAGCTGGACGTCGGCGGTGTAGCGCGCCTGTCCGGTGACCTTCTCGAGTGCGTCCATGCGCTGCGCGCGGAGGCCCACCACATGGAGGTCGGCGTCGTCGCCCCATGGCTCGGGGCTGCGCGAAGGCATCTCGACGATCTTCGTCTCGACGCGTCCCTCGACCTCCACCTGCGTGGTGACGAACCGCTTTGCGCTCACGGCTCCGCCCGCATCATCTCAGCGGCCTGCATCACGGCGCGCACGAGCTTGGGGTAGGTGCCGCAGCGACAGAGGTTGCCGCTGAGTGCGACGCGTACGTCGTCTTCGCTCGGACGCGGAGTGCGCGCGATGAGGGCCGCCGCGGCGAGCAGCTGTCCCGGCGTGCAGAAGCCGCACTGCAGGGCGTCCTGCTCGATGAAGGCCTGCTGCAGGGGATGCAGCGCGTCGGCTCGGCCCAGCCCTTCTATGGTAGTAACGGCCGAGTCGGCGCAGCCGGCGGCGAGGGTCAGGCAGGAATAGGCGGCGCGGCCGTCGATCAGCACCGTGCAGGCGCCGCACTCCCCGCGGGCGCAGCCCTCCTTGGTGCCGGTGAGCTGGAGGCGCTCGCGAATGACCGCGAGGAGGGTCTCGTGGTCGCCCGCCGGGACATCCCTGGGAACGCCGTTGATGGTGAGGCGCATTCGGTTATCTTAGCTGGGTCCCATCCTCCGCGGCAATTTTCGAGGCACCATGCCCTACGTCATAACCGAAGCCTGCATCGGCACCAAGGACCGAGCCTGTGTGGACGTCTGCCCCGTGGATTGCATCTACGAGGGGCCGGAGCAGCTGTACATCCATCCGGGCGAGTGCATCGACTGCGGCGCCTGCGAGCCCGAGTGTCCCGTGACGGCGATCTTCCCGGAGGAAGACGTGCCGGGCAACCTCAAGCAGTACATCGCGAAGAATGCCGAGGTATTCGAGGGGCCCAACCCGCCGGGAAGGCCTGAGAGGTAGGAGTCAGGGGCGCGGGGGCTGGGGGGCTGGGGACTGCAAAGCCCAGTCATCCCGAGCCTAGCCTGTCATCCTGAGCGCAGCGAGGGACCTGCCGTTGCCGTTGCAGTTGCCCGTCACGGGAAGCGACCTGGTCGCTTCCCGTTTCCATTTGATCCAGAGAAATGCTCCGCGCGATCACGCTCGACTACTGGGACACGATCTACCTTGGCGCCGCTCTCCCCGAGCGCGGGGCGCGACGCCGTGAATCCGTGCGCCGGCTGCTCGCCCACTATGGCGCCGAGCTCGCGCCCGCGGCGCTCGACACGCTCTACAAGGATTCCGGGCGCGAGACCGGTCGCTGGTGGAGCGAGGAGCATCGGGGTTACAGCGCGGCCGATCGCATCCAGTGGATGCTCGAGCGCGTCGGAGTGCGCGCCGTCGACAATTGCGAGGTACTCTCGGCCACGATCAGGGAAGTGGACGACGTGCTGCTCGAGATGCCGCCGTCACTGCTGCCCGGCGCTGCAGAGGGACTGCGAGCGCTCGCGGCGCGCGTGCCGCTGGCGATCATCAGCGACACGGGCTTCGCCAGCGGCGATGCGCAGAATCGCCTCCTCGCACAGGATGGCCTGCTCGACTGCTTCACCGCGACGATCTATTCCTGCGACGTGGGCCACACCAAGCCGAGGATCGAGATGTTCGACGCGGCGCGCTCGGCGCTGGGCGTGAGCGCGAGCGAGATCCTGCACGTGGGAGACCTGGAGCGCACCGACATCGCGGGGGCGCTGGCCGCGGGCTTTCGCGCGGTGCGCATCGACGTGGCGCGCGAGAGTGGGCCGAGTGCGGCGGAGATCGTGGTGCGGAGCTTTGCCGAATTGACCACGTATCTGCTGGGTCGGCTCTGACTCTGCTTCACTGAAACTGCCTCAACGGCAACTGACTTGAGCCACGGGTTTCACGGGCGCCTGCTGCGCAGGCGCATCACTGCGATCGCTTGGCAATGACTGGCGCGCAGCTGCTCAGTGCACCTGGTGCTTTAGGGCTCTTGTTTGGTTTTTTCAGCGAGCACCCTTGTCAGGTATCGCTGGCCCTCGCCGACGCGCTCGACCTCGACCGCGATCGCTTCGACCGACTGCTCCAGCCGAGTCATGCGCTCGGCATCCACCGCCGGGCGCTCGCGTTCCGTGGCAAGCTCGGCCAGCCGTTCCCGGTGCTGGAACCAGCGATAGACCAGCGCGACAGGGATCGCGACGGCGATGGCGAGCGGAATGGCGACTTCGGGATTCAGCATCGTATGCGACTCTGTGGCTGGACGCGCGTGATGGGACGTCTCCTCAGTACGGTAATCATCCTCCGAAGGTTGCGTCGCCATCAGGACCACGCGCAACACTGAAAAAACCTCAAAAGCAACTGCCCTGAGCCACGGGTTGCACTGAGCCGCTGCGCGGCTGACACTGCCATGTGATCGCAGTGTCGCGCCTGCGCAGCAGGCGCCCGTGAAACCCGTGGCTCAAGGCTGTTGCTGTTTGGTTTTTTCAGTGTGAGGGGGCAGCGCCTAGAACCGCGCATCGAGATACAGGAGCACCCTCGCCTGCTTCCTCGGAAAAACTCCCCTCGCCAGGTCGAGGCGGATGATCCCGTCGAACGCCGAGAGCCCCACTCCATAGCCACTGAGCGGACGCCCCACCTCCGACAGCTTCGTGCGGTCGCCCGTCCACCCGAGATCGCCGAACAGCGTGAGGCGATATCCGTCGAATGCGCGCGCCACCTCGCCGCGACCCAGCCAGAACGCATTCCCACTCTGCGCGCTGTCGGCACTCTGCCCGCGCACGGTGGACGCACCGCCGAGGAACCAGCGGCGCTGCACGGGCAATTCGCCCACCGAGCTGCCGCCGCCAAGCGTGAGCGCGGCGATGAACTTCCGCGCCAGTTCACGCGAAAGACTCACCTCGAGCGCACCCCGGCCATACGTCGAATCACCGCCGGCGCCCTCGACGCGCAGGTCGGTGAAGCCGCGAAATCCATGCGGATCCACGCCGTAGCTGTGCAGCTGCCGCACGCCCAGCCCGTAGAAGTTGCCGCTCGCCGCCGCGATGTTCGGCTCGAAGTCGTCGCCCACCAGCCCGCCCGTCCTCGTCTGCGTCGCCGCCTTCTGGTGCTCCGCAAACGCGCGCCAGTCGAGGTGTGCGCCACGCTCCGTGGTGAACTGCAGCTCAGCGCCCGCCGCGCGATAGTAGAAGCCCTCATCGCGACCGAAGAGCGCCGACACGCCCGCACCGAAGGTGAGTGGATCGCCCCAGTCGTTCGCCGACACGAGCTTCGAGTATCCGTTCAGCCGGATGGTGCGGATGGCGTTCGACCGTGACACCCCGAACTCGAAGTTCGGCACCC
The DNA here is from genome assembly GCA_028287305.1 of Gemmatimonadota bacterium. Taxonomy (GTDB): domain Bacteria; phylum Gemmatimonadota; class Gemmatimonadetes; order Gemmatimonadales; family Gemmatimonadaceae; genus JAQBPX01. The sequence goes on from JAQBPX010000015.1 coordinate 286,262, forward strand.
TGTCCGAGAAGCCATACCGGCCCACCGCGCGCGCCGAGTAGCCACCGCCGAGGAGCTGCTCGACCGCGAGCCCGGTGGACAGCCCCTCCACGCGATTGAATCGCGTCATGCTCGGCCCGAACTGCACCCTGGGCGGCGGGAGCAACGCGAGCCGCGCAAGCGAGAACGGCGACTGTGCCCCCATGCGCAGCGACTCGTTGATCATGTTCTCACGATCCGCGCTTCCAAACGTGGAAGCGCCATCATCATAGATGGACGCAGGCAGCTCCGGCGAGTGCTCGAGCTTGTCCAGGTCGCAGGGCACGTGGACTTCCACCGGCAGCTGTCCCGCGCGCAGCTGCGTGACCACGCGCGACTCCGCGCCCGGCACGTCGCACTGCTCCAGTCCCTTCTCGCGCCGCCTGGCGCGCCGCACGCTGTCGGACGTCAGCACGCTGCTGTCGATCACGATCTTCGCGAGCGACATCGTGCCGTTCACGCTCGCATAGCTGAAGGTGTTCTCGAACTTCACCGGCACGTGTGCGAACATCGCCTGCATCCGCCCCTCGGCGGACTGCGAGCGCGGCAGCCAGAAGCGCCCCTCGTACAGGCCGTATTCCACGGTGATCGCTGTGATCTCCGCGCTCGCCGGCGAAAGGAGGCTGGAGAGCACGAACGTCATGATCTTCGGCGCCTTCTTCGTGCTGTCCTTCGACGTCACGCCGATCTTCATCGAGCTCGGCGCCGCCATGCGATAGATGGCACGCACCAGGTGCCCGCTTTCCACGTCGATCCAGAGCGAGCCGACCAGGAGGTTCGACCGCGTCATGCGGGGCCGGATCTCGAGCTCCCTCAGCACGATGGACTTTCCCGCCTGGAGGCGCAGGCTCACCTCGCCGCCCGTGCGATAGGTGTAGTACGCCTCGGCGCCGCCGGCGAGCGGGTTGATCAGCGAGCCCTCGCGTGACATTGCGACGTCTGCCCTCGCGCGCCCGCCGCCCGCCCACATCGCTTCCGATCCGGGGAAGTAGGGCACTGGCGACATCTCGAATTGCGTCGCCTGGTCGCGGAGCGCGTCGCGGTCCACCTTGTCGGAACCGGAGATGGGCACGGCGACGCGGGCGCCGAGCATGTCCACGCGGGCGCCGACGTCGCGCTGCCACTGGACGCGGGACGCGCTCTCGTGACGGTATGCCAGGTGCTCGCGGCCGATCGGGCCGATACTCGCGAACACCGAGAAGCGCTGCTTCGCGGTGGCGTCGTAGCTCGTGAGCGACGAGTCCTGGAGGATTCGCGTGCGCCGGGCGCGGGCGAGCAGCTCGCGGGCGGAGGAGTCGCGAAACGCCGATGCGAGGAGGGCCGCCGTGACGGGAATCGTCTTGCGGCGAACGCTGTCGACCGGCGCGGGGAGCGGGGTCGCGACCTGGAGGGCGAGAAGGGCCCAGAGCATCTTGCGGCGGGGAAGGGGCGGGGAGGGAAACGGGGTGCCGACGTCCATTCGACACGAGATCCTGACGATTGATCCCTTGTCACCGTCGCGGGGCACCCACATATACGGAATCCGTACCTCACGGGCTTCAAATTTCGCCGATTCCTTTCCCGGGGCGACCGATGACTGCTGCAGCCGTTCCGAACTCCACGCTCTCTCGCGATGCCGCGAAGCGACTCGTCCGCGCCGGCCTCGCCACGGGCGTGGTGGACTTCCTCTGGGCGGTGGTCCTCACGGCCTGCTACGGGAAGAGCCAGCTCAAGCTGTGGCAGGGCGTGGCGTCGGTGCCATTCGGGAAGGGCATGCTCGACGGAGGCCTCCCGACCGCCGCGATCGGCGTGGTGGTGCACTTCGGCGTCGCCTTCAGCTGGTCGGCGCTGCTCCTGGTGCTGCTGATGCGCTCCTCCTGGCTGCGAGGAGTGCTCGCGTCGCCCGGCGGCCTGTTCAAGGTGGCGGTGGTGTGGGGCCCGCTCATCTGGGCGGTGATGTCGCTCGTGATGATCCCGCTCTTCACCGGAAACCCGACCACGGTGAACGCGCGCTGGTTCATCCAGCTGGTGGGTCACGTGTTCTTCGTGGGGCTCCCGATGGCGTGGGGCCTCTCGGAACGGCGACGAAGCTGACTCGCGGGCGATCGTCGCTGCGCCAGCTTGCCGGCGCAGCAGCAGGAGTGGCAGTAGGGCTGCTCGCACTCGAGGCAGGGCTGCGCCCGTTCGAGACGCCGCAGTCCGAGCCGGTGCCGCGCATCGCGGCGGATTCGTTCTCCCTTCCGGTAGTGAGCGCTCGCCAGCTCGAGGAGGGGCTCGGCGTCGCCAACTATTCCTCGGCCGGCGCGCGGCTCACGGGTCACGACGTGCAGCGCGACGCACCCGTCGTGGTGTTGCTCGGCGATTCGTACGTGGCGGCGCGCGAGGTGCGCGACGACGAGACGATGGGTGCGCGCGCCGAGGAGTCGTTGCGCGCCGCTGGAATGGCCGTGAACGTGCGGCAGTACGGCACCCGCGGTGCGACGCCGGCACTGTATGTGGCCAACGCGCGTGATCTGCTGCACAGGTGGGAACCCGCCGCGGTGGTGGTGGTGCTGTCGTACGACGACATCGATCATCATCCGCTCACCGAGGGCACTCCGCGCATTGCGATCGATGCGGGGAAGGGGACACTCGTTGGGAGCATTCCCCCTGCACCGGCGGTTGCGAGCTCCGGCCTGCTCGCGCACTCCACCCTCTTGCGACTGTTCGCGCGGCGGCGACTCCAGCTGCTCGCGCGCAGTCCGCGCTTCATTCGCAACTGGTGGATTCGCAGCGGCCACCCCGCAAATCCCGGCGACCCGCTCGTGACCCGCGTGACGCCGGCGACGCCCGCCGAGCTCGAGGCCATTCCGCGCGTGGTCGTGCAGATGCTGCACGCCGCGTATGGCGAGCGCCTCGTGATCGCGTGGGTGTCGGAGGTGCGCTTGAGCGGACCACCCGTGAGCGAGTCGTACGAACGCGCGCTGTTCTCGGCGTGCGCCGCCGAAGGCGTGACGTGCCTTTCCGCCCGCGACGAAATGCTGGCCGCGCGCGACAGCGGGATCATCCTCCGGGGGTTTCCGACCTCCACGCTCGGCGAGGGACACCTGAACGCAGCTGGGCATCGCGTGATGGGCGCGCTGATTGCGCGCGAGATCGAGTCACGTCGGCGCTCGGCGATCAGGTACTGATGTCGTTCGTCTCCTGGCAGTTCGTGCTCTTCTTCGCGCTCGTGCTGCTCGGGCTGCGGATCGCGCGCAGCCGCACCTCGCGACAGCTGCTGCTGCTCGTGGCGAGCTGCATATTCTACGCGAGTGGCACGCCGGTGCACTTGCTGGTGCTCGCGGTGCCCGCGGTGGTGGACTTCATCTGCGCCCTGCGGATCGCCGAGAGCGACAATCGCGAAGTGCGGCGCCGCTGGCTGGTGCTCAGCGTGGCCAGCAACCTCGGCCTGCTCGCGTACTTCAAGTATGCAGACTTCTTCGTCGGCACCATCGCGAGCCTCAGCGGCGCATCGGTGGCTACGCTCGGCATCGCGCTCCCCATCGGGATCTCGTTCTTCACCTTCAAGACGCTCAGCTACACGATCGACGTCTACCGCGGCGAGATCCCGCCCTGCCGCAGCTGGCGGCAGTACGCGCTGTTCGTGTCGTTCTTTCCCGAGCTCGTCGCCGGCCCGATCGTGCGCGCCTCGGTGTTCCTGCCGCAGCTCGCGCGCGAGCTGGAGCCCAGCTGGCAGCGCGCGGCGGTCGGAGCGCAGGTCATCCTGCTGGGGCTCACGAAGAAGCTGCTCATCGCCGACCGACTCGCGCTCTTCGCCGATCCGGTGTTCGCCACGCCGCAGGGCTACTCGGCCGGCACCATCGCCTGGGCCGTGGTCGCCTACTCGTTGCAGATCTACTGCGACTTCTCGGGTTACTCGGACATGGCGATCGGCGTCGCGCGGATCATCGGCTTCGACCTGCCCGAGAACTTCAACATGCCGTACCTCGCGCGATCGGTGACGGAATTCTGGAGGCGCTGGCACATCACGCTCTCACAGTGGCTGCGCGACTACCTCTACATCCCACTCGGCGGCAACCGCCGCGGCCGCGCGCGCACGTACGTGAACCTGATGCTTACGATGCTGCTGGGCGGGCTGTGGCACGGGGCGCGCTGGAACTTCGTGCTGTGGGGACTGATCCACGGCGTTGCGCTGGCGGTGCACAAGCTGGTGGGTGAGCGCAGGTCCGTGACTGTGAAAGCCGCCGAGTCTCGCACGACTTCGGTGCCGATGACGATCCTGAGCTGGGCCGCGACGTACCTGACCGTGTGCCTCGCCTGGATCTTCTTCCGCGCCCCGACGCTCTCGAACGCTACGTACATGCTGCGCAAGCTCGCCGGCTTCGAGCTAGGCGGCGCCGTGTGGCACTTCCTGCCGCTGTTCGAGCTATTGCCGCTGGTGATCCTGGCACATGTGGCCGGAGTCATGATCGCACGAAATGCAGCGCGCCCCAGCGACGCACTCGTAGTCCGCCCCAGCGCGATCAGCGGCCCCTATGCAGTGCTCCCGCGCGCCGGGTTCGTCTCGGCGTTCGTGCTCACGGTGTGGATCGGAGTCCTGTTCCTCTTCGCGCCGCTGCACACTTCGCCGTTCATCTACTTCCAGTTCTAGCGTTAGCGCGCCGGGGCCGGTTCCTCGGACTTCCGCGGAACAACTGAAGCGGACGACCGCGGAGACTGCAACTACAACTGATTCTTTGGAACGGCACACCGAGACGCGTCGGTGTGCCGTTCCAAAAGCACTGGCAGTTGTCGTTGCCCTGTCCGCGGACGTCCGCTTCAGTTCGTCCGTAAGTCCGAGGAGCCGGCCCCAGCGCACCGGAGCACGGACAAATGTCAACCCGTTGAACCCACGCGCGCCGCGATTACTGTTGCTGCATGCACCCGCAGCTCCTCGCACACGCGCTCGCCGCTGAGCTTTCGCTCGCTCCCCGCCAGGTCGAAGCTACCCTCGCCCTCTTCGACGACGGCAACACCCTCCCCTTCATCGCGCGCTACCGCAAGGAAGCCACCGGCGGGCTGGACGAGGTCCAGCTGCGCGACGTGTGGGAGCGCGCAACGTACCTCCGCGAGCTCGACGAGCGGCGCATCGCGATCCTCGCGTCCATCGAGCAGCAGGGCAAGCTCACCCAGGAGCTGAAGGACCGCATCAATGGCGCCGGCACCAAGCAGGTGCTCGAGGACCTCTACCTCCCATACAAGCCGAAGCGCCGCACGCGCGCGACCATTGCCCGCGAGCGTGGCCTCGAGCCCCTCGCCGACCTCGCGTGGAACAGCGAGGCCGACGACGCAGCTCTCGTCTCGGCCGCTGCGGGCTACGTCAACGCTGCCGGCGAAGTGCCGACAGCCGACGACGCCCTCGCTGGCGCCCGCGACATCATCGCCGAGCGCGTGGCTGAGGACCCCGACCTGCGCATGATGGTGCGCGACGTCACGCGAGCGAAGGGCGTGGTCAAGTCCCGCGCGATCACCGGCAAGGAGAAGGAAGTCTCGAAGTTCCAGGACTACTACGACTTCTCGCAGAGGATCGGCGAGCTCCCCGCGCATCGCGTGCTCGCCATTCGCCGCGGCGAGGAGGAGGGGTTCCTCTTCTCCGGCATCGAGGCTCCCGCCGACGAGCTCAAGGCGATGCTCGAGCAGCGCGTGGTCTCGCCCCGCAAGGCCACGCAGCAGCTCACCCTGGCCGTGCGTGATGCCTACACGCGCCTGCTCGCGATGCCGATCGAGGTGGACCTCCGCCTCGAGATGAAGACGAAGGCAGACGAGGACGCCATCGCGATCTTCGGCATGAACCTCGAGCAGCTGCTGCTTGCGTCCCCCGCCGGCGCACGCAGCGTGCTCGGACTCGATCCTGGCTTCCGTACGGGCGTGAAGGTCACCGTGATCTCGCGCACCGGAGCGGTGCTCGACACCGACACCTGGATGCTGCACCAGCCCGACCGCTTCATGGCGTCGCTCGTCTCGATGCTCGCGCGCCACCAGTGCGAGCTGATCGCGATCGGCAACGGCACGGCGTCGCGCGAGACGGAGCTTGCGGTGCGCGAGGCACTGCAGAACGCGCCGCCGAAGCTCGCACGTCCCCAGGTCGTCACCGTCAACGAGGCCGGTGCCTCCGTCTACTCGGCCAGCGACCTCGCCCGCGAGGAACTCCCGGAGCTCGACGTGTCCATTCGTGGCGCGGTGTCCATCGCGCGACGGCTGCAGGACCCGCTCGCCGAGCTCGTGAAGATCGATCCCAAGTCTATCGGCGTGGGCCAGTACCAGCACGACGTCAACCAGCCGCGCCTCAAGAAGCGTCTCGACGAGACGGTCGTGTCGTGCGTGAACCGCGTGGGCGTCGAGCTCAACACCGCCTCCGCGGCGCTGCTGTCATACGTCTCCGGCGTTGGGCCGGCGCTCGCGCAGAACATCGTGACGTATCGCGATTCGCGCGGCGGCTTCGCCTCGCGCAAGGACCTGCTCGAGGTCCCGCGGCTTGGCGCCAAGGCGTTCGAGCAGGCCGCCGGGTTCCTGCGCGTGCGTGAGGGCAAGAATCCGCTCGACCACTCGGCCGTTCATCCCGAGCGCTACGCGCTTGTGGAGCGCATGGCCACCGACCTCGGCGTGCCGCTCGCGAGCCTCGTCGGGAACGCGGCGCTCGCCGAGACGATCGACCTGCAGAGGTACGTCTCGGCGGACGTCGGGTTGCCGACGCTCAGGGACATCGTGGCCGAGCTGGCGCGGCCGGGCCGCGACCCGCGTGAGGGATTCGAGGCACCCGCGTTCCGCTCCGACGTCACGCAGCCCAAGGACCTGAGCGAGGGGATGGTGCTCGAGGGCGTAGTGACGAACATCGTCGCGTTCGGCGCGTTCGTGGATGTCGGCGTCCACCAGGATGGACTGGTGCACGTGTCGCAGCTCTCGGATCGCTACGTGACCGATGCCGCGAGCGTGGTGAAGGTCGGCCAGCGCGTGAAGGTGACCGTGATGGGCGTGGACCTCGAGCGCAATCGCATCGCGTTGTCGATGAAGTCGCAGCCGGGTGCGGTGCGCGTGCCCGGTGCGCCGCGCAATGCGGAGAATCGCACAACGCGCCCGGCAAAGAAGGTCGCCCCTCCCACGCCGCCGGCGCCCAATGTGCACAAGTCCGGCGACATCGCGCCGAACGGGATGCGGTTCAGGTAGCGTTCGCGGCGTGCTTCGCGATGCGATGCAGCAGGTGCTTCTTCACGTCCGGCCACTCTTCCGCCAGGATGCTGAACAGCACCGTGTCGCGCACCGATCCGTCGCGGCGCGGGGAGTGATGGCGAATCACTCCGTCCTTCTTCGCGCCGAGCGCGGCGATGGCGTTCTGCGATGCGAAGTTGAAGTTGTCGGTGCGGAGACCCACCACCTTGCAGCCTGCCGTGTCGAAGGCGTGGCCCAGGAGGAGGAGCTTGCAGGCGGTGTTCACATGGCTCTTCTGCCGGCTGGCTGAATACCAGGTGTAGCCGATCTCCACGCGATCGGCGGCGGGCACGATGTCATGGTATCGCGTGCTTCCCACGATCGTGTCGGTCGCGAGGTCGCGCACGGCCCAGGGCAGGAAGGTGCCGGCGGCCTGTCCGTCGAGTGCGGTCTTCACGTACCCGGCGGCCTCCTCGGCACTCGGCACCGAGGTGAACCAGAGTTCCCACAGCTTGCCGTCGCTCGCGGCGGCGATGAGCGCGTCGACATGCGCGGCGGTGAGTGGCTCGAGGCGAACGCCGTAGCCTTCGAGCGGTGTCGGAGAGAGAGTGATCACGCCACGAAGTTACGAGCGCTGCGCGTGACTGGCGAGTGCGCGCGCGTTGCCACGGGGACGTCTTACCCGTCCCTGACATATGGCAAAGCGAACACGACTCACGACGCGCGGCATCCGGCTGCGGGCGATCTTCCTGCCCCTGGTCGCGTTCCTCGTGATCCTGGCGATCAACATCATCGCCCTGCGCACGCGGCTGCTGCCGGAGCAGGCGAGCGTCTGGATGTTCCTGTTCCTTGCGAGCGTGCTCCTGATCGCCTGGTCGCTCTGGTGGAAGGCGAAGGAGATCGGCGGCCGGCCTTGGCGCACGGTGATCCTCTGCGTGGTGTCTTCGTTCGCCTGGTTCTTCCTCGGACAGTTCATCCCCGAGATCCCGCGCGAGCCCACCTATCAAGCCGGCGATCGCGGGATGCGCTCCGAAGGTGGATTCACGATGAGCGCGAGCCGCGAATTCAAGCAGGGGCAGCTCGACCGGCTCTATGCGCGCGCGCAGCACATCAATGAGAGCGGCGCGCTGAGTGACTTCAGCTGCCACGACAGCATTCCCGTCCCCACGCTGCAGTTCCACCTGTCACTCGAGCCCGAAGGCGAGTACAACGAGCGCAACGTGCACGTGGCGTTTCGCCCCGGCCTCTCGAATGCAGGCGACCAGCGCTGCATGGACTTCGGACTCAGCTGGCTGATGGAGTCGGCGATGAAGGACATCGACAAGGGTCCACCGGTCGATTACGGCTACGTCCGCAGCACGGGAGAGCGGGTTCCGCCCTACGTGGCGGGCTCACTGCAGAAGCCGCGCTGCCTCTGCGACCTGCGCGCGAGCGGTCGCGAATGGGTGGCTTGGACCGACGCGGGTGAGCGACATACGCGCGAGGACGCCGCGCGGGCGCGCTGACTCAGCGGGGTGTTCGGCCGCGCCGAGAGTTGGCCAGCGGATGCTGTTGGAAGAATGCCCACAGCTGCTCGCTGGCGCTAAGGTCCTTGCTCGTGCGACCAGAGAACCACTCCGGGAAGGGCGCACCGCCGGGCCAGGTGTGCCCGCCGCCTTCCACCGTGAGCAGCACCACGCTCGCGCCGTCCGCACAACCCGACCACGTGCGACGCACCACATCGCGCAGGATCACCGAGTCACTCGGCGGAGACTCGCACCGATTGCGCCGCGCCCAGCGCTCAGCCCAGCCGGCCACTCTCGGAAAGCGCACCGGCGCCACCCATGACGTACTGCCCTTGTAGGGCACCTGCGGATCCGACGTGCCGTGAATCGCCATCATCGGCACGGGATGACGATCGGCGCACCACTCGAACGGCAGCGTCTGCGCCGCCGCCACCAGCCCCACCGCCGCGATGCGATCGGGCATGGCGCACGAGAGGACGAACGACATCCCGCCGCCGTTCGACAGTCCATTCGAATAGACGCGCGCCCGGTCGATGTTGTACGTAGCCTCGAGCGTGTCGAGCAGTTGCGCAATGAACGCGACGTCCGCCCCGGGCCCCGGATTCGAGTCCACGTGCCACACCCTCGGCCCATTCCCGGTGGCGGCCGACGGATAGACGACGATGAACCGCTCGCGATCGGCGAGCTCGCTCCAGCGGGACGTCACCTCCTGCGCGGCGCCCCAGAGCGCGGCGCCATGCATGCTGATCACGAGTGGCGTCGGCTTTCTCCTGTCGTACCCCGGTGGAACGTGCAGCACGTAGTCCCGCGTCACGCCGTTCACGATCATCGTGCCGTTCGAGCGATTGTCACGGAAGAACGTCACCGCATGGCCTGCCGCGATCACCAGCGGCAGGTTGACCAGTGCCAGCACCAGCGCGATCACGCGCGACTTGCTCGCGGGGCCGCTCATCGGTGCCGGTTCCACGCCAGCGCCAGCGGTGCCGCCGAGACGCGCGCCAGCGGCACCCACAGGATCGCCACGAGCATCAGGACATGGTGCGGGAAGAACGGCGTCCCAATGAACCACGCGAGCAGCGCATACAGCGCGAGCACCGCTACGCACCAGCAGGCCGCGCCGGTCACAAGCATCCAGTCACTCACCAGCCCACTGCGCTGGAGACGCACCGCCACCCAGCTGGCGGCGCCCATCTTGAGCGAGGCGAGCACGGCGAGCACCAGCGGCAGTGCCTCCCAGATCGCGCCCTGCGCTCGGCGATGCTCGGCCACCCATTGCAGCGCGGGGCCGAGGAACGCCACGGCCACCAGCGTGACGAAGACGCTCCCCTTCACGAGGCGATCGCGACCGGTGAAGCCGATGTAGACCGACTGCACCACCTGCTTCCAGGTGGACGCGATCATCGCGACCACCAGCAACAGCAGCGCGACCAACACGCGCGTCGTGCCGAACAGGCCGGCCATGTGCTGCAACCGCTCGACCACCACGGGCCACGTGCGCGAGAGCGACAGTCCCACGGGAATCGCGACGACCACCAGTGCCCAGGCGGCGACCGTGCTCCACGCCGCCGCCTGGAGGGTAGCACCGACCAGCCCCGCGCTCGACAGCGGTCGCGTCGCCGTGAATGGCGGCAGCCCGTGCGCGTCGGCACCCGGTGCATCTCCCCGGCGCGCCGCTGCCGCCACGAACGTTGCGACGATCGGTGGCGTGACCAGAACGCCGAGCAGGATCGCGAACACGAGCGCGGCGGAGGTGCCCGCGGCGAACAGCAGCAGCAGCTCGACGGGCAGCAGGATTCCAGTGAGCACGGGGAGCGAGCGGCCGAAGCGCTTCCACTCGAACCAGAGCTGCGCGCGTGCCGGCGAGCGGAATCCGCCCGCCTTCGTGAGCGCCGCACCGTGCACTTGGGTGGGGCCCAGTGCACCGCTCCAGTCAGGGACGTAGCCGCAGCGTGCGCGTGTCACCGCCGCGCGCGCGCAGAGCCAGGCGAGCGGCACGAGTGGCGCCACGATCGCCAGCATCACCGGCTCCGTGGCCTTCGCGTACAGTGCGAGCATCACGATCGCGTCGATGGCGGCGAGCCAGAAGACGATGACGAACACGCGCATGCCGCGCAGCGCGTATGGCATCCACGTGAGCGCCTGCGTCCACGAGAGCAGTCCGGCGGCGAGCACCGCCGGCCACGCGAGCGGCACCGGAATGCCGGAAGGCCAGAGCGCGAAGAGGCGCGTTGCGATCCAGAGCAGGATCATGGCGGCGCTGCCGAGGAGCATGGGCCACCCCACCAGCGCATCCGTCGAGAGCGGCAGCGCGAACAGCCGCGCGGGGTACATGGATTGCCGCGCGGCCATGTCGCCCGACAGCCCGAAGGTGAACACGGCAAGGAAGAAGGTGAACGTCGCGGTGAGCGGCACCACGATCACGAACGCGAAGCTCTCGGGGCTGTCGAGGTGGATGGGCGCGCCCAGCGTCACGACATACAGCTTGGTGAGTGCCAGCAGCGAGAGGTAAGCACAGAGCGCGAGCAGTCCCCAGCCATGACGCCGCCGGAACTCGAATGCGAACGCCGCGCCCGCCGAGTGCATGCGCTACCCCGCGGTGCCGGCGGGCGAGGCCGCGACCCGCGCGACGAAGATCTCGTCGAGCGATGGCACGTGCGCTCCCGCGCGATGCGACTCCTTGATGCTGTCGAGTGGGGCGCTGAGCACGATGCGGCCGTGGTCGATCATCGTCACGTGATCGGCGACCTGCTCGACTTCCTCGAGGAGGTGCGAGGAGAAGAGCACCGTGCGCCCTTCGTCGGCGATCGTGCGGATCACGGCGCCGAGGATGTCGCGTCGCACGATGGGATCGAGTCCGGACGAGGGCTCGTCGAGCACGAGCAGCTCCGGGCGATACGCGAGCGCGATGAGCAGGCCGGCGCGCGCCTTCTGTCCCTTGGAGAGGTTGCCGACCTTCGCGCTCGCATCCAGCGCGAACGCGCCGCGCAGCTCCTCGGCGTATGCGTCGTCCCAGCGCGGGTAGAAGGCGCGCGTGTAGCGAATGAGCTCGTGCACGCGCATCCAGCCGGGGAGGTCGTTCTCCTCGGACAGGTAGCCGATGCGCGAGAGCACGCCGACCGGGTCGGCCACGGGATCGAGCCCGAACACGCGCACCGACCCCTGCTCGGCGCGCAGCAGTCCCAGGATGTGGCGGATGAGCGTGGTCTTGCCCGCGCCGTTGGCGCCGACCAGTCCGTACACGCCACCGCGCGGTAGCGAGAGCGAGACCGCATCGAGCGCGACGTGAGCGCCGAAGCGCCGCGTGAGCCCCTCGATGTTGATGACCGGCGCGCCGCCGCCCGTCATCGCTCCAGGAACCGGTAGCTGCCGTGGCTGTCGTAGTCGATCCCGTGCTTCGCCTTGAGCTGCTGGATGTACTCGAGCTGCGAGCGCGTGTGCGGGCCCGCGCCCTCCATCGTGTGCAGCAGCGTTTCCTCGAGCGTGCTGCTGATGCTCATCCCCTTCTTCGCGGCGAGGTCGGCGAGCAGCGCGGCGAGCCGCGTCTCGAGGCGGACGGGCACGTCCACGCGCTCGATCTCGATCGGTGGGCCCGCGTTGAAGCTGTGCTGTCCGAAGGTGAGCACGTAGCCATTCAGGTCGCGCACGCTGTAGTCGCGCAGGCCATACGGCTGGTCGGTGAGCCCTTCCACGATCGTGACGCCTGCGTCGCCGTGAAATTTGTACAGCGCCTGCACGTCGCTGATTACGAAGTAGACGGAGCTGCCCGTGGGATTGGGCGTGCCGAGCGTGAGGAAGACCTGGACGTTGCCGAGGTTGACGCCGGCGAAGTCGGGCGGGTCGCCGGACACAAACGCTTCGCGAAAGCCGAGCTGGGTGGTCCAGAAGTCGACCGCGGCGCGCACGTCGGGCACGGCGAGCGTGGGGTGCTGCTGGTCGCAGTCGACGGCGGGCGGTGATGCGTGCGGCATGAAGGGGTGCCGGCAGGGAGGAGCGAAGGCTGGGCGTATCGATGATGCGACATGCGTGGGTCTGCTGCAACAGGAGCGGCTGCCCAGGTCGAGATTGGCCGACGAATGAGCCCCCTGGTGGATATATCCAAACATATATATTAGAATGTCCACCAAGCGCATTCGCTGGGTTGGCAACGCTCTCGATGAAGTACGGGCCCTACCCGACGAAGTCCGCGGTGAAGCTGGGCACCAACTGCACGCGGTCCAGCTTGGCGGTATGCCCAGCGATTGGAAGCCGATGCGAACGGTGGGACCCGGAACATTTGAGATGCGCCTTCACTCGATCAATGAATATCGAGTGCTATTCGTTGCGAGGTATCAGGAGGCGATCTACGTGCTTCATGCTTTCGAGAAGAAGTCACTTCGTACCCGCCAGGCAGATATCGATGTCGGGCGCCGGCGTTACCGCGAAATGGTACAGCTACGACGGACCATTCCTTATGTTTCGGAGAAGGCAGATGGCGAAGAGAACTCCTAGAGTCACCGAGGGCTCCAACAACGTCTTCCTTGACTTGGGCTTCGCACCCGAGGAAGCCGAGCACCTGCGAATTCGCTCTGGTCTCATGCTCCATGTGCGCACCATCATCGAAACTCGCGAGCTCACGCAGGCACAGGCAGCCGCATTATTCGGCGTGTCTCAGCCGCGAATCAGCGACCTGGTGACGGGCAAGATCCATCGCTTCAGCATCGACGGCCTGGTCGAGATGCTGTCGCGCGCAGGGCAGAAGGTTGTCCTCAGCGTTCCGCAGAACGCCTGATCATTCCGGTGTCCCGCCTGGCGCTGGAGCATGCCCTGCAGCGCGTACCTTCCTGAGGACCTGATCGAACTTCTTTCGATCACCACGTGCCGCTCGCTCCGCGATGTATTCGCTCATTGGCTTCGCCGACAGTTCCTCGGCCAGCGAGTAGTGATACCGCGCCACCAGGAACTCCACGCGGTCCGCGAAGACCTCGTAGACCAGCCGGTCCACCTCATTGATGCGACGCGACCATACGTCGCCGTTCATGGCCTCCATGCGCACTGGCTTTCCCGCCCCAGCGTGAGGATCGCGCAGCGTCGCCTCCATAAGCGCCAGCACGCGGTGCGCAGTCTTCGGGCTGACGTCCACCCAGTAGCGCAGGTCCTCCAGGCACTCGCGCTGGAGCACCGCGTGCCGACGCCCGGCGCTCACTCGTGGCTGGCGTCGAGCCCCAGCTCCTGGCGCAGCGCGCCCAGGTTCGCGGCGCCCGAGTTCCCGCGACGCGCGCGCGTCATCGCCGCGAGCAGCCGAGCAGCATTCGCAGGCGATCGCAGCAGGTAGGCGGTCTCGCGCAGGCTCGCCAACTCGTCTGCAGGGATCAGCGCCATGTCATCATGTCCCCGGCGCTGCAGGATCACCGCGTCGCGGGTGTCCTCCACTTCGTTCCAGATGCGGGCGAGGTTCTCGCGCACGTGGCTGTAGCTGAGCTTCTCGGACATGGTGTCTCCATCTGTACAAGTTACTTGTACAATATATAGCTTGAGGATCCGGCTGGCAACGCAGCTCTCCCATAGCAGAATATCACAAATTCGCAGCCGCTCAAAATATCCCCACTTGCTTCGGCATTTATTCGGTATATCATTGTCCTCCCGACCCACGCCCCGAGGACTCCATGCCGAAAGTCTCCGAATCGTTCGACCCATCTGCCTATGCCCCCGTCGCTGATCGCATCACCCTCTTCTACAAGACATTCCCCACCGGGCGCATCATCACCCACCTCGTCGAGCGCTCCGCCGACGCGGTGATCTTCGAGGCCCGCGTCTATCGGCACGCCGGCGACAGCCGACCCGCCGCCACCGGCTGGGCCACCGAGCGCGAGGGCGACGGTGAGGTCAACCTCGTCGCCTGCCTCGAGAATACCGAGACCTCCGCCATCGGGCGCGCGCTCGCCAACCTCGGCTACACCGCGAGCGCAAAGCGGCCGAGCCGGGAGGAGATGGAGAAGGCAGCGCGCGCTCGCGTTGCCCGCATGCGCCCGATCACCGACGACCCGCGCCAGCGCGTCGCCAACGGCGTGCTGCACATGCTCGGCGTGATCGACGAGGCCGCCGCAGTGGGCCTCCGCCCGAAGCGCGCCGAGCGCTGGAAGAACGCCCTGCGCGCCGGTGTGGTGCAGGACGAGCGACTGCTGCGACGAATCGCCAAGCGCGCCCGCGACTGGGTCCTCAGCCATTCCAGCAACGCCTGACACGCCGATGTCCGGTGTGCGGGGACATATCAGTGGACACAGTGATCAACGCGCGAGGAGCAGTCGGATGCGGAAGCGGGAGCAGTCGCGGTACCACCACCTGACCGACGGAGAGCTCGTCGAGCAGATGCGTGCGCTCGACGAGGGCGCATGGCAGGAGTTCCTCGACCGCTTTCGTCCCGCCATGCGGCTGGCCGCGCGCCACCTGGGAATACCACTCGGCGATCGGGATGAAATGGTGAACGAGATGCTCGACGACGCTGCGCTCGAGTTCGCGCGTCCCGCCAGGCTGCTGCCGGCCAGCATGAGCGGCTACCTGGTGCGCACGCTGCGCAATCGCTGGCACAAGCGGCTGCGCAGCGAGGGGAGGCGCGACGCGCGCGACCAGCAGTGCGTGTCCGAACCACTGGCGGAGTACGGAGCCACCTCGGCGTTGCGGAAACTCGTGATGCTGCTGGAGTCGATCGTCACGCCCGGCGAGGCCGAACTGCTGGCCCACGTAGCCGCTGCGTCATCAATGCGTGAGGCAGCCGAGTGGTGCGGCAAGAGCTTCGACGCGGCGGAGAAGGCGATCTATCGGGCGCGACGCAAGCTGAAGCGTGCTGCGCCCGGGATCGTTCTGGAGTTCACGGGCGAAGAACGGCGCGAGATCGAGCGATTCTTCCGTCGCGTGGGCGTTGACCTGACCGGGACGGACGATGCGTCACCAACTGGAGGCACACGATGACCAATCCTCGAGAGTTGCACCCCGACTTTCCATCGCTCTCCGAGATCAACTGGGATGCGGTTCGCCTGGGCGACCTTTTTGGGCGCGCAGCGCTTGGCAACGCCGACCATCCGGTGTGGAGCAACTCCGCGTTCATCGCGGCGCTGGCGGATCGCGAGCGGGCGCGGCGCACGCCGGACGATGAATCCCGCGGGCGCGTCGAGGCGCGCGAGATGATGCTGCGCGTGATGTCGCGCGGTCTTGGAATGCAGCGACCTACGGATCCGCAGCCGCTCGTGCCCCCCAGTGTGCGGGGGTCCCCGAGCCAGGTGAGGGACATTGCGCACGCGGCGAACCGCACGCCCCGTGTGGATCTCGGCGTGGCCGCGGGAGATGGACGCGAGCTCTGGGATGAGCCTGCGGATTGGTGGGTGGAGCTGCCGAAGGGATTGCCGAAGGGCGACTACCTGGCGCTTCGCATCGTGGGTGACAGCATGTCGCCACTGATGCACACCGACGACACCGTGCTGGTGAAGCTCGGTGGGAGCGTGAAGGCGGACACGGTGATCGTCGCGCGCCACCCTGAGGATGGGTACGTGTGCAAGGCGGTCGACCGGGTGACGCAGCGCGAGGTGATCCTGCGCTCGCTGGCGCCGGATCGCAAGCCGATCGTGCTGCCGCGAGACAAGAAGCTGATCCTCGGCACCGTGGTGCTGGTGTGGTGCGAGCATCGGCCGGCGCTCGTGCCGTAGGCGAGGGGTACAACCATATCAGGAGGCAGGATGAAGAACTATCGCGACATGCCCGACGACAAGCTCATCGACGCCATGTGTGTCTACGATGATCTCGCATGGAAGGAGTATTTCGATCGGTTCCGTCCCGCGATGCTGGTTGCGGCACGGCACCAGGGAATTCCGCCGGAAGAGCGGGAGTTCTGCGTGGATGAGACACTGGATGACGTTTCGAGGTCGCTCGTGCGATTGGAGATTCCGATTCCGGATAACGTAGCCGGATATCTCGTGTGGATCCTTCGTTCGAAGTGGCTCAGGCGCCGAATTCGAAACGAGATGCGCATTGCCAGGGAGGAAGTGGACGCACCCGAGGAACCCACGCAATCTGCGCCATACCCTCCATGGACTGGAGACTTCCTGGCGCAGCTGGTGGGTCGGCTTGCACTGAGCGATCCTGATTCCCCGGCGTGGAAGGAGCCTCGCTTCATCGAGTTCCTCAGGAAGCGCGATGGACGCGCTGGCGCTCACGATGGCAAGCGAGCGTAGCGGACGGCGAGTGACCTGAACACGAACGCGGCGTGGAAGCCTGGCTTCCACGCCGTTGTGCGTGGTGACGCGGTGATTGTCTGGTAGATGTCCGGCATGCGGGAACGAGGGCATACAGGACGCGGTGATCGTGTGGGCAGCAGGCCTGCGTGACGCGTCCTCCATCCCTCGAGGACCCATGTCATGCATCTCAACCAACTGTCGCGCGATGACGGCGGCACGTCTCGCACTGATCACGCTCGCCCTTTCAGCGTGCGCCGCCACGCCGATGCCGAGCACCCTGGGGGTGCCGGCAGTTCCGCAGCCGACGATTCGCATGCTCTCGCCGGTCGAGGGCGCGGCGGTGCCAGCCGATCGGCCGATGGTGGTCTTCCGCCTCGGCATGACGACGGACGCGCACGCGAACGAGGCGCCCTTGGACTCCGCGGACGCGACGAGCTTCCGCGCCTGGGTGGACGGAGTGGACCGCACCCGCGCCTTTCGCTTCTCCGGGGAGGATGCCTGGGGTCCGCTGTTCGACCCCGTGCTGACCTCCACGTCGACGTCCGCGTCCACGTCCATGTCAGTGGTCGGCGCTCACGCCGTGAGCGCGCGCCTCTGCAGCTCGCGCGGCATCTGCACCACGACGCACGCCGTGGTGCTGGTGCTCCTGCCCGCGACGCTTCCCGCGCCCGCCACCAGCCCCGGCGACACCAGCACCGCGCGGGAGAACGCTGATGCGCTGGCACCGGCCACCACCCGCCCTCACTCGCTGCTCGGGCTCCTGTTGCTCGGGCTCCAACGAATCCTCTGGCCGCCCTTCTGAGGCGGCCCCTGCTGGAGACACATCAATGCGTTATCTGACCGATCCACACGCCGCCGCGCGCGCGCGAGCCCGCTCCCCGGGGAAGATCCTCTGGGCACTGCTGCTCGTTGTGCTTGGCTGCATCATCACGCCGGCTGCAGCCAAGGCGCAGGGCACGGCGCCCACCATCACCATCAGCCCCACGCATGGCTCGACCCTCACGTCGAGCGCACAGACGATCACCATCACCCTCTGCGACGCTGACGACGCGCTCGTCGACACGCACGAGTTCTACTTCAACAACGTGTCCGTCAGCTACACCTGGACGGCGCTCAGTGCGATCAGCGGGTGCGTGTCCCGGGCGCAGGTGACCTTCAGCGTCACGCTGCTGCCTGGCGACAACGGAATTGCCGCATTCGTGGAGGACGCAGCCCATCATCGGACGTATGGAGGAGCCTCCTACGACTATGACTATCCCACCGGGCATACGCCGAGCGTGACGCCGGCGGATTCCAGCGTGACGGTCATCGCTGGCAAGACGGCGTTTCTCGACTTCAAGATCGCGAACGTGGGATCGTCCTCGTACGCCTTCTACACGGTCACGGTGACGTGCGGGTCGTTCAGCGGCTGCGCGCATGCGCCGACGAACGCCAATGCCAGCACGTGGGGACCGCCGGCGACCGTCACGGCGCAGTTTGCCGCGCCCAGTACCCTGGGGGACACCGGGACCATCCGGCTGGTCGCGACCTATTCTGGCGCGAATGGCTCGATCGCGGACACGGGCTTCATTCACGTCACCACCGTGGCACCGTCGGTGGCGGTCAATGCCCAGCGCCTTCGCGCCGGGCCGACCATCGTGCGCAGCCAGTGCCTCACGATTGCCGCGGGGGATGACGCCGCGTCCGAGTGCGGGGACCTGCGGGTGGTGCATGACCTGCCTGCCACGCGCACCTACAACGCCGTTCGGACCCCCGCGCTGCTCTACAACAGCGCGCATGCGGCGCCCGCGGTCGTGCTGCCGCTGGACATCTCGACCTTCGGCACCACCGGCGCGTCGAGCATCGACGTGACCGTGACGCTGAATGGGCAGGCGGTCACGCGGAACTTCAGCTGGGGCGGCACGTACGACGGCATCGCGCGCCAGGTGAGCTTCGTCGCGAGTGCGGGTGCGTTCGGCGTGACGCAGTCCGGGATGTATCCCGCGAGCATCACGGTGCTGGTGCACGATTCGAGTGCGACGGCCCCCACACGGACGATCGTGGACACCGTGTCCATCGTGGACCGGCGCACGAGTCCCTTTGGACGCGGCTGGTGGCTGGATGGCGTGGAACAGCTGCTCAGCGTGGATGCCAACACCAAGCTCTGGATCGGCGGCGATGGCAGCACGCGCGTGTTCGCCAGGTCCACGGACAGCCTGTACGTGGCCACCCCTACGCTCGATCGCACGGAGCAGCTCAAGCGCACCACCGTCGGTGGCAATCAGGTGTGGCGGCGCATGCTTCGAAACGGGGCATTCGTGGAGTTCGACTCGAACCTGCGCCACATCCGTACCGTGAGCACGCTGGGCCACGAGACGAAGCTGGCATGGAACAGCGACGGCTCGCTGGACTCGCTCAAGCTGGCGACGCCGGCGACCACAATGCCGGCGTACCACTTCACGTACGCGAGCGTGTCCGGTGCGCCGCGTCTGTCTTCTGTCACTTCACCACAGGCGGGGAGCCAGTCGCGTACCATCAGCGTGACGGCCACGGGCTATCGCATCGATCGCCTCACCGGCCCCGATACATCGTTCGTGCGCTTCAACTACGACACGAGCGGCAAGCTCACGGCACGGATCAACCGGCTGGGGGATAGCACGAGCTACGCCTTCGATGGCGCGGGCTTCGTGAGCAGCTACACCAACTCCATGCGGAGCGACGCGGCCGTGACCACGACCCTCGCGCACGCGGCGAGTCGGGGCGTGACGGGTGCTCCGCCCCTGATCTCGGCGTCGAGGACCGTGGTGGATGGCCCGCGGACCGACGGGGACACTGTCGCGTTCTTCCTCACGCAGTTCGGCGCTCCGGCGGAGGTATTCGCGACCGACACCGGCAGCACGACCATCGAACGGAATGACTCGCGGTTCCCGATCCTCGCGACGGCGATCGTGCAGCCGAATGGGCTCCGGACGGAGAGCTTCTACTCTGCCCGTGGACTGCCGGACAGCGTGCGCACCATCGCGCCCTTCGGTGGGGCGAATGCGGTCACGCGCTTTACGTGGCACTCAGTCTGGGACGTGGTGACACGCTCGAGTGGACCGGATAGTGCGCCGCGAGTCTTCACCTACGACACGGGGAAACCGCTGCGGCTCTCCGAGCGGTGGGAGGGCGATACTGCCTCGCACATCACCTACGGCTACGACGCCACCACGTCGCAGCTGGTCTCGCTGCGCGCCCCGGGCGCGACTGCGCCGGATTCGGTGGTGTACGACTCCACCGGCAACTTCTACCACGGCATCAGTCCGCTAGGGTTCGTCACCGAGGCAGTCACGGACGCAATCGGCCGCAACACGCTCCTTCGGGCGCAGGTCGACACTGGCTTCACGCGGCGAAACCTGCGATACGATGCCCGAGGCTTGGTCACGAGCGACACGAGCTTTGGCGGCGCCAAGCTGCATTCCGATCTGGCGCTGAGCTCCGGCGTAGTACTCGACTCCGCGCAATTCCTGGCGGTGACGAATGCGTACGACGCCGAAGGCAACCTCACGAACGTGTATCGAGCGGGCTCCGGCACCGGTGTCGAGGCGATGACTGCCTCGACCAGCTATGACGCCCGTCATCGCAAGGTGACCGAGTCGATCGACGGCCAGAAGGACTGGACGTACGACGTGTCCGGCAACCTGGCGCGCGAGGTCACCCTCGCCCGCGACACCATCGTAATGACCTACGATGCCCGCGGACGGATGCTCACGCGCATCGTGCCGTCCAAGTCGGTGGCCTCGGGCACGGCGTGCACCAGCTTCGACGACGCCACCACCTGCGCGAACCGTCACTACCGCTTCCCTTACTATGGAAGCAGCACGAGTACGGTGACGTTTGCGGCCGACACCAACCGGTTTGCCTACGACCGGATGGGCAACGTCCTTTCGGCCAACGACTGGGCGGCGAAGGTGAAGCGCGCCTACTGGATCACGGGCGCGATCAAGGCCGACTCGAGCTTCATTCGGGTCTACAGCGACTCTGGCCTCTCGACCGACCCGTACGCCGTGCACGTGTTCGGCACGAACCTGGAGTATGACCTGGCGGGCAGGCGCACGAAACTCGTGCACGATGTCGGCACGCTCGGGAGCGGCACGGAGCAGGACTACGCTTACAGTCCCATCACGGGCGCGATGACCGGCATTACTGATCACGCGGGCGTGGCGTACGCGTTCTTCGAGGACGCGCGCGGGCGGCTGGTGAAGCGCACGACGTCGGCCGACAGCTCGGCCGAGCGCTTCGTGTACGACGCCGATGACCGGCTCTACTTCCGGGTGGATTCATCCTCCAAGGGCGTGCTGCACACCGACACGCTTCACATGGACGGCCTCGGGCGCGTCACGAAGAGCGCGACCACCTCCCGCATCACGGGCCTCGCCCGGAGCGAGGAGCTGAGCTACAGCGGCCTGGGCGCGCTGGCGCAGTCGTATTCCTATACGACCAACGCTGGCACCAACCCGGTCCGCGAGCAGTACCAGACCGACGCCTTTGGCAACATCATCAAGCGCATCGTCGGCGACGGCGCGAGCCAGCGCGCGTACCTCGCGTACGAGTACACGGGCGAGGAGCTGGAGCACATCGGCTTCGACAGCCTGTCGCAGGGGCAGACCTTCGACGAGGTCCGGAATCGCTTCGACAACGCCGGCAACGTCGCCTGGGCGAGCACGCAGACCATGCAGCGGCAGAGCGGTGGGCCCGGTGCTGCACCCGTCGACTTCACCGACTACAAGGCGCGCAGCTACTACGACGGCGACAACAAGCTGCGTGTGTACGACCGGCAGAACCGCGCGGTGAGCAATGGCGCGCGCGGCACGCGCTCCGTGTTCGAGGAATATCGCTACGACGCCCTGGGCCGGCGCGTGATGACCCGCTCGCGGCGCGATAGCACGTGTACGGAAGGCACGAGCAGCTCTTGCGGCAACCTCGACTTCGCGATCTGGGACGGGAGCCAGCTCCTGTATGAGATCCGTGAACGGGGCGGCAATGCACGGAGTGCGGCGGCAATGCGCTCGTTCAGCTCGAGCATCGATTCATACGGCGGCAAGATCGCCTACGTACACGGCGGCGGGATCGACCAACCGCTCGGCGTCTACAAGGGCGCGTTCGCCTTCGCACCGCACGCGAGCTGGAAGGGGCAGTTCGACTTCATGACCAAGTTCCGCACCGCGGGCGACACGACGTACACCGAGTTCTCGGTGCAGGGCAGGGACGTGAACCCCTACCTCGAGCTCCGCACCTGGGGCGAGGACAGCACCTTCCTCGGCAGTCTTGTGCGCGGCAAGCGGGATGAGTCCGGACTCGTGTACATGCGCAACCGGTACTATGATCCCAAGTCGGGTCGCTTCACGCAACAGGATCCGATCGGGCTGGCGGGAGGGATGAACCTGTATGGGTTCGCTTCGGGTGATCCTGTCACGTATTCCGATCCTTTTGGTCTCTTCCCCTGTTGCGATCTGAATGCTGTCGCGAACGTGGCTGCGGGTTTCGGGGATGCGGTTTCCTTTGGCATCACGGACTGGATGCGCGACCAAAGCGGAGACAATGCCGTGATCAATCACCACAGCACGGCATACATCGGAGGCGAGGCTGCCGAGTTTGTTGCAGAGGTAGCGCTGACCGCAGGAGCGGCAGCCCTCGAGCGGGCGGCGGGAGAGGTCAGTAGTCGTGCCGCTCGCGCCGCCGCCCGACCCATGGTCGAGGGTGTGGAAAGGGAGGCTGGCCAAGTCGTGCACCACATCAATCCCCTGGCAGGGCACCCGGGCGGAGCGAAATCCGTATTTCCGCTCCGCGGCCTACCCGCTTCGATCCATAGCGGCACCTGGAATCTCAAGGCGCTCGATGCCGCGGCTCACGGCGCTGCCCACGCTAACCTTCGGCACATGGAGGCTGGAGTGCGTGCCCTGTGGGACCAGAGCGCGATCGTTCTGCGAGGAATGCTCGATGTCGGGCGCTCGTCACCGTAGATTCAGCATCAGCAATTGGGAGAACGCAAATGGGATTGCCCAGATGGATTGATAGACTCCGCCGCACTTCCCCGAGGTCCGCAGCGAAGCGTGTCGAGGCGATCGCCGCTCGCGTCGGCCGACTCACGCGGGAAGAGGCTCGGATCGAGGCAAATGTCCTGCTGAGGGACAGAGTTCTCTTCCGGTGCGACCGACGACCAGTGGCGCCCGAAGACGTGTCGCGCGTGGACTCGCTGCCTCAACCAACGCGAGACTTGTTCGCGGAGTACGCAGTGGTGGAGACGAACAGCATGAGCTTGGCCCGTGAGGCCATAGCCCCGTATCCGAGGGGGCGCGGCTTCATACGCATCGGCGCCGACCTCGCCGACGCCCATGTTGTGGTGCAAATGGATAGTGCAGTTGTCTCCGTCGTCGACGATGCTGGTCCGAATGACTTGGACCTTGAGGACTCGCACGCATCAATCTGGCACTACTTGATCTTCGTGAGCGAGACAAGCAAGCCCATGTAGCACCTCGCGCAGAAGAGACCTCGAGTGGTAACTCGGAGGCAGGGGTACCTGGGTAAGCGGAAGATGCGAACGCGGCGTGGAGCCCTTGGCTCCACGCCGCGTTCTGCGTGAGATGAGGTCGACGACGGTGGTTGCACAGCCGAACGGGTTTGGAAGAACACCTACTATTCCGCAGCGGGTCTTCCGGTCCTCGCGACGGACTCGATCGCAATTCGTACGTACGTCGACACGCTCTCCCCTGCCTGGACGGCGCACGTATGCGGCATGCGCATTACGTACGATCGCGATGGGCGACGCACTTCGCTCGTGCACCCAACGACGCTGGCCGATTGCTCCAGTGCGTACAGCCAGCTGTACACGTACGAAGGACTAACGGGCCGCCTCAGCTCTGTCACGAGCCCCAAGGGTGCGGTGTTCGGGCTGAGCTATGACGCGGCGGGGCGCCTGCTGCACGAGACCGCTCCGGGCGCTGTCTCCCGGCGCTATCAGTACGACATCGATGACCGCCTCACCTCGCGGGCGGACAGCGCGGGAGGACAGTGGATCGGGGGCGGCACCCTGCAGTACGATGGCCGCGACAAGGTGCTGGACGCCACGGAGCAGGGCGAGAGCATCATGGGCTATTCGGGGATGGGCTCCGTGGTGAAGATGGAGCGCTACCGTCCGAACGTCACCGACCCGTACACTGGCGAGTACCTGACGGTGGACGGCATCGGCTCCGTGATTCGCAGCACGCGTCGCGGCAGCGCGTACGACCGCCTCACCGTGGAGGATCACGACTACCTGCCCGGCAGCGAGCAGCTGATCGGCATCACGGCCGCCTTCCCAGTGGACAGCCAGACCGTGCACGACTTTGACAAGTCCGTGCTCGACTACGATCACGCAGGGCAGACGATCTGGACGGGACAGCAGACCTACACCCGAGCGGGTCCGGATAGCGTCATCCTCGCGAGCTACTACCTCACGCGCCAGTACTACAACGCGGCGGGGCAGCTGGCGGCGGTGAGCCGGAGTGGCGACAAGCAGTCGCGCGCCACGCGACCGGTGTTCGAGGAGTACCGCTACGACGCCCTGGGCCGGCGCGTCCTGGTGCGCTCGCGCGGCGACAGCACTGTGAGCGACACCATCGCCCGGAGTGCAATCGAGCGCTACATCTGGGATGGCAGCAACATCCTTTACGAGAGTCGTCAGCCCGGAGGCAACCAGTACACCGGCGGTCAGCTCGAGAGCGAGACCATGGGCGACGATGGCGCCGGCGTGCACTACGGCATCGTGGGTTATATCCACGGCGGCGGGATCGACGCGCCGCTGATGCTCTACCGCAATCGCGTAATGATCGTGCCGCATGCCACCTGGCGTGGGGAGTACTACACGGGCACGGACAGTGCGGGAACGACCAGGACCCTGCAAATGGACTGGCCGGGCAATGCGCTGACGATCAGCAAGGACCCCGACATCTGGGAGAAGTCGAAGGGCTGGGGTGGCAGCCTCATCACCGGCAAGCGCGACGAGTCCGGGTTGCTCTACATGCGGAACCGGTACTTCGATGGGAAGACCAATCGGTTCACGCAGGAGGATCCGATTGGGCTTGCGGGGGGCATGAACTCCTACGCAGTTGGAAATGGAGATCCGGTCAACAACGGCGATCCGCTCGGTCTGTCGTGCGAACGCCAAGGAACGGATAGACTTCGCTGTGAAAATGTCGGCCCGGGTGACTTTCGCACGATGGCTGATTTCCTCGGAGGTGATGCCGGCAAAGCAGCGTATAGCGCATTCCAAGCTGCCGGCCTGACTCGATGGAGTTCGAGTACATGCCGGGGTGGCTTTAACGGCGGCCAGTGTGACCAGATCGCGGCGTCGTTGTCCGATCTGACATTGAACGCCGATTCGCGGTGTAGTTCCCTTGGCGTTGCGGCAACCCGGCGCTTCCAGCGGGGATTGTTCCACTTGCGTGATCTGGACGGCACAACCGTGGGCTACGCCTGGAAATTCTTCTTCCGGTGGGGTCATATAGACCTTGACCCATCGATATTCGAGAACCAATCTGACGTGACAGAGGTCATCGCGCACGAGGTGCGTCATTTCCAGAATGTCTTTGCGGGTGGAGGACCCCTTGGCATCCTTCATGGGTCCGGCGATTCAGTTTACCGTCTGGGTAACTACTGCTCGGGCAAATCCATATTTCCATGAGATCACATTGGAAACGTTCGGCGTTGGCCCTTATGGGCTTCGCTCTCGCAGCACGGTGCCCCGGAACCGACGAATCTCCTAGGGTTGCGACCTATTGGCGACTTCTCGAAATGAGAAAGGCCGTTGCGCGCTATAGAGCCGACTCTACGCATCTGCCAGATTCGATCGACGCGCTGTGTCGCACCAGTTTGAATTGCTCCGCGAGTGCACCCGGGTCACCGCTTGAAGACGCATGGGGCCATCGTTTCCGGTACCAGGTGGCCGGGGACACTGACTACGTCATTCGCTCGGCTGCAGACGACGGACAATTTGGCACAAGTGATGATATCGCGTTCTCGGATCGTGCGGAGAAACGAACGGTAAGGACTCTCGGCGGGTGCTATGACGTTGATCTGTCTTGGTGGGCAGATTTCCGATCGAAGCAAATCCGCCTCGACTCGAAGGAAGTATCGATAGGGGCACATACAGTGTCCCCGACACCGGATGGTTATTCCAGTGGGATCTGGTCGATCCGCGGCGACTCCATCTTCGTTCGTTGGTTACGAGGAGATAAAGTGTCCGTACTGGTTCTGTCGACTCAGGACAAGCAACGCCTCTCGGGGTCGGCAAGAGCGATTGGAGAGAAGCAGAGGCCAGTTAGCCTCGCACGGGCTTCGTGCGCGTCCTGAACATTCTCGAATTTGCCGAACAGGGCGGGTAGGGCCGGCGTCTAGCCGGCCCTTCCTTCTTACCATATAGAACGCGCCCAAAGCAGCAGAATGGCCGGTGACTCAGGTCGGGAGAACAGAACCGTATGACCAGAACCCTTAGAGCTCGAGGAGGCATGCTGCTGGTGCTTCTTACGTTCTCCGGTTGCAGTGGCGACAAGGGCTTCGGCGCAGCTTGGGCGGAAACCGGTCGCGGGGTGGCCGCAGTGGTCCAGGCTCCAGGCCCCATTTCGAACAGGGCTCAAGCACTCGGGCGCGGAGAACAAGTGTTACTCGCTAGCTTCGGACGTACCGTGATCGAGCAGGAGCAGCCCATGATCGCGCCTCTTGACACGGGAGTTTGGATGGTCTCCGGTTCGCTCAAGAAGGGAAGCATTGGTGGAGTTGCATGGGTTCAGTTCTCCGCGAGAGATGGTCACGTGATCCGCGTATTCCATTCGCTCTAAGGTCATCCAGTTAGAGCATTTCCGAATGCCAGCACGTCAGGGTAGAAACCCGATCTCTCCGTTCAGGGATCGGGTTTCTGCTCTCTCGGTGTAGCATCTGTGCAGCGGACCGTCTGGACTACGACCGACCTTCTGGCCTCGATCGACAGCCGATGGCAGCCGGTGTCCGACACGATCGACGTCGTGGACCAGATGCGCTACAACTACGACGCGGCCGGTCGCACGAAGTTCACCGCGTGGACGCACCAGGACGAGGTCGCGGCGAACACGCTCGGAACGGAGACGCACTACGGCACGCGACAGTACTTCGATGCCGCCAGCCAGCTGCGGGCGCTGTCGAAGAGCGGGGATGACCAGTCGCGCACCACGCGCCGCCGGCTGGAAGAGTATCGCTACGACGCCCTCGGCCGTCGTGTGCTGCTCCGCAGCATGGGCGATAGCGCGGTGAGTGACACCGTGACGCGGAGCGCGATCGAGCGCTACATCTGGGACGGCAGCAACATTCTCTACGAGTCGCGGCAGCCGGGTGGCCTCAAGCGCACGAGCACGCAGCTCGAGTCGGAAGCGTTCGGGGTAGCTGGAGGTGAAGCGCACTACGGCATCGTGGGCTACACCCACGGCCTGGGCGTGGACGCTCCGCTGCTCGTCCAGCGCAGCACCCTCACCCTCGTGCCGCACGCGACCTTTCGTGGGCAGTACTACGCCGGCACTGACACGGCGGGCTACAACTACTCGCAGTACGTCGACTGGCCGGGCGATGAGCTCACCGTTCACTTTGACCCGGATACCTGGGCGTCGTCCAAAGGCTGGATGGGCTCGCTAATGACCGGCAAGCGCGACGAGTCAGGGTTGCTCTACATGCGGAACCGATACTACGATGGAAAGGGCGGGCGGTTCACGCAGCAGGATCCGATCGGGCTGGCGGGTGGGTTCAGCAAGTACGGATTTGGGAGCGGCGACCCCGTCAATGTTACAGACCCGTTCGGTAATTCAGCCGATAGTGCGAGCACTCCTACGCGCACTCAGCAGGGTAGCGACTCAACGAAGGCGGCCGATTCTTGCGATGCATATTCAAGCTCGTCGATCGTTGGCGGTATCTGCCGGCGAGTGTACGCGCCTGGGGGAGATGTCCACAATACTTGTACCGCTCGCTGCCTCGCCAAACAGTGGACGGATCAGGAGCGTTTGAAAGGGCGGCCGCTCAGCTGGACCGAGATAGGCCGGTATATTTTCGTCGATCACCCGACCTGTTACGACAACTGCGGGTATACTAAGCTGAACTTCGTAGTGGATTGGGTTTTCGGAACGGGAACGGCAAGACGACCGAAACCAATCAATGCTTACCTCTGTGCGAAGGCGGGGGGTGACTACTGCCCTTAATGCGACTTGTCTTCCGAGCAAGATGTGACATCGACACAGAGGTAACAGCCGAATGACTTTTCACACTGAGTTCGAACGGGGAGACGGATTGCTGTCATCTCGCGTGATACTCGCAGCTGCTGTAGCTTCGGCCGCAATAGTTGCGGTGATCGGTGTCGGACTCTATCTGGCTGCTGGAGTATCCCTTGGCTGGAATCAGATCCCGGACGGATCCCTAAGTCACAGCATGTTCTTCTTTTTTCTTTTTGGCTGGCCGATCGCAATCTGTTGCACTTTGGCTGCCGCTGCCATGGGTACATGGCTGAGCAAGAAGCATTTGTTGCATGCACTCTCGTTGCGCTCCATCATGGTAGTTGCCTCAGTGCTTGGAGCATGCGCCACGTCAGTAACTTGGTTTCTTTTTTGGAAAAGCATGGATAAGATGCCGCAAATTGGTGCACTCGGCATGCTCGCAGGATTGATTGGCGGCGCGCTCTTCTGGGCGATCTGGCGACTGCGGCTTGTCTAATGTCGAAAGGTTGCGTGCAACCGGAGCTTGTTCAGAAGCGGTGGCTATGGTCGTCGAGCAACGTGACCTGAGTGAAAGGCAGTGGCAGCGTGTCACTCTGCAGCCAATAAGCCTGCGGTCTCACACTACGCCACGACCCACAGGGGCAACGTGATAGGGCAGCAAACATTCGAGAACGCCGAACGTCTTATAGAGACGTTCGGCGTTTTTCTTCCCTTCGGGCATCATGGCGAACTTGGTTCCGCTTTCTGCCGAAGCAAATCGGTCGAGCCGCGGTAGGCATCACCAGGTTTTGCTCCGACCTAGAAATCCAGCAGTGCAGGCACGCTTGCTGTCCGGCGACGTATGTACGCCAAATCGGCAACCTCGTTCGTAGGTGAACCAATGTCCGATCGGTCATGGTTTGCTTCAACGCTGATCTTCGCTAGCGAAATCAACGGCGTACGGGCGCCGCGCCTCGCTCGTGCATCCCACCACGCTGAGTGCACTTTCCGCCCGTGCCTGAGAATGATGTGCTCTCCTCTACTACGTGACATTGTTGGCCGAATTGCCGCTCAGGTAGTGCTGGCGGCGATCCTCGGCTGCAGCACGGACAAGGGATTCGGCGCCGCCTGGTCGGATACGGGCCGAGGCATGTCCGCCGTAGCCCAGGCACCATGTCCCATTTCGAGCGAGACGCAAGCGCTCCGGCGCGGAAGGGAAGTACTCGTTGCCAGCTTCGGGCGTACGGTAATCGAAGAGGAGCGACCCCTGGTCGCGCGCCTGGATACTGGAGTCTGGACGGTCTCCGGTTCACTCAAGAAGGGCAGCCTCGGCGGAGTTGGCACGGTCCGCCTGCTTGCGCGGGACGGAAGCGTAGTCCGCATCTTTCACTCACTCTAGCCGAAGTGGAGGCATGAGTGTTCTGAATGCCCGGGCAGATTTCAGTGCATAGGCTCAAGTGGCCCCGATCACTTCCTCTCCACGCGCTCCGATGCCTGGTGCTAAGGAGGAAGGCATTCTTTTGCGTGCTCGCAACCTCCGCAGTTCTGGCGATGATCGGATGTCGCGCAGGCAAGGTTCACGTGCGCGTGACGATGGTTGCGGTGACGGGCAGGCCGACCTTTCGCGTGACGGACGACCATGAGATCGCCTACAGCGAGGTGATAATGGTCGAAGTGATGCCGTGTTACGACTCTCCTGGGACCGTTGCGGAGGTCTGGAAGGTTCTAATGAATGAATCCGTACGGGAGAACGATCGCCAGCCGGAGCAAGCATCGTTCGTCTACGGCGTAGTCCCGAAGCGATGGCGCGTCCTGGTACCTGCCCAAGCGCTGTCACCTGGATGCTTCGAGGTTGGGGTGGCCGGGCAGCGTGGCAAGTCAGGCGAAGCGCGATTCACGATCTCGCGACCGATAGCTCCTACGCCCTAGCAGATGGGACCTGATAGCCGACGCGCGGGCTGAATCCACGCGCACAAAAAGGGCGCCGATCTCTCGGCGCCCTTCGTCATTCCTAACCTCGAACAAACCCCTACCTCGAATACCACCGCGCCTTCGCCCAGAACACCACCCCGATCGCCACATACTGCAGGAAAGTCGAAACCTCCGACTTCCAGGCCTCCGCCCAGTGATGCTCGCCATCCGCGACCGCATCCGCCCTTCTCGATCCAGGAATCCACCGGTTCGTCCGCGCCTTGTAGTCGAGATACTCCTGCCCAAAAATCGACTCGAGCACCCCTTCCTCATACCGCACGATGAAGGTGTACTCCACCGCGAATAGCAGCACGGCAATCGGGATGAACCACAGCACGCCGCTGCCCACGCCGAAGCCTATCCAGATCAGGAAATTTCCCACGTACAACGGATTTCGCACGCGGCTGAAGATCCCATACGTCACCAGTCGCTGCACGTTGCGCGACCTGCGCCGCGTCACGGTGCCCGCCGCCGCCACGCCCGCCATCCGCACGGCCTCGCCCACCAAAATCAGCACGAGCGCCACCAGCCACCCCTGCATGGTCTGCTGCGCCGGCACCAGTAACGGCACCAGCAGGAACGGCACGGGCAGCCAGCCGCGATGACGGAACAGCACCGCGCCCACGCGGGCGCTGGTGCTCTGCTCAGCAGCGGAAATGGTCGGGGTCGGCGTCGTCATGCCACCAATCTACGGCACCCGTCAGTTGTACAGGAGGCTCCCCACGAACTCCGACAGCACCTGGTTCACCGCCGAGCTCCGCTCGAAGCTGCTCAGGTGCCCGGCGCGCTCGATCACCTCCAGCCGGCTGTTCCGGATCGCCTCGCACAGCGCCCCCATCTCCCGCGGGGTGGTGAGCACGTCCTCATCCCCCACCACGCATAGCACCGGCACGTCTATCCCCTCGAGCAGCGGCGTGGAATCCTCCCGCGCCATCATCGCCTGCAGCTGCCCGATCACCCCCTCCACCGGCGCGCTTGCCAGCATCCGGTGCAGGGTGTCATAGATGTCCGGCCGCGCATCGCGCGTGCTCTTCCCCACCAGGCTCGCGATCTGGAGGTTCGCCACCGCCGTGCTCCCCTCGCGCTCCGCCGCCTCGATCAGCACCCTGCGACGCGACCGCTGCTCCTCCGTGTCCGCCGTGGCGCGCGTATCCGCAAACGCGATCGCGCGCACCCGCTTCCGGTGCCGCTTCCACATGTTGAGCGCCACATACCCGCCCATGCTCAACCCGACCACCACCGCCTGCTCAACGTGCAGGCTGTCCAGCAGCGCGATCGCATCATCCGCATACTGGTCCATGGTGTGCGGCCCCTTCGTGGCCGAGCCCTGCGCGCCGCGCATGTCGAGCGTGATGCAGCGACACTGCGCCACCAGCGCGCCGATCTGCGGCTCCCAGAACGAGCGGTCCAGCTGGAACCCGTGCAGGAACAACACGGGCATCCCCTTGCCCACGTCGTCGTAACCCATCTCCTCATCGTTCAGCAGCGCGATCACGACGACTCCCCATCGTCGCCATCGTCATCATCACCCTCGGCGTCATGATGCCCCACGAGCGCGCGCTCCGTGAGCGTCATCGGCTCGCCGAGCACGCCCTCCACGTAGAGGAGCTTCACGCCGACCATCGTGGCCGCGAGCAGCGGCACCGCCACCATCAGTCCCAAAAACCCGAACAGCAGCGCGAGCAGAGCCTGCGCCAAAATCGTGAGCGCCGGCGGCAGGTCCACGCCGCCCTTCATCAGCAGCGGGATGAGCAGGTGGTTCTCGATGAACTGGATCAGCACATAGGCCGCGACCACCAGAAGCGCCTTGTGCGGCGAATCGAGGAAGCCCATCGCGACCGCGGGCACCGCGCTGAAGATCGGCCCCACGGTGGGAATGAATTCGAACAGCCCCGCCAGCAGGCCGAGCGCGAACGCGGCCTTCACGTGCAGGATGAGCAGCACGATGGTCGTCACGCTGCCGATCACCGCCATCGCGATCAGCTGCGTCACCAGCCAGCGGCGCAGCACGTTCGCCATCGCGCTCAGCACCTCGCCCGCGCGCTGCCTGTTCGGCTTCGGGAAGAGCAGCATGATCCCGCGATGATAGAGCCCGGGATCCGCCGCGATGTAGATCGACAGGAAGATGATGATCAGCATCCCGCCGATCGCCGCGATCGTCGACGTCAGGAACGGAAAGAGGAACCTCGTGGCGCCGCCGAGCTGCTTCCCCATGCGCGCCTTGAGCGTCTCGCTGGCGCTCGGGGCGCTCGCGTCGGCATTCGGTTGTGCGGGCTGCGCAGGTGTCGCTGACGCGCTGTCCTTCCTCGCGCTGGTCGCCGAGGAGTCGCCGCGGCCGAGCAGCGAGCCGAACACCCCGGACTCGCGCTTGTTGACCCACGCCTCGGCGCGGTCCACGGCCTCGGGGAGCTTCTTGCGGAGCTCCTTGCCCTGCTCGCGAAGCGTGGGCGCCATCCACGCGCCGAAGCCGACGAGGAGCGCGAAGAAGGTGATGACTACGAGAGGGGCGCCGATGCCCCGGCGCACACCGAACTTCTCCAGGCGGTCGGCCCCGCTCGCCACGGCCAGGCCGAAGAGCATGCCGAGAAACGCGACGAGGAAGAGCGGGTTGGCCACCCAGAACAGGCGGAGGCCATAGTATAGAAGGAGCAGCAGTCCGGCGACGCGCAGCGCATCGCGGCTCTGCCACCCCTTCACGCGCTGGCGGCGCTCCTTCTGGATGGGCGACGTCGCCGCCGACTCGGGGGTTGGGCTCATGGATGCACTCCGGCTCGGCAAGGGCAGTGCCCGGCAGGGGGCCGGGACTCGCTACATTTCGCTGCGAAACGACCCTGCGTTCACACGACTGCACCCAGGAAGGGCGTGTCTCCTCATCAGCGCACTGTGCACGAACCGCACTATCTCGACCAGCCGGCGGCGACGTCCGCCTTTCTGGCCGGGATTTCGGCCACGCCGATCATCGCGCTGGACACCGAAGGGGCGAGCTTCCACCGCTTCATCGACCGAATCTACCTGCTGCAGCTCTCCACGCGAGAACAGAGCGCCATCATCGACCCGCTCGCGGTCTCGGCTGGCGACCTCAGCGGGCTGGGCGCGCTGCTGGAGAATCCGGCGGTGGAGATTGTGTTTCATGACGCCGACTACGACCTGCGCTTGCTGGTGCAGGACTACAAGTGGCGCGTGAAGAACATCTTCGACACGCGCGTCGCCGCGCAGCTGCTCGGCATCAAGGCGTTCGGGCTGGGCGCGCTGCTCGAGAAGTACCAGGGACTCAAGCTCGAGAAGAAGCACCAGCGCGCGGACTGGAGCATGCGTCCCCTCACGCACGACATGCTCGAGTACGCGGCGCAGGACACCATGTACCTGCTGCAGCTGCGCGACCAGCTGAAGGACGAGCTGGAGCACAAGGGGCGCTGGAGCTGGGCGCGCGAGGAGTTCGGCCTGCTCGAGGGCACGCAGTGGGAGCCCGACGAGACGGGGATGGGCTTCCTCAAGATGAAGGGCGCGCGCGACCTCAATCGACGCGAGCTGGCGGTGCTCAAGGAAGTGGCGCAGTGGCGCGACATGGTCGCCGGCAAGATGGACAAGGCGACCTTTCGCGTGCTCGGCAACGAGCAGCTCTTCGCGATCGCGCAGGGCCAGCCGGCGACGACCGACGCACTCGGCAAGATAAAGGGAATGCCGCGCGGCATCCTGGAGAATCGCGGGCACGAACTGCTCGACGCCGTGAAGCGCGGCCTCGCGGTACCCGAGGAGCAGCTGCCGAAGTTCCCGCGCGGGCTGCGCTGGGATCGCGACCCCGACTTCGACGCGCGGTCCAACGCGCTCAAGACGGTGCGCGATGAGTTCGCGGCGAAGCTCGATCTCGATCCTGGAGTGCTGTCGTCGCGCGACCGGATGGAAGCGGTGGCGCGGCGGAATCCTTCTAGCGTGGCTGAGCTCGAGGAAGTGAAGGAGCTGCGCGGGTGGCAGCGGGAAGTGCTTGGGGCGGGGTTCATCAAGGCGCTGGCGCCGCATCGGAAGAAGGAACCTTCTCCCTACAAAGACGCGTCATCCTGAGCGCCGCGAGGGATCTGCAGTTGCAGTACCGACAATGAAGGCGGGCGCCTGCAGGCGCCCGCCTTTGTCGTTCGTGGTGGGTTCACATGTTCGGGGGCGTGGCTTGCACGCCGATACCGCGTGTACGCTTGCCCGTAGCCTGAAGCCAGAAGCTCGAGCACTGACAGGGAAGCGCTGCGCGCTTCGTCATGCGTTCGTAGTGAACATGTTCACGGATGACGAAGCGGTGGCCGCAGGCCGCCGCGTACCGCATCACTGCTCGAGCCTCAGGCTTCAGGCATCAGGCAACGCGGAACTCGGTATCGGCCAGCCAGGCGCCAACTCCGAACTACGAACACAAAACCCAAAAACAACGGCGGGCGCCCGCAGGCGCCCGCCTTCAGTAGCGGCAGGTCGCTCGCTGCCGCTCAGGATGACGGCAGGGTGTCCGTGCCCCTGCAGTTAGAGCCCCATGTACGCCCTCACCCTCGGCTCGATCCGGTCCGGCGTCCAGAACGGCTCCCAGATCAAATTCACGAACACGTTGTTCACGCCCGGCAGCGTCTTGAGCGCCTGCTCGGCGTCCTTCATGATCTCCGGCCCACTGGGGCAGCCGGGGCTCGTGAGGCTCATGTCCATGATCACGTCGCGATCCTCGACGCGCACGTCATAGACGAGCCCCAGGTCCACGATGTTCAGGTTGAGGTCGGGGTCCTTCACCTTCCTCAACATCATCTTCGCCTGCTCGGCGGTCGGCGGTGGCTCGTCGGGATAGCCGATCGGGCCGGCTGCGGTGCTCTCAGCGTCTGTCATGCGTCGCTCCTGGGTGCCCCTGAAAGCTAACTACGTCATTCGACGTACGGCCCCCGCGCGCCGCCGGCCCTACCATGAGGCATCCCATCACCCCGACCTCATGCGCGCTTCACGCCTCATTCCCGTCCTGCTTGCCCTCTCTCCCCTCACGGTCGCCACGGCCCAGCAGGGCGCGCCGCAAAAGGCGCCGATCGGCTGGGAGTTCACAGGGGTGCCAGCGATCAACTTCGACAGCGACGAGGGGTTCGGCTACGGCGCAATCCTCGAGCTCTACAACTATGGCAACGGCACCGCCAGGCCGTACGCGCTCACGATCCAGCCCACGCTCTTCTTCACCACCCACGGGCGACGCGACCTCAAGCTGTTCGTGGACGCGCCCGACCTGAAGGGTGGGTGGCGCGCGAGCGCCTACGTCGCGCGCGAGCAGCAGCTGGCCACCCCCTACTACGGCATCGGCAACAATACGACGTATGTCGAATCACTCGAGACCGGCGCCAACGAATATTTCTATCGCTTCGGGCGCACGCAGAAGGTCGCGACGCTCACGCTGCAGCATGCGATCGGAACTCCCCGGCTCCGCGCACTCCTCGGCGCCGGCGTGAACGACGTGACGACCGATGCGACTCCATTCGACAAGGGGACCACGCTCTACGCGGCGGACCTCGAGGGTGCGATCGCGCCGCACGACAAGCTCAACTTCGCGCGCGCGGGACTGGTGTTCGACTCCCGCGATCGCGAAACGGGCCCGACGCACGGCACGTGGGCCGAGCTGGTGGCGCAGCGGGTGGACAAGTCGCTGGGGAGCACGCACGAGTACACGCGACTCACCGGGACGGTGCGCGAGTACGTGCCCATCACGCACCGCGTGGTGTTCGCGCAGCGCGTGATAGTGCAGCAGGTGAGCGGCGACGCGCCGTCGCACGATCTCTCCGTGATCCAGAGCTCGTTCAAGAACCAGGAGGGACTCGGCGGCTCGAGCAGCATCCGCGGCGTGCCGCGCAACCGCTTCATCGGCAAGGGCACGGTGCTCTCGAACAGCGAGCTGCGGTGGCACGTGCGCGACAAGGTGCGCTTCGGCAAGCCGACGTCGCTGGTCCTCTCGACCTTCCTCGACGCGGGGCGGGTGTGGAGCGACGACATCGTGCTGTCGGAGGTCGTGTCGCAGCTGCACGTGGGATATGGCGCGGGGGCGCGGGTGGGCATCGGCCCCAACTTCGTAGTCGCCCTCGACGTGGGCCATTCGTCGCTCAGTACTGCGCCGTTCTACATCGGGCTGGGGTACCTGTTCTAGGCGCCGTCACAGGAGTTACAACAGCAACTGCAACTGCCTGAGACACGGATTACACTGGTGTCCGCTGCGCGGCCACACACGGGTACGGCACTACAAAGACAAAAAAAGAGCCCCTGTTGGAGGCTCCTGTCGCAGGAGTGCAGTACCCGTGTAGCCGCGCAGCGGCTCAGTGAGATCCGTGTCTCAAGGCAGTTGCACTCATTTCTTGTGCTTCTTTGCCGAAATCTTCTTCGCCACGACCTTCTTCTTCGACGACGACTTCGACGCGCTGGCCTTCTTCGCGGTCGCCTTTCCCGACTTCGACTTCGAACCCTTGGCCGAGCGCGACGACTTTGCGTGCTTGCCGCGACGCGCCTTGTGTTCGGGCTTGTTCCAGCCCACCGCGCGATCGGCCCGGAAGCTCGACGGCATGTCCATCTCGCCGTCGCCGAAGTCTGTCACCGCCAGCGCGGCCGCGTCGGCCAGGTCGGAGCGGATGTCGCTGATCACCTTCGCGGGGCGGCGCGCCTTCGCGGCATGCACGCGGTTCGTGAGCAGCACCACGAACATGTCGCGGTCCGGGTCGATCCAGATGGACGTGCCCGTGAACCCCGTATGCCCGTACGCCGTGTGGCTCATGTACTTGCCGCAGCCGAACGAGCCGCTGCAGGTGTCCCAGCCCAGCGCGCGCGTGCCGGCCGCGCGCTTGGTGAACAGGGCGACGGTGCTGTCGGCCACGATGCGCGTGCCGTTGTAGCTGCCGCCGTTGAGCATCATCTGCGCGAAGATCGACAGGTCGGCCACGGTGCTGAACAAGCCGGCATGACCGGCGACGCCGCCCAGCGCGTAGGCGTTCTCGTCATGCACCTCGCCGCGCAGCGGGTAGCCGCGGGGCGGGGTGACTTCCGTCGGCGCAATCCGGTCGACCAGCGAGGCCGAGGGCTTGAAGCCGGTGTCGTCCATGCCGAGGGGCTGGAAGACCTTGCGATTGAGGAAGGCGTCGAGCGTCTCGCCTGAAGCGGCCTCGACCACGAAGCCGAGCATGTCGGCGCCGAGGTCGGAATAGATGTAACCCCGGTCGGGATAGTACTCGAGTGGTGTCGCGATGGCGGCGGCACGGGCTTCGTCAGGGCTGTGGGCGACGCGCCAGAGGTCGCGGCCGGCCGGCAGTCCCGAACGGTGCTCGAGAAGCATGCGAACCGTGACGAGCTCCTTGTTGCCGCCGCAGAAGCCCGGGATGTACCTGGAGACGGGGTCGTCGAGCTTGAGCTTGCCCTCGTCGAACAGGATCATGGCGGCGGTCGTGGTGCCCACCACCTTCGTCAGCGAGGCCAGGTCGTAAATCGAGCGCTCGGCCACCACCGGAGCGCTCGACGAGGACCAGCTCAGCCGTCCGAAGCCCTTCTCCCAGACGGAAAATCCCTTGCGGCCGACCACGACCGCCGCGCCGGGGTACCCTCCGGCGGTGATCCCGCGCTCGATGACGTGGTCCACCTTGGCCAGGCGCGAAGCCGACATGCCGACCGCGCGCGGCGCGCTGGTCGGGAGGCCGCCACCAATGATGGTGGTGCCGGCGAGCGCCAAAAGGGTGGACCGGATGAGCAGCACTTTGTTACTCCGACTACAGAGCTACTGGCCTAATGTCAGGAACCGGGCCGCAAGGAGAGGTACTGCCGGGGGCGCCAGATGTTCCCGAGGGGGAGGGGTTCTATAATGTGGGTGACGACGCAGCCGGCCACCAGTCACGGAGGGAGGAAACCGTATGACCCTCCGGAGTGACCAATAAGGCGATGGACACCGAATCCACCACGATTTCCCGCGCCGTGAATGGCGACGAAGGAGCGATGCGTTCGCTCTGGCTTCGTCACGCGCCGCGCGTGGACACGGTGGTCCGGCGGCTGGTGGGCGGCGATCACGACATGGCCGCCGACGTCGCGCAGGAAGTCTGGATCCAGATCTTCCGCGCGCTGCCCACCTACCGGGGCGAGTCGCAGTTCTCGACATGGATCCATCGCATTGCCGTGAACCGGACGCTCAACGCGCTCCGCCAGACCCGGCGGACCGCCGCGACGCACGTGGAAGTCGAGGAGGACACCGCCTCGGTGGAGATGGACGTGGACGCCCCGATCCTGGCCGCGTCCATCGAGGAGGCGGCGAACAAGCTCTCGCCGGGCGCGCGCGCAGTGTTCGTGCTGCACGACGTGGAAGGCTACACCCACGAAGAGATCGCCGAGCGCCTGGGGATCACCTCCGGCGGCTCCAAGTCGCAACTGTTCAAGGCACGCGGGAAGCTCCGCAAGCTGCTCGCGCACCTCGTTGAAGGACACACCCATGACGTACCCTCGCTACGCACGGAGCGGAAACATGTCGCACCTGCATACTGACCGGCTCGCGGCGCTCGCCGACGAGCAGCCGACCGCTGAAGAGCGCGCCCACCTCGACTCGTGCGCCGAGTGCGCGGAGGAAGTGGCGGCGCACCAGGCGGTGCACGAGATGGCCATGAACGACCGCGACGCGATCGGCCTGCCGCTCACGCGCTGGGAGAACATCTCGGCGCGCCTGCAGTCCGAGGGGCTCACGAATGGTACGCCGCTGCGCCGCACCGGCTCGCAGCGCGGCATCATGCAGGCGGCGGCAGCGCTGCTGCTCGTGGCGGGCGGTGCGGTGGCTGGGCGCGTGAGCGCCGGTGGCTCGCCGCTTCCCGACGGGCGCAGCGTCGCGGTGGCCTCGGCCAGCTCCGACACGAAGAACACGAAGAACAAGCTCGCGAGCATGCTGGAGGAGAACGGTCCGACCACGTTCGGCTCGATAGAGGAGGCCAAGCAGGCGCGCACGCGCTTCGAGGCCGCCTACCAGAACGCGAGCGCATGGCTCGCATCGAACGACACGGCCTCGGCCAGCTCCACGAGCCCGGCCACCATGCGCACGCGCCTCGCGGCGCTCGACCGCGTGTCGAGCACCATGCGCCAGGCGATGGAAGACGCACCGTACGACCCCGTGATCAACGGGTACTACCTGACCACACTCGGCCAGCGTGAGGCGACGATCCGTCAGATCAACACCGCCCTGCCTGCTGGCGCTCGACTGAACAGCTTCTGATCCGGTGATCGATATGCAGGACTTCCAGCCGCGGGCGACGTCGCCCGCCCTCTCGCTCTTCACGATCCTCGTGCTCGCCGCGATGCCGCTGGCCGCGATGCCGCTGGCTGCGCAGGCGACGGCCGGCGGCGGAGGTGGCGCCGGCGGCGTTGGCGGCGCGCAGGGGGGCTCCGTGAGTGCCGCCCGCGTGCGGCTTCGCCAGGGACAGGCGCTCACCGAGGAACAGCGCGCGCTGCAAAAGGAGCGCGTGAAGCTCGTGTCGTCGCTGGACTCGCTCAAGCGCGAGTTCGAGGCGCCGGGGCTGTCGAGCAACGAGCGCATGGAACTCGCGTCGGAGATGAACAGCGTGCTCACGTCGCTCTCGAAGCTGGCGCGCGCCAACGAGGAGATGGCGATGGCGACGGACGAGTGGCGCATGACCATGCGCCGCCCGAGCAGCGCCGACGTCGAGCGCTTTGCGGAGATGCAGGCGCGCGCGGCGCAGCAGATGCGACCGCGCGGCTGGATCGGCATCAACTACGACGCGCCGGTCACGCTCTACGTGAAGAACGGCGAAGTGGTGATGAAGAACCTGGCGTTCCCCGAGATCGTGTCGGTGGAGCCCAACTCGCCCGCGCAGCGCGCGGGGCTGCGCGCCGGCGACACGCTGATGGCGTACAACGGCATGAGCGTGCTCGATCGCGAGATCGCGATGACCAAGCTGCTGGTGCCGGATCGCCACATCAGCGTGCGCGTGCGGCGCGACGGCAGCGTGAAGGAGCTGCCGGTGATCGTGGGCAAGGCGCCCGAGGTGTACGTGCGACGCATGCTGGAGACGTCGCAGCTCCCGCTGATGCCCGCCATGGCGCCCTCGCCGATGGCCGGCGAGCTGATGGAGCCGACGATGCGCGCCGCGCCGCGGGCACGAGTCGGCGGCACCGCGACGATGGCGGGCGCACTGGCGCCGTCGGCGCCGCAGGGGCAGGTCTACGTCTTCAGCAACGGCTTCGACGAAGGCGCGATGCGCGGCATTGCCGGCGCGCGCTTCGAGACGGTGAACGATGGCCTGCGCGCCGCACTCGGCGTGGCGAACGGCGTGCTCGTGCTCACCGTGGTGCCGAGCAGCCCGGCGAGCCGAGCGGGGCTGCGGTCGGGGGACGTGATCGTCAAGGCGGACACCGTGACGATCTACGCGATGAGCGACCTGCGCGACGCGATGGAGGACAATGCCGCGAAGCGGAGGGTGGAGTTGAAGTTGAAGCGGGAGAGGAAGGATGCTTCCGTTACGCTCCGGTGGTAGACGTTTGGGTCGCGCCGGAGCCGTTTCCTCGGATGGCGCGGACTGAAGAGCGGAGAACTCCGCGGATACCTTCACTGCACTGCCTTTTGATTCGGCGCCCGACACTTGGCTGAGCGGCAGTTCCAAATGCATTTCAGTTGCAGTGTCCGCGAATGCAGTGTCCGCGAACGTCCGTATCAGTTCGTCCGCGGAAGTCCGAGGAGACCGGCCCCGGCGCGCCGATCACTGCCCTACTGGATCACGGGCACGCGGCTCCAGCTTTCGCTCCGCATCGACCAGGGATTTGTGTAGTGCCAGCGCCGCCATCGCTCCATCGGCGGCCGCGGCGATCGCGAGTTGCGGGCCGGGCACGATGTCGCCGGCCGCCCACACGTTGCGCGCCGAGGTGTGGTAGTGGTCGTCCACGATCACGTGTCCCTCGTCGTCGCGCTTGCAGCCGAGCTGCGCGCCGAGGTCGTCGGCGGGATACTGGCCGATGGCGAAGAAGAGCTTCTCCACGTCCAGGCACTTGCCGCCCTCGAGCTCGAGCGACGCGACGCGGCCGTCGCGTGACGTCACCTTGAGCACCCGATCGGTGAGCACGGGAACGTTCAGCGCGTCGAGCTTCGTGCAGTACTCGCCCTGGTCCATGCCGGGCGGCTGGCCGTTGGTGACGATCATGAGCTCATTCGTCCAGCAGCTGAGGTTGAGCGCCATGCCGACGGCCTTCCGTCCCGCGCCGAGGATCACGGTCTTCTTGCCGCGCGTGTCGTAGCCGTCGCAGTCGGGGCACACGTGCGCCGACTGTCCGTAGACGTGCTCGAGTCCGGGGATGTCGGGCCAGACGTCCTTCAACCCGATCGCGAGGAGCATGCGCCTCGCGATCACCTGTCGAGGCGGCGAGGGCGGTTGCGTCTCGAGCGCGGGCGCGGCGGGCGGATCGGAGAGTCCGAGGTGGAATTCCTCGGGGCCTTCGCAGCTCACGGTGTCGACCATCGCATCGAGGAGCGTGACGTCGTACTTGCGGCACTCATTGCGTCCCGCCTCGCGCAGGTCGGCGGGCCGCACGCCGGCGAGGCCGAGGAAGCCATTCACGCCACGCGTTTCCCAGTTGCGCGGGTCGCCGCTGTCGATGAGCACCACGCGATGGAGGTAGCGCCCCAGCCAGATGGCGGCCGACAGGCCGGCGGGACCGCCCCCGATTACGGCGGCGTCGTAGGGGGCTGGAGGGTCGGTCTTCATGACTGGGTGAGGTGCGCAAGAAGGGCACCGTTTGGGGGGCTGAGGTGTGAGGGGCTGAGGTGTGGGGACTGCAACTGCGGCTCACAGCAAACCGCAAACCGCAGCCCGCAAGCCGCACACCGCACACCGCCCCCCTCAAACCGCGAAGCGCTACCGGATTTTCCCCGGCGGCAGCATGTACAACAGGTGCAGCGTATTCCGGTCCATGTCGGAAATGCGGGTGGTCCGGCTCTCCGGATACATCACGTGGCCCGGGTCGTTCGAGTGGTTCAGGCCGAGCGCGTGTCCGATCTCGTGACGCGCGACTCCCGCGATCAGCTCCTGGGACATGGGCGCACCGGTCGGGTCGTGCGTCGCGATGAAGATCGTCGCCTGCACGATCCATCCGTTGCCATCCACCCTTGTGTCGGTGGTGCCGATCGCGTTCCCGCGCCCGATGCTGCCCACGAAGCGGATGAGGATGCGCGCACGCGCCGAGTCGCCGATCTGCTCGAAGCGGATTGGGAAGCCCGCCGCGGTCCACTCGTCGAAGGCGGTCGAGGCGCTCGAGGGCCAGCCGTCGCTCCACTCGGGCAGGTCCGATGTCCGCTGCACCCACACGCGCAGCGCGTCGAGCCGTTGCTCGGGCCAGCGATAGAGCCATCCGTCGTTCTGGTCGAGGATGTGCTCGATGTAGGTGCCGCTGCCCGCCGTCTGGAGACGCAGGCGGATGTCCACCGGGTCGCGTTCCGGCGCCGGAAATGGGGGCGCGTCCAACACGCTGCCGCTGTCGCCGCCGACCGGCTCACCCTGCGGCGTGGCGACGGCGGCCAGGTGCGCGCGCGTGGGACTGGTACGGACGATCTGGACGCCGATGAATCCGACGAACGCGAGGACGACCGCGACGAGGGCGATGTCGCGGGGCTTCATGGATCCGGCTAGCGGACGTCGCCCGGCGGCAGGGTGTAGAGCAGTCGGGCGGTGGCGCGGTCGGCGGAGCTGAGCTCGCGGACGCGGACCTTGGCGGCCATGATGCTGCCGGGGTCGGCGGTGTGGTCGAGCCCCAGCAGGTGGCCGATCTCGTGAAGCGCCATCGCGTGGATCGCGTCATCATCCAGTGCAATGCCCTGATGATGGCGCACTGCTAGCACGATGTTGGCGTCAGTGATCCACCAGTCATCATCACGCGACCACTTCGTCCGCCCGCTGATCGGCTGCTCGAAATGGTCTATCCAGGTCACGTGCACCTCGGCCAGCGAGGAGTCGGTGACGAAGCGGAAATGCACCGGCAGCCCCACGGTATCCCAGTTCTCGAACGCCTCGCGAGTGGCCGCAACGAACGATGTCTGCCACGAGGGCACGCCCGACTCCGGCTGGATCCAGACGGTGAGCGGGGCGCGGCGTCGCTCCGGCCAGCGGGCCAGCGACGAGTCGCGCGAGAGGAGGATCTCGTCGATGTAGGTGCCGGCGGCGCCGGAGCGCAGGCGTCGCCGGATGTCGTCGAGCTTTCGGCGGT
Source organism: Gemmatimonadota bacterium (assembly GCA_028287305.1). Taxonomy (GTDB): domain Bacteria; phylum Gemmatimonadota; class Gemmatimonadetes; order Gemmatimonadales; family Gemmatimonadaceae; genus JAQBPX01. The sequence goes on from JAQBPX010000015.1 coordinate 329,525, forward strand.
CATCGCTGGGGAACGCGGCGCTGTCGAGGGCTCCGTCGACGAACTCCCGCGTGGAGCCGAGGGTGCCCGACGACGTGGTCTCGCGCGAGTGGCGCGCGCCTGCCAGTGTGGGCGCGGCAAGGCGCGCGGCGCCGAGTGCGGCCACGAGGGCAGTGAGGAGAACGGGACCGGAGACTCGCGTCATGCTTCGAGACGAGCGGCGCCAGGCGAGGCCGCCAACAGGTAGGCGTTTACCAGGGAGAAGAAGCGCTCCGGGGCTTCCCAAAAGGGCATGTGGCCTGAGTCCGGAACGATCCGTTGACGCGCCTGGGGCAGGACCTCGGCGATCTCCGTGGAGACGCTGGGGGGAAGCGCATCACCTTCACCATGAAGGACGAGCGTGGGCGTGGAAAGGGTACGAAGACGGTCGCGCCAGTCATATCCATTTCGCCGCAGCTCGGCGAGGACGGCGGCACCGGTCGGGCTGAGCGCCACGGGAGGGGTGAAGAAGGCGGCCAGCTCGGGGTTCACGAACCAGGCGGGGTAGCTGGCGCGCGAGAAATCGGAGTGGAGCTGGGGGTCGGGATCCTGGAGCGCCAGCTCGGTGATGCGGTCGATCGTGGCGCGGTCGCCTTCGCTGGCGGCGCGCCGCGAGTTCACGCGGGTGGGCTGCATCCAGCTGCTCCTGGGGCCCACCGCGTCCACGGTGACCAGTCGTCGCACGCCGGCGGGGTCGCCCGCGGTGGCGAGCATCGCGATGCCTCCTCCCCAGGAGTGGCCGAGCACGTCCCACTGGCGGATGCCGAGGGCGCGGCGGAGCGCGGGGACGTCGGCGGCGTCGTCGTGGATGGTGGCGGCGAGCGGATCGGGGGGTGCGTCGCTCTCACCGCGACCGCGCTGGTCGTAGAGGATCACCTGGCGCTGCGCGGCGAGCGGCGACAGCGCGGGCCAGAGCATGGCGTGCGAGTAGAGCATGCCGCCGTTCACGCAGAGGAGCGGCGGCTGGCCCGCGACTGGCGGGGAAGTGAAGACCGCGAACGAGAGGCCGCGCGCGCGAACGACCTGGCGGTCGAGGGGCGGGGTGCGGCCGAGGGACCGGCGGAAGGCGACGAAGCGGTCTCTGGCGTTCACGGTTGCTACTTAGCGCGGGGCGCTCGAGGTGGGTAGGGTTGAGATCGTTCGCCGGGGCCTGTCTCCTCGGAAAACTGCGCGGACTGAAGGGCGGAAAGGGAGCGCGGAGACTGCAACTGCCTGCCTTTGGAACTGCTCTCCTCACCCATCACTGCGCCAGGCGGGGCATGGAGCGGCGCACCAGACCCAGTACAGAAGGGCCCCGGCACGCCCATTGCCCTTCGGGGCACCCGTGTCGAACTCGTCTGCATCGTTCCGTCGCGCGATCTGGTTGATCGTGCGCGTCGTGCTTTTTCTCGCCGCCGCGTGGGCCATTCGCGGCGAGCTCGCGTCCGTGTCGCCCAGTGAGCTCGCGGCGCAACTCCGCAGCTACGGCGCCGCGCACCTGTGGGCCGCGCTCGCGTGCACCGTCGCCAGCTTCCTCCTGCTCGGCGCCATCGAGCTGATGGCGCTGCGCGATCGGGACGTCGTCGGCACCTCGCGCGTTGGGCGCGGGCGCGGGCTGCTGACCTCGTTCGTGGCCAACGCGCTCAGCCAGTCCATCGGGCTGTCGGTGGTGACCGGCGCCGCGGTGCGCGCCCGGAGCTACGGCCAGCGCGGGCTCGACACCCTGGCCGTCGCGCGCGTGAGCGCATTCGTCACCATCAGCATCACGCTCGGGCTGATCGCCGCTGGGGCGTGGGCGCTGCTCGGCAGCAGCGAGCCGCTGCGCATCCTGCATCACTCGATCGGCGTGCGACCGCTTGGCTGGGCACTCGTCGCCTTGCTGCTCGCGTACCTCGGCTGGAGCGTCCTGCACGCGCGCAGCGCGATCGGCTTCGGGAAGTGGACGCTCCGGCGGCCGGCTCCGAAGATCGCCGGCGCGCAGCTGGCGCTCGCGAGCGCGGACTGGATCCTGACCGGCGCAGTGCTGTTCGTGTTCCTGCCGCCCACGCTCGGCATTGCGTTCTCCACGCTGCTGCGCGGCTACATGATCGCGCAGCTGGTGGGCGTCACGAGTCACGTGCCCGCGGGCGCTGGCGTGCTCGAGATCATGTTCCTGGCGCAGCTCGCGGACGGCGTGACGAACGCCGAGCGCGCCGCGCTGGCCGCGTCGCTCGTGATGTTCCGGATCATCTACTACCTGCTGCCACTGTGCGTGGCGCTCGCGGTGGCGGCTGGCTCGGAGCTGCGCCCCGGACAGGAGGCACATGTCGGCGCCAGCTGAGCTGATCGCGGCCGCGGTCGCCACCGACGTCACGTGGCTGGTGGACAACGCCGACGCGTATCGCGCGCTGCTCGTGCTGGTGGAGGGCGCGGAGCGCTCGATCGACATCACGCAGCTCGCGTTCGATGCGGACTGTCGCGCGTATTCCGGCGACGGGGACGCGGTGGGCGTGTCGCTGCTCGACGCGCTGCGAGCCGCGGCCGCGCGCGGCGTGCGCGTGCGCATCGTGCTCAATGCGAGCCTGCTGCTCGACACGGCGCGCTCGCTGCGCGCGGCGCTCGAGAAGGCGGGAGAGACGCGCATCCAGGTGCGCGGCATGAGCCGCTTTCCGCAGCTGCTGCACGCGAAGATGGTGATCGTGGACGAGTCGCGCGCGATGCTGGTGGGATCGCCGTTCGTGAACGGCTACTGGGACGACGCGCAGCATCGCGTGAGCGACACGCGCCGCCCGCTGCGGGAGCTCGGTGGACGTCCGCTGCACGACCTGTCGATCGCCGTGGAGGGTCGCGTGGTGGAGGAGCTGCGCGCGCTGTTCTCGGAGATCTGGGGCGCGTGCGGCACCAGCCGCGGCCGCACCGCGCTCGGCATCCGCCAGGGGCGCACGATGGCGTGCACGGTGCCTAATGACACGCTCGTCTCGTTCCCCGCGGGCGCACAGGAAATACTCGGCGCCCTGGTGCAGGGGATCGGACGCGCGCGCGAGGCGATCTACATCGAGCACCAGTACCTGAGCGCGCGGCCGATCGTGCGCGCGCTCGCGCAGGCACTCGAGCGACAGCCCGAACTCGAGGTGATCGCGGTGCTGAACCAGAATCCCGACGTCACCGCGTATCGTGTGTGGCAGCGCGACCTGCTGGGCGCCTCGGGGCTGCTCGATCATCCGCGCATGGGACTCTTCACGCTGTGGACCGCCGAACAGTCGGCGGATGGCAGCTGCGCAATGAACCAGGTCTTCGTGCACAGCAAGGTGCTCGTGGTGGACGACGAGTGGGCATGCGTGGGCAGCGCGAACCTCGATGGCGTGTCGCTGCATTCGTACGGCGATGACTTCGCATCATGGCTCGGCCGCGCCGTGTTCCGCGGCGTGCGCAACCTCGACGTGAACCTGGTGCTCGACGCGCGGGACGTCGGCGACGTCGTTATTCCCGGGTTGCGCGACCAGCTCTGGTCCGAGCATCTCGGAGTGGGGTGCGTGGCTGGCCGGGGCGCGCTGGCCGCGTGGCGGGCCACCGCGGAGCGGAACATGGCAGAGCTGCGCGATGCGTCCGTCGCATTGCGGGCGGGCACCCGCGTGCTGCCGTTCAGCGCTGCCGCGCGGCCCGTGGCGCAGCTCGCTGAGCTCGGGATCACGAGCGGCACGCGCGCCGTGGACCTGCGATTCAATCCGGGGTGGCTGGAAGTGCACTGCAGCCCGAACTGGATCAGGAACATGTTCGAATGAGGGCGCCGGTCGAGGAGCTCGACGCGGCGTTTCGCGCGTTCGTGGAGGATCCCGCGTTCTCGTGCCTTGCGGGGCGCGGCGTTGTAAGGCGCGGCGGGCACGCGCTGCATCGCTATGGCGCGCTCGGCTCCGATCGGTCGACGCGGGCGCTTGCGCGCGACCTGCGCGCCTGGCTCGCTGGCACGAGTGGGGGGGAGATGCGGGCATTCGTCGCGGTGTTTCCGAGCCGGCCAGCGACGAGCGAGGAAGGGTTCGAGCGCGGGCTCTGGCAGCAGCTGCAGCAGCTGCACGAAAGCGAGGGCGCGGGCGCGGGCTGGGATCCGCGCGTGAGTGACGATCCCGCCGACCCGGAGTTCGCATTCAGCTTCGGCGGAACGGCGCTGTTCGTCATCGGGCTGCACCCGGCGAGCTCGCGACTCGCGCGGCAGTTCGTGGCGCCCACCCTGGTGTTCAACCCGCACGAGCAGTTCGACAGGCTGCGCGAGGATGGACGCTTCGAGCGAATGAAGTCGGTGGTCCGCGAGCGCGAGATCGCGCTGCAGGGGAGCCTCAATCCCAACCTGGCCGACTTTGGCGAAGTGAGCGAGGCGCGACAATATTCAGGGCGCGAGGCGGAGCGCGACTGGCAGTGCCCCTTTCACCGGAACGCATGACGCCAATCCAGCAGTGGCACCTCGAGCCGCAGACGGGAATGGGACTCGAGGTCGCGAAGGGCCAGCTGCTGCGCATCATCGACCCTACCGGCGAGCAGGTCTCGGACCTCACGAGCTTCTCGGCGGAGGATCGCGCCGAGTGGCTCTCGAGCGGGCGCACGATCGACTACGCGAACACGATCTACGTGACCACGGGGCATGTGCTGTACTCCAATCGCAGCCGGCCGATGTGGACGATCGTGGAGGACACGGTGGGTCGCCACGACTTCCTGCTGACTCCATGCAGTCCGGGTACCTTCGAGATCATCTACGGTAATACCGATCCGCATCCGAGCTGCTTCCAGAACCTCGTGGGCGGGCTTTCGCGCTTCGGCATTTCACCCGACGCGATTCCCACCACGCTGAACGTGTTCATGAACGTGGTGGTGGGTGTCACCGGCGAGCTGCAGATCCTGCCGCCGCGGTCGAAGGCCGGTGACTACCTGCTGCTGCGCGCCGAGATGGACATGGTGGTGGGCGTCACCGCGTGTTCGGCCGAGCTCTCGAACAACGGCAGCTTCAAGCCGATCGACGTCGAGCTGCTGTCGCCGGAAGCGGCTGCATCGTCGCGCTAGCGTGTCGCGCACGAAGCTCGGCCAGGGGGGTGGCGGCGTGGCGGAGGATAGTGTCGCGATATCGCACGCCGCCCCAGGTCATTCGCGACGCCACGGCGAGCCACGAGCACAGGGCGCGCTCGATCAGCCACGCGGGGGCGAACAGCGTAGTGAACGCGGGGAATACGCTGCGGCCATTCGCGCGGCGGCGCCCGGCCTCGGCGAGCAGGATGGACGCCAGCGCGGCGATCGCAAGTGCGGTCCATGCGCCGCGCGCGATCGCGAAGGCGAGCAGGGGAAGCAGCACGAGCTGCCACGCCATCCGCACGGGGCGCGCGAACTCGTCATATGCCTGGCGGATGCGCTGCGACCAGAAGTGGCGAGTGGTGGAGGGAGCGCGCGCGACGAATGCGTCGAGCAGGAGCGCCTCACTGCCGCCCGCGGAGATCACCGTGCGCACGAGCTCGAGGTTCTCGAACATCGCGCTGCCGTCGTAGCCGTTCGTGCGCAGCAGCACGGAGCGTCGCACGCCGAGCGTGCCCGGCCAGTCACCGTCGGCGAGGCGATTGAGGAGCGTGCGGCTCGTGTCCCACGCGGCGTGCCAGTTGAGCGGCGTGAAGTAGTTCTGGGGGCGCACGACGTCGGCGTCGTGAAGCGCGCGGGTCACCTGGGAGAGCGAGCGATCGTCGTAGCGAACGTCGTCGTCGGCGATGATGATGCACTCGTGCCGCGCGGCGGCGATGCCCGTGAGGACGTTGCCCACCTTGCCCATGGGAGTGGCGCGCGCGGGGTCGAGCGGGATGTGTCGCACGCCGCTGAACGCGGTCGCGTGGGCCGCGAAGACGGGGGCGGGCGAGGCATCCACCACGATCACCTCGGCGCGCGCGGAGAGCCACGCGAGGTACGCGCAGAGTTCCGCATCGGCGCGCGGGGCGTCGGCGCGGAGGGGGAGCACGTAGCTGATGGGTGTGTTGGCGGGGCGCACGCCGGCGATTTGGGCAACAGCCGTGCCGGGCGCGACGGGATGGCGGCATGACGGAGCCAGGGGCTCTCGGCGACCTGCCGCCCGATGAGATGCGCGCGCTGCTGCACCGCATGGCCGACTGGATGGCCAGCTATCGCGAGGGGATCGAGGATCGGCGCATCGTACCCACGGTGGCGCCGGGAGCCATCGCGTCGCAACTGCCGTCGCTGCTGCCGCTGGATGCGGCCTCGATGGACACGATCCTCCAGGACCTGGACCGGGTCGTGATGCCGGGCGTCGTGCACTGGGGCCATCCGGCTTTCCTCGGCTATTTCGGCAGCACCAGCAATGGCCCCGCGCTGCTCGGCGAGATGGCGGCGGCGACGTTGAACGTGAGTGCGATGACGTGGGCGACGTCGCCGGCAGCGACCGAGCTGGAGTCGCGCGTGGTCGAATGGATTCGCGAGCTGGTCACGCTGCCGGGGGCGTTCACGGGAATCGTGTACGACACGGCGAGTGTCGGGCTCGCGCATGCGCTCGCGGTGGCTCGCTCACGCGCCGTGCCCGGCGCCAGGGCCGAGGGGATGCGAGGTGCGCCGAGGCTGGTCGTGTATGCCTCGAGCGAGGCGCACAGCTCGGTGGAGAAGGCGATGATCCTGCTCGGGCTGGGCGAGGGCAACGTGGTTCGCGTGGGTGTCGACGACGCGATGCGAATGGATGTCGCTGCGTTGCGCTCGGCGATGCAGCGCGACGTGACGGATGGTGCGCGACCGATGGCGGTGGTCGCGACGGTCGGCACGACGTCCACTGCGAGCGTGGACGACGTGCGCGCGATAGCGGAGCTGTGTCGCGAGCATGCTGCGTGGCTGCACGTGGACGCCGCGTATGGCGGTGCGATGGCCGTGCTGCCGGAGGGTCGCTGGGTGATGGAGGGAGCGGGGCTGGCGGATTCGGTGATCGTGAATCCGCACAAGTGGATGTTCGTGCCCCTCGACTTCAGCGTGCTGTTCACGCGGCACGCGGAGGAACTGCGTGCGGTGTTCTCGATCGTGCCCGAGTACCTGGAGGGTGACGCGGCAGGTGGCGCGGCCGCGGACTATGCGGTGGACTACATGGACTACGGCATCCAGCTCGGCCGTCGCTTTCGCGCACTCAAGGCGTGGATGGCGCTGCGCGCGCTCGGCAGGTCAGGGCTGGAGTCGCGCATCAGGGAGCACTGCCGCCTGGCGGCGGTGTTCGCCGGCTGGGTGCGCGCCAGCGAGGAGTTCGAGCTCGCGGCGCCGCCGAGCATGGGAGTGGTGTGCTTCCGGGCGCGCGGTGAGGATGCGCTGAATGAGGAGATCGTGCGGCGAGTGAAGGCGAGTGGGCGGGCGTACATCACACATACGCGCATTCACGGGCGCACGTGCCTGCGGGTGGGGATCGGGAACATTGCGACTACTGAGGTGCACCTGGCCGGGGTGTGGGATGCGGTCCGGGCTGGCGCGGTACGCACGGATAGCGCGGACTGAAGGGCGGAAACGGGCGCGGAGACTGCAACTGCAACTGCACTGCTTTGGGAACTGCATTCCCCAGCCGTCGCTTCGAATTGGCGGCAATTGGGATGAGCGTGCGACTCTTACAAAAGGCTTTGTTGTTGCTGTCTCCGCGGTAGTCCGTATCAGTTCGTCCGCGTATGTCCGAGGAGACCGGCGCCGGCGCGACGAGCCCTACGAGATGGTAAGAAGCCCAGTGGAGGCATCGAAGCTCGTGCTGTACGAGTGCAGGCTGCTCGTGCGCTCTCCGCCTATCCAGGTGCCGTTGGCGCTGAAGCGCGCGCCGTGGTTGGGGCAGGTGAAGCTGCCGCTCGTCACGTTCACGGTGCTCCCCTGGTGCGGGCAGGTTCGGGAGAGCGCGATGTAGGTGGACGCGGCGGTGCGCACCACGGCGATGTCGGCGCCGCTCACGCGCATGGTGGCGATGCCGCCCACCGCGTTGAGGGCGGCGTAGTCGGTGACCTTCACGGTCGCGGGCCCCGACAGGGTGGGACTCGTGATGTCACTGCCGCCACAGGCGACGAGTGCCGCCATCGCGGCAAGCGCCAGGCCCTGGCCAAGGAACTCGCGGCGGCCCACCAGACGGCAGTCCGCGGCGCAGGAGGAGAGTGAATCAGTCGGCATCTGCGTCAGTTGCTGTGAGTCAGTTCTTCCAGAACCACATCAGCGCGGTCCCGGCCGTGCTCGCCACCATCGAGCCGATGGCGATGTTCCTGTGCAGTCGCGCGTCGCTCGCGGAATGCCCGGCATTGCCCCCCACGGCGCCCGCCGCCGCAAAGCCGGCGTCTGCGCCTAGCATGAGCACCGTGTGCACGATCTTCTTCGTGCGGCCCTCGGTCTCGCTGCGCGATTCGTAGAGGTTCCAGAGTCCAGTCACCGTATTCACGGTGAACAATGCGCCAAGCCCCATCGCGACGGTCACGTGCGCGGGCTTCACCCACTGCTGCGACGTCCCCTTGATCAGCTTGTCGCCCAGCCAGTACTCGCCCGCGAAGAGGGGCAGCATGGTGTAGCTGCCGATGCGATGAATGCGGAGGCGCGTGTAGTACGCGTCGCTCAACTCCACCGCCTTCGTGCGCCGGCGAGGCGTCGAGTCATCGTCGATCGCCGAAGCGACGCGAAGCGCGGTAGCCGTGGGCGTCGCGAACGGGACGGGCCTGGCAGTGCTGTCAGCGCTGGTGGTGGCGAGCAGGAGCGCAATCGTGGCGATCATCGGGGGCGTGGTGTGCGGTTCTGCGCCGCGCGGTCCGGTGCGGTGCTCACCTTTACGGGTTTCGCCACGCCAGCCCACGCCACGTTGCTGCCCGTGCTCGAGCGCACGAGCTTGCCCACCGAGTTGAGGGCATCGTCTTCCGGCAGCGGAATCGTGACACCTGCAAGTTTCTGGCGAATGGTGCGCGGATCCATCGGCGCGTCGGTGGCCACGAGCAGCAGGTAGCCGGTGGGGCCCAGCCTTCCTTCCTCCTCGCGTGACCAGCCCGCGCCCAGCACGCCCGGTCCGCCGGCGCCGAAATCGCGGGCGCGCCCCGCCTTCTTCTTCGCGCTGTCGGCGGCGGGTTTCCTCGCGCTATCGGCGCGGAGGGGCGACTGGAGCCGGGCGAAGTTCGCCAGCACGGTGTGCTCGCCCGCCTCGAGTGGTGCGGACTTCTCGAGCGTGTCCGACGGGTAGATGAGCATCGCGCCCTGGCCGGGAACCACGTACATCACCGCCACGCTCGCCGAGTGGGCGAGGGTAAAGGTGAGGTGCCGGGGCGGCATCTCCCCCTGGATCAGCTCGATGCGTGGCGAGATCCCCGAGAGGTCGCCGAGCGGCCGCGCGGGACGGTTCGTCGCGCAGGCGCCGAGTGCCAGGAGGAGAATGCCGGTGAGGAGCGGGCGGGTCATGATGGATAAACACCCCGGGCTGGGGGTACCCTAGCCGGTCTCCTTGTGCTCCACACGTAGGGATCTCTTGGCGTACCGGCGTCCTTGGGGGCACTACGCACGCTGATGGCCGCTGAACTGCAACGGCAGATGGCCGCCGCACGGCAACTACAACTGATCCTGTTTCAACAGGAAGTTGCAGTCATCTGCCGTTGCAGTGTCTGCCGTTGCCGTTCAGCGGCCATCAGCGTGCGTAGTATCCCCGCGCAACCTCCAGCGCCCCGGCGCCGTATAATTAGTCATGGCCCCCTCGTCTCCCCGAAACCCACTCGACCGTGGCGCGCTCGAGCGCGTGCTCGCTCGCGCGGCCGAGATTCAGTCGCAGTCCGGTGATGGTGCCGACGGCACCGAGGTGATGACGGAGGAGCAGGTCGTCGAGCTCGGCAAGGAAGTCGGCCTCTCTCCGGAGCACCTCCGCCAGGCGATGGCCGAGGAGCGCGCCCGGCTCGGCGTGGTTGAGGAGCGCGGGCTCGCTGCCCGCATGCTGGGCGCGGGGATCATCTCGGTCTCGCGAACGGTGCGTGGCCGTCCGGACGAGATCATGGCCACGCTCGACACCTGGATGCAGCGCGACGAGTGCCTGCGCATCAAGCGACAGGTGGCCGATCGCATCGTGTGGCAGCCGCGCGACGACTTCATGGGCATGCTGCGCCGCAACTTCCAGCTGGGCGGCACGCGCTTTCCACTCTCGCGCGCGGGCGAGCTGGCGGCCACCGTGATTCCGATCACGAACGAGCGCGTGCTCGTGAGGCTCGACGCCAACATCGCCACCGCGCGCAGCGCCACCGCGCGCAACGCGACGATCGTCACCGGCTTCGGCGCCGCGGCGAGCGGCGCGGCTGTGCTGATGGGTTTCTTCCTGCCGGTGGCGCTGGTGCCGGCGATCGTGCTCGCGGGAGCATCCGCGATCGAGTCGCGTCGCATGCACCAGGCGGCCGTCACGCGCGTGCGCGACGCGATGGAGCACTATCTCGATCGCGCGGAGCGAGGCGAGACTGTGCGCCCAACGCTGCCGTCGATCGTGAGTGCGATCGTGCAGGCGTTGCCGAGAGGGCGGTAGCAAACTGTCTCTCTCAGACGGCACAGGCATCGGGTTCGATCCCCGATGGGTGTGCCGTTAGAAAAGCTGGCAGCTGTTGTTCTTCGCGGCCATCTGCCCTGGGCCCTGCAGCGGCCATCCGCGTTTCCCAGCTGCAGCCGTTACGCCGGACGATTCTCTACGTGTGGAGCGCGAAGGAGCGCGATGAAGTCCGAGGGAACTGGAACTAGATCCCCCCCAGCACCGCCTCAAGCTGCCGGGCGATCGCCGCACGGATCGTCTCCGGAATCGCGAACTTCGCGTTGAACGCAGCCGTCGCGCTTCCGGTCGGCACCGCCGCGCCCGCGGTGCGCAGGTAGAAGCGCATGTAGCCATCCACCAGGTTCGGCGCCGTGCGCTCCAGGAGCATGGCGCCACCGCGCACGGCGGCTGACGCGGCAATCTGGTTGCCAACACCGCTCCGCTGCTCGGTGGGCGTGATGTTGTCGGTGATCGCGGGGCCGGCCACCGCGGAGATGGCCTCGTGCACGAACGCGTAGATCGCCTCGATCGCGGCGCCCTGCGACGCCGGCAGCGTGACGGCAATCGCATTCTGCTTCTTGGCGAACGTCGCCGTGCGTCCCTCGCCGCCCAGCGGCAGCGAGAGCAAAAAGTCGCCCGACTCGAGCTGCGTGTTGTTCAGGTAGCGCTGCAGGCGCGAGCGATACTGCCCCTGCCAGAGCGAGTCCACGCTGCGGATGGTCGCCAGTCGCACGCGCTGCTCGCCCGTCCAGTAGTCGTGGTAGAATTTCGCGCGCTCATCCTCCAGCGACGCCACGAACAGGCGCAGCCACTCCCGATCGGCCCCGGTGGGGAACGACCCCGCCAGCACCGCCAGCAATGCGCGCGAGTTGGGGTCCTGCACCTGCGCGATGTTCCCCTGCAGCTGGAGCAGGAGGTCGGTGCCCTGCCTCACCTGGTCGAAGTTGGAGAAGTAGAGCGCCACGAACTGGCCGTTCACCAGCGCCGGGTTCGACTGCAGCCGCGACACGAGGCGCTCGCGATTCACGTCGAGCAGGGTGGTGACGCCGAACTGCGTGCGGCGGCGCAGCATCTCCTCGCGATAGCCGCGACGGAAGAGTGGCACGAGCGCGGTGTCGTTGGTGAGCATCGCGTAGCCGTGCAGCCAGAGGTCCACGTGCTCGCGTGTCTTCACCTCCCACGGCAGCACGGCCGCGGCGGGCTGTGCCTGCGCCGCACCACCTGCCGCACCACCCGCCGCGCTGCCAGTGCCACCGCCCCCAATGGCCGGCGTGGACGCACACCCCGAGGCGAGCAGCGCCCCGGCCAGCAGCATCGAATAGCGTGACATGCGATCTCCTCGTTCTGTGACCTGCGTGTCGTGCGGCGGGAGGGCTAGCTCCCGGCTGTACGCCCGCACGTTACGCAAAAACGCCACCCAACCTCCAGCTCGGCACCGCACCCCTTGCAGTGCGTGATGGTCAGGTCCTGGCCGCAATGGGGGCAGAAGCGCAGCTCCCGGCCGGCCGGCAGGTCGCCGCCGCAATAAGGACAGCCGCCTCCAGCCACGCGGGGCGCCTTGCCCGCGCTAGCGGGAGCAGAAGCGGGCGCGGCAGCCGCGGACGCAGCGGGAGGCGCAGCCGCTGGCCTGGGCGCCGCCGGGGCTGACGCAGCCGGCCGTGACACCGGCATCGCGAGCGTGGGCGCCGACGCGGCCGACGCCGACGCCGACGTCGACGTCGCGGTCGCAGCCGACCCATCCACCGCGCGCACCGCCTCCGGATTCAGGGACACCTGCGCGTCCGCAAACTCCCGAAACGCGCCCGTGTCCGAATTGGGCGACGCCAGCTCCTTCGTCAGCGCGTCCCGCATGCGCTCGTCCACCAGCAGGTAGCCGCGCGAACCCGTCAGCAGCTCGCTGATTGCCGCCTCGTAGTCCTGGTTGGTCTCCAGCGCGAGCTCCCTCCGATGGTGGCGGTACGGAAGCACGGTCTGCACCAGCTCGGTAACCGTGAACGGCGAGGTCAGGTACGACGGGTGCTGCGCCCGGATGACCCGGACGAGCTGGCGAAAGGTGCGGTCGAGGTTGTCCATGCGCCCGTGTGTGCTCGTGAGACTGCGCTGCCTGCTGCTACGCTCCTACGGAGTGCCCGCGCTCGCCGCCGCCTCGCGCTTGTCGCGCGCCGCGGCCTCCTTGCGGATCTTGTCGGCGCCAAAGCGGTTCAATGCGCGTTCCGCGATGCTCGGCAGCCCGGCCTTCGCATCCTTGTAGCCAAAGGTGTACCCGACGCCAAGCCCGATCAGCAGGATCACGATGTACTTGATCATGGAAGCCTCCGGCCATCCGTGGACGGCCTAAACCGACGAGGGAACCGTCACGGGAATGGGGCGCGACGTCTTGAGCACACGCTGGGAGGGGAAGGGCGCTGGCTCCCCCAGCTTTCGCCGGGTCTTCTGCTGCTCGACCAGCCATTCGTCGAACCGCGACGTGGCCGCCCCACTGGATGACGATTGATCCCGCGCGGCGTTCACGGCCAGGTCGTTGGCGTACTCGTTCTGGCAATGTCCATGGTGCCCGCGAACCCACTGCCACTCCACCCGATGCCCCTGCACGGCCAGCGCCGCCTGCTTCCAGAGGTCGAGATTCTCGATCTCGCCCTCCTTGCGGCGCCACCCGCGACCGATCCAGCCGTAGATCCACTCGCTCATCCCCTTCACGAGGTACTGCGAGTCGCTCGTGAAGAGCACGCGGAAGCGCTGGCCCTTGCGCGAGATGATCGTGAACGCCTCGATCACGGAGCGCAGCGCCATGCGGTTGTTCGTGGTCCCCGGCTCGGAGAGCCAGAAGTCCCAGCGCGTGAGGCGATCGGTGCGCGCATCGAGGTACTCGATCACGCCCGCCGCGCCGCCAGGGTTGTCGCCCTCGCGCCCGTTCCCCAGGCAGCTCTCGTCGGCGTAGATCGCGACGATCGGAAGCTCCGCGACCTCCTCGCTCATCGCACCACGTCCAGCGAGTCGACCTCATCGAGGAACAGCGTCATCGAATGCCCGGTGGTCGGGTGCCGCGCCTCGATCATCTCCCGGCTGTCCTTGAGCCGGATGGCGAGGGGAATGACGATGAATTCACTGCCGCGACGGAAGATCACGATGCGCGATCCATCCCTGATCGCCATCTCGAGTGCGTCGTACTGCTTCGTGTTCAGCTGCGCCATGGCGCAACATCGCCGGCGCACCAGCGCAGCGCTACGTCCTCGAGCACGCGCGTCGCGAGCTCGATCTCCGCGACCGGCACGAATTCCTCCGCCGCGTGCGCCAGGGAGATGTCCCCCGGCCCGAAGCAGACCGCCGGAATGCCGGCCTCGTTGAGGAGCGCACAGTCTGTCCAGGCGCTCATCCCCTCGATCACCCGCGTTCGGCCGGCACGCTCGAGCGCGCCCTGAAGCGCCTGCACCACGGGCGCGTCCAGCGCCACGTCGCTGGGGGCCATGGCGACCATCAGCGACACGTCTGCCGAAAAGCTCGGGCTCCGGGCCTTCACGCGCGCACATGCCTCGCGCACCTCGGCCAGCACGTCGTCCGGCCCTTCACCAGGAATCGTTCGACGCTCGAGCTTGAGGGTGCACGTCTCGGGGTAGGTGGACATGCCGGTGCCGCCCTCGATCAGCGACGCATGCAGCGACGGCCGTCCGAGCAGCGGGTGCGCGCGCGTCGGAAGCACCTCGGCCTCCATGCGATCCAGCTCGGCCAGCAACAGGCCAGCGTGACGCACGGCATCCACGCCGATGTCCCACCGGCTGCCATGCGCCGCGCGGCCGTGCACGATGACGGACACCCACGCGAAGCCGCGGTGCGCGGGCATGATCGCGAGGCGCGTGGGCTCCGTGACGATGGCCGCGTCAGCACGCACTCCGCTCGAGATCAGGTGGCGCGTGCCGAGACTCTCCCACTCCTCGTCGATCACTGCCGCGACCAGCACCTCGCCGCTCACCAGGCGCTCCCCGGCGCGCGCCGCGGCGGCGCACATCGCCGCCACGCCGCCCTTCATGTCCGCCGAGCCGCGGCCGAACAGCGCGCCATCGCGCTCGCTGGGCGTGAACGGCTCGTGCGTCATCCCCTCCACGCCCACCACGTCCAGGTGGCCGTTGAACATCAGCACGCGCTCACCCGGCGTGCCGATGCGCGCGATCACGTTCATTCGCCCGGGCGCCGCTTCATGCAGCTCCGTGCGGAAACCCCACTCCTGCAGCACGTCGCGCAACAGCAATGCGACGCGCGCCTCGCCCGGCGCACCCGGCACCAGCGTGGGGTTGCGGGAATCCACGCGCACCATCGCCCTGGTGAGCGCAAGCGCATCGCCGCGCGCGATGGGTGAGTGGCTCATTGCGACAGCGGCGCTTCCGCCGTGACATGGAGCCCGGCCTCATCCACGTGCCACGGCAACAGCTGCCCCAGCGACGCGACCGCACTGCGCACCTCAGCCTCACGCCCCTCGGCGGCGATGACGATCACACAGCCTCCACCGGATGCCCCGAGTGCCTTGCCGCCCAGCGCCCCGCAGTGGCGCGCGCGGTCGAGGATCTCGTCGATGCGCGGCGTCGGGATGGCGGGGTGCAGCGCGCGCTGGTGCGTCCAGTGCTCGCCCACGAGCGCACCGAGCGTATCGATCGCGCCCATCGCGAGCGCGCTCGCCATCTCCTCGGCGAGCCCCTTCATGCGCGCGAGTGCGCTCACCACGCGGGGCACCTTCGCCTCGTATGCATCGAGCACGGCGGTGATCGTGTCGCCCGAGATGCGCGACTCTCCCGTGTAGACCAGCACGCACCGGCGCTCCAGCGAGTCGCGCGTGCGCGCGGATAGCGGAATACGTCGGACGCGTGTGGTGTCGGTGAACTCGAGTGCGAGCGCGCCGCCGTGCGTGGCGGCGTAGTGGTCCTGGCGCCCGCCGGCGATGCCCAGGTCCTCGACTTCGATCTTGCGCCCGAGTTCGGCGATCGCCGACGGGTCGATGGGCTGCTGCTGCCACGACGCGATCGCGCCGAGGATCGCAGCGCTCGCGGCGGATGATCCGCCGAGTCCGGCACCCTGCGGAAAGTCGCATCCCAGCTGCATCGCGACATCCTCCAGCTGCGCGCGCCGGAGGGCTGCGTCGATCAGCCGGTGATCCTGCGCGGCGGAGCGATGCGCATCGTCGCCGTGAACGCGGCGGGCGAGGGATGCGGAAGCGTAACGATCGATCGCGAGGTTGCAGACGAATCCGCCCTCGCGATCGCAGTACGGCGGGACATCGGTCCACCCGCCGCCGAAGTCGATGCGCGTGGGAGCGCGAGCGACGAGGCGCGTCATGGACTGAGGATAACGGAAGGGCTACCCGCGCGCTGCGTTCGGGACTTTCTCCCCCTGGCGGACTTCGACGGGCTGCGCCGGGCCGGCGCCGAGGGCTCCGGCGTCCTGTGACTGTGCACGCTCGGTCATCAGGCGGGTGACCCACCGCTGGCCCTCGCTCACGCGCTCGACCTCGATGGCCACGGAGTCGATGGCCTGCTCGAAGCGGGTGAAGCGCTCGAGCACCTCGGCGGGAAGCGAAACGACGGCAGCGCTGCCCCGCTTCCAGAGGCGCCGCGCCCAGGCGAAGAACACCGGAAAGAGCAGCACACCGGTGATGCAGATCGCAGTGATCGCGATCTCGCCCTCGTTCGGGCCGTTGTTGTAGTTCTCGTTTCGCGGCTGCTCGGTGGAGGTGCCGGGCACTGCGGCGGCCTGGGCCAGGGAACGCTCATTGGCCGCGATCTGCTGGTCCACGTTCGAGATCTGCTTGTCGAGTTCCGTGAGGCGCGACTCGAGGCCGGCGCGGTCGGCGCCGGTCACCCGGCCCTCACGAAGGCGCTGGGCGATCGAGAGCCGCTTGCTCTCGAGGTTGTCGAGCTGCTCACGGAGCACGTCGCGCTGCGAGCGGATGGCCCGGTACGCCTCGGTGGGATCGACGACGTTGACGTTCACGTCGGGCGAGCCGGCGACCTTGGCGACGGGCGCCTGGGGGGCGGTGGGCGCGGCTGGTGCGGCGGGGGGCTGCTGCTGCGACAAAGCTGGCATTCAATTCTCCGAACCTGCGACGGGAGCTCGTGGACCTTGTCCACGATACTACGCGCCGGGCGGAACCGGGAGTTTCGGTTTTGCCAAATTCACGGGCGAACTGGGGCGGCAGGAGTCGAACCTGCAACTTCCCGGGTAACAGCCGGGCGGTCTGCCAATTGACCTACACCCCATCGGGTGGTACACCAACGAAAAAGCCCGCCGGACCGAAGTCGGCGGGCGGGCGGAGCCTGGACAACGGGCGCGCGAGCCTAGCCGAACCTCCGGAGGGAGTTCCGATTATTGGTATTCGCGCGGTTGTTCGTGGCGAGCTGCATGGAATGCAGTGTAGGGTGTGGCGGGCTGGGGTGCAATAGGGATATTTGCCGCATCCTTCCTCGGAGAGTTCGCGTGCACCGCCTGTCCCGCTTCATGTTGCTCGGCTGCTGCCTGTCGCCCCTGTCGCTCCTGGCGCAGGAGACGCCCACCGAGCGCTCCGCCGCGCACGTGGTGGTTGCGAAGCTCGACTCCCTCGAGCGCTCGCTCGACGTGCCGCGCATCATCGCGCAGCTCACGGCGCCCAGTCGCTCACGCGACCAGGTGACGGCGCGCGCGAAGGAGCTGATGGACACCGAGCTCATGGCGATGGCCGACGACATCACGCGCCACCCGGAGATCGGCTTCCAGGAGACGCGATCGGTGAAGCTCCTCACCGACTGGCTCTCGGCGCACGGCTTCACCGTCACGCAGGGAGTCGCGGGATTCCGCACGGCGTTCGTGGCGCGCTACGACAGGGGCACGCCCGGCCCGAACCTCGGCGTGATCGTGGAGTACGACGCCCTGCGCGGCACGAAGGGAAACTTCCACGGCGACCAGCACAGCGCGCAGGGCCCGGTGGGCCTCGCTGCCGCGGTGGCAACGGCCGAGTTCCTGACGCGCACGAAGACGCCGGGCACCGTCACGGTGTATGGAACGCCGGCCGAGGAGATGATGCCGCCGGCGGCCAAGCGGCAGATGAATGACTCGGCCGTGTTTCGCGGCGCCGACGTCATCGTGCGCAGCCACTCGAGCACCGCGACCACGCGCGCCGCGCCGGGCTTCGGCACCTGCTGCCTGAACATCGACGGCGTGCGCTACGTGTTCAGCGGCGCGCCGGCACACCAGATGATGGCGTGGGACGGGCGCAACGCGCTCACGGCGGTGATCCGGTTGTTCGAGTCCATCGATGGGCTGCGCAGCAACATCCGTCCCGAGGCGCGCATCCAGGGGATCATTCCCGAGGGTGGCGCGGCGCCGAACGTGGTGCCGGATCGCGCGGTGGCGGACTTCTATATCCGCTATCCGGACGAGGTGTACCTGGCGCAGATGCGGCAGTTGATCGACGATGCGGCGCGGGGCGCGGCGCTGGCAACGGGCACGAAGTTGAAGATCGAGCACTACGGCAGCATGCGCGACGGCATCTCCGTCGCGACGCTCGACGAGCTGGGTTACGCGTACGCGAAGATGTTCGGCGGCGACAAGGTGCAGCTCGAGCCGGGCAAGCCGCAGGGGTTCGAGGAGACGGGCGCGGTGTCGGCGATCATGCCTGGCGTGGGGATCAGCGCGCACACGAGCAACGGCTCGTTCCACACGTACGAGATGCTTGCGGACGCGACGACTGATGTGGGGCATCGCGGCTTCCTGGCGGATGCGCAGGCGATGGCGGCGCTGCTGCACGACTTCGCGACGCACCCGGAGTATCGGGCGGCGGTGAAGCGGGAGTTCGACACGATTCGCGCGCTGCAGCAGGAGTATCGGGAGGCGCTGAAGGTGGCGTATCCGCTGCCGAAGGTGGCGGAGCCGTGACTTGACGCGCGCCACACGTAGGGGTCACTCGGCGCAATGACGTCCTTGGGGGCACTACGCACGCGGATGGCCGCTGAACGGCAACGGCAGATGGCCGCGGTAATGAAACGGAACCATTGAAAATGCACAGCAGTCGGGTTCGTGCTCGACGGGTGTGCCGTATCAAAAACTCAGTGTGGAGCGCGCCTCAGGAAGAATGGTCGTGCACGATCTTCCACTTTCCGTCCACGCGCCGCATGAGCAGTGACGTGGGACCCTTGGCCGTGACGGAATCGCCGCGCTGCAGCACGTAGAAGGCGATCGCGTTGGCGACGTCGGGGGCAAGCAGGTCCACCTCGAGCGACTCGAAGTGGAGTGAGTCGCGCTTGCCGCCCGGCGCGAAGCGCGCGGCGTACACGCCGCGGATGGCGGG
This sequence comes from Gemmatimonadota bacterium, assembly GCA_028287305.1. Classification (GTDB taxonomy): domain Bacteria; phylum Gemmatimonadota; class Gemmatimonadetes; order Gemmatimonadales; family Gemmatimonadaceae; genus JAQBPX01. The sequence continues at coordinate 348,316 of JAQBPX010000015.1, forward strand.
GATGCCGTGCAGCACTCCGCGGGGCGTCACGAACGTGGTGGTACTGTCGGCGGCGTAATCCGACAGGAATTCATCGAGGTCACCTGCATTCCAGGCGCGCGCACCGTGATCAAGCGTCGCCCGGATTTCCGCCAGCGCGGAGTCGTGCGTTGCGCTGCCTCCCATCGAGATCGCCGCGCTGCACGACGCGAGCGCCGCGGTGGCGACGACGAGCAGCGCGCGCCGGGTGAGAAGGGGCATGAGCCCTACCGCTTCTTGCCCTTCGCGACGGGCTTCGATTTCGGCGCGGCCTTGCCACCCGTCTTCGCGGCGCTCTTCACGGCTGGCTTCTTGGCAGCGGGCTTCGCGGGCGCCTTGGCCGCAGTCTTGGCGGGCGCCTTTGCCGCTGGCTTCGCGGCGGCCTTCGCTGGCGCCTTGGCAGTAGCCTTCGCCGGGACCTTTGCGGCGGCCCTGGCCGGAGCCTTGGCGGCTGGCTTCGGAGCCGCAGCCTTGGGGGCGGGCTTCTCCGGTGCCGGCTTCGCCTGCACGCGCGCGGCAGCACGCGCGGCGTTCGCGGCCGCGAGCTGGACCTCGGCACGCGCGACTGCCTCGGCCTTGGCCTTCGCCATCTTCTCCTCGGCCACCTTCGATGCGGTGGGACGCGTGCGCTCCGAGGCGGGGCGCTTCATGTGCGCCTCTTCGGCTTCCTTGAGGAGCTTGTCCGCCTCTTCCTGCGTCATCTGCCCGCGACGCACCATGAAGTTGGTCAGGTCGCGCGCGCTCTCGATCGCGAAGCCCGCCACGCCGGCCGCAGCGCTGATCACGTCGCGCATGGCGGAGGAGACCGCGGTGCCTGCTTCCTGCGAGATGACCTGGGCGCGCTCGGCGAGCTCGGCGAGCGCATCCTTCATGTCACCCCGATTGCCGAACCCACGTCGAGGCGCCGGGGCGCCGTTGGTCGGAGCGGGTGGCGTGGTGGGCTGAGCCTTATCCATCATTGCCTCGTACGGTCGGAAGCGTGCGGAGCGCGACTGGCGCGGCGTTGCTGCGGCCGCTTCCGTGCGCGAGATTGGCCCGGCTGGCGCCGCCGGGCTGCATTTGGGCCAAGTATATGATTTTTCGACAGTTTGGCAAGGATTGGTGAGAGGGAGTCGAGAGGGTTACTGGGTGCAGGGAGAGGGCCAACGATGCAGTCTCCAGATGCAGTCGTCCGGTATCCATAGGAGCATCATAACAACACCATATGCTCAATTCCATAAAAGTGCTCGACCTGTCCCGCGTCCTTGCCGGACCCCTCTGCTCCATGATGCTCGGCGACCTCGGCGCACGCGTCATAAAGATCGAGCGACCCGGGTCGGGCGATGACACCCGCGGGTGGGGACCGCCCTTCGACGAGCGTGGCGAAAGTGCCTACTTCCTGGCGGTCAATCGCAACAAGCTCTCGGTGGCCGCCGACCTGCGCCTGGCGGCCGATCGCGTGCTGATCGAGCGGTTGCTGGCCCAGGCGGACGTAGTCATCGAGAACTTCCTGCCGGGGGCGCTCGCTCGCACGGGGCTCGATCCTGACGCGATTCGAGCGCGACATCCGTCGCTGGTGTGGTGCACCATCGAGGGATTTCCCGAGCATCCCGCCCGCCCGGGATACGACTTCGTGGTGCAGGCCGAGTGCGGCTGGATGGCCATCACGGGCGAACCGGAAGGGGCGGCGATGAAGCACGGCGTGGCGCTCGTGGACCTGGTGGCCGGGAAGGATGCCGCGATCGGCATCCTCGGCGCGCTCGTCGCGCGCGCGGGAGACGGACAGGGCCGTCATGTGCGGACGTCGCTCGCCGGAAGTGCGCGCGCCGCACTCATCAACGTGGCGCAGAACGCGCTCGTGAGCGGGCGCGACGCGCGGCGCTGGGGAAACGCGCACGCGAACCTGGTCCCGTACCAGCTGTTCCAGGCGGCGGACCGCGCAATCGTCATCGCGCTGGGGAATGATTCGCAGTGGGCCGCGTGCGCCACTGCGCTTGGCTTGCCCGAGCTCGCTGCCGACGCGGGGCTCGCCACCAACGCGGGACGACTGGGGCGGCGGGACGAGGTGGTTCGCGCCGTGAGTGAGCGCGTGCGCGCCGTCAGCGCGTCGGAGTGGGTGGACCGACTCGCGCGTGCGGGAGTGCCGTGCGGAATGGTGCGCGGCGTGCTCGAGGCGATCGGCGAGGTGGGGGCATCGCCGCTGACCGGAATGCCGTCGAGCGTCGGCGGTGCGGTGCACCGGGCGCCGCCCCGACTGGATGAGCATGGCGCGGTGGTGAGGGAGCGCGGCTGGGAGGCCTTCGTGTTACCCGGCTGACCGCCGTTTCGTCCTCCTTGCGTGACGACGCTCGCAAGGCGGTCCACCGTAAACGCCCTGTCCGAATCACGGGCTGCGCGTTACTCTATCGTCGTGAAGACGACGGAGACGGAAGTGGACGCTGGCCTGGAGAACCAGGACCAGCTCGTCATACAGCGCGTGCTCGCGGGCAACCGCGACGCGTTCAGGATCCTCATCTCCCGCTACAGCGACCCGCTCTACCGTCACGCGCTCTGCATGACGGGCAGTCCGGACGTGGCGGAAGACATCCTGCAGATGTCCTTCATCAAGGCGTACCAGCACCTCGCCGAGGTGCGTGGCCGCTTCGATGCCTGGGTGTTTCGCATCGTCGCCAATGGCTGCAAGGACTGGCTGAAGAACATTCGCCGGTCGCACCTCAGCTATGACGAGGATGACCAGGCTTCCGGGTTTGCGACGCCCGAGGAAGAGCTCGACCGCACGGAGTTGCGGACCGACCTCGACCGCGCGCTCGCGACGCTGCCGGCCTCGCTCCGCGAGGCGTTCGTGATGAAGCACGTGGAGGGACGGTCGTACGAGGAGATGGCGGACCTGCTGGGCACCACTGTCGGGGCGTTGAAGATGCGCGTGCACCGCGCGCGCGAGGCGCTCCAGGCCCTACTCGAGGAGAAGTACGCGTAATGTTTGACGACTTCAATTCCGAGTCCGGCGTCCGCAACGACGGCCGCGCTCGTGACCGGCAGCGCGACGACGCGCGCAATTTGTTCGAGCGCGAAGTGCCGCTTGGACAGACGGGCGAGACGTCCCTCGCGATTGCCGTGCACGCCTGGCTCGATGGCGAGCTTCCGGAGTCCGTGCTGCGCAGGGGCGACAGCGCGCGTGACGTGGACTTCTGGAACCGTCTCGGCGAGGAGACGAGCGCGCGCCGCCACATGCGGACGCCCACGCACATCCAGGATCGCATCATGGAAGCGCTGCCGCAGCACGCGCCGCAGCTGATCACCCCATGGTTCCAGCGCGAGCTCGTGCTCACGCCTGCAAGCGCTGTCGCCATCGGATCGGCGCTCGTCGCCGTGACCGCGGCCGCGACCGCCGCGTTCATGGGCGTCATTCGCTAGCACGGTGCGGTAGCGGACATATCGAGGGGCTGATCCAGGTGGATCGGCCCCTCTTTCATAGTCGGCCTCGGTAAGGCATGGTATCTGCCACCATCACGTCCTGAACACGCCAGCATCGGGGGAGACCATGGACGATCTCCAACTGGATCGACTGCTCGCAGAGTTCAAGCGCGTCGGAGTGGACCCGGATACGCTCAGCGCTGGGCTCGCGGTGAAGAGTGACGACGCGCTGCGCCTGCTCGGTGAGTTGCCCGACGACGCAGGGCCCGAGGCGTTCCTGTCGCAGCTGCGCACGCACGCGGCGCGGCTCTCGCCGCCCGGCGGCGTGCCGCGCGCGACCGCGGAATAGTCGCGCCGGAACCGAGCACCTCCATCGCGCGTTGAGCGCGCATGGCCATTCACGTGCTGCACGCCGCGATGGAAGTGCCGCTGCCGCGCCGGCGCGTGTTCGCCTTCTTTGCCGATGCGGAGAATCTTGCCCGCATCACGCCGCCGGAGCTGGGCTTTCGCATTCGGACCCCGCTGCCGATCGCGATGCGCGCCGGCGCGATCATCGATTACACCATCGGCCTCTACCGCATCCCGATGCGCTGGCGCACGCTGATCCGCGAGTGGCGTGAGGACGAGGAGTTCGTGGACGAGCAGGTGCAGGGACCATATGCCCTGTGGGTGCACCGCCACACCTTCACCGACGTGCCCGGGGGAACGCTGGTGCGCGACGAGGTGCGCTACCAGCTGCCCTTTTCACCACTGGGAGACCTCGCCCTTCCGCTCGTGAGACGGCAACTGCGCAGGATATTCTCGTACCGTGAAGCGAACGTCCGTGCCCTGCTGTTGCAGTCCCCAGCCCCCCAGCCCCTCATCCCCCCAGCCCCTGCCCTTCAGAACGGCAGCTGATACCCCGGCGGCTTCACGCCCGACAGCCGCAGGTACGGCGCCGTCTGCCCCAGCGTGAACGCCGAGTGCTCGGCCGCGAGCATCATCCATCGCGACACGCTCTGCGGATTGGGCTGGCCGAAGATCGCCAGCTCACGCGTCCAGTCCGCCGGCTTCGACTGCTGGATGCTCGCCAGCACGTAGTCGAAGCAGCGCGTGACCCACGCGTGCAGCGCCTGGCGCTCGTGAAAGATGCGCGCCGTGTCCGGGAGGAACGGCGGCTCCTCGAGGCGCTTCAGCGTCGCGGCGGCCACCACCATGTTCGTCGTGGCGAGGTGGTCGATCTGCTGCGCGAAGGTGCGCTCGCCAGCGGCGGGGCGGAACGACATGGCCGAGTCGGGCATCGCGTCCACGTACGCGATGACGTTGTCGCGGTAGCGCGTCCAGTCCTCGGTGAGCTGCGCGACGTGCGTCTTCTGCGCGTGCAGCGGTCGCGCGGTGAGCGCCACGGCGACGAGGAACATCGCGCGCGTGATTCGCATGGGTCGCATCAGCATTCCGAGAGGTGTGATTAATCGTGCGTCAACGTTTGTGATATCCGGGCCCGCGCAGGGCGACGCCAGGCAGCGCGCCGGTGTGCTGCCCACCCTTCCAGACCGGCGTGCCGTTCACCCAGACCTCGATCACGCCAGCCGAGAGCTGCAGCGGCTGCTCGAAGGTGGCCTTGTCCACGAGGGTGTTCGGGTCGAACAGCACCACGTCGGCGAAGAATCCCTCACGCAGCAGGCCGCGGTCGGGGATCATGAGCCGGGTCGCGACGGCGGACGTCGTCTTGCGGACGGCCTCCTCCAGCGACAGCACGCCCTCGCGCACGTAGTACCCGACCACGCGCGGATAGGTGCCGTAGGAGCGCGGGTGCACCAGGCCGCGCACGCTCTCCGGTGCCGGGCCGCCTGCATCGGTGCCGATCTTGATCCACGGCTGAGCGAGCTGCATGCGCACGTTGGCCTCGTCCATCAGGAAGTACGTGGTCTCGACGCGCCCGTTCTCGCTGAGGATCAGGTCCATGGCGGCGTCCAGGTAGTCCTTCTTCATCATCGCCGCGATCGCCGAGAGTCGCTTGCCCACGTACTGCTGGTTCTCGGGCTTGCGCAGGGTGCTGATCAACACGCCCTCCGGCGTCGCCTGCGAGCAGAGGTCCTCCCACGTGGGGCTCGACTCGTTGCGCAGCTGCTCGGCGCGGATGCGGGCGCGGGCGAGCGTGTCGCGCAGGTTGTCCATCAGCTTTCCATCGGCGCTCGCACTCGGCGGCAGGCACGACGTGAGCCCAGTGGCGCCGGCGACATACGGATACATGTTCGCCTGGATGTCGAGGCCCGCGCGGCGCGCGCTGTCGATCTTCGCGACGGCGAGCGAGGCCTTGTCCCAGTTGCGGCGGCCCGCGGCCTTGAGGTGGTACAACTCGACCGGAACGCCGCCCTCGCGGCCGATGCGAATCGCCTCGTCGATGGCGGGGAGCAACAGGTCCGCCTCGGACCGCATGTGCGTGATGTAGATGCCGCGGTAGGGAGCCATGGCGCGCGCGAGCTCCACCAGCTCGGCGGTGGAGGCGAAGTTGCCCGGCGGGTAGATCAGCGCGCTGCCGATGCCGAAGGCGCCGTCCTCCATCGCACGGCGCACTGCGGCTCGCATGGAATCGAGCGCGGCGGCACTCGCGGCTCCCTGGCGCATGTCCATCCCGTACGTGCGGATGGTGCCCGCACCCACGAAGGAGCCGACGTTGATGCCGATGTGGCGATGCTCCATCCACGTGAGCCACTCGTCGAAGCCGTGCTCGGTGGCGAAGCGGTGATTCAGGTCGGCGCGGATCGGGTCGTCGTCCGGATCCACGCGCAGCGTGTGCGGATTGAGCGGCGCGGGCGTGGAGCCCTCGCCGAGGATCTCCGTCGTCACGCCCTGCGACACCTTGCCGATGATGCGTGCGTCGCCCTGCGTGAGGAACCCGGTGGACTGCCCCTGGATGTCCATGAAGCCCGGGGACACCACGAGGCCGGTCGCGTCGACGCGCTCCACCGTGCTCGCTTGCGCGAGCATCCCCGCGCCGGTGATGATTGCGATGCGACTGCCGCGAATGCCGATGTCCCCGTAGTACCACGCGTTGCCGGTGCCGTCCACGATGCGGCCATTGCCGATCACCACGTCGTACGGCGCGCCGCGCGGGCGTGGTGCGGTGCCCGGTCGCGCGCAGGCCGCGAGCGCGAGGACGGGAAGGATCGATCGCAGCCGCATCGTGTGCGCGTGCCTCGGGTGGGGAGTGGTCAGAGCTCCCGACGAAGAAACAGCAGCGCCACACCATCGGCAACCAGGTGGTCGACCCGGCCCGCACCCTTGAAGCCGTTCGCCTGGAGGAGCGTACGCAGTGCGAGCGTGCCCGCCGTGTCCGGTAGCTCGATCAGCGCGAAGCGCGCGCCGAGTGTCCGCAGCTGTGCGAGGGCTGCATCGAGGTCGGCCTGCGTTACGTGCGCATCGGGCGTGCGCGGGTGCAGGCGTCCCGCGCCCTGCGCGCCCGCGACGAGCGTGGCGCGCAGCCCGGAGCCGTCCTCGGCGCGCGCGGTCAGATGTGCAGCGCGCGCCCGAGCGCCGCGAGCGCCGCCTCCTTGACCGTCTCGGAGAGCGTGGGGTGGGCGTGCACGGTGATCGCGATGTCCTCGCTCGCACCGCGGTACTCGAATGCGAGCACCACCTCGGCGATGAGCTCGGAGACGTTCGGGCCCACCATGTGGCAGCCGAGCATCTCGTCGGTCTTCGCGTCGGCGATGAACTTGACGAAGCCGTCGGTGGTGCCGGCCGTGCGCGCGCGGCCGTTGGCGGAGAAGGGGAACTTGCCCACGCGGTATTCGCGGCCGCTTGCCTTCACCTGCGACTCGGTGAGGCCGACGACTGCGATCTCGGGCCATGTGTAGACCACGCCGGGGATGGACTTGTAGTGCATGTGCGCCTTCTGTCCGGCGATCACCTCGGCGGCGATCACGCCCTCCTCCTCGGCCTTGTGCGCGAGCATGGGGCCGGGGACGCAGTCGCCGATCGCGAACACGTTCGGGAGGTTCGTGCGGAGCTGGTCATCCACCGCAATGAAGCCGCGCTCGGTGAGCGTGAGGCCCAGCGCCCTCGCGTCGATGCCGTTGAGCGATGGCTTGCGACCGACGGATACGAGGACGTGCGACGCGGTGAGCGTCTCGGGGTTGCCGTCCCTCTCGACGGTGACCTGCACCGAGTCGCCCTCGCGCTTCGCGCCGGTGACCTTGGTCGCGGTGCGGATGTCGAGCCCCTGCTTGCGGAAGAGCTTCTCGCATTCCTTCGTGACGTCGTCGTCCATCCCCGGCAGGATGGTGGGCGCCAGCTCGACCACGGTGACCTTGGCGCCGAGCCGGCGCCAGACGGAGCCGAGCTCGAGTCCGATCACGCCGCCGCCGATGACGATGAGGTGCTCGGGCACCGTCGGGATCTTCAGCGCGCCCACGTTCGAGACGATGCGCTCCTCGTCGAAGTTGAGGAATGGCAGCTCGACGGGAATGGAGCCGGTGGCGATGATGACGTGCTTCGCCTGGTACTGCGTGGTGGTGCCGTCGGCGCCGGCGACGTCAACCACGTTGTTGGCGCGCAGCGTGCCGCGGCCCTTTGCCCAGGTGACCTTGTTCTTCTTGAAGAGGAACTCGATGCCCTGGGTGTTCTTCTGGACGACGGTGTCCTTGCGCTTGAGCATCGTCGCGAGGTCGAGCGAGAGCTGCCCGACGCCGATGCCGTGCGCCTGGGCATCGTGCGCGGTGAACTCGTAGTGGTGCGAGCTCTCGAGCAGGGCCTTGGAGGGAATGCAGCCGACGTTCACGCAGGTGCCGCCGAGTGTGGCGTCGAGCTCCACGCAGACCGTGTTCAGGCCGAGCTGTGCGGCGCGAATGGCGGCGACGTAGCCGCCCGGCCCGCCCCCAATGATGACGACGTCTGCGTTGGTCATTGCTCTTGCGTGGAGTGGAGACTGAAAACTAACGGATCTTCGCGCCGGGGCCGGTTCCTCGGACTTCGCGGACTGAAGAGCGGACACCTGCGCGGAAGGGGCGGTGGGAAAATTGAAAACGGCACACCGGAAGTGATCCGGTGTGCCGTCTCAAAGGAGCTGCGCTTGCAGTATCCGCGATGTTTTCCGCCCTTCAGTCCGCGAAGTCCGAGGAACCGACCCCGGCGCACCGGCCTACTGCATCTTGAGCGTGCCGGACACGGAGCGAGCGGACTCGCCACCGGCGTTGAAGGCGCTCACTGCGTAGCGGTACGTGGCAATCGTGGCGGGGACGTTCTGCCAGAAGCGATTGCCGTTCGCGGCAACGGTGCCGACCAGCGTGTAGGCGCCGCCGTTCACCGAGCGCCAGATGTGGAAGCCCGTCTCGTTGCTGGATGCGTCGGTCCACGACACGCCAACCTGCCAGCGGATCTCCTTCCAGATGCCGGCGCTCGTCGGTGCGACGGGCGCTGCAATCGTCGGCGCGGGTGCGGGTGCGGGTGCGGGTGCGGGTGCGGGTGCCACCGTGGTGGTCGTCGTGGTCGCGGCGTTCTGGAAGGTCACGGTGTAGGCGCGCACTCGCTCCAGGTAATCGGCGGCTTCGACGCCCGCCGCTCCCTGCTGCGGCAGCGCGGCCACCCAGCCTGTGCCGTACTGGTTCACGAGCGCATACACCCAGTCGTATCCCTGGTTGTACGACACGGTGATGAGGTCCACGAGCTGCGACTCGGTGAGCGCCGCGCCGCCATTGAGCTTCGCGCGCGCCACGCTGCCGTAGCCGCCGGGCCAGGTGTCGGTGGTCCACTTGTTCTCGAGCATGCGCATCCAGAACGCCTCGGCGCGCGCGATCTGCGCGGGGCGGAAGAAGTATTCATTCGCCGCGGTCACGGTGCCCTGCGCGAGCAGCGCGAGCGTTCCGTCGCGCGTGGCGGCGGCCGAGTGCACCTGCGCGTTGCGCGGCCAGCTGCCGACCTCGGCCTGCATCCACGAGAACGTGGTGGAGGTCGCCATGTCCTTCAGGTCGGCGTCGGCGATGTACGTCATCTGCGAGAGGCCGTTCGCCGGCATCCAGCTGATGGCCAGCGAATCGAAGCCGCTCTCCTTGGTCATGATCGCCGCGAGGTAGTTCGGGTTCACCGCGAGGCGCGCGTCGGTGCTCCAGCTATCCAGGCTCGGCGCGATGCGCGAGAGGAATGCGTCGTAGTTGGACTGCAGGTCGATGCGCAGCGAGCCGTCGGTGTTGCGCAGCTGGTCGCGCGCGGGTCGGCCCAGCTTGAGGCCGAGCGCATGGAACTGCGGAGTGGCGGTCGCAGCGAGCGCGGCGCTGGGCGTGGCGGACGGAGCGGTGGCGACGGACGGGCTCGCCGAGGGGGCAAGGGCAGAGTCGCTGTTACAAGCGGCGACGAAGGCAGTGACCAGGAGGAGGGCCACGGCCGAATGACGGCGAATGATCATGAAGGGCTCCATGCGTCTGAGTCCGTTGTGTCGAAGCGCGCGGCACGCGCTTCACGGAGAAAACGAATGGAGCCCTGCTCGAGTCACTGCTCGAGATCGCTGTTTCTGCGCGTTGTTACAAACTTTTTTCCGACAGCGAACGCGGCGGCGCGTCAGTCGATGAGCATGGTGGCGGGGTCTTCCATGAGCTCCTTCACCTTCACCAGGAACAGCACGGCCTGCTGCCCATCGATCACGCGATGATCGTACGACAGCGCGACGTACATCATCGGTCGGATCACCACCTGGCCATTCACGGCGATGGGGCGGTCCTGCGTCTTGTGCAGGCCGAGGATGCCGACCTGCGGGTAGTTGATGATCGGCGTGGAGACGAGCGAGCCGAACACGCCGCCGTTGGTGATGGTGAACGTGCCGCCGGAGAGGTCGTCCATCGTGAGCTTGCCATCGCGGGCGCGCTTGGCGACCGCGGCGATGTCGCGCGAGATGTCGAGCATTCCCTTGCGATCGGCGTCCTTCACGTTCGGCACCACGAGTCCCGCGTCGCTGGCGACGGCGATGCCCATGTTGACGTAGTGCTTGTAGACGATCGAGTCGCCGTCGATCTGGGCGTTGACGAGTGGATACGCCTTGAGCGCCTGCACGGCCGCCTTCACGAAGAAGGGCATGAACGAGAGCTTGACGCCGTGCTCCTTCTCGGTCTTCTCCTTCATGCGCTCGCGGAGCGCCGAGACGACGGACATGTCGATCTCGTTGAAGGTGGTGAGGTGCGCGGTGGCGTGCTGGCTCTCGAGGAGGTGCTCGGCGATGCGCTTGCGGCGCGTCGTCATCTTCTCGCGCGTTTCGCGCGCGTCGCGCGCGTCGCCGGAGGCGACGCGAGGGGCTGAGGACTGCAGGGGTGAGGTTTGAGGGGCTGAGGTTTGGGGAACGGCGGCTGCGGGTTTCGGCGCGGACGACGCTTCGATCACGTCGGGCTTCGACACTACACCACCGCGGCCGGTGCCCTGGACGGTCGAAAGGTCGACGCCCTTCTCGGCGGCGGTGCGCTGGGCGGCGGGCGAGGATTTCACCTCGGCTGTCGCGGGCGCGGAAGGGGCAGGCGCAGGCGCGGCAGGAGCGGCAGGAGCGGCAGGAGCGCTCGGCGCTGCGGCAGCGGGCGCTGGCGCGGTCGCTCCGGCGGTCGCCTCTCCCAGCTCGCAGAGCACGTCGTCCACCTTCACGACGTCGCCTTCCGCGTGCAGGATCTTCGTGAGCGTGCCGGCGGTGAGCGCCGGCACCTCGACGGTGATCTTGTCCGTCTCGAGCTCCACGAGCGTGTCGCCGGAGGCGACCTGGTCGCCCTCCTTCTTCATCCATCGGGAGACGGTCGCCTCGACGATGGACTCGCCGAGCGGTGGGACCTTGATGGCTGTCATGAGATTGGGTCGGAGCGACTGGTCCGCCGGCCGCACTTCGCGTGCATATTTCGGCCGCTGGACGCCCGGAACCGGACGCCACCAATATAACCCCCCGCTACCCTCGTGCGAGCGCTCACCATCTCGCGTCACGGCGGGCTCGACGTGCTCGAGCTGCGCGATGACCTGCCCCGTCCCACGCTGCGCACCGACACCGACGTGCGCGTGCGCGTGGACGCCGTGGCGCTCAACCACCTCGACCTCTACCTGCTGGCGGGGCTGCCCGGAGTGACGATCACGCCGCCCTTCATCGTCGGCACGGACGCCACCGGCGTCGTGACCGAGACCGGCAGCGCTGCAACCGGCGTGACGGTGGGCGACCGGGTGATCATCAACGCCGGCGTGAGCGATCGCAGCTGCGAATACTGCCTGGATGGTGAGCAGCCGCTCTGCCCGAGGTTTCACGTGCTGGGCGAGCACGTGCCGGGGCTCGCGGCCGAGGAGGTCGTGGTGCCCGCGTGGAACGTGCGGGCGATCCCGGCGACGGTCCCCGTGGCGGAGGCTGCTGCCTTCACCCTGGCGACGCTCACGGCGTGGCGCATGCTCGTGACGCGCGCGCGCCTGCAGCCAGGCGACGACGTGCTGATCTGGGGCATTGGCGGCGGCGTCGCGGTGGCAGCGCTCCAGGTTGCCAAGCGCTTCGGCGCTCGAGCCTGGGTCACGAGCGGCAGCGATGAGAAGCTCGCGCGCGCCCGGGAGCTGGGTGCGGACTTCACCCTCAACCACGACCGCGACGACGTGCCCGCCATGGTGCGCGCGCAGACCGGCAAGCGCGGCGTGGACATCGTGGTGGACAGCGTGGGCGAGGCGACCTGGGAGCGCTCGCTGCGCGCGCTCGGGCGCCGTGGCCGGCTGGTGACGTGCGGCGGAACCAGTGGCCCCCTGGTGACCACCGACGTGCGGCGCCTGTTCTGGAACCAGTGGGACATCCTGGGCTCCACCATGGGCAACGACGCCGAGTTCTCGGCGATCGCCGCCGAGCTCGGGGCGGGGCGGTTGCTGCCCGTGGTGGATAGGGCGTATCCCATGGAAGAGGCCCAGGCCGCGTACGCGCGACTGCAGTCGGCCGGACAGTTCGGCAAGATCGTGTTGCGCATGCGATGACCGACCATGCGAAGTACGAACTGGAGGAGGAGCGCGCGATTCGTGACGCGTTCCTGCTCGAGGGGAAGGCGACCTGCCCGCGCGATGGAGCGCAGCTCACCCAGCGCTCGATCGGCGGCGGCTCATTCGGGCTGGGCTACCGCCGCCAGCGGGAGTGGCTGATCTGCCCGACCTGTCGTCGCAGCGCGATCTTCGACATGAAGCGCGGCACCCGGAACTGACGTAGATTTCCCGCGTCACCCTACAACGCGACCCGCAACCAATGCAAAGCGACTCGACGGTCAACTTCAGCGACCGACTGCAGAACAGCTTCGCCCAGGTGTTCGGCGACCTGGTGCCCGCGCTGCTGGGCGCGCTGGTGATCCTGTTCGCCGGCTACCTGCTGGCGAAGGTGCTCGAGAAGATCGTCGACCGCTTTTTGCGCCGCATCAAGCTGAACCAGATGCTCGAGCGCGGCGGCGTGCTGCAGGCGGTGGAGCGCTCGGGGTCGCACCTCAACCCCACGCGAGTCGTCGCGAACCTCGCGTTCTGGCTGGTGATGTTCGCAGTGATCCTGGTGGCGTCGAACGCGCTCGGGCTCGACTCGCTGTCGAACGTGTTCGCGGAGCTCGTGAGCTACATCCCGAGCGTGATTGCGGCGATCGCGATCATCCTCGTGGGCATCGTGCTCGGCAACTTCGTGGGCGGACTGATCTCCGCCTCGGCGGGAGCGATCCATGGCGGGCGCGTGCTGGCGCGCATCGGCAGCGGTGGCGTGGTGCTGCTCGCGATCTTCATGGCGCTGCAGGAGCTCGGCATCGCGACGGACATCGTGACGACGGCGTTCGCCATCCTGTTCGGCGCGATCGCGCTGGCCATGGCGCTGTCGTTCGGGCTCGGCAACCGCGAGCTGGCGGGCGAGATCACGCGCGAGTGGTATGAGCAGTATCGGCGGGAACGCGCGGAGGCGCTCGAGCGCGAGCGCCAGGCGGAGGCGGATGACGAGGCGGAGTACGACGCCGAGCGCCCGCACGTGGCGCCGACGGCGGTGCACATGCCGCCGCCGGACGAGCCGACGGAGACGCGGTAGTAGATGGAGATGTCGCCCTCGTCGACGCGGGACTTCGCACGCGTCGGCAAGTCGCGCATCCAGGGACGCGGGGTGTTCGCCAAGCGGAAGATCCCACGCGGCACGCGAATTTTCGAGTACGAGGGGAAGCGGCTTCGACGCGACGCCGTCGCAGGAGAGGTCGTGCTGGGGCTGACGTCCTCGCGGTATGTGCTCGCCGTGGACGATGACGACGTGATCGACGGAGAACAGGGCGGAAACGACGCCCGCTTCGTCAACCACGGCTGCGAGCCAAGCTGCGAGGTCTACGTGTTCGACGGAATTCCGTATGTGTACGCCATGCGGGACATCATGCGGCACGAAGAGCTCACGATCGACTACAAGCTTCGTCCGCTGGACGGTACGATCCTGACGCATGAAGAGAAGCTGGAGAAGCATCCCTGCCAGTGCGGTTCCACGCATTGCCGTGGAACCCTGATCGCCTGATTCCTCGCTGTCCAACCCACCCTGTGAGGTCACCCAGAATGAAAGCCGACAAGCCACGTACCACGCGTACCGAGACGGCCGCAACCAGCCTGCTCGCCGCCGCACTGCTTCTCGCCGCGCCAACCGTCGCCGCGCAGGCTCAGGCGGCAAGCTCCGAGAGCATCGGCTTCATCAAGCTCAGATCGGAATACATCAAGGTCGCCGATCGCGTGTCGGCGGAGGGGATGAAGGATGGCTCGCCAGTTTTCAAGGATGCGCGCGGGCACTGCTTCACCGTTGACCGCCGCGGCGACCTGATCTTCCAGAAGGGGTCTACGTCCGCAGAAGCAGCCAGAGCGTGCGCCACCGGCAAGCACATCGCCAAGGCTGTCCTGAACGCCCAGCTTCTCGGCGTCGACGCAAAAGGCAACGTGCTGATGAAGAACGCGAAGGGTGAGACCTTCTATCTCGACAGTAATGGAGACATGAAGTTCGTGAAGTGACCGTCGCGGAGGACACGGGGCCCCACCGACGCTCCTGCCCGGCGTCGCTCACCTTGGAGACTACATGTCGCGCATGACGAGAGTGCTTGCCGCATCGATGCTGTTCGTCGTGGCGGCAACGAATGTTCACGGGCAGCTTAGCGCCGCTCCGCAACACGCCACGAAGGCAATGCCTGTCAGTCACGGTTCGTGGACGCGTGGGCCTGGCACCTACACGCTGACAGTGTGTGCACAGCAGACGTGCGACATCCACGGCTCCGCCGGGCAAACAGTTGGCATTCTCGTGGAAGCGTGGGGCGGAGGGGGAGGTGGAGGCACCGGAAGCTCGAGCGGGGGGATCGGGCCGAAAGGAGGATCGGGCGGCGGTGGCGGCGGCGGCGGCGCCTACGGGAGCTACCTGGCGAACATCCCTCTCCAGACGGCTGTACTCACGCTATCCGTGGTCGTTGGCGCTGGTGGGGGCTCGGGCTCGGTAAACAGCTATCCCGCAACTCCCGCCGGCGACGGCGTCGCGTCGTATGTGCAATACACCGCGGGAATCGCGAGCGGACTGCTGATCAAGGCTGGCGGGGGTGTTCACGGCGCCAGTGGGCCACGCGACCAGAATGTGGCAGGAGGCGCCGCGGGAATCACCGTCGCGGGAACCAGTGGCACCCTCGTCCCCGGAACAGCAGGTGGACAAGGGCCTGCGTCAACGAGTTGCGTTGGTGCGGATGGGGGTACCGGAGGTGCCGGTGGTGGCCCGGGCAACATCAACAAGGGCGGCGGCGGCGGTCACGGTGGATACTTTCGAAGTGGGTCCTCCTGCGGGGCGCAGGTCCCCGACTTCGGTCGGGCCGCTGGGACGCCCGGAGGGAACGGCCGGGTGACGCTCAGCTGGTGACCGCGGTCAGGCGACCCGGCCGGGCGCGCCAGGCACACGAGGCGATTCTCGCACGGTAAGGCGTTATGCTGCAAGGGGTTACAAACACACCGTGCCGTTGATTTTCCACCCTCCAGAAGCTATCTTTCGCATCTGCGGAAAGCCCGCTTTTCCTGTGTGTAAAGAGCCTGGCAGCGACGAGAAAACATGACCGCTCCGAACAACCGCGAACGCATCCTTCCGCGACTCATCGACGATGAGATCAAGGAATCGTTCATCAACTATTCGATGAGCGTGATCGTGTCGCGCGCGCTGCCCGACGTGCGTGACGGGCTCAAGCCCGTGCACCGCCGCGTGCTCTATGCGATGAACGAGCTCGGCCTTGTGCCGGGACGTCCATACAAGAAGTGCGCGACCGTGGTCGGCGACGTGCTCGGCAAGTATCACCCGCACGGCGACTCGAGCGTCTACGACGCGCTCGTGCGCATGGTGCAGGACTTCTCGCTTCGCTATCCGCTCATCGATGGGCAGGGCAACTTCGGGTCGATCGAGGGAGACCCCGCGGCGGCCTATCGCTACACCGAGTCGCGCCTGATGCCTATCGCGGTGGAGCTGCTCTCGGACATCGACAAGAACACGGTCGACTTCGTCCCGAACTTCGACGACCGGCTCGAGGAGCCCGGCGTGATGCCGGCGGGCATCCCGAACCTGGTCGTGAACGGCTCGTCGGGAATCGCCGTGGGCATGGCGACGAACATTCCGCCGCACAACCTGCGCGAAGTCGTCGACGCGATCCTCCACATCATCGACAATCCCGAGGCGACGCCGGGCGACATCCGGAAGTTCATCAAGGGACCCGACTTCCCCACGGCCGGCTTCATCTATGGCCGACAGGGGATCAAGGATTACCAGGAGACCGGTCGCGGACGCATCATCATGCGCGCGCGCGCGGTGATCGAGGAGAAGGAGAGCTCGAGCAAGTCGCAGATCGTGGTCACCGAGATCCCCTACCAGGTGAACAGCGCGAAGCTGCTCGAGAGCATCGCGGACCTCGTGCGCGACAAGAAGCTCGAGGGGATCAGCGACCTGCGGAATGAGTCGGACCGCGACGGCCTGCGCATCGTGATCGAACTGAAGCGCGATGCCATCCCGCGCGTGGTGCTCAACCAGCTCTACAAGCACACCACCATGCAGTCCACCTTCGGCGTGATCATGCTCGCGCTCGTGCCGGACTCGGTCACGGGGCGGCTGGTGCCGAAGGTGATGCCGCTCAAGGAAGTGCTCGAGCACTACATCGCGCACCGCCACACGGTGATCGTGCGCCGCGCGCAGTTCGAGCTCGACAAGGCGCTCGAGCGCGAGCACATCCTCGAGGGGCTCAAGATCGCCGTCGACAACATCGACGAGGTGATCAAGGTCATTCGCGCCGCGGACGACTCGCCCACGGCCAGCCTGCAGCTGCAGTCGCGCTTCAAGCTCAGCGAGCGACAGGCCGAGGCGATCCTCAACATGCGCCTGGCGAAGCTCACCGGCCTCGAGATCGAGAAGCTGGAAGAGGAGCTCGCCGAGGTGCGCACCACCATCGCCGCCCTGCGCAAGCTGCTGGCGTCGAAGGAAGACCGCATGGCGCTCATGAAGGCGGAGCTCGTGGAGGTCACGCGCAAGTACGGTGACGACCGCCGCAGCGAGATCACGAGCGACGAGGGCGAGTTCACGATCGAGGACCTGATCGCCGAGGAGGACATGGTCGTCACCATCTCCCACACCGGCTACATCAAGCGCACCCCGGTCACGCTCTACCGCAAGCAGAAGCGCGGCGGGCGCGGGGGGAGCGGCGGGCAGCTCAAGGACGAGGACTTCATCGAGCACCTCTTCGTCGCGAGCACGCACCACTACATCCTCATCTTCACCGACGACGGGCGCGTCTTCTGGCTCAAGGTGCACGAGATCCCGCAGGCGGGTCGCGGCGCCAAGGGCAAGCCGGTGGTGAACCTGATCAACGTCACGCCGGAGACGCAGATCTCCGCGCTGCTGCCGGTGCGCGAGTTCGCCGAGAACCAGTCACTCCTCTTCGCCACGCAGCGCGGCACGGTGAAGAAGACGGCGCTCTCGCAGTACGCGAACCCGCGCTCCACCGGCCTCAAGGCGATCAAGATCGAGGACGGCGACCAGCTGATCGACGTGCAGATCACGAGCGGCACCAACGACATCGTGCTCGCGACGCGCCACGGCCTCTCGATCCGCTTCCACGAGCAGGACGTGCGCGAGATGGGCCGCGACACGACCGGCGTGAAGGGGATCGAGCTCGGCGCCCGGGACGAAGTGATCGGCATGGTGGTCATCAAGCGCGAGGCGACGCTGCTCGTCGTCGCCGAGCGGGGCATCGGCAAGTGCTCGCCGATCGACGACTACCGCGTGCAGCGGCGCGGCGGCAAGGGGATCATCACGATCCACCGCACGGACAAGACGGGCGACGCGGTGTCGATCATGGAGGTCCTGCCCGAGGACGAGCTGATGCTGATGACCAAGCAGGGCATCCTGATCCGGATGCCGGTGAAGGGGATCCGCGTCGCCGGCCGCAACACGCAGGGGGTCAAGCTGGTCAACCTCGACAGCAAGGACCTGGTCATGGCGGTCGCCCGCGTGGTGCCGGAGGAGGAAGGCGACGGGACGGAGGCCGAGGGGGTCGATGTGGCCGACGACAACGGCGCCGAGGACGGGGACGAGGAGTAGGACGTCGATCGAGGATCGAGGCAGAACGGGGACGAGCGAGTTGTCGTCCTGAGCGCAGCGAAGGACCTGCTTTTCGCCGCTACTATCATCCAGAACAATCGCACCATGGCCAGCAAGAAGAAGTCGGGCAAGAAGAAGGACGACGTACGCGAACGCGGCGGATTCAAGGCAAGTCGTCATGGTAGTAAGCACAAAGCATCCGCCGCGGGCGACAAGAGCGCGCAGAAGCGCGCCGCCGAGGAGCGTGAGCATGCCGGCGAGCAGCATACGTCGCACGACACATCGAAGTTCCTCCAGGGCGGCCGCATCGCGCCAAAGCGCATCGACGGATCGGAAACCGCCGCGGACCTGATCGACGGGACCTTCCTCGCATACAACGGCGCGCGTCTCAGGGAAGCGTGCCAACTGTTCAGCAAGAAGATGCTGGAGAAGGACGTCACGGTCGGCATGACGCTCACCGGTGCGCTCACGCCCGCTGGCCTCGGCATGGCGGCGCTGATTCCCCTCATCGAATCTGGGTTCGTCGACTGGATCATCTCGACCGGCGCGAATCTCTATCACGACGCGCACTTCGGACTCGGCCTCTCGATGCACCGTGGCAACCCCGGCGCGAGTGACACCGTGCTCCGCGAGGAAGGCATCGTCCGCATCTACGACATCTTCTTCGACTACGACGTGCTGCTGAGCACCGACGCGTTCTTCCGGA